>NZ_JAFCMK010000001.1:0-1988462 GCF_018129565.1 Bradyrhizobium sp. AUGA SZCCT0105 | reverse complement strand
CCGGTTGCGCCGGTGTCGCCCGTCGCACCTGTGGCACCGGTCGATCCTGTGGCTCCGGTTGCGCCGGTGTCACCCGTCGCGCCCGTGGCGCCGGTCGATCCGGTGGCGCCGGTGTCGCCCGTCGCGCCCGTGGCTCCCGTCGAACCCGTGGCTCCGGTTGCGCCGGTGTCACCCGTTGCACCCGTGGCGCCAGTCGCACCTGTGGCGCCGGTTGCGCCGGTGTCACCCGTCGCGCCCGTGGCTCCAGTCGATCCTGTCGCACCGGTTGCGCCGGTATCACCCGTTGCGCCCGTTGCGCCGGTCGAACCTGTAGCTCCGGTTGCGCCGGTGTCGCCCGTCGCACCTGTGGCACCGGTCGATCCTGTGGCTCCGGTTGCGCCGGTGTCACCCGTCGCGCCCGTGGCGCCGGTCGATCCGGTGGCGCCGGTGTCGCCCGTGGCTCCCGTCGAACCCGTGGCTCCGGTTGCGCCGGTATCACCCGTCGCACCCGTGGCGCCGGTCGATCCTGTGGCTCCTGTGGCGCCGGTGTCACCCGTTGCTCCCGTGGCTCCCGTCGATCCCGTGGCTCCGGTTGCGCCGGTGTCACCCGTTGCACCCGTGGCGCCAGTCGCACCTGTGGCGCCGGTTGCGCCGGTGTCACCAGTCGCGCCCGTGGCTCCAGTCGATCCTGTCGCACCGGTTGCGCCGGTATCACCCGTTGCGCCTGTGGCACCGGTCGATCCTGTAGCTCCGGTTGCGCCGGTGTCACCCGTTGCGCCGGTTGCTCCGGTTGCACCTGTGGCTCCGGTTGCGCCAGTCGCGCCCGTGGCTCCGGTCGCGCCCGTAGCGCCAGTTGATCCTATCGCGCCGGTTGCGCCGGTATCACCCGTTGCACCGGTTGAGCCTGCCGCACCCGTGGCGCCGGTTGATCCTGTCGCGCCCGTCGCGCCGGTGGCTCCGGTCGCACCCGTGGCGCCGGTTGATCCTGTCGCGCCCGTCGCGCCGGTGGCTCCGGTCGCACCTGTGGCGCCGGTTGATCCTGTTGCGCCCGTCGTGCCCGTGGCGCCGGTCGCACCTGTGGCGCCGGTTGATCCTGTTGCACCCGTCGTGCCGGTGGCGCCGGTCGCACCCGTGGCGCCGGTTGATCCTGTCGCACCCGTCGCGCCGGTGGCGCCGGTCGCACCCGTGGCGCCGGTTGAGCCTGTCGCGCCCGTGGCACCCGTCGGACCAGTATTGCTCGCCGATGAAGCTGCCGTTAGCTGAAACACGCCGTCGTTGTTCGTCGTGTCTGCGCCGCTTACCGTCCCGGCGCCTGAGGCGGGAACGGTAAAGGACCCCGCGGCAATAACGGTATTACCCGACTGGTTGTTGTTACTGCTGTCCGGACGAATTGCGGTGATCGTGTACGTTCCACTCGAAGGAACGTCGATGATCAATTGAACAGATGTAAACGGGCTTGCGTTGTTCGAGGGTAACGAAAAGCTGGCTACGATTATCCCAGTCGAAGTCGTGACATAGTACTGAACGGCAAAACTGCTTGAAATATTGGCTGTTGTGTCGAGCGAACCGGTGAGCGTGACCTCAAGGCTCAACAGGCCCGCATAAACCGCCGCTCCGGCTTCAGTGAGAGGCGGCGCGAGTTCGGCACTTGACGACACCGGCAAGTCCCATCGACCACCGAACGCCGCGGCACCCACCAACCCGGACGCAGCCGAAACATAGCTGTCGCTCGCGTCCGAAAGTGCCTGCACGAATGCTGCGCCGACAGGTCCCGCCCCTGTCTCGCAACTCCAAAGCCTCAGATCGCCATCGGTGGATAGCGCACGACCGAGCGCTGCAAGTTCGGGCGCGTCGCGCGCAACCGTTTCAACCGTCCACTCACCACTGCTAAAGCAAACCCGCCCAGGCGCGCCATGCGCAACGATGTGAACCGCATCGAGGCCTTCGATCCCCTCGAGCGCTTCGGCCATCTGCTGCGCCGCAGACCGGCGATGATCGAGCACGAAAGCCTGGACTTCGGGCCGCAGATTCTGCAGCAGCGTGCCGAGATCCGGAACAAATGAATCGACAAAAAGAAATTCAGACTTGCCGCGCATCGGCCAGGTCCTTTCGCCAAAAACAATTGTTGGGCCGCGCGCTTGAGCGCTCGGCCCGGAAATCAATAAAAAAGGCCGCCTGGCAAAAAAGCTCAGGCGGCGCGTCCGCTTGCTCCACCCGACGGTGGAGTCTCTAAATCACTTCGAACTGAAAGAAATTCTGCCGGCTTGAATTCACCGTTCGATTGAAAAATTCCGATGTCATAAGCGCTGGACAGGCGCGCAACCTTGAGACGGATCTCGACGCCGTTGAACTGGTTCGATGCATCGGGAAGCGTGAGCTGCGATACGATCGCCTTCGTATTGCGGTCGACGATGAAATACGTGACGTTCTGGGTGGTCGGCCCGCGCGGCAAGTTCCCGGTCACCAGAATTTCGTGGAAGCCCATCGCTGAGAGCACGCCGGCGTATGACTCGATGCCGGCCGCCGTGATCGGCGGCCTCACTGGCCCTTGCTTCGGGGAGACCTTCGGCTTACTTACGCAATCATCTGACATACGATACTCAATACGCTGCCTGCGATCTCCCCAGCCCCAAGTGCTGGAGTGAAATCGTCAGTGTGAAAAACACATGCGTCCAAGAAGCACCGGCAACTGCGGTGGTCTCAATCTCAATAAGAATTCAAAACTATCGAAATAAAAAAACTACCCCGAAAGGCGAGCCTCCCAGAAAGCACTCTTTTAAAGCTGATTAGAACAGAGGCCGCAAGGGATTTTTAATTAACGCGTGCGCGATCGCACTCCGCAAGAATACGGGACCGCCTCGCCGGCCGGCGCGATTCACCGTAAAGGACCTTTGCTCTCCTTATTCAGCGAATTTGGATTAATGTAAAGATATCGAGGACGCGGATGAAGATCGCTGATCCGTCTCGATCGGAGCGGCACATTTCTCCGGTCTGACGCCGGGATTGCCACAAATCATAGAGTTTGCGCAGTGTCAGACGCCAAGCGCCTTTGCCTCAATATGATCGTCAAGAACGAGACCGCAAATCTGGAGCGCTGTCTTAGTTCTGTCGCGGCTCATATCAGTTGCTGGGTGATCGGGGATACGGGTTCGACCGACGGCACGCAGGATTTCATCAAGCGCTTCTTCGCCGAACGAAAGATTCCCGGCGAGTTGCACAGTTTCCCGTTTCACAATTTCGAACAGGCTCGCAACGCGGCGCTCGATCATGCCTACGCATCGCCGCTTGATTACGACTATCTCCTGTTCGACGACGCAGACATGGAGCTGGTCGTCGAGGACGCGGATTTCCGCGGGAAGCTGACCGGCCCTGGCTATCGCCTGCGGCAGATGACATCAGGCGGCCTCAGCTACTCCAACACACGCCTGGTTCGGCGTGACGCCGACGCACGCTACCACGGCGTCACTCACGAATACCTCGACGTGCCGGGCGGCGTGGAAGAGCTCAGCGGTGTGTCGTATATCGACCATGCCAGCGGATCCAATCGCGTCGACAAATTCGAGCGCGACATCCGTCTCCTGAAGGCGGCGCTCGAGAGCGACCCAAGGAATACCCGTTACTGGTTCTACCTCGCGCAATCCCTTCGCGACGCCGGCCGTCTCACTGAGGCCGCAGATGCATATGCCAGGCGCGCCGACATGGGCGGCTGGGACGAAGAAGCCTGGATGGCGCGCCTGCAACAGGCGCGCTGCCTGCGCGGCATGGGTGACGACGCCGGATTTGTCAGCAAAGCTCTCCAGGCGTTCAATGAACGGTCACAGCGGGCGGAGCCGCTTTACGACCTCTCGAGGTTTCACCGGGAAAGAGGGCAGAACCACACGGCGGCGCTGTTCGCGGAGTTCGGGCTGACAATCGGATATCCCAGGTCGGACATCCTGTTTGTGGAGGACCATGTCTACAAAACCGGACTGCTTGAGGAGTATTCGATCGCAGCGAACTACGCCGGCGACATGGAGCGAAGGAACCGCGGCTTTGCAGCGTGCAACTATCTCGCGCTCAACCGGGACGTTGCCGACGGGCCGCGCGAACTGGCGTGGTCAAACCTGCATTTCTATGTACAGCCAGCGAACGTCGTCCTGCCCTCGTTCGCGCCGAAGCGGATCGACTTTTCCGCGCCCGACGGCTATGTCCCGCTCAATCCGTCGGTGACGCGATTGGGGGACCAGATTCTTGTCGCTCAGAGGGCGGTCAATTACGCCATGACGGAAGACGGGCTCGAGTATCGGACCTCCGATGGCGAACCGATCAAGACGCGCAACTTCCTTCTTCATCTTGGCGACGATCTCTCGGTCCGTTCCAGCACCGAAATTCTGCCTCCCAGCGACATGCCGCCACCTGCCTTTCCGGGGGTTCAAGGCTTCGAAGACATGCGATTGTTCGCCTGGCGCGACGCCCTATGGAGCATCGCCTGCGTGCGAGAGCTCACGCCCGAGGGCTGGTGCGAACAGGTGCTGGCACGGCTGCAGCAGGACGAGAGCAGGCACTATCGTCTGGTTGAATGGCGAAAGCTTGAGCCCGAAGGCCCAAAACGAGATGAAAAGAACTGGATGCCTCAGGTCGCGGATGGCGACCTAAACTTTCTGTATCTTTGCGACCCGACCCGCGTCGTAAACGCCGAAGGCAAAACGCTTCAGGAGCACCCTCCCCGCATTTCAGCGACGCGCTTTCGCGGCGGCACGCAACTGGTTCCATTCGACGACGGTTGGCTTGCTGTCATCCACGAGGTGCAGTGGCGCCCGGCCGAACGAAGACGCTTCTACTACCACCGGTTCGTCTGGTTCAACAATTCGAACCGGATGGTGGCAGTCAGCCGCCCGTTCTATTTCAATCGAAAGGGCGTGGAATTTGCGGCCGGGCTAGCCTGGCATCCGGATCAGCAGCGGCTGCTTGTATCCTACAGCGTTGCGGACTCTGAATCGTGGATCGCCACGATCGAGGCTTACGACGTCCGTCGCATGCTGGAGCGCACCAACGAGATTTGGGACGGCCGGACCGGGCGCCGCCCATCCCTCCCGCTCGGCTCCGTCGTCGAGTCCGTTGTAAAGGGGCAGCCGGTCCGATTCTTCGTGACCAACCCGTCAGACGCGGTGATGAAGTTTCACCAGCAAGGACAGTTCTACGAGAGCGAGGAGCTTGGACTCATTGCGAGTCACTACCGAGGAACCGGGGCATTCGTCGACATTGGAGCAAACGTCGGCAATCACGCGATATACATGTCGAAGTTCACGAACGCTCCAAAGATCATCGTCTTCGAGCCCAATGATGTCGCCGTATCGATTCTCAAGATAAACTGCAGCATGAATGGCTGCCGAAACATAGACATGAGCAATCTCGGCACCGCGCTCGGTGCGAGATGCGGCAGATTCCGCAAGGAAACGCCCGACCCTGACAATCTCGGCCACACCCGCTTCTTCGCCGATCCGCTCGGCGAGGCCGATGCAATTCCCGGCGACTCCGTACTGCTTGATGAACCGATAGAACTCATCAAGCTCGACGCTGAGGGAATGGAGTTCGAGATACTCGATGGACTGCGCGAAACGATCAAACGTTGGCGTCCGACCATCTTCATCGAGATATGGGATTCCGCGGGCGCTGCCTTCGAAAACTGGTGTGCTCAATACGGATACCATACCGTCGGACAATACCAACGCTATGACGGGATCCAGAATTACCTGATTGCCCCGCTCCCGGTCGCGACGAATGACGCCGCAGAGGCACAATCAACCGAAACTTTCTTCGAGAGCCTCGCCCCATTCCTCCGCCTCGCTGATTCCACCGAAGGACGTCTCAGCTCGACTAAAGCCTTCGATGACCGGATTGCCCCCCTGCTCGGAGACGAATCCGGGCCGTTGCCGCAAATCAATCTGTTCTACGAGCCAATGTCGGATCAGCACCGAACGCTGATGGCCGCGACATCGTCAATGCGCGCCGTCGGGCATGCGGTTCGCATCTGGACTTATTCGCCTGATAAGTTCGCGTTCCTTGCGGCGCGAGGGATCGACATTCGGAACGCGTCGGATGTTGTGCCCAAGGCGCTGTTCGATCGAGCGGCTGCTCGGTCGGAAGTGCGATTCTTCAGCGACATATTCCGATACGCCCTGCTTTACGAGCATGGCGGTCTTTGGATGGACTCCGACGTTATACTGCTAAAGCCATTCCCGTTCGTCGGCGACTACTTCTTCAACCTGCAATGGCGCGGCGGACATCGCCGGCACTTCGTTTGCGGCAATGTGATCTATGCCAAGCCATTCAGCCGCCACTTGCGTACCCTGTACGAGCGTTCGGTCGACTGCTTGTACAGTAAAGAACCGATCATGTTTGGCGACATCGGGCCCAAACTGCTGTCCGACTATATCGCATCATCCGAAGGCCAGGAATTGCGTGCGAGCGTCTTCAGTCCAGTCCTCTTCAACTCGATCGATTGGACCGAGGTTAATGCCTTTCAGCGGCCGGCCAGCGAGCTCGCCAACTACCTCAACGATAACCGCGTGTTCGGGCTGCATCTATGGACAGCCCGCAATCAGACCCGTTCGGAGGATCCCAACTCTTTGATCGCGATGCTCACGAAATCCGAGGATGGCCCACCCACATTCGCGGATCTGGCAGACCAGTTCAATACCGACAAGAACCGCCACACCGGCAACCGGCACAGCTATGCGCGGATCTACCAGCGCTTGCTGTCAAGCAGACGATTTTCGTTGCGACGGCTCATGGAGATCGGCCTTTGCAGAGGGCTTGCGGAAGGAAATCAAAGCGACGTACCGTCGGTCGCGCTTTGGCAAAGCTATTTTCCATTCTGCCATGTTACCGGCGTCGATCTCACCGACTTCTCAGCACTCAACAACAGTGGGTTCACGTCGCATGTTTGCGATCAGTCGGACCGGGGACAGCTGCGTGATCTGGCTGCGCGGCTCGAACCAGGCTCGTTTGACGTCATCATCGATGACGGCAGCCATGCCTCGCTCGACGAACAGCAATCGTTGGTCGAACTCTTTCCCCTGTTGGCCGATGGTGGATGGTACTTCATCGAGGATCTGGACTGGCAGCCGCCCGGTGAGGACCCGGCCAAGATTACGCTCACGAAGACTCTGCTGCGCGAGATAAAGCAGCACAACGAAGCCCGCTCGCTGGATCCTTTTGGCGTGGCCCGCATCGCCCACCAGTTCGTGGATATTCTCTTTTTCGAAAGTCATTATGAGTTGGCCAGGGCCAAGTTGATGGGAGGGCTGGTTGCCATCCGCAAGCGGGGTGGATCCGGCTTGATAAGTGCACGTTGAACCGACGACCAGAAAAGCCCGCTTCACTTTGGCGTTCGCTGAGGAGCCCGATTGAAAGTCGCAGTCTACACGATTGCATTGAACGAGGCCGCGCATGCCGAGCGCTGGGCGCACTCTGCCTTGGATGCCGACTATCGGATTGTGGCGGACACGGGTAGCAGTGACGACACGGTAGAGCGTTTGCAACGTGCAGGCGTCATCGTTCACACGATTTCGGTCCGTCCCTGGCGTTTTGATGTCGCGCGGAACGCTGCAATGGCGCTCATTCCATCCGATGTCGATGTCTGCTGTTCCATGGATATGGATCGCTATCTCGAGCCGGGATGGCGGGAGAGGCTCGAGGCTGCGTGGTCAGCCGATACGACGGCCCTGTTCTGCCGCACGGTCTACCGGGCACATCCCGGCGATCCAGCGATCTTGCGCGGCTGGCCGACGAAGAATTTTCATCATCGTTGGGGATATCGGTTCAAGCGTCCGGTCCATGAAGCTCTCTCATACTCCGGAGCAGAAGTCACCACGGAGTGCCTCGATATCGTGATGTGCGAGGTGCAGGATCATTCGAAAGATACCCGGCAGCAATATCTGCCGCTGATGGAAGTCGCTCATCGAGAGGATCCCGACGATTCGCAGATCTGCTTCTGGCTCGGCCGGGACTATATGTGGGCGAACAGAAGCGATGAGGCGACTGCACTGCTTTCACGGTATTTGGAGCTGCCAACAAGTACGTGGAGCGAGGAACGGGCGGAGGCGATGCGCTACCTCGCACGGACTGACCCGGCCAGGAAGATCAACTGGCTCGAAAGAGCGCGACTGGAAGCCCCACACCGGCGCGAGATCTGGTTGGATTTGGCCGAACATCTTCATAGCCAGGCAGATTGGCATAATCTCTTCTGGGCCTGTGCAAACGGCATCGGAAAGACCCGCCGGACCGGGAGCTATCTCGATGATGAGCATAGCTGGGGGTTTCGACTGCACGATCTTGGCGCGATTGCCGCCTGGCATCTCAACGCGATGGACCAGGCCGTCGCATGGGGACGTGCCGCCCTCGAACTGGACCCTCACAATCAGCGGCTGATCAATAATCTGGAGTTCTTTGTAAAGAGACGAAGCGAAATAATGGCGGGGTCGCCATCGTGAGTCCCGATTGCTTGCAGGCCGGATTATTCACGTCGTTTGGCACAATCGTCTATCTCGACCCGGCGACGAGAACGCTTCGGCACGGTCCAATCGATCATGTGCCTGACAATCTGGTCCTATTGGTGCCCCAGCAGTCGACAAGCCATCAATGTCGCGCGCGCTATACGCCGGGCGCCGGGAAGGCGGAAGACTTTGGGTTTGGTCGAGACGGGCTGAAGCCGATCCTGGACGAGAGCAGCGCAGCTGCACCGCTGGAACTGATCGCTCTGGAGCGCGGGCTGTTCTGCCTGAAGCTGGGCAACGCCTTTCTCTCTGCCTATCCCGACGGCAACTTCGGCTTTGCCAAGACCTGCAGCACTTGGGAGTTGTTTCTGATCTCCGCGGACCTGGCACACGGCGGATATCCCGAGACGGACTACAGGTCTGAAGGATACGCGGTTAGAGACATTCAGGAGTACATCGTTCATCCCGCGATCCGGGCTCGGACCGGTGTGAGACCACTGAGGGCAAAGCTATTGGCCTTTGGCTATCCGGCCTGGTCACATGGACGGGTCTACTACGACCTGAGCAAGAATTTGTACAAGAAGGGCTACATCGTAGACATTCTTAATTGGCAGCAGAACCACGCGCAACATCTCGACGCCCTTCAGTCGTACTATGACTGTTTCATAACTGCCCTGGACGGGGTCAGTGTCCTGGTTGATACCTACAAGGTGCCGTACGAGCGGATCATTGCGGTGTCTCACCACGAATTCGACATCCGCATGCTCATCGAACGGAAGGGCATCGAGGCTTTTGAAAAATTCTCCAACTATGCCGTTGTCAGCGACTATGTTTATTGCGCTTCCATGATGAGTGGCATTTCCAGGCCACCCATGGTCGCCTCTCTCGGCATCGACTACGGTACATTCTACTCCCCAATAGCTCAGCATTTGGACGCGGTCGGCTATGCAACTTCCATGGCGACAAAGACTTACGGTGTCGAATGGAAGAGAGGAGCGCTCGCTCAATCGGCCGCGGCTGCCGCCGGGCTACCGTTCAAAGTCGCCGGCTCGACAGCGAAGCAAACATCATTTCATGACATGCCGGAGTTCTACCGGTCTGTCGGCGCCATTATAACAAGCTCGATCAGCGAAGCTGCACAGTTACCGGTCATGGAGGGAGCAGCGGCAGGCCGCCTGGTCATCGGAACGCCAGTCGGTCATTTCCCGCAGAAAGCCTGTCAGGGCGGGGGCATCCTTGCACCCGTTCAAGCCGACAGGTTTGTGTCTTTCACCGCTGCGACCCTGAAGTTCTACAAAGAGAACCCCTCAGCCTACGTCGAGAAGTGCCACTCGATCCAAGAGGCCGCAAGAAAGTTCGATTGGCAATTCTCGATACAAGATTGGGTTGACCTGATTGAGGGTCGAAGAATGTGAACGCCCAGCCCTGCCGTTTGGGGCGCTCCTCAATCGCACAATGTTGATGGCGATCGACCGCTCGGTCTACGAAGCGAGGGCCATCGGGACTTCGCGCCGTGTCAGAAGCAGATCGCAGAATCCCCTCCGAGCCGCCCGCAACTCTCCGGGTTCGATTGTCGCCACTGCGCGACCGCCAGCGACGGCCTGCTCGCGTCGGCCGGCGCTGCCGATTGCCTGCTGCGCTCTTCATCGAGGAGCTGCGAATGAAGCTTCTGGATCTGCACGTTTCGCTCGAGCGGGGACATTGTCCTGGCCTAGACCTGCCCGGCCAGTACCTTGCGCAGGGCATTCTCCCGATCGAGCAATCCGGGAAACGGCAACTGCGGCCGTACGAGCTCCGTCGCCTTGATCACGCAGGACGCCCTCGCCTACGCCTGTGCGATCTGATCCGGAAAGGCACTGCGGCAATCCGCGAGCGCGCCGTTCGGGCTGACTGGCGCCAGGTTGACCGCGCTCGGCTGCGCCTCCTTGTCGATGGTCGGGCGGGCTACCCCCGCAACAGCAGGAAGCAGAGCGGGAGAACGACGAGACATCGCGCTCGCTTCGACCAAGTCGCGCCACCCGGCGGCCGAGCAAGCATCCCGAAAGTCCGGCCAACACCCTGCCCGTGGAGCTGCCGGCCGGCCCCAATGTCGGGATGTCAATGCTGGCTTCCGCCCACCGCGTGGCCAAACTGAGCGATCGGTCAAAGTCGATTCATCGGCGTTTTGCGGGGGCAGCGTCACAGCGCCTGACGAAACCAGGGTCTCAGCTGATAAGAGATCTGCGTCGTCGAAGATGTCGTATCCACAGGTAGCAAGAAATCCCACTGATCCTCAACATTGGGCGATTGGTCGACCACGACCCGCTCGCTATCGGCGAGCGCTAGAGAGGTCCGCAAGCGCTCGCTGGTACGAGCAAGCCATGCACAGTTAAGGGCAGCAAATTCATTCGCTTTCATGTGGCCAGTTGGTATCGACAAAGCCCGCATTGCAAAAAAGTAGTATCTCGAAATAACGCGCCAGCAGCAAAACGCGGCGGTACTCTGGATTGAATTTTCGATGTAATTTCGTTGGTCACGTAACCCTGTGCGCGACGACCCGTTACGACCGCTGCGCCGCATTGTTGCCTACGGACGCTTTCGCCGACGAAGCGAGGGTTGTTGTTCCGAGGGCCGACGGACATCCGAATTGGAGATAAGTACACCCGGTCATTGCAACCGATGCCATCAAAGCGCCATAGCGGGCAATTCTCTTGTTAGCTGAACGTGTGTGTACGTCGGGGGGCCGGCCAGCATCACTGTTCAACGTGCACTGGTCCGTCTGCACTCGGACTCCGCGTGGCTAGGCACCTTTATCAATAAGCGCACGATCAGCCTGGTGATCGCGTCGCTCAATTTGTGCTTTTTCCCGACCGAGTCCTTGCCTTAGGATGAGTGATTTAAGCGAAGACATTAGGTGGCGCCGCGATGCGCTCAAGAAATTCTTAGAACGAAAAGCAAGAAGGCGACTGATCCGGCGTCATGGGGCTTCAGATGACCGATCGTATTGCACTTTTCATCGATGGTGCGAATCTGCACACGACGGTCAAGAACCTCGGCTTTGAAGTCGACTTCCGGCGATTGCTCTCGGAGTTCGGCAAGCATGGGCAAATCGTCCGTGCTTATTTCTACACGGTCGTGAGGGACGACGACGAATTCAGCAGCCTTCGGCCGCTGGTGGATTGGCTCGATTACAACGGATATGCAGTGAGGAGAAAGGCCGCCAAGCAGCACGACGACGGCGAGGGACGGCGGCGAATGAAGCGCAGCATCGGCATCGACCTCGCGGTCGACGCAATGGAGATCGCGCACCGCATCGACCATGCGTTCGTGTTCTCCGGCGATGGTGACCTGCGAGCCGTTGTCGACGCTGTCAGGCGGATGGGCGTGCGTGTCACCGTCGTTTCCAGCATCCGAACGAAGCCTCCGATGATCGCCGATGAGCTTCGCAGACACGCCGATGCCTTCGTTGAACTCGAGAGCCTCAGGTCATCGATCGAGCGTCCAGCGCACCCGATCGCGCCGGAGTGACGTTGCGGCCGCCTGCCCACGTCGCCGGCGGAGATCGGCTGGAGAGGCGAGCGCGGCACGATTCAGGGCGTTTGAACAAGTCAGTCGTCATTGCCGCGGCCGCTTCTCGTGCCACGTTCCGATTGCTTCGAAACGAGGCCCTACACGGCGCGGTTTTGCGTCGGCGAGCGGCCGCCGCCGTCGGCGACCAGCACCGCTCCGGTCACGAAGGACGCCTCGTCGGAAGCGAGGAACAGGCAGCATGCCGCGATCTCGGCGGGCTCGGCCATCCGTCCGAGTGCGATCCGCCGTTCGACGCCGCGAAACTCGGCGTCGGGCGTGGTGCCATTCTGGTCCGCGAGCAGCTGCATTTCATAGGCGCTCATCGGCGTCCGCACCCAGCCGGGCGCCACGGCGTTGGCGCGAATGCCGTCGGCGCCGTGGGCGTAGGCCAGCGAACGCGTATAGGCGACGACGGCCGCCTTGCTGGCGGCGTAGCTTGCGCTGTCCGGGCTGGCATTGAACGCGGCAACCGAGGCGATGTTGACGATCGCGCCGCCACGCTGCTGGAGCAGCGGCAGGGATGCCCGGCAGACCCGCATGGTCCCCGTGAGGTTGACATCGAGCGTCCTGGCCCAGACCTCGTCGGAGATGCTGGCGGGCCGATCCGGCACGATCAGGCCGGCGGCGTTGACGACGATATCGAGCCACGCGCCGCAGGCGGCGACGGCGTTGGCAATGTCGTCCGGACGCGTGACGTCGCCATGGACCGCCTGCCCGCCGCACTCCGCCGCGGCTGCTTGCAACTCAGCCTCACCGAGGCCGAACAGCACGACGCGCGCGCCGCTCAATGCGAGCAGTGAAGCCGTGGCCCGGCCGATCCCCGTGGCTGCGCCTGTCACCAGCGCGGTCTTTCCGTCCAGCCGCGGCATCAGGGCATGATCCGGAAAAATGGAAACCGGTCTTCCGAAAGGATCATGCTCATCTAGAGCCCCCACTGCCGTTCGACGGCAAATCCGGTCTCCGGCAGCGTCGAGCCGCCGTCGACGACGATGGTCTGCCCGGTGACATATTTGGCCTCAGTGGAGGCGAGATAGAGCATCGCGCAGGCGATGTCGTCCGCGCTCCCCATGTGCCCCATCGGGATGAAGCGCTCGAGTTTCGCCTTGGTCTCCGGCGCGCTCATGGTGCCGCGGCCCGGCTTCTCGATGAAGCCGGCTTCGACGCCGTTGACCGTGATGCCGTCGCGCGCAAGCTCGAAGGCGGCGCCGCGGATGAACGCGTTCACACCGGCCTTCGCCGCCGAGTAATGCGCGCCGCCGCCTATCGCGACGCGCGCCGAGACCGAGGATGTCACGAGAATGCGTCCGAACCGGTTGGCGCGCATATGCGGAATTGCAGCCTGTGCGAGCCAGATGCCGGCGTTGAGGTTCAGCGCCAGCGTCTCGTCAAGCTTGGCTTCGTCGAGCTCGTCAAGCGAGGCCCACGGACAACCGCCGGCATTGTGCACGACGATATCGAGCCGGCCGAACTTGGCGGCGACATCGTCAATCATCGCACGCAAGCTGCTGCGATCGAGCCTGTCAAACGGCACGCAATGCGCGGCTCGTCCGTCGTCAGCGAGTTCTTGCGCCAGTGCCTCGGCCACATCGAGCGTCCGGTTGGCGATCACCACGGTGGCACCCGCCTGCGCAAGGCGCCCGACAATGGCCGCACCGATCCCGCGGCCGCCGCCGGTGATGATGGCGACCCGGCCGTCGAGATTGAACGGAAGCGCCTGCATCAGATTGCTCCCGCGCCGCGCAGCAGATCGATGAACTGCGCCAACACCGTTGTGTGCTTGTCCACGTCCCGCCCCGAGGTCGCCGGACACATCAGCAGCATGGTGTGGAACGGCGTCACCAGAATGCCCTCGTTCATGTAGAACGCATGCAGCAAGGTCTCGAGATCGGGTTGCCGGCCGGCAATGACGTCGGCACCGCTGCGCGGCGGTCGTGGCATGAACATGATCTCGGCACGCGCGCCGATCTGGGTGACGTGCCAGGGCAGCCCGGCCGCCTCGATCAGCCGGCGCGCCTCCTGCGCGAGCCAGGTCGCGGTTCCGATCATCCGCTCGTAATTCGCTGAGGTCAGGACCTTCTCCAGCACCGCGCGCATGGTGGCGACCGTCAGCGCATTGCCGGCGAGCGTGCCGCCGAAACCAAGATGTGCGGACTGCCGCTCGCGCGGATTGACGTGGGGGACGAGCTTCCAGAGCCGCTCGGCGATGTCCTGGCTGAGACCGAATACGCCAGCGGGGATACCGCCCGCGATGGCCTTGCCGGCGACGAAGATGTCGGGCTCGAGCCCGTGACTTTCCGTGTAGCCGCCCGGCCCGCACGACAGCGTATGGGTCTCGTCGATGATGAGCACGGTACCGGCGCGGCGGGTCAGGTCGCGCAACGCCTGGTGGAAACCAGGGTCGACCGGGATCATGCCGAAATTCGTCATCAGCGGCTCGGTCAGCACGCAGGCGACATCGCCCTGCGCCAGTGCCGCCTCGAGTGCCACGACATCGTTGAATTCGACCACCCGGCTCACGGCATCATGATCGATGCCGTTGGGATGGATCATGTTGCGCAGGCCGACGCAGCCGTCGCGGATCTCTACATGCGCCTCCTCGACGCCGCCGTGGTAGCAGCCGGAGAACACCAGCACCTTGCGCCGGCCGGTGATCATGCGCGAGATGCGGATCGCGGCGCGGTTGGCGTCGGTCGCCGACGTCATCAGCGTCCAGTATTTCGGGCCGAAGCGACGCGACAACTCGGCGCCGACCCAGAGGCTGTCCTCCGTCGGCAGCATCATGGTCGCGCCACGCTTGAGCTGATGCAGCGCGGCTTCCGTCACCGCCTCCGGCGCGTGGCCACACATGCCGCCGGTGTCACCGAGGCAGAAATCGATATAGTCGCGGCCGTCGATGTCCCGGATATGCGCGCCGTGCGCCTCATCGGCATAGATCGGAAAGCCGCCGGCCCAGCGCCGCATCCAGTGCGACGGGCCGCCATAGAGGTAGTGCTGCCTGCCGTGCTGCCAGGCCGCCGCCGAGCGCGGATGCAGCGCCCGGAAACGTTCCTGCTCGGCATCGAGCAAGCGGTTCAGAACGCCTGCGCGCTCAGTAGTAGCTGATGTCATAGCGCGATCCAGGCGGTCTTGAGGTCGGTATAGGCGTCGAGGGCATGGAGCGACTTGTCGCGTCCGAAGCCGGATTGCCTGAAGCCGCCGAGCGGCACCGTAATATCGGCGCCGCCATAGGCGTTGACGTGCACGACGCCGGCCCTGATGGCGCGCACCATGCGATGCGCCGTCGACAGACTTCCGGTCCACACCGCCGATGCAAGTCCATAGGGCGTCGCGTTGGCGAGGGCTGTGGCATCCTCCTCGCCGTCGAACCGCGTGACCGCCAACACCGGGCCGAACACCTCCTCGCGCCAGACCTCCATCGATGGCGTCACCTCGGTGAGGATCGCGGGCGCCATGAAGTTGCCGCCGCTCTCGACGCGGATCTGCTCTCCGCCGATCAGCCGCTTCGCACCTTGCGCTTCCGCGCGGGCAACCGCATTCAGGTTCTTCCGCAACTGCACCTGGCTCGAGATGGCGCCGATATCCGACGTCAGATCGAGGGGATCACCGACCCTGAGCTTTGCGGTGGCGTCAAGCAGCGCATCCATGAAGCGGTCATAGATCGCGGACTGCACCAGCAGCCGCGAGCCCGCCACGCAGACCTGGCCCGAATTCCTGAAGATGCCATTCGCGGACACCTTGGCCGCATGCTTGATGTCGGGCACATCCGCGAAGACGATATTGGGCGACTTGCCGCCCAGCTCGAGATGAACCCGCTTCAGGTTCGACCGCGCCGAGCATTCCAGCAGCCGCCGGCCGACCGCGCCCGAGCCGGTGAAGGCGAGCACATCGACATCCATATGCAGCGCGAGCGCCTCGCCGGCCGATGCGCCGCGGCCGGTGACGACGTTGAGCACGCCGTCCGGCAGGCCTGCCTCGGTCGCAAGCTCGGCAAGCCGCAGCAGCGTGAGCGACGCCAGCTCCGGCGGCTTGACCACGACCGAATTTCCCGCGGCGAGCGCCGGACCGATCTTCCACGCCCCGATCATCAGCGGGAAATTCCACGGCACGATCACGCCGACGACGCCGAGCGGTTCGCGATGCACGAGCCCGAGCACGTCACCTGAGGTCGGCGCGATCTCGCCATACACCTTGTCGATCGCCTCGGCGTAGTACCTGACGGTGCCGGCCGCCGACAGCGGTTCGGCCTTGTAGGCCATGCCGATCTCGGTGCCGTTGTCGCGCACACCGAGCACCGCGATCTCGAGCGCGTGCTGCTCGATCAGATCGGCGAACCGCAGCAGCACTTTCTTGCGCTGCGCAGGTGCCGCGCGCGACCAGCTTCCCTGCTCGAAGGCCTGCCGCGCCCGCTTCACCGCAAGGTCGACATCGGCCGCATCGCCGTCTGCAATGGTCGTCAGCACCCGGCCGTCGATCGGCGACACCACATCGAGCCGTGCCCCGCCAACCGTCTGCGCCGGCCGGCCGCCGATGAAGAGCTGCTGGGCCGGAATGGCGGCCGAGCGTAACAGATCGATCTGGGCTTGCTGCATGCGGGATCATTGTGACGGTGACAAAAGCGGCTCCCGACCGGAGACCGCTGGCATGGCGCAATCCTCGCCAAATCAAGGCTTTGGCAGCAATCAACCGATAGGTGGATGTCGCCGCGGCCAGCGCCCTCATAGCGTGATCGCACGATGGCCGAACGCCCTGCCCGCTGGGTGCAAACCACCTTGTCCACATCCCTCACGCCGCCGGCGAGCCGAAGGTCATGCCCGAGATCACGCAGCCCCGTATTCTTCTGATCGGCACTGGAGACACCAAGGCCGACGAACTGCTGTTCATGAGCGCGTGCATCGCGCGCGCCGGCGGCAGCACGATCATGATGGACATCAGCGTGCTCGGCGATCCGCCGTATCAACCCGCACATGACAAGCACGCGGTGGCCTCCGCTGCGCAGACCACGATCGCGGCGATTGCATCGAGCGGCGACGAAAACTCCGCGATGTCCCTCATGGCCGTTGGCGCTGCAAATCTGGCGCGCGAGCTTGCGGCGCGCGATGCTATCGACGGCGTGATCGCGATCGGCGGCACGATGGGAACCGACCTCGCGCTCGACGTCGCGCAGGCGCTGCCGCTCGGCCTGCCGAAGTTGATCGTCTCGACCGTCGCCTTCTCGCATCTGATCCCGCCCGAGCGCGTCGCTGCCGATCTGATGATGATCCTGTGGGCCGGCGGCCTCTATGGGCTCAACGGCACCTGCACCGCCGTGCTGTCGCAAGCCTGCGGCGCGATCGTCGGCGCGGCAAAGAGCGCAATCAAGCCGAGCCAGGACCGGCCGGTTGTTGCGATCACCTCGCTCGGCAAGAGCTGCCTGCGCTACATGGTTGAGCTCAAGCCGCAGCTCGAGCAGCGCGGCTATGAAGTGGTCGTCTTCCACACCACAGGCATGGGTGGCCGTGCCATGGAGTCGATCGCAGCCCAGGGCGGCTTTGCCGCGGTGCTGGACCTCAGCCTGCAGGAGGTCGCCAATCAGCTCACCGGCTCGGTGGTCAATTCTGGCACCGACCGGCTGGAGAATGCGGGCAGAGCCGGCATTCCGCAAATCGTCGCCCCCGGGGCGGTCGACATGGTCGACTTCCCGGCATGGCTTGGGATTCCGAACGAACTGTCGGATCGGCCGTTCCACGCCCACAACCGGCTGCTCGCGTCGGCGACTTCGGGAGCCACCGATCGCCGCCGGATCGCACACGCGATTGCGGAGAAGCTGGCCGGCGCCAGCGCGCCCGTCGCCTTCGTGCTGCCCGCCGGCGGTATCCAGCAATGGGACCGCGAAGGCGAGGCTTTGCACGACCCCGACGCCCTCGCCGCCTTCGTCGACGCGATGCGGTCGGCGGTCCGGCCGCCGGTCGAGCTGCACGAGATCAAGGATCACATCAACAGCGCGGCGTTCAATGAAACCGTGCTCGGCATCTTCGACCGGTGGGTCGCAGCCGGTATTGTCCGCCCCGGCCGCGCGACGGCTGCCGCATGACGAGGCCGCTCGCCCAGGCGCTGGTGCTCGACTTCGGCGGCGTCATCTCGAAGACCCTGTTCGAGACCCATGACCTGACCGAGCGCGCGCTCGGGCTCGCACCGTGCACGCTGAAATGGCTCGGACCATTCGCTCCCGATAGCGATCCGCTTTGGGCTGCAATGCAGCGCGGCGAGATTTCCGAACGCGACTACTGGCTGACCCGCAGCCGCGAGGTCGGACGCATGGTCGGCGAGGACTGGCGCGACATGAAAACCTTCGTGAAGCGCGCGCGCGGCGCCGATCCCGACACCGTGATCCGCCCCGAGGCGGTGCGCGCGATCGCTCTCGCCGCCGACGCCGGGTTCCGGCTTGCGATCCTCTCAAACGAGCTCGACTTGTTCTATGGTGCGGAGTTCCGCACCCGCCTCTCCATCCTCAAGCGCTTCGACATCATCGTCGACGCGACCCATACCGGGATCCTGAAACCCGATCCTCGCGCCTATCAAAGCGTGCTGGACGAACTGGCGCTGGAAGCAGAAGATTGCGTCTTCGTCGACGACCAGCGTCGCAACATCGTGGGCGCCGCCGCGTGCAACATGCGCACGGTGCTGTTTGACGTGCGCAGCCCAGCGGCGTCCTACAGCGAGGCGCTGCGGCATTTCGGGTTGCAATTCGACTAAAGCGTTTTCGAGCGAAGTGGGTACCGGTTCGCATGAAGAAAACGCGTCAAAACTAGAATCTGGAGCCTCGTTCCGATTCCATCAAGAACGGAAAGGCTCCAGCGGGACAGAGAGCGATCATGCGCGACAGAAACTTCCTGGTTGAGAACAACGCCAAGCCGATCTGGCACCCGATGGCCCATCCTGCCGAGATGCGGGCGCAGCCGCCGCGGATCGTGATGAAGGGCGAAGGCGTCCACGTCACCGACATCGACGGCAACACCGTGATCGATGCGGTCGGCGGCCTGTGGAACGTCAACCTCGGCTACAGCTGCGATCCGATCAAGCAGGCGATCGCAGACCAGCTCAGCGCGCTGCCGTATTATTCCGGCTTCCGCGGCACCTCGAGCGGTCCCTCGATCGAGCTCGCCTACGAGCTCACCGAATGGTTCAAGCCGGAAGGCATGGTTCGCGCCTTCTTCACGTCGGGCGGATCGGACTCGGTCGAGACCGCGCTGCGGCTTGCGCGGCAATACTGGAAGATCAAGAGCCAGGCCGACCGCACCAAGTTCCTGGCACTGAAGAAGGGCTATCACGGCACCCATTTCGGCGGCGCGTCGGTCAACGGCAACGCCAATTTCCGCCGCAACTATGAGCCGATGCTGCCCGGCGTATTCCATATCCCGGCGCCGTCGACCTATCGCAATCCCTTCAACGAGACCGATCCCGCCAAACTCGCCCAGCTTTGCGCGGCGGCGATGGAGGAGGAGATCTCGTTCCAGGGCGCCGATACCATCGCGGCCTTCATCATGGAGCCGGTGTTAGGGGCCGGCGGCGTGATCGTGCCGCCGGACAGCTTCATGAAGCTGGCGCGCGAGATCTGCGACCGACACGGCATCCTGATGATCGCGGACGAGGTGGTCACCGGTTTCGGACGCACCGGTGCGTGGTCGGGTTCGCGTCTGTGGGGCGTGAAGCCTGACATGATGACGATGGCCAAGGCGATCACCTCGGGCTATTTCCCGCTCGGCGCGACGCTGATCGGCGAGCAGGTCGCGGAAACCTTCGAGACTGACACGACCACGTTCGGTTCGATCGGCCATGGCTACACGTATTCGGGCCATCCGGTCGGCTGCGCCGCTGGTATTGCGGCGCTCGCCGAGACCCGCCGCCTTAAGCTCGACGAGAATGCCGCCGCGCGCGGCAAGGACCTTGCGCAGGCGCTGGCCGCGCTCGAGGCGAAGCATCCGCTGGTCGGCGACGTCAGGGGTAAGGGCCTGATGGCCGCGCTCGAGCTCGTCGCCGATCGCGACAGCAAGAAGCCCGCCGACAAGAAGACCATGGCGAAGGTGGCCGATGCCGCCTACGAGGCCGGCGTGATGCTGCGCGTCTCGGGCAACAACCTCATTCTGTCCCCGCCCCTGATCCTCACCGCATTGGATGTGAAGGCGATCGCCGAAGGGATCGACGCCGGCCTCTCAGCGGCCGGCTGACAGCGCACTGACACAGGCCATGGCGCGCTCGAACAGCGTGCCATCCCCCTTGTCGCGGTCGAGGCAATCGGCGAGCGATGCCGCCGACATTCTCTGGTCGGTGCAGAAGATCCGCATGAAGTCGGCCGCGAGTGCGACCTTGCGCGGCGCGGATTGGCGCTGCCAGTCGCCGCTGCTCAGATAGAGCAAGGACGCATCGTCGGCCCCGCTTTCGGCCGCCGCACCCCACGCGACCGGCTGCGCCGCCAACAACGCCAGCAGCGCGCCGACAACTGCTCCCGTGCGATGCACGCCACCACTCATTTAGTGTCCCTGGCATTCACCATCGGCGGCACGTCGAGCGCGGGATTGCGATCGAAGAAGTTGAACGGACGGAGCCGGAAGCCATGCCAAAGGCCGGGCATGACCGGCCAATCCTCGGCGCGCGGTACGTGGCGGAAGCCGACCGTGTACCACAGCACGAGGTCGCGATCCTCGATCGGCCGTTTCGCGGCGGTCCATTTCGGCAAGCCATCGACCTCAGGATTCTCGTTCGGGTACATGCCTGCGGCATATCTCTCGTCCTTGGCGTAGGCCGAGGTCCACAGCGTGTAGGCGCTGAAGCCGGCGCGGAGCTGGATCGGATCGTCCTTGGCGAGCAACGAGACGTCGGAATGTCCGGGCGTCAGCTGATAGCTGGTGCGATAGCCGCGGCTGTTGGTCTTGCCGGTACTTTCGATCCTGAACTGCGCCGCGCTCAGCGGCGTCGTGATCGGCCCTTCGTTCGCGACCGGCCTGGTGTCGACCTGCCAGAGGCTCTTGCGCTGGCCCTCATCCAGCCGGCGGACGCTGAAGCGATCCTCGACCAGCCGGTTCGAGGTACCGTCGACGTCCATGTCGATCCGGAACGTCATGTAGTGATCGTGATTGACGGCCAGCAGCCGCTCGTCGACCAGCGTCCCGTAGGCCGTATCCTGCTTTGCCGTCGGGTCGCTCAAGGTCCGGCTCGCCACGCCCTTGGTCGCATCGATGCCGTAGGCGCCGAGCCGCACGTCGATGTTGCCGGCGCGGTCGAACACGTAGTCCACCAGATAGTCGTAATTGCCGACCACCGGCGCCATCCGCACCACCAGCTCATTGTTCGGCCGCACCTCGGCGGTGTTGTTGATGAGCTCGCTGTGGCGCCAGATCGGATCGCCGGTCGGGCGCTCGAAGATGCAGACCGCGCCCTTGGAGACGACCGGCATGCCCTTGGTGTCCGAGATCGTCAGATCGAGGAAATGCGCGCCTTCGGGGCAATCGATGCCGCGCTGCAATTCGCTGGAGAGCACGCCAAAACCGTATTCGCCGATATCCATATAGGCGCGGAACGACCAGGTCGGCGCCGGATCCATATAGGGCACGAACATCTCGCTCGCCGAAATCTGATAGGCGATGTCGCGGAACGTGCCGTGGTCGTCGTAGCGGATCAACGACAGCACCGCGCCGACGCGCGGCTCGAGACGGACATGGAACGACCAATTGTCCCAGTGGACCTGGCCGCCCTCCACCTTCACATTGCTGCCCTCGGGCGCGGTGATCTCGATCGGCTTCGGCGGCTTGCGGTATTTTCCGGAGTCGGCGTAGGCATGCGAGGGCGTCTGCGCCGGCGGCGGCAGCACGCCGAGATCGGTCACCGACAGCACCGTCCTGCTCTTGAGATCGACCTGGGCGACCAGGTTCTCGATCGGCTTGCCCCAGAGATTGTTGGCGGCGCCGGTCGTGTCGACGCAGGGCACGTTGAGCAGGCGGCGGCCCTTCAGGGCCGGGTCGCTCACCGGCCCCACCGTCAGCGGCAGGCACATGACGTTGCGGAAGTCGGTGATACCGCGCTTGGCCATCGCGGCGATCCAGCGCGGGTCCTGCTTCGGCAGATCACCAGCCGACATCAGCTCGTCGATGGTTAGCGCGGCCTCATGATCCCTGATCTCATCCCAGCCAAGCAGGCTGCGCGCGGCGAGATCGATATGCGCCTCGTAGAGATGTCCGCCGCTCAGCAGCGTCGCATTCGCCCGCCGCGCGAAGGGTTGTCCGGGCTTCCACGCCCGCACCTCGTCCTTGGGATCCTCGTCGACCGTCATGGAGACGACCCGCGCCGCATCGTCGAGCTTGCCGGCGCCGCGGAGGATTTCGGAGACCGAACGGATTTCGTCCGTTGTCAGCCCATCCATCGGGTGCGTGGCGGCCGCCTGCGGCCACATCCTGCGCTCGGCCTGCGCCGGCAGCAGCGCCGCCATCGTCATCGCAACCAGGCCGGCCAATGCCGATCCGCATCCCCGGAATACCAGAGCCATCACGCCCTCCACTCAAAACCAGAACTGTCAGAATACAAGCAATGATGACGGCGTGAAGGCCCGCCTCATCCGGTAACCCGTTCCGACGCGCCCGGCAGGATGGTGGCCGCGGCCGGCCGTGGCGCGGCACGGTGGACGTCGAGCAGCCGCACGCCGAGCCGATCGCGCAAGGCCGGCCAGATGCCGCGCGGCGCCACAATCATCACAACGACCGCAATGATGCCGAGCCCGACCAGATACCAGCCGCCGGATAGTCCGAGCGGCCCGGTCATCAGCTCGCGCAGGCCGAAGAAGATGGTGACGCCGAGAATCGGGCCCTCCAGCGTTCCGATACCGCCGATGATCACGATGAACATCATGTAGACGGACCAGTTGACGTCGAAGGCCGCCAGCGGCGCGATGAACAGATTGCCCATGAAGCTCAACGCACCCGCAAGCCCGCATCCCGCCGCGGAGAGCACGAAGGCGATGAAACGATTATGGCGTACGTCGACACCGACGCTCATCGCGGCGAGATCATTGTCGCGCACGCTCATCAACCCGAGCCCGAAGCTTGAGGTCATCATCTTGTACAGCGCCGCGATCGTGATCAGCGTCAGGCCGCCCGCGAGCCAGAACATGGTCGGCTCGAACCAGTCGAAATCGATCAGCTTGCTGGTGGCGAGCGGCACGCCCGAGGTGCCGCCGACGGCCTGCGATTTCATCGTGAAGGCACCGATGATCTCGGCGAACACCCACATCGCAATCGAGAAATAAGCGTCGCGCAAACGAAACAGCGGAAAGGCGATGATCGCCGCGACGGCCGCGGCCACCAGCGGCGCCACCGGCAGCACCCAGATCGGGGTCACCTCGAGCCAGCCGGACGTCAGGAACAGCGCATAGGCGCCGAAGGCGATGAAGACCTGATGGCCGAGCGACACCAGCCCGGCGTAGCCCGCCAGCAGGTTCCACATCTGCGCCATCGTGAGCAGCAGCAGGCATTCGGTCGCGAGCCGCAGGATGCCCTCATTCAGCACGAAGGGTGCGCCGGCGATGATCGCGACCAGCACGATGGCGCAGGCCATAAGAATTGTCCGTGTCGGCATCTGCGTCATACCCTGCTCGACACGAGACCCGACGGGCGGATCAACAGCATGATGAAGAATAGGAGGTGCGCGTAGAGCAGCCCCGCGTTCGGATCGATCTTCAACCCGATCAATTGCGCCATGCCGAGCGCGATGCCCCCGAGCAGCGCGCCCCAGAACGAGGCGAGCCCGCCGAGCACCACGACCTCGAAGGCGATCAGCAGCCGCTCGGCGCCCGAGAACGGCGTGAAGCTCGACCGCACCGCGAGCAGCACGCCGCCGAGCGCGCCGAGCGCGAGCGACAGGCCCATGACATAGTTGTAGACCCGATCCGGCTTGACCCCGGACAGCCGGACGATGTCGCGGCGGTCGGCGGTGGCGCGCACGATCCGGCCGAACTCGGTATGGCGCAGCACGAGCTGCAGCGCCATGAACAGCAGTGCGGCCAGCACCAGCGTGAGCAGCGGCATGATGCCGATGTTGAGGCCGGCGATCTCGAGGCTGGCACGCGACAGCTCGCCGACCTGGAGGCTGCGCACGTCGGCACCGAATATCTCGACCATGACGTTACGCAGGATCACGGAGACGCCGAAGGTGAGCAGCAATGGCGAGAGCGGATCGGGCGACGTCACGACCCGGTTGACGATAGCCGCCTGATAGAGCCAGCCGACCGCAAACGACAGCGCGATCACCGGGATCAGCATCAAGAGCGGCGAGACCTGCGGAAACAGGTTGGAAAGCAGCACGGCGCAGAACGCGCTCAGCACCATGAATTCGCCGTGTGCGATGTTGACGACGCGCATCACGCCGAACACCAGAGCGAGCCCGATGCCGAGCAGGCCATAGAGCCCGCCCAGCAGGGCCCCGTTGATCAATGTCTCAACCCAGATCATATCGTGCCAATCCTGGCTAGTTACCGAAATAGGCGTGTGTCAACTGCTCCGGCTGCAACCCTTGCGCCGGGCCGGTCAGCGACACCCGCCCCTTCAACAGACAGTAGATTCGTTCGGAGGTTGCGAGCGCGCGCTTGACGTCCTGCTCGACCAGCACGACGGCGGTGCCCTCGCGGCGAATGTCGGCAAAGGAGCGATAGATCTGCTCGACCACGACGGGCGCGAGCCCGAGCGAGATCTCGTCGCACAGCAACAGCCGCGGGTTCGACATCAGTGCGCGGCCGATCGCCGCCATCTGCTGCTGGCCGCCGGAGAGCTGGCCCGGAAACATCCGCCGTCGCTCTTCCAGAATCGGGAACAGGTCGAACACCCGCCGCAGCGTCCAGCTGCCCTTGCGACGGTTGACGCTGCCCATCAGCAGGTTTTCCTCGATGGTCAGTGAATCGAACAGCAAGCGCCCCTCGGGCACCATGATGAGCCCGAGCCGCGACACCTGCTCGGCCGGCATCTGCGAGATGTCGATGCCGTCGAAATGCACCGCCCCTCGCCGCTCCTCGTTGAGCCCGACCAGCGCCTTCAGGAAGGTCGACTTGCCGGCGCCGTTGGCACCGACCAGCGCCACCGCCTCGCCGTCCGCGACGGTGAAATTCATGTCGAACACGGCTTGCAGATCGCCGTAGAAGATCTGCAAGCCGTTCACATCAAGCAACGCCATCGGCCTTCAATCCCATGTAGATCTCGCGCACCACGGCGCTGTCCATCACCTCGGCCGGCGGCCCCTCCAGCACCTTGCGGCCGAAATCGAGCACCAGGATCCGATCCGAGACCGCGCGCAAAGCGTGCGGAATGTGCTCGATCCAGATCATGGCGTGATCTGCCTTCACCGACTTGATGATGGCAACGAGACGCTCGACCTCGGGCTCGGTCAGCCCGGCCGCGATCTCGTCGAGCAGGATCAGTTTGGGCTTCGAGGCCAGCGCCTTGGCGAATTCCAGCCGCTTGCGATCGATCAGCGGCAAGGCGCCCGCGAGCTTGTCCGCCTTGGCGTCGAGCCCGGTGCGCTGCAACACCTCCATCGTCCAATCGGACGCCGCCTCGCCATAGAGCCCCGCGCCGTAGGACGCGGCGACCAGCGCGTTCTCGTAGACTGACAGATGCGGGAACGGCTGCGGGATCTGGAACGCGCGCCCGAGCCCCATCCGCGCCCGGCGATGCGGCGGCAGGCCCGATATCTCCTTGTCGTCGAGCATGATCGAGCCGCCGTCGGCCGTGAGCAGGCCGACGATCAGGTTCAACAGCGAGCTCTTGCCGGCGCCGTTCGGGCCGATCACGCCGAGGCATTCGCCGCGCGCCAGCTCGAAGTTGACGTTGTCGGCGACCACGATCTCGCCGAAACGCTTCGACAGCCCGCTGACGCGCAGAAGCGGTTCCATCTCAAGCCAGCTTGGAGAGCAGCTGGAGATCGGCCTGCTTCGGGATGAACGGCGCCGTCCCGTTGTGCACGATCAGGAGTTCGTATTTCGACTTGCCGCCCTTGGTCTTGCGCCATTGCCCGCCCGACAGCGAGGTCACCGCGACGTTCTTGATCGGGCTGTCCTTGAACTTCACGCGGCCGACCACCGTCTCCATGTCGAGGCCGGCGATCGCATCGCGCAGCGAGTTCTTGTCCTTGGGATCGCTGTTCTGCAGCGCGGCGAGCCCGACCTCCCACAGCGCGTGAGCATAGCCGATCGGCTGGGTCCATTGCTTGCCGGTGGTCTTCTCCCACTCCGCGGCGAGTTCGGCGGCGCTCTGTCCGGTCAGCGAGGACTTGAACGGATAGGCCGGCGTCCACCACACCTCGGTCGACATGCCGTCGCCGCGATCGCCGAGCGCATTCACCGCGGCCGGGAACAGGAAGGCCGCCGCCACGGTGCAAATCTGCGGCTTGAAGCCGGCCTGCGCCGCCTGGTTCCACAGCGTCACCCAGTGATTGCTGAAGGTGAAGCCGGAGACGATGTCGACGCCGTTGTTCTTGAACGCGGCGATCTGGTTGGTGAAGTCGTCGGTCGCGATCTGGAACTTGCCGGCCGAGAATTCCTGATAGCCGGCGCCCGAGATGCCGGCCGGCAGCCCGAGCTTCGGATCGGAGAACGCCTGGCCCGGCGGGTTGTCGATATAAAGTGTGCCGACCTTCTTGTTGGTCTCGACCGACTGCCACATGCCGAGGAAGTTCCTGGCGACGTCGTCGGCGCCCCAGAAGAAATGGTAGCTGTAGGGGAAGCCCTTGTCCGGCGTCGACTTGCGCGGGAACATCCAGCCCTGCCACGGCACCTGGGTCGAGATCGTGGGAATGCCGCGGGCGTCGGCGAGCTCCTGCACCGGAGGCTGTGCGTCGCCGTCCTCGATCAGGATCAGGTCGCATTTCTCGCGCAGCACCAGCTCGCTCGCGATCACCGACGAACGGTTCGGGTCGGATTGATTGTCCTTGAACACCAGCTCGACCTGATAGGTCTTGCCGCCGATCTTCAGGCCGTCCTTCAGCCGCGCCTTGATGCGCTCGTGGATCCAGGGATCGGGCTCGGCGAACTGCGCGCGGACGCCGGACAGGCATCCGACCCAGCCGATCTTGATGGTGTTGCCGGCGGCCCGTGCGACGTTGACCAGCGGCACGTTCATCGCCGATGCGAGGCCGGTGGCACCGGCCGCCTTCAGCAGCGTGCGCCGGTCGAGCAGGCCGGCGGATGATGTCGTCTTTGAATTCTCAGTCATGTCCCTCTCCCCTCAACAATTGTCTGAAGTGAATCTTGCCTAGGCTGCCGATCGCTGGATCGCCGCACGGCTCACTGCTGCGAACTTGCACAGGGTGTTCTCGATGATCTGGCGCGGGATGCTGCGCACGATGAAGACCAGCCGCGAGCGCCGGTCCGCCGACGGCCAGCCATGCAACGTGATCGGCGGATGGAACACGTGCTGCACGCCATGCACCACGACCGGCGCATCGGGCTGCTCGGCAACATGCACGATCGCCTTGAAGCGCAGCAGGTCCTCGCCCTTGAGCGCTGCGACATAATCGAGCCAGCGCGCAAAGGCGTCGCGCTGGATCGGCTCGTCGATGATCAGGCTGTAGGATGATACATCAGTGTCATGCGCATGGTGGCTGTGATGACCACACGCCTCGCCGTCGCAATCGTGATCCGCATGGTCGTGCGGCGCATTCGCCGCCTGCGCCGCCAGATCGAACCAGCGCACCACATCGGCGGAGCGGGCCGCTGGATCGAACAGTCCGGCATCGAGCACCTTCGCCGGATCGACCATCCCGTTCCGCACATGTGAGCGCGTCGCGACCGGATTGATCGCAGCGAGCCGCGCATCGAGCCGCGCGAGTACATCTTCGCTAGCCAGGTCGGTCTTGGTCACCAGCAGCCGGTCGGCGACCGCGATCTGCCTGACGGCCTCGTCATGCGCCTCGAGGGTATGTGCGCCGTTGACGGCATCGACGGTCGCGACCACACCGTCGATCCGGTAACGACTGAGGACATCGGGCGCCGTCATCAGCGTGTGCAGCACCGGCACGGGATCGGCGAGACCCGTGGTCTCGACCAGCACGCGGTGGAACGGCGGGATCGCCCCAGTGGCGCGGCGGGCGGCGAGATCGGCCAGCGTCTCGATCAGATCCTCGCGCACCGAGCAGCAGATGCAGCCATTGTCGAGCAGCGCGAGACGATCCTCGCTGCTCTCGACCAGCAGATGATCCAGCGCCACCTCGCCGAACTCGTTGATGATGGCGACGACGCCATTGAGCTCGGGCTGGCGCAGCAGATGGTTCAGCACCGTGGTCTTGCCGCTGCCGAGGAAGCCGGTGAGCACCGTGACCGGGATCTGATCCGCCGTGCCCATCACGCGCCCCGCTCGTAAACCTTGCGGCCTTCGAAGAAGGTCATCTCGACCCGCGTGTCGGCAAGCTGGTCCGACGGGATGTCGAAGATCATCTGGTCGAGCACGATCAGATCGGCCGATTTACCCACTTCGATCGAGCCGATCGACTGGCCGAGGCCGGCCGCGCGCGCAGCGTCGATGGTGTAGATGTCGATCACGGTGGCGAGATCGAGCGCCTGCTCGGCCCACAACGACTTGCCGGGAAAATCCCCGGTGGGATTCTGCCGGGTCACCATGCCTTCGATGCCCTGCCAGGGATCGGGGATCGGGATCACCGGCCAGTCCGAGCCGCCGGCCATCAGTGCGCCGGCTTCTTTCAGGTCCTTGTTCGGCCAGAAGCGTTGCGCGCGCTCCTCGCCCATCGCGGCCTTGTGCGCCTCGAGGAAGACGGTCGGATACCAGATGATCGGCGACAGATCCGCCGCGACCCCGAGTTCGGCGAAGCGCTTGATGTCGTCGGGCGCGATGTAGCTCGCATGCGCGATCTGATGGACCAGGTGGGTTGGGCCGTTGAAGCTGCGCACGACATCGATCGCGTCGAGTGCCTGCGTCACCGCGGCATCGCCCGCGCAATGGATCTTCGCGGCAAGGCCGAGCTTCTCGCAGCGCCCGAGCCAGCGGATCAGGTCGGGCACGGTCAGCATGGTCGATCCGCGGAAGCAGCAGCCGCGCACGGGGTCGGCCACATATGGCTCGTGGAACGCCGCGGTCTTGGCACCCGGCACGCCGTCAAGGAACACCTTCACATAGTCCGGCTTCACATGCGCGCCGCGATGCTGCTCGCGCAGCGCAAACAGCTCCTCGCCGGCCTTGCCGAACATGAAGCCCGGCTCGACCACCGGCATCGCGCAGACCGCCCAGGCGGTCAGCTCGCCGCGGTCGTCGAGCCCCTTCAGCGCCGCCATGATCGGCTGCATGCTGGCGGCGTCGATGAAGGCGGTGACGCCGTAGGCGTTCAGCACCGAGATCGAACGCGCCACCGCCGCGCGGTCCATCTCGGCCGTGTAGTGACCGGAGGCCGCGAGTGCCCGCTCAACCAGGCCGGAGGCGGCCTCGATCATGATCCCGGTCAGCGTCCCGCTCTTGAGGTCGCGACCGATCTCGCCGTCGGTCGGATCGGGGGTATCGGCCTGCACGCCGGCCAGCCGCAGCGCCGCCGAGCTCGCCCAGCGATTGTGATAGGTGTCGTCGCGCAGCACGACCGGATGTCCGAGGCACGCCGCATCCAGCAGTGCGCAGGACTCCGCGGTGTTCATCTCGTTCAGGAGATTGTTGCCGAACTGCCCGCCGACGATCCAGGCTCCGGGCGCAGCCACTGAGGCAGCCTTGTGCAAGGTCTCGGCGATCCGTGGAACGCTGTCGGCGTTGGAGAAGCGCAGCTCGTAGAGATCGGCCTGCCCGCCCATCATGATGTGATTGTGGATGTCGACGATCCCCGGCATCGCCATCCGTCCACCGAGATCGACGGTCTTGGTCCCCTCGCCGATGAGCGACGCGACGTCGCGCTCCTCGCCCACGGCGATGAACCGGCCGGCCTTGACCGCCGCGCACGCCGCCCAAGGCTGCACCCGGTTCGACGTGTAGATCCGGCCGTTGCGGAAGACCGTGTCGGCGAATGTCCTGTTCATACGGAGCAACTTCTCGATTGGGAAAGTCCGGAGCGATCAGCCTTTCGCGGTGCACAGCGGCGAAGCCGCGCAGGGCGCCGGCAAGATCGGCCAAACGTTCGACATGTCGGCATTTGGAACAATCCACCGTCCGGTGGATGCTCCGGCGCGTGCTGCAATGCGGGCCGGCGCAGCACCCAGAGCAGGTGACTTCATTTCAAATCGCGCGGCGCGGCCTACTTCACCTCGCCCCGCTTGCGGGAAGAGGTCGGAACGCATCGTAGATGCGGGGGCCTCCGCAAACGCAGCTATTGCCGGATACGCGGAGACAGCCCCTCACCCCAACCCTCTCCCCGTAAGAACGGGGCGAGGGAGCGCAGTCCCGTTGCGGCCATCATTCGACGCGGTCCCATCGCACTTCAGTAGCCCAGCGCCAGTCCGTCCTTGCGATGGTCGGAGGCGCCGAGCAGAACGCCGCGCGCATGGTCGATGCGGATCGCCTGGCAGCCGCCGATCGGCTCCTCGGAGAAGCGGGCATCGTGGCCGCGGGCGCGAAGGTCGTCGCGGATCGCTGGCGATATCGTCGTCTCCAGCGACAGCGCGCCGTCGAAGGCAAACGAGCGCGGTGCCTCGGCGGCCGCCTGGATGTCCATCTTCAGATCGAAGACGTTCGACAGCAGATTGGCATGGCCGGCGGCCTGGTAGTGCCCGCCCATTACGCCAAACGACAATACGGTCTTGCCGTCCTTGCGCAGCAGGCCCGGAATGATGGTGTGCATCGGGCGCTTGCGTGGCCCGAGCGAATTGAGATGTCCGGGCCGGGCGCGAAAACTCCAGCCGCGGTTGTGCAGCAGGACGCCGGACTTCGGCGCATAGATGCCGCTGCCGAACGGATAGAACAGCGAGTTGATCAGCGAGACGGCGTTGAGGTCGCGGTCGACCACCGTGACATAGACGGTGTCGCGATGCTCGATATCATCCCAGGCCGCGGGCGCGGACGCGCGGTTCATGTCGATCTTGCTGCGGATCCTCCCGATATAATCGTCGGCAAGGAATGCGGTCGGATCGACCTTGCCGGCGGCGGGATCGCAGAAGAAGGCGTCGCGCGCGCGGTAGGCGGCCTTGGTCGCTTCGGCGAGCAGATGGATCCGATCGGCCTGCGCCAGCGCGCCGACATCGAAGCCGGCAAGTGTCCGCAGGATCATCAGCGCCGCCAGGCCCTGCCCGTTCGGCGGACACTCGATCACGTCGTGGTCATGGTAGAGTGCCGAGATCGGCTGCACGTAGTCCGAGGTCTGCGCTGCGAAATCCTCGGTGCTGTGGGCGCCGCCGAGCCCGCGCAAGATGCCGACCATCTCGTCGGCGGCCTCGCCTGCGTAGAACCCCTCGCGCCCGTGCTGCGCGATCCGGCGCAGGGTCCGGCCAAGCGCAGGCTGCGTGCGGATGTCGCCGACCTCAGGCGCCTTGCCGCCGGGAAGGAACTGCGCCGCGGCATTGGCGTCGATCTCGATCCGCGCCCGGAAGCGGCGCCAGTCTTCCGCAACGCGCGGTGTCACGCAAAAGCCCTGCTCGGCCGCCGCAATCGCCGGCCGGAAGATCTCCTCCAGCGACCTGCTGCCGTGATCGGCGACCAGCCTGCACCACGCGTCGACGGCGCCGGGCACGGTCACAGCCTCAGGCGCGGTCGGCGGAATGTCGCGCGCGCCGCTGCCGGCATATTTTTCAGTATCGGTGCCGGCGGGCGTGCAGCCGGAGCCGTTCAGCGCGATCGGCTCGCCGGCCTTGGGCGAATACAGCGCAAAGCAGTCGCCGCCGATCCCGGTCATCTGCGGCTCGACGACGCCCTGCACCGCCACCGCGGCCACGGCTGCATCGACCGCGTTGCCACCGGCCTTCAACATCTCGACCGCGGCAAGCGTCGCCTGCGGGTGCGAGGTTGCGGCCATGCCACGCTCCGCAACCGCCACCGAGCGGCCGATGGCCATAAAATCACGCATGTCGGATCCTCAAATGCTGTGAGCGGCAGCCGCTCGCCAACATTGTCGAAAACGACACCGGTCCCTGGCGGAGTCTCGGCCGGCTGCGCGGCGAGCGGCAATCCACCTAACGGTGGATCGGTGAATACAGGCGAGGTTTGTCTCGCCGGACGCTTTCCGGACGCGGCGAATTGATCCGACGGCAAGGCAGCAAAACCTGTCAAAACCTGTGCGTGAAGAGTGCTTTGGCCTATCTGCGTAGTTGCGTGTTCGCCGGCTAATTCTGCGGTGGTTAACTGGTTGCCAAGCTCAGAGCGCGATGGCACGCTGTCATGATCAATTTGGCTCATGTTTGATTTCCAATGCGGATGTCATCTCGCAAAGAGGTTCATGGCACCAGGCGAAATCAGTTCGGTTGCGGAGCTGGTTGGTTACGCATTGCCGCGCCTCTGATCACACTGTCATGCGGTGTCGTCGTTCGCGATGTGCACGCGGCGTCGCCCACGGAAGAGTCGGGCCCACAGGTGACAGCATCCGAACCGTCGGCTCAAGCCGATGCTCGGAGCGCGCCGCCAGGTGCGGACCGAGCGAGCCCCGAGGCTCTGCCTACGACGGAAACCGAGAAGCAATCCGAGCAAGCATCTCAGACGGCCAACGTTGTCGACCCGCTCAAGGCCGCTCCTGACAATGTCGATACAGTCTTGGTCCTGGACGAGTGCTTTGTTGCCGAGGCATGCATCGACCGGTTCCTTGGAGTACTTTACACGCGAGCGCCGAAGACCGACTGGATCGTCGTCTACGAGAAAACGGACGTAACGATCAAGCGGAAGGGAAAACAGATCACCGTCACTCGCAGCATCCCCAAGCGGGTCGAAAATGACTTCGGATGGAAGGACCCCAGAGCAGCAGATAAAGCCGGCATGCCTCTGATGGATTATGTGATCGGAGGGATGGATCGAGCCTTCAAGGGAAAGCTGTTTTATTTGCTCCATGCAGCAGAACAGGCCGGACTGGCACCTGGGATCACAAGCGGATTCCGAGATGACTATCGACAATCAATCGCGAGCGGGCTGAAGGCCGCGAATGACAAGTCCTATCACGGTGGCAGTTCGCGAGGAGGCTATGGTCACGGGCTCGCCGCAGACATCATCAGCATGAACGGCGGGAGCAAGGACGAGCGCGTAATCGAGACCAAGCGATTATGGAAATGGATCGACGAACACGAAAAGCAGTTCGGAGTCGGACGTCCATATTTGAATGGAGACCCAGCGCATCTCGGACCAATCGACGGTCCGGAATACGTAGCTCATCGTTCAACATCGAGCCACGCCAGGCTGATCGGCAAGCGACACACCCGAATTGCGGCATCTTCCAGGCATGGCGTGAAAACGCGAGCAAAGTCAAAGGCAGCGACGAAGCCTGCGACAACGAAAATCAGCTCGCGCCTGTGATCGGCGTGCGCGTCGCTGCGCTTCGAATGTGCGCTCCGGCGAGCCCCAGCCCAGGGGGTGAGCTGGGGCTCACGGCGGCTTCGGAGACTGTAGCGGCCAGCCTCCAGCAACGACGTTACGCCTCTCCCCTGAATTTCATCCACCAGGAACCGCAATTGCTGCGGCGCGCTACTACTTTTGCGCTGCTGAGTCCGCTCACCGCGAGATCTGTTACTCAGAGCTAGTTCAGAATGGCAATTGTCGCGCGCAACTGTCGATTTTACTATGTCCTCAGTCGTGCGGATTGGCCGACGTCAGCCCCACACCCCGACCATGCACATCGCGCGATCAGGGATCGCCGCTTCGGCCCACGGAGCGACGGTCCCGCCCCATTCGGGATGCGACAAATTAGCCCGACGGGCAACTCAGCAAAGACGTGTCAACCCCTCGCCATCAAAATAATTCGGTTTATCGGAACGGCAACTCAGTGTATGGTCTGCGCGTCTCACCCGATCGAGGGGCGCTGCGCATCGTCACGGGTGTTGCGGTGAGATGCGGTGGACGCTGATCGCGCAGTCGACGAATGCGCGCGAAGCGGACGGTGAAGTCGTGTGGTCCTGACGCCCTAGCGGCAGGTGTCTTTTCACAAAACGCTCACGCGTCTTGTGAAGACGGTGACAAACAAGCCCAGTCTCGCCGGGGAGAGCACGAAGTAAGCCGTAACCCATCGCGCAGGGAAAGCCGGAGTCTCCGGTTACACCTGTGGTCCTACCCCCGAGCTTTCTACCTTTTGCTCGGGGCCCATGGGTGCGATCGGCACCCGGCTTTCCCTGCGCCCTCTTCAAGAGAGAGGGCGGAACGAAGAGCAAAGCTCGGGCGATTCATGTCGCGAGAATGCGGTTGTATGACTCACAGGCCGCGCAACATTTTCGCTGTCGTCCCGGCGAAGGCCGGGACCCATAACCACAAATGCAAATTGTTGCGCAATGCTGGAACAACGAGTCCCGTCAACAACATCTGCTGCGGAGTATGGGTCCCCGGCCTTCGCCGGGACGACGGTGGGGCAAGAGCCGTGCTCGCAATCGACAGCTCACGCCCTCAATGCGGCCGCGACATCAGCGCGACGACGGCGGAGCGGGTCTCGACGCCGAGCTTCTCGAAGATATGGATCAGGTGAGTCTTCACCGTCGCAAGACCGATGCTCAGGCACTCGCCGATCTCGCGGTTGGTGCGGCCGCAGCACAGCAGTTCGACCACTTCCATCTCGCGCGAGGTCAGTCCGTAGCGTGCCGGCTCGTCGGGATTCGGGGACAGGCGGCTGGTCAGGTTGAACTCGAGGTAGTCATGGATCTTCTCGGCGATATGCATGCTGCCGTCGGGAATCGTGCAGCCCGGCGCCCAGAGCACGCTCATTCCGGCCACGATCCGGTCGTTGCGGCGGAAGAAGAACTCGATCATGTCGGCGACGCCGCATTGGCCGGCGAACGCGCGGTAGGTCGCCGCCTCCTGGGACGCGCATTGGTCGAGCGCGATGCTCAGCCGGGCGATCGGCCGGTTGCTCGCGGAGCGCGGATGCAACGGATCGAGCCGGTTCATGCCGGCAAGATACTGGTCGTGGAAGCTCGGCGGAACGTTGCTGCTGAGCACGAAGCGGTTGAGGGTCAGATTGCCGTCGACCTCGTAGAACGCGGTCGCCGACCCTTCGAGAATCCCGCGCGCGAACTGGATGGCCTGCGTGGTTGCCGGATCCGGTCGGCCCAGAAGCGCGATCATGACCTACCTCCCGATGTTTCCCGATGGCGAACGTCTGCGCGTCGCATCGCCGGCACGCTGAGACAGACGCGGCGCGTAGTCAAGCAAATTGCGGGCCAAGCGCACATCCCGGAAACGGTTACGCCGGAGTAACCCGATGCCCCCCTCCACCATCTGGTTGATTGCAAGCGGCGCGACCGATACGGAACTTCTGCACGTCCCCGGTATCATAATTGGATCAACAATGAATTCGCGTCGCATCATGTCCGCCTTCCCGTCGGCGGCCGACGAACAAGTCACGCTCGCCAACTGGCGCCAGCATCCCTTCAGCGAGTGGGCATTCCGCAATGTCCGCGAGCTGTTGCCCACCGCCAACATCGCGTGCGCCTCGACGCCGGCGCCGCTGTCCTTTGCGCCGCGCTATCTCGACGACGTCAGCTTCGCTGACCCGCGCGGTGAGACGGTCGGCGTCGGCCAGGCCCTGCGCGCAAGCCACACCGACGGCATCGTCGTGTCGCACCGCGGACAGGTCGCTTTCGAATGGTATGCCCACGGCCTGACGCCGGACACTCCGCATCTGATTTTCTCGGTCAGCAAGTCGGTCGCCGGAACGCTCGGCGGGATCCTGGCGGATCGCGGCAAGCTCGATCCCGACGCGCCGGTGACGCGCTACATCCCGGAGATGGAGGGATCGGTCTATGGCGGCAGCTGCACGGTGCGGCACCTGCTCGACATGAGCGTCGGCATCCGCTTCGACGAGGACTATATGGCGCGCGACGGCGACGTCATGAACTACCGGCGCTCGACCGGCTGGGAGCCACCCGACCCGACCGTGCCGCCGACCAACCTACGCGATTATCTGCGCACCCTGCGGCCGAACGGTACGCCGCACGGGCAAATCTTCCACTACGTCTCGACCAACACCGACGTGCTCGGCTGGGTCTATGAGCGCGCCTGCGGCATATCCTACGCGAAGATCCTCGCGCACTATCTGTGGCAGCCGATGGGCGCCGAGCACGATGCCTACATCGCCGTCGACTCGCGCGGCGCGGCGCGCGTCGCCGGCGGCATCTGCGCGACACTGCGCGATCTCGCCCGCTTCGGCGAGATGATGCGCAACCACGGCATCAGCAACGGACGGCAGGTGGTCCCTGGCTGGTGGGTCGACGACATCAGGCAGAACGGCAATGCCGAGGCCTGGTCGCGTGGCGACCTGACCAAGGTGTTTCCGAACGGCAACTACCGCAACAAGTGGTACACGATTGATCGCAACGAACCCCCGTTCGCCGCGGTCGGCATCCATGGCCAATGGATCTACATCGACCCGGCCAACGAGACCGTGATCGCGCGCGTCTCCTCGCAGCCGCTGCCGATGGACCTCGATCTCGATCACATGTGGATGCGCGGCTATCGCGCGATCGCGGCCCGGCTTGCCGGCAAGGCCTGATAAAGCGCGACCGCCATTGACGCAGCATCATTCGATCGGCGGCCGCCGCGTATGCCAGTCCGTCACCGATTGGAACGCAGCGCCGGCGCGGACCAGCACGTCTTCGGACAGATGCGGGCCGACCAGCTGCATGCTGAGCGGCATCTGGTCCGACGCCATGCCCATCGGCAGCGTGATGGTTGGGCTGCCCGAGAAGTCGAACACCGCCGTGAAGCGCAGGATGTTCAGGAGGACGTTGGGATCGGCGCCGTATTCGCTCATCTTCGTCAGCGTCGGGATCGGCACCGGCATCGTCGGGATCAGCAAGAGATCGATATCCTCGAACATCGCAGCGAGGCTGCCTGCGAACTTCAGGCGCTCGTGATGGATCGCCGCAATGTCGACGCCGCTCGTCCCCCTGCCCTGCTCGATCAGCTGCGCGAGGTCCGGTCCATATTCCGACTTCCGCGACGGGTACGTATCCAGATGCGCCTCCGCCGTTTCCACCGAACACATCGTAATCCACTGGCTGACGAGCTTCTGATAGGGCGGGAAATGCACCTCGCGGATATCGGCGCCGAGATCGGCGAGCGTGCGCTCGGCCTGCACCAGAGCGGCGACGACCTGCCGATCGATCCCCTCCTGGGTGTATCTGCGATCGACGCCGATCCGCACGCCCCGGATGCCATCGCCTGCGCCGGCCAGATAGTTCGGCACCGGCGCGCGCAAGGCGGTCGGATCGTTGGCATCCGCGCCGGCGATGACGCCGAGCATTGCCGCGGCGTCGGCAGCGCCGCGGCACATCGGTCCGACGTGGTCGAGCGAGTCCGCCAGCGGGAAGACGCCGTGCCGGCTGACGCGGCCCCAGGTCGGCTTGATGCCGGTCAAGCCGCAGGTCGCCGATGGAAACCTGATCGAGCCGCCGGTGTCGCTGCCGATCGAGCCGTAGCAGAGCCCTGCCGATGTCGCGACGCCCGACCCGCTCGACGACGAGCCGACCCAGTAGTTCACATTCCACGGATTGAGCGGGGCCTGTTCGGCCGGATGGTGGCTGGTATAGGCGCCCTCCGTCATCTTGAGCTTGCCGAGCGTCACCGCACCGGCGAGTTCGAGCCGATCCACGATCGTGGCATTGAAGGACGGCACGAACTTCGCATGGATCGTCGTGCCGCCTGCGGTCGGCGCAAACGTCGTGTAGCAGAGGTCCTTCAGCCCGATCGGAACGCCATGCAGCGGGCCGCGCCAGATGCCCTTCGCAATCTCCGCATCGCGCTGCTTCGCCTGCGCCATGGCCCGCTCCGCAAGGACGAGCGCATAGCCATGAAACTGCCCGTCGAGTTTCGCGATCCGGCCGAGGATCGCCTCCGTGATCTCCGAGGGCTTCGCCTCGCCGCGGCGAATGAGCCCGGAGATCTCGGTGATCGACTTGTAATGCAATGGATCCGCTGACATGTCGTTGTCGCCCCGGCTAGAACTGAACACCGCGCGTCAACGCGCCGTCCACGACGAGATTGGTCCCCGTGATGAAGCTCGCCGCCTTGCTCGCCAGGAACACCGCGGCGTTTGCCATCTCCTGCGGCGTGCCCATCCGGCCGGTCGGGTTGAGCGCCAACGCGGTCTTGTACAGTTCGGGATTGCCGTCCTTGATCATGTTCCAGACGCCGCCCTCGAAATAGGTGTTGCCCGGCGACACCGAATTGGCGCGGATGCCCTTCGCCGCGAGCTGGTAGGCCAGCCCCTGCGTGTAGTGGATGATCGCAGCCTTGAACGTACCGTAAGGACCGCTGGCAAAATCGACCTCGCGCCCCGAAACGCTGGAGATGGTGACGATCGCCGCCGCTGCGCTCTTCTCGAGATACGGCATCGCGGCGTTGACGAGCCGCACCGTCCCCATCATGTCGGTGGAGAATTCCTTCTCCCAGCTCTCCTCATCCTGCCCGATCGACAGCGCGCTGACATTGGCGACGACAACGTCGATGCCGCCGAGCTTCGACGCCATGTCGGCAACCCAGGCCTTCAGCGCCGGCCCATTCGAGACGTCGACCGCACCGCCGAACGCCGCAACGCCCTTGGCCTTGATCGCGGTCACCGCAGCGTCGACATCCGCCTGGTTGCGCGCGCAGATGCCGACATTGGCACCCTCGGCCGCGAATGTGTCGGCGATCGCGCGGCCGATTCCCTTGGTGCTGCCTGTCACGAGAACCTTTGCGCCCTTGAGTCCCAGATCCATATCCATTCCCTCCGTTGTTATCGATTGTTGAACCCGCACTTTCTCACCACATGGCGTAGCCGATCAAAGCAGCAGCTGCGCGCGAACATTGTCCGCGTTGACCTCCTCGCCGGCCAGCGATCGCGTGATCTTGCCCTTTTCCATGATGTAGCAACGCTGGGCGATCGCCAGGATGGTGTCGAGATTCTGCTCGACGAAGATGATCGTGGTGCCGAGCTCGGCGCGGAACGATTGCAGCGCCTCGCAGATGTGCTGCACGATCGATGGCTGGATGCCCTCGGACGGCTCGTCGAGGATCATCAGCGACGGATTGCCGATCAGCGCGCGGCCGATCGCGAGCTGCTGCTGCTCGCCGCCCGACATGGTGCCTGCGATCTGCCGCCGGCGCTCCTTCAAGCGCGGAAAATACGTATAGACCAGCTCCGGCAGCTTCTTTCCGTCGGGCCCGCCGATCAGCTCGCCGACCTGCAGGTTCTCCTCGACGCTCATTTGCGGAAACACGTCGCGGCCCTGCGGGATGTAGCCGAAGCCGGCGCGCGCCCGCGCATCGGCCTCGAGCTGCGTGACATCCTGATCCATGAAGGTGATGGTACCGCGCCAGGTCTGCAGCAGGCCGATCAGGCAGCGCATCAGGGTCGACTTGCCGACGCCATTGCGGCCGATCACGCCGACGATCTCGCCGCGCGAGACCTGCATGCTGACGCCCTGCAGGATCGGCGTCGCGCCGTAGCCCGCCCAAAGTCCCGATACGTCCAGAATGCGATCAGTGGGCATGGGTCTTACCCAAGTAGATTTCCGCGACCTTCTCGTCCTCCAGAATGGCCTCGAGACTGCCGCGCGCGAAGATCTTGCCAAGATGCAGAACGGTGACGCGCTGGGCGACCTGACGCACGAACGCCATGTCGTGCTCGACGACCAGAACCGTCATGCCCTCGGCGTTGAACGACTTGATCAGTTCGCCGGTCTTGTAGGTCTCTTCCGGCGACATGCCGGCGGTCGGCTCGTCCAGCAGCAGAAGCTGCGGCTGCAACGCCAGCGCCATCCCGATCTCCAGCCATTGCTGCTGGCCATGCGACAGCGCACCGGCGAGCTTGCCGCTATCATCAGCCAGATTGAGCAGCGCCAGCAGCCGTTCCTCCTCAGCCCGGCATTCCGCGCCCGAAAGCCGCTCCTGCAGCGCGATCTGGATGTTCTGCCGCACCGGCAACTCCTTGAACACGCTCGGCGCCTGCATCTTGATGCTCATGCCGCGCTGCACCCGCGCGTAGGGTCGCTCCGCGGTGATATCGACGGTGTCGAAGAAGATGCTGCCGGTGGTCGGTGGATAGAGGCCGACGATCAGCTTGAACAGCGTGCTCTTCCCGGCCCCGTTGGGCCCGATCAGACAGTGAACTTCGCCGGCATTGACCGTCAGGTCGACCTCGGAGACGGCGGTCAATCCGCCGAAGCGCTTGGAGACGCCTTTTACATCGACCAGCGCCATGGTTCAGGTCTCATCCGATTGCAGGCGGCCGGCATCCGCCAGCGCGGGGGCCTCGTCGCGCCGCCGACGCCTGGTCCACCAGTCGACAACAAGCTTGCCGATGCCAAGGACAAAGCCCTGCGGCGCCAGCATCACGGTGGCGAGCAGGAGGACACCCATCAGCACCAGCGCTGCCTGCTGGCTGTAGACCGTGATGGTCTGGAAGCCGAACAGCAGCAGGAACGATCCGACCAGGGTCGCGGTCAGATCATTGCGTCCGGAGAACGCCACCCACACGATCGGCATCGCGGCCGCTGGCAGGCCGATGCTGGACGGCGTGATGAACTGCCCCCAGGACGTGTACAGCCCGCCGCTGAGGCCCGCGAGGCCGCTGCCGATCACGAACGTCAGGAGCTGATACTTGCGGACGTCGTAGCCGAGCATCTCGGCGCGCTGCGGATTTTCCCGCGTCGCCACGATCACATTGCCGACGCTCGAGTTCACCAGCATGCGCAGCGCGACGTAGACGATCACGATCAGTGCGATCATGAGGTAATAGAGCGCCGATCCCTCGATATCGAAGCTCCCGACCGTGAGCGGATCCATTCCCTTCATGCCGTTGAAGCCGTTGAGCCGGGCCGGACCGATATGCCATTCCGGTCCTGCCGTCTGCCCGAGGAAGAAGGCCAGCACCAGCGTTGCCGACAGCGTCACGATGCCGAAGAAGATCCCGCTAATCCCACCCCAGATCATGAAATAGCCGAGGACCCCTGCCGCCATCATCGCGATGACAACGGAGAGCACGAGTGCTGCAATCGTGGCCGTTCCTCCGCCCATGTTGATGGCGAGCACGCCATAGCCGTAGCCTGCGATGCCGAAGAAGAAGGTCTGGCCGAACGACAGCATGCCGCCGTAGCCCCACATCAGGCAGAGGCCGAGCGCCATGAATATCCAGATCAGGAAGTAGGCAAAGTTGCCGACATCATAGGAGTCGGCGAACAGCGGATAGATCAACGCGCCCGCCAGCACGGCAACAAAGCAGGACCAGAAGATCTTTCCGCGTCCGAGCGTCTGCGGACCGTCGAGCAGCTTCAACATCAGAAATTCCCGTCTAGCGCCCACGACGAACCAGCACGCTGGATAGCCCTTCAGGCAGCACCCGTATGATCAGGATGACAGCAAACAGCATGCCGATCTGCCCGATGATTTGCCCATAGCTGGCATTCAGCGCCATCCTGATCATCGCCAGGAACACCGCGGCCGGCGCGGTTCCGAGCAGGACATTGGCACCGCCGATCACGACAGTGACAAAGCTCTCGACCACGAAAGTCGCGCCCATGGTCGGGATCAGCGTCATGGTCGGCGCGTAGAGCGCGCCGCAGAGCCCTGCGAGCGCCGTGCCGATCCCGAAGCTGATGGAATAGATGCGCCCCGTGCGCGCGCCGAGCGCCTTCGCCATTGCCGCATTCTGCATCGTGGCGCGCGCGATCACGCCAAAGCGCGTCTTCATGAAGATGATGTAGAGCCCGGCCAGCACCGCCACCGCAGAGCCGAACAGCACGAGGCGATAGGTCGAGAACGTGTAGCCGCCGATCGCAAAACTTCCTTCCGGCGTGCCGATGCCGCGCACCGCGGAGCCTACGATCAGCAGCATCGACTGCGTCACGATCAGGCTGAGGCCCCAGGTGGCAAGCAGGGAATCCAGCGGACGCTTGTAGAAGCGCCGCACGACGAGGTACTCGACGATCATGCCGATGATGCCCGCGGTCAGGGCGGCCAGGATCTGGGCGATCGGGAGCGGCACGCCGAGATTCACGAGCCCGACCGTCACATAGGCCCCGCACATGATGAACTCGCCATGCGCCATGTTGATCACGCCCATCATGCCGAACACGATGGCAAGGCCCGCCGCCGACAGGATCAGGAACGCGAAGACGTCGGCGAATTGATAGAATAGCGAGAAGAGTTCAGCCGACATTCCACTCTCCGTGATCACGGCGCCGCATCATTGCGGCGCCGGTTCGCTTCAAGGCCGTAATGCAAAACACGAGCAAGATTCGTGCCCGCTTGCATCACGATTTGTTGGGAAGATGACTCGGCGTGTACTGGTCCTTGTCGTTCTTCTTGGTGAGGTCGCAGCCGATCTCGCCGAGCCAGTAAGGCTGGATCGTCCCGTAGTCCTTCTCGACGGTCACCTCGTGCTTGGGCCCGACCGAGATCAGGCGCATGCGGTGCGACGTATGCTGGCTCTTCGGATCGATGCAGACCTTGCCCTCGGGGGCGTCGATGCAGGCATCACCGGTCGCAATCACCTTGCGCATGTCATCGAGCTTGGTCGACTTCGCCTTCTCGACCAACGCCTTGTACATGTAAAGCGCGTTATAGGCATTGTAGCCCATGTCGTTGATGTAGAGCTCGTCGGGGAACTTGGCGTGCCAGCGCTTCTTGAAGTCGTTGGCTTCGGGCGTGTCGATCTCCTCGAACCAGTTGGCGGTCGCATGCATGTTGTTGAGCGCCGGCGGCTTGAACCGCTTGTGCTCGAAGCCGAGCATGACCTTGATCGAGGACCCCATCGGCAAATTGAGGTTGGCGGCGGCCGCCTGCTCGAAGAACGAGTCCTGCGCGGCACCGACATTGATCGTCAGCAGCCAATCCGGCTTCGCCTTCTGGATGTTCTGGATCGTCTGCGCGAATTGCGATACGCCGAGCGGGATGAACTCCTCGCCCACGACCTCGCCGCCGAGGTCCTTCATGATCTTGCGGTTCCACTCCGCGGAGATCTGGCCGAAATTATAGTCTGCTGCGATGACGTAGACCTTCTTGCCGAACTTCTGGACCATCCAGGGGATCAGCGTCGAGAACTGCTGCTCCGGCACCGCACCCATGCTGACCATGGAGGCATCGCAGACGCCGCCTTCATACTGGTTCGTGTAGAAATACGGCGTGGTGGTGCGATCGACGATCGGACGCAATGCCTCGCGTGAGGCAGAGGTGATGCCGCCGATCAGCACGTCGACCTTGTCGCGGTTGAGCAGGCGGCGGCCGAACTCCTGGTAGCGGGCATTGTCACCTTGGGGATCAAGGTGAATCAGCTCGATCTGGCGGCCGAGAATGCCGCCGCTCTTGTTGATCTCCTCGACCGCCAGCTGCGATCCATGCAGCTTCGGCAAGCCCATGAATGCCAGATCGCCGGAGACGTCCTCCAGCAAGCCGACCTTCAATGGCGGGTCGGCCGCCTGGGCAGCACCAATGACAGCCGTCCCGAGCACGGCACCAAGCAAAGCCATTCCGACTATACGCCCCGAATTCATCGCGATGTTCCTTGTCGTTGAAAGATGTGGAAGTCACGCCTTGAGGTAATTCTTCAGGATCGACGCCCCCATCGTGTATTTGGGGTCGACCATGTTGCCGAGCCGCATGCGGCCGGCCTGGCTGAGCAGCATGTAGGCGTCGATCTCGTCGAAGCCGTAGTCCGCGCTCATCCAGCGCACGAGCTCGCGATAGGCAATCCGTGCCGCGTCCTCGAGCGGCCGCGCGCTGCCGATCGTCATGATGAAGTCGCGCGTCTCGAGCCGCGGCCAGGCGAAGCTCCAGTTCTTGATCAGATCGATCTGCAGCGTCACGGTGGCGCGCTGCTCGAGCGCGACGCCCGAGAGCTCGCCGTCGCCCTGCGTGGCGTGGCAGTCGCCGACATAGAGCAGCCCGCCTTCGGTATGCACCGGAAAATAGATGATCGAGCCAGGCGCGACGTCGGGCAGGTCCATGTTGCCGCCGTGATAGTCGGGCTGCAGCGAGGAGATCGCCTCGATCTCGGGCGACACGCCGATCGTGCCGATGAACGGCTCATACGGCAGCGTGATCTTGTCGTTCCAGCGCACGCCGTTGCGATCGACATGCAGCTTCTTGACGCGCTCCGGCAGCGGCGGATTGAGCAGCGCCGTGGATGCCGTTCCGACCAGGCCGCCGAACTCCGGAATGATGCAGGTCGTTCCGGCCGGCTGCGCGCCGCGGGTCTCGACGTCGCGAATATAGACAGCGAGGCAATCGCCCTTCCTGGCGCCCTTGACCGCGATCGGCCCGCATTGCGGGTTCAGGTAGGGGAAGTTCAGCTTCGCCGTGGGGCTGTCGGTCTCGCTGGTGAGCACGCCGCCGAAGGCGTCCTCGGTCTCGACGACGACCACCCCGCCCGGATCGATCAACAGGGTCGGCTCGGCATAGGGTCCATAGACGTAATGGAAGCGGCCCTGTTGCTCGATCGTCAAACTATGGGTCGTGCCCGTCGCGCCCTTGGCGACGGCCCGCTTGGCCATGATGGAACTCTTCAACCAGTCTTCGGTCATGCGAACGCTCCTCAACTCAAATCGCGGGATGGCGCTTGTGCCAGTCGGTGACGCGCTGGAAGGCATCGCCCACACGGACGAGACTTGCCTCGTCGAAATGACGGCCGACAAACTGGAAGGCGACCGGACCGCCGTTCGGCGCAAAGCCGCCGGGAAGCGTCACGGTCGGGCTGCCGGTCATGTCGAACGGACAGGTGAAGCGCAGCAGCCCCGTGATCAGCGACGGGTCCTCACCGAGTGCCGCCATCTTGGCCAATGTCGGCGCAGCGAACGCCTGGGCCGGGACCGCGATGAGATCGACCGTCTCGAACAGCAGCCGCACGGCGCCGCGAAACGCCTCGCGCCGCAGCACGATCTTCTGATAGTCCATGCCGGACTGCGTCCGGCCGAGATCGAGCAGGCCGGCAAGCGCCGGACCGTATTCCTCCTTGCGCGCCGGATAGGTTTCTTCGTGCGCGACGGCGACTTCAATGCCGCACAGCGGGAACCAGTCTTCGATGACCGCCTTCGGATCTGGGAACGTAATCTCCTTGATCTTCGCGCCGAGATCAGCGGCAACCCGCAGACCTTCGCTGAGCACCTTGCCGGCAGCCTCGTCGGTGCCCTCGCTGGTCCAGCGCCGATCGACCCCGATCGTCACGCCGCGCAAGTCTCCGGACAAGCCAGCGAGATAGTCCGGCACGGATAGCGGCACGGACGTGGTGTCCTTCGGATCCTGGCCTGCGATCACGGCGAGGATCGCGCCGCAATCGGCCGCGCTGCGCGTCATCGGACCGATGTGATCCAGAGTTGCGGCGAGCTCGAAAGCACCGTAACGGCTGACGCGGCCCCAGGTCGGCTTCAGCCCGGTGATGCCGTTGGCGGCTGAGGGAAAGCGGATCGACCCGCCCGTGTCGGTTCCAAGCGAACCGAAGCAAAGCCCCGCCGCGGTGGCGACGCCGGAACCGCTCGACGATGCGCCGGACCACAGATCGGCATTCCACGGATTCTTCGGCGGATCGATCTTCGGGTGATGATCGGCATAGGCACCCTCGGTCTGCTGCAGCTTGCCGAGGATGACAGCGCCGGCATCCTTCAGCCGCGCGACCACAGTGGCATCCTCACTCGGACGGAAGTCGCGATGAATGGTCATGCCGTGCGCGGCCGGCGCGCCCTTGACCCAGCACAAATCCTTGACTGCGATCGGCACGCCGTGCAGCGGCCCCTTGATCTTGCCGGACGCGATCTCCTTTTCGGCTGCCGCGGCTTGGGCGAGCGCTGCGTCGTCCATCACATGGGCGTAGCTCTTGAGCTGGTCGTCGAGCTGCTCGATCCGCCCGAGCATCGCCTTGGTCACCTCGACCGGCGAGAGTTTCCTGGCCTGGATTTGCTGCCCGACCTCAATGAGCCCGAGATAGTGAATATCCGTCGTCGGCATCGTTTCTCATCCCCGCACTTGGCACGACGCAAGCGCAGGCACTGCCCATCACCGCGCACGCGCCTCCGGCCTGGCGACACGGATGTGTCGCCAATTTGTTTGGCGGCAAAAGCAAAAAGCCACCCGCCCCTCCAAACGAAGGTGACGAATGGCCCAAATGCCGCGGCTATGAACTATCGCGTGGGTCCGGGATCGAACGGAGCACTCTGCGCGGCGATCGGGACGTCATCGGCCAAATCGACGCACGCAAGGTTCGACAGGAAGCCCTGTAGGAGAAAATTCTAAGGAGATGTGCAGCGCGTTGTCAACGAGGCTGGCTGCACAAATTTCGCGAGGTGCTGCGCAGCAAATCGGCATGACCACTTGCACTGGCCTCTGCGAAGATGGTTTCCTGCATGAGTTGCACTGAAAGTCGTCGATGACAAAGCCGTCCATTCCCGTTGGCATTATCTGCTCGCAGCACGGGCCCTATCAGGCCATGGGGCGCGAGATCCTGAAGAGCGCCATGATGGCGGTCGACGAGATCAACGAGCAGGACGAGTTCGACTTCGCAATATCGGCGCATGTCCGCGATCCCCGCGGCGTCATTTCGGAATATCATACGGTCTGCGACGATCTCATTCGCAATGTCGGGGTCGAGCACATCATCGGCTGCTACACCTCGGCCTCCCGCAAACAGGTGCTCCCGATCGTCGAGCGCACCGACCGCCTGCTCTGGTATCCGGCACGCTACGAGGGGTTCGAATGCTCCGACAACGTCATCTATGTCGGCGCCTCGCCCAATCACAACGTGCTGCCGCTGGTGCGCTACGTGCTCGACAATCTGTCGCGCGAGATCTTCTGCGTCGGCTCCAACTATGTCTGGACCTGGGAAACCAATCGCGTCACCCGCGAGCTGGTGACGGCGGCGCGGGGACGGATTCTCGCGGAACGCCTGCTCGAACTCGGTGAGAGCGCGGTCACGCATATCGTCGACGAGATCGTGCGGCGCCGGCCGCCGGTTGTCTTCAACACGCTGGTCGGCAGTTCGAGTTATGATTTCATCCGTGCGTTTCATGCCGCGACCACCGCGGCGGGTCTCGACATCCCGATGCTGAGCTGCAGCCTGTGTGAGCCCGAGCTCAAGATCGCAGGTCCCGCATCGGCCGGCTGCATCACATCGTCGGCCTATTTCGAAAGCATTCGCCTGCCCGAGAACCAGGCCTTCGTCGCGCGCTGGAAGGCACGTCACGGCGAGCACAGCAGCCCGTCGGTGGACGGGCAATCCGCCTATGTCGCGGTCTATCTGCTGGCCCGCGCGCTACAACGCGCCGGCACGTCCGATATCGGTGAGGTGCGGCGCGCCGCGGCCGGCCACCGCTACAATTCGCCGCAAGGCCCGGTCTGGATCGACGGCAGCAACAACCACTGCGTCTTGACGCCGCGGCTCGCCGTCTCCAACGCCGACGGACAGTTTGACATCTTCTGGGAAGCTGAAGCTCCGGTTAAACCGGATCCCTATCTGACGCAGCTCGACATCGCCGCCGGCCCCGCAAGGGATGGAACGTTGCCGAATGCGCCGCATTTGCGGGTTGTGAAATGAGCAAGCCGTCGTCATTTTCGCTGCGCGGGCGCAAGGCGCTCGTCGCCATCAAGGACGAGCGTGACGCCACCATCGTCAGGCGCCAGTTCGAGCGTCTCGGGATCGACATCGTCACATGGGATGGCGGCGCCAAAATCGACTGCCGGCCGGACGTGACGCTGATCGACGACGAATTCCTGCCGCTCACCTCGCCGGCACAGCGCACGGTGCTTGGACGGAGCCCGGTCATCGCCCTGCTCGGCACCGAGACGCCGAGCCGCCTGAAGCTGGTGCTCGACCTCGATCCGGCCTCGTTCCTGGTCAAGCCGCTGCGCTCGGCCGGCATCTATGCCGCACTGGTCCTCGCCTTCGAGCGAAGCGAGCGCACCAACGAGTTGAAGCAGCAGGTGCTCAAACTCGAACAGCGTCTTCGATCCCGCCGCGTCGTGCTCGCCGCCGTCCTCCAGGTCATGCACACGCACGCACTCGCCGAGCCGGCCGCCTTTGCGCTGATCCGGCGCGCCGCCATGGAGCAGCGCAAGACGATCGAGGAGCTCTCGGCCGAGATCACGGCAAACGGCTCCCTGCCCCGCGCGGCGGGCTAGACCAGCATCGCTCAAGCCAAGTCGCAGCGGCCGCCGCGCAGGCTGGATTCTTGTCTTGACGCGTTTTCTTCACGCGAACCGGTACCCACTTCGCTCGAAAACGCTCTAGTTCGCGACCTGACGGCGCTCATCCGGCGTCAGCTTCTTCAACTGCTCCGCGGTCAATTGGCCATCGCCGATCAATTGGAAGGCGCTGTTCGGATCGTATTGGCTTTGCTTGTCGTTGCTGCGCCGCTTTTGCTCTTCGCCACCGTCGCCACCGCCATAGCCGAGCACTTCGACGATGATGACGGAAGGCTGCTCGTTTGTCTGCGGCGGCGGCACGGCCGCCTGCTTGGCAGCGGCGCCCGCCGTGTTCGAGGCTTCGCTCAAGGCGCCCATGTTGGGCGCCTGCACCTGCGGCACACCGATCACACCACCCTGCGCCTGAATGTTGGCGGCGTTGACGATATGCAATGCCGCGATGTTGACGAAGCTCGACGCGCGGATTCCAGCCTCGCCCGCATCGACGGTGCCGAGCGGCGCGATCAGATCGACGGTTCCACGCGTCACCTCCGGGATCGGTTGCAATGTTGCGATACCGGCGCCGCTGGACGGCGTCACAGGCGATATCGTGATGTTGCCGTAGTTGTCGTAGGTGCGTTTGGGCGGCGTATAGATCACCGTGGTCTTGGCGCCGCGGCCGGCATTGATGTCGCCCTCCGCCGACCAGATGACGATATTGCCGCCGAACGTGGTCATGATGCGCGACAGGCCCATCAGCACGCTGTTCTGCGAATAGATCTGGATGTTGCCCGCGCCTTGCGTGATGAGGCCCGCATCGGCGCCCGGCAGCAGGCCTTCGGTGCCGATCGTGACGCCACCGCCCGGTGTCAGGAACTGGATGTCGCCACCGAAATCGGTGTGAACAAAGCCGCTTTGAATGGCGTAATTCGGCTTGCCCGGCGTACCGGTCGTCGCGGTGAACATCGTGATGTCGCCACGATAGGCGGCATCATTCGGGAACAGCGCGGCGATCGCCTCCCGCCCGCGCAAATAGGAGCCGGCGCGCGGGCCGCCGACTTCGTTGTACTCGCGCCCACCCGCGGTCAGCTCGGCGTAGTAAACCTGGCGCAGGAAGACGCGCTGCTGCGCATCCGGCAGCGTGAGGAAGTAGCCGAGCGCATCGGCCTTGGCCCCACTGTAACCGGTGCGTTGCTTCAGCCAATCGTAGAGCTCGTCTCCATAGGTCTTGGCCACCTTGCCGGGCTGGTCGGCGATCGGCCCCGCGCCCGCAAGATTGTGTGGATCAAGATAGAGCTTGGCAAAGCCGGACCAGTCCACCTGTCCGATGCCGATCTCGCCCGCACCGACGCCGGCCTGCATGACGACACCAGCGCCGGGCCGGTTGTCGCCGGCGGCAAGCGCTCCGATGCTTTCGACCGTCGCCGTTGACCCCTGGTAGATATTCCCAGCGGCCGTGATTTCGAGCGTGCCCGGGCCGGCAATCGCCCAGCCTCCCTTCGCCGCGGACTGGAGTCCCCGCCAGCCTGCATAGATGATGCTGCCGCCGGCCGCGATCGTCGACACATCGTTCTGATCGCTGTGCAGGATCAGGCCCATCGTATCGACGATGTCACCACCCGCAAGCATCTGCAGCGGCCTTGCTGCCTGATAAGTCACGCTATAGACGCTCGCGCCAGCGACGAACCGGCTTGTTGTCAGAATCCGGCCATAGGTGACGCTCGTGATATCGCCGTTCACTGCATAGATGCGCGACGGATCGCTTTGGGCCGGCACGGCCCTGTCCTTCACCGTGTTCGCATCGAAGACGAAGGGCTGTCCGCCGGTGTCGTAAGAATAAACGGTTTGCGCGCCGTTGATTTGATCGCTTAGCGCATTGTAGTCGCCCCAGTAGTTGGACGCAGTGATACTCAGTCCATTCGTCAAGCTCGCCCAGCCGGGCCTGAACGGCGTTGCCAGAGCCGACGTCGGCGTCGTCAGGAGACCGGTCTCGAGTGTGTTGCCGAAGATCGATCCTTGCGCGAGAACCTCGAACGCACCGTTCGGTGACGGCAGCAGCATTCCCCCGCCAAGGCCGTAGATGTTTCCGTTCGCGGCGACCGCCCGCACGATCGAGGGCAGGAAGCGCGAGATGGCCGAGCCGCTACCCGGCGAGAGCGAACCACCGGCGGCCATCATGTTGAGTGCGGTGGTCCCCCCGGTCCACAGCGTGAACCAGCTCGCTCCCTCATCGCCATTGCCGGCGGCGGTGAGACCGGTGGTGCCGACGCGCCCCGGATCGAGAATGGTTCCCACCGCCAGGTCGCCACGCGCGCGGATATCGATCGCACTGTCGCCCGGCGCGAAATCGCCACCACTCAGCGTGGTCATGGAATAGGGTATCAGCGGGTTGATCGGCCGTGGATCCGACCCGCCATCGACCCGAACGTTTGACGCGGTGAGGCTGCCGAAGTCTCCCGTGGCGATATCCATCCGTCCACGCAGATCGACGAACTGATTGCCGCCGGTGCCGATCTCGCCGGCCTTCACCGACAGCGTGCCGCCACCGGTCTGCACAAGGCTGCCGTCGGCCATCACACGGCCGCTGCCGCCAACGGCGATGACGACGCCCCGGCCTGCGTCACCCATCGTGCCCCCGGCTTGCACCGTGACATTGCCGCCACCGAGCGTGCCGAGCCCGGAGAAAGCGGAGAGATTCAAGGCCAGCGTGCCGTTGTTGAGCGCCGGATCAAACGTATAGCTACCGAAATTGACGCCCCAGGCGGTTCGCTGGCCGATCTCCGAGCCACCCTGACGCCACAGCCAGGACCCGATCTCGGTCGTGCGCTTCGACAGTGTTCCCTTGACGTCGCCTTGCGCGACAAGCAGGAAATCGCCGCCATGTTCGGGGTAATACATCCGCTCCGCGCCGAGCGTCGCCTGATAGGCTGCGTTTGCTGAACCAAGCACCGTGCCGTCGGACAACGTGCCTCGGCCGACATTGTAAGGCTCGTTCGCTGCGGTACCGGTCCCCAAGATGGCGGTGCCGGCCGTGTAAACGCCAAACGGTGTCTGTTGATCGTAATTGCCGCCGGCCAGAATTTCGAGATCGCCCGTCCCGGTCCGCACGACGCTGACGCCTGATGTCGTCGGCTTGTTGATCGTGATGTTGAACGGATCACTCAACACGACATTGCCCGAACCGGCGAGCGCGGGCGCCGTCTGCAACATGCGGCTGTCGGGGCTGGCAAGATCGGCGCCGCCCACAAGGCGCATCGACCAGGATTGCGTTCCCGGAGCGAGCATCGGGGAGATCGCCCAGATCTCGCGATCGCCCGGCCCGGTCAGATTGACGTTCGTCATCCCGGCCGGCAGCATCGTGCCCTTTGCCAGAGGCGTATCGGCAGTGAACGTGTACCCAAGAAACAGGTAAAGGCTGGCCCCCGCCGGCAGCTTCACAGGCTGAAGAACCAGATTGTTGGAAAGGGCAGAGTTGATGAAGACCGGCCCGGTAAAATAAACGCCTTTTTCGAATACGGTGCCGGCCGGAAATACTGTGCCAGTCAAAAGCGTATCACCGGGATTGTAGGTTTTTCCCGGCGTGATGATACGCCCGCCATTCAGCTTCCTGGTCTGAACGTTGGCTCCTTTCACAGTGAAGTCCTGCGACAAGGTAATCGCGACAGGGAGCGGATTTGCGGCGTTCGGGCTCTGTCTGACCCTTCCGTCGGTGAGATTCAGCTCCATGTTGATTGTGCCGTTGCTCGGAATGGCCGAACCGCTGCCGAGGACGACACCATCGGTCCGAACGGTGTAGGCGGCCGGCAGCGTGCCGGAAGCAATCACGGTCACCGCGTCAGGCGACGCCGGCGGCGGTGCGAAGCCGTCCGTGATGCTGCCGTTGATCTTGAGATCGCTGGCGGCACGGACCACAAGCACGCCCGGCTCGCCGGAGCCGCGCACGACCGGATCGGCGTTTGGTCCATAGCGGTAGCCGGAGAAATCGAGATCGCCCTTCGTCGACAGATCACCGCTTGAGGTGATGGCAACGCCGGGCCGCAGATGGAAGGCAGAACCATAGGCCGCAAGCCCGGCCAGGCGGTTCTGCAAGTCGCCATTCTGGAGCGCTGCGTTGATGAATGCCGTACTGTCGTCGTGCAGACCATCGAGATAGGCCTGATCGATGACGCTGCCGCCCGGAAGGTCGTAGGTGCGGAAGCCGTTCATCGCAATGCTGCCGGCGCCGCGAATATTGAGCTGCCCGCGCGCGTCGATTGCGATATCGCTGGCGCCGGCACCATCTCCGCCGATGCCGCCGCGGCGCGGCGCGTTGAGCTCGAGCCTGCCGCGCTGCACGCCATCCGGCGACGTCATGTCGATGGTCGCGCCCGCGGCCAGCGTCATGGTGCCGTGCGTGGTGGTGAGTTCGACATGCGCGGTGTTGTTGGCTTCGATCGGCGCGCCGTAGCTGTCGATCCAAAGCACATTGCCATGGACGTCGAGCACGGCATTCGAGCTGAGCCTGAGATCATCGCGCGCGGACAGGCGGATGGCGCCGGGCTTCGTCCCGCTCGCGTCGATCCTGCCCGCGACGGTGAGGCTGCCTTGATCGACCGAGACCGCCACATAGCGCGCCTTCACGCCATCGCCGACGACTAGGCTGCCTTGGCGGAGATCGAAGCTGCGGGCGCCGAAGAAACCGGCATCGTTGAGCTTGGCATTCAACGCGGCGAAATCGCCGAAATTCTGCGCTGCGACCGTGAACTGGCCGCTGTCGTAATCGCCCGTCGACGATCCCTTGAGCGTGCCGCCGAACCAAACCTGGCCATGTGCGGCGTCAATCGCCTTGGCCGCGATCGAGCCCGCCGCATTGTTCACGGCCGAGACATCGATCACCGAACCCGCATTCTGGACGATATTGCCGTTGGCGGAGTTCAGGATGAGATCGCCGCCCCAGCTGTACTTGGTGACGTCGAAGAAGGCGATGCCGCGGCCCGACAGGTCGACGGTGGCGTTTGCGCCGAGCACGACGTCGTGCGTCGCATTCAGCGTCAGCTTGCCGGACGGCAAAGCGAATGCGGTGTCGACAAATACACTGTCTCCGGTGAAGGAGAGCGTGCCGCCGAGATCCGTCACGCCACGCGTGTCGGCGGGCGCGGCCCCCACTGGTGCGACCAGACGCAAGGCCGCGCCCGCGCTGACGTCGAGCGTAGCCCCGCCGCTCGCCGTGATCAGCGGGGCCGCAATGGTGAGCGCACCGCCCTGCAACGCGCCGGTGCTGTCCTGGCTGAGCCCCACCTTCAGCGTGCCGTTGCTGTTCGCGGTGATGCGCTTCGTAGCCGTCAACGTGACATCGGAGAAGCCAAGCGCAATGCGGTTCAGCGCTGCGCCATCGGTCGGCTTGCTCAGCGAGGCGTCGTAGCCGAACAGAATCTCGCTGGCGGTGATGGCGAGATGCCCCGATCCCGTGCCGGGCCCGCCGGGCAGGATAGTGGCTGGCGTCTGGCTGCCGTAAGGGCTCGTCGTGCTGCCGTTGCCCGTGCGAATGCCGTTCCAGACCAGCGTGTCGGCTGTGATGCCGGCGGTGTCGCCCGCGGAGCCGAGGCCATATATCGCCGGTGTATTGAGAACGAATTTGAGGGAATCGGAGGAGGCGCCGCCCCGGCGCGTGGCGTCGAGGTCGACACTGCCGATCAGATTGAAGGCGCCGCTTGCCGTGATGATGAGTTGCTCGAGCGTCGGGCTGCCGGCAGTCGTCGACGGCCGCAGCAGCTTGTCGAGCACACTCTGGGTGAGATTCCAGCCCGACGGCAGTTGGCCTGCGGCCTGCGCCGCGGCAAGCGCGGCCGCGGTGCCGACATTGATCTGCTCCTGCGTGACGTTGAGGTAACGCGCGCCGAAATTGACGTCACCCATCGAGAGCCCGCCCGGCGCAGCCAGCACCACGCTGCCGTCCGTGAGCAACGAGGCACCGCTCGCGATGCTGATGTTGCCGGGCCCGACGGCATCCAGGAATTGGAACCGGCCATTGGCGACCGCGAGCACAGCCGGACTATAGGCAGGGTTTGCAGTCGAGTCGGGAGATATGTTGGCGTAGAAGTAGCCCAACGTGGAATCGATTACGTTGCTGCTCAGTCCGCGCGTGTCGATGGTCGCGCCGCCCGCCATGTTGACCGTCTTGCCGATCAGGAACACCTGGCCCGCACGTATCGTGGCGCCATCGAGCAGGTTGACGGCCGTGGTCGCGCCTCCGTCAAAATAAATGTTGGCACCGGCCCCGGGATTATCGACCTCGGAGTACACGCTCGCGCCGCCCAGCAACACCGTCGATGCCTTGAAGGCATTGATGTCGTCGCTCGAAATTGACGTATGACCCGCTATCGATGCGGTCCCCGGCGCCGTGATGTCGAGCACGCCGTAACCCGACGAATCGCGCGGCCTGATGACCAGCGTGCCGTCAACGCCGCCTTTGGCGCCGTCGAACAGCGCGGTGCCGGCGAAGGACAGCGATTTCGTATTGTCCGGCGACGGGAAAAGATTGAATACGAGGACCTTGCCGTCTTCCGGCAGACGATACCGGAAGCCAGCGAACTGGGCGGCCCGCGCGCGCTCGAAATCGGCATAGCCGGTCTCGTTATACTGCGAATAAAGCCGCGTGGTCTGGCCGGAGGTCAGGATCACCCGCGTCGGCAGCGTGTCCCTGATTCCGGCGTTGGCAACGCCGAGATAGCCTGACGTGACCACCGAGCCATTGCCCGCGGTCACGGGCGCCATCATGGTCGTTCCAGTCGCGCCGAGCTCGACGCGATAACCGCCAGGCAACAGCGCGTAGCTCGAGGGGAGCAGCGTATAGGTGCCCGCGGGCAATCCTGGCGCACCCGAAGGAAGCGTGATCTGCTGGCCGATCGCCGGATCACCGGCGCCATTGGATGCGATCACCGGCGCGTAGTCGGCGGCGTAGCCAGGCAGGATGGCGTAGACCTTGTTGCCCGCGGCGCTGTAGCTGTTGACCGGATTGGCGTTGACGAGCGCGGTCTTCAACACATCGACCGAACCGCCACGGCCGGAGATGAAGCCCGCGCCGGTGAGCGTGCCGCCGCCGGAGAGATCGAGCACCGAGCCCGGCTCACCCACAACGGATGCGGCATTGATCGAAACGCCGCTGGCGATCCTTACATTGCTCGAATGATCGTCATAGAACGCGCTCGCCAGATTGTGCAGCGTGCCGTCCGCGCCTTGATAGGTGATGCCATCCGAGGTGCCGCCAAACGGCATGATCAAGCCGGCTGCGCTCGCGGAGGTGATGCTTCCGCTGCGAAAGACGATCCGCGCGCTGGATGGCCCGGTATCATTGTTGAGCCAAATGCGCCCCAGCGGCGCGCGAAGCACGCCACCCTGGTCGATATTGCCGGCAACAAAAATCAGGTCGCCGAACACCGAAGCCGGTACCGCCGGCGTCTGGTCGTCGTTGCGGCGGATAACGAGACGGGCGTCCGGATCATAGGCGACATTTGCTCCGTTCGGACGGAGCCCAACCGCGATCGTGGCAACCGCGCCGCTCAACGGATAGATCTGGTCGGCGGTCAGCGCGAGATTCTCGACATCGAGCCCGCCATTGCCGAACCGGATATCGCCACTGCTCTGCAACGCGACCTGATGAAAGCCGCGGGCATCGAACGGAATGCTGACAGGACGTCCGAGACCGAGATCTAGCGCCCCACTGCCCTGCGAGCCAGTGGCTCCGAACAGGACAGAGCCGTAAACGTCGATCAAGTTGCCTGCGACGGTGAAGCTGCCGCCCACGGCCTGGTTCCGGACGTGAAGATCGTTGATCCCGGGAGCATAGCCCACGGCCGTCTGCGCATCTGCGGCGTTGTAGACGCCATCAAGACGGACATAAGGCGCGGACAAGACGATGGCGCTGTCTGGCGTGCCGGCTGCCGCAGCGATGACGCCGCTCGACAGCCGAAGGCTGCGCGAGAGGCCGAGGTCCACATTGCCGTCAAAGATGAGAAGATCGCGCGTATAGAGCGCGAGCGAGCCGAAGCCCCCCTTCTGGACCTGGTTGACCCCAATGACCGTCCGCCCGAATTGCAGGGCCGGATCGGCCTGACCGGGCGACAGATCAGTGTTTAGACCGCTGCCCGCTGCGTTTTGCACGAGCGTGATATCGCGCGACCTCTGAAACGCCTCAGGCAGATCGCCGCTGGCGTAGGGCGCACTTGCATTCGGCTGCCCGACGATATAGCCGCGCCACGACATGGTCAGGTTCAGCGCGCCGCCCGACGCGCCGCTGCCGCCGGCCGCTGCGCGCAAGGTGCCGTCGAGCACCATACCAAAGCTGGAATAGAGCGAGATCGTCCCACCATCGCTCGCGGCAAGCGTCGGGAGATAACCGTTACCGCTTTGCACATCGACGACCGCAGAAGCACCCGACGCGTCGATCAGCGCACCCGGGCGAACGATCACGAAGGCATCGCTGACGACGGGATATTTGGGATCCAACGCCCCCGTCCCGCCGATGCGGATCGTGCCGCCGTCCGGCACAGCTGCATAGGAGATCCCGCGGTCGTCGCGTCCCACCGCATCACGCGCGGAAACATCCAGCACCGCATCATCGCCGATCCAGAACGAACGGGTCAGGCCGAACTCGCCGTAACCCATATTGTAGCGGGTGTCGCCGGGGGCGTCCTGCAGGCTCGTGATCAGGATATTGCCGGCGGGTGCTCTGATCGCACCATCGATGACAGTCTGCCGATTGGCGAAGATCGAGACCGAACGCCCCGGATCGACGTCGATCGACGCGCCCTTCGCCAGCGTGAAATCATGCAGGCTCCAGAAGGTCAGATCGGCGCCGACGCGCCGCGTGGCGCTGCGCGTGAAGGAATTGATCGTGAATTTGGGAGGCGTCCAGAGGTCCGCGGCGTCCGTGACGAGGCTCCCGCTGGGCATGATGAAGCTGCGCGGGGTGAAGCGATAGACCGGCACCTCGGCGTCCACACGGGCGCCTTCGCCGATCCGGATGCCCGTGTTGCTGCTGATGTTGTAGGCCGTGAAGCCGGACTGGAAGATCGCCGGATCGAGCACCAACGCATCGGCCACGGCTTCGCCGATCGATATCTCCTGGCCGGCGTTCAGCGTCAGCGTGCCACCGCCACCGAAGCCGTAAGCGCGAATGGTGCCGTCGAGGATGAGCGGATTGGTGAAGAACTGGGTCCAGGCTAGATGCGAATAGTCATTGGCGACGAGACTGACATTGCCGCCCTTGCCGCCCTGTGTCTTGCCATTCACCAGGATGGCGCCCCCCGACGATACATCGATGAGCGACCCGCTCGCAAGCGTGATGCCGCCCGTGGTCGAAACGGTGAAATTGCCGCCATCCAGATGCGCCCGGCCGGATCCATCGGTGCCGGTCAGCTCGTTGCTCCACAACCCGCTGAGATCGACGGCGACGTTCTGGCCGATCGTGACCTGCGAATTGCCGTTCGCAGCGTTGAGCGCCCACCATAGCTCGTTCTGCCCCTGGCCGAACACGGCGTGCATGAGATTGGTCAGCGTCACGCTGCCACCATGCGCCGTGAGGTTCGCGCCGATCTCCACATGCGGCGCCATGAAGGTCACCTGCGCGCCAGGAGCAAGCTCGAGCGGCGCCTCGACCAGGATTTCCTTGCTGCTCGCAACACTGAGACCGCCCAGCCTGGCGGCATTGAGCGCGTCCGAATTGAACAATGCAGTCCCGATCCGATCGTCGGGCAAGGCCGACGTGGCGTTCAGCGCATCAGTGATCTCAGGCGTGCGGCCGAAGATGACCTGCGCGGCGGATGCACTGGTGAGGCCAAGCCCCGAATAGCCACCGAGCGCGAGCTTGCCCTGGAGCGGCGCGACGTTCTGAGACAGCTTGTAGCCGTCGGTGGTGCCGTCCGGCCGCGCCGTCGTCTGGCGTGAGCCGGTGACGACATCAGCGACGATATCAGCTTCGAACACTGCCGTCGGCGTGGACAGGACGAGAGAGCCGGCGTCACGGCCGATGGTGTAGCCGTCCTCCCAGCGGGTGGTCACGCGGCCCTTGCCGAACGGGCTGGTCCAGACCTCGGTCAGATTCGGTGCAACCTTGCCGCCGAGCTTGTGCTCGCGAATGAAGCCCGCGCCGAAGCCGTAGAACTGCATATCGGCGCGTGCCTGGTTGACGCTGTAGAGACGGCCGTCCGCGCCAAGGAAATTGGTGGTGCGGATGTAGCCGCCCTGATAGCTGATCGAGCCGCCGGAGACGTCGAACACCGCCCCCTGCTGCGCGACGACTTCCTGCGCCGACAGCGTGACGGTACCGCCGACCGCGGCCCACTCGCCGATCCGGTGGGCGGTATTGGCGAGATATCCCGAGACCTCGAGCAGGCCACCCGGCGTATAGTAGCGGTCGGTCGCATAGCCACCGGTGCCCGCCGGCACCAGCACCAGATCGCGCGCGTCGATCCAGACGTCCGCGTTCTTCAGATTGTCCCGATCACGATTGGCGGGCGAGTCGCGCAGCTCGTTGCCTTGCACGTTGATCAGGAGGTTGTTGGTCGACATCGGCAGCAGCACGCCGCGCACGCCCGAGACGTCGATGATCGACCCGCTCTCGGCGAAGACGCGGCGGCCGGCGCTGACCGCCACCTGGCCGCCTTGCGCCTGCGTGGTCGAGCCGTCCTTGAAGTTGACGCTGCCGCCGCTGACGATCTCGATACGTCCCTGGTCGAGCCGGTCGGCGAGCTGCGAAAGATTATCGAACTGGGCGTTGGCGACCGGGGCGTGGGTGAAGGCCTTGGAATCGGCGACCAACTGGCCGCGTTGGCTGTCGAGCGCGGTGTCGCTGCTGTCGAGCTCGGGCAGGATCGCGGTCAGGCTGCCACTGGCAAGCGTGATGCTGCCCGCGGCATCGGACGCTGCGTTCAGGAGATGGATGGTGCCGCGGGTGTTGACCGAGGTCGTAGCGACAAGCACCCCGCCCTGGATGATGCCGCGGCCCGCAAGCGTGATGTCGCCTTGCTGGGCGAAGATCAGGCCGGAATTGCCGACAGCCGCGATCGCGTCGCGCACGATCGGCGAGATTTCGTTGCCGCGTGTGGTCGAGGCCTGGTTGGCATCCGTGCTGTAACCCGGCCGCAGCAGAAAGTCGTTGCCGGCAGCGAGCTGCACTTGGCCTCGCGGCGCGCTGATCGAGCCGGCATTGCTCACCTCGGTTCCCATCAGCAGGACGAAGCCGCCCCCCTGCGTCACCGAGGACGGTGCGTTGGTCGAGATCAGCGCGCCGGCCTCGACCTTCACCGCGCCGCGGGCATCGGTGAAGCTCGGCACGTATTGGCCACTCGCCTGCTGCGAGTAGATGCCATTGCGCAGGAATTGGGTGTCGGTGATGTTGGCGGTCGAGGCGATCAGCGAGCCGACATTCACCTGGCTCGCACCGCCGAAGATGATGCCGTTCTGGTTGATCACATAGACCGAGCCGTCCGCCTTGATGTTGCCGAGAATCTGGCTCGGCGCCGTGCTGCCGACGACGCGGTTGAGCGCCACCCAGTTCGCATTGCCTTGCTGGTCGAAGGTCAGCGTAGTGCGCGCGCCGACGTTGAATGAATTCCAGTTGAGGATCGCCTGCGCCCTGGTCTGCGCGATGCCGACCTGGGTCTGGCCGGCGGCATCGATCGCCTGCGTCGGCGCATTCGCGCCCTGCCATCCCGGCGCTACCTGCAGGCCGCCGGGCGCAAGGCCGTTGGGCACCGCGACCTGCGGCAGCGTCACCGAACGCTGCGAGGTCTGCGCCGCGGCGCGCGCCGCGTTCTGCAGGCCCTGGATCGCCTGGATGGCGCGCGTGGCCCGCGCCATCGCATCCTGGCCTTGCTTGGCGGCTGCTGCCGCGTCCTGCGCTGCCGACTGCGACGCCGCCATCGCCGCGGCTGACGGTGACACCGTCCAGCTCGATCCAAACGGGCGCGCGACCACCGGCGTGTTGGCGAGAAGTGCCACGACGCTGACGCTGCCAAACAATGTAGTGCGAACGGTCGCGCGGGTGAGAGACCTGGAGAGGCGGGGAACCATGGAATCGCTTTCTTGCGCCGGGCGACGACAGCCGAACATTTCGCGTCTCAGCGCCAGCACCGAGACCCTCGCGGCTGTGACGATCCCGAATGGGCCGACCCGCACGCCGGATGCGAAATTTTTTGCAAGCCGCTAGAGGCCTCCTCAGCTGAGCAGCACAATGCCGCCGGGAAGCGTTTTGGCTTTCACGCCAAAGGCTTGTTCGAGCTGCAGGAGAACCTCGTCGATCCGATCGATATGGAAGCGGCCGTTAATCAGATGGGCGTTCAGCTCGGCATTGACGACGAAGATCCGGCCCGACCGGTACCGGTTCACCTCCTCCACCACCTTGGGCAGGGGCGTGTAACGGAAGATCAGCAATCCCTCTTGCCAGGCCGCCTCGACGGCCGGATCGATCGCGACGATGTCGCTCATGCGCCTCTCGTCATAGGCGATCTGTTGCCTTTCACGAACAATACGGGCGTTTCCCTGATGCTCGACGCGAACCTCGCCGCCGAGACAGGTGACGCGCACCTCGGCTCCGAGGTAGCGCACGTCGAACGAGGCTTGCGTTGCCACCGTTTGACCACTGGAGGCGATCACTGTCACCGGTCTTGACTGCTGCTGGGCCGTCGCGACCGATGCCTGTCCCGTGATCAGCTCGATGCGGCTGGTGTCACCATGATCCGGGCGCAGCGCGATGCTGGTTCGTGTGTCGAGGTTGATCGACACATTGTCGTTCAATGCGAGCTTGCGCTGCTCTCCCGTACCTGTCCGGTAGTCGGCCGCAAGCTCGGACCATGACGGCCAGAGCTCGAGCGGGGGACGCAGCGTCACCGCTCCGACGGCGGCAGCGGCGGTCGCAAGCCCGCCGCCGAGCACCAGCCTGCGGGTCATCACGCGCTTCGCTTCGCCATCAAGCAACATGCCCAGCGACGCGGGGTCATACCGGAGGTTATGGCCGGCTTTGCCAACCGTCTCCCAAAGCTTGCTAGCCTTGGCAAAGGCAATCGCATGGGCAGCGCTCTGCTGGCGCCACAGCTGGAATGCCTCGGCGTCCTCGACTGTCGCGTCTCCGGACGTCAAGCGCCTCACCCAGGCATGTGCCTCCCGCTCCATCGCGCCGAGCCCTATCGTCGATTTGCCGCCTTCGTACGTCATGCGGACTTGCCTCGCCGCGCACGCAAACGGCAGCCTCCGCGGCCGAACCGTCCGCCTATCCACTTGACGTTCGCGATAGCCATCAACCGCACAACTATTTTCCCAGCTTCAGCGCGCAGTGTTCCTGAGCGAGGCGGAGTTCCTTCTCGACCAGGCGCAACGAGACGCCCAGCCGGCTGGCGATCTCCCGCTGCGGCATTCCCTGAAGCCGCGCGGCCAGCAGGATGACCCGGCGGCGCGGTGTCAGTTCCGCGATCGCCTTCTCCAGGGCCTCGATCTCGAAGCGAGCCTCCGTGATCTGACCCGGCCCGGGCGCATCGTCCACAATATGAAGCAGATCCTGAACCTCATTGCGGGCCAGTCGCCGTTTCTCGGCCCGCTGCCGGTCGATTGCGACGTTAAAGGCCATGCGGAACAGATAGGCGGCCGGGCTTTGCACCGACCCCGTCACCTCGGCCCGCCCGAGACGCACATAGGTGTCCTGCAACGCATCGCTGGCAAGCTCCGCCGATCCGAGACGGCGGCTCAGCCGCAGCTTGAGATCGTCGTAGCGGGCAGCGAGGAAGCTGCGCAGCATGGTCCGGGTTGCGTCGCTCATCGCAGCACGCTCAATTCACCCCACCGCTGGTCCGTATTGCGTCGATCCCGGCGCAGTCCTGCGCCCGTTCCGACGCATGCGCCGCAACGACCATCGTGAGGGGTTGCGAGATGCCGGGCGGCGGCACCTCATTCATTCTCAATCCGCGCAGCGTCGTCTCGATCGCGCTGTCGACGCGGTCATCGCCTGTCTTGCTCAAGAGTCTGGTCTGTTGCACGGATCCAGTTGGAGCGATCCAGAACTGCACGGCGATCCGATAGCGGCCCGGCCGCAGCAACATGTTCCTGCAGAAGGCCTCTCGAACGCGCTCCTGCACCACGGCATAATAGCGGGCGCGAATGACCGGATCGCCTTTTCGCGCATCGACGTCGGGCGTCGTCGGCTGCCCGGCAGCCGGAGCCGAGGGCACGATCACCACGGCATTCTCCGACGTCAGGCGGCCGACAAGGCCGGTGCCATTGAGCAATATCTGTAGGGCTTCAGAAGGCGCGAAGACGCCCCTCACCTCGCCTGAGAGCCGGCCAGTCGCAAGCCGCGCATCGTAGAGCACCTCACGCCGCGACGTGGCGCCATAACTTTCCAGTGCGGATGTCAGAGGTTGCGCCGGAATATCGAATGTCAGGCGCGGCGCAGCAGCGATCGGACTCTCCTGCCCCATCGCGACATCGCTGCCCGCGCCCAGCATGCAGACGCAGATCAAAACGCAAAATCGACGAGCGTCTGAGGGGCGCCCTGCCAAGCCCCTCGAAAGATATCCAATGCTCATCGTATCCGCGTCGATTGTTTCCCAAGGGCGGGCGACTGTGTCCAATCTGCAACGTTAGCGTCGAAGTGTGACAGCGGTGCGTAGGCTCATGGAACAGGATCGAGCCTGCTTGGGATGGCAGCACTATTTCTTCAGTTCCGCATAAAGCTGCATCACCCGTTGCGGCAAGACCTCGATACGCGGCACCCGGAGCGCATGGCGCTCGCCGAAAATGCGATCGAGCTGGGGAAATCTGTCCTCACCGATGCCGAAGGCAAAAATATCGGTGCCGCGCCGCCGCAGCTGCTGAGCGGCGCGGCGCGCGTCCTCCACCAGATATTGCGGATCGGGCGCATCGACGTCGGACGGCTCGCCGTCGGTCAGAACCAGCAACACCTTGCGGAATGCGCGTCGTCCCGCGAGGTAGCCCCCGGCGTGGCGCAACGCGGCACCGAGCCGGGTGGAATGGCTGCTGCCAAGGCCCGCGAGACGCGAGCGCACAACGGCGTCCATCGGCTCCTCGAAGCCCTTGATGCGGAGATAGCGCACGCGCTCGCGGCCGTCGGAGCTGAAGCCGTGCACCGCGATCGCGTCATTGGCGGCCTCGACCGCCGTCGCCATGATCGCGGCGGCCTTGCGCTCGACGTCGAGAACCGTCCGGCCGCGACCATCGCGGTCCGCGGTCGATTGCGACAGGTCCAACAGCAGCAGAACGGCAAGATCGCGCGGTCCCGGCGCATCGCGTTGGTAGACCCTGGGCTCGCTGATACTGCCGGCACGGCGCTCGATCGTCAGCGCGATTGCCGCGTCGATGTCGAGCGCGTCGCCGTCGCGCTGGCCCTTGTGTCTGATGCGGCGGCCGATCGAGGCGTCGCGGGTCAACTCGGTGATCCAGCGCATCGCCTCGGCATCCATCGAAGGGTCGAACGGCTGGGCGGATACCGCTGCATCAGCCTCCAGGATCGTGGTCCAGTCCGCCCGCTCGGTGCGCGTCGCATAGTCCCATTCCGGGTAGCTCGCGACCGGAAATCCGTCCAGCAGGGTCACCGCTGCGGCCTTCGCGTGCAGCGTCTCGTCGGAATTTGCGTCGTTGTCGGTGGACTTTCCATCGGCGTCGTCGCGGCGCTCGATCCGTACGGAATCGACTGCAAGTTCGATCGTCTCGGCCGGGCTGTCCGGCTGATCGCCAAAATCCCACAGCGCCAGATTGTCATCGCGATAGGCCGGTTCGACGACGTAGCTCCTGGCGTTGAACTGCAGCCGCATCTGCCCGATGTCGTTGCCGAGCAGCCCGCCGATCTCGCGGCTGATGGCAGGATCAATCCAGCGGTCGGCGGCACCGGCAAACAGAGCCCGCCCCTTGGTCACCCACGCATCCGAATCCTGATAGTCCGGATCGATCAGCGCCCGCGCCAATCGCATCATCAGTCCGGCGGCAGTTGCCTGGCCGCTTGGCGTCGCGCTGTGGAATGGCAACCACAGCCGGCGCAGCCCGGGCATCTCGCGAAGCGCCAGCGTCTCGACCCTGGCATCCTCGATCAGCGAGACCAGCGCGATCTGCAGCGCCTTCAGCCGCCCCACAGGAAAGCGGACGGTGGAGTGCACCAGATGCGCGCCGGCATGCGCGACCGCGGCGAGATAGACGGTGTCCGCCCCCTCGCCCGCGAAGCCGGGAAAGGTCTCCGGGAGCCCGATCAGGCCGGCGGCGAGCGAGGCACGCCGCGGCACCGGCGTCGGTGCAATGGCCAGCTTGCGGAAACGCGGCTTCCTGTTCCACAGCGCGAGCGTGGTTGCGGCGAGGCGCTTTTCCAGCCGTGCAAAATCATCGCCGGTCCGGCCGACCGCGAACAGTCGCACCGAGAGCGGATCGTCGAGCGCGAAATAGGCGCGCCGGCGCGATGCGCGGCCGCCGCTTGCGCGCAAGCCGGCCGAAACCCAGGCGGAAAAGTCGTCGGCCCCGGCGTGCGCGAGCAGCGGTTCCAGCCGGCCGATCGCAAGGCCCACCGATTCCGGGCCTGCATCTGCGAGTTGGCCAAGCGCGGCAAGAACGGCGGCAAGTTCTCCGGCGGCAAGCCGCGGCAGCACTTTGGACAATTCGGTCAGCAAAGCATGGGCCGTGCGGCTTCCGGCACTGCGGCCGATATCGCCCGCGGCGCGTCCGATCGCGATCAGATCATCGGTCGATCGCGGCGCCTGCCATTGCGCCGATAGCTTTAGAAAGCCCAGAACCACGGCCTGGCCGAGGTTGGCCTCGAACAGGTCGTGCACCGCCTCGTCCCAGGCCGCCAGACGATCGAACGCCCCCATCCGGTGCAAGGCGGCCCGCGCCGCCTGCACCGCCACGGCAATCTCATCGTGGCCGCGCAGGAGCTCCGCAAGCCGGCGCCCGGACCGGAAGCCATCGAGCGAACTGATTTGCGCGACCGCCACCTCCGGGCTTCCATTCACGCAGAGGCCGAAATCACGTCTCGCAACGTGTTCCTGGTGTCCGCATCATCGGTCAAGGGAACGACGATCGTGGTCTCGCACGCCTTTTCGAGGCTGATGCCGCATCCGATCAAGCGGCCGGCATTGACCAGCATCCGGGTCGAGGCGCCTTCGTCGAGACCCTGGCCCTTCAGGTTACGGCTGTGCTGAGCGATCTTCACCAGGAGATCGGCGAGGTTCGGTTCGATACCGGCCTCGCGCGACACCACCTCGGTTTCCGCCAACCGGTCGGGATAACTGAAATCCAGCGCCGCAAAGCGTTGCTTGGTGGATTCCTTGAGGTCCTTGATCGCGCTCTGGTAGCCCGGATTGTAGGAAATCACGAGCTGGAAGTCGGAATGCGCGTGGATCAGCTCGCCACGCTTTTCCAGCGGCAGCACACGCCGATCGTCGGTCAAGGGATGGATCACGACCGTCGTGTCCTGGCGCGCCTCGACGATCTCGTCGAGGTAGCAGATCGCGCCGAGACGCACGGCCGTCGTCAGCGGCCCGTCGCTCCACACCGTACCCTCCGCGTCGAGCAGCCAGCGTCCCACCAGATCCGCCGCCGTCATGTCCTCGTGACAGGCGACCGTGATCAGCGGACGGCCGAGCCGCCAGGCCATGTATTCGATGAAGCGGGTCTTGCCGCAGCCGGTGGGGCCTTTCAGCATCACCGGCATGCGGTTCGCATAGGCTGCGCCGAACAATTCGACCTCATCCTTGAGCGGCCGGTAATACGGCTCCTGGCGGATGCGGTACTGGTCGAGCAGCAAAGCGGGATTGGACAAGCTCACGCCTCCCATGATCGCGCAGGCAGCCGTTCGCAATCGATTGAACTCACGATGCGAGCAATTCTTTGAGCTTGGTATCGATGAAGGCGACATCGACCGGATTGGTCCCCGGCCCGCCCGCGAAGTGTCCCCAGATGGACGGCACCGGCACGAACTTGGCGTTCGGCATGTTCGCGACCTCGTTCTCGCTGTCTTCAGGCGGGAAGTAGAGATCGGTCTGCCCCGGCATGACATAGGCCTTGGCCTTGATCGCCTTCAGCGCAGCCTTGAAGTCGCCGTTGTAGATCTCGTTGGCGCTGATGTCGCCATTCTGCCAGGTCCACAGCATGGTGAGCAGGTTGTTGGGATCCTTCGGCAGGAAGAAACCCTCCCAGAACGCCACCAGGAAATCCTCCAGCGACGAAAAGCCCATCGTCTTGATGTCGAGCTGCTCGCGATAGAAGGCCTGCGAAAAGCCCCAGCCAGCATAGACCCGCGCGGCGGCGCGCAGGCCGCGGGCCGGCTTATCGGTGTACCACCCCTCCTTCCACGCCGCATCCGCCGTGAGTGCGGCCTTCACGCCCTCCAGGAACACGTAGTTGTGGCGCGAGCATTTGGCCGAGCCGCAGAACGGCGCCAGCAGATCCATCATGTCGGGATAGAGCGCGCCCCAATGGAACGTCTGCAACGCGCCCATCGACCAGCCGACGACCAGACGGATGTGCTTGATGCCGAATTTCTCGGTCACCAACCGGTGCTGAGCGCGCACATTGTCATAGGCCGTCACCTGCGGAAAACGTGGCCCGTTGTAAGGCTCCGGCGTGTTGCTCGGCGACGACGACAGGCCGTTGCCCAACATGTTGGGAATGATGATGAAGTACTTCGCCGGATCGAGCGCCATGCCCGGCCCGATCAGCCATTCATTGTCGTAGTGCTGGCCGGAGTACCAGGTCGGATAGACGATCACGTTGTCCTTGGCCGCGTTGAGCTGGCCAAACGTCTTGTAGGCGAGCTTGCAGTCGCGGAGGGTCGCACCGCGCTGCAAGGTCAGATTGCCGAGATCATAGATCTGATAGTCGACGCTCATTGATGTACCCTTCTTGCTTGATCGAGCTTGTCGCTTACGCCGGGCGTGCCACCTTTTCAGTGGACGATTCCACCCGCGCGATCGCCCCGTACACGATGCCGGCGACCAGCGCGGCTGATATCGCAGTGGACAGCCCCGGCATCAGATTTTCAACCGCAAATGCGCACAGCGACCCGATGCCCCAGGCGATGAAAGGCTTCGCGCGCCAGTCGACGTCCGCACGCGACCCGGTGCGCAACAGATACTGATCGACCAGGATGATCGCACCGATCGGCGGCACGAGGATGCCGAGCAGCGACAGCCACTGGATGAAGAACGCCCAGACGTTGCCCGCGGCCACCACGATGCCGATGGCGCCGAGGATCACGGCCATCAGCCGCATGTTGGTCCCGAGAATGCGCGACCAGCCGGTGGCCGCATTGTAAAGGCAGTGCGAGCAGACCGAGCCGAGATTGGCGTAGAGGAAGATAAAGGCGAGAATGCTGAGCCAGGTGAGCTGCTTGCCGTTCATGTAGCCGAACATGTTGTCGACGCCGAACGGATTGGCGTTCGGCACCGCAAGCGCAGCCGTCATCACGCCGCCGACCAGCATCGCCACCAGATTGGCGAACGGGAACGCACTGAACGTGGCGAACAGCGATGCCCGCGGGCTCGGCGCCCAGCGGTTGAAGTCCGCGGTCACCGTGCCGGCGTCAATGAACAGCGCAAGCACCACCGTGAGGCCGACGCCCATCGACATGCTGGCGACTCCGTTGTTGCCGGCATAGCTGAAGATCGCCGCTGCCGTCGTGGTCGAGGCTGCATCGGCCGCGACCCAGAGGCCGAGCACGACAAACAACGGCACCGACGCCAGCCCGATATAGTGCAACCCCTTCACGCCGACGAAGGTGATGCCGATATAGAGCACGCCCGCGACGATGGTCATCGCCACATAATTGAGGCCGTAGGTCGAGGAGATCAATGCGCCGGTGATGCCGGTCTGCACCGCGTACCAGCCGAGCAGCAGGGTCGACAGCAGGCCCGACGCCAGCACATAACCCTTCTTCCCGAACACAATGCTCGCGATCAGCGCGAAGTTCATGCCGCGCCTGGTGCCGATCAGGCCGAGCGCGCCCACATAGGCGAACATGATCAGATTGCCGATGATCATGGCAACCAGTGCATTCTTGAAGCCCATGCCCAGCACCAGCAGCGATCCCGTCATTGCGCCGGTGATGATCATCGGAAAGCCCAGCCACACCATGGTAACCGAGAAGGCGCTGCGCCGGGCACTGATCGGCACCGGCTCATGCTCGAACTCGTGACCGAGAAGGTCGTCGATCTGCCCCTCGGTCTGTTGCACCAGTCCGCTATTTGCTTCGCTGCTCATGGTAACCCCCGTTTCCCGCTGCAACAGTTTCAGAACCGCGCCGGCGCGAATGATCGCGCCGGCACAGCTCGGCTTTTCTGATCAACGATGTGCGACTTTCTGGTTCGGAATGCCCTCGATCGGACATTCGTCGGTCCCGACGGTCGGACGCGTCATGGCTTCAACCATCTCCCGCGTACCTTCGGGGTCCGTGATCCAGTTCTTGTAGAAGGTGTACGGGCAGACCGCGTGGCCGCGATCGCCCTCTCCGGAGTTGATCAGGCCGGTATAGCCGCGGTGCATCAGCTTGAAGAGATGGTTCTGCGACTGCATGTTGCGGCGGGCGTCGCGGATCAGCGACACCGAGAGCTGGGCGTACTGGATGCCGTTCTCCTCGGTGCCGCATTCGCCGAGCGTCCGGCCGTCGAAGCCGATGAGCGCGGAATGGCCGAAGTAGGAATAGACGCCGTCGAAGCCGGATGCGTTGGCGACCGCGACGTAGCAGTTGTTGGCCCAGGCCATCGATTTCGAGATCTGGATCTGCTGCTCCTTGGCCGGATACATGTAGCCCTGGCAGCGGACGATCAGCTCGGCGCCGCGCATTGCGCAGTCACGCCAGATCTCCGGGTAGTTGCCGTCGTCGCAGATGATCAGGCTGATCTTCAGGCCCTTCGGCCCTTCCGAGACATAGGTGCAATCGCCGGGATACCACCCTTCGATCGGCACCCACGGCATGATCTTGCGATACTTCTGGACGATCTCGCCCTTGTCGTTCATCAGGATCAGCGTGTTGTACGGCGCCTTGTTGGGATGCTCCTCGTGGCGCTCGCCGGTCAGCGAGAATACGCCCCAGACCTTCGCCTTGCGGCAGGCATCGGCGAAGATGCGGGTTTCCTCGCCCGGCACCGACGAGGCCGTCTCGTACATCTCCTTGGAGTCGTACATGATGCCGTGGGTCGAGTATTCCGGGAAGATCACGAGATCCATGCCCGGCAGACCGAGCTTCATGCCCTCGACCATCTTGGCGATGTTGCGCGCGTTATCCAGCACCTCGGCCTTGGTGTGCAGACGCGGCATCTTGTAATTGACCACGGCGACGCCGACCGTGTCCTTGCTGCTCGATATATCTCCATGCAACATGTCTCGACTCCCTTTCTGAACGATAATTCCCGCTACACGGCCATGTGCAGCTGGATGAGATCATCGGTGAGTTCACCGATCGCGCCCTTGGCGACGACGCGTCCCTTTTCGAGCAACGCGAAGCGGTGGGACGCGCGCCGCGCGAACGCGACATTCTGTTCGACCAGCACCACCGTGATGCCGCGCTCGCGATTGAGCTTGACGATCACGTCCTCGATCTGCTCGACGATGTTCGGCTGGATGCCCTCGGTCGGCTCGTCCAGCAGGATGACCTTGGGCTGGGCAAGCAGCGCGCGTGCGATCGCAAGCTGCTGCTGCTGACCGCCGGAGAGATTGCCGCCGTAGCGGTTGAGAAAATCCTTGAGCACCGGAAACAGCTCGAGCACCCACTCCTCGATGCCGTTGGCCGATTTCGCGGCGAAGGTTCCTAGCGTCAAATTCTCCCGCACGGTGAAGCGCGGCAGGATGCCGCGGCCCTGCGGCACATAGGCGATGCCGGCCTTGGCGCGCTGATGGGTCCGCAACGGCGAGATGTCGGCGCCGTCGAGCGACAGGCGTCCGGTGCACCGGTCCATCAGGCCAAGGATGCTGCGCATCAGCGTGGTCTTGCCGACGCCGTTACGGCCGAGCACCGACAGGAATTCGCCGTTGCCGACCATCAGGTTGATGCCCTGCAGGGCGCGGCTGTTGCCATAGAAAGCGTCGACGTCGGTCAGCTCAAGCATGGCTGATGCCTCCCGATCCGAGATAGGCGCGGCGCACTTCTGGATGCGCTTCCACTTCCGCTGCGGTGCCCTCGGCCAGCATCTGGCCCATATGCATCACCGAGATAATGTCGCCGATCGCCTTGACGAAGCCCATGTCGTGCTCGACCACGATCAGCGTGTGCTTGCCCTTCAGCCGTGCGAACAGTTCGGCGGTCTTGCGGGTTTCCTGCGCCGTCATACCGGCGGTCGGCTCGTCCATCAGGATCAGCTCGGCGTCCTGGGCGACCAGCATGCCGATCTCCAGCCACTGGGTCTGGCCGTGCGACAGATAGGCGGCCGGCCGGTCGAGCTGTTCGGTGAGCCCGACCAGTTCGGCGAGACGTTCGATGTCGTCGCGCCCGGCATTGCCGATACTCCAGCGCAGATTGCCGAACACGGAGGTGCGGCGCGCCCGCGCCACTTCGAGATTGTCGCTGACCGAGAGCTCGCGGAAGACGCTCGGCACCTGGAACTTGCGGCCGACACCGGCGCGGGCGATCTCGTATTCCTCGAGCTCCTGCAGCGCGGTGCCGTCAAAGCTGACGGTGCCGGCGCTCGGCTTGACCTTGCCGCAGATGATGTCCAGCGCCGTGGTCTTGCCGGCGCCGTTCGGCCCGATCAGGCAGCGCAGCTCGCCCTTGCGCACGCTCATGTTGAGCGAATTGAGCGCCTTGAAACCGTTGAAGCTGACCGAGACGTCGCGGAGATCGAGATGGGAGCTCATGTGCTGCCCTCCGTCTGGCTGACGCCTCGTGCGACGGCGCCGCTGGCGGCCTGTCTGCGCTGGGCCACCCAGCGCCAGGTGGCCTGTGCGAGGCCGGCGAGCCCCTTCGGCAGGAACAGCACCACGAGTACGAACAGCGCGCCCATCACCAGCGTCCAGGTTTCCAGGAACGCCGCGGATTCCGACAGCGCGCCCTGCATGCCCGCGACCAGCACCGCGCCGAGGAATGCCCCGACCAGGCTTTGCCTGCCGCCGACGGCGCACCACACCACCACCGAGAGCGAGAGCTGCACGCCGAGGAAGGTCGGCGAGGCAAACTCCATCACCACCGTGTAGAGCATGCCGGCGAGGCCTGCGATCGCAGCCGACAGCGCGAATACGAAGATCTGGTAAAGCGCGACGTCGTAGCCGAAGTAGCGCACCCGGCTTTCGTGGTCGCGGATCGCCTGCACGATCAGGCCGGCCCTGGACTTGGTGAAGGCAAAGGCAACCAGCAGGCTGAGCAGCACACATCCGGCAACGAGATAGTAGGTCGCGCGGCCGTAGGCATCGAACGCGACGCCGAACAGCTCGAGCTGGGCGAGATCGGTGATGCCGTTGAAGCCGCCGGTGTAGCTCTGCTGGTCGATGATCACGAGATTGATCACCACCATGGTGGCGAGCGTGATGATCGAGACGTAGACGCCGGTGACGCGCCCCCGGAACATGAACCAGCCGAGTCCCGCCGCAACCAGCGCCGGCACGAGCAGGCCCGCGGCGATGGCGAAGCTGAGCGACCGGAACGGCTCCCAGAACCATGGCAGATGCTGGACATTGTTCCAGACCATGAAGTCCGGCAGTCCGCTGGCCCCCGTATGCACCGGCACGGTCTTGAGCTTCAGCGCCATCGCCATGGCGTAGGAGCCGAGCCCGAAGCTCATCGCCTGGCCGAGATTGAGGATGCCGCCGAAGCCCCAGGACAGCCCGAGCGATATCGTGAGGATGCCCAGCACGAGATAGCGCGCGACCTTGTTGAGCAGGAAGTCATTGTTGAGCAGCACCGGGAGCGCGAACACCAGCGCGGAAACGATGAGCAACGGTGCAAGTTGCGCGATCAGGCGCTGCAATCCGGTGGAGTTAGAAATATTCGAAGGCATAGATGAGCGATCTGTCTCAGGCCCGCACGCGTGCGGTGAAAAGCCCCTCGGGGCGGAAACGGATGAGCACGACGATGGCGAGCAGCACGATCGTCTTGGCCACCGTGTCGTTTTGCAGGAAGGCGATGCCGCCGGAGAGCTCGCCGAGGATGAAGGCGCTCGCCACGGTGCCGGCGAGGCTCTGCACGCCGCCGAGCACGACCACCATGAAGGCGTCGACCACGTAGCCGGTGCCCATATCGGGCGACACGCTCTTGAGCGGCGACACCAGCGCGCCGGCAAGTCCGGCAAGGCCCGCGCCATAGGCAAAGGTCAGCGCATAGACCCGCTTGGCGTTGATGCCGAACGAGGCGGCAACCGAGCGGTCCTGGATGATGGCACGCAGCTTCATCCCGACCGTGGTGCGGTTCATGAGCAACCAGGTCGCCCCGAACAGCGCGATCGACACGACGAACAGGAACACCCGATACGACGATATCGGGATGCCGAACACGTCCATGCTGTCGGCCAGCGCCGGCGGCAATTGCACATAGCGGAGTTCGCTGCCGACCATCAGCCGCACCGCCTGCTGCAGCATGATGCCGACGCCCCAGGTGGCGAGGATCGTGTCGAGCGGCCGGTTGTTGAGCAGGCTCAGGACGTAGCGTTCGATGACCCAGCCGAACGTGGCCACCACCAGGAAGATCGGAACGAGGCTCGCGAGCAGGCCGAGCCCGAGATAGGTGTGGAACACCCAGGCGGCGTAAGCGCCGAGCATCACGAACTCGCCATGCGCGAGATTGATGATGCCCATCGAGCCGTAGATGATCGACAGTCCCAGCGCGACCAGCAGCAGGATCGACCCGATGCTGAGGCCGGTGACAATTTGTTCGATGAATTGGTCCACGTCGGGATCCGCTTTCGATGTTCGTTTGGGCGCCTGCGCCCCTCGCATGTGTGCGAGAGGCCGCTTTCGTTGCCGGAAGCCGGCCGCCGGCGCCGCACGCCGACGGCCGTCGTCAGCCCCCGTCAGCTCTTCTCGACCAGGCCCTTCTCGGTGCAGGACTGCCCGGGATAGGCCGCGTACGGCACCGGCTTCAGCCAATCCTTGGCCTCGACGAGAATCTCGAACTGGCCGTTCGACTTCGCCTGCGCGATCTTGGGCCACAGCCAGGTGTGCAGATTCTCCGACTCGATCCGGACCTTGCCCTGCGGCGCGATCACTTCCTGGCCCTTGACCGCGTCGCGGATGTTCGGCGGCGTGAGATCGCTGGTCGCAAGCTTCTCGACCGCCTGCTTGAACAGATAGGTCTGGAAGTAGCAGGCCTCAGAGACGAAATGCGTCACCTTGTCGGCGCCCCAGCGCTTCTTGTAGGCCTCGACGAATTTCTCGTTCTCAGGCGACTTGTGCACCATGAAGTACGGCGCCGAGGTGAAATGACCGGCGGCAGCTTCTCCGCCCATCGCCGCGACCTCGTTCTCGGAGGTCGTCAGGCTCGCCATCGGCATCTTCTCGGGATCGAGACCGGCCGCCTTGTACTGACGATGCAGTGCGACCACGGAATCGCCGACCACGGTGGAGAAGATCACGTTCGGCTGCGTCGAGCGGATCTTGTTGATGACGGAAGAGAATTCGGAATGGCCGAGCGGCACATATTCTTCCGCCACGACCTCGCCGCCGAGCTTCTCGAGCAGCTTCTTGCAGTAGTTGTTCTCTTCCTTCGGATAGATGTAGTTGGAGCCGATCAGATAGAACTTCTTGCCGAACTTCTTGACCAGCCAGGGCACGAACTCGTCCTGCTGCTGGTTCGGCACCGCGCCGGTGTAGATGACGTTCTTCGAGCACTCGCGGCCCTCATAGAGCGTCGGATACCAATAGAGATTGTTCTGCCGCTCGAAGACCGGAAGCACCGCCTTGCGGCTCGCCGAGGTATAGGAGCCGAACACGCTGACGCATTTGTCGCCGACGACGAGCTTGCGGGCCTTCTCCGAGAACGTCGCCGGATCCGACGCAGGATCCTCGACGATCGGCACGATCTTGCTGCCCTTGATGCCGCCGGCGGCGTTGATTTCCTCGATCGCAAGCAGCGTCGCCTTGTTGAGCGATTCCTCGATGATCGCGGTCGTTCCCGTCAGCGAGAACAGCACGCCGACCTTGATCTCGCCGCCCGCGGCGTAAGCGAGGTCGGCGTTCTTGATCCAGATATGCGGCAGTCCGGCGCCGGCAAATGCGCCAAGCGCCGCGGTATTCCTCAGCAAAGTCCGCCGTGAAATGCTCATCCCTAGCTCCCTTCAGGACTGAAAAAACAAAAAAGCCCTCCCGATGCGCGCTTACGCGAGCATTGGGAGGGCTTTGTTGCCGGTTGTGTCGAAGGCGGCGCTGTCGCCGCCAGCCCCGCTATTGGGGCTTACTGTTGATGATCGTAGCCAAGCAGTTCGAACGAGTCAACAATCGCCGCGGCGACTGCACTTGCCGACACGCGACGATCCATCGCCTGTCGTCTGATGAAGCCATAGGCTTCGGTTTCCGGCATTTGGCGCGTCGCCATCAGGATGGCCTTGGCGCGTTCCACCGTGCGCATCGAGCGCAGATTGTCGTCGAGCTTCTCGATCTTGCTGCGAAGCCGCCGTTCGTAGCTGAACTGGCTGCGCGCCAGCACGAGGCTGGACAACACTGCATTCTGCGTGAAAGGCCGCGGCAGAACGGCGTTGGGCGTTGCGTGACACAGCGCATCGGCGTGAACGGCTTCCGTCGCCGGCAGGATCACGACCAGCGCGGAACGCGCATCGCCTGGAATCCACGGCAAGCGCCGCGCCAGATCCGGTGAATATTCGCAGTACACCACGTCGGCATCGGCCGGCACGCTCTCCGGCATCGGCCAGACCTGGCGCACCCGCATCCTGAATCGCTGCAATTCGCGCAACAACATGCCGACCTGATCGTCGACCGGCGCAACCACGACGGCCGACAGATCGGCAAGTTCCTGAACCATGGTCTTGCGTCCGCCGACGTCTCGGCTCAGCGACGGCTTACGCGACTGCTCGTTCATTGGACGCTTCCTGTTTGCGTTGCACGACCATACCCGATCAGGAACGGATCTGCATGCACCGGCTCCTTCGACTGGCTGACCACATCGAACTGTCCCTGGCGGTTGGCGCGCCCGATGCGTGTCCACAGATCGGTATGGCCCGACATCGGGTTGACGGTGACGGCACCTTGCGGTGCATCAAAGCTGGTGCCGAACACCATGGAGCGGAGCACTTCCGTGTCGAGCGAATTGACCTGCTCGAGCGCTTTCGCAAACAGATGCAGCTGGAAATAGGATGCCTCGGCGCACATGTTGGTAGAGATGTCGGCGCCGAACCGCTTCTTGAAGCGCTGCACAAACGCGCTGTTGGCGCTGCCCTCGACGCCCTGGAAATAGGATGCCGCGGTGACGTGTCCTTCGCCGACGTCGAAGCCCATGGCGGCGATTTCGGCTTCCGTCGTGGTCAGGCTGGCGATCGGCACTTGCTTTGGATCGAGCCCGACATTCGCGTAGGCCTGATAGAGGAAGACCGTGCCTTCCCCCACGACGGTCGAGAAGATCACGTCGGGCCTGACCCGCTTGATGTCCTGGATGATCGGGACAAAGTCCTGCCAGCGCGCGTAGACATTGACGTAGCGCTCACCCACGACCGAGCCGCCATTGCTCTTCAGCAGCTCCCGCATCACCCGGTTGGACTCGCGCGGATAGATGTAGTCCGACCCCACGAAATAAAATCGTGTTCCGAACGTATCCATCAAATAGCGGCACAGCGCGAGGCTGTTCTGATTCGGCGAGGCGCCGGTGTAGATGACGTTCGGCGACGCCTCGAAACCCTCATACAGCGTCGGGTACCAAAGCAGGCCGTTCAGCCGTTCGACCACCGGCAGCACCGCTTTGCGGCTCGACGAGGTGTAGCAGCCGAATATAGTGCTGACCTGATCCTCCACCATCAACCGTTTGGCGTAGTGGCCATAGGCGGCCGAGTCCGAGCCAGGGTCGTAGGCGACGGGAACCAGCTCGCGGCCGCAGACCCCGCCTCCCTCGTTCACCTCCTCGATCGCAAGCTGCGTGCCCTGATACTGGGTCTCCTCGATCACCGACATGAAGCCGGTTCGCGAGAACAGCACGCCTATCCGCCACGGAGCGGAGGTCGCTTGGGTAAGGTTCGACATGATCAGGCCCTCGACAGAATTGGAGGGACGAGAGGGATTATTGTTCTTGTTGCTCTCGAACAGCATTGCCGGGGGCGGAAGATTGCATGTCATCTGCCGCGAGACAAGGACCCAGGCAGCTCATCCTGTCAGCGGCGCTGACGCGAAAGCAGGCAAACCAGATGTCGCCCGCAAATGATCACAGGTGCAGCGGTCTATGGACCGTCTATCTCCGGTAGACGCGCGATCGATTGCCCGTATCAGGCGCAGGGATCGATAGTAACTCCGGGGAAACCTACGCCCGGCGCCATTGCAGCAAGGAGTAAGGCGGATCGGACTCCGGGTGATGCTCGAAGACCCCTTCGACATCTGCGCCCATTGCAACCGCCTGTTCGGGATCGCCGAGCAGATTGCCGACCATGCGAATGCCGCCGGCATGCGGCAATTCGACAAGCACCGCGATGTACGGTCCACGCCCCTTCAGCGCCGCATGCGACGGATGCCACACGCGCTCCCAGCTGAAGATCCGGCCGCGCGGCGCGACCTCGGTCCAGACCGGGTCGAAGGCGTGGCAGCGGTGGCAGAGCCATTCGGGTCCGAACTGCCACGTGGCGCAGCGGCCGCAGCGTTGCACCAACAGCTTGCCCTGACGCAATCCTTCCCAGTAAGGCGCAGAGAGGCCGTCAGGTTCTGCAACCGGGATCGGCAGGCCTGCCGGGAGATAGCGCGCGCTCGGCTTGCTCATAAGGTGGCCTCCGAACCCAAGATGAGGTTGCTCGCGGGAGAGACCATCGGACCTCCGATGACCATTGCGACGTCGCTGCGTCGAGCCTGGCTCGTCGAGGTGCCGCGCACCTGGCGAACCGCTTCCAGCACGAGCTCAAAACCGTGCATGTAGCATTCGGCGAGGTTGCCGCCGCTGGTGTTGAGCGGCAGCCGCCCCGACGGCGCGATCAGGTTCTCGAATGTCAGGAAGTCGTTGGCCTCCTCAGGCTTGAAGAACCCGTGCTCCGCCAGCGCCATCACGACACCGCCGGTGAAATTCTCGTACGCCTGGACCACGCCGACATCGGCCGGCCCTACTCCGGCCATGCGGTAAAGGTCGGGCGCGACGGTGTCGAAGCTCGCCGTGGCGTAGAGCGGCGCGTTGTGCGCCGTCGCCGCGGCGCGATGTCCGGATCCGAAGGCGGCACCGAGCAGATAGGCCGGTTTATTTCGGAATTCTGCGGCGCGCTCCGCCGATACCAGCAGCAATGCCGCCGCGCCGTCATTTTCCATGCAGCAATCGTAGAGATGGAACGGCTCCACGATCCAGCGCGAGGCATCGTATTTCTCGACGTCCAGCGGCCTGCCATGCATCACGGCGCGCGGGTTGGCCTGGGCGTGGTGATAGGAGGCGAGCGCGATCGCGCGCAACGCCTCTTGCGGTACGCCGTGCTCGTACATGTAGCGCTGCACCCGCATGGCAAAACGCTGCGGCGGCGCCAACACACCATAAGGCATCAGGTAGGACCGTTCGCCCGAAACCGTGTGGATGCCGCCCGCCTGTCCGAACCGGCCATATTGGCCCTGCGCCAATGAGCGGAACACCACGACACAATCGGCGAGGCCCGCGACGATCGAGGCCGCCGCGTTGGCAACCGCAGCACAGCAACCGCCGCCGCCTCCGCCCCATTGCATGGTCGCTGAACGCAATCGATGCGTACCCAGCGCCGCGGCCAGCCGCGAGGCCTCGCTGCGATCGTCGCTGTAGGACGAGAACCCGTCGATCTCGCGGGGATCGAGGCCAGCGTCCTCGCAAGCCGCCAGAATGGCTTTCAGCGCGAGCTTGAATTCCGGGTCGGGAGAAGCGCCGTGGCGACAATATTCGGTTTCACCGATCCCAATCACGGCCACACGCCCCCGCAGCGTCCGCTGGTCTCGCCCGCGCGCCGTCACGGTTTGGCATCCTGTCGCGAGGGCTGGCTGCCGAAGGCACCGCCTGCGGCAAGGCGCGCGATCTCCGCCTCATCGTAGCCGAGCAACTCACGCAGGACATTCTCGGTGTGCTGCCCGACGGCCGGTGCCGCGACGGGATCAACGATCGGCGTCCGCGAATAGCGGATCGGCAGGTTCACGTTCGGCACCCAACCCACCGTCTCGTGCGGGATCCGGGTGACGATCCCGCGCTCCCTTGCCTCCGGGGAGCGGATCGCTTCGCCGACGGTGCGTACCTGACCGCAGGGCACCCCGGCCGCCCGCATTCGCGATTGCCAGTGCGACCAGGGCTGCTGCGCAAAGGCGGCGCCAAGGATCGCGAACAGCTCCTCGCGCCGGCGGATTCGATCCGGGCCGGTTGCATAGATCTCGGCCGCCGCGAGGTCCTCGCGCTCGAGAACCTGCGCCATCAGGCGTTGGAAGATCTTGTCGTTGCCGCAGTTGATATAGAAGGCGCAATCGCTGGCCAGGAACACACCCGACGGACAGGTGTCCGGGCTGGTGTTGCCGCTTCGCTTCGGATCGGTGCCGCTGAAGAGCGACTGCATGGTCGCGTAGCCGGTCATCAGGACGGCATTCTCGAACAACGACACCTCGATGGCCTGGCCCTGCCCGCTCCGCTCGCGCGCGAACAACGCGCCAAGGATCGCATTGCTGGCCATCATCGCGGTGCTGATATCCATCACCGGTGACAACGCGCGCACGCCCTCCCGGTCGGCATAGCCGTTCATAGAGACAAAACCGCTCTCGACCTGCGCGATCGGATCGAAGCCGAGCCGGTCCGAAAATGCCCCGTCCCGGCCATAGGCCGACACCGAGCAATAGATGATCTCGGGCTTGACCTTGCGGCAGCTCTCATAGTCGAGCCCCAGCCGTGCCATCACGCTCGCCGAAAAATTCTCCACGAGGACGTCCGCCGTCGCGATCAGCTCGCGCGCGACCTTCAGGCCCTCCGGCGATTTGAGATCGAGGGCAACGCTGCGCTTGTTGCGGTTGGTCCAGAGGAACGGCGCGCCGTGCCTGAGATCGGGATGCACCGGGGGATAACGGCGCAAATCGTCACCGCGGCCCGGCGCTTCGATCTTGATTACCTCGGCGCCCATGTCGGCAAGGATCATGGTCGCAAACGGTCCCGCGATGAAATGCGAGAAATCGATCACCCGGACCCCCTCGAGCGCCCTTGGCGCATCGACAGGGCGCGGCGTGTGCTCGGGGAAGTCGGCTTCAAGCTGATCCAGCATCGGGAGGTCCGTCAGTTTGAGAAGTGTTGATCCGAGGGCCGCAGCCGTCGTCGTCAATTGCTCTTCGGCGGCTCGACGAGCGAGCATCCGCCCTGGTCGAGCGGCCGAAACGCCTCCGGCCCGGACAGCACGCCGACCTGCTCCAGCAGGTCCCACTCGCTCTTCGACGCATTCGGGCTCTTCACTTTGAAGATGTACATGTTGTGAATGGCGCGGCCGTCCGCGCGCACCACGACCGGCCCGAACAAGGCGTCGTCGATCGGCTTCTCCTTCAACTTCTGGATCACGGCCGGCGCGTCATTGGTTCCTGCCGCCAACGCCGCGTTGAGATAGGCCAGCACCGACGAGTAGACGCCGGCGTGGAACGCGGTCGGCGATTGCCCGCGCTGACGTGCGCTGAACCTGGCCGACCAGGCACGGCTGGCATCGTTGAGGTCCCAGTAGAACGGCTGGGTGATGATCAGTCCTTCGCCGACCGCAAGTCCGCTGGACTCGACATCGTTGGTGGTGGTCAACAGCGCCGCGAAGGTGCGTCCGCTCTGCTTCAGCCCGAACTCGGCGGACTGCTTGATCAGGCTGACCGTGTCGCCGCCGGCGGTTGCGAACGCGATCACGTCGGCGCCGGAGCTCTCGGCCTGCAGGATGAACGAGGCATAGTCCGCATTGTTGATCGGCACATTGACCGATCCGAGAACCGTGCCGCCGCCGGCGCCGATCACCGCCGTGCCGTCGCGCACCATCGACTTGCCGAGCGCATTGTCGGTCGCGATGAAGTACCATTTCTTGCCGCCGTGACGCACGAGATAGGCACCGATCGTGTGCGAGGCCGCCCAGGTGTCGAAGGTCCACTGGATCGTGTTGGGCGAGCAGTATTTCCCGGTCAGGTCGGAGGACGCCGCACTCGATGCAATCAGCGCCGCCTTGGTGCCGCGCACGACTTCGTTGACGGCGAGCCCGACGGCCGAGTTCGGCACGTCGGCGACCGCATCGACCTTCTCCTGATCGATCCAGCGGCGCGCGATTGCGGCGCCGACATCCGCCTTGTTCTGGTGATCGGCCGAGACGATCTCGACCTTGAAGTCCGGATGAAGCAGCATGAAATCCTCGGCAGCCATCCGGGCCGCCGTCACCGAACCTTCGCCGGCATTGTCCGAATAAGGGCCAGATGCGTCGTTGAGCACGCCGATCTTGAGGGAGCGCGCAGCGTCCGCCGACGCGGGCGAACTGGCGCAGGCGGCCAGCAGGACCACTCCGGCAATTTGCGAAAGATACTTCATTGTTCCCACCCGTCGTATGTTGTTGTCTTAGAGATCGAGCACGAGCGTGCGGGACTTGGCGCCCGAGCAGCAGATCATGACGCTCTTGTTCGCCGCCTGCTCTTCCTTGCTCAGAAACTGGTCGCGATGATCGGGCGTGCCCTCGAGTACGCGCGTCTCGCAGGTGCCGCAGACCCCTTCGCTGCAGGCGTAATTCGCGGTGATGCCGGCAGCCAGCAAGGCATCGAGAATCGTCTTGCCGGGCTCGACCGCAATCGTGCGATTGCTTCGCGCAAGCTTGACGTCGAAGCCGCCCTCCGTTGAGGGCGCTTCCCGCGCCTGGAAGTATTCGACATGCACGCGATCCGACGGCCGATCGGCCGTCGCCGCCTCGAATGCCGCGAGCATCGGCACCGGACCGCAGCAATAGAGATGCGCCCGCGCCGGCGCGGTTCCGACAATTGCCGGCAGGTCGAACAGACGCCCCGATCGCTCGTCGTCGAAATCGACATGTATCCTGGAACGAAAATCAGATCGGAATGGGCCGAGCTCGTCGAGGAATGCGGCGGCCGCGCGCGTCCTCGCGGCATAGAACAGCTCCCAGCGGCGTCCGAGCGCCTCCAGCCGCCGGATCATCGACAGCAATGGCGTGATGCCGATGCCGCCGGCAATCAGGACCGAATGCTCTGCCTCTTCGTGCAGCGCGAAATTGTTGTGCGGCCCGGAGATCGTCATGATGTCGCCGACCTTCACGGAGTCGTGGACGAAGCTGGAGCCACCGCGGCTCTCGGCATCCTTGTTGACAGCGATAACATACCGGTGTCGCTCGCGCTGATCGTTCACCAGCGAGTAGCTGCGGATCATGCCGTTCGGCAGATGCAGGTCGATATGGCTGCCGGCCGTGAACGGCGTCAGCTCTCCGCCCGTCCGTGCGATCAGCTCATAGGAATTGATCCGCTCGGCCTCGTAGCCGATGCGCTTGACCAGCACGTCCTGCGTCACCTCAGCCATGGCCGGATGCGCTCACAGCTCGTATCCGAAATCGGCGCCGAGCTTCGCCCGCATGAACGGCGCGCCGACATCGACCCAGGACTCCTCCGGCGGCAGCCGCAGCGACACCGCCCGCACCATGAACACGTCGGGGTCTGAGACGCCCTTGGGCTTGATCGCGTGATCGCGATAGGCGCCGAGCGCCTCCAGAATGAAGCGCCGCGTCATCGCGATGCCGGTATCGCTCGAGCAGAGCGTCTCCCTGGTGCGATCGAAGATCGGCGAGACGCCGCTCTGGCAGGCGCCGTCCTGCACCCACAGCCCCGGCAGGCCCGAGAACCAGGTGGTGCGCTGCGCCTCGTAGTCGAATTGAAAGCCGTTCTGCGGATTGTATTTGGTCCAGTAGCCGGCGTACGGCACCGTCACCGGGTGCTGGACCAGCGCGTGGCGGCTGGCATGGCCGCTCTCGCGGCCCTTGTGGCCTTCGGCGAAGACCTGCCGCGTCTTCTCCAGCAGCGGCTCCGACGGATGATAGGAGAACATGATGCAGAGCGTGTTCTCGTCATCGATCGGCACCCAGGCGTGCCCGCTCAGATCCGGAAACGGAGACAGCGGGGGCACCAGCGTATAGAACGGCAGCATGAACTGGTTGACGCGCCAGTACAGCGTGTTGGCGTCGTAATTGCGCCGCGCGGCGATGCTCATGCCGAAGTCTTGCTTGATGCATTCGAAGGTCGGCCGCAGGTCGCGCTTCTGGATCCAGGCGCTCGTCGTGCCCTGGGCGTCGAGCCGACCGTGCAGCAGCGGCGCGTGCGCCGAGTCGATCTCGCCTTCGACCGCCTGCAGCCAGTTGCACTCCTGGACGCGAACCGAGATGTGCACCTGCTCGGCCGGCACCAGATTCCATTCGAGGTTCGGCAGCGGCGGAAGTTCGGCCTGGTCGGGACCCATATAGGTCCAGATCATTCCGTTGCGCTCCTTGCAGGGATAGGCCTTGATCCGCACGCGCTCCTTGAGGCGGCTGCGCACCGGCTCGGCCGGCATGTCCGTCACCGCGCCGGTGACGTCGAATTTCCAGCCGTGATAGACGCAGCGCAGCCCGCAATCCTCGTTTCGTCCAAAGATCAGCGGCGCGCCGCGATGCGGGCAGGCCTGATCGACCAGCCCGACGCGTCCCTCGGTGTCGCGGAAGGCAACCAGATCCTCGCCGAGCAGCCGGATGCGCTTCGGCTGTCCGTCCTTGGCGAGGTCCGCCGACGGCAGGAAGGGAATCCAGTAAAGACGAAAGAGATCGCCGAGCGGCGTTCCCTTGCCGACCCTCACCAGGCGTTCATTGTCTTCGCGCGAGAGCATGGATTTGCCTCCTTCAATTGCGTGTGGCCGGGCCCGCCGCACCGCCGAGAAGCGCGGCGACGCGGCCAGACAGTCCGAGATCCTGAGCGGTCCAAAGCGGATCGGATGCGGTGAGCGGCTTGCGTGGAATGGGAGGCTGCTTGCCCTCCTCCACCAGGCCGACGATCAATTCGATGCGGCGCCGCTCGAGTTCACGCAATGCGTCCTCGACGACGGCGGCCTCCGCCGTGCATCCCGGCAGCTCCGGATAGGCAAGGCGAACCCGCCACTGCCCCGGCTCGGTTTCGACGGCCTCGGCCTCCAGCAAATAGGGGATCGACAGCAGCTCACGCAGGTCCAAGTTCAACCTCCCTGCACGATGTCTTCGCATCGAATTTGATACGTATACGTACTACATTGCCAGATGGCTGACAAGGGCCGAACGCAATTGCATCGGGCCGTGAACAGGCCGGGTGCGGTTCACCGCAGGGTTGAGGACGTCAGGCCAAGCTGCTAACGGCTAACGCGAATTCGAAAAATCGGAGTCCAACGACGGCATGGCAGCCGACAAGGGTACGAAAACGAGCACGGCCACAGATATTGCGCGCGACTGGCAGCTCGAAGGCGGCGTCGGATTTCTGCTGCGGCTGCTGGAAGCCCGTTACGACGGGCTCTATCAAAGCATGACCCGCCAGAGCGACATCACGCCGCGGCAATTCGGCGTGCTGATGGCACTGTACCAATTGGGTCCGCTCACCCCCTCGGTGTTGGCGGAGCGGATCAGCTGCGACCGCAACACGCTCAGCGAAATGCTGAAGCGGATGGTCGCGCGCCGGCTGGTCTCAAAGAAGAACAATCCGGACGACCGCCGCTCGCTCCAGGTGCAGATCACCGCCAAGGGAGAGGAAGCCCTTCTCGCCGTCATCCCCGCTGCCGCCGAGCTGCAAAACATCATGCTGGCTCCCTTGCGCAAGGAAGACCGCGCGCATTTCCTGAAATGCCTGCTCGCGATCGCGAAGGCTCCGCCGCCGGACGCTCCGTCCGACACCTGAGATTTTGGGCTTCCGGCTGCCTAGGCCGGCGCCCTGCCGAACGTGCCCGCGACCGCGAGCGCCGCGATTGCCTGCGGCGACAATCCCAGAATCCGTGACAGCACATCGTCCCGCTGCGCGCCGATCCCGGGAACGTGACTTCCGATCGAGATATCGGCGCCGGACATCTGCCACGGCGCATTGACGCCGACGAATTCGCCGGCACCATCCGAGACCGTCCCAAACACACCACGTTGACGCAGATGGGCATCGGTCAGCGCCGCGCCCGGCGTCCGGTACTCGGCGCAAGGCACGCCGGCGCGATCCAGTGCCGCGATGCATTCGGCGCCGGTGTGACGCTCGGTCCATTGCTCGATCACCTGCATCATGGCGGTCCAGTTGGCCCCGCGCGCCGGAATGGTCGCAAAGCGCGGATCGTTCGCCAGCTCGTCCTGCCCCGTGACCTCACATAGCGCCGCAAAATTGCGCGGCGTGACCGGAGCGATCAGGATATCGCCATCGCGCGTACGCACCGGCCCATAGGTCGGACGCGGCGAGCGGATCGGGAATTGGGCTTCCTGAAGCTCATAGACCAGCAGGTTGAGCATGCAGTCCATCAACGCCACATCGACGCGCTGCCCCTTGCCGGTGCGTTCGCGCTGTACCATCGCGGTCTGGATCGCGGAATAGCCGAAGATGCCGCCGAGGATGTCGGCGACGAAGATCGCTCCGGCCGCCGGACGCTCCCGGTCGCCGGCATAGCGCATCAGCGATGTATCAAATCCGCTTTCGGCGTGCACGATCATCGCGTAGGCCGCGCGCTCGGCAGCGGGGCCGGACTGGCCATAGCCCGAGATCGAGCAATAGATCAGGCGCGGGTTGATCTCGCGAAGCGCGTCATAGCCGAGGCCGAGCCGCTCCATCACGCCCGGACGGAAGTTCTCGACGAGAATGTCCGCCTCCGCGACCATGCGATGCACGAGCTTGATGGCATCGGCGTTCTTCAGGTCCAGCGCGAGGCTGCGCTTGCCGGCATTGAGCTGGCCGAAATAGGTGCTGTGGCCTTCGCGCAGCGGCGTCCGCAGCCGCATGTCGTCGCCTTCCGGCGGCTCGATCTTGATGACCTCGGCCCCGACGTCGGCGAGCAGCCGCGCGCAATAGGGCCCCGCCACCATGATGGAAAAATCCAGCACCCGCACCCCGGCGAGCGGCGCCCTGTCGCCATCCTTCTGCATCCGATCTCTCCTATCTCGGCAGCCCGAGCGCGCGTTGCGCGATCAGGCTGCGCTGAATCTCGTTGGTCCCGATGCTGATGACCCACATCAGCGAATGCCGCAGGTTCTGCTCGAAGCGGCCGTTGTCGATCGCGCCCGGCATCTGTTCGGACAGCGCGGCGCGCATCCCGAGAATGTCGAGCGCGGCCTCTCCGAAACGCTCCATCAGCTCTCCGGAGAACACCTTGCTGATCGCTCCATACTCCGGCGGAGTCATGCCGTCGGCTGCGAGCTCGGCACAATGCATCATCAAGAGACGGCCGATCTCGATCTCCGATGCCAGGGTCGCCATCCTGTCGCGGACGAGGGGGTCATCGGCCAGAAACGGATCGCCGATGACATGCAAACGCAGCTGCTCGAAGGCGTGTGCGACCTTCAGGACGATCCCGCCACCGACCAACCCTCGCTCGAAGGCCAGCGCGCCGGTCAGCACCTTCCAGCCGCCATTGACCTCGCCAACAAGGTTCTCGGCGGGGATCCGGACATTGTCGTAGAAGATGTTGGCAAAGGTGCCGTCATACATGGTGACAGATGGACGGATGGTGATGCCCGGCGCATCCATCGGCACGATGAACATGCTGATGCCGGCGTGCGGCGGCTTTGCATCCTTGTCGGTCCGCGCGGCGAGGAACATGTATTTGCCCCACCAGGTGGTGGTCCAGATCTTCTGGCCGTTGATCACCCAGTGCTCGCCGTCTCTCATCGCACTGGTGCGCAGCGCCGCAAGATCCGAGCCCGCCTGCGGCTCGCTGTAGCCCATGCCGTGCATGGCTTCGCCGCGCAGGATTTCCGGAAGGTATCTTTGCTGCTGCTCTGATGTGCCGAACATCATCAGCGCATTGGCCTGGATCGCCGCGCCGATCCTTGGTGCTTCGCCCCGCTCCATCGTCTCCATGAAGGCGATCTGCTCCAGCGGAGAGCGTGCCTGGCCGCCGAACTGCTCCGGCCATCCGAGCCCAATCCACCCGGTCTCGCCGATATCTCGGGCGAAGCTCGCATCGAACTCGCGCTTGGCGAAAGGCCTCTGGTCGAACGCCTGCTTGGTATCTCCGGTCCAGTTCTGTTCGAGCCAGCGCCGGACCTGCTCGCGAAGCGCATTTCCGGCGGACCCGAGGTCATATTGCGGCAGCCCGGCGCCGCCCGCATCCAGCAGTCGCTCGGCAAGTCTGCGCTTTGCATCCGAGGCGCCGCCGAGCGCGATCGTATCGAGGTGCACGCGCTTGAAATGGATCGGCGCCTCGTGCTCCTCGGCATAGCCGATCGCACCGAATGTATGCTGCGTCTCCAGCGAGACCTGCCGCAGCGCATTGCCGGAGAACGCCGATGCGCAATCGGCGAAGTAGCGCCAGTCGTCGTCGCCGCCATCATGCAGTCTGGCGGCATGCTCGAGGATCAGCCTGATGCCTTCGAGCGCGATCAGGCAGTTGACCAGCTTGTGCTGGATCGCCTGGAACTTGCCGATCGGTTGTCCGAACTGGTGCCGCTCCCTGGCGTAGTCCGCGGCCAGCTCAAACGCACGCCGCGCCGCGCCGTAAGCGCGCGCGGTCAACGCCGCTTTGCCCTTGATGCGGAGGTCGTCCAGATCGACCGTCCCGACGGGAATGCGCGTGAACGGCGCTGCGTTCAGCCTGACCTCGGAGAGTCCCCACGCCCCCATCGCGCGGGTCGCGACGCATTCGACACCGGGACCGTCAAGATCGACCAGCGCAAGATGGGCCTGATCGAGCACGACCAGAAGATGCGTGGCGCCACCGGCCGCCTCGACAAAGCGAAGCACGCCCGTTGCCTTGAGGTCCGTGACCTCAACCGAGCCCGCCCCCGGATCGCGATCCAGCGCCCCGAACGAGAAGGCGACGATCGCCTTCCCGGAATGCAGCCGCTCCAGCAGATCCACCACGACGTCGTCCTGCGATCCGGCGATCGCAAGATTGGCGAGCGCCGCAGACCACATCGGCGCCGGACACCCGGCCCGGCCGAGCTCCGCCATGACAACGAGGATCTCGGCGAGCCCGCCCTCGCCGCTCGTCGCGCCGAGCGCGGCAACACCCTGCCCGACCAGCCTGCGCCAGATCGTCGACACCTCGTCCGGCGTTGACGACGCCGTTGCGCCGCGCGGACGCCAATGCTCGTCGAGGAACCCGCGCAAGGAGTCGCGCAGCATCCCTGCGACATCGTCATTCGACGCTTCGATCGCGGCCATGGCCCGGCCCCGAGCTACGCCTGGCCGAACTTGGGCTTGCGCTTCTCCTTGAACGACATAGTCGCTTCCTTGTGGTCGGCGGTCTCGAACGTCACCTGCTCCAGCGCCATCGAGGCCTCGAGCAGCATGTTCACGCGCTCCTTGACGATCTGGTTGATCGACAGCTTGGTCCAGCGAATGGCCCAGGTCGGACCGTTGGCGAGCTCGACCGCAATCTCGTGGGCCTTGGCCAACACCTCCGCGCGCGGCGCGACATGGTTGACCAGCCCGATCCGCTCCGCCTCCTTGCCCTTCAGCAGCGTGCCGCGGATCAGGAATTCCTTGGCCTTGTTGATGCCGATCAGCAGCGGCCAAATCACCGTGCCGCCGTCGCCCGCGACCAGGCCGACGCGCGAGACGTGGGTGTCGCCGATCCGCGCATCTTCGGCCATCACGGTGATGTCGCAGAGCAGCGCATGGGTCGCCGCCAGGCCGATGGCGTCGCCATTGATCGCCGCAATGATCGGCTTGTCGAGCTCGAGCTGGCGGGTGACGCCGCGCCGGCTGATCATGGGATCGTGCACCTCGCCCTCCTCGAGCACGTCGCCGCCCGGCCGCTCGGACATCGCCTTCACGTCACCGCCGACGCTGAAGAAGTCGCCGGCGCCGGTCAGCACCACGGCATTGACGGCGTGATCGTCGGCGAGGTCGTCCCAGATCGTCCGCAGCTCGCGGATCAGCTTCTGGTTGATCGCATTGCGCGCCTCTGGGCGATACAAGGTCACGGTCGCGACCTTGTCCGCGACTTCGACCTTCAGGCATTCATACTTGGCGTAGTTGGACACGTTTGCCTCCATTGTTATTGCTGTTTGAGTATTGATCTATTCGCCGGCGCGGCGCGCTACCGGCGCAGCCCGGGCTGCACGTCGGCCAATGCGACATGAAGCGACATGGCTCCCGGATCCTGCTCCAGCATGCGCTGCACGGATTCGAGATGCGACCGCAGCAGCCGGCTCGCCAGCGCCACGTCTCGTTCGTTCAGCGCCGCCAGGAATTGCCGCCGCTTCTCGGCCAGCCGCGCCATCGCGACCCCGCTGGAAGCGACCTTGGCATAGACGAAGCGCATGTGGATCTCGGTGACCGAGTCCACGATCATCGCGATCACCTTGTTGCCGGTCGAGGCCGCGAGCAGCTTGTAGAACTCGCGCGAGCATTCGACCCGATCGAGCAGCCGGCCTTCCTTCGTCGCAAGCTCGGTCCGCTCGATATTGGCTTCCAGCGCATCGAGGTCGGCCCTTCGCGCATTTGCGCACGCCAGCTGCACCACGAGGTCGAGCACGTGGACCCGCGCCTCCGACAGTTCCCGCACCGATATCGTCCCGAGGCTCAGCATGTCGCGCATGACCTCGTTCATGCGCCGGGTGTCGCCCTGCTGGATGAAGGCCCCGCCCTTGACGCCCTTCTGCAGCCGCAGCACGCCAGCCATCTCCAGGCTGCGCAGCGCTTCCCGCAACACATTGCGGCTGACCCCGAGCTGCTGCGCGAGTTCGCGCTCGGCCGGCAGCTTGTCGCCGGGCTTCAGCACGCCGAGCGCCAGTTGTTCGCGAATGCGCTCGCATATCTCCTCGAACGTCCGGCGGGTATGGATCGGCTTGAACGTCGGCGTGGCCGCGGTGCCGGCCGCACGGAGATCGGTGACCCGCTCGCGCCGGTTCGGCGAGGCGGTGCGGGGGCGCTGCGGCGCGCGAGGGCTTGACTTGGTGCTCATGCGGTGAATTATTAAATGGATCACCCATTCAATGGAAGCCCCTTTTTTGGCTTCCGGCAAAGAAAACAGACGGGGAGTCCATATGAGTTTTTCCGAGGAGCAGGTCGCCTTCCGCGACAATTTGCGCAGGATGGTCGCCAGACACGTGGCGCCGATCGCCGCCGAAATCGACGAGACCGACCGCTTCCCGCTCGAGCTGGTCAAGCTGTTCGGCGAGATGGGGCTGATGCAGCTCTGGGTGCCGGAGCGCTATGGCGGCCCGAACGGCAACCTCACCATGGCCTGCATCGCGCGCGAGGAAATCTCGAAGGTCTCGCCTGCCTGCGCATCGATCGCGGCGCTCAACACCATGTTCATCATGCCGTTGCTGCATTTCGGCTCGGAAGAGCAACGCCAGAAATATCTGCCGATCATCGCCCAGGGCGGCGTGGTTACGGCGATCGCGATCTCGGAGCCGCAGGCCGGCTCCGACGTCGCCGCGCTCAACACCCGCGCCCGCAAGGACGGCGACAGCTATGTCCTGAACGGCCGCAAGCAGTGGTGCAGCTACGGCGTCGTCGCCGACTACATCGTGGTGATGGCGCGGACCAGTGACGGCGCCGGCGCCGACGGAATCAGCGCCTTCATCGTCGAGCCGAAGAAGATGCCGGGCATCACGTTCGGCCGCCACGAGCGCAAGATGGGCTTTCGCGGCGCCCCCAACACCCCGATCTTCTTCGACAATGTCCGGGTGCCGGCTGAAAACCTCGTCGGCGAGGAAGGCAAGGGCTTTCGCGCGTCGATGCGCGCGCTCGACCTCAACCGCCCGACCATCGGCGCACAGTCGGTTGGCCTCGCCCAGGGCGCGCTCGATGCGTGCATTGCCTACGCCAAGGAACGCAAGCAGTTCAAGCAGCCGATCGCCGAATTCCAGGGCGTGCAATTCATGCTCGCCGACATGGCGATGCAGATCGAGGCGGCCCGTGCGCTGGTCTACGAATGCGCCCGCGCCGGCGATGCCGGCGACTGGAAGCGGCTCAACGTGCTTGCCAGCATGGCCAAATGCGTCGGCAGCGACATGGCCATGAAGGTCACGACCGACGCGGTCCAGATCTTCGGCGGCTACGGCTACACCATGGACTACCCGGTCGAACGCATGATGCGCGACGCCAAGCTGACCCAGATCTTCGAAGGCACCAACCAGATCCAGCGCGTGGTGATCGCCCGCGAGCTGCTGCGCTAGCGCAGATCGATTGCAACAAGAAACGAATTACAGGGAGGAACGACCTTGAAGCACATCATCGACCGGGCGTTGGCGGCCGTCGCGCTGTCAGCCCTGCTGGCGGCGCCTGCCTACGCGCAGAAAGCCTATGGACCCGGCGCCAGCGACACCGAGATCAAGCTCGGCCAATCGACGCCGCTGAGCGGCCCCGCCTCCGCCTTCGGCGCCGGCGCCGGGCGCGCCGTGGTCGGCTATTTCGAGATGCTGAATTCGAAGGGCGGCATCAACGGCCGCAAGATCAACTTCACCCAGCTCGACAACGCCTACAGCGCGCCGAAGGCGGTCGAGCAATCCCGCAAGCTGATCGAAGGCGTCGGTATACTGGCCGAGGTGGGCACGATCGGCACCGCGCCCAACGTCGCGATCCAGAAATACCTCAACGGCAAGCAGGTGCCGCAGCTCTTCATCACCGCCGGAGGACGCCGCTTCAACGATCCCAAGACGTTCCCGTGGACGATCCCGCTCTATCCGGACTTCGAAACCGAAGGCCGCGTTGTCGCCAAATACATCCTGCGCACAAAGCCCGACGCCAGGATCGGCGTGCTCTACCAGAATGACGACTACGGCAAGGACTATCTCCAAGGCCTCCGCGCCGGTCTCGGTCCGAAGGCCGAGCTGATCGTCGCGCAGGCCTCCTATGAACTTGCCGACCCGACGATCGACTCGCAGATCGTCCAGCTGAAGGCCGCCGGCGTCGACACGCTGATCGAGCAGTCGTCGTCGAAGGCCGCCGCGCAATCGATCCGCAAGGTCTACGAGCTCGGCTGGAAGCCGCTGCACGTGATCGGCGGCTCCACGGCATCGGTCGAAACCATCCTGAAGCCCGCGGGCCTCGAGGCATCGAAGGGGCTGGTCACCACGCAATTCCTCAAGCAGCCGGGCGACCCGGCCTGGGCCAATGACGACGAGGTCAAGGCCTACAAGGATTTCCTGAAGACGTACGCAGCTTCGGCCAACCCAGACGACTATTCCGTGCTCGTTGCCTATATGAATGTGCACGCCGTGGAGCTGGCCTTGCGCAAATGCGGCGACGATCTGACCCGCGAAAACCTGATCAAGCAGGCGACGTCGCTCGGCGGCGAGCGACTGCCGATGATGCTCCCGGGCGTCTCGATCAGCACCCGGCCCGGCGACTACACGCCGTTCAGAACCCTGCGGATCGCGACGTTTGATGGCGAGAGCTGGTCGCTGACCGGCGAGCCGCTGTCGGCCGATTGAGCCGGGTCGGCGAGAACCGCCATCAGTGGCTTCTCGCCAACGTCATCTCACCCGCGCAAGCTCGGCAGATCGAGACCGTTGGCCTGGGCGCATTCGATCGCCGTTTCATAGCCGGCGTCGGCGTGGCGCATGACCCCCGTCGCCGGGTCGTTCCACAGCACGCGTTCGAGCCGGCGCGCCGCCTCCGGCGTGCCGTCCGCGACGATCACCATGCCGGCGTGCTGCGAATAGCCGATGCCGACGCCGCCGCCGTGGTGCAGCGACACCCAGGTGGCCCCGCTCGCGCAGTTCAGTAGCGCGTTGAGCAGCGGCCAATCGGACACCGCGTCCGAGCCGTCGCGCATCGCCTCGGTCTCGCGGTTCGGGCTTGCCACCGATCCGCTGTCGAGATGATCGCGGCCGATCACGATCGGCGCCTTGAGCTCGCCGCGCGCCACCATCTCGTTGAAGGCAAGGCCAAGCCGATGGCGGTCGCCGAGACCGACCCAGCAAATCCGCGCCGGCAGCCCCTGAAACTTGATGCGCGCCTTCGCCATGTCGAGCCAGTTGTGCAAATGGCCATCATTGGGCATCAGCTCCTTGACCTTGGCATCGGTCTTGAAGATGTCCTCGGGGTCGCCCGACAGCGCCGCCCAGCGGAATGGCCCCACGCCGCGGCAGAACAGCGGACGAATATAGGCCGGAACGAAACCCGGAAAGTCGAACGCCTGCTTCAGGCCCATGTCCTTGGCCATCTGGCGGATGTTGTTGCCGTAGTCGAGCGTCGGGATTCCCTGCGCGTGGAAATCCAGCATGGCCTGCACGTGATCGACCATCGAGGTCTTGGCCGCCGCCTCGACCGCCTTCGGGTCAGCCGCGCGCCGCGCTTCCCAATCGGCAAGCGTCCATCCCTTCGGCAGGTAACCGTTGATCGGATCGTGCGCGCTAGTCTGGTCGGTGACGATGTCCGGGCGCACGCCGCGGCGCACCAGTTCGGGAAAGATCTCGGCCGCATTGCCGAGCAGGCCGACCGACACCGGCTTATGGGTCTTGGCCGCGTCGGCGATGATCGCCAGTGCTTCATCGAGCGTCGTCGCCTGGCGGTCGAGGTACCCCGTGCGCAGCCGCATCTCGATGCGGCTCGGCTGGCACTCGACGGCGAGCATCGAGGCGCCGGCCATAGTCGCGGCCAGCGGCTGGGCGCCACCCATGCCGCCGAGGCCCGCCGTGAGGATCCATTTGCCGGCGAGGCTGCCGCCATAGTGCCGGCGGCCGACCTCGACGAACGTCTCATAGGTCCCCTGCACGATGCCCTGGCTGCCGATATAGATCCACGACCCCGCCGTCATCTGGCCGAACATCATCAGGCCCAGGCGGTCGAGCTCGTTGAAATGATCGAGCGTCGCCCAATGCGGCACCAGGTTCGAATTCGCGATCAGGACGCGCGGCGCATCCGCATGGGTGCGGAAGATGCCGACCGGTTTGCCGGATTGCACCAAGAGCGTCTGGTCGCCTTCGAGCTTGCGCAAGGAGGCGGCAATCCGATCAAAGCTCTCCCAGTCGCGCGCCGCACGGCCAATGCCGCCATAGACCACGAGCTCGCTCGGACGCTCGGCGACATCGGGATCCAGATTGTTCATCAGCATGCGCAGCGGCGCTTCCGTCAACCAACTCTTCGCGCTGATGTCGGTGCCTCGGGACGCGCGGATGATGCGTTCGTTATCCAATCGGCGGTTCATGACGGATGTCCCTATCGGCTAAGCAAGTTTTGGAAACGGATCGGACGAAAGGACCGCGATCGCAGCGGCCGGCAACGCGTCGGCTTCGATCAGCGACGCGGCCCGCGCGAGATCGCCAGCCATGTAGCGGTCCGCGGCGAGCGCCGGAACATGCTCGCGCAACGCGGCGATCACCGCAGCGAGTGGCGCGCTGGTCGCATGCGGCGCGCGCAGCGTGATGCCTTGCGCGGCGACCAGAAGCTCGATGCCGAGGATGGCCGCGAGGTTGTCGGCCATGTCGGACAGCCGGCGCGCGGCATGCGCGGCCATCGAGACGTGATCTTCCTGATTGGCGCTGGTCGGCGTGGAGTCGATCGAGCACGGCATCGCGCGCTGCTTGTTCTCGGCATAGAGCGCTGCCGCCGTCACCTCGGCGATCATGAACCCGGAATTGATGCCGGGCTCGGGTGTCAGGAACGGCGGCAAGCCGAAGTTCAAGGCGGGATCGACCAGGGTCGCGATCCGGCGCTCGCTGGTGGCGCCGATCTCCGACAGCGCCAGCGCGATCTGGTCGGCGGCGAAGGCCACCGGCTCAGCATGAAAATTGCCGCCGGAGACGATCTCGCCGGTATCGACCAGGACCAGCGGGTTATCCGTCACGGCATTGGCTTCAATGGTCAGCACGCGCGCGGCGTGCACGAGCAGGTCGAGCACGGCACCCGCGACCTGCGGCTGGCAGCGCAGGCAATACGGGTCCTGCACCCGCTCATCGCCCTCGAGATGCGATTGCCTGATGTCGCTGCCGTCGAGCAGTGCGGTCAAGGCAGCAGCTGCGGCGATCTGCCCCTCATGGCCGCGCAAAGCCTGGATTTCGGGACGAAACGGCACCGTGGAGGCCATCGCCGCATCGACCGACAGCGCACCAGTCACCAGTGCAGCACACGCCAGACGATGCGCGCGCAGCAGGCCGGAAATCGCATAGGCCGTCGAAAACTGCGTGCCGTTGATCAGCGCGAGCCCCTCCTTGGGACCGAGAGTCAACGGCGCGAGACCGGCAGCCGCAAGCGCTTCATGACCCGGCACGATCTTGCCCTCAAGGAATGCCTGCCCCTCCCCGATCATGACGGCGGTCATATGGGCGAGCGGCGCCAGGTCGCCGGAGGCGCCGACCGAGCCCTGCTGCGGCACCAGCGGTGAGACGCTGCGCGCCAGCATGCCCTGCAACTGCTCGATCACATCACGCCGCACGCCGGACGCACCGCGCCCGAGCGAGATCACCTTCAACGCCATCATCAGGCGCACGATCGGCTCGGGCGTGGCCGGCCCGACTCCGCAGCAATGCGACAGGATCAGGTTGCGCTGAAGCAGCGCGGTCTGGTCGGCCGCGATGCGCGTTGATGCCAACTTCCCGAAGCCGGTATTGATGCCGTACACGGGAACGTCGATATGCGCCGCTTTCGCCACGATTGCCGCAGCCGCCTCGACGCGCGGCCAGAACGACGGATCAAGCACGATGGGTACGCCGGCGAGCACGCGCGCGAGCACATCGAGGCCGACCGTTCCGGGCGTTACGACAATCGGCGCAGCCGGATCGCTCATTGCCCCCTCCACACCCGGCCGTGCAACGGATTGAAGCCGATGCGGTAGACCAGCTCGGCGGGGCGCTCGATGTCCCAGATCGCCAGATCGCACCATTTGCCGGCCTCTAATGTACCGGTCTCGGCGAGCGTGCCGAGCGCGCGCGCCCCCTCCCGCGTCACCCCGGCGAGGCACTCGGCGACCGTCATCCGGAACAACGTTGCGCCCATGTTCATCGTAAGCAGAAGCGAGGTCAGCGGCGAGCTGCCGGGATTGCAGTCCGTCGCCAGCGCCATGTTCACGCCGTGGCTGCGGAACAACTCAACCGGCGGCTTCTGCGTTTCGCGAATGAAATAGAACGCACCGGGCAGCAGCACCGCGACCGTGCCGGCCTTGGCCATCGCGGCGGCGCCGGCTTCATCGGTGTGCTCCAGATGATCGGCCGATAGCGCGGAGAATTTTGCCGCGAGCGCGGCACCGCCGAGATTCGACAACTGATCCGCATGCAGCTTCACGGGTAATCCGAGCGCATGCGCCGCCGCGAACACCCGAGCGGTCTGCTCGCCGGAAAATGCGATGCCCTCCATGAAGCTGTCGACGGCATCGGCAAGGCCGGCCTTGGTCACCGCCGGCAGCATCTCGTTGCAGACCAGATCGATGTAGCGGTCCTTGTCGCCATTGGCTTCGGGCGGCAATGCGTGAGCACCTAAAAAAGATGTGCGGATCGCAACCTGCCGCAAACGGCCGAGGCTGCGTGCCGCCGCAAGCTGCCGCATCTCGGTCTCGGCATTGAGGCCATAGCCGGACTTGATCTCGACGGTGGTTGCGCCCTCGCCGATCAGCGCGTCCAGCCGTGGCAGCGCGCCGGCGACGAGCTCGGCCTCGGTCGCGTTGCGTGTTGCGGCAACGGTCGAGACGATGCCACCACCCGCGCGCGCGATCTCCTCATAGCTTGCGCCCTTCAGGCGCAGCTCGAACTCGTGCGCGCGGTTGCCGCCATAGACGAGATGCGTGTGGCAATCGACCAGCCCGGGTGTGATCCAGCGGCCGCCGCAATCGATCCGCTCGACCGCGTCCGCATCCACAGGAAAGTCCGATTGCACGCCTGCATAGACAATGCGGCCGTCGCGCGCCGCGATCAGGCCCTGCTCGATCTCGCCGAGATCGGCGCCGCGCATCGTGGCGAGCCGGGCGTTGTGCCAGATGCGGTCGAAACGCTCTGCCATGCGATCGTCCCCCGAGGTGGGATGCTTGACTTATATGTCTAGACATATAATCGTGTCCGGGTTCTGTCCAGCCGGCATGGAAAAATGACACGACTGCATTTCGCATTCGCGCTGCTGCCCTCGGGCTGGGCCAATGACGTGCAAATCGTGGTCACCGACGGCGCGATCGCCTCGGTGACGGCAGGCGTGCCCCCCGCCGCCGGCGATGAACGTCACCAATTGGCCGTTCCGGGATTGGCGAGCCTGCACAGCCACGCGTTTCAGCGCGGCATGGCCGGCCTTGCCGAACTGCGCGGCGATACGACCGACACGTTCTGGACCTGGCGCGAGACGATGTATCGCTTTGCGCTGACGATGACGCCGGACGACGTCGCGGCCGTTGCGACCCTGCTCTATGTCGAGATGCTCGAGCGCGGCTTTACCCGGGTCGGCGAATTCCACTATCTCCATCATGATCGGGACGGCTCGCCTTACGCCAATCCGGCCGAGATGGCCGTGCGCATCGCGCAGGCGACTGAGGCGTCCGGCATCGGACTCACCCTGCTGCCGAGCTTTTATGCCCACGGCACGTTCGGCGGCGCAGCGCCGCATGCCGGGCAGCATCGCTTCATCTGCTCGGTCGATCAGTTCGCCACGCTGACGGCTGCCTCGCGCGAGGCAATCCGAAAACTGCCTGGCGCGAACATCGGCATCGCCCCGCACAGCCTGCGCGCAGTGGCGCCCGATGAGCTCGCGGCGATCATTCCGCTTGCCGGCACCGACCCGATCCACATCCACGCCGCCGAACAGGTGCGCGAGGTGGAGGACTGTATGGCCTGGTCGGGGCAGCGGCCGGTGCAATGGCTGCTCGAACATGCGCCCGTCGATCGTCGCTGGTGCCTGATTCACGCAACCCACATGACGGAAAGGGAAGTCGCTGCGCTCGCCGGCAGCGGCGCCGTTGCAGGCCTCTGCCCGGTGACCGAAGCAAGCCTCGGCGACGGCATCTTTTCGACCCGCGAATTCCTTGCCGCGGGCGGCCGGTTCGGCATCGGAACGGATTCCAATGTGCTGGTCGGGGTCGCCGACGAGCTTCGTCAACTCGAATACGGCCAGCGGCTGAAGCACCGCGAGCGCAATGTGCTCTCCGGACGCCCGGGTGCATCCACCGGCCGTACCCTGTTCGACCACGCGCTCGCGGGCGGCGCGCAAGCGCTGGCACAAACCAAAGCTGGGCTGGTTCCCGGCGCCCGCGCCGACATCGTCAGCCTCGATACCGCGCACCCATCCCTGGCGGGACGGTCGGGTGATGCCGTTCTCGACGGCTGGTTGTTTGCGTCCGGAAGCGATGCGATCGACTGCGTCTGGGCCGGCGGCGACAAGGTGGTCGCGGGCGGACGGCACCGGCTGCGCGACAAGGCGCGCGAGCGGTTCAATGCGAGCGTCCGGAGGCTTGCCGCATGAGCCTCGCCTCCGACCGGGCCCGCCCTGCCGCAGCCGTCAAGCCGACGCTCTACAAGCGGATCAGGCTCGATATCGAGACCCGCATCCTGACCGGCGAATGGCCGCCGGGCCACCGTATCCCCTACGAGCACCAATTGATGGCGCGCTATCGCTGCTCGCGCATGACGGTGAACAAGGCGTTGTCGGAGCTGGCGCAGGCCGACTTGATCGAGCGGCGCCGGCGGGCCGGCTCATTCGTACGCCGTCCGCAGCATCTGTCGGCGGTGCTCAAGATTGCCGACATGCGCGCCGAGATCACGGCGCTCGGCCGCAGCTACGGCTATCAGCTGATCGATTGCCGGCGGCGCACCGCGACCGCTGCCGATCGTGCCCGGCTCGGCATGAGCACGGCCGGTAAGGTGATCGCGATCGCCTGCCGACACAGCGCCGACAATGTGCCGTTTGCGGTTGAAGACAGGCTGATCGATCTCTCCACGGTTCCGGAGGCCGCGACGGCGGATTTTGCACGCGAACCCCCGGGATCATGGCTGCTGCATCACGTGCCGTGGACCGAGGCTGAACATACGATCAGCGCGGTTGTCGCGGACGATCGCACAGCGAAGGCGCTCGACATCGCGGTCGGCGCGCCCTGCCTCGTGATCGACCGCTATACCTGGCGCAGCGCGCGCACGGTGACGGCGGTGCGGCTGCACTATCCAGGCGACACGCACCGCTTGGTGGCTCGCTTCAAGGGAGGCTGAACGGCTTGCGCGGCATATTTCATGCAATGCATCATGGGCCACCATCCACCGACGTTTCCGTGCGGCTATCCGCCGCAACGTGAAGACATCGCTGACGTGAAGACATCAACAGGGTTCAATCCATCGTCCAAGAGGTCGACAATCATGCGTTCCTTCAAGCTATTGCCCGCAATCGCAGCTTTGCTCGCGTCCACCGCCGCGTTCGCGGATGACGTCAAGGTCGGCGTCGGCATCTCCGGATGGACCGGCTTCGCGCCGCTGACGCTCGCCAAGGAAGCCGGCATCTTCAAGAAGAACGGCCTCGACGTGACCTTGAAGAAGATCCCGCAGAAGGACCGCCATCTCGCGATCGCTTCGGGCGACATCCAGTGCGCGGCGACGACGGTCGAGACCTGGATCTCCTGGAACGCCAACGGCGTCGCGACCAAGCAGATCTTCCAGCTCGACAAGAGTTATGGCGCCGACGGTATGGCTGTGCGCAACGACGTCGCCGCGATCAAGGACCTCAAGGGCAAGACCGTCGCGGCATCGGCGCCGGGCACCTCGCCCTACTTCGCGCTGGCCTGGATGCTGAAGAAGAACGGCCTCACGGTGAAGGACGTCACCGTGGTCAATTTGGAGCCCGCCGCCGCGGCGCAGGCTTTCGTCTCCGGCCAGAACGACGCCGCGATGACCTACGAGCCTTATCTGTCGACCGTGCGCGCCGCGCCCGACAAGGGCAAGATCATCGCCACCACGCTCGACTATCCGATCGTGATGGACACGTTCGGCTGCACACCGAAATTCCTGACCGACAATCCGAAGGCAGCCCAGGCGCTGGCCGACAGCTATTTCGAGGCGATCGACATGATCGCCAAGGATCAGGCCAAGGCTTATGAGATCATGGGCGCGGACGTGAAGCAGTCCGGCGAGCAGTTCGGCAACTCGGCAAAGTACCTGCGCTGGCAGGACAAGGCCGCCAACCAGAAATTCTTCGCCGGCGACTTCCTCACCTTCAACAAGGATGCCGCCGAGCTGCTGCTCGAGGTCGGCATCATCAAGGCCGCGCCGAAGGTTGAAGACATCTACGACGCCAGCTTCGTCAAGTAACGCAGCCATCATTTCGGCCAGTCCCGCCTCGCGACAAGCCGGGCGGGACTGGCGCATGAGATACGCCTGGACAAATTTGATGCGTCCCCTTGAGCCCACAACATCGAAGCAGCGCGTGGTCTACGGCCTCGCCTTCTTCGTGCTGTTCGTCGCCCTCTGGTCCTGGGCGACGTTCGGCGGCCATGTATCCAAGACATTCCTCGCCAACCCGCTCACCATGGTGCAGGAAGGCTATGAGCTGCTCGCCAAGCAAGGCTTCCTGTTCGACATCGGAATGACGATCTGGCGCGTCATCGGCGGCTTTGCCCTTGCCGCCGTCATCGCGGTGCCGATCGGCGTGCTGATGGGGGCCTACAAGCCGGTCGAGGCCTTTCTCGAACCCTTCGTCTCCTTTGCGCGCTATCTGCCGGCATCCGCCTTCATCCCGTTGTTGATCCTGTGGGCCGGCATCGGCGAATTACAAAAGCTGCTCGTGATCTTCATCGGCGCGGTGTTCCAGATCATCCTGATGGTGGCCGTGACGGTCGGCGCCACACGGCGGGACCTGGTCGAGGCTGCGTATACGCTCGGCGCCCGCGACAGCGGCGTCATCCGCCGCGTGCTACTGCCCTCCGCGGCGCCCGAGATCGCCGAGATCCTGAGGCTGGTGCTCGGCTGGGCCTGGACTTACGTCATCGTGGCCGAGCTGATCGGCTCATCGTCCGGTATCGGGCACATGATCACCGACAGCCAGGCGCTGCTCAACACCGGGCAGATCATCTTCGGCATCATCGTCATCGGGCTGATCGGCCTGATCTCCGATTTCCTGTTCAAGGCGTTCAACGCCTGGCTGTTCCCATGGAAGCTCGCATGACCGCGCTCAGGATCGAACAGGTCTCGCGAATCTTCCCGGCCCGCGCGGGCAACGCGCCGACCCGCGCGCTCGAGCCGACCACGCTCGATGTCGGCGACAATGACTTCGTCACCATCCTCGGCCCCTCCGGCTGCGGAAAGTCCACCCTGCTCCGGATCATCGCCGGGCTCGACCGGCCGACCAGCGGGCACGTCACGCTCGACGGCCGCGAAGTCACCGGCCCCGGCGCCGATCGCGGCATGGTGTTTCAGTCCTACACCCTGTTTCCGTGGCTGACCGTGCGGGAGAACATCGCCTTCGGCCTGCGCGAGCGCGGCGTTCCGCAACAAGGGCGCCATGACATTGCCGACGCCTTCATCCGCCGGGTCGGGCTATCCGGCTTCGAGAATCACTGGCCCAAGCAGTTGTCGGGCGGCATGCAGCAACGCACTGCGATCGCCCGCGCGCTGGCCAATGATCCGAAGATCCTGCTGCTCGACGAGCCGTTCGGTGCGCTCGACAACCAGACCCGGGCATTGATGCAGGAGATGCTGCTCGGGATCTGGGAGCGCGACCAGAAGACGGTGCTGTTCGTCACCCACGATATCGAGGAGGCGATCTTCCTCGGCAGCCGCGTAATCGTGATGAGCGCGCGTCCCGGCCGCATCAAGGCCGAGATCGCGGTCGATCTGCCACATCCCCGCTCCTACAAGATCAAGACCACGCCCGAATTCGTCGCCCTGAAGGAGCGGCTGGTCGAGGAGATCCGCACCGAGGCCTTGAAGGTCGCCGAACAGGCCTGACGATCAGCGCCCCGTCAGTGGCTGATCATCCAGGGACGCGCGGTCGGAAAACCCTTGGCGCCGCTCCTCGTCTTGGTCATCAGCCGCGCCGGCTTCTTCTTCCCCGTCGTGGAGCAGCAGCCGCAGCCCGGGCCGTGCGCGGCCTTGTACTGATCGAGCGTCTTCGGCGCGTGCCGGCTCTGCTCGTTGGTGGCATGCGCCTTGCGCTTGTCCGACGGCATGCAAAAGAACGCCGGTGCGGTCAGGATCACGCGCGGCGACGTCGTCTCGCATTGCGGACAGTCCCGCGGCAGGTCGCATTCCGCCATCGGCCGCATGTCGGTGAACGGGCCGCAATCGTTGCAGAGATATTCGTAGATCGGCATTTCCTTAATCCTTGCGCAGTCGTGTGTGACATCCGGCGATGGATGCGGGGCGGCCAATACGCAGCCGTCCCGCACCCGTCGCGCAGGGATCACTTGAAGGATCACTTGTCGGGCGAAATCGGCATCTGCACGTCGCCCTTGATGTGCTTGATCGGTCCGGCCGACGACGGCATGACGTCGAAGTCGAAGATCTCGGTCGGTAGCCACAGCGTGGCACAGGCGTTCGGCACGTCGACGACGCCGGAGATGTGGCCCTGGCACGGCGCGGTGCCGAGGATCGAATAGGCCTGGGCGCCGGAATAGCCGAACTTCTTCAGATACTCGATCGCGTTCAGGCAGGCCTGGCGATAGGCGATGTGGACGTCGAGGTAGTGCTGCTTGCCCGCCTCGTCGACCGAGATGCCCTCGAAGATCAGATAGTCCTTGTAGTTCGGCGTGATCGGCGACGGCTTGAACACGGGGTTCTTGATGCCGTACTTCGATACGCCGTCCTTGATGATGTCGACCTTGATGTGCAGCCAGCCGGCCATCTCGATGGCGCCGCAGAAGGTGATCTCGCCGTCGCCCTGGCTGAAATGCAAATCGCCCATCGAGAGCCCGCCGCCCGGCACATAGACCGGGAAGTAGATCTTCGATCCGCGCGACAGATCCTTGATGTCGCAGTTGCCGCCATGCTCACGCGGCGGCACGGTACGGGCGCCCTCAAGACCGATCTTGGCCTTGACGTCACCCTTGGCCTGGCCGGCATGCGCGGTCGGCGCGAACGGCGGATTGGCGAGGCCCGGCACGCGGGTCGGGTTGGTCGCGATCAGCTCGGCTTCGCGCTTGTTCCAGGCCGCCAGCATCTTGGCGTCGGGCAGACAGCCGATCAGGCCGGGATGGATCAGGCCGGCGAAGTTGACGCCGGGGATGTGACGCGACGAGGTGTAGAGGCCCTTGATGTCCCAGATCGACTTCTGCGCGAGCGGGAAATGGTCGGTGAGGAAGCCGCCGCCATTCTGCTTGGAGAAGAAGCCGTTGAAGCCCCACAGGCTCTCCTTCAAGGGACCGACGTCGAGCAGGTCGACGACGAGGAGATCGCCAGGCTCGGCGCCCTTGACGCCGATCGGACCGGACAGGAAGTGCACGATCGACAGATCGATGTCGCGCACGTCATCGGCGGAATCGTTGTTCTTGATGAAGCCGCCGGTCCAGTCGACGGTCTCGATGATGAAGTCGTCGCCCGGGCTGACCCACTCGACGATCGGAACCTCCGGATGCCAGCGGTTGTGAATCTTGTCGTTTTCATAGGCCGACTTGCTGAGATCGACCTTGATCAGTGTATCAGGCATCGAGATGCTCCCCTTCGTTTACTGGTTAGACGGACAGATATTTCGAGATCTGTGCGGCATCGACGCTGGCGCGCGGATCGTCGCGGACGATCTCGCCGTTCTCGATGACGAGCACGCGGTCGGCGATGTCGAGCGCGAAGCTCAGGACCTGCTCGGAGACGACGATCGACAGCCCCCGCTCGTCGCGGATCCGTTTCAGGGTGCGCGCCATGTCCTTGATGATCGACGGCTGGATGCCTTCGGTCGGCTCGTCGAGCAGCAACACCTTCGGCTTGGTCGCCAGCGCGCGGGCAATCGCGAGCTGCTGCTGCTGTCCGCCCGAGAGATTGCCGCCGCGGCGGCCCTTCATTTCGAGCAACACCGGGAACAGCTCATAGATGTCGCCGGGCACCTCGGAGCCGCCTGACACCACGAGCCCGGTCTCGATGTTCTCCTTCACCGTCATGGTGGAGAAGATCATGCGGCCCTGCGGCACGTAGGCGAGCCCCTTCGCCACCCGCTCGTAGCTCTTCATCGCGCCGAGCTCGATGCCGTCCATGGTCACCTTGCCGCTCTTGGCCGGCAGGATGCCCATCAGAGACTTCATCAGCGTGGTCTTGCCCATGCCGTTGCGGCCCATGATCGCGACGATCTCGTTGGGCGCGACGGAGACGTTGAGGCCGTGCAGCACCTCGCTCTGGCCGTAGGCGACGTGAAGATCATTGATTGCCAGCATCGACGCGCTCCTTAATGACCCAGGTAAACTTCGATCACCTTAGGATCGTTCTTGACGTGCTCCATCGTCCCCTCGGAGAGGATCTGGCCCTGATGCAGCACAGTGACCTTGTGCGCGATGTCCTCGACAAACTTCATGTCGTGCTCGATCACCAGCACCGAGCGGTCCTTGATGATGCGGTTGAGCAGCTCGGCGGTCTTGGCGCGTTCGGAGACGCTCATGCCGGCCACCGGCTCGTCGAGCATCAAGAGGTCCGGGTCCTGGATCAGCAGCATGCCGATCTCGAGCCACTGCTTCTGGCCATGGCTGAGCTGGTCGGCATAGGTGCTGAGGCGGTCCTTCAGGAAGATCATCTCGGCGACCTCCTCGACCCGCTGCTTGACGGCTTCATCTCGCTGGAAGGTCAGCGAGCCGAACACGGTGCGGCCGCGCGGGTAGGAGATTTCGAGGTTCTCGAACACGGTGAGGTCCTCGAACACCGACGGCGTCTGGAACTTGCGGCCGACGCCGGCCTGCACGATCTCGTTCTCGCGCAATCTCGTCAGCTCCTGGCCGCGGAACTGGATCGAGCCTGACGTGGCCCTTGTCTTGCCGCAGATCAGGTCGAGCACGGTGGTCTTGCCGGCGCCGTTCGGGCCGATGATGACGCGGATCTCGTTCTCCTCGACATAGAAGGAGAGATCGTTCACCGCCTTGAAGCCGTCAAAGGACACGGTGAGTCCGGAGACCGCGAGCAGGAAATCCTTGGGCTGATGGCCGACGAGCATGATGGTCCCTCCTCACTCGGCCGGTGCGCCGTCGGCGACCAGGCCGGCCGCCGATTTCGATTTGCGTGATGCGAACAGCCGATCGATGCCCGGCTGGATATGGTCCGCCCAGACACCGGCGAGCCCGTTCGGGAAGGTCAGCACCACCGCGATGAACAGCGCGCCGAGGCCGAACAGCCAGAGCTGCGGGAAGGACTCCGAGAGGCTGGTTTTGGCGAAATTGACCAGCAGCGCGCCCCAAACCGCACCGAAGATCGACATCCGGCCGCCGACCGCGGTGTAGATCACCATCTCGATCGACGGCACGATGCCGACGAAGGACGGCGACATGAAGCCGACCTCGAGCGTGAACATGGCGCCGCCGATCGCCGCGAACACCGCCGCGGCACAGAACGCGAAGATCTTGAAGTTGGCGACGCTGTAACCGGAGAAGCGCACGCGATCCTCCTGCTCTCTCATCGCCACCAGGATGCGCCCGAGTTTTGTCAGCCGGATGAATTGCGCGGTAACGATGCATCCGAACAGCAGCACAACCTCGACGAAATACAGAATGAACTTGGCGTGATCGGTGCGGATGTCCCAGCCGTGCAGCGTGCGCAAGTCGGTGATGCCATTGATGCCGCCGGTGTAGCCCTGCTGCCCCACGATCAGAATGGTGAGAATCGCCGCGATCGCTTGCGTGATGATCGCAAAGTACACGCCGCCGACCCGGCGCTTGAACATCGCAGCGCCGATGATCAGCGCGAACAACGCAGGAACCAGCAGGATCGCCAGCACCGTGACCGGAAAACTGTGGAACGGTTTCCAGAACAGCGGAAGCTGCGTGATCTGGTTCCAATCCATGAAGTCCGGGATGCCCGGCGTCGACTGGATCTTGGTGTTCGCGACCGAGGACGCCTCGAGCTTGAGGTACATCGCCATGCAGTAGCCGCCGAGACCGAAGAACACGCCCTGCCCCAGGCTCAGGATGCCGCCATAGCCCCAGCACAACACGAGGCCGATGCCGACGAAGGCGTAGGTCAGGTATTTGGCGACCAAATTGAGGCGGAAGATATCCAGCGACAGCGGCAGGATGAGAAGCAACAGCACCGCGAGCGCAAGGAAGCCGAGCAGTTCGGAGCGATTGAAAAAGCGCGAGTTGATGACCATGACCTGCCTGCTTGTTCTTATTTGCGGACCTTGAGCGCGAAGAGCCCCTGCGGACGCACCATCAGGATCGCGACGATGGTCAAGAGCGTGATCACCTTGGCCATCGATCCCGACAGGAAGAATTCCAGCGTCGATTGGGTCTGCGAGATCGAGAAGGCGGAGGCGATGGTGCCGAACAGCGAAGCGGCGCCGCCGAACACGACGACCAAGAAGGTGTCGACGATGTAGAGCTGGCCGGCGGTCGGCCCGGTCGAGCCGATCATGGTGAAGGCCGAGCCCGCAATGCCGGCGATGCCGCAACCCAAGCCAAAGGTGTAGCGATCGACCTTCTCGGTATTGATGCCGACGGCGCCTGCCATCACGCGGTTCTGCACCACGGCGCGCACCTGCTTGCCCCAGCTCGACCAGAACAGCACGTAGGCGACCGCGATCGTGATCAGCATGGTCAGCGCCATCACGAACATGCCGTTGATCGGGATCTGGATCGAGTCGGTCGCCTGCCAGGAACCCATCATCCATTCCGGCAATTCGACGCCGACCTCGCGCGCGCCGAAGATCGAGCGATAGGCCTGTTGCAGGATCAGGCTGAGCCCCCAGGTCGCCAGCAGCGTATCGAGCGGGCGCTTGTAGAGATGGCGTATCAGCGCCCATTCGACCAGCATGCCGAGCGCGCCGGAGGCGATGAACGCCAGGATCATCGCGATGAAGAAGTAACCGGGGAACAGCCAGGGCGCGACGTGCTGCACGGCGTTCGACGTCATCCAGGTGACGTAGGCGCCCAGGATCATGAACTCGCCATGGGCCATGTTGATGACGCCCATCTGGCCGAAGATGATGGCAAGCCCCAGCGCCATCAGCACATAGACGGAGAACAGGATGAGCCCGGCAAATCCCTGCATCGCAAGGATGGCGCCGAGATCGCTGATCGAATAGTCGCCGAACATCTGGTCCTCCGTCATTCCAAAGGGCACGCGCCGCCGGTCAAGCGACGCTCGTTCCGTGGCGTGGACGATGACGTCCACGCCGCGACGCGTTGAAGTGAGGTTGCGCTTTAAGCGCTAGAACTCACTGGTAGCCCTTGGGGAACGGATCCGGCTCGACCAGATCGGCGGTCTCGTAGATCAGCTCATACTGGCCGTCGGCCTTGGCACGTCCGACGCGGGTCTTCGACCACAGATGATGGTTCTCGTGGATCCGGACATAGCCTTCCGGCGCGCCCTTGAATTCGACACCGGGGGAAGCCGCAGCGATCTTGTCGATGTCGAAGGAGCCCGCCTTCTCCACCGTCAACTTCCACAGCCACGGACCGAGATAGGCGGCCTGCGTCACGTCGCCGATCACGGTCTTCTCGCCCCACATCTTCTTGAACGCGGGCACGAAGGCCTTGTTGTTCGGATTGTCGAGCGACTGGAAGTATTTCATGCAGGCATAGGCGCCGGCGATGTTCTCGCCGCCGATGCCGTCGATCTCGTCTTCGGTGACCGAGATCGTCAGCAGCGTCTGCTTCGACAGGTCGATGCCGGCCGCCTTGAGCTGCTTGTAGAACGCGACGTTCGAGCCGCCGACGATGATCGCGTAGATCACGTCCGGCTTGGTCAGCTTGATCTTGTTGATCACCGAGTTGAACTGGGTCGAGCCAAGCGGGAAGTATTCCTCGCCGACGACCTTGCAGCCCTGCAGATGGTTCTCGATGTGCTTGCGCGCGATCTTGTTCGAGGTGCGCGGCCAGATGTAGTCCGAGCCGAGCAGATAGAAGCTCTTGGCGCCCTTGGTCTTGTTGACCCAGTCGAGGCCGGCGATGATCTGCTGCGTCGCCTCCTGCCCCGTGTAGATCACATTCTTGGACTGCTCGAGGCCTTCGTAGAAGGTCGGGTAGTACAGCATGCCGTTGTACTGCTCGAACACCGGCAGCACCGCCTTACGCGAGGCCGAGGTCCAGCAGCCCATCACGGCCGCGCATTTGTCGTTGACCAGGAGCTTCTTCGCCTTTTCCGCGAAGGTCGGCCAGTCGCTCGCACCGTCTTCCTGGATGAACTTGATCTTGCGGCCGAGCACGCCGCCGGCGGCGTTGATCTGCTCGATCGCGAGCTTCTCGGCCTCGACCGATCCGGTCTCGGAGATCGCCATAGTGCCGGTCACCGAATGCAGGATACCGACCGTGACTTCGCTATCGGTGACTGCAAGACCCGTGGTGTTGACCGCGGAGGTTGCAGGAACGTCGGCAAAAGCGGGACGCCCCAGCATCGAAACAGCCGGCAAAGCCGCCATTCCCATCAAGAGCTTGCGGCGGAGCGGAGACTTCAGGCCTGGTTTGGTTTCGTCTGACATGAGCACCCCATTGGTTCGAGAACGCTTATTGATCGGGCGAGGATTGCTCACTTTTGTGCAGCGCACTGATACGTGAGATCGCGTATACTGCACCGCAAAATAGCGACGTAGGTTTTTGGTACGGGATTTGCCCGCGATCAGAGCATCGTGGACCAGGAGTAGAGCGAGTGGCAGGGCGGCAGCGGATTGACCGCGTCAGGCGCCAATATAATCAATGGGTCGCCAACCAGACGCTGGAAGACTATGCGCTGCGCTTCACCGCCAAGAGCGCGCGGCGCTGGTCCGCCGCCCGCGTCGCCAACACCGCGCTCGGCGCGATCTCCTTCCTTGCGCTCGAGGCGATCGGCGGCACCATCACGCTGAACTACGGCGCGATCAACGCCTCCGCGGCGATCCTGGTCGTCAGCGTCATCATCTTCCTCTGCGGACTGCCGATCGCCTACCATGCCGCGAAAAGCGGCATCGACATCGACCTGCTGACCCGCGGCGCCGGCTTCGGCTATATCGGCTCGACCATCACCTCGCTGATCTACGCTTCCTTCACCTTCATCTTCTTCGCGATCGAGGCCGTGATCCTGGCCAGCGCGCTGGACATGTGCTTCGGCATCCCGCGGCCGATCGGCTACCTGATCAGCGCGGTCGTGATCATTCCGCTCGTCGTCTACGGCATCACGCTGATCAGCCGCTTTCAGCTCTGGACCCAACCGCTGTGGGTGATCCTCCACATCATGCCGTTCGCGGCGATCGCCTGGGCCAATCCGCATTCGTTCACCGAGTGGCGCAAGTTCGCCGGCGAGCACGGCGATCCCGCGGGCAACCTCGATCTCCTGCTGTTCGGCACGGCGGCCTCGGTCGTGTTCGCGCTGGTGGCGCAGATCGGCGAGCAGGTCGACTTCCTGCGCTTCCTGCCGCGCGACCGCCGCACCTCGCGAAAGGCCTGGTGGATCGCGTTGCTCAGCGCCGGTCCCGGCTGGATCGTGCTCGGCGCGCTCAAGCTGCTCGCCGGCTCGTTCCTGGCCTTCTTTGCGCTCAGCCACGGCGTGTCGGCCGAGCACGCGGCCGAACCCGCGAACATGTATCTCGAAGCCTTCCGCTACGTGCTGTCGCAACCGGATCTTGCAATGGCGCTGACCGGGACGTTCGTGATCCTGTCGCAGGTCAAGATCAACGTCACCAACGCCTATGCCGGCTCGATCGCCTGGTCGAACTTCTTCTCCCGCCTCACCCACTCGCATCCCGGCCGCGTGGTGTGGCTGGTGTTCAACGTCGTCGTCGCGCTGCTGTTGATGGAGATCGGCGTCTACAAGGCGCTGGAGCAGACGCTGGCGCTCTACTCCAATGTCGCGATCGCCTGGGTCGGCGCGCTGGTCGCCGATCTCGTCATCAACAAGCCGCTCGGCTTGCGGCCGCAGCATATCGAGTTCAAGCGCGCCCATCTCTGCGACATCAATCCGGTCGGCGTCGGCGCCATGACGATTGCGACCGTGGTCTCGATCAGCGCGTTCTACGGCCTGTTCGGCCCGACCGCGAAGGCGCTGTCCGCCTTCGTCGCGCTTGCGGTCGCCTTCATCGCGGCGCCCCTGATTGCGTGGGCGACCGACGGCAAGTATTACATCGCACGCAAGCCGAAGCGGAGCTGGCAGAACCTTGAATCGATCCAGTGCTGTATCTGCGAGCATGCGTTCGAGCCCGAGGACATGGCCGCCTGTCCGGCCTATGCCGGCCCGATCTGCTCATTGTGCTGCTCGCTCGACGCCCGCTGCCACGACCTCTGCAAGCCGCATGGGCGGATCGGCGCGCAAGTCTCGGACGCGCTGGGCAAGGTGATGCCGCAGCCGATCTACGCCCGCATCAACTCGCAACTCGGACATTACCTCGGCGTGTTCGCGGTCTCGGCCGGTCTCGTGGCGCTGGTGCTCGGGCTGATCTACCTGCAGACCACCGCGGCCGTGCATGCCAATGAGCTGTTGGCCGACGTGCTGTGGAAGGTGTTCTTTGCGCTGACCCTGATCATCGGCGTCGTCGCGTGGCTGTTCGTGCTGGCGCAACAGAGCCGGCGTGCCGCGGAAGACGAAACCCGCCGGCAGACCACGCTTCTGATCCAGGAGATCGACGCCCACAAGCGCACCGATGCCGAATTGCAGCGCGCCAAGGAAGTGGCCGAGGCCGCCAATCTCGCCAAGAGCCGATACGTCGTCGGCCTCAGCCACGAGCTTCGCTCGCCGCTCAATGCGATCTCCGGCTACGCGCAGCTGCTGGAGCAGGACGACAGTCTCCCGGTGCGGCCACGCGGGCAAGTACGCGTGGTCCGCCGCAGCGCGGACCATTTGTCGGGACTTATCGACGGCATTCTCGATATCTCCAAGATCGAGGCCGGCCGGCTCTATCTGTCGCGCGACGAAGTGCGGCTGAACGATTTCCTCGAGCAGCTGGTCGGCATGTTCCGCCTGCAGGCCGCGGCCAAGGGCATCGACTTCGTGTTCAGGCGGCCGGCCGTGCTGCCGGTCGTGGTCTATGCCGACGAGAAGCGGCTGCGGCAAATCTTGATCAACCTGCTCTCGAACGCGATCAAGTTCACGCAGACCGGCAAGGTGCAATTCGTGGTGCATTATCGCAGCCCGGTCGCCGAGTTCGAGGTGATCGATACCGGGCCGGGCATCCAGCCCGACGACCTCGAGCGGATCTTCGCCCCGTTCGAGCGCGGCGCGCTTGGCGTCAGCCAGCCGCAGACCGGCACCGGGCTCGGCCTCACCATCAGCCGCCTGCTCGCGGGCGTGATGGGCGGCGACATCAAGGTCCTGAGCACGGTCGGCACCGGCAGCACCTTCCGCGTCAAGCTGCTGCTCTCCGAGGTCACCAATCCACGCCGCGATGCGCCGGTCGACGCTCCGGTGTACGGCTATCACGGCCCGCGCAAGACGATCCTGATCACCGACGATGACCCGACCCACCGCGACCTCCTGCGCGAGATCCTGGCGCCACTCGGCTTCATCCTGCTCAGTGCACCGGACGGACCGGGCTGCCTTGCCCTCGCGCAGCATTGCCGGCCGGACATGTTCCTGCTCGACATCTCGATGGCGGGCATGGACGGCTGGACGGTCGCTGAAACCTTGCGCTCCGAAGGCCATCATCAGGCACGAATTCTGATGATCTCGGCAAGCGCGCTGGAAGCCCACGGCGCGCCGCTGGCGCAACCGTTCCACGACGGCTACCTCATGAAGCCGATCGATATCCCGCGGCTGCTCGAGAGCATCCGCCAGCTGCTCAAGATCGAGTGGCAGTATGAGGCCGAGCAGATTCCGCCCCCGCAATGGAAGCCCGACACTGGTTCGCGCCCGCCGGTGAAATATGTCGAAGAGCTGATCAGCCTCGGCCAGCTCGGCTATATCAGGGCGATCCAGCTCAAGCTCGACGAGATCGGCAACGAATGTCCCGAACATGCCGATTTCGTCGGCCAGATGCGCACCCTGATCGACCGGTTCGATCTTGATCAATATATGGCGACGTTGAAAACATTGCACAGCTATGACCATTGAACAGCGAAAGCGCGACGTCGCGCTCGTCGTCGACGACTCGCCCGAGACGTTGCGCCTGCTGACCGACGCGCTCGACGGCGCCGGCATGACCGTGATGGTCGCACTCGACGGCGCCTCCGCGATGCGCATCGTCGACCAGATCACGCCCGATATCGTGCTGCTCGATGCCGTGATGCCCGGCATGGACGGTTTTGAGACCTGCCGGCGGCTGAAGCGCGACGCCGGGCTCGACGGCGTCCCGATCATCTTCATGACGGGGCTGGCCGAAACCGAGCACATCGTGCGCGGGCTGGAGGCCGGCGGCGTCGACTATGTCACGAAGCCGATCGTGGTCGAGGAAATGCTGGCGCGCATCCGGGTGCATCTCGCCAATGCGCGGATGACGCAGAGCGCCCGCGCCGCGCTGGACGTCTCCGGCCGCTATCTGCTCGCGGTCAACAGCTCAGGCGCGCTACTGTGGGCGACGCCGCAGGCACAGCGGCTGCTGTCGGATACGCTCGCCGACGCTGCCGACAATTTCGTGCTGCCGGAGCCGATGCCGCAATGGCTTGAACAGGCGCAGAAGGGCAAAGCCGGAGGGAAGACCGCAACGGTGGCGCCATTCCCCGGCAGCGAGCAGCTTCGCCTGCAGTTCATGGGCAAGCTCGGGCCCAACGAATTCCTGCTGCGGCTGGCCAAGGACACCAGTGGCGACATGCCGGCCGAGTTCTCCAGCGAGCTCGGCCTGACCACCCGCGAGGGCGAGGTGCTGTCCTGGCTCTCCAAGGGCAAGACCAACCGCGACATCGCGCAGATCCTGGGCTTAAGCCCGCGCACCGTCGACAAGCACCTCGAGCAGATCTACGCCAAGCTCGGCGTCGAGAACCGCACCGCCGCCGCCGCGATCGCGGTCAATGCGAGGCATCGCAAGTCGTAGCCTGCCGGCTCCACTGCCGGCGCACGTCTGGAAATGGCCAATCGCCTCGGACCGTGACAGGATGGGCATGATCGCTCATTCCTGCGGAGAATAGCCATGGATCGTCTGGCGGCGATGGAGACGTTCGTGCGGGTGGTCGAGACCGGCTCGTTCTCCGGAGCGGCGCGACAGCTCCGGGTCGGCCAGCCGGCAGTCTCGAAATCGGTCGCGCAGCTCGAGGAATTTCTCGGGGTCAAGCTGCTCACGCGTTCGACCCATGGCCTCACCCCGACCGAAGCGGGGCTCGGCTATCTCGAGCGCGCCAGGCGCGCGCTTGAAGAGGCGGCCGAGGCCGAGATCGCGGCGCGCGGCGCCGGAGCCGGCCTCAAGGGCCGATTGCGGGTCTGCGCCGCCGTCACCTTCGCCCGCATCCATCTCATTCCGATGTTGCCGAAGTTTCTCGCGCAGCACCCGGAGCTGGAGCTCGAAGTCGCGCTCGACGACCGCCAGATCGATCTCGTGCAGGAAGGCATCGACGTCGCACTGCGGATGGGCAAGATGACGGATTCGGCGCTGACCGCCCACCGTGTCGCCAGATGCAAGCGCCTCGTACTGGGCACGCCGGCCTATTTCGACCGCGCCGGCACGCCGGCCGCGCCGAGCGAATTGAGCCGGCACCAGGCCGTCGTTTATCTCCGCGAGGGCAGCGTGTGGTCCTTTCAACGCGAGAGCACCGAACTTGCCGTCACGGTGCGGAGCCGGTTGCGGGTCACCGCGGCCGAAGGCGTCCGGGCTGCGGTGCTCGCCGATGCCGGGCTCGCGATCGCCTCGGAGTGGATGTTCACCCCCGAACTGAAAGCGGGCACGGTGCGTGCGGTCCTGCCGGAGTGGAGCCTGCCCGCGCTCGATCTCTGGGCCGTGCTTCCGACCGGGCGCGCCGCGACTGCCAAGGCCCGCGCATTCGTGAACTTCTTCGAGCGCAGCTTCAATGCATGACGCGTCATCCGCCGGTTGAAGCAGTTCGCGCCTATTCCGGCCAGGAATAAGCGCTAGTCCAGCGGCAGCGCTACCCTGCGCGGCCATCTCCGTTAGCTTCCTGCGTGTGATTTCAACAAACGGACGGCGCTGCCGTCCACCACGCAGAAGCAAAGGAGAACCGCCATGTCGCTGCAAGCCAAGCTCGACGCTTTCAAGGCCGATTTCGAAGCCGGAAAGCCGCCCTACAACGTTCCGCCAGCCGTCATCGAGATCATGCACCGCGCCACCGCGGAGCTGATCGCATCCGGTGCCGCCCAGCGCGCCAAAAAGGCGGGCGATGTCGCCCCTGCTTTCTCGCTCCGGGATCCCGACGGCAATGTCGTCAACTCGGCCGACCTGCTGAACCGCGGTCCGCTGGTGCTCAGCTTCTACCGCGGCGTCTGGTGCCCGTATTGCAACATGGAGCTGCAAGCGCTCGAAGCCGCCAAGCCGGAATTCGACAAATACGGCGCGTCGCTGGTCGCGATCTCGCCGCAGACCGCGCCGAACAGCCGGAAGTCGGTGCGCCAGAACAAGCTCTCCTTCCCGATCCTGTCCGACGCGAAGGGCCAGATCGGCGACGTCTTCGGACTGCGCTTCCGTCTGCCCGACTATCTGGTCGAGCTCTACAAGCAGCTGAAGAACGATCTGCCGACCTTCAACGACGATCCGAGCTGGACGTTGCCGATGCCGGCCCGCTACGTCATCGGACAGGACGGCGTGATCCTCTACTCGGAGGTGAACCCCGACTATACCCGCCGCCCGGAGCCCGAGGACATGATCGCAGTTCTCCAGCAAGCCGCCGCCGTCAAGGCATGACAGCGCGCAGTGCGGCCGGTGGCGATCGCCCATCGGCCGCTGCCCGACGTGGGTCAAGCTTGTGCGGCGCGTTCCGGATCACCCGGTGCGGCGACACTCGCCACAGCATCCGGCTCTGACGGTTGCACCTTTCGCCACTGCGCCGGCGTCACGCCCATATGGCTCTTGAAGGCGCGCTGAAAGGCGGCCTCGGACTGGTAGCCGACCATCTCCGCAACGGCGCCGGTCGAACGCGACGATCTCTTTAACTCGTTCGCCGCAAGCGTCATCCTGATATCGGTAAGCAGATCGCTGGCCGATCGCCCAAGCTTCTCCTGGAACTGCCGTGCAAGCGTGGCGCGCGACATGTTGCAGAGACGCGCCAGCTCCGGCAGCGACCATGCGCGCGCAGGCTGGTTGAACATGGCCGCCACCGCCGGCGCAAGGCGGGGATCGCCGACCAGTGCAAGCAGACCGTGTGACCTGTCATCGGTCTCACTCGCAAGCCGCAGCACAAGCGCAAACATCGCCGTGGACAACGCGTCCAGCATGGCGCGGCCGCCGAGATGATCGTCGGCCGTTTCGCTGCGCATCAGGGACACGAGCCCGGCGAGCTGTGCGGCCGTTCCCTTTCCCGTGCGCGGGCCGGCATGCACGACAAGACGCGGCGGAAGATAGGTGCGCAGCAGACGGTCGTGCGGGGGTGCAATCGCGAAGTGTCCGCACAGCAAATCAAGCCGTTCGTCCGAACCCAGGTTTTCGCTGATCGTGAAATTCTGTGCCGCCCGGTTGCGCGCCGGCAGCGGTGCCGCCCCGCTGCCGTCATGCATCACGTGTCGCGGGTTGCCTGGCAGCAGGAGAATGTCGCCGGTCTTCAGCAGCAACGGCCGACCGCCTGCGGGATCGTCCAGGATCGCCGAGCCGGCAAGCACCGCATGATAGGGGATCTCGTTGGACGCGCCCGGCCCCTGGTCGATGCGCCAGGGCACGCTGTAGCTGCAACGCAGATCGAGCCGCCCACGCACCGGCATCATCGCGAACAGCCGGCTGAGCCAATCCATGGCAGTCCCCCAAAGCGACCGGATTGAGACGATTGAGCATATATGCGCGCCTAATCGACATTCAATGTCTCACATCTCGATCCTATTGTCACTCCGCAATCGTTCACCAACCCCAACAAGGAGTGCCACCATGTCCCGTCTCTCAGTCCCCAATCTCGAAACCGATACCGGCCCGTCAGGCCAGATCTACGCCCAGATCAAGAAGGCGGCCGGCAGCGTCCCGAACGCCTACGCGGCGATCGCCGCCCACGGCCCGGCCGCGCTCAAGTCGATGCTCGCCGCCGATGCGGTGCTCGCCGGCGGAAGCCTTTCCAAGCGCGATCGGGAGATCATCAAGCTCGTCATCAGCGCAGCCGGCGGCTGCGACTACTGTGTCGCCGCGCATTCCCATCTCGCCAGGCTCGCCGGCGTGAACGCGGACGTCCTCAAGCAGATCCGCGACGGCGCGCCGACCGGTGACGCCAAGCGCGATGCGCTGGTGCATTTCGTCCGTAAGCTCGCGCAGTCGAGCGGCACCGTCAGCGACGCGGATTTCGCCGCGATCAAGGCCGCCGGCTACAGCGACGCGCAGCTGGTCGAGATCAGCCTGGCGTTCGCGACCATCGTCTTCACCAACGTCTTCAACCGCATCAACGACACCGACATCGACTTCCCCGCGGTCGCCTAGTGCGACCGCGCCACACAAAGGGATCACGACCATGACCACGCTTACCAACACCACACAGAATCCGCTTGTCCGCGCACTCTACAGGTCGGGCCTGCTTGCGGATGATCTCGACTACCACGTCGTCCGCGCCGCGATGGTGATCATGTTCCTGTTCTTCGGTTACCAGAAGTGGTTTCCGTACGAATTCGAACGGCTGGTCCCGTTCATCAGCAACGGGCCGCTGATCTGGTGGCTGTATCCAGTCTTCGGCCATGCCGGCGCCAGCTACTTCCTCGGCGCCTCGGAGTGGACGTTCGGTTCGCTGCTGCTGGCGGGCTTCTGGGACAAGCGCCTCGGCGTGCTCGGCGCCCTCGGCTCGACCGGCACCTTCATCGCGACCGTCACCATCATCCCGTTCATGCCTGATGGTTGGGACGTTGCCGCAGGAGGCTTCCCTGCAATGACCGGCAACGTGCCCTTCCTGATGAAGGACGTCGTTCTGCTCGCCGTGTCGCTCTACCTGCTGAGGCAGGACGTGGTTCGCCTGACGCGGCGATAGGTGACGTCCGCCGATGGCGATGGATCGCCGGCGAACCCTGCGTTTCGCCGGCGATCGCGCGTTGATCGGGGACCGGGAGACCGCGGGCGTCGCGACATCGCAGCCATTGTTGCGGTGCGGGCGAAGTCGGATCGTGCTTCGACGCCACGCCATAAGCTGTTGCTGAGTTTGCGGAATGCGTCGCAGTTGCCGGTCCGTTCCTGTGCGGGATCGGACTGGCGACCCCGGATGTTCGATCTCGATCGCATCGGCGTTGCCATGCAGGAATGATCGGTCGCTCTCCCGGCCATGACCATAGTTCTGCCGTGCGGTCTAGGTTACAAAATACCGCCGGTGTTGTTCTGGGGTGAGTTGATGAAGAAGGACGACGTCACGTGTCCGCGCTGCGGGGCTGGATTCCGGCGCCTTGAGCTGGCATCCGGATCGGGAAGCAAGGGCGAGTATCGCTGCCCCGTCTGCGACACAACCCTCGAGCAGTTCGATGGCGACACGCTCGTGGCCTACCGCCTGACGATCCAACCCTCGATTCGCGGGTTGAAGACCGGATAACCGCCCCGCTGCGTGGACGGCCGACGCAATCCCTCGATCACGATCGCCGCTTGAGGACGTAGCTGTCCATGATCCAGCCGTGCCGCTCCCGCGCATCGCGGCGCGCGGCGACGATGCGAGGGCCCGCCTCGGCCAACTCCCCCACCATGAGGATCTGATCGGGCATGCCGAGATAGGCGCCCCACCAGATCTTTAAGCCCTCCGGATCCAGCGTCTCGAATGCGGCGCCGCCGTCGAGCATCACGACGATGGTGTCGACGCCGGAGGGCCAACCGGCCTCGCGGAGCCGCCGGCCAGTCGTGACCAGGAACGGCTCGCCGATCTCGTTGAGCGGCAGCGCATGCGCCGCGCACAGCGCCTGGATCGACGTGATGCCCGGGATCACCTCGATCGATGGCAACGGATCGAGCCGTTGCGCGATCCGCAGGCTCGAATCGTAGAGCGAGGGATCGCCCCAGATCAGCAGGGCGACGCGGCCCTCGCCGCCGAGATGGCGCGCGATTTCCTGTGACCAGGTCGCAGCGACCGCATCGTGCCAATCGTCGACGCCCTTGCGATAGTCCGCCTCGCCGGCGTCACGCATCGGCAGGTCGAATTCGGCAATGCGCGTGCGGTCGTTGTTCAACGCCTCCGCGCAGATCGTTCGGCGCAAGTCGGCGAGGTCCGACTTCGCGGTCCCCTTGCGTGGGATCAGGACCATGTCGGCGGCATTGATGGCGGCGATCGCAGCAAGCGTGAGCTGCTGCGGATCGCCACATCCGATACCGATCAGCGAAAGCATCAACATGGCCGTATCAACCTTGCTCCGGCGCCAGCGAACCGAACAGAATGACGGCAGCCGCCGTGGCAGCGCCTGCATGCGTGAGCCGTTCGGCGAGCTCTGCGATCGTGGTGCGGACAAGCCGCTCGTCGGCGTGGCCGAGCGACTCCGCCAACAGCGCAGGCGTCTCGGGAGCGAGGCCATGTGCGATCAGCCTTGCGGCCAAGGCCGGAAAGGTGCGCCGGCCCATATAGACGACAGTGGTCGCTTCCGGATCGGCCAGCGCCGCCCAATTCAAATCCGCGGGCAACTCGCCTGTCACATCGGCGCCGGTCACGAACTGGACCCGGCGCGAGGTCAGCCGCCGCGTCAGCGGAATGCCGGCCTGCGCCGCGGCGACCGAGGCCGAGGTCACGCCGGGAATGATCTCGTAGCCGATGCCGGCCGCGCGCAACGCCTCGATCTCCTCCTCGAGCCGTCCAAAGATGCCGGCGTCACCGGATTTCAGGCGCACCACGCGCACGCCCGCCGCCGCGTAGTCGACCAGCAGCCGGCTGACATGATGCTGCTTCGCCGAGAGACGGCCGGCGCGTTTGCCGACCGCGACAAGATTGGCGCCGGAGCGCGCGAGATCGAGGATCGCGCCCGAGGCGAGGTCATCATAGAGCACCACGTCGGCCTCGCGCAGCCGCGCGGCTCCCTTCATGGTCAGGAGTTCGGGATCGCCGGGGCCGGCCGACACGAAGGAAACGAATCCGCTCACCGGTCCTCCGCAATCAGATGGAAGAATGTACCCGTTGCATTGTCCCGCCGCGATCCGGTTTCGGCCACGATCGCGCCGGTCGCATCGCGCACCACCGCGAGCGGCGCGTCCGGCTGCGCGATGATCGTCGAGTAATGAAACTCGTGGCCGCGCAGGCGTGCGCCGGGACCGTGCCCGGGCATCGCCGCGGCGAGCTCGGCGAGCCGGTAGCCGAGATGCATGCGCCGCTTGGCATAGCTGGTCTCAAGACCGAGCAATCCCGCCATCTCATGGTGCACGCCTTCTGCATCGGTCAACGCGGTGCCCAACACCATGTAACCCCCGCACTCGCCATGCACCGGCTTCGCCTCGGCAAAGGCGCGCAATTGCCCAAGAAATCGCGTGTTGGAAGCAAGCCGCGCGGCATGCAGCTCGGGATAGCCGCCGGGCAGCCAGCACACATCGGCGTCCACGTCGGGGCCTTCGTCGGCGAGCGGCGAGAACGATACGATCTCGGCGCCGGCCGCGCGCCAGGCTTCCAGCGTATGCGGGTACACGAAGGAGAATGCGGCGTCGCGCGCGAGCGCAATGCGTTGGCCGGGCGGTGTGATGTCGAGGCGGCGCGCGGCCGATTGCGGCGACCAGGGGCGCGCCGATTGCAGCACGGCGTCGAGATCGACATGCTCGACGACGAAGCGCGCGGCCTCGTCGATCAAGCCATCGATCTGAACCTGCTCTTCGGCCTGCACCAAACCGAGATGACGCTTGGGCAAGGCGATCTCGGCGTGACGGGGCAGCGCACCCAATACCGGAATGCCCGCGCCGGCCATGGCACTGCGCACCAGCGCTTCGTGCCGCGCACTGGCGACACGGTTAAGAACGACACCCGCGAGCCGCACGCCGGCGCGAAAATCGCGCAATCCCGCCGCCACTGCCGCCGCGGTCTGTGCCTGGCCGGAGGGGTCGATCACCAGCAGCACCGGCCATCCCATCATCTCGGCAATATCGGCGGTGGCGCCGGTACCCGAGACGCCGCGCGTTGCGACGCCGTCAAACAATCCCATCGAGCCTTCGGCCAGCACGAGATCGGCGTCCGCACCACGGCCCGCCAGATGCGCGATCGCGTCTGATGCCATCGCCCAGCTGTCGATGTTGACGGATGCGCGTCCGGTTGCGACCGCGTGAAAGGCCGGATCGATATAGTCCGGCCCGCTCTTGAGGCATTGCACCGTCAGCCCGCGATTGCGATAGGCGCGGGCCAGCGCCAGGGTCAGCGTCGTCTTGCCGACACCAGATGCCGGTGCAGAGATCACGAGCCCCGCGGTCATCGCGATGATCCCGGAAAGCGCGGCTCCGCTCCGACCGGGCGATAGCGGCGGTCATAATCGGCCGCATAGAGCCGGCTCTCGGCGAATTCGCCGGCGCCGAGCGTCTTGCCGACCAGGATAAGCGCGGTGCGTTCGAGCTCGGGGCCGACCGCGGCATCGAGGCTCGCAAGCGTGGCGCGCACGATGCGCTGCTCCGGCCAGCTCGCGCGCCAGACGATTGCCACAGGACAATCCGCGCCATAGTGCGGCGTGAGCTCGGCGACGACCTTGTCCAGCAGATGGATCGAGAGATGGATCGCGAGCACCGCGCCGGTCGCGGCAAAGGCCGCCAGCGTCTCGCCATCAGGCATCGCGCTGGCCCTACCCGGCGTGCGCGTCAGCACCACCGACTGCGCAAGGCCGGGCAGCGTCAGTTCGGCCTCCAGTGCCGCAGCGGCCGCCGAGAACGCCGGCACGCCTGGCGTGACCGAATAGGGAATTTGCAACGCGCGCAACCGGCGCAGCTGCTCGCCCATCGCCGACCAGATCGAGAGATCACCCGAATGCAGCCGCGCCACGTCCTTGCCCTCGGCATGCGCCGCAGCGATCTCGGCGATGATCTCGTCGAGCGAGAGCGGCGCCGTGTTGACGATGCGCGCATCCTTCGGGCAATGCGCCAACACGCCCTCGGGGACCAACGATCCGGCGTAGAGACAGACCGGGCAAGCGGCGATGAGATCGCGGCCGCGCAAGGTCAGAAGGTCGGCAGCGCCCGGCCCCGCGCCGATGAAATGCACCGTCATTCGCCGTCTCCTTCCGCGATCGCTGCAGTGGCCATCCGATCCTGCGACACGGCCCTCGCCGAAATCAGGCGCGCACCGCTCCCGGCGGCCGCGACCGCGGCGGCTTCGGCGACCGAACCCGTTCCGAACCTGGCGTTGATGAGTTCGGATTGTGTCGCGGTTTCTATCTCAGCCAGCATGGCCGCAGGAATGCCCCGGATCGGCAATCCCAGTTCCTGTGCCAACGCCTGCAATGCCACAGCACCGACCTTGTCGCTCACCGTCGCAACCGCCGCAAGGCCGTTGGGCCCGCCGGCCGCATCGAGGGCTTCGCGCAAGGACGCGACACTGGCATTGTTCCTGAACCCCAGACCCGCGACTTTCATCGGACCGCGCTCCATTGCACGATCGGCCGCGCGGCTTTCCAGGAGCGATACCGCCCCAACGGCTCGGCCTGCGCAATCTCCACTCGCATCAATTCGCCGCCGTGGCGCTGATGCAGATCGGACAGCAGCGCCTCGGTTTCCAGGGTCACTGCGTGGGCGACCAGCCGCGTTCCCGGCGCGATGTGCGACCAGATGGCATCGAACATATCAGCATCGAGGCCGCCACCGATGAACACGGCATCAGGCGCTTCGAGGTTCGACAGGACGCCGGGCGCATCGCCTTCGATGACGGTGATCCGGTGGGTTAAGCCGAAGCTTGCCGCATTGCTGCGAATGTTGGCGGCCCGTTCGCCGCGGGCCTCGACGGCGATCGCCGTCCCGCCGGACAGCGCCCATTCGATCGAGATCGAGCCCGAGCCGGCGCCGATATCCCACAGCCGCTCACCAGGCCGCGGCGAAAGCGCCGACAGCGCCAGCGCGCGGACCGGCCGCTTGGTCAGTTGCCCGTCATGCGCAAAGAGTGCGTCGGGAAGTCCCGAACTGCGCGCGATCCCCTGCGATCCCGCTGCCTCCAGCGCAACGGTGACCAGACTGTCGCCGGAATCGCCGGCATAGCCGTCGGCCCGATGCTGCGTGATGGATTCACCCGGTCCGCCAAGCGCTGAAAGCGTCCACATCGCCGACGAACCCCAGCCCCGCTCCGTGAGCCATCGCGCGAGATCGGAAGCCGCTTTGCCATCGCGTACCAGGCAAACGATCCGCGCACCACGCGCCAGATGCGGCAACAGCCGTTCGAACGGTGCGGCATGAAGACCGAGACAGATGACATTCTCGAGACGCCAGCCCAAACGTGCCGCCGCCAGCGAGAACGTCGACGGAGCGGAATGCGCGACCCATTCGCCGGGCTGCAATTTCCCGACAAGGCTGCCACCGACGCCGTGCCAGAACGGATCGCCCGAGGCGAGCACAACAGTCGGTCGCCCCCGGCATTCGAGCACGATCTCCGCATCGAATGGCACCGGCCAGACGTGGCCGCGGTCGGTGATCCCGGCCAGCGCGAGGTGCCGTTCACCGCCGAAAATAGTTTCGGCTTCACGCAGCACCTTTCGGCTTGCGTCGGAGAGCCCAGCAAGGCCATCCTCGCCGATGCCGATGATGGTCAGCCAGGGACTACCCATGATGCGCGCCCTGATCCTGGGCGGAACGGCCGACGCCAATTCGCTCGCCGTTGCGATCGCCCGCGCAGGGATCGACGCAGTCTATTCCTATGGCGGGCGCACCGCCGCTCCTGCCGAACAACCTCTGCCGACCCGGATCGGCGGCTTCGGTGGCGTCAGCGGTCTTGCCGACTATCTGCGTCGCGAAGGCATCACGCATGTGATCGACGCGACGCATCCCTTCGCGGCCGAGATGAGCCGCAACGCGGTCGCCGCCTGCGCGCAAACCGCAACGCCGCTGCTCGCGCTCGAACGCGCGCCCTGGGACAAAACTTCCGGCGATCGCTGGATCGAGGTCGCGGACGTCGTATCGGCGGTCGCGGCGTTGCCGGACAGCCGCGCCAACGTGTTCCTCGCGATCGGCCGCCAGCATATCGCGCCCTTCAGCGCCCGGCCGCAGCATGCCTACACGTTGCGTTTCGTCGACCCACCCGACGAGCGGCTGCCCTTGCCCGGTGCCGACGTCATCGTATCGCGCGGCCCGTTCACGCTCGACGACGAGCTCGCGATGATGCGGGCGCGCTCTATCGCGTGGATCGTCGCCCGCAATTCCGGCGGAGGTGGCGCGCGCGCCAAGATCGTCGCCGCCCGCGCGCTTGGCCTTCCCATCATCATGATCACACGGCCGCAGCTGCCCGAGCGGCCGCGGGTCGAAAGCGTGAGCGAGGTGATGGCATGGCTCGTTCATCGGACCTGCCTCGGCGCATAGACCCAGCGGCCGACCCGCCGCGTCGTCGAATTGCAGATGATCACAAGCGTCCGCATATCGGCCATCTCGGGCTTCGCGTCGCGCAGTTCGACGGTCTCGATCCGCTGCTCGGGCGTGCTGACGGCGCGCGCGAAAATCACGATGCGTTCGCCGCAGCCCGTCTCTTTCAAAATCTCGAGCGTCCGCGCAAAGCCATGAGGGCGGCTAGCCGAGCGCGGATTGTACATCGCGATCGCGAAATCGGCTTCGGCCGCGAGCCGCAGGCGCTGCTCGATCAGCGGCCATGGCTTGAGATTGTCGGACAGGTTGATCGCGCAAAAATCATGTCCGAGCGGCGCGCCGGCACTCGCCGCCGCCGCCAGCATCGCGGTCACACCGGGCAGAACGCGAATCGGCAGGTCGTGCCATTGCGGCGCGTCCTCCAGCGCTTCGAACACGGCGGATGCCATCGCGAACACGCCGGGGTCGCCTGAAGACACCACGACGACGTGGCGTCCCTCGGATGCAAGCCGCAACGCTTCGCCGGCGCGCTGCAGCTCCACGCGATTGTCCGAGGGATGCAGCGTCAACCCATCGCGCGGCTGCACGCGGGTCACGTACGGCGCATAGCCGACGATGTCGGTCGCCACTGCGAGCGCAGCGGAGACCTCCGGCGTGATCAGCGCCTCGTCGCCCGGCCCCAGTCCCGCGATGGTCAGCGTGCCGGTCATTGCCCCGCCTCCCTGCGCCGGCCCTGCCCGTGCACCAGCACGATCGCAAAATACGGACAGTCGGCCTCAGCGAGATCGGCGAGCCGGGCGACGCGCTGATCCGGCATGGTGCCGCGTTCGACGAGCCATGCATCGTCGAGGCGGCCTGCGGACGCGAGCGCGCGGCGGATCTTCGTCAGATTGCGGCCGGTCTTCATGACGACAAGGGCGTCGGAGCTGCGCATCCGCTGCGCGAGCTCAGCCTCCGGCAGCGTGCCCATCAGCACGGTGGTCACATCGTCGGCAAGCGCGATCGGCTGGCCGACCGCGTTCCAGCAACCGACCATGCCGGGAATGCCGGCGATCACCTCGATCTCGACCCGCCCCTGCAGGCGCGCATGCAGGTGCATGAAAGAGCCGTAGAAATAAGGGTCGCCTTCGCACAGCACGACGATGTCGACCGCGCGTGCGAGTCGCACCAGGCGCTCGGTCCATTCGTCGTAGAAGCCCGCAAGCAGCCGCGCATAGTCCGGACTGTCGAAAGCGATCTCCGTGGTGACCGGATATTCCATCGGATATTCGCTGACGCCGGCAGCGAGCAAACCCTCCACAATGCGCCGCGCCTGCCCGAGTTGCCCCTTCTTGCGAAAATAGGCGACATGCTTCGCCGCTCGCACCATGCGGTCGGCACGCACGCTCATCAAATCCGGATCGCCAGGGCCGAGCCCGCAACAAATGATGCGTCCCATCGCTATTCGCTCCGGCTCGCCAGCGCATTGACGGCGGCGACCGTGATCGCCGAGCCACCGAGACGCCCCTCGACCGTCAGCGCCGGCACCGGCGGCTTGGCCATCAATGCCGCCTTCGACTCGGCCGCACCGACGAAGCCGACCGGACAGCCGATGATCGCCGCCGGCCGCGGACACTCGGCATCCTCCAGCATGTTGAGCAGATGGAACAGCGCCGTCGGCGCGTTGCCGATCGCGACGATCGCACCGGCCAGATGCGGCCGCCACAGCTCGAGCGCCGCCGCCGAGCGCGTATTGCGCATCGACTGTGCGAGTTCGGGAACCTTGGGACCGCCGAGCGTGCAGATCACGGCGTTGCCGGCCGGCAGCCGTGCGCGCGTGATACCCTCCGACACCATCCGCGCATCGCAGAGAATCGGCGCGCCCTCCTGCAGGGCTATCCGTGCGCGCGCAGCCATGCCGGGCGTGAAGCGGACATGCGCTTCCAGGCCTACCATCCCCGCGGCATGGATCATGCGCACGACCACCGGCTCCTCGTCGGGCGTGAAACGGGCAAGGTCGGCCTCCGACCGGATCGTCGCAAATGACTGCCGATAGATCGCCGCGCCATCGGTCTCATAGATGTGCGGCATCAATGGCCTCCCATCAGCGCGGAGGGATTTGCGACGAGGTCCGAACGGGTCAGACCTCGCATGACCGGCGCATCCCGCGTGGTGCCGTCGCGGATGAGCTCAAAGCCCTCGCGTGACGCAACCAGGGTGACGTCAGCCGAACCGGAATGGGCACAGCCCTTGGCGCAGCCGGACACGTGAAGCCGGGCATCCGCCGGGACAAACGATGCCAGCGCCGATGCCAATGCACGCGTGTCGGCATGCGCCTCACGACAGCGCGGCGCGCCGCTGCAAGCGATCACGCGGAGCGCCGGATCATTGGGATCAGTGACGAGATCCGCGCCACGGGGCATCCCATGCATCCCCTCCGCCAGCACCATCCGCCACGGCGTCATGCGAAGAGCCTGTGCGGATCCGGCGAGATGGCTGAGCATCTGGTGCGGCAATTGCCCGAAGGCCAAGCCGACCATCGCGCCAGTCGAATAGAGGCCGGGCACAGCGGCTGCCGATCGAGTCACTGGCTCGGCGTCGCCGCGAAGCAATTCGGGAAGGCTCGCGCCGCCGGCCAGATGAGACGCCATCCGTCGTTTCTCAGCTTTGGCTCCGCCGGAGGTGACAAACCATTCGGCCATCGCGAGCGCGATATCCACCGCCTCTCTGCGCGAGACAGAGCGACCGTACCGTGCGCCATCGGCACGCACCAGCGGTCCGCCATTGCGATCGCGCTCGATCCTGATATCCGCCGACGCGCCGCCCAGCACCCGCTCGCTGCCATCATCGATCGCGAAACCGAACTTGGTCGGAAGATCGAGCTGCGCGCTGGCGAGCGCCCGCTCAAGCTCGGCCGCGAGCGAAGGCGTGTCGTCATCGGCAGCCCAGAACGGCGTCACCAGAACGTTGCGCTGCGCCTCGGTATCTGAATCCGCGTCCAGCAACCCGAGCTCGGCGAGTCCGTCGATCAACGCCGGATAACCCTCATCGCCGACGCCGCGGATCTGGAGATTGGCGCGGCTGGTCAGATCGATCAGGCCGTTGCCGTATCGCGCAGCGAGCTCAGCAATTCCCGTCGCCTGCGACGCGTCCAGCCGCCCGCCGCGCGGGCGGATGCGCACCACGAGGCCATCGCCTGATAGCATCGGCCGCAGCGCGCCGGGACACCAACCCTTGATCGCGACGGCGCTCATGAGGCCTCCTGCAGCGCCGCCGCGATCGAATTGCGCCGCGTCTGCCAGAGCGACGCGTCGTGCAGCCGGGTGAAGCAGGTTTCGATCGCAGAAAGCGCAGCCGGATTCTCGCGCGCCATGAAGGCGCGGACGTCGTCATTGCCGAGCGTCGCCTCGTAATAGAGATCGAACAGATGCGGCGGCACTACGCCGGCGAGGTGCGCGAACGCCGCCATGTGCTCCAGCGTCGCCGCAATTTCGGCAGCACCACGGAAGCCATGGCGCATCATGCCCGCGATCCACGCGGGATTGGCGGCGCGCGCCCGCACCACAAGCGAGATTTCCTCGGTCAACGACCGCGCATGCGGCTGATCCGGCCGGGTCGCATCAAGGTGATAGAGCGACGGGGCTTTTGTACCAAGCCGCCGCGCCGCTGCGGCGATGCCTGCCTCATGCGCGGCATAGTCCGCCGCCAGCAGCAAATCGGTCTCCGGCAAGTCCTGGGTGTGGACGAAGCTGTCGGCAGAGGCGAGCCGTGCCTCGATGCCGGCGCGGTCGAGCCGTATCTCGCCATCGGATGCGATGGCCCAGGACGATGCCGACAGCCAGGCTTCGCCGGCCGCGTCGCGCGCCTCCTCCGTGAAGACGTCCGGGACAGACGCGATGCCGGCGCCATAGTGTCCGGGACGAGGCCCGAACACGCGCGAGACGCGCTGCCGGTAAGGATTCTCGTCGCTCTCCTCGCTGCGTTCGGACAACGCCTCGGTCGCAGCTTCGAACAACTGCGCAAGCCCCGAGAAGACGTCGCGGAACAGCCCCGACACGCGCAGCGTCACGTCGATCCGCGGACGGCCAAGCTCTGCCGGTGCGATGATGACGTAGCCCGACACCCGGCACGATCCATGATCCCAGCGCGGCGCGATGCCGGCGAGATGCAGCGCCATCGCAAAGTCCTCGCCGGCGGTGCGCATCGTCGACGATCCCCAGAGATCGACGACCAGCCCTTTCGGCCAGTCGCCGTGATCCTGCAAGTGACGGCGCAGCAGCTCTTCGGCGAGCTTCACGCCCTGCGCATGCGCCGACGGCGTCGGCACCGCGCGCGGATCGACTGCAAACAGATTGCGTCCGGTCGGCAGCACGTCGCTTCGCCCGCGATAGGGTGAGCCCGACGGTCCCGGCGCAACACGCCGGCCCGCGAGCGCATCGCGCAACGCTGCCCTCTCCGCCTCGCCGCAGGCACCCTGCCCGAACACATGCAGGCCGTCGCCGAACTGGCTTTCCTTGAGATCGCAGACGAAACGATCGATCTGCGGAATGGCTTCGGCCGCCGAGACCGACGCCGCGAGACCGAGATCGTCCTCCAGCCCGGCGGTGCGCGCTTCTTCGCGGATCGCAGCGATCAGGCGCTGCCGCCGCGCCGGATCGAGGCCGTCCGCAGTCGAATATTCATCGAGCAACCGCTCGAGCCTGCGCAAGCCCTCCGGCACCGCCGCCTGCGCCAGCGGTGGCGGCAGATGGCCGATCGTCATGGCACCGATCCGGCGCTTGGCCTGCGCCGCCTCGCCGGGGTCATTGACGATGAAGGGATAGACAACGGGCAGATCGCCGATCAGCGCTTCCGGCCAGCATGCGGATGACAGCGCAACCGACTTGCCGGGCAGCCACTCCAGCGTTCCATGCGCGCCCATGTGAACGACGACATCGATGTCCTGCTGCCTGAGCCAGAGATAGAACGCGACATAGGCATGGCGCGGCGTGCGCGAGAGATCGTGATAGTCGGCATCGCGTTGACCGACATCACCACGTTCCGGCTGAACCGCGATGATCGACTTACCGCTCTGGATCGCCGAGAAATGAAATGCGCCGTCACGGCAGTCGGTGTCATCCTCCGGCTCGCCCCATACGCGCGCAAGATCATCCTGGAGCTGCTGCGGAAAGTTCAAGATCGCCGCGCGATATTCGGCCACGTCCCATGTCAGCTTCCGGTGCAGCAGTACGCCCCCCAGCGACTCCACCGGCGCGAGATCAAAGCCCGCAGTCGCAAGATCGGCCAGCAACGTCTCCACCGAGGCAAGCGCATCGAGGCCGACGGCATGCGCAATCTGATGCGGACGACCGGGATAGTTCGAGAGCACGACCGCAAGCTGTTTGTCTCCGGCGCGCTTGCCGGCAAGCCGATGCCAGGCTGCCACACGCGCGGCGACCGCGGCGACGCGCTCGGCATCCGGCCGATGCGCAAGATGCGCGAATTGCAGATCGGGATCGCGCTCACCGGGCGATTTGAAGCTCACAACGCCCGTGAACAGGCGACCGTCGACCTCCGGCAGCACCACATGCATCGCGAGATCGCCGGGCGACAGACCGCGCAGCGACAAGGCCCAATCCTCCCGCCGCGCCGTCGACAGAGCGACCTGGAACACCGGGCACGATGCGGCATCGAACGGCGTTGTGCCGTCGTCACCCGCCGCAGAGAACGCGGTTACATTGACGATGGCGGCCGGCGAGCATTGCGCGAACTGAGCGCGCAGCCAGTCGGCCACGCCCGCCGCCTTCAACGAGGTGACGAACACGCCGTGGGCATCGAATCCCTTTTCGCGCAAGGCCTCGATCAGCGCATCGACCGGCGCCGTGTCGCCCGCCGCCAGATAGGAGCGATAAAAAGTCACCAGCATAAGCGGCCGGCCATCCGATGCCGGCAGTGCCATGACGGCACCGTGCCGCGAATCGTAGACGCCGATCTCGGGAAGATCGATCTCGCCGACGACCGGCCCGGCATAAAGGCCGGACGCCAGCGCCAGTTGCGCGATCACGGCCTGCGCGGCAACGGGGCCGCCCTTGTCGCACAGCACCTTCAGACGGCGCAGCGTCGAGACCGGCAGGGTCGAGAATTCATCCAGCCGCAGATCGTCGCGGCCATCCGCCGGCAGCACCACCAGAGCGATGCCGCGTTCCTTCGCCAAACGATGCACCGCGGCCACCCCGTATGACCAATAGGGTTCGCCGCCGATCAGCCGCACCAGGATGCCGCGCGCCTGCGACAGCGTCCGCTCGATATAGGTATCGACCGACAGCGGGTGGCGCAGCTCCGCAAGATTGGCGAGCCGCAGCGACGGCAACGCGGCGCGACCCCGCCGCCAGCCGGCCGCGAACGCGGCGAGATCGCTGTCGGAAAACGACAACACCACGAGATCGGCCGGATCCTGGCCGAGGTCCCTTGGCGTCGCGGTCTCCTCAAGGCCGCGGCTCTCGTGGAAGACGACGTGCATCAGACACCTAGTCGCGCCCTGATCGCGGCTTCGTCGATGTCGCCGTGTTCGCCGATCACGACGAGCTTTGACTGCCGCGCCCGCGCGCCCCAGGGCATGTCGAACTGATGCCTGACCCGCTCGCCGACCGATTGCACCAGCAACCGCATCGGCTTGCCTTCGACCGCGATGTAGCCCTTGGCGCGCAGCACGTTCTGCTCGCGCGCCAGCCCCTTGATCGACGCGATCAGCGCATCGACATCCGCGATCTCCGGAAGATCGATCACCACGGAATTGAAGTCGTTGTGCTCGTGTTCGTCCTCACCGTCATGGTGGGACGGCCGCGACGCGAGGTCGTCCTCTGCCGCAGCTTCGAGGCCCAGGATCACGCGGGCGTCGATCGCGCCGTCGACGATGGGCAACATCGGCACCTCGCGCGGCATCTCGGCCGAGATCAGCGCCTTGGCCGCTTTGATCCCCTCGGCTCCGGCGAGATCGGCCTTGGTCAGCAATACGATATCGGCGCAGGCGATCTGGTCCTCGAACACTTCGGACAGCGGCGTCTCGTGGTCGAGATTCTCATCTGCCGCGCGCTGCGCATCCACCGCGGCCGGGTCAGGCGCAAAGCGACCCGCGGCAACGGCCTCCGCATCGGCCAGCGCGATCACGCCGTCGACCGTGATCCGCGAGCGGATCTCCGGCCAGTCGAACGCCTTCAGCAACGGCTTCGGCAGCGCGAGGCCGGATGTCTCGATCACGATATGATCGGGTCTCACAGGGCGCGCGAGCAACTGCTCCATCGCCGGGATAAAATCGTCGGCGACAGTGCAGCAGATGCAACCATTGGCGAGCTCGACAATATTCTCGGTCGGGCAATTGGCGTCCGCACACGACTTCAGGATGTCGCCGTCGACGCCCTCGCTGCCGAATTCGTTCACCAGCACCGCGAGCTTCTTGCCGTTGGCATTCCGGATCAGATGCTGGATCAGCGTCGTCTTGCCGGACCCGAGAAAGCCGGTCACGACGGTGACCGGAACCTTGGCGAGCGTCATCATTCTGCGGCCTCCGGCACGATGGCGATGGGTGGGATGCGGGCAAGCGATTGCTTGCGGAAGATTTCGGGACGGCTGCGCCACGGCACGATGCCGTCAGGCGCCGCGGCATAGGCAGAGGCGCCGGCGATCACATCCTTGGCATGATCAGCGGACAGGCGGCCGTACACATAGGACCACCGCCCCGGCGCGCTGAGCGCGACCGAGCAGCCCTGGCTGCAGGCCGACAGGCATTCGACCGGAACCAGATTGACGTCATCGGGCACACCGGCCTCAACAAGCGCGGCATGCAGGCGCGCACCGGGCGCGAGCTCGCCTTCGGCGAGCGTCTGGCCGGCGCGGCACGTGATACAGACATGAAGTGTAACGCTCATCGCCCTTCCTGGATTGACTGCGGGAAGCGATGAGGCACACGAACCTGACGTGAACAGGCTCGTTCCCCGTCGCGGAACACCCCGTCCGCCGGTCTCAAACACATCGCGTCGGCAGGTCTCCCGGCTTGCGGAGTAGGATTTCTCCCTTGATGCCCACCTTCCCGACTCCATCAGGGAATCAGTGGCTTGGGCATCTCTCCGGTCACGGTCGCGGGGGCGGCTGCGCTTTGGGCAAACCCAGCGGTCTGAGCCCTATCGCATTCCCTCTTCGCCTGTCGTAGGACAGGAACCAACGCGGGGTCACCATTCGGCCTAGCCTCGCACTTGTCAAGCCGAAGGAACGTGATGATTTCTGATGGAAACGACGCTGAAGATCGCGACGTCGGCACCGACCCTTCATTGGATGCGCGCCACGCGGCCAAAATGGCGAAAAAGAAGGTCGCCCGCGACAAGATCATGGCGACCAAGAGCGGTGAAAAGGGCTTGATCATCGTTCATACCGGCGCCGGCAAAGGAAAATCCTCCTCCGCCTTCGGCATGATCGTGCGCTGCGTGGCGCACGGCTTTCCCTGCGCCGTGGTGCAATTCATCAAGGGCGCCTGGGATACCGGCGAGCGCCGCCTGCTCACCGGGCATTTCGGCGATCTCTGTCAATTCCATGCGATGGGCGAAGGTTTTACCTGGGAGACGCAGGATCGCGCCCGCGACATCGCGGCAGCGCAAGCCGGCTGGGAAAAGGCCAAGCAGCTGATCGCGGATCCGAGCCTGCGGATGGTCGTGCTCGACGAGATCAACATCGCGCTTCGGTATGACTATCTGGCGATCGCCGATGTCGTCGATTTCCTGACCACGTCGAAGCCGCCGATGACGCATGTCGTGCTCACCGGGCGCAACGCTAAGGACGAATTGATCGAGATCGCCGATCTCGTCACCGAGATGACGTTGGTCAAGCACCCCTTCCGGTCCGGCATCAAGGCCCAGCCGGGCGTCGAGTTCTGACAGACATCACCATGGCGCGCGCATTGATGATCCAGGGAGCCGGCTCGGACGTGGGCAAGTCGCTCATCGTCGCCGGCCTTGCGCGTGCCGCAAGACGGCGCGGCCTGCGCGTGCTCCCGTTCAAGCCGCAGAACATGTCCAACAACGCCGCCGTGACCGTCGACGGCGGCGAGATCGGCCGCGCGCAAGCCTTGCAGGCGCTTGCCGCCGGCGTCGAGCCGCACACCGACATGAACCCGGTGCTGCTGAAGCCGGAGACCGACGTCGGCGCGCAGGTCATCGTGCACGGCAAGCGGATCGCGACCGCACGCGCGCGCGAATATGCCGCCATGAAGCCATCGCTGATGGGCGCGGTGCTGGAGAGCTTTGGGCGCCTGAAGGCGCGCGCCGACCTGGTGCTGGTCGAAGGCGCCGGCAGTCCTGCCGAGGTCAATCTGCGCAAGTCAGACATCGCCAATATGGGCTTTGCGCGCAGGGCCGACGTGCCCGTAGTCTTGGTCGGCGACATCGATCGCGGCGGCGTGATCGCGCAGCTCGTCGGCATCCAGGCTGTGATCGATCCTGATGATACTGCGATGATCCAGGGCTTTGTCATCAACAAGTTCCGCGGCGATCCGACGCTGTTCGACGACGGCTACCGCCTGATCGAAGCCCGGACCGCGTGGCGCGGCTTCGGCGTGCTGCCCTGGTTCGCTCGCGCCGGTGAGTTACCTGCCGAAGATGCGCTCGGGCTCGGCGAGGCGCGCAAGCCCGGCCAGTGCAAGATCGCGTTTCTGGCGCTGTCGCGGATCGCTAACTTCGACGACCTCGATCCGCTGAAGCTCGAACCCGGCGTCGATCTCGTGATGGTGCGGCCGGGTGAAGCCATTCCGGGCGACGCGAAGCTCGTCATCCTGCCCGGCTCGAAATCGACCCGCGGCGATCTTGCCTTCCTGCGTGCGCAAGGCTGGGACATCGACCTGCTGGCGCATCATCGCCGCGGCGGCCACATCCTCGGCCTGTGCGGCGGATACCAGATGCTTGGGCAAAGCGTCGCCGATCCTGACGGGATCGAGGGGCTCGCCGGCGAAACGCCTGGCCTCGGGCTGCTCGATGTCACGACGACCATGACCGAACAGAAGACGCTGACCCGCGTCAACGCGGTGCACGCTGCGACCCATCAACCGATCAGCGCCTACGAAATCCACATCGGGCGCACCGACGGGCCGGATCGCGCACGGCCATTTGCATCGCTTGACGGCGCGCCGGAAGGTGCCATGTCGAGCGATGGGCGCGTTCACGGCAGCTATCTGCACGGCCTGTTCGCCTCGGACGGATTTCGCAAGGCGTTTCTTGCGCAGCTCGATATCCCCGTTGCGGATCAGCCGTACGGCGCCAGGGTCGAGAGCGCGCTCGACGCGCTTGCCGAGCACATCGAGACCCATCTTGATGTCGAGGGCCTGCTCGCGCTGGCGCGCTAAGCGGATAGTGCGGCAGAAAGGCGTGACCAGTCGGTCTCGCTGCCCGGCAAGCCCAAGCGCAGCCATCCCGGCTTTTGCTGGAAAACCCGCGACCAGATCTGCGCGCGGGCAAGCTTCTCCTGCGCGGCCAACGCGTCGCCGGTGTCGAAGAGACGGAACAGCGGCGTGCCGCCGAGCAGCGTCCAGCCCTGCGATCGCGCCGCCGTATCGAGCCTGCGGCAATCATCCGCGAGCCGGGCAATCGTCGCCTTTGCCCAGTCGCGATCGAGCAAGGCGCGCCGCCCGATTGCGATCGCGGCCCCCGAAACCGGCCATGGCCCCGCCATCGCCGCAAGCGCAGCGATATCCGGCTCGCTGCCGATCGCGAAGCCGAGCCGCAGACCCGCAAGTCCGTAGAACTTGCCGAATGAGCGCAGGATCAGGAGCCCCGGCTGTCCGGCCGCTCCTGCAAGCGACAGGTCAGGTACCGCGTCCGCAAAACTCTCGTCAATCACGACCCGGCCAACGCGCGGCAGCAGCGCAAGCAGTTCGCGCCGATCGTGACGCCGTCCATCAGGGTTGTTCGGATTGACGACGACGGCAAGATCAGCGCCTGCGAGCGCCGCAAGATCGAACACCTCGGCAACGTCCCAACCGGCGGCCGACAATATCCCCGCATACTCATTGTAGGTGGGCGCAAGAATCCGGGCTCGCCCGCGCGGCGCCAGATGCGGCAGCAACTGAATCGCGGCCTGCGCCCCGCCCATCGACGCGATCGGCGCGTCGGTCCCGTAGGCCTGCCGCGCGGCGTTGTGCAGCGACTCGATTTCGGATCGCGACGGCAACGCGCCCCATTGGCGCGGCTCGACATCGACGCCAGGATACGGCACCCGATTGATCCCCGTCGACAGGTCGATCCAGTCTTCCGCGGCGCCGCCGAAGCGCTGCTGGGCGACGTCGAGATTTCCGCCGTGCTCACGCATGCGCCGCTCCTTCACGCCAGCGCCAGGGCCACGAACGCCGCGGCCAGCAGCATCATGGCGTAACGATAGAGCTTCAGCCCGGTGAGGACATCAGCGGCAGCCGGATCGCGCGCCCCCTCGTTCAGCCAGGGCTCGTTCGCGATGCTGCCGTGATAGATGCGGGGCCCGCTGAGCCGCACACCGAGCGCGCCGGCCATCGCAGCTTCCGGCCAGCCGGCATTCGGCGAGCGATGGCGGCGCGCATCGCGCAACATGCAGGACCACGCCCGCGAGAAGCGCGGGGCAAGCAGCACGAACAGCAAGCCGGTCAGCCGCGCCGGAATCAGATTGGCGAGATCGTCGATCCGGGCGGCGGCCCAGCCGAACGCCTCGTGCCGCTCGGTGCGATGGCCGATCATCGAGTCCAGCGTGTTGATTGCCTTGTAGCCAAGGATTCCCGGCAGGCCGAACAGAGCACCCCAGAACACCGGCGCCACGATGCCGTCGGATGCATTCTCGGCAAGGCTCTCGATGGTCGCGCGCGCGATGCCGGCGTCGTCGAGCGTTGCGGGATCACGACCGACAATCTGCGCGACCGCCGAACGCGCGGCCGCGATGTCGCCGGACGCAAGCGGATGTGCCACCGCGGCGACATGATCATGCAGCGAGCGCAGCGCCACCAGCGGCCACGCCAGCACACCGACGAGGACGACGCGGACCCATCCGGATGCGAGCGTGGACTGAACCGCCCAACCCAGCGCCGTCGCCAGCGCGATCACCAGGATGGCCGCCGCGACACCGGCGATGCGCCGAAACGCCGGCGGATCGGAGGCCCGGTTCCAGGCGGTATCGACGAGATGGATCAGCCGGCCGAGCCAGGTCACGGGATGGCCGATGCGGGCAAACAGCCAAGCCGGCCAGCCGATCAAGGCGTCCACAGCCATCGCCACCGCCATCGCTCCCGCAAAACCCACGCACCTCTCCTCAACCGCGATCCCCCTGATGCGCAAGACGTCGGCCGAGTGCAAGCCCTCCGGGGCGGATTTCGGCTTTGTCTTTTACCGCGATTGGTGGTTAGAGCGTTTTCGAGGCGAGGCGGATACCGGTTCGCGACAGGAGTCCATATGGCCGTCATTCTGATCACCGGTGGAGCCCGGTCCGGAAAAAGCCGCCGCGCCGAACTGCGCGCGCGCAGCTTTCCAGGTCAACCGGTCTATGTTGCGACCGCCGAGGCGCTCGACTCGGAAATGGATGAGCGCATCGCCAAGCATCGTGCGCGCCGCGGCAGCGACTGGATCGAGCGCGAGGTGCCGCTCGATCTCGTGGAGGCGCTGGCCGAGACCGATGGCGGCGGCGCAAGGCTGGTCGATTGCCTGACGCTGTGGCTGTCCAACCTGCTGCATGCGGAGCGCGATTGGTCGCAGGAAGTTGCGCGGCTGGCGGACGCGCTGGCGCGCCAGCACAGCCCGGTCATCATGGTCACCAATGAGGTTGGCCTCGGCATCGTGCCCGACAACGCACTGGCGCGGACTTTCCGCGACGCCGCAGGACTCATGAACCAGAGCATTGCCGGTGCGGCGGACGAGGTCGAATTCGTCGTTTCGGGCCTGCCGATGAAGCTGAAATGAGCAACCCGACCGATCCCGCCAACGGCCCCGCGATGGTCTCGTTCGACGATGCGTTTCGCCGGCAACTGCACGAACTTTTTGTGTGGCGGCGCGACGTGCGCCGCTTCCGGTCCGAGCCGCTGCCTGATGGTACGATCGAGCGGCTGATCGAGATCGCCTGCCTCTCGCCTTCGGTCGGGTTGAGCCAGCCCTGGCGGTTCGTCATTGTCGACGATGCGGCGCGGCGCCGCGCTGTCATCGAGGACTTCAAGACCTGCAACGCCGACGCGCTGCGTTCCTATTCCGGTGAGCGTGCAGCCAAATATGCCGCATTGAAACTTTCAGGCCTTGAAGAGGCGCCCGGCCATCTCGCCGTGTTCGCCGAGAAGAGCGACCAGATCGGCTCCGGTCTCGGCCGCGCGACGATGCCGGAGACGACAGAATATTCCGTGGTGGCTGCGATCTGCTCGATGTGGCTGGCTGCGCGCGCGGAAGGCATCGGGCTCGGCTGGGTCTCGATCTTCACTCCAGGCCGCGTTCACGAGATTCTGGAAATACCCGATACGTGGAAATTCATCGGCTACCTCTGTATCGGTTACCCCCAGGCGGAATGCGACCGTCCAGAGCTCGAGCAGGCCAAGTGGGAATCGCGGCGAGGTCCGGATGAATTCACCATCCGGCGCTGACCAATCTCCGACCGGCAGCGGCGCCTCGAACAGCGCTGCCCACTGGCGCGCCGACATCGCCTCCCTGGTTTTTCCGCTCCCGGAGCACGGCGCCATCTGTGCGGTACATCGGGGCGCGTTTCGAACATTGCTTGGCGCCGACCCGACGCCGGACGGCTGCATCGGTTATTTCGCACGGTTTGAAGACGCGTTCAGGGCCGCGGCGCGCTCCAAGATCCTGCGCAAGCGCATCCCTCTTGGAACAAATCTGCATCTTACCAGTCGCGACATCGCTCGAAAGCTGCTAGAAGCCGACCAAATCGAATGTGGAGAACGACCATGAGCCAGTCCCCGGCCGCGCAAACCCAGGTCATGCAATCCCAGGTCACGCATCTGCCGGTCGCGACCGGACGGGTCGGACGGCTTGCCCAGTCCCTGATGGCGATGACGCTCGGCCTGTTCATCGTCGGCGTGGTCGGCTTCTCGCACATCGACGTGATCCACAACGCCGCGCACGATGTGCGCCATTCCAACGCTTTCCCCTGCCACTGATCTCGTCGGCATGAGCACGTTTCGCTCGATCGTCTTCTCCTCGGTCATTGCCGGATTCATCGTTGGCCTGATCGTCACTGCGGCCCAGCAGTTCGGCACCGTTCCGCTGATCCTCAAGGCCGAGGTCTATGAGAAGGCGGCCGAGCACAAGCACGAAGCCGCCGCGCCAGCGCAGGCCATCCTCGTCCACGATCATGCGGAACATGATCACGGCGCCGAGGCGTGGGAGCCGCGCGACGGCCTGGAGCGCAATCTCTATACCGCGGGAGCGAACATCCTGACCGCGATCGGCTTTGCGCTGCTGCTTTGCGGCTTCTTTTCGGTGCGCAGCGGCGCGACCGGCGAGCCGATCTCGTGGCACGAAGGCTTGATGTGGGGCCTCGCAGGCTTTGCCGTCTTCACGATTGCGCCGGGCCTTGGGCTGCCGCCTGAACTACCGGGGGTCCCCACCGCACCACTGTTGTCACGTCAGATTTGGTGGGTGACGGCGGTGCTGGCGACATCCGCCGGCCTTGGGCTGATCGTTTTCCGGCGTTCGATGCCGGCCGCGATCGCCGGCGTGGTCTTGATCATGCTGCCGCATCTGATCGGCGCGCCCGAGCTGGAGCATGTCGAGACCAGCGTGCCCTCGTCATTGTCGCATCAGTTCGTGGTCGCGGTCACGCTGACCAGCCTGGTGTTCTGGTCGCTGCTCGGCGGCCTGACCAGCGCCGCGTTCGCCTATTTCGACCAGCCCGCGTCGGCGTAACGCCCCTGCCTGATATCGTGGCCGCTCAGCTCGCCTGCCTGAGCGGCTTGCCGGCCCGCAGCTCCCTGTCCTGCACCAGCACTTTCTCGGCATAGAGCTGGTCGATCTCCTGCCCGGACAGCCCGAGTTCGCCCAGGATCTCCTCATTGTGTTCACCGAGCAGGTCGGCCCTCAGCTCGGTGCGCTGCGGCCATTCCGAGAAGCGCATCGGCACGCCCGGGATCGCAAATTGGCCGATCCGGGGATCGCTGACATGGCGGACCGTACCGCGCTCGATCAGATGCGGCTGGGCCATGGCGTCATTCAGTGTCAGCACCGGCGCGCAGGGTATCCGCTCCTGCTCCAGCGCGGCGATCGCCGCATCGCGCGACGGAAACGTCTTGAGCCAGGCTTCGACGATCTCCCCCACCAGCACCCTGTTGTCGGCACGGGCGCGCGCGGACTCGAACCGCGGATCCTTCTCGAGCTCCGGCCGCCCCAGCGCGCGAACCATTTGCGGCCATTGATGCGCCAGCGCGCAGATCACGAGAAACTCACCTCGGCCGCAATCGAACACCCCGACTGGACCGCCATTCGGATGCAGCGAGCCCTCCCGCTGCGGCACGAAGCTATCCCCGCGCAGCGAGACCTTCGGCACGTTGGCCTCGTGCATGTGAAAGTAGGTGTCCAGCAGCGTCGATTCGATGAACTGTCCCTCTCCGGTCCGCTCGCGGTGCAGCAGCGCAAAGCCTATGGCCATCGCTGCGGCAACGCCGGTCGAGGCATCCCCGATCGCCACCGGCACTTGCGCCGGCTTCCCGTCGGGATCGCCGATCACGCCGGTGATGCCAGCGAAGGCCTGGGCGATATAGTCGAAGCCGGGCTTATCGCTCAGCGGTCCGGTTTGTCCCGCGAAAGAGATCGAGCACATGATCAGCCGCGGATTGATTTTCCTGAGCGTCTCATAACCAAGTCCGGCGCGCTCCATCACGCCGGGCGTAAAATTCTCCACCAGAACGTCGGCCTTGGCGGCGAGCCGGGTCAGGATCTGGCGGCTCTTCTCATGCTTGAAATCGAGCGCGAGGCTGCGCTTCGAATGGTTCTGCTGGAAGAAATACGTGCTCTGCGAGGTGTTCTTGTACGCGGGATCCCGCGGCTTCAGGCCCTGGAAGCGCGACCGGTCGCCGAACGGCGCGAGCTCGATCTTGATCACGTCGGCGCCGGCTTCGGCCAGCAGACGCGTGCAGGTCGGGCCTGCGACGAACTGGGTGATATCGAGCACGCGATAACCGGTCAGCATTTTCGGACGCAGGGTCATCTCAATTGTCCAGTTGTTGTGACTGAAGAGTTTCGGCGGGCGCGTTTCCGCCCGCCGGCCTCGTTCCAAACAGATTGCTGCGGGCCTGCGCGTCGAGCGTCTTGCGCACCGCGCGCCGCCCGACCGCCAGCCCCTTCTGGAGCAGCGGCCGTCCACGAAGCTCGGCGAACCAGCGCCTGACGTGCGGGACATCGTCGAGCGTGAAGCCCTGTGCCTTGTGAGTCATCACCCATGGAAAGCAGCCGATGTCGGCGATCGAATAGTCGTCGCCCGCCACGTGGCTGCTCTTGCCCAGCCGATCGTTGAGCACGCCGTAGAGACGGCGCGCCTCGTTGCCATAGCGCTCGACCGCATAGGGAATCCTGCTCGGCGCATAGAGCGAGAAGTGCCCGTTCTGACCCAGCATCGGCCCGAGCGCGCTCATCTGCCACATCAGCCATTGCTGCACGCGGGTGCGGCCATGCAGATCACGCGGAGCGAACCTGCCGGTCTTCTCCGCGAGGTAAAGCAAGATCGCTCCCGACTCGAAGATCGTCAGCGGCTCGCCTCCGCCGGGCGGGTCCCTGTCGACGATGACAGGGATCCGCCCATTGGGATTGAGCTTGCGGAATTCGGGCTTGAACTGGTCGCCGCGCGTGATGTTGACCGGCACGACGGTGTACGGCAGCTCGCATTCCTCGAGCATGATCGAGACCTTCCAGCCATTCGGCGTCGGCGCGAAATGAAGATCGATCATCGGAGCCTCCGGCACAGCTCAGGCCAGCTGCTTTTCGCGCGACAGCGACAGTCCGGCCTCCTGCAGCCGCCGCTCGAGCATCGGCACACGGTCGTTGCCCCAGAACTGCTCGCCGCGAAAGACGCAGATCGGCACGCCGAAGATATGATCGCCCTGGCTCTCCTGCTGAGCCTCCTCATATTCGCGCCGGCCGTCACCTTCGAAATAGCTGCGGAATTCAGCGCCGGACATCCCGAGCGACTCGATGAAGCGCTCCACCGCATCGACCTCGTCGACCGCGAGCTCGCGGCGGAAGAACAGCTCGTAGACCAGGCGGCTGTATTCGATCAGCCGCCCCTGCTTCTCCGCGAACAGCCCGCCGATCAGCGCCGGGGCGGTGTCGAATATCTTCAGCGGGCCGCGGATGATCTTCTTGTCGCCGCGCTCGTTCGCGGACCGCCGGGCATCCATGTAGGAATACTTGACCTTGTATTCCGAATAGACGCTGCGCTGGCCGGAGCCCTTGATCCGGAGCTGGAACGGCCGCCACTGCACCTTGATGTCGAACTTCTTTTCCAGCTCGAACACCGGATCGAATGCCAGCCAGGCATAGGGGCTCTTGTAGTCCGAATACATCTTGAGAACTTCGCGGGACATTGTCTCTCCTTTGCCGATGTCATTGCGATTGAGCGACGAGCGGGCATTGGCTCTCCGACAACGGCTGCGCCGCCTCGGATGCCGGAATGACCTTCTCGATGGTGTAGTAGTCCCAGGGCTTCTTGACCTCGCCGGGGGCCTTGATGCTCGCCATGTAGAACGGATGCATCAGCCAGCCGTCGGCGCGCACAAAACCGTTCTCGACATACATGTCGTTGACCGGCAGCTTCCGGATCTCGTCGGCGACCTTCAGGCCGTCCAGGGTCCTGGCGGCAGCGACGGCCTGCAGATAATGCAGCGTTCCCGAATAGACCGCGGCCTGGTCCATGGTCGGCATTGCGTGGTGCTGCCTGAAGAAGCGCTCCGACCACGCGCGCGTCTTGTCGGTGCGGTCCCAGTAGAACGGGGTCGCAAAGGTGAGGCCCTGCACATTGGCAATGCCGAGCGCGTGCACATTGGTGATGTAGGTCAGGGGCACCACGATGTGCTGCCCGCCCTCGGCGAGGCCGAACTCCTTGGCCTGCTTCAGGGCGTTGGTGGTGTCCTCCGCCGCCGAGATCAGCCAGATCACCTTGGCCTTTGACGCCACCGCCTGCAGCAGGAACGAGCTGAAGTCGGGATTGTTCTGCGGGAAGCGCACCGAGCCCAGCACCTTGCCTCCGGCCGCCTTGATCGCGCCCGCCGCGGCATCCTCCATCGCCTTGCCGAAGGAATAGTCGGCCGAGAGAAAGAAGAACGTATCGAGCCCGCGCTCGATCAGCGGCTTCGGCAGCGGCGCCGAGATGGCGTAGGCGTTGAGCGACCACGAGAAAGCGGTCGCCGCGCAGGCCTGCTGGGTGATTGCGGGGCTTCCGGTCACGCCGTGGATGACGATCTTGTTGCGCGTCCGCGCCAGCTCCTGCACGGCGAGCGCCACGGCGGATTGCGCGACATCGACGACGACGTCTGCACCGCCATTGTCGAACCAGTTGCGGGCGATCGCCGCGCCGACATCGGCTTTCGCCTGGTGATCGCCGGAGATCACCTCGATCGGACGATCCAGCACCTTGCCGCCGAAATCCTCGACCGCCATCCTGGCAGCGAGCACCGAGCCCGGCCCCATGATGTCGCGGTACATCCCCGACATATCGGTGAGCACGCCGATCCTGACCGGCTGCACATCCGCCGCCCGAACCGGCGTCAGCATCGCGCCGCCGACCAGCAACGCGATCGCTGCAGCTGTGGGTGTTCGTTTCTTCGCCATGACTATCTCGACGCTCCCGCTTGGGCCGGCATGCATGTGCCGGCCTTCTTGCTCTCAGATGATCCGCCTGGACGTCAGATCGTCGATCCGCTGCCCGGAGAGGCCGAGCAGCCCGCCATAGATCTCCTGATTGTTCTGCCCGGGCGTCGGCGCCGGCGCGGTGTATCCCTTGTGCGTCCGTCCCATCTTGATCGGAAACCCGGCGCCAATGACGCGCTGCTCCAGCGGCTCGGTCGGATGCACGACCGGCTGCAGCATGTCGCGCGCGCCGAGATGCTCCCAGGCGAGGATGTCGTCGATGTCGCGTATCTGGCTCGCGGCGACATCGCCGCGATTGAGCGCCTCGATCGCCTCGAGCGTGGTGCGGCCCAGCGTCCATTCGCTGACGATCGCATCGACGATCGTGTTGTTGGCGACGCGCCAGCCGGTGTTCATGAACTTCGCGTCCGCGGCGAGGTCGAGCCGGTCCATCACACCGAGCAGCGCCAGCCAGTCCTCATTCGTGGCGGCGCCGAGCGCGATCGCACCGTCGCGCGTGGCATAGGTGTTGAACGGCGAGAACCGCATGATGCGATTGCCCTGCCGTGGCGCCATCCCCATCTGCGGGTAGCAATCCAAGGGCTCGTCGAGCACCAGCGACAACAGGCAGTCAGCCATCGCGACATCGACGAACTGGCCTCGTCCCGACACGCGCTGCTCGGTCAGCGCGGCGAGGATGCCGGAGACGGCAAAGGCGCCCGTGATGCCATCCGCGAGCGCGGTGCCGGCCTTGCTGGGGCTGCCATCCGGCGCACCGGTGATCGACATCAGGCCGGATGCTGCCTGGATCATCAAATCGTACGCCTTGAGACGCCGGTCGGCGCCGGTCGAGCCGTAGCCGGTCAGCGCGCAATGCACGATCGCGGGATTGACCTGGCGGTTTGCCTCGTAGTCGATCCCGAGCCGCTCGGCCGCACCGGGACGCAGATTCTCGACCAGGATGTCCGACTTGCGCAGCAGCGCATGGAACAGCTCCATGCCCTCCGCCGTGCGCATGTTCAGCGTGATCGACTTCTTGTCGCGGCAGCGCTTCAGATAGGCGAGACCGAGATCGCTGTCATGCTTGCGGTCGAGCGAGACGCCGTCCTTGCCGAGGAACGGCGGGCCGGTCATGGTAGGATCGCCCTGCTCCGGGGTATCGATGCGAATGACCTCGGCGCCGAAACCCGCCAGCATCAAGGTCGCGAACGGACCTGAATAGAACCGCGTGAGATCGAGTACGCGGACACCGTGCAGCGCGCCTTGCCTCGTCATCGTCAGGCTCGCCGTCATCCGCAATTTCCCTTCCCGCTTGCTGCTCTGTGGCTGTCTTCATCGTTGACGCGGCGGGCATATAGGTCAAATATTTTCCGATCCGGATTATTGATGCGAAAATGGAATGAATGATGCGCGAGCGACGCCCACGCCGGTTCGAGGTCAGCCTCAAACATCTTCGCGCCGCCAACTCGGTCGCGGTGTATGGCAGCTTCACCGCGGCCGCCGCCGACCTCGGCATGACGCAGTCGGCGGTGAGCCGTCTGGTGCTGCAGCTCGAACGGCAGCTCGGCGTTTCGCTGTTCCTCAGATCGACGCGCAACGTCATCCTGACCGCGCCGGGCCGCGAATTCACGGCATCGACGCAGCGCCTGCTCGCCGATCTCGGCGCCCAGGTCGACAACGCCCGCGCACTCGGCGAGCAGATCAAGGGACGCCTGATCATCTCCTGCCTGTTGTCACTCACGCACCACGTGGTGCCGGAGGCCGTGCTGAAATACAGGAAGGCGCATCCCGGCGTCGAAATCCACCTGCGCGAGGGCCTCGGCAGCGAGGTCTATGAAGATGTGCGCAGCGGCCTCGCCGACTTCGGCGTCGGCAACGTCACCGCACTCGGCCAGGAGGTGGTCAGCGACGACGCGGTGCAGGAGTCCTGCTTCGCGATCCTGCCCTCGCGCCATCCGCTGCGAAACAACAGCACGCTGAGCCTCCGCGAACTGCGCAACGAAACCTTCGTCTCGCTTCCGACCGGCTCGGGCCTGCGCAAGCAGATCGACAGCGCCGCGACCGCAAGCGGCATCGTGCTCAATCACAGCACCATCGTCGAGCAGTTCGGCACGCTCTACGATTTCGTCGCAGCCAATGTCGGCATCTCGATCGTTCCGGCCTCGGCGGTGCCGCCGCGGGCGCCGCGCGGCGTGATCGTCAGGCGGCTGGTGTCGCCGCCGCTGGTTCGCAAGATCGGGATCCTGCGGCTGAAGAACCGCCCACTGACGCCGGCCGCGACCGGATTTCTGGATATCTTCCGGCCGCTGTTCCTGAGCGCATCACGGCGATAACCCAAGACTCACAAGAATCATTTGAGATTCGCGGCGGAGCCTGATTAGGTTCGGCGATGCCGTCTGCTGCACGCCGCACCCTGCGCGCCTGACGGCGGCAATGCCGAACCGACAGGGCCCGATCACCGATGACCAGGACGCGACGGACACGACCGACGATTCGTGACGTCGCGGCCGAGGCCGGCGTCTCCGTCTCAAGCGTCAGCCGCACCCTCAATGGCGGCATCTACACCAGCGCCGAGCTGCATGCCCGCATCATGCGCGCGGTGAAGCGCCTCGGGTTCGAGCCCGACCAGGCCGCGCAGGCGCTGCGCTCGCGGGCCTCCAACACGATCGGCTGCATGGTCGCCGATTTCTCCAATCCGCACTACACCGGCATGGTGAGCGCGGCGGAGGAGGAATTCCAGCGCGCCGGCTTCCTCTTGATGCTGGCGGCGACCAAGCATGAGGAGGCGCGCGAGGCGGCGTTCCTGTCGGCGGTGCGGCGGCGCCAGATGGATGGGTTGCTGCTGTTCGCCGGCGACAATTCCCACAAGGATTTCATGAAGGGGCTGGCGACGCTCGACCTGCCCTGCGTCACCGTCGACCGCGAGGTACCTGATAGTGTGATGGTTCGCGTCGATCACCGCGGCGGCGCGCTGGAGGCAACGCGCTATCTGATCGGCCTCGGCCATCGCCGGATCGCGTTGCTGACCGGAAGCGCTGCGGTGCTGCCGAGTTCGGAGCGGCTTGCGGGCTACCGGCAGGCGCATCAGGAGGCCAAGATCGAGGTCGACCCGACCCTGATCCGCCCGCACATGCAGGGCGCCAACACCGCCTTCAGCTCGGTGTGCCAGCTGCTGCAAATGACAAAGCCGCCGACCGCGATCATCTCGCTCGGCACCAGCATGCTTGCCGAAGTGCTGGAGGCGATCACCAGCAACGGCCTGCGCTATCCGCAGGACGTATCGATCGTGTGCAGCGGCGACACCGACCTCGCCCGCCATGCGACGCCCGCGATCTCGGCCCTGAGCTGGGACATGAACGAGGTCGGCCGCACCGCCGCGCGGCTGTTGCTGGAACGAATCCGCGACAGCGACAAGGCCGGCAGCAGCGCCCCGGTGTTCCTGCCGACGCGCCTCATCCTGCGCCATTCCTGCGCCGCACCGGCAGCGCCCGCGCGGGGGCGGAAGTAGCGCCGCGCCATCAATCGGCCAGCGGCGCCGCTGCGTATTGCGCGTCGGAGACGTGCTCCATCCAGGTCGCGTAGTCGCCGTCGAGCGCTTCGTGGATCGCGATATGGCTCATGCCCGTGGTTGGCGCCGCGCCGTGCCAATGCTTCTCGCCCGGCGGAATCCATACCACGTCACCCGGCCGGATCACGCGGATCGGGCCGTCCCAGCTCTGCACATATCCGGCGCCGGCCGTGACGTAGAGCGTCTGGCCGAGCGGATGGGTGTGCCACGCCGTACGCGCACCCGGCTCGAAGGTGACGCGCGCGGCCTGCACACGCGCGGGTGCGGGTGCATTGACGATCGCATCAGCCCATACGGTGCCGCTGAACCAATCGGCGTTGCCGCGCCGGCTTGCGATCGATCCTGCACGCTTGATGTCCATCTGTGATCCTCTCATCTTTCCAATCTGGAAACGATTCCATAACTTCGTCATTGCGAAGAGCGATAGCGACGAAGCAATCCATCGTCCCGCATATGCCGCGCGATGGATTGCTTCGCTGCGTTCGCAATGACGGAGATAGACGGCGCTCATAGCGCCGCTCTCAGCGGAGCACAAACCCTTCATAACCGCGCTGCGCGATCTGCGCGATGCGGTGGCGGTAGCCCTGGCCGACATAGGGCATGAACACCCGCGGCTTGCCTGCGATGTTGGCGCCCTGGTACCAGGAATTGGCCTTCGGATAGAGCGTGCGGCTGGCGGCGTCGGCGACATGCGCCATCCAGGCGCGCTCCGCGTCGGGCTCGGGCTCGATCCGCGTCAATCCCTTGGTACGCATACTGTCGAGGCAGGCCGCGATCCACTCGACATGATTCTCGCAGGCATGGATCACATTGCCGATGACAGAGGGGCTACCTGGCCCGGTCACGACGAACAGGTTCGGAAAGCCCGACACCATCAGGCCGAGATAGGCGCTGGGGCCATCGGCCCATGCTTCCTTCAACGTCGCGCCATCGCGCCCGCGGATCTGCATCGCGGCGAGCGCCCCGGTCATCGCGTCATAGCCGGTCGCCAGCACCAGCGCATCGAGCGCGAACGACCGCGTCGCGGTCTCGACGCCCGCTTCGGTGACCGTCGTCAGCGGCTCCGTGCGCAAATCGACCAGCTCGACATGCGGCAGATTGTAGGTCGCGAAATACCCGGTATCGATGCAGATACGCTTGACGCCGAGCGGATAATCCTTCGGTGACAGCGCCTCCGCCGTCGCCCCGTCGTGCACGATGCCGCGGATCTTGTCGCGCACGAAATCGCAGGCGACGTCGTTGACGGCCGCATCGGTCAGGATGTTCGGGAATGCGGTCAGAATGCCGCCGCCGCCCTGCTCCCAAAGCTGTTCATAGCGCGCCCACTGCGCGTCCCGCTCGGGCACCGGCGCGTCGAAGGCATTCGCAGGAACCCGCCCGAACTCCGGCGTCTCGAGGCTCTCGCGATATTTCGCGATCACGGGCTCGGCGGCAGCAATGTCGGCTTCGGACAGCGGCGCATTGCGTGCAGGCACCGAGTAGTTCGGCGTGCGCTGGAATACGGTCAGGCGGCTCGCCGCCTTTGCGACCATCGGGATCGTCTGCACACCCGACGAGCCGGTGCCGATCACGGCAACGCGCAAGCCGGAAAAGTCGATCTCCTGATGCGGCCACTGCCCGGTGTGATAGACCGGCCCACGAAAACGCGCGAGGCCCGCGAGCTTCGGCTTGTTGGGTACCGAGAGATTGCCGGTCGCCATCACACAAGTCGATGCGACGATGCAATCGCCGCGATCGGTGCGCAACGTCCAGCTCTCGCCTTCTTCGTCCCAGTCGGCGCTCGTCACGCGAGTGTCGAAGCGGATCAGGGAGCGCAGATCAAAGCGCTCGGCGACGCGCTGCGCGTAGCGCAGGATCTCCGGCTGGGCGGCGTATTTCTCGCTCCAGCGCCATTCCTGCCGCAGCTCCTCCGACCAGGTGTAGGAATAGAACAGGCTCGGAATGTCGCAGCGCGCGCCCGGATAGCGATTCCAGTACCAGGTGCCGCCGACGTCGGACGCCGCCTCGATCCCGATCACCTTCAGCCCGAGCTCGCGCAACCGATAGATCGCATAGAGCCCGCCGAAGCCGGCACCGACCACGACCGCATCGCACTCGGCGACCAGCGGCGGCCTCGCGCCATGGTCCGGGCTCGTCTGCTCCAGTCTGCTCATTTGTCACATCTCTCCGGCCGCAAGAATATTGCCATCGGTGGGAACGCGCGCTAGTCTGGAAACGTTTCCAGACTGGAAGCGCATACGATAATTGTCGCCTGGCGTCAACGCACCGGCCGTCGACCGAGGGAACCGCGCGCGCGCCACACGGCGATCAGCGGACAATCAGGGAGTGACTGAGGGATGTTGGACGGATTCTGTCTTCGTGCGTGCCTGGCGGCCGCGGTAACGATCGGCGCGCTGTCGCCCGCGCTCGCGCAGAAGAACTACGGCCCGGGGGTCTCGGATACCGAGATCAAGATCGGCAACATCATGCCCTATAGCGGTCCTGCTTCGGCCTACGGCGCGATCGGCCGGACCGAGGCGGCCTATTTCAGGATGATCAACGACCAGGGCGGCATCAACGGACGCAAGGTCAACTTCGTCAGCTACGACGACGGCTTTTCGCCGCCGAAATCGGTCGAGCAGGCGCACAAGCTGGTCGAGGGCGACGAGGTGCTGCTGGTGTTCCAGCCGCTCGGCACCGCGCCCAATGTCGCGATCCAGAAATATCTGAACGGCAAGAAGGTCCCTCACCTCTTCATCGCATCGGGCGCGACGCGCTTCGGCGATCCCCAAGGCTTTCCCTGGACGATGGGCTGGCAGCCGAACTACCAGAGCGAAGGACGGATCTACGCCAGATACATCCTCGACAAATTCCCGAACGGAAAGATCGCGGTGCTCTGGCAGAACGACGATGCCGGCAAGGATGCGCTCAAGGGGCTGCGCGACGGCCTCGGCGACAAGGCGAGCAGCATGATCGTCGCCGACAAGTCCTACGAGCTGACCGATCCGACGCTGGATTCGCAGATCGTGGCGCTGCGCGCCTCCGGCGCCGATATCCTGTTCACCTGGGCGGCGCCGAAGGGCGCGGCGCAGACGATCAAGAAAGTCGCCGAGCTCGGCTGGAAGCCGACCTTCTTCCTGACCTCCACCGCGACCTCGGTCGCCTCGGTGATGCGCGCCGCCGGCATCGAGCATTCGCAGGGCATCATCTCGGTCGCCTACCTCAAGGATCCGACCGACACGATCTGGAACGACGATGCCGAGACCAAGGAATGGCGGGCGTTCATGGACAAGTACATGCCCGACGGCGACAAGACCAACGGCAATCACGTCTATGGCTACGCCGCCGCGCAAACGCTGGCGCAAGTGCTCAAGCAATGCGGCGACGATCTCACGCGCGAGAACGTGATGAAGCAGGCCGCCAGCCTAAAGAACTTTGCGCCGAAGATGATCCTGCCCGGGATCAGGATCAACACCAGCGCGAACGACTTCCGTCCGATCGAACAGTCGCAGCTGATGCGGTTCGAGGGCGAGAGCTGGAAGCTGTTCGGCAACATCATCACCGGCGAGGTCGGCAGCGAATAGTGCGCCTGCGCGCTCTGTTCAATGAGAGGGTGGGACGAGACGCAAAGCTGAGGCAATTCGCGTCGCGACGACGCGGGTGTTTGACTCACGGGCGTGCAGCATGTTCGACGTCGTCCCTGCGAAAGCAGGGACCCATAACCACAAACGGTCGTTATTGCGCGACGCCGGAACTACGAGTCCCAATCACAACACCCGCCGCGGAGTATGGGTCCCTGCTTACGCAGGGACGACACCGAGCGTGTTGCTTGACAGTTGAGCTCGAAACTCTATTCCGAACGCACATCACCCCACCCTACCCGGCGGCGTCAGGATCGCCTGCTGTGCCGCATGCCAGCTCGCTTCGTCGGGCGCGCAGAGCAAGCCGCCGGTCAGATTGACCGGCTTGTAGGGCGATCCGTCGAAATGTGCGCTGTAGCCGCCGGCCTCGCGATGCAACAGCCAGCCGGCGGCATGATCCCACGGCATCAGCTTGTTGTAGAACAAGAGATGGCAATGGCCCGACGCCGCCATGCGATACTCATGCGCGGCGCATCTGAGCCAGGCGCTGACGCCAAGCCTGGACAGATTGCCGGCGACAGTTGCGCGCAACGGCTCCGGCAGGAAGTTGACACCGACCACCGCGTCCATCTGCTTGACCGGCACCGCCGGGGCCACCCTCAAATCATGCCGCCTGCCGTCCGGCATTTCGAGCCACGCCCCCTCGCCGCGCAGCGCGAATGCAGTGTCGTTGCTGACCGGGTCATGGATCGCGCCGAACACGATTTCGCCGCGCATCGTGGCCGCCACCATGGAGCCGAACAGCGGCAGACTCGAGGTAAAATTCCTCGTGCCGTCGATCGGATCGATGATGAACGCGAGCTCCGCGGTTCCGACCTGATCGAGCGCGGCCGGATCGCGTGCCGTGCCCTCCTCGCCGATCACGACCGCATTCGGAAACGCCCGGAGCAGCGCCGCCGAGATCGCCTGCTCGGCAATTTCATCGGCCTCGGTGACCACGTCGAATGCCGACGTCTTGGTACGGACCTCGATCTCCCGGACGCGGCGGAACCGCGGCATGATCTCGGTGCGGCCGACCTCGGCGAGAATGCTTCCGATGTTCAGCGCATCGGCATGGGACAGTTTCACGCGGCATTCTCCTGCGTTGCGCCGCCATCCTATCGCAGGATCATGACTGCGCGGCAATCACCGGCGCTGGTTGTAGACATCGATGCAGACGGCGCCCAGCAGGACGAGGCCCTTGATCACTTGCTGATAATCGATGCCGATGCCGAGGATCGACATGCCGTTGTTCATCACACCCATGATCATGGCGCCGACCACCGCGCCGCCGACCCGGCCGACGCCGCCATAGGCCGAGGCGCCACCGATGAAGCAGGCGGCGATCACGTCGAGCTCGAAGCCGAGGCCGGCCTTCGGCGTCGCGGTGTTGAGCCGCGCAGCAAACACCAGCCCGGCGAGCGCCGCCAGCACGCCCATGTTGACGAAGGTGAAGAAGGTCAGCCGCTCGGTCTTGACGCCCGACAGCTTCGCGGCCTTGGCGTTGCCACCAACCGCATAGATCTGCCGGCCGATCACGGTCCGCCGCGTGACGAAGCCGTACAGCGCGATCAGCACCGTCATGATGACGAGCACGTTGGGCAGGCCGCGATGCGAGGCGATCAGATAGGTGAAGTAGAGCACCGCGCCCGCCAGCGCGATGCTCTTGGCGACGAAGAACGCGTAGGGCTCGACCTCGATGCCGTGCGACTGCTCGCGCGCCCTGCTCTTGGCGCTCGCGAGCACCAGCGCGAACGCCAGCACGACGCCGATCAGGAGCGAGGTCGGATAGAGCGTGCCGGCGCTCGGAAACAGCTCGGGGATGAAGCCCGACGACAGCTTCTGGAAGGTCGGCGGAAACGGCCCGACCGACCGGCCCTGCAGCACCGCGAGCGCAAGCCCCTTGAACACCAGCATGCCCGCCAGCGTCACGATGAAGGACGGAATCTTGAAATAGGCGACCCAGTAGCCCTGCGCAGCGCCGATCGCGGCACCGATCAAGAGACAGACGATGAAGGCAGTCGGGTAGTCGACATGGTAGCTCACCATCAGCACCGCCGCGACCGCGCCGACGAATCCCGCAACCGAGCCGACCGAAAGGTCGATATGCCCGGTGACGATCACCAGCAGCATGCCGAGCGCCATGATCACGATGTAGCTGTTCTGCAGCACGAGATTGGTGAGATTGACCGGCTGCAACAGCGTGCCGTCGGTCACGATCTCGAAGAACAGCATGATCGCAAGCAGCGACAGCAGCATGCCGTAGTTGCGCAGATTGTTCTTGATGAAGCCGGAATGCTTGGGGGTCTCGGGAAGTGACACCGTCTTGTCGGTCATTGTGCTCCGTCTCCCGCCCGTTCCCCGCTGTCGTGGGCGCCGTTCCCGGACAGCCTGACATTGCGCATGATGGCGCGCATGATCTTCTCCTGCGTCGCGTCGTCCTTCGCGAACTCGCCGACGAAGGCGCCGTCATTCATCACGCAGATCCGGTCGCAGATGCCGAGCAATTCCGGCATTTCCGACGAGATCACCACGACGCCCTTGCCGGCCTCCGCGAGCTCGTTGATGATACAATAGATCTCGTATTTTGCCCCGACGTCGATGCCGCGGGTCGGCTCGTCCAGCAGCAGCACCTGCGGATCGGTCATCAGCCATTTCGACAGCACCACCTTCTGCTGGTTGCCGCCCGAGAGCTGTCCGGCCTCCTGATAGACGTCGGAACAGCGGATCCGCATCCGGCTGCGGTAGTCGCTCGCGGCCTTCAGCTCGACGACATCGTCGATCACGCCGCGATCCGACACCTGGCGAAGGCTCGCCAGCGTCACGTTCTTGCGGACATCGTCGGCGAGGATCAACCCGAGCTGCTTGCGGTCCTCGGTGACATAGGCGAGGCCGGCATGGATCGCAGCCGGCACGCTGGCAAGGTTGGCCTCGCGTCCGTCAAGGCTGATCCTGCCGGAGATATTGTAGCCCCAGGCCCTGCCGAACAGGCTCATGGCGAACTCGGTGCGGCCGGCGCCCATCAGGCCGGCGATGCCGACCACCTCGCCGCGGCGCACCCTGAAATCGACGTTCTTGATCACCTGCCGGGCGGTATGCAACGGGTGATACACCGACCAGTTCTCCACCGTCATCACGGGATCACCGATCGCAACGTTTCGCTCCGGGAAGCGATGCGCGAGATCGCGGTTGACCATGCTGCGGATGATGCGGTCCTCGTCGACCTGCTCGGTCCGGCAATCGATGCTGTCGACGGTGCGGCCGTCGCGCAACACCGTGATCCGGTCGGCGACCCGCGCGACTTCGTTCAGCTTGTGCGAGATCAGGATCGAGGCGATTCCCTGCTCGCGGAATACCAGCAGCCGGTCCAGCAGCGCGGCGCTGTCGGCCTCGTTGAGGCTCGCGGTCGGCTCGTCCAGGATCAGGAGGCGCACCTGCTTCGACAGCGCCTTGGCGATCTCGACCAGCTGCTGCTTGCCGACGCCGAGATCGGTGACGAGAGTGTCCGGCGATTCGCGCAGGCCGACCTGCGCCAGCAGCTCGGCCGTCCGCCGGTACACCGCATTGCGGTCTACCACTCCGAACCGCGACGGCGCGCGCGACAGAAAGATATTCTCGGCGATCGACATCAGCGGGATCAGCGCCAGCTCCTGGTGGATGATGATGATCCCCAGCGCCTCGGAGTCGTTGATGTCGCGGAACCGGCGCTCCTCGCCATCGAACAGGATCGACCCTTCGTAGCTGCCGGCGGGATAGACCCCGCTCAGCACCTTCATCAGGGTCGACTTGCCCGCACCGTTCTCGCCGACCAGCGCATGGATCTGGCCGGCCTCTACCGTGAAGCTGACGTCGCGCAATGCCTGCACGCCGGCAAAGCTCTTGCTGACGTTGCGCATCTCAAGCATCGCCGTCATCGGATCACGTCCCGCAACGTCACTCGTCCTCGGCGCTATCAGCTACGCTCGCCCGCCCTAGTCGAATTGCGAGCGCTTGTAGTAACCGCTGTCAATCAGGACTTTCTCCCAATTGGTCTTATCCACCACGACCGGCTTCAGCAGATAGGACGGAACCACCTTGACGCCGTTGTTGTAGGTCTTGGTGTCGTTGACGGCGACCTCCTTCTTGCTCAGCACGGCATCGACCATGTCGGCCGTGACCTTGGCAAGATCGCGGGTGTCCTTGAAGATGGTCGAGTATTGCTCGCCGCGCAGCATCGCCTTGATCGAGGGCACCTCGGCATCCTGGCCGCTGACGAACGGCATCGGCTGGTCCTTGCTGCCGTAGCCGACGCCCTTCAGGGAGGAGATGATGCCGATCGACAGGCCGTCATAGGGCGACAGCACCGCATCGACGCGCTTCTTGCCGTAGAAGGCGCTGAGCAGATTGTCCATCCGCGCCTGCGCCGTCGCGCCGTCCCAGCGCAAGGTCGCGACCTTACCCATGCCCGTCTGGCCGCTCGCGACCACAAGCTTGCCGCTGTCGATATACGGCTTCAGCACCGACATCGCGCCGTCGTAGAAGAAATAGGCGTTGTTGTCGTCGGGCGAGCCGCCGAACAGCTCGATGTTGAAGGGCCCCTTGCCGTCCTTCAGCCCGAGCGCATTCACGATCGACCCTGCCTGCAGCACGCCGACCTGGAAATTGTCGAAGGTCGCGTAATAGTCGACGTTCGGCGTGTCCCGGATCAGGCGGTCATAGGCGATCACCGTGATGCCCTGGGCCTTGGCCTGCTTCAGCGCATCGGACAGCGTGGTGCCGTCGATCGCCGCGATGACCAGGACCTTGGCGCCCTTGGTCACCATGTTCTCGACCTGGGAGAGCTGGTTCGGGATGTCGTCGTCGGCATATTGCAGATCGGTGCCGTAGCCGCGTTCCTTCAGCACCTTGACCATGTTGTTGCCGTCGTCGATCCAGCGCGCCGAGGATTTGGTCGGCATCGCGATGCCGATGGTCGGCTTGCTCTGGGCGCGTGCGCCCGGTGCGGTCGCAGTAAGACCTGCCAACGCCAGTGCGATCAACGAGACCTTCAGTTTGAACATGCTTCGCTCCCTTGGTTTTTTGAGTTGAGGGTACCGTTGCCGTGGACCGCGTCAATCGACGGCTATCATTCGTGGGCCGGCCGCAGATCCACGGCGATGTCGGATCGGCGCCGGGGCCGTCACGAACCGAAATTGCGGAATGTCGGTTGAACCCGTCAACAGCGCCAATGCTCACTCCACACAGTCAGCCATGTCGATCCTGCAATACCAAGCTCACCCGCGAGTCATGTCGTGGGATGAACGAGGTGTCGGAATGACGTGGAGGATCATGAGGCGCCGGTCTCCCGGAACTGTTGGCAAACGCTACCACCCGCCGGACTTTCTGGTGGTACGTCACCGTCTCGAGCAACCTTTGGTAGATACCACCCCTACTATATGAATGAGCGCACCGACTGGCCATTTATTTAGATATCCAAATAAATTGATCGGAGGCACGGAGGGTCACGAGGCGTTATCTCCCGAAATAATTGAGCAAGCCTCGCCATCCGCTAGGTGCGGCGATGCTTCCGACAACCTTTGGTGAGATTGTGCCCCTACAATGCAACGGAGGCAAGCATCATTTATTTAACTTCCAGAATAAATTAATCAGAGCTGACGGCCGGCCGGCGGCAGCAGCCTTCAAGCGTCGATGTCAGACAGATCGTCAACAACAAGCAACGCTCCGGCGAAATCGTCGTCGCTGAAATAGGTGCTGCGGGTGATGACCACGGGGATGCCCGCCCGCGACGCGGCGATGAGGCCGTTGCCGGAATCCTCGACGGCAATGCAATCCGCCGGTCCGAGCCCGAGTCGCGCCAGCACCTCGACGTAGACGTCCGGAGCCGGCTTCTTCCGGGGCACGTCGTCGCCGGCGACAACAGCCTCGAACAGATCGGCCCAGTCCAGCCCCAGCGCGACCGACAGCAGCGCATCGATATTGCCATGCGAGGTCGTCGTGGCGAGCGCGAGGCGCTGGCCGCGGCTGCGCGCGCCGGCGAGCCAGGCCCTCACGCCCGGCCGCAACGGGCAGTCACCCGCTGCAATCAGCGCGGCGTAGCGCTTGGTCTTGATTCCATGCAAGTCGGCGATATCAGAGAATGTCAGCGACGGAACCGCGTTGCGCTGGTCGAAGGCGCGGATGCGCTCCTTGCCTCCGGCGACCCGAAGCAGCCGCGCGTAGGTGACCTGGTCCCAGAACCAATCGAGGCCGGCTTCGGCGAACGCCTCATTGAAGGCGCGGCGGTGCACCTCCTCGGTCTCGGCGAGCGTGCCGTCGACATCGAAGATCAACGCGCGGGCGCCCGCAATGATGTGGCGCATCCCGGCGTTCCTGATGCCGGCGAGCGCCTGGTTCATCGTGCCTCGCCCACAGCACCGGTCCCTTTCGCGAACACGCGGCTCGCAAGCACGTCGCCGGCCTCGATCGACATCACATCGTCGGCCGTGAGCGTGCGGTCGAGCTTCGCCACGATCCGGTTGGCCTGGCGCAGCCGGATGCGGTCGAGCGCGTTGCGGATCGAGCGCGCATTGGAGAACAGCGGCTGTTCCTTGCGGATGCCGATGTACCGGGTGAAGGCCTCGCGTGCTTCCGGAGAGAAACGATAATTCTGCCGTTGCAACATCAACTCGGCGATCCAGAGCAGCTCCCCGTCGGAATAGTCCGGGAAGTCGATGTGATGCGCGATGCGGGAGCGGAACCCCGGATTGCTCTGGAAGAACTTCTCCATGCGGTCGCCATAGCCGGCCAGGATCACCACCAGATCCTCGCGCTGCTGTTCCATGATCTGCAGCAGGATCTCGATCGCCTCCTGGCCATAGTCGCGCTCGTTCTCGGGGCGGTACAGGTAATAGGCCTCGTCGATGAACAGCACACCGCCCATCGCCTTCTTCAATATTTCTTTCGTCTTCGGCGCGGTGTGACCGATATATTGCCCGACGAGATCGTCGCGCGTGACGCTGATGACGTGGCCGCGGCGCACGAAGCCGAGCTTGTGCAGGATACCGGCCATCCGCAGCGCGACCGTCGTCTTGCCGGTGCCGGGATTGCCGGTGAACGACATGTGCAGGGTCGGGAACGTCGTCGCCAGCGCCATCTTCTGCCTGATGCGTTCGACCAGCAGCAGCGAGGCGATCTCCCGGATGCGGGTCTTCACTGGCTTGAGGCCGATCAATTCGGAATCGAGCTGGTCGAGCACGTTACCGATGCCGAGGTCGGCAAACTCGTGCCGGAGGTCGATGGTCTCGGGCGGCGTCTCGCGGATTTGTTCTTGCGTTTGGGTCATCATCCTCTCGCTTCGAAAAAGGCTCCGTCGCCGCGGCGGCGACGACGGAGAAGTGCATCCGGACCAGGACGGTCGAGGGAGCAACCCGCCTGGCTTGCAAGCCGGACGCGGTCAACGATCGGTGTAGCGTTCGCCCTCGGGGCGCGTCGTCGCATAGGAATGCGTCGCATAATGCAGGTTTCGTCCGGCAGCCTCCTGGCGGTCGAGCCGGAAGCCCGGCTCCTCCCGCGGCCGGTTGACGATGAAGGAGATGCGAACCGACTCCCAACCGTGGCCGGAATCGAAGCCGGAGATCCGGATGTATCGGTCGCCATACACCCGCCGGCAATCGGCGAGCTCCTTCATGATGCCCGCCGCATCGCGCAGGTCGAACATCGGCAGGCCCCACATGTCCCAATAGGTGTTGCGGGGATGCGGATCGTCGGTGAACTCGATGTTCACCGCCCAGCCCTTGTCGAGGCAGTATTGCACCTGCGCGGCGATCTGCTCATCGGTGAGATCGGGCAGGAAAGAGAAGCAGCCTTGGGTCACGCGCATGAGAAACTCCTGTCAGACCGCCATGCTCGGCGTGGGAACGAAATCGGGGGCGTCGGTCGATTCGTAGTTGAAGGTCACGTCCTTCCAGACGTCGAGCGCCTCGCGCAGCGGCGTGCAGGTCTGCGCCGCCTTGGCCAGGATCTCCGGTCCTTCGTGGACGTAGTCGCGGCCCTCGTTGCGGGCGAGGATCATGGCTTCCAGCGCGACGCGGTTGGCAGTGGCGCCGGCCTGGATGCCGCGGGGGTGGCCGATCGTGCCGCCACCGAACTGCAGCACGACGTCCTCGCCGAGCAGGTCGAGCAGCTGGTGCATCTGGCCGGCATGAATGCCGCCGGAAGCCACCGGCATCAGCTTGTTGAGGCTTGCCCAGTTCTGGTCGAAGAACACGCCGTGCTCGAGCTGCATCGGGTTGAAGTCCTCGCGGCAGATATCGTAGTAGCCGCGCGTGGTGTTGGGATCGCCCTCGAGCTTGCCGACCACCGTGCCGGCATGGATGTGGTCGACACCGGCCAGCCGCATCCATTTCGCGATCACGCGGAACGAGACGCCATGGCTGCGCTGCCGCGTGTAGGTCGAATGGCCTGCGCGATGCAGATGCAGGATCATGTTGTTCCTGCGCGCCCACTTCGCCATCGACTGGATCGCGGTGTAGCCGATCACAAGGTCTATCATGACGATGTTGGAACCGAGCTCGTGGGCGAACTCGGCGCGCTCGTACATGTCCTCCATGGTCGCCGCGGTGACGTTGAGATAGGTGCCCTTGATCTCGCCGGTCGCGGCTTGCGCGCGGTTGACCGCCTCCATGCAGTACAGGAAGCGCTCGCGCCAGTGCATGAACGGCTGCGAGTTGATGTTCTCGTCGTCCTTGGTGAAGTCAAGCCCGCCTTTCAAGGCTTCATAGACGACGCGGCCATAGTTGCGGCCGGACAGGCCAAGCTTCGGCTTCACGGTGGCGCCGAGCAACGGACGGCCGAACTTGTCGAGCCGCTCGCGCTCCACCACGATGCCGGTTGCCGGGCCCTGGAACGTCTTCACATAGGCGATCGGAAGCCGCATGTCCTCGAGCCGCAACGCCTTCAGCGGCTTGAAGCCGAACACGTTGCCAATGATCGAGGCGGTCAGGTTCGAGATCGAGCCCGGCTCGAACAGGTCGAGGTCGTAGGCGATATAGGCGAAGTAGCTGCCCGGCGAGTTCGGCACCGGATCGACCCGATAGCACTTCGCCCGGTACTTCTCCGCGGCGGTCAGCCGATCGGTCCACACCACGGTCCAGGTCGCGGTCGAGGATTCGCCAGCCACCGCCGCGCAGGCTTCGGTCGGATCGACGCCGTCCTGCGGCGTAACGCGGAACAGGGCGATGACGTCGGTGTCCTTGGGCTCGTAGTTCGGCTCCCAATAGCCCATCCGCTTGTATTCCATCACGCCGGACTTGTAGCGATCCTTGCCACGCACGGTAATCGATGGCTGTATGTTCATCTCAATCTCCTGTCGTCGTTCGTCGCCGTCTGCTCAGGCGGCCTGGGTGATCTTTCCAATCTGCGGATCGAGCGCGCCGGCGCGATAGCGACGGGCCATTTCCGGCAGTGCAACCACCTTGATCCTGGCGGCATTGCCGGCCGTGCCGAACTGCTCGAAGCGGTCACGGCAGAGTTCGCGCAGCGCATCCATCGCCGGCTTCAGGAATTTGCGCGGATCGAACTCGCTCTTCGACTGCACGGCGACCTTGCGGAAGGCGGCGGCCATCGCCAGGCGGCAATCGGTGTCGATGTTGACCTTGCGCACGCCGTGCTTGATGCCGCGGACGATCTCCTCGACCGGCACGCCCCAGGTCTGCGGCATCTCGCCGCCGAACTGGTTGAACATGTCCTGCAGCGCCTGCGGCACCGAGGACGAGCCGTGCATCACCAGATGCGTGTTGGGCAGGCGCGTATGGATCTCCTCGACCACGCGCATCGCCAGGATCTCGCCGTCGGGCCGCCGCGTGAACTTGTAGGCGCCGTGCGAGGTGCCCATCGCTATCGCGAGCGCATCGACCTTGGTGGCGCGGACGAAATCGACCGCCTGGTCCGGGTCGGTGAGCAGCTGATCGTGGCTGACCTTGCCTTCGACGCCGTGACCGTCCTCCTGCTCGCCGCCACCGTGTTCGAGCGAACCGAGCACGCCGAGCTCGCCTTCCACCGACGCGCCGACCCAATGCGCCATGTCGACCACCCGGCGGGTGATATCGACATTGTAGTCATAGTCGGCCGCGGTCTTGGCGTCGGCTTTGAGCGAGCCGTCCATCATCACCGAGGTGAAGCCGTAGCGGATCGCGGTCGCGCAGGTCGCCTCCTCGTTGCCGTGATCGAGATGCAGGCAGAGCGGAATCTGCGGATACATCTCTTCGAGCGCATCGATCATCTTCGCCAGCATGATGTCGTTGGCATAGGACCGCGCGCCGCGCGAAGCCTGGATGATCACAGGCGCATCGCAGGCCGCCGCCGCCTCCATGATGGCGAGGCCCTGCTCCATGTTGTTGATGTTGAAGGCCGGCACGCCGTAGCCGCGTTCGGCGGCATGGTCGAGCAATTGCCTCAGGGTTATCCGCGCCATGATGGCGTCCTCCTTTCAATTCGCTCGTTGCATGAGCTGTGTTGCCGCCGCGGCGACGGCCGCCGGCGTGATGCCGAATTCGCGGTACAGCACGTCGGCCGGCGCCGAGGCGCCGAAGCCGGTCATGCCGACGAATACGCCGTCGTCGCCGAGCCAGCGGGCCCAGTCGCCCTCGACTGCGGCTTCGACACCGACACGCGGCGCGTTGCCCAGCACCTCGGCGCGATAGTCGCGCGGCTGCTGGCGGAACAGGTCGAAGCACGGGGCCGAGACGACCGCGGCCTTCACCCCTGCTTCCGCCAGCAGCTTTGCGGCTTCGAGCGCGATCGACACCTCCGAACCCGTTGCAATCAGGGTGACGTCACGCCCGAAGGCCGGCTCGACGAGAACATAGGCGCCGAGCGCGACCTGGTTGTCCTTGCTGCCGTCGCGAACCGTCGGCAGCGCCTGCCGCGACAGGCAGAGGATCGACGGCGAGGTCTCTGCCTTCAGCGCACAGTCCCAGGCTTCCGCGGTCTCGACCGCATCGGCCGGACGGAACACCAGCAGGTTCGGGATCGCCCGCAGCGCCGCCAGATGCTCGACCGGCTGATGCGTCGGCCCGTCTTCGCCGAGCCCGATCGAATCGTGGGTCATCACATGAATGACGCGGATGCCCATCAATGCCGCGAGGCGGATCGCCGGCCGGCTGTAGTCGGCGAAGCTGAGGAAGGTGCCGCCATAGGGAATGAACCCGCCGTGCAGCGCGATGCCGTTCATCGCCGCCGCCATGCCGTGCTCGCGGATGCCGTAGTGGATATAGCTGCCGTCGAGCGTTTCCGGCCGCACCGAGACCTGCGACTTGGCCAGCGTGAGATTGGAGTGCGTGAGGTCGGCCGATCCGCCCAGGAGATTTGGCAATGCTTCGGCGATCACGTCGATGACCTGCTGCGAGGCCTGCCGCGTGGCGAGTTTTGGCTGCTCGGTCGCAAACCGCTCAACGAGCTTCGCCATCGCCTCGGCATAGGTGCAGGGCAGTTTCCGGTTCAGCGCGTCGTGGAACGGAGATCGCTCGCCCTTGTTGCCCGTGCAGGCGCTGCGCGAGCGCTCGATCCAGGCCCGCCGTGCGTCGCGGCCGCGGCCACCGAGCTCGCGCCACTCGGCCAGCACGGCGTCGGGGATTTCGAAGGCCGGATACGGCCAGCGCAGCGCGCTGCGGGTCTTCGCCGCCTCATCGCCGCCGAGCGGTGCGCCGTGTACCTTCTCGCAGCCCTGCCGGTTCGGCGCACCGAATCCGATCACCGTGCGGCAGGCGATCAGCGACGGACGATCGCTCGCGCGTGCCTGCCTGATCGCCGCAGAGATTGCCTGCGGATCGTGGCCATCGATGCGGCACACGTTCCAGCCGCTGGCCGCAAATCGCGCCGTCTGGTCGTCCGAGCAGGACAGCGAGGTGGCGCCGTCGATGGAGATCTGGTTGTCGTCGAACAGCACGATCAGCCGGTTCAGCCGCAGATGGCCGGCGAGCGAAATCGCCTCATGGCTGAGGCCTTCCATCAGGCAACCATCGCCAGCGATTACGTAGGTGTAGTGATCGACGAGGTCGTCGCCGAAGCGGGCATTCATCAAGCGCTCGGCGAGCGCCATGCCGACCGCGGTCGCGATCCCCTGCCCGAGCGGCCCGGTCGTGGTCTCGACACCGGGCGTATGACCATACTCGGGATGTCCCGGGGTCTGCGATCCCCACTGCCTGAACGCCTTGAGCTGATCGAGCGTCATGCTCTCGTAGCCGGTCAGATAGAGCAGCGCGTAGAGCAGCATCGAGCCGTGCCCGGCCGACAGCACGAAGCGGTCGCGGTCGGGCCAGGCCGGATCGGCCGGGTCGAACTTCAGGAAGTCCGTGAACAGCACGGTCGCGACATCGGCCATGCCCATCGGCATGCCGGGATGGCCAGACTTCGCCTGCTCCACCGCGTCGATGGCAAGGAAACGGATCGCGTTGGCCATCTCGTCATGGCTGATTTCGGGCCGGCTGGCAACGGACGCAAGTGCAGTCATATCGTTCGCCTCTTTCGTTCGATCAATTGCAGGATCAGCGGGGTCAGGATGAGCTGCATCGCGAGATCGAGCTTGGCGCCATGAATCACGATCGAATTGGCGCGCGACATGAAGCTGTTCGGGATCATCGAGAGCAGATAGGGGAAATCGATGCCACGCGGGTTCTTCAACCGGATCACGACCATCGATTCATCCGGCGTCGGGATCCAGCGCGCGATGAACGGGTTCGACGTATCGACCGTCGGCACGCGCTGGAAGTTGATGTCGGTCTCGCTGAATTGCGGGCAGATGTAATTCACATAGTCCGGCATGCGGCGCAGGATGGTGTCGGTCACCGCCTCGGTGGAATAGCCGCGATGGCTGCGGTCGCGATGCAGCTTCTGGATCCATTCGAGGTTGATCACAGGCACGACACCGATCTTGAGGTCGGCGTGTTGCGCGACATTCACCTTGTCGGTCACCACGGCGCCATGCAGGCCCTCGTAGAACAGCAGGTCGGAATTCTCTGGCAGCGCTTCCCACGCGGTGAAGGTGCCGGGCTTGGCGCCGTAGAGCCGCGATTCCTCTTCGTCGTGCACATAGTGCCGCGTCGTTCCGGTGCCGGTCTCGGCATAGTCGCTGAACAGCTTCTCCAGCTCCTCGAACAAATTGGTCTCGGGGCTGAAATGGCTGAAATGCTTGTCGCCGCGCTCGGCCTTCTCCAGCATATGGCTGCGCATCACGGCGCGGTCGTAGCGGTGGAACGCGTCGCCCTCGATATAGGCCGCAACCACATTCTCGCGGCGGAAGATGTTCTCGAACGTCTTCTTCACCGAGGTGGTGCCGGCACCGGACGAACCGGTGATCGAGATGATGGGATGTCGACGAGACATGCGCTCCCCCTCAGCGGAACAGGCCGCGCCGCGCGAACAGCGGGGCATCGCTGCTCTCGAACAACGGCTCGACGGTCAGGTGGATCGCATCGACGTCGCGCACGGCGCGCGCCGATCCCATGATCAGCGGCACGCGCTGATGCGGCGTGCGTGCCGAGAGTTCGAGAATGCGCGACCGGCCACTGGACGCGGCGCCGCCCGCCCACTCCATGATCAGCGCGATGGGATGCGCCTCGTAGAGCAGGCGCAGCCGGCCTTCGCGGTAGCCCTGGCGCGCATCCGCCGGATACAGGAACACGCCGCCGCGCATCAGGATGCGGTAGGCTTCGGCCACCAGCGAGCCGATCCAGCGCATGTTGAAATCCTGCCCGCGCTCGCCGTTCACGCCGGCAAGGCACTCGTCTATGTAGTTCCGCACCGGGCCGCTCCAGTGCCGCCGGTTCGAGGCGTTGATGGCGAATTCCGTCGCGTTCTGCGGCACCCGGAGGTCGCGCGCCGTCAGGACGAACTCGCCGGCTCGCGGATCCAGCGTGAAGCAGTCGACGCACTGGTCGAGCGCCAGCACCAGCACGGTCTGCGGACCGTAGATGAAGCAGCCTGCGGCACATTGCGCCGTGCCGGGCTCGAAGAAGGTCGAGAGAATGTCGTTTCCCTTCGGCCGGATCGAGAAGATCGTGCCGATCGAGATGTTGTTTTCGAGATTGGCCGATCCATCGAGCGGATCGATCGCGACGCAGAGCGGCGCGTCGGGATCGAGCGTCTCCGGCAGTTCGACCTCCTCCGAGAGAACCGCGGCGACCGGCGCGGTGCGCAACGCGTCGCGCATCAGGCCGTCGGCGACGATGTCGATAGGCTTCTGGCGATCGCCGTCGGGATTGATCCCGCCGCTCTCGCCGCCGATGCCGGCGAGCGGGCCGGCGGCGATGATGCGCGAGAGCTCGATCGCGGCGCCGGCAAGGGCTTCAATCACCGCAACGGTCGCGACGCGCAACGGGTTGTGCTGCGTCGGCCACTCCAGATGGGCATGCAATGCAGGACGAATCTCCACCGGCCTCTCCCTTTGATCGCGCCCTCTGTCCCGAGGTGTCGAGAGACGACCGCTGGGGAGTCGCCTTCGCGCTATCAACGCGCGAATTGCCGAATTAGGGAAATTTCATTATCTTAGGTCTGGGCAAAGTATTTCTTATGGAGCTTGTGATGGCCGGTAACTTCGCGCGCGACCTCACCATCCGCCAGCTGCGCGCGCTGTCTGCGGTGCACGCGGCCCGCTCGATCACGTCGGCGGCCAACCAGCTCAACCTGACGCAGCCGGCGGTGACGCTGCAGCTCCGTAACCTGCAGGCGCTCGCGGGATTGCCGCTGATCCAGCGCACCGGCGACGGCATGGCGCTGACCGATGCCGGCGCGCATGTGCTGGCGCTCATCGAGCGGATCGAGGCGGCGCTGAAGGACTGCGAGCAGTCGCTCGACATGATCGCCGGCCGCAGTGGCGGCCGCGTCGCGATGGGCGCGGTCTCGACCGCGAAATACTTCGTGCCGTTCGCGATCGCGGCGTTCTCGCGCCGCTTTCCCAAGATCGAGGTCACGCTCAGGATCGGCAACCGCGAAGAAATCCGCGACGCGCTGCGCGGCTACGATCTCGACATCGCGGTGATGGGCCGGCCGCCGGCCGATGTCGAAGTCGAGATGAAGCCACTCGGCCGGCATCCGCACTTCATCATCGCCGCACCCGATCATCGGCTGGCGCGGCGGCGGCACGTTGCGACATCGGAGCTCGCCAATGAAACCTTCATCACCCGCGAGCAGGGATCGGGCACGCGGATGCTGATGCAGCAGTACTTCGAGCGGGTCGGACTGGAGCCGAAGCTCGGCATGGCGATGGACAGCAACGAGACCATCAAGCAGGCTGTCATGGCCGGGCTCGGCATCGCCTTCATTTCCCAGCACACCGTGTTTCATGAGCTGGAGGATGGCCGGCTGGTGGTGCTCAAGGTGAAGGGCCTGCCGATCGTCCGGCAGTGGCACGCCATCAGGCGTACCGACAAGATCCTGCTGCCGCCCGCGCAGGCCATGCTGGACTTCCTGGGCAAGGAGGGTTGGCGCTATCTCCCGAATTCGCGCTAACCGCGCGCTGCCGTGACACCCGTTCGATCGAAAAAATCGAGTTAACGCCGTATGTTAAGCATTGAAGTTCCCGCGAACGCGTGCCACATCTTGATTGCGGTCACTGGGGGACCGTATCCCTGCGAGGGAGGATGAACTGCAAAACCAGTCCCCGCCGATGCCTGACTTCAAGGCGTTATTCGAGGCGGCGCCCGGCCTTTATCTGGTGCTGACGCAGCCTGACTTCAGCATCGTGGCAGTAAGCGACGCCTATCTGCGCGCCACCAAAACCGAGCGCGCCGCGATCCTTGGGCGCGGGCTGTTCGACGTCTTTCCCGATAATCCGGACGATCCGGCCGCCGACGGGGTGCGCAACCTGCGCGCCTCGCTGGAACGCGTGGTCCAGTTCCGCCGCCCCGACACCATGTCGGTGCAGAAATACGATATCCGCAAGCCCGAGTCAGAGGGTGGCGGATTCGAGGAACGCTACTGGAGCCCGCGCAATACGCCGGTGTTCGGGCCGAGCGGACAGTTCAGCTACATCATCCATCGGGTGGAAGACGTCACCGGCTTCATTCAGCTGAAGCAGCGCGGCGCCGAGCAGGACAAGCTGACCGACCGGCTGCGCGAGCGCACCGAGCAGATGGAAGCTGAAATCTTCATGCGTGCCCGCGAGGTCGAGGCCGCGCGGGAGCAACTCGAAGCCGAGCAGAAGCTGCGTCAGGTGCAGAAGATGGAGGCCGTCGGGCATCTCACCGGCGGCATCGCCCACGACTTCAACAACATCCTGACCGTCATCACCGGCCTGATCGACATCCTCGCCGAAGCCGTCGAGCACGATGCCGCGCTGTCGTCGGTGACAAAAATGATCAGCGACGCCGCCTTTCGCGGAGCCGAGGTGACCAAGCATCTGCTGGCCTTCTCGCGGCAGCAGCCGCTGCAGCCGCGTGAAGCCAACCTCAACACGCTGGTGCAGGACACCGCGCGGCTGCTGCGCCCGTCGCTCGGCGAGCAGTTCGAAATCGATACCGCGCTCGAGCCTGACGCCTGGCCGGCCTTCATCGACCCCAACCACATGGCGACCGCGCTGCTCAATCTCGCCGTCAATGCCCGCGATGCGATGCCCGATGGTGGCAAGCTGATGCTGGAGACCAGCAACGTCATCCTCGACGAGGTTTATGCCGCGGCCAACCCCGATGTGCGGGCCGGCGAATATGTAATGGTCGCGGTCAGCGACACCGGCGGCGGCATTCCCGCGGCAATCCGCGACAAGGTGTTCGAACCATTCTTCACCACCAAGGACACCGGTAAGGGCACCGGCCTCGGGCTCAGCATGGTGTACGGCTTCATCAAGCAGTCTGACGGGCATCTCAAGATTTATTCCGAAGAAGGCCACGGCACCTCGATCAAGCTCTATCTGCCGCGCAGCATGGGCGACATGGTCGACGTCGAGCCGCCCGCACCGGCCGACACGCGCGGCGGCCACGAATCCATCCTGGTCGTCGAGGACGATCCGCTGGTCCGCAATTACGTCGCCGCCCAGCTTGAGCAGCTCGGCTACCACACGATGGTCACCGCCAACGGCCCCGAGGCATTGGCTGCGGTCGAGAACGGCTTTGTCTGCGACGTGCTGTTCACCGACGTCATCATGTCAGGCGGCATGAACGGCCGGCAGGTGGCCGACGCTGTGATCGCCAAGCTGCCCTCGGTGCGCGTGCTGTTCACCTCGGGCTATACCGAGGACGCGATCATCCATCACGGTCGTCTCGACCCGGACGTGACGCTATTGCCCAAGCCCTATCGCAAGGCCGATCTCGCCCGGATGATCCGGCAGGTGCTGACCCAGCCTCCCGCATCAGCGGTGGCGGCCAAGTAACGCGGCTTGTAGCGCGGCTTGCTCAGGGACCAAAGCTCGAGCGGCTCTGGATTTTCCAGGCGCCGCCGAGCAGGCTCAGCACATAGAGGGAATCGTAGACCCCGATGACCGATCCGTCCTCGCGGTAGCGCGTATAGCGGACGGCATAATGCGCTTTCGCGGGTGAAGACTGCACGAGCCTGGTCTCGTTCCAGACGCTGTGATGCCAGCCATCCTGTTTGCGCAACCGCTCGAACAGGTCCATCGGATTGTTGCCGGGCTGCTGATAGACCGTGACCACGCCGCCGGCGATCCGCACATGCGGGAAGTGCATCAGTGCGTCCATGGCGGACGCGTCATAGCGATTGAGCGCCGCCATCCAGCGCGTCAGGACATCCTCGCATTTGGCCCGGTCGTCGCGCGCGATCTGCGCCTCGACAGTATAGGTCGCGGCCGGCTCCGGCATCACGCGCCTCCGATCGGCTTGTTGGTCCGGTCGGCCGGCACGGCGCATCCGGTCAGGAACAGCGCAGCACAGGCCTTGGCGCGCGCTGCCATCTCACTGTGCACTGGCGCGGGCTTGTGCCCGAACATGACGTCGCGCTGCGGCTTGAAGACGAGCATGCCGAGCAGCATGCCTGCTGCGGCTTCGGTGTCATCGAGCACGATCCGCCCTCGCCGCTGCTGGATGCCCAGCCAATTCGTCAGCGCGGCGATCGAGCGCTGCATGGCCTTTTCGTAAAACGTCTCGGCGATGTCAGGGAATTTGTCGCTCTCGGCCAGGATGATCCGCTGCAGCGCGATGACCTCGGCATCGAGAATGAGCTCGGCGCAGACCAGCAGCGCGGCCTCCAGGGCCGCCGCAACATTGCGGCCATCGCAGGCGCCGAGATTCACGATGGACACGAACCGGTCCACCCGGTCGGTCACCATGCCTTCGAACAGCGCCAGCTTGGTCGGGATCAAACGATAGAGCGTCTTGGTGGAAACACCGGCGCGGCAGGCCACGTCGGCGATGCTGGCCGCGGCGAAGCCGCGCTCCGAGAACTCACGGCGCGCGGCCTCATAGATCAGTGCGCGCGTCTCGTCGTCGGAACGAAGCTGCGGCCGCCCGCGGCCGCGCCGTTCTGGCACCGGCGCCGTCTGCTCTGTCTGGTCTGTCTGGTCTTTGTCATTCCGGTTCATCCGCGAGCCATGCTTTTAGATGATGACTGTCATTCTATTGACAGTCCCAATATGGGCTCTATTTTGGAAAACATCAAGTTTCCTAATTATCCCGGGGCCGCCGAAATCCAAATTCTTACGGTTTCCCAGCAGGATAGAACGATCAGGAGCGCCTGCCATGAGCCAGCACGAAACGTCCTTCAAGGCCGAGAGCCAGGTTCCGGCCGAGACCGCCAAGCAGTTGATCGCAAATCCGGAGGCGGCCAAGCCGCCCGCCGCCAAGGGCAAGCTTCGGCGCCTGCTCATGACCGGCGCGGCGCTCGCCCTGCTGGCGGGTGGCGCCTGGTATGGCTGGGATTACTGGACGGTCGGCCGCTTTCAGGTCTCGACCGACGACGCCTACGTGAAGGCCGACAACACCACGATCGCACCGAAAGTGTCAGGCTATCTCAGCGCGGTGCTGGTGGGCGACAATGAACATGTGCGCGCCGGCCAGATCTTGGCGCGGATCGACGAGCGCGATTTCAAGGTCGCGCTGGACCAGGCCAAGGCCGACGTCGCCGCCGCCGAAGCTGCGATCACCAGCAAGCGCGCGCAGCTCGACGTGCAGCACTCGGTGATCGAGGCGGCGCGCGCAACGCTCGCCGTGGATACCGCGAACCAGACCTTCGCCGAGCAGGAGAACAAGCGTTACACCGACCTCGCAGGCACCGGCTACGGCAGTGTGCAGAACGCGCAGCAGGCGCAGTCGCGCTACGCCAGCGCGCAGGCCGCCATCGCCCGCGACACCGCAAACCTCGCCTCCGCAGAGCGCCAGGTGGAACTACTCAAGGCTGACATCGCCCAGGCTGTCGCGGCGCAGGCACGAGCGACCGCGCTCCAGCATCAGGCCGAGTTGAACCTCGGCTACACCACCATCATCGCCCCGATCGACGGTGTCGTCGGCAACCGCACCCTGCGCACCGGCCAGTTCGTCCAGGCCGGCACGCAATTGATGTCACTGGTGCCGGCCACCGGCGCCTACGTGATCGCGAACTACAAGGAGACCCAGCTCACCAATGTCCGCAAGGGCCAGCCGGTCGAGATCGAGGTCGACATGTTCCCCGGTCAGGTCGTGCGCGGTCATGTCGACAGCCTCGCGCCGGCCAGCGGCCAGGAGTTCGCGCTGCTGCCGCCGGACAACGCCACCGGTAACTTCACCAAGGTGGTGCAGCGCATCCCGGTGAAGATCGTGCTCGACGCAACCAATGTCGACCTGCGGCCGGGCATGTCGGTGATCCCCTCCATCGCGACGCTTTCGCATCCTGCCGAGGAAACGCCGCGCTCCAGCGCCTCACCCAAGCTCGCTGTCGCCTCTTTCAAATAGGTGATGTCATGTCCGACCTCGCGCTCTCCTCCCCGGCTGCTGCGCCCCGCGCCGCAGCAGTTGACCCCAACCGCGCCAGCATGGCCGTCTGGATTTCCATCGTCGCGGCGATGATCGGCGCCTTCATGGCGATCCTCAACATCCAGATCACCAACGCCTCGCTGCTCAACATCGAGGGCGGCATCGGAACCGGCGTCGACAACGGCTCCTGGATCTCGACGTCGTATCTGATCGGCGAGATCGTGGTGATCCCGCTGACCGACTTTCTCAGCCGGGTGTTCTCGTTCCGCAAGATCATCATTGGCTTCGCCACGCTGTTTGCGATCTTCTCGGTCGCCTGTGCCTTCACCCACGATTTGCCGTCGATGATCGCGATGCGCGGCCTGCAGGGCTTCTTCGGCGGCGTGCTGATCCCGATGGCCTTCACGCTTGTCTTCACCAAGCTGCCGAAGGTGCAGCAGCCGATCGGCCTCGCGATGTTCGCCCTCGCCGTGACCTTTGCGCCGGCGATCGGCCCGACCATCGGCGGCTACCTGACCGAGAATTACGGCTGGCAGACCATCTTCTTCGTCAACGTGATTCCGACCGCGGTGATGGTCATCACCCTTTCTTTCACCCTGGAACGCCAGCCGATGCAGCTCAATCTGCTGCGCGAGGGCGACTGGCTCGGCATCATCACGATGGCAATCGGCCTCGCGTCGCTGCAGGCCGTGCTCGAGGAAGGCAACAAGGACGACTGGTTCGGCTCGCCCTTCATCGTCAAGCTTGCGGTGATCGCCGCCGTCAGCCTGACCCTGTTCGTCTGGATCGAGCTCGTGGTCGAGAAGCCGCTGCTCCGGCTGCGGCTCTTGACCCAGCGCAGCTTCGGCTTCGGCACGATCTCGGCGGTGTTCGTCGGGTTCGCGCTGTTCGGCTCGGTTTATCTGCTACCCGCCTATCTCGGCCAGGTGCAGCGCTACAATGCCGAGCAGATCGGCCAGGTGCTGGCCTGGACCGGCCTGCCGCAGCTGATCCTGATCCCGCTGGTGCCGAAGCTGATGCAGCGCTTCGACCCACGCTTCATCGCCTTCACCGGCATGATCCTGTTCGCGGTCTCATCCTTCATGAACATCCAGATGTCGCTGGATTACTCCGGCGACCAGTTCTTCTATCCGAACATCGTTCGCGCCGTCGGCCAGGCGATTACGCTGGCGCCGTTGTCCGCCATCAGCCTCGGCAGCGTTGCGCCGCAAGATGCACCGGCGGCCTCCGGCATCTCCAACATGATGCGCAACCTCGGCGGCGCGATCGGCACCGCGCTGCTCAGCACCATCGTCACCAAGCGTGAGCAGTTTCACTCCAACATCATCGGCCAGTCCGTGCACCTGGGCCGCGAGGAGGTGCGTACCCGGATCGCCGAGGTCACCAACTACTTCCTCAGCCACGGCATCTCGGACCCCGCCACCGCACACAGCCAGGCGATCGTGGCGATCGGCAACATCGTGAAGCGTCAGGCGCTGGTGCTTGGCTTCAGTGACGCCTTCGCGGTGATCGGCGTGGTGCTGGTCCTCGCTGCGATCGCGATCGTGCTGACCGGAAAGCCGAAGAATGTCGCCGGCGGCGGCGCGGCGCATTGATCTCTCGTTGTGATCCCCTGGGGCGACGGCCAGCGGCCGTCGTCCCCTCTTAGCTCGCCTCGCGCAGCTTGAAGCGCTGGATCTTCCCGGTCTGGGTCTTCGGCAACGCCTCGACAAAAGCGATCTCGCGGGGATATTTGTACGGCGCGATCGTCGCCTTGACGTGATCTTGCAGCAGCTTGACCTCGACATCGTCGCTGCGCGCGCCCTGTTTCAGCACGATGAACGCCGAGACGATCTGTCCCCTCTCCTCGTCAGGTGCGCCGATGACAGCGCATTCCGCGACATCGGGATGTCCGAGCAGCGCCGCCTCGACCTCGGGACCGGCGATGTTGTAGCCCGCCGAGATGATCATGTCGTCGGCGCGCGCCACGAATGACAGGCGGCCGTTTTCGTCGCTGACGAAGGCATCGCCGGTGATGTTCCAGCCGTCGCGGACGTACTTGGTCTGCCTGGAGTCGGCGAGATAGCGGCAGCCGGTCGGGCCGCGAACCGCCAGCTTGCCGACCTGCCCCGGCGGCAACTCGTTCATGTCCTCGTCGACGATCTTCGCCTGGTAGCCGGTCACAGGCGTGCCGGTTGTGCCGGCGACGGCGCTGCCGGTGCGGTTGGTGATGAAGATGTGCAGCAGCTCCGTGCTGCCGATGCCGTCGAGGATCGGCTTGCCGGTCTTCCTGGTCCAGCTCTCGAACACCGGCGCCGGCAGCGTCTCGCCGGCCGAGACCGCAAGCCGCAGCGACGACAGATCGGCACCCTTGTCCATCGCCGCCATCATCGCCCGATAGGCGGTCGGCGCCGTGAAGCAGATCGTCGCCTTGTAGGTCTCGATGATCCGGATCATCTCGCTCGGCGCCGCGTTCTCCAGCAGCGTCGCGGTGGCGCCGAAGCGCAGCGGGAAGATCGCGAGCCCGCCAAGGCCAAACGTAAACGCAAGCGGTGGCGATCCGACGAACACGTCATCCGGCGTCACCTTGAGCACTTCCCTGGCATAGCCGTCCGCGACGATCAGGAGATCGCGGTGGAAATGCATCGTCGCCTTCGGCTCACCCGTGGTGCCCGACGTGAAGCCGAGCAGCGCGACGTCGTCGCGGCCGGTCTTCACCGCATCGAACTTGACCGGCTTGTTCAGCGCGATCCGGTCGAGCTCGGCATCGTGGTTTTGCGTGCCGTCGAAATTGACGACCTGCTTGAGGAATTTGCTGGTCTTGGCGCAGGCCACCAGCTCGTCCGCGATGCGGCTGTCGGTCAGCGCCAGCGCAATCTCGGCCTTGTCGACGATCTTGGCCAGTTCGCCCGCGCGCAGCATCGGCATCGTGTTGACGACGACAGCACCGGCCTTGGTCGCCGCGAGCCAGGCCGCGACCAGCGCCGGGTTATTGCCCGAGCGGATCAGGACGCGATTGCCGGGCTTGACGCCGTAATTCTCCACCAGCGCATGCGCCAGGCGGTTCGACCAGTCGGTCAATTCCTTGTAGGTGCGCTGGCGTCCATTGCCGATCAACGCGATGCGATCGCCCATGCCCTGCTCGACGATGCGGTCGGTCAGCTCGACCGCGGCGTTGAGATAGTCGGGATAGCTGAATTCGGGCCGGTCGAGCAGCAGCTGCGGCCATTGCTGAAACGGCGGCAGGTTGCGCCGTGCGAAATCGTCGACATGCCCGGATGGGCCGAGCCCGGGAAATTCACCTGACATTCGATTGCCCCTCGCTTTCCATCCAGAAAGGCCAAGATCAACATCGAGAAGACCAGTATCGAGGACGCCCGGCAGCGTTCCAATCGCTAATCATTTTATACTTAAAATAATTTGGCGCAAGGGGGCGCAGGGGTGGAAATGCCTGCGATCCTGCAAACCTCAGATCTGTGTGAGCTGCTTCAGCCGCGCGACCATCGCCGAGTCCGGGTCGGCGAGCGGTGCGATCGCGGTGAAATGATTGGCATTGGGCACGGTGCCGAACCGCGTCGCCACGCCCGCCCTGCCCCAGACATCGGCAATGGTCCGGCTCTGCCGGTGATATTCGGCGCTCTCATCGCCGCCGACCACCGCATCGAGCGTCGCACCTGCGGGCGCTTTCCAGAGCAGCGGGCTCGCCGCCCTTGCTGCGTCGCGGTCAAGACCAAGCGCCTTGTTGATCGAGGTGCCGACCAGCGGCTCGAGCTCGAACAGGCCGGAGATCGCGTAAGCAGCCCTGACCAGATTCGCCGGCAGCGACGCATCGTAAGCCGGCCAATCGGTCGCAAGCATGCATGCGGCAAGATGCCCGCCTGCGGAGTGTCCCGACATGACCAGCGGCCGGCCGAGCTTCGCCAGTTCGCGTGACGCCGCGCGCATCTCGCCGATGATGTCGGCGACTGTGACGTTGGGGCAGAGGTCGTAACTCGGCACCGCGACACTGATGCCGTGACCATTGAGGCCCCGCGCGCAGTGGCTCGATGACGATCCATCAAGCGCCTGCCAATAGCCGCCGTGGATAAAGACCACGAGCGGCCCGTCGCGATCGCCCCCAAAGAGATCGATGACGTTGCGGCTTCCGGGACCATAACTCAGTCGCCGTGGCGGGTGCTGCTCACGATAGGCCGCCGAGTCCCTCGCCCAGCCGGCCATCAGCGCCGGATTTTCCGGCACCCGGGCCCGGTTGTTGTATTCGACCTCGTAATCGATCTCGCTCACGGCTCAAGCTGACCTCGCCTTGGCGGAGCGCTGGGCCGAGCCCTTGGCCTTGGCGAGCAGCCGCATCAGTTCGCGGATATCCTTCGGCGACAGGTCGCCGAAAATATCGGCGATCCATTTCTCGTGCTCGGCCGCCATCTTGCGGAATTCGGCGCGGCCGAGCTTGGTCAGCCGGATGAACTGCACGCGGCGGTCGGTCTCCGAGGTGCGGCGATCGAGATGGCCGGACTCGACCAGCCGCTCGACCAGCCCGGTGACGTTGCCGTTTGACACCATCATCCGCTTCGACAGGTCGGACAGCGTCATGCCGTCGGACACCTTGTCGAGCTGGGCCATCAGGTCGAAGCGCGGCAGCGTGACATCGAACTTCTCACGCAGCCGGCTGCGCACCTCGCCTTCGATCAGCGTGGTGCAGGTCAAGAGCCGCAGCCACAGCCTTAGCTCGGTGCCGTGATCGTCGGGCAGTTCGACGGCTTTGGTTTCGGAATCGAGGATCATGCGGCGATCGTGCCTCCGCGGCAGGTTTCGGTCGGACCGATTGCTTTCAGCTTCAAGCAATTCGCGGCGTCCCGCAAGGACAATTGCGAATCCAGTCCGACATGCCCGGCCGATCCTGCAATTTCTTTAAACTTCAAGCAATTGGCGCGACGCTTGCATGTGCAACACCTGCATGGAGCGCGACGGTCGCCCTGACGCGATGCCACATCGCTTGCAGCGGTTGCACGCGTCAGACTAAGCTGAGGTCAAATAGGCCGAAGCCGAAACATCAAGGCAGTGGTTTGGGGGAGAGACATGAAACAATTGACGAAGCTGGTAGGACTGGCGGCGCTGCTGGGTATCACGGTGAATCCGGCGGCTGCCCAAGAGAAGATCAAGATCGGCGTGCTGGTGACGACCTCGGGACCAGCCGCAGCGCTTGGCCAGCAGGTTCGCGACGGCTTTGCGCTCGCGATCAAGGACCTCGGCGGCAAGATGGCCGGCCGCGAGGTCGAGATCGTCAACGCCGACGATGAGCTCAAGCCCGACGGTGCCGTGGTCAAGGTGCGCGGCCTGCTCGAGCGCGACAAGGTTGATTTCGTGGTCGGCCCGATCTTCTCCAACATCCTGCAGGCGATCCACCGCCCGGTCACCGAGAGCAAGACCTTCCTGATCAGCCCGAATGCGGGCCCCTCCAGCTACGCCGGCAAGGAGTGCAACCCGTTCTTCTACGTGACGTCGTACCAGAACGATCAGGTGCACGAGGTCCTCGGCAAGGTGGCGCAGGACCGCGGCTACAAGCGCGTCTATTTGCTGGTGCCGAACTATCAGGCCGGCCGCGACTCCGTCGCCGGCTTCAAGCTCGACTACAAGGGCGAGATCGTCGAGGAATCCTACACGCCGATGAACACGCTGGATTTCCAGCCCGAGCTTTCCAAGATCGCCTCCCTGAAACCGGACGCGCTGTTCACCTTCATGCCTGGCGGCATGGGCGTCAACCTCGTGAAGCAGTACAAGCAGGCCGGCGCGACCGTGCCGGTGCTCTCCGCCTTCACCGTCGACGAATCCACCCTGCCCGCGCAGCAGGACGCCGCCGTCGGCATGTTCGGCGGCGCGAACTGGGCACCGAACCTTGACAATCCGCAGAGCAAGAAGTTCGTCGCAGCCTATGAAGCGGCCTACAACGGCGTGCCCGGCACCTACGCCATGCAGGCCTATGACGCGGCGCTCCTGATCGACAGCGCGGTCAAGGTCGTGAAGGGCGACCTCGCCAACAAGGACGCGGTCGCGGCGGCGCTGAAGAAGGCCGAGTTCACCTCGCTGCGCGGTAACTTCAAGTTCAACAACAACGGCTATCCGATCCAGGATTTCTATCTCACCAGGGTCGCAAAGCGGCCGGACGGCAAATTCCAGACCGAGATCGTCGAAAAGGTGTTTTCGAATTATGGCGACCGCTACGCCAAGGACTGCGCCACAAAGTAAGTCACAGGAGGAATCATAATCATGAAAGAAGAGATCGCCGGCATCACCCGCGCCAATGAGGGCATCCAGGGCATTTCCTGGAGTATCCTCGGCCAGACCTACGTGCCGAAGAGCCGCACCGAGCATTCCTTCTCCTGGCACGCCACCTTCCCGCCGGGCACCTTCGTTCCGCCGCATATCCATCCCGACCAGGACGAGTATCTCTACATCCTCGAGGGCAAGCTCGACTTCATGCTCGACGGCGCCGATGAATCAGCCACGCCAGGCGATCTGGTGCGCCTGCCGGCGGGCAAGCCGCACGGCATCTTCAACAAGTCGCAGCAGCCGGCCAAGACGCTGTTTTGGGTGTCGCCGACCCGCAGGCTCTACGACCTGTTCTGGGCGATCCACAACATGAAGGAGCAGAACCCGGACGACGTGGTGCGGCTCGCCGCCGAGCACAACATCCACTTCCTGCCGCCGCCTCCGGCGTAGCACACGCGCGGGCCTCTCTTCCGTCATCCTGAGGAGCCGCGAAGCGGCGTCTCGAAGGATGCACGGCCCCGCTCGTGGCCGTCGACCCTTCGAGACGGCCGCGCTGCGGCCTCCTCAGGGTGACGGATCGACGGATCGGACGTTGCCTCCTACTGCCGCGCCACCACGCGCGCGGCGAAGCCGGCCTTCGCCGCATAACCACGCACGATCGCCTCGCGCGCTTCGTAATTGAGAATGGTGTCGACGTCGGTAAAGCCCTGCGGTGCGAGCTGCTCGACGGCGTCGATCACGCCCTCCGGCCCGCCACGGCGGTTGGAGGCGACGATGTCGGCGGTCATCGGCAGCCGCTGCCGCTCATAAGCCGCCAGCGCCTGGCGCGGATGTTCCGATCGCGCCAGCATGTCGGCGAGGCAACGCGCATCGAGAATGGCCTGCGACGCGCCGTTCGAGCCGACCGGATACATCGGATGCGCGGCGTCGCCGAGCAGCGTGACGCGGCCGCTCGACCAATAGGGCAGCGGATCGCGGTCGCAGCACGGATACTCCCAGAACTCCGGCGTCGCGTTGATCAAGCCGGCGAAGTCGACCTGCGGGATCGTGAAACCAGTGACATAGGGCATCATCTCGTCGCGGCGGCCGAGATTGGACCAGCCCTCGCGCCGCGGCGGCGGCGAAGAGCCGTCGCCGATCCGCACCAGCACCGCCCAATTGGTCAGGCGGCTCGCCGGGCTCGAGCCCGGCGCGATCGGATAGATCACGGCCTTGGCGCTCAACCCGCCGGCGATGATCATCGAGCGTCCGGTCAGGAAGGCCGGCCAGTCGGTGGCGCCGCGCCACAGCATCAGCCCGTTCCAGCACGGCCCGCCCTCGTCCGGAAACAGCGTCTGCCGCACCTTGGAGTGGATGCCGTCGGCGCCGATCAGGATATCGCCGCGCGCGGTATGCACATGGCTGCCGGAGCGGTCGAAGAAATAGGCGGAGACACCGCCCTCGTCCTGCGTGAACGAGCCGAGCCGGCAGCCGGTGCGGATCGCATCCGCGCCAAGCCGGTCGATCACGGCCTGATGGATCACGCTTTGCAGGCGGCCGCGATGAACAGAGAATTGCGGCACGTCGTGGCCGGCATCGAGCCCGCGCTTCTCGTGCCAGACCTGCTGGCCGTGCCGCGTCAGGTAGAACAGCTCATAGGTGCGGATCGCGACCTCGTCGAGCTTGTCGAGCAGGCCAAGCCCCGCCAGCTCGCGGATCGCATGCGGCAGTGTGTTGATGCCGACGCCGAGCTCGCGGATCGTCTCCGACTGCTCGTACAGCTCGCAACTGATGCCGCGCGAGCGCAACATCAGCGCAGTGGTGAGGCCTCCGATTCCGCCTCCGACGATAATCGCCTTCATCGTCCCTTACTCCACTCACAACAGGACGCCTTTACGCTTTCGCCTAAGGTCGCACGGCCCCGCGCCCGGCCGCAAGCGGCTTGGTCGCCCAGGACTTGGACCGGCCTGCGATGATTGGGCTTAGCCTTAACATTGGCTCAGCGAAACTCCGTCTTTCCCCGTCATCCTGAGGTGGCCGCTTCTTCAGCGGCCCTCGAAGGATCGACGGCCAACGGCCGGGCCGTCCATCCTTCGAGGCTCGCTCCGCTCGCACCTCAGGATGACGGAATTGGTAGGAGCGCGTGCCCTCAATCCGGCACCACCGCAATCGCCTGGATTTCCACCTTGGCGCGATCCTCGATCAGGCCCGCAACCTGGATCGCGGTCATCGCCGGAAAGCGCCGGCCGATCACGTCGCGATAGACCCCGCCGATCTCCTTCAGCCGCGCGGAATATTCCTTGCGATCGAGCAAGAACCAGGTCATCGACACGATGTGCTCGGGCCCGGCCCCGCCGGCGGCGGCGACCGCGACGATGTTGCGCAATGTCTGACCGATCTGCGCCACGAGATCGTCGCTCTCGAACACGCATTGCCCGTTCCAGCCGATCTGGCCGGCGATGAAAATCTGTTTGCCGCGCGCGGCCATGCCGTTGGCGTAGCCGATCGGCTTCGCCCATCCGTCCGGTTGCAGGGTCTCGATCATCTCAATTGCCCTCGAAGGCGGGTTTCTGCTTGGCAGCGAAGGCCTCGAAAGCGCGGCGGAAATCGCCCGTCACCATGCAGATCGCCTGCGCCTGCGCTTCCGACTCGATCATCTCGTCGACGCCCATCGCCCATTCCTGGTTGAACATCGTCTTGGTCACGCCATGTGCGAACCACGGTCCATCCGCAAGCGAACGCGCCAGGTCCTGCGCGGCGGCGGCGAGCTCGGCCGGCGGCACCAGGCGGTTGTGAAAGCCCCAGGCAAAACCTTCGTCGGCGCTCATTGCGCGCCCGGTGTAGAGCAGATCGGCGGCACGGCCCTGCCCGATCACGCGGGGCAACAATCCGCACGCCCCCATATCGGCGCCGGCAAGGCCGACGCGGGTGAACAGGAACGCGGTCTTGGCCTGCGGCGTCGCCAGCCGCAGGTCGGACGCCAGCGCCAGCATCGCACCGGCCCCGGCGCAGATGCCGTCGATCGCGGCGACGATGATTTGCGGGCATTTGCGCATCGCGCGCACCACCTCACCGGTCATCCGGGTGAAGGCGAGCAGGTCGGGCATCGCCATCCGCGTCAGCGGCTCGATGATCTCGAACACGTCGCCGCCGGAGCAGAAATTGCCGTCGGCGCCGGTCAGCACGATGGTACGAACGTCAGAAGCATATTTGAGGTTGGTGAAGAGGTCGCGCAGCTCCTCGTAGGACTCGAAGGTCAGCGGGTTCTTCTTGTCCGGCCGGTTCAGCGTGATCGTCGCGACGCGTCCGCTCGCATCCGTCGACCAGCGGAAGTGCTTTGCAGGATAATCCCTGAACGGACGCAGCTTTGCTTTCATCTCGGACATGATGTGTTCCTTCACCCGGTAAAGACTTCGCCGCCGGCGACCGCGACGGCTTGTCCGTTGATTGACGATGCACCTTCAGATGCGAGCCAGAGGATGGTGTCGGCGACCTCCTCCGGCGTGACCAGCCGCTGCATCGGATTGACCTTGGCGAGCGAAGCCCGCGCCTCCTGCTCGCTGCGCCCGGTCTTGGCGACGATGTTGGCGGCCGCATCCGCCACCAGCGGCGTATCGGTGTAGCCGGGACAGACCGCATTCACGGTGACGCCGCGCCGCGCGTACTCCAGCGCCAGCGAACGCGTCAGGCCGATGACGCCGTGCTTGGCGGCGACATAGGCCGAGACATAGGCATAGCCGGTGAGGCCCGCTGTCGAGGCCACGTTGATCACGCGGCCGCGGCCGCGCTGCGCCATCCCCGGCAGCACCGCATGCGTCACCAGGAACACGCTGGTGAGATTACTCGCCAGCATGTCCGCCCACAGCGCCGCGCTCGTCTTGTCGAACGGTGCGCTCGCAGCCTTCCCGGCATTGTTGACGAGAATATCGATCGGGCCGGCCTCGGCCTCGATCTGCGTGATACCCTTGGTCACCGCCGTTTCATCGGTCACGTCGATCGCGACAACAGCGCCTGCGCGCTCACCGAGTAACGAAGCCGTCGCCTTCAGCGCATCGATCCGGCGTCCGGCGATGTTGACGCGCACCCCGGCTTTTGCGAGCGCGATTGCCGTTGCGGCCCCGATGCCGGAACCGGCACCGGTGACGAGCGCATGGGCGTTGGGCCAGAAGCGTGTCATGCTTTCACTCCCGCGGCTGTGCGCTCGAGATTGGCCTCGTACTGCGACTTGCCCGACAGATACTGCTTCGGCCATGCGATCTGCTTGACGCCGATCTTCGCGGCCTCATGCAGCGTCCAGGCCGGATCGGCGAGATGCGGCCGCGCGATGGCACAGAGATCGGCGCGGCCGGCGGCGATGATCGAGTTGGCGTGATCGGCCTCCGAGATCGCCCCGACCGCGATGGTGGCGATGCCGACTTCGTTGCGAATCTTGTCGGCGAACGGCGTCTGGTAGAGCCGGCCATAGATCGGATGATCGTCGGCCCAGACCTGGCCCGAGGAGCAATCGATCAGGTCCGCACCGGCTTCCTTGAACAGTTTTGCGAAGGCGAGCGCATCCTCGGGCGTGTTGCCGCCCTCGGCCCAATCGTGACAGGAGAGGCGGACCGACATCGGCTTGTCCTCCGGCCACACCGCGCGGATGGCGCGGAACACCTCCAGCGGATAACGCGCGCGGTTCTCGATCGATCCGCCGTAGTCGTCGGTACGGCGGTTGGTCAGCGGCGAGAGGAAGCTCGACAACAGATAGCCGTGGGCGCAGTGCACTTCCAGAATATCGAAGCCGGCGGCGGCGGCGCGCCTGGCGGCGGCAACGAACTGGTCGCGCACCTCGTCCATCTCGGCGCGGCTCATCGGCTCCGGGATCTGGCCGTCGGGCAGATAGGGGACCGGCGAGGCCGACACCAGCGGCCAATTGTGATCCGGCAGCGGCTCGTCCATGCCTTCCCACGCGACGCGCGTCGAGCCCTTGCGGCCGGCATGGCCGAGCTGGATGCCGATCCGGGCTTGCGAATTGCGATGCACGAACTCGACGATCCGCTTGTAGGCCACAGCCTGCGCGTCATTCCACAGACCGCAGCAGCCGGGCGTGATCCGCGCCTCCGGCGAGACGCAGGTCATCTCGGTGAACAACAGGCCGGCGCCGCCGAGCGCGCGGGAGCCGAAATGCACCAGATGGAAATCGTTCGGCACGCCCTCCTCGGCCGAATACATCGCCATCGGCGAGACGATGATCCGGTTGTGCAGCGACAGGCCGCGGATCTGGAACGGCGTCAGCATCGGCGGCGTGACGCGCTCGTTGGTGGCAGGCACGCCGCTGCGCTCGGCAAACCAGCGCTCATAGCCTTCGAGCCATGTCTTGTCGCGCAGCCGCAGATTCTCGTGGCTGATGCGCTGCGAGCGGGTCAGCAGCGAATACATGAACTGCTCCGGCTCCAGCGTATCGGCATAGCGCGAGCCGACCACCTCGAACCATTCCATCGCGTTGCGCGCGGCATTCTGGATCCGCGCCACGTCGACCCGGCGCAGCTCCTCGTAAGCCTTCAGCACGGCGGGAATGCTGTCCTTGGTCGCGCCGTGGGTCTTGAACTGGTTGGTCAGCTCGATCGCATCTTCCAGCGCGAGCTTGGTGCCCGAACCGATCGCGAAATGCGCGGTGTGGGCGGCATCGCCCATCAGCACGACATGGCTGTTGCCGTTGAACGCGGTCCACTTGCCGCAGATCAGCCGCGGGAACGACAGCCAGGCCGAGCCGCGCAGATGCCGCGCGTTCGAGACCAGATGATGCCCTTCGAGGATTTCCGCGAACACCTTCTCGCAGAACGCGATGGATTCTCCCTGATCCATCTTGTCGAGGCCGTGGGCGAGATAGGCCTCCTCGGTGGTCTCGACGATGAAGGTCGCCGCGCCCTCCTCGAACTTGTAGATGTGCGACTGGAACCAGCCATGCTCGGTCTTGCGAAAGTCGAAGGTGAAGGCATCGAACGGCCTGACGGTGCCGAGCCAGATATAGCGGTTCGGCCGCATCAGCATGTCGGGCTGGAAGGTCTCGGCGTATTTGGCGCGGACCTTCGAGTTGACGCCGTCGCACGCCACGATCAGATCGGCGTCGGGGAATTCGAGATCGGAATTGACCTCGCGCTCGAAGATCAATTCGACGCCGAGCTCCTCGGCCCGCGCCTGCAGGATGTTGAGCAACCGCTTGCGGCCGATGCCGACGAAGCCGTGCCCGGTGGTGCGCATGCGGCGGCCCTTGATCAGGACCTCGATGTCGTCCCAGTGGTTGAAGGCCTGCTCGATCGTGTCAGCGGTGACCGGGTCCCATTTGCGCATGTTGTCCATGGTCGCATCGGAGAACACCACGCCGAAGCCGAACGTGTCATAGGGCCGGTTGCGTTCGACCACGGAGATCTGGTGTGCGGGATCCAGCATCTTCATCAGGATGCCGAAGTAGAGCCCGGCCGGCCCGCCTCCAATGCAAACGATGCGCATGGCGTTTCGCCTTTCCGTTTGAGCATGATCGCGTCGGAAAACCGAGTGTCACTTTTCCGGATCATGCTCTGGCTTCGGCCGGGGTCGGTTTCCCCGCCAGCCGATACGGCATATTATTTTATACTTAAAATAATTGTCAAGGGTCGGCTTGGTACCGATCCGTCCTGTCATCGCCCGGCTTGACCGGGCGATCCAGTATTCCAGAGGCGGCTGCGATTGCACCGATGGGCCGCGGCGTACTGGATCGCCCGCTTTTGCTGGCGATGACAGAGCAGGATACGGCTGTCATTCGCGCACCGGCGGGCGACGTGGAGCGTCGAGACCGGAATCCATCAAGCCGCATCATGCGCAGCGCAATGGATTCCGGGCTCTCGCTTCGCGAGCCCCGGAATGACGACGTGGAGAGACCGCGCCGTGCGCCCTCAATGCACCGCGGCGTACAGGATCTTGTCCTGGGTTGCATCCGCCGCGTCGAACTCGGCGACGATGCGGCCGGTGCGGGCGACCAGGATGCGGTCGGAGACGGCGAGAATTTCCGGCAGATAGGACGAGATCACCACCACGGCCTTGCCCTCATCGGCGAGCCGGCGGATTTCGCCGTGAATGTGCGGGATGGTGCCGACGTCGACGCCGCGCGTCGGCTCGTCGAAGAAGATGATCGACGGCTCCTGCACCAGCGTCTTGGCCAGCACCACCTTCTGCTGGTTGCCGCCGGACAGCTCGATGATCTTGGCCTTTCGCTGCAGCGCGCTGATCTTGAGCCGGTCGACCCAGTAATTGGCGAGCTTGCTGCGCCTCGCGCGCGACAGCAGGAAGCTCCAGCCCTTCCTTGTGGCGAGGCTGCCGATATAGACGTTGTCGTCGACCACCATGGTCTCGAAGAAGCCGTTGGCCTTGCGGTCCTCGGTGATGTAGGCGATGCCGTCATTGATCGCCTGCCGCGGCACGCGATAGCGGATCGGCTTGCCGCGCAGCCGGATGGTGCCGCCATTGACCAGGTTGCGCTTCAACGCGCCGTAGACGACCTTGGCAATCTCGGTGCGGCCGGAGCCGATCAGGCCGGCGATGCCGACCACCTCGCCGGCATAGACCGAGAACGACATGTTCTTGACCGCCATGCCCATGGTGACGTTCTCGACCGTCAGCACCTTCTCGCGGCGCTGATGGGTCTTCGCTTTGCCGCCATAGACCGCCTGCGCCACTTCGCGCCCGACCATGTGCTGCACCAGCGCATCGCGGGTCAGCTGCTTGGCGGGCGCCGTGATCACCAGCTTGCCGTCGCGCAGCACGGTGATGCGGTCGGCGATCTGGAGCGATTCCTCCAGCGCATGGGAGATGTAGATGATCGAGACGCCGCGGGCGCGCAGGTCGCGCACCAAATGGAAGAAGTGGACGATCTCCTCCGGCGTCAGCGAGGCGGTCGGCTCGTCGAAGATGATGATGCGCGCCTTGTTGTAGATCGCGCGCGCGATCTCGACCATCTGCTTCTTGGCGGTGCCGAGCAGCGCCACCGGCGTCGCCGGATCGACGTGGAAGTTGAGCGACTGCAGCAGCTGCTGGGCCTGGATGTTCAGCGTGCGGAAGCGCGTCAACAGCTTTTCATTGCCGAGCTCGATGTTCTGCGCCGCGGTCATGGTCGGCACAAGGCTGGTCTCCTGATAGACCATGCAGATGCCGGCATCGAGCGCGTCGCGCGGCTGCTCGAAATTGGCGGGCTTGCCGTCCAGCAGATAGTCGCCGGAGGTGAGATTGATCGCGCCCGCGATCGCCTTGCACAGCGTCGACTTGCCGGCGCCGTTCTCGCCGACCAGCGCATGCACCTCGCCGGGATAGAGATCGAAATTGACCCCCTCGATGGCGTGGACGCCGCCATAGATTTTCGAGCCGTTGCTGATCTGCAGCACCGGCTCGCGGGTTGCGGACTGGGTCGCGGTCACAGCCTGCGTCACGCCGTCATTCATCGCAGCTCTCCCGTGTAGCGCAGCAGCCGTCCGGCGCCGCGCGCCGCGATCACGACGCCCGAAGGCGTCGCGCAGGCCGCGGTGATGCCGTGGAAGCGGCCGCCGGCGCGGCTGTGCAGGCTGTCGCTGGCCTCGCCCTCGGCATCGAGATGCACGAGCAGACCGTAGGAACGTGGCGGCGCCCATGGCTTCTGGATGCCGAGCGCCTTGACGCTGCCGATCTGCATCGGCTCCAGGCAATCGCTGCCGCCGACCAGCGCTGGGGCCACCCAGTAATCGGGCGGCATCGTCGCCATCATCTCCTCGCGGAAATCGTCTTCCTTGAGCACAAATTCGATCAGATGGGTGCGGCGCGCGAACATGCCGAGCAGCACCCCACCATGGCCGTCCGGATGCAGCCGCGCCGGATAGCCCGGCATGTTGGCAGCGATAGTCTCCCGCGGACCGAGACCAGTGCCAGCGAGCGCGAACCGGCTGAGGCGATGCGCCCAGCTCTCGGTGAGCCACAGGCTTTTGCCGTCGGCCGAGGCCATCACGCCATAGGGATAGGGCAGATCGCGGAGCAGCACCTGCGGATTGTCGAGACCGGCACCGCAGCTGATCAGCCGGCCGCCGGCGCGCTTCTCCATCAGATCGTGCCGCCATTCGTCTGGGCGGCGGCCGGCGCTGCCTTCAACCGCATAGATGCGGCCATCGGCCGCTGCCGTCACCGACAACAGTCCGGCGAGCGCGCTGCCGCCGGCGGCCTCCAGCCAGCGCGGCGCGGGCTTTGCAGGATCGATCGCAGCAAGCCCCCTGCCCGCGACGCAGACCAGGAGCCGGCCGTCCGGATGCAGCGCGAGCCCGCCGGCATCATCCTCGAACTCGGCGACAACCGTGCGGGTCTCGAAATCACCGCCGCTGAGCTTCAAGACCTGGCGGCCGGCGGAGACATAGATCGCACCGTCGCCGGCGGCGATGACGTCGTCGACGCCGGGCAGCGGCGCGCCGATCGGCACAGCGGTGTCGAGCCGATCGTTCGGGCTCATCGCGCCGTCGAGCGGCGGGATCGCGTTCTGGCCGCCATCGCGGTCGACGACGCTGCGGATGTCGCGCAGCAGATGATCGAAAAATCCCATTACGTCGTCACCCTGCTTTTGGCGCCCCAATAGGCATCGTAGCCGGTCCAGCTGTCGTCGACGCCGTCGAGCTTGATGCGGCCGATCCGGTTGTTCTCGAGCCCGCCGAGATAGAGATAGCCCTGGTGCTCGCGCATCGAGGTCAGGGTCGAATGCGAGATGCCGGTCGGATCCCACCACGACTCCAGCGCCTCGCCCTGCTCGTTGAACTTCAGCACGCAGCCATGGTTGAGCGCGGGCGCCAGCCACTCGTCGGTCGGCACCTCCTTGACCATACGCAGGCGGAAGCCGGGCTTGCGCGCGGCAAGGTCGAAGGTCGGCGTGCGGATGCCGACCAGCGCCAGCCAATAGGTGCCGTCGGAGGCGCGGTTGATGTTGTCGGGGTTGCCCGGCAACTTGTCCATCAGCACTTCGGTCTTGCCCTTGTTCGGCCCCTCGATCCAGTGGCGGAACACCTTGCACAGCGAGGTCGACGCGATCAGGATCGACTTGCCGTCATGGGAGACGCAGATCCCGTTCGGGAAATAGAAGTGGTTGATCACCGTGCGCGTGGTCTTGGTCGCCGGATCGTAGCAGACCACGCGGCCGTTCGGCCGGCCCTCGAGGATGTCGAGGGTGTTGGTGGTCATCTCGTAGCGCGTGGTGCAGTCGCTGAAATAGATCTTGCCGTCCGGCGCGATGTCGAGATCGTCGGCCATGCGCAGGCGGCTGTCGTCGTTCAGCTTGTACCAGGTGCGGTTGGTCTCGTCGGTGACCTTGAAGATGCGGCCGTCGGGCGTGATGCCGTAGACGCCCATGCCGGCCACGGCGACGATCAGATTCTCGTCGCGATCGAACTGCATGCCGAGCGGCCGGCCGCCGATATGGGCGAACACCTCGCGGGTCTTGAAGTCCGGTCCGGAGAAGCGGATCACATTGCCGTCGCGGGTCGAGCCGTAGAGCCGGCCCTGACGGTCGAGAATGACGTCCTCCGGGCCCTCGACCTGGTCGACGCCGATCGCCTGCGCGTTGATCAGCCGATCGTTCTGCGCGTAGGGCGATGCTGCGCCGGGCTGCACCGCAGGTGCCGACGCGAGCGGCACGAAGGCCGGATTGACATAGATCTTCTGGATCGCCTTGCCGCGGTTCTTCGACCATTTGACGTCGATGCCGACGGCGGCGAGCAGGATCATGCCCGTCACCGCCGAAGTGACGTAGCCCGGGATGCCCATGCGCACGAGGCCGTTGATCAACAGGAAGATGATCAGCGCGCCGATCATCGCCCGCCACACCGTGCCCTTGCCGCCGGCCAGCGACACGCCGCCGAGCACCACGGCGGTGAGCGCCTGGAATTCCCAGCCTACGCCGGTGGTGGAATCCGTCGAGGCCTGGCGTGCGGCATAGAAGATGCCGCTCGCCGCACACAGCGTGCCCGACAGCACATAGGTCATGAACAGCATCAAGCGAACGCGGATGCCGGCGTGGCGCGCCGCCTTGCGGCTGGCGCCGATCGCGGTGAGATGCCAGCCATAGCGCGAGCGCGACAGGAAGATGTGGCAGATCAAAAGCACCACGAACAGCGTCGCCGCATTGACGGGGATGCCGAGCACGCTGCCGCCGCCGATGAAATCCCAAGCGTCGCTCTCGACCGAATTGGTCGCGAACACCTGGGCATAGCTGGTGTTGAGCAGGTTGACCGAGGCGCGCAGGATGATCAGCGTCACCAGCGTGGTCAGGAACGGCCGCGTCTTGAGGAAGCCGATCAAAAAGCCGTTGATGCTGCCGAGCAGCGCGCCGACCAGAAGCGTCGCCGGCACCGCGAGGCCGACCGGCCATTCGCGCACCAGCAGGAAGTAGAGCGCCGCGAAATTGCACAGCGCGAAGATCGCGCCGACCGAAAGGTCGATGCCGCCGGTGACGAGGCAGAAGCCCATCGCGAGCGCGACGAAGCCGAATTCGGCGAACAGCCGCAGCAGCGACACCGAATTCTGCACCGAGGCGTAATCGGGAATGGTGAGCGCGAAATACGCCCACAGCCCGATCATCACGGTGAAGGGAACGACCGGCTCGAACCACTGTTTCAGCAACAGCTCCGATAGCAGGAGCCGGGGTGAGAACCGCCGCACCGACGCGGAAAAGGAATCAACTGCCATCGACATCGCCAAAGCACTCCTGATCCGGTTTCAACGTCTCCGGATTCTGACCCGTGATACAGCCGGCGCGGGAATGCCCCCCGCGCCGGCTGTCTCGCGCCTTGTTAGTTTTTCTTGGGTAGCGCGAAGCAGGTGCCGCCGAGCGAGGCGTTCGACTTATCGATCCAGATCGGCCGCGTGTAATAGGACAGATTTTTCGTGCCGGGCTTGTCGCCGGACATCAGCAGCGTCTCGGCTGCGAACATCAGGTCGTGACCCTGCTCGGTCGCCTTGTAGCTGAGGAACTTGCTGAAATTGCCTGATGTGACCTGGTCGCAATCGAGCTGCGAGCCCTCGCCCGAGGCGAACACCTTCACATCGTCGATCTTGCCGGCATTGCGGATCGCCTGCGCGGCGCCCGACTCCATGATGCCCCAGAAGCCGATCGAGGCGCAGAGATCGGGATGCTGCTGGATCACGGTGGCGGTGATGTTGAGCGCGGTGTTGGCATCCCAATTCGCCGCCTGGTTCGACACCACCTTGATGTTGGGATCCTTGTTCAGGACATCCATGATGGCACCGACCTGATCGACGCTCGCGGCCGCCGTCAATTCGCCCTGCACGATCTGCACCTTGCCCGATTTGCCGGAGCCGGTGCCGCAGGCCTTGACGGCTTCGTTCGCGAGCATCCTGCCGATCTCGCGCCAGTCGACGCCGACAAAGGCGCCGGACTTGTAGTTCGAGGCCATGTTGACCTGGATCACATGGGTGCCCTGGGCCTCGGCGCGCTTCAGGTCCTTCATCAAGAGCGTCACGCTCGGATTCTGCACGATCAGGACGTCGGGCTTCTGGTCGACCAGCGCGGTCAGCGCCTGCTGCATGGCGGAGGGATTGTTGTTGGGGTCGCGCACGACATACTTCATGCCGCGCCACTCGGCCTCTTCCTGCACCACGCGGCCCCATTCGTCGGACAGCGGCACGCCGAGCGCAATCGGCAGATAGGCGACGGTCTTGCCCTGCAGCGACTTGTCGTAGGCGGCGCGCAGCTCGCGCCCTGCCTTGGTACCTTCCTCCTGCGCCGATGCCGCGAACGGCATCGCGGCGAGCGTCACCCCGGCGAGCAGGATCGTCCAGAACTTGGTCGTCTTCATCGTCTCCTCCACAGAAAATTCTTTTGATTGATTGGATTTCTCTGGCGCGGTGCGCTCGGTCGCCTCGTGTCAGTCTCCTTGCCGCGCGGTCTCCTCGTCACGGGGATGCAGCCAGTTGTCGAGCACGATCGCGGCCAGCAGCACCACGCCCTTGATGATGTTCTGCACCTCGCTGTTGACGTCCATGATGGTGAAGGCGTTGAGCAGCGTGCCGATCAGGACACAACCGACCACGACGCTGAACACGCTGCCGCGGCCGCCGATCAGGCTGATGCCGCCGATCACGACGACGAGCACCACGTCGAAGATCATTGTCCCTTGCGTGATCGCCATCTGCATGCTGCCCGTGGTGCCGACCCAGACCAGGCCTGCGATCCAGGCGAGCAGCGCAACCAAGACGTGCTCCAGCACAATCAGCGGACGCAGCGGAATGCCGGTCAGCCGCGCGGCCTCCGGATTGTCGCCCTGCGCATAGATGAAGCGCCCGATCGAGGTGCGCGATAGGAACAGGTGCATCGCGATCGCACAGACCGCGAACACCAGGATCGGAACCGGGATGCCGAACAGCCGTCCGGCGCCGAGATACATCAGGCCCGGCGCGTCCTTCGGCGCGTAGACCACCCAGGCCGGCGCGATCCAGAACGCGAGACCATAGATCACGAAGCCGGCAGCCAGCGTCACGAACAGCGCCGGCGCCTCGACGAAGGCGACCATGACGCCATTGACGACGCCGATCAGCACCGCAATGGCCAGCGCCAGCAGCACTGCCGTGAAAACAGGCATGCCGTTCTGCATGTAGATCAGCGCGATCGCCCAGGAACCCGCCATGATCGCGACCTCGGAGAGGTCGATGCCGCGGCTGATCACGATCAGCCCCATGCCGAGGCCGAGCACGCCGAGGATGGAAATACTGCGCAACAGATTGAGGAGATTGGAAACGCTGGCGAAACCGTTCAGGGTCAGGCCAAACACGACAAGAAGCGCGATCGTGATCAGGAGCACGATCTGCTCCTGGCTCGGTTTTGCGAACATTGTGCCCGAGCGAGATGATGCCGCAGGGACAGCAACGCCGCGCGATGGCGATTGCACGCTCATCGTTTCCTCCAGGTATTATTTTGCTTGAGACTTTAAGAGCGCCAACTCATATTCGTCAAATGCATTCGACGGATACGGATTGATTATTTCCATGCATGTGCGCGATATCGATCTGAACCTGTTCGTCGTGTTCGACGCGATTTACACCGAGGGCGGTGTCAGCCGTGCCTGCTTCCGCCTCAATTTGACCCAGCCCGCGGTGAGCCATGCGCTGGGCCGGCTGCGCGCGATGTTCAACGATCCGCTGTTCGTGCGGCGCCATCACGTGATGACGCCGACCCCGCTGGCGCGCCAGATCATCACCACGGTGCGCCAGGCGCTCAACGGCCTGGAGACGACGCTGACCCACACCAACCGCTTCGATCCGGCCAGAACGCCGAAGCGGTTCGTGATCGGCCTGCGCAACAACCTCGAGGCGCCGATGCTGAGCGCGCTGATCAACCGCATCAGCACTGTCGCGCCGCTGGTCGAGATCGCGACCGTGCGCAGCGAGCGCAACAATCTGGAGCGCGAGCTTGCCGCCGGCACGCTTGATGTCGCGATCGATACGCTGCTGCCGCTCTCAACCGAGGTGCGGCGCGAGCAGATCCTGACCGAGCATATCGCGGTGTTCGCCCGGCGCGGCCATCCCGAGCTCGGCAAGCGGCTCGACAAGAAGGCGTACCTGCGCCTGGAACATGTCTGCGTGACGTCGCGGCGCAGCGGCCTGTCGTTCGAGGACTTCCAGTTCCAGCGCCTCGGCTTGACCCGCACCGTGCGCCTGACCTGCCAGAATTTTGCGACCGCCTGCCACGTGGTGAGCCGCAGCAACATGCTGCTGACGGCATCGGAGAGCGCCGCCTCCGTGCTCGAGGATCCCGGGCTGTTGCAGTGCTTCCCCTGCCCGTTCCCGATCAGCCCACACGTCAATTATCTCTATTGGCATGCCACTGCCGAGGGCGACACCACCAACCAATGGCTGCGCGAGCAGCTGCGCGCCGCCGCGGCGCTGCTGGCCGGCAGCCGTTTCAGCAAGAACCGCCGCGCGGCAAGAACGCGCCCCAAAGTGGGCATCCCGGTGCCGACCAGCCTCGCCGCGGAGTAGCGGCGGGGTTCAACTCGGCTAGAGTCCGCTCAGGCCGCTGTCGACCGCGAGCGTCTGCGCGGTGACGTAGACGCTCTCATCCGACATGAAGAACAGCACCGCATAGGCGATCTCCCACGCCGTGGCCTGGCGGCCGAACGGAACCTGGCTTTTGCCGCGCGACGGTCGTCCCGCGCCGGCCTCACGGCCGTTCGGCGTATCGACCAGCCCGGGATAAACCAGATTGGCACGGATGCCGCGCCGCGCACCGGTATGCGCGATGTTGCGCATCAGCCCGCCGAGCGCCGCCTTGGAGGAATCATAGACCGCCATCTGCGATCCCGCCTTCAGCGCCGCGATCGAGGAGATGAAGACGATCGAACCGCCATCGGCGAATTTGGGCAGAGCCGCGCGGCAGCACAGCATCGGGCCGCGGACATTGACGTCGTAGATCCTGTTCCATTCCTCGGCGCTGACATTGTCGAGCCCGGTCTTGCCGAAGGTACCGATGTTCAGCACCATGCCGTCGAGACCGCCCATCGCGTGGTGGGCCTCGTCGATCATCCTGATGACATCGGCCTCCCTGGTGACGTCGGCAGCGATCGCGAAGGCGCGGCCGCCGTCTTCGGCGATGCGCGCGACCGTATCCTCGGCGGAAGCACGGTTGAGATCGGCGACCGCGACATGGGCGCCCTCGCGCGCGAACAGCAGGCTCATCGCGCGGCCGTTGCCGATCGGATCGGTCGCGGCATCGAACACGCGCTGGCCGCCGCCGACCACCAGGATGCGGCGGCCGTTGAGGCGTCCCCTGCCCGGCGCCATGCCTGAGGACTCCGCGCTCAGCGGACGGACATAGCGCTCCGGCTTCATGTCTTGCGAGGTCCTTTGCTTGGCCTCTTGCGAAGTCTCCGACATCCATCAACCCCGCTTCTTGCCGCCCTCGAACACGGCCATGCCGGCGGCCGGATCGAGATCGGTCTCGGTCGCCTCCGTCAGCCGCGCCATCATCATGTAGAAGCCGAGCGTGACGATCGCCTCGACGGTCTCCTGATCGCTGAAATGCCGGCACATGCCGGCGAAAGCCGCCTCGCCGACGCGGACCTTCTCGACCACCTCGCGGCCGAAGCCGAGCAGCGCACGCTCGGCCGCGTTGAGCGCGGCATCGTCGTAGTTGCTGCGCTCGACGGCATCGATCTGCGCCTGCGTCACGCCGACGCCGAGCGCGATCGGCACATGCTGCCGCCACTCATAGGCGCCGCCCTCGAGCTGCGCGGCCTGCAGGATCAGAAGCTCGCGGTTGACCGCCGACAGCTTCTGCTTGTGCAGGATCGAATTGCCGAGCCGCATCAGGGGCATCGCATTGGCCTCGGCATGGGCCATCATGCGGAAGATATTGAGCTTGACCGGCATGCGGTCAAACGCCGCGCGGATGTCGCCGCTCGTGGTGTCCGGATCAATCAGAGGCAGCCTTGCCACGCGTCTCTCCCTTTTTTCGTTGTTTCTTGTCCGAGATGTCTGCGTCCTTTGCCGCAATCAGCGACAGGAAGAACGCGAGGTAGCGCTCGATCGCCTCGATCACCTTCGGTCGCGGCGAGGCCTGCGCGCCCATCACATAATGTTCGAGCCTGACATAGATCAGGCCGGCCGCGAACAGCCGCGCCGCCTCGCGCGGGTCTGTGGTCGAGATCAGTCCGGCGAGCGCAAAGCCGCGGAAGTAGTCCGTCATCAGATTCTGTTCGCGCGTATAGAAATGGTCGGCGAACTTGGCGCGGATACCGGGCACACGGTTGCGTTCGGCGGTGATGACCTTCTGGAACTGATGCTCGCGCGGATCCGACCATTGTTCGACGAGGTCGAGCGCGAACTGGCGGCAGAACGCCGCCGGCTGCCGCGCAAGCTGCCGGTAGCGCGGCGCCTCGAGCCGGTCGGCCGAGCTCGCCGGACCGTGCTCACTGACGATCGCTTCGAGGATCGCGGCCTTGCCCGGAAAATGATTGTAGAGGCTGCTCTCGCGGATACCGACGCGCCGCGCAAGCTCGCGCATCGACGCGCCGCCATAGCCGCTTTGCGCGAACAGGCCGAGCGCCTCGCTGAGGATGCGCTCGCGGGTGGAGGTCACGACCGCGTCGGCCGCGCTGGATGTGGAAGCCGCCATGGCGCCTTGACTAGCGAACGATCGTTCGTTAGTCAACGTACGAACGATCGTTCGTCTGTATGGCGGCGGTCGCGGCCCGCAAGCCGCGCAGGCGGCGGGCGACGTATTCGCGTTTCAACTCCGCCCGAAGAGGCGGAGAGCAATTTGGGGAGATACCGTCATGGCGCGCCTCGTCCGCTCTCATTTGCGCGCGGCCCTCTTGCTGCTGCCGCTGATCGCCGCCGGTACCGCCCGAGCCGAGAGCGCGAAATATGACTCGGGCGCCGACGACAAGACGATCAAGGTCGGAACCACAGCGCCGCTGTCCGGCCCCGTCTCGGCCTTCGCGCAAATCGCGAAATCGGCGGAGGCCTATTTCCGCAAGGTGAATGACGAGGGCGGCATCAACGGCCGGCGCATCCAGATGATGATCGCCGACGACGCCTACAGCCCGCCCAAGACGGTGGAGCAGACCCGCCGCCTGGTCGAGAGCGACGAGGTGCTGTTGATCTTCGGCGGCGTCGGCACGCCGACCAACAGCGCCGTGCACAAATACCTCAACGACCGGAAGGTGCCGCAGCTCTTCCTCGGCTCGGGTGCGGCGAAGTGGGACGATCCGAAGAATTTTCCGTGGACCGTGGGCTGGCAGCCGACCTATCGCGACGAGGCAATCGCCTACGCCAAATACATCAAGGCGAGCCACCCGAACGCCAAGGTCGGTGTGCTCTATCAGAACGATGACCTCGGCAAGGACTATCTAAGAGCGCTGGAGGAAGGCCTCGGCAGCACCGAAGCCATCGTGGCGCGAGCGGCCTACGAGACCACGGCCCCCACCGTCGATACCCAGATCCTGCTGCTCAAGAGCAGCGGCGCCGACGTGCTGCTGGTCGCGGCGACGCCGAAATTCGCGGCGCAGGCGATCCGCAAGATCGGCGAGATCGGATGGAAGCCGACCACCATCATCTCCAATGTCTCGGCCTCGATCAGCGGCGTGCTCGAACCCGCCGGAAAGGACAATTCCACCGGCGTGATCTCGAGCCAGTACCTGAAGGACTCGACCGATCCGGCGCTGAAGGACGACGCCGGCTACAAGGAATGGGTCGCCTTCATGGACAAGTACCTGCCCGACGCCAACAAGAGCGACTGGCTCAATGTCTACGGCTACACCATCGCGCAGACGCTGGTCGCGGCGCTGAAGGCCGCCGGCAACGACCTGACCCGCGCCAATGTGATGAAGCAGGCGACCAGCATCAGGGATCTGCATCTGCCGATGCTGATCAACGGCACGGCGGTCAGCAACTCGCCGGAGCGGTATACGCCGATGACCAGCCTGCAATTGATCCGCTACGACGGCACGCGCTGGGTGCCGTTCGGCGAGTTCATCAAGAACTGAGCACCGCATGCGCCAGATCACGATCGGCAGCATGCGCATCGACCGGCTGGTCGAAATCCCCTCGCTCGCCTTCGACAAGACATGGCTGTTCGCCAACGTCACCGACGAGGTGATCGCCGCGAACCGAAGCTGGCTCGATCACCGCTACATCGAGCCGGAGACCGGCCGCTTCATCCTGAGCCACCACTCCTATCTGGTGCGCACGCCGCGCTGGACCGCCGTCGTCGACACCTGCTGCGGCAATCACAAGCCGCGTCCGCGCGTGCCGGCCTGGAACAATCTCAACCAGCCCTATCTGGAAAACATGGCCGCGCTCGGCGTGCGGCCCGAACAGGTCGACTTCGTGATGTGCACGCATCTGCATGTCGACCATGTCGGCTGGAACACGCGGCTGATCAACGGGCGCTGGGTGCCGACCTTTCCGAAGGCGCGTTACCTGATGGGACGCGCCGAGTTTCGCCACTGGGAGGCAGCGCACCGGGCGAACCCGCCGACGCCGGTCAATCACGGCTCGTTCGAGGATTCGGTGCTGCCGGTCGTCGCGGCCGGCCAGGCCGAATTCGTCGAGACCAATCACCTGCTGTTCGACGACCGCGACGCGGGCCTGCGCTTTGCGCCGGCGCCGGGCCACACCGCCGGCAACATGCAGATCCATCTCAACGGCGGCGGCGATCATGCCGTGATGTCGGGCGACGTGATCCATCATCCGATCCAGTGCGCGGAGCCGTGGCTGTCGAATGCCGCCGACGCCGATCCCGCGGCGGCACTCGCCACCCGCGTGACGCTGCTCGAGGAATTGGCGGATACGCCGAGCTATCTGCTGACCGGGCACTTCCCCGCCCCGACCGCAGGCCGCGTGGTCAGGCATGGCGAGGCCTTCAGGTTCAGGTTCGAGGATTGACGCGTGAGACAATCGGGTCGAGAGGGCACCGCGAAACGAGCCGCGGCCCGTCTCCTGCGTGCCGTCGCCACAGAGGCCGGGATCGAAGTCAGATAGCGGGGTTCTGCCATGCGGTTCCGCGCTTGAATCGGCTGCTGCGGGCGGGCATAAGGACTGCCATCTCCCCTAAAAAATGGCCATAACCCAAGGATTTACGATGCCCGCCTATCGCTCCCGCACCACCACCCACGGCCGCAACATGGCGGGTGCACGCGGCCTGTGGCGCGCCACCGGCATGAAGAACGAGGATTTCGGCAAGCCGATCATCGCGGTGGTCAACTCCTTCACCCAGTTCGTGCCCGGCCACGTCCATCTGCAGAATCTCGGCCAGCTCGTCGCACGCGAGATCGAGAAGGCCGGCGGCGTCGCCAAGGAATTCAACACTATTGCGGTCGACGACGGCATCGCGATGGGCCATGACGGCATGCTCTACAGCCTGCCCTCGCGCGAGCTGATCGCCGACAGCGTCGAATACATGGTCAACGCGCATTGCGCCGACGCGATGGTCTGCATCTCCAACTGCGACAAGATCACCCCCGGCATGCTGATGGCGACGCTGCGCCTCAACATCCCGACGGTGTTCGTCTCGGGCGGTCCGATGGAATCCGGCAAGATCCTGCTCAAGGGCAAGAAGCGCGCGGTCGACCTGATCGATGCGATGGTGGCCGCCGCCGACTCCAACGTGTCGGACGAGGAGGTCGAGGTGATCGAGCGCTCGGCCTGCCCGACCTGCGGCTCCTGCTCCGGCATGTTCACAGCGAATTCGATGAACTGCCTGACCGAGGCGCTCGGCCTCGCGCTGCCCGGCAACGGTTCGGTGCTGGCGACCCATGCCGACCGCAAGAGCCTGTTCGTCGAGGCCGGCCATCTGATCGTCGATCTCGCCCGCCGCTACTATGAGCAGGACGACGCCAAGGTACTGCCGCGCAACATCGCGAACTTCAAGTCGTTCGAGAACGCGATGACGCTCGACATCGCGATGGGCGGCTCGACCAACACCGTGCTGCATCTGCTCGCCGCCGCGCGCGAGGGCGAAGTGCCGTTCACGATGGCCGACATCGACCGTCTGTCGCGCAAGGTGCCGGTGCTGTGCAAGGTCGCGCCCTCGGTGCAGGACGTTCACATGGAGGACGTGCACCACGCCGGCGGTATCATGGCGATCCTCGGCGAGCTCGACCGCGCCAAACTGCTCACGACCGACGGACCGACCGTGCACGCCGCGACGCTCGACGACGCGCTGAACCGCTGGGACGTGGTGCGGACCACGAGCGACAAGGTGCGCAACTTCTACCGCGCCGCGCCGGGCGGCGTGCCGACCCAGGAAGCCTTCAGCCAGGACCGCCGCTTCGACGAGGTCGATATCGATCGCGCCGAGGGCGTCATCCGCAACGCCGAGCACGCCTATTCCAAGGACGGCGGCCTCGCCGTGCTGTTCGGCAACCTCGCCGAGGACGGCTGCATCGTGAAGACCGCCGGCGTCGATCAGAGCATCCTGAAGTTCTCGGGCCCGGCCCGCATCTTCGAGAGCCAGGACGCCTCGGTCGACGCCATCCTGACCAACAAGGTCAAGGCCGGCGATGTCGTGCTGATCCGCTATGAAGGTCCGCGCGGCGGCCCGGGCATGCAGGAGATGCTCTATCCGACCAGCTATCTGAAGTCGAAGGGGCTCGGAAAGGCCTGCGCGCTGATCACCGACGGCCGCTTCTCCGGCGGATCGTCCGGCCTGTCGATCGGCCACGTCTCACCGGAAGCCGCCGAAGGCGGCCTGATTGGTCTCGTCGAGGAAGGCGACATCATCGAGTTCGACATCCCGAACCGCAAGGTCAACCTCAAGGTCGACGATGCCGAACTGAAACGCCGCCGCGCGGCGATGGAAGCCAAGGGCAACGCGGCGTGGAAGCCGGCGGCGCCGCGCAAGCGCGCCGTCTCGACCGCGCTGAAGGCCTACGCGGCGTTCGCTAGCAGCGCGGCGAAGGGTGCCGTGCGCATCCTGCCGGAGTAGTCGGACCAAGCGTTTTCGAGCGAAGCGGATACCGGTTCGCGTAAACAAAACGCCTCAAAACAAAAATCCAGAGCCCCGTTCCGATTGAATCGGAACGGGGCTCTGGACGCGTCAAGTCACTTGCAAGTCGGCCGCTTCGATCCGAATGCGGTCGGCATGCAATGACCAGTCGCAGAGCGCCTGTTCCTGACAGAATATGAGCTTGGCCATTTCGGTGGCCTGGCCTTCGCTCGAGGCGTCGACCTCGAGTTCGCCCTGGCAAACCTCGCGCTGGCGGCCATTGCCGCCGAGCACGTCCTTCATGAACTGAACGACGAAGCGTGACATGGAACCCTCCCTGCTGCGCCGGCAGAGCCCGGGGGTACCACGTTAGCACTAACGCGAAATGGTGTTGAGTTAATTCAGCGCGCGGATGTGGCGTTTCGTAGCGGTGGAAAACTACGCGCCGGCCTGGGGCAGGCTGGCAGCAGCGATCGCGACGATCTGCGCAATGCGGCGGCCGATCCTGGCGGGCGCGTTGCGGAGCAGTGACTGGACCTGTCGCATGACACTTCTTCCTTCCGTGCCCGGAACGGGTGGACACACAAGGAAGATGGCGATTTCAGGCTAAGTCGTCGATATCTCAGGGAAAATAACAACGGATGCGTCGTGAGGTGATGCTTTGGCAGCGGGTTTATTGCCTCGATCGAGGCTACGACGAAGGAGATTTTCTCCTGTGTTTTTGCGCGCGCGACAACACTCGGACGATTGGCCATTCGCGTGAGGCACGCACCGGCGGACAGTACCCTCCGCCCCTGCGGTGTCTCCCCGTAAGGCCGGGCGCTTGCACGATTTCGGAATATTGGAAATGTACCCCTGAGTTGCCCGACGCGTCAAGTTGACTCATCGAACCGCCGGCGCCGTCAGCTTCTTTGCATGGGGTTGTTTTCGATATTTTGGCCGCGCGCAGCCCTCCAAGAGGGACGCCTGACCAGCGCGCCGACCTCACCTGGCTGACTTCACCGTTGACAGCAATGACCGTCGACCTATCCCGGCGTGAACCCGAACGCCTTCTCGAACCGCTTCGCGTAGACCGGCCAGACCTCGGGATTGATGATGCGCGGCGGGCGCTTGCCGTCGAGGGCGTCGAGGATCTGCTCGGCGGCGATCCGGCCCATGTTGATGCGCGCCTCGCGGGTGACGCCGGCGGTGTGCGGGCTCGCCAGCACATTGTCGAACTGCAGCAGCGGATGATCCGGCGGCGGCGGCTCCTTGGACCAGACGTCGAGGCCGGCGCCGGCGATGCGTTTTTCGCGCAATGCCTCTTCCAATGCCTTCTCGTCGTGGATGAAGCCGCGCGCGGTGGTGACGAAATAGGCGTGCGGCTGCATCAGCGCGAACTCGCGTGCGCCGATCATGCCTCGGCTCTTGCTGTCCAGCGGACAGGAGATCGAGACGAAATCCGCGCGGCGCAGGAGATCGTCGAGCTCGACCTTCTCCCCGCCACGCTTCGCCATCTCCTCGGCCGTCAGATACGGATCGTAGGCGATCACCTTCATGTGCAAGAGGCCCTTGCACAGCTCGGCGATGCGGCGGCCGACATTGCCGAGGCCGACGATGCCGACGGTCTTCTCGTTCAGCTCGTTGCCGATCAGGTCGTTGCGGTTGACGTTGGCCTCGCGCCGCAGCCGGCGGTCGGACTGGATGATGCGCTTCGACAGCGTCAGCATCATGCCGAGCGCGTGCTCGGCGACCGAGTTGGCGTTGCCACCGGACTGGTTGACCACCAGCACGCCCGCCGCGGTGCAGGCATCGACATCGACGGGATCGAAGCCGGCGCCGTTCGAGGACACGATCAACAGGTTCGGCGCGCGCTTCAACAACTCGGCATGGGCATGGAAATGCGGCGCCAGCTCATCGCGGGCGGCGCCGATCTGATAGGCATGCGCATCGGCGAGGACAGGTGCGAACGCCGCTTCCGGCGTGTCGTTCTCGAGACGGTCGAGCCGGACATCCGGCCGCTTCTTCAGGATGTCGACGTAGATCTCGTGGGCGAGGTATTTGACGTAGAACACGCGCTTGTTGTTGACGGTCATGTCTTCGGGCAGCTTTCAGTTTGGGAAGCCATAGAGTCGTGCGGGATTGTCGACGAGGATGCGGTGGCGGGTCGCCGCGTCCGGCGTCCATTCCTGGAACAGCGTCAGCAGATGACCGGCGTCGGGCATTTCGCCCTCGACGCGCGGATGCGGCCAGTCGCCGCCCCACACCAGCTGTTCGGAGTTGGCTGATACCAGCGCCTCGTGGAATGGCCGCGCATCCGGATAATCCGGCGCGCGCTGGCTCAGGCGATGTGCGCCTGACAGCTTGGCCCAGCACCAGCCCTCGCCGACCGCGCGCAGCAGGCTCCGGAAGCCCGCGGTGTTGATGCCGGCGGCAGCGTCGGTGCGGCCCATGTGGTCGACCACGACCGGCAGGCCCAGTGCCTTCAGCGTCGGGACCGTGTCAGGCAAATCTTTCACGTCGATCCAGAGCTGCAGATGCCAGCCGAGCTCGGCCATCACGCCCGCGTGCGTCTCGGCGACATCGAGGGGGATGCCGCCGCGATAGTGCAACTGCCCGCCGCGGAAGAAATGGTTGAAGCGCAAGCCGCGCACGCCGAGCACATGCCATTGCCGCAGCGTGCCCGCCGCCACATCGGCATCGGCCACCGCGACGCCGCGCAGCCGCGCCGGCTCGCGCTGCAACGCATCCAGCATCGCCGAATTGTCGTGGCCATGCGCGCTGCCCTGCACCAGCACGCCGCGGCTGAAACCCAGCGCATCGAGCATGCCGAGATAGGTCGCGAGCGGCGCGTCCGGCGGCGTGTAGCTGCGATCGGCGGCATAGGGGAAGCGGTCCGCCGGGCCGAATACATGCGCATGCGTGTCGCAGGCCTTTGGCGGCAGCTTCTCTCTCGGCGGCGTCACCGGACGCGGCGGCAGGCAGGCGGGAATCTCTGATACAGCCATCTTCCTACTCCGCCTTCATGCCGGCGGCCTTGATGATCGGCCCCCATTTGTCGTAGTCGGCCTTGATCTTGGTCGCGAATTGCTCCGGCGTCGAGCCGATCGGGATCGCGCCGAGCTTGCCGAGCCGCTCCTTCACGGCATCCGTATTCACCGCCGCGACGAAATCATGCGAGATTTTCGCGACGAGATCGGCGGGCATGTTGCCGGGACCAAGCAGCCCCCACCACACCTCGGTGTCATAACCCGGCACCACCTCCGACATGCTGGGCACATCTGGCAGGAACGGCGCGCGCGAGCCCGTCGTCACCGCCAGCGCGCGGACCGTGCCGGCTTGCAACTGCCCAACCGATTCCGGCCCGTTGTTGAACGACATCGGAATCTGTCCGCCCAGCAGATCGTTGATCGCCGGGGCGCCGCCCTTGTAGGGGATCGCGTTGAGATCGATCTTGGCGAGGCTGTTGAGCAGCTCGCCGGCAAGATGGGTCGAGGTGCCGTTGCCGGCATGGGCAAACGACAGGCTGCCCGGCTTTGCCTTCGCCGCTGCGATGACATCGCTGACCGACTTGAACGGTGAGTCCGCGCGCACCAGCAGCACGTTCGGCGATGACGCCAGCAGCGAGATCGGCGAAAAATCCTTGAAGGTGTCGTAGGGCAGTTTTGGATAGAGGAACGGATTGGTGGCGTGGCCGCTCGCGACCATGATCAGGTTGTAGCCATCGGGCGCGGAGCTCGCGATCGCCTGCGAGGCGATTACCCCGCCGGCGCCCGGCCGGTTCTCGACCACGATCGACTGCGTCCAGGTTTTCGACACGGCTTCGGCGAGCGTCCGCGTCAGCACGTCGACGCCGCCGCCGGGCGGATATGGGACGAGAATATGAACGGCCTTTGCCGGGTATGGCTGCGCGGACGCAAGGCCGGCCACGACCGTGGCCGCTGCCGCAATGGCGGTCCGCCAGACCCATCCGGCCATCGACACCTCCCGTCCCTTGATCGTTCCGTCCCTTGATCGTTACCGCCTGTATCGCACGCCAGTTCGGCACTACGATGGCCCAATTCCGCAGATCGCGTTGCGGCCGCGACATGTTGACAATCGTATGGTCAGCGTCAAGTTTCATGGCGCAAGCGATCATCAGCGTCGCGCGAGAGGGAGAACAGGATGGCGGCCGCGGAACAAGCCTCGTCCCACAAGTCGGCGACCACCTGGCACGGCATCGTGCTGCAGACGCTGAAGCGGAACGAGATCAAGCTGGTGCCCTATGTGCCCGACCGGGTGCTGACCACGCTGATCAAGGACCTGCACGCCGATCCCTATTTCACGACGTTTCCGACCGCGCGCGAGGAAGAGGCCGTCGGCATCGTCTCGGGCGCCTGGATGGCGGGCACGCGCGGCGCCGTACTGATGCAGACCTCCGGCTTTGCCACGCTTGCCAACGTGCTGGCCTCGCTCGCCGTGCCCTACCAGATCCCGCTGATCATGTTCGTCTCCGAGCGCGGCACGCTCGGCGAGTTCAACTACGGCCAGGCGCTGGTCTGCCGCACCATGCGCCCGGTGCTGGATTCGCTGGCGATGGAACACCACACCATCACCCGGCTCGACGAGCTCGAATTCATCGCCGACCGCTCGATCAAGCAGGCGATCACCACCCAGGCGCCGGTGGCGCTGATCCTCTCGCCGCTGTTGACCGGCGGCAAGACCTTCGACAAGTGAGATCAGCCATGACCAGCACCCACGCGCGCAACACCAAGGTGATGAACCGCTTCGACCTCACCCAGCGCCTCGTCGCCGGGCTGAAGGACGAGGCCGTGATCGGCGGCATCGGCAACACCAACTTTGACCTTTGGGCCGCCGGCCATCGCCCGCAGAATTTCTACATGCTGGGCAGCATGGGACTTGCGTTTCCGATCGCGCTCGGCGTCGCACTGGCGCAGCCGAAGCGGCGCGTCTTCGCGCTCGAAGGCGACGGCTCGCTGCTGATGCAGCTCGGCTGCCTCTCGACCATCGCAACGCTGGCGCCGACAAATCTCGCCATGGTGGTGATGGACAACGGCATCTACCAGATCACCGGCAGCCAGCCGACGCCGGCGGCGGGCCATACCGACATCGTCGCGGTCGCGCTCGCCAGCGGGATCGCGAACAGCTCCTGGGCCGCCGACGAGGACGATTTCGAGCGGTTGATCGAGCAGTCGAAGTCAGCACCCGGCCCGACCCTGATCGGCGTCCGCATCGACGACAAGCCCGGCACTGGCACCACCCGCCGCGACCCCGTGCAGATCCGCGAGCGCTTCATGCACGGGATGGGAGTGAGGCAGTTGCTGTAAGACTCCGCGAAGCTCAGCGCACAAGCCGAAGACGGCCCGCCAATCCGCAAGACCGACCATACGGGGGAAGGTCGAACCAGCACGCTGGTTCGTGATTTACCCAAAAACAACCTATGCTAGTATTCTATTGGTCCGCGCGGGGGACACTGCAGCAATGCGCTGATAACTTTGGCCTGCCCAGGCGGCACTTCACGGCTCGCCACTTGAGTTAGCGTAGGTTCCTCCGTCATGCTCGCACTGTTGTCACTACCCATCGAGCTGCTGCGCATCGCTTACTATGCGCTGCAAGGCCTCGTCGACGCGCTACGGGCACGTAACCGATTGCGGTGCGAGTTCACTGTTCTGATCAACGCGCCACGCGAGGCCGTGTGGCGCTTCAATATTGCGGACCGCATGGTGTTCGATGGGCCGCCGATCATGGAGATATCGCGCGAGCCGGTGCCCGACAGCGCCGATCTTTGGCTGACAAGCGCCACCGTGAACGGCCAGGTTCGGGCGCAGAACGTCTCGCGCGAGCTCGAGCGCGACGAGGAAAAAGGGATCATCCGGGGACGAATCGTGGCTCACCCGCTCTCCATTCCACCGGAAGGCGGCCGCGATACCGTAGCCGAACTCACGATCGAGGCGACGTCCGCGGGAACGAAGCTCATCGTATCCAATGAATTGACCCCGCACGTCTTTCGCGACCGTATCAACTACCCGATCGGCCTGCGCCGCATGGCGAACCTGATCAAGCAGCAATGCGAGAAAGAAGCCGGCACCTCCAATCGTCTCTCCACGGTCGGCAACAACGGATGGCTGCTGTCGATCGTGGCCCTGCTCAGCTTCTGGTACCTTGTGGGGTGGAAGGCGGCGCTGCTCCTGACCGTGGTCGTCGTCCTGCACGAAGCCGGTCACGCCGCGGCGATGCTGATGGCCGGTGTCAGCGTACGCGGCATCTACCTCGTGCCCTGCTTTGGCGGGATGGCCGTTCCCAAGGCGGCCTATCGGACGGAGGGCCGGCTCGGCTTCATCGCGCTGATGGGCCCGGGCCTGAGCCTCATCCCAACACTCGGCCTGTTCGCCGCTTATCAGGCCACCGGCCAACTCTATCTTGGAAAGCTGGCCGAACTGTTCGCATTTGTGAATGCGAGCAACCTGCTGCCGATCTATCCCCTCGATGGCGGCCTGATCCTCAATGCTCTCGTCGGCTCGGTGAATCGGAGGTCCGCGTTGATCGTGGGCTGGATCGGGATCCTGATCGGCATCGCGCTCGCCGTCTACCTCCAATCGCTCCTGATCGGGATTCCCTTCATGTTGTTTGCTCTGCAGCGCTACCTCAGCGGGGGACGGACCATGGAGCTCGAACGGCTGACCCTGCACGACGGGGTCATGCTGGCAATTGCCTCAACCGCAACCTTCGCCCTGTACATGCTCGTGCTGAAGGCGACGTGGCCGCTTCCGGCCGTCCGCCTTTGACGCAGCACACACGCTGCTCAATTCAACCTCAACTCCGTGATGTGCCGGGGATCCGGCGCGAGTTCGCCGCGCTCGACGCGCTTGACGATATCGGTCAGCGCGGCGTTGGCATTGCATGCGAGGCCAAGCTTCTCGCCCTCGCGCACCACAAAGCCGTTGAGGAATTCGATCTCGGTGCGGCGGCCCTTCTGCATGTCCTGGCCCATCGAGGGACGCTGCGCCGATGACGTGCGCTTACTATCCTTGAAGCGCTGCTCGTCGCAGGCGCGGGTCGCAGCCTCGTCGCCCTCGCCGGCCCGCGCGATGGTCTCCGGCGGCAGATGCAGGATCTCTTCCAGCTGATAGCCCTGCGCCTGGCCGACGCGGATCGCCTCGCTTCCAAGCCGCGTCGAGAAGCGGCGCAGCGGTTCGCTTTGCAGCACCTCGCCGCCCGCTAGACCCGTGCAGGCCGACAGCCCGTTGCCCATCACGTTGGCGACCAGCTTCGACCAGCGTTCGCCCCAGAGATTGCCGGTCACCTTGGCGCTATCGGAGAAGCCGACCAGGCGGCAAACCTCCTCCGCCCGCGCGGTGATGCGGCCATGCACCTCGCCGGCGCGGAACACGGTATGCGCCGCGCCACCCTTGCCGGCGCCGCGGTGGATATGGCCGGGCTCGGGCAGATTGACGGTGATGCTGCTCGCGATGCAGCCGAGCGTCTTGCCCCAACCGACGATGCCGGCGATCGTCTCCTCGTTCATGCAGTTCTGCAGCGACACGACATAGCCATCGGCCGCCAGATATTGCCGGATCAGCATGGTCGCCCAGGCCGTGTCGTACGACTTCACGCAGACGAAGGCGATGTCGACCGGCTTCTCCTTCGCCAGCTGCTGCGCGTCGGTGACATCAAGCGCACGCACCGGCACCGAGAACTCCGCAACGTCCATCGCGTGCGTGACGCGCAGTCCGTGCTTGCGCATGTGCGCGACATGCTCGGGCCAGGGATCGATGAAGGTGACGTCCTCACCCGCCTGCACCATATGCGCCCCGGCATAGCCGCCGACCGCACCCGCACCGACGATCGCGATCTTCCGACCCATGTTTCCACCCTGCTCTTGATTGAGGCGGACGCTGGCTGCGTCCGCCGATTGCGGATCAGTCTAGGGGATCGGGCCGGCAGGCCAACCAGGCGCCTCATGAAAAAAGCGGGCCCGTGCCATGCGAAAATCCCCGCGGGCGATTTGCCCGCGAGGATGTCCGCAGTCGGAAATTGCGATCAATCGATGATCTTGACGATCCGGCGGGTGCGCGGCTCCACGATCACGCGGCGATCATTGACAACAGCGTAGCGATATTCAGTGTAGCGCGGCACCGGACGCAGCACGACGGTGTCGGGCAGCGGCTCGCCGACCACGACGCGTTCGCGCACCACAACCGAGGGTTCGTCGCGCGGGATCGAGGTGATCACCGCATTCGGAATCTCGAGGCCGGCACCGACCGCAGCACCAACGGTGCCGCCGACGATCTCGCCAACCGGGCCTGCGATCTCGCCACCGGTCCGCGCACCGTTCGCGGCGCCCGCCGCCGTCGTGGACTGCGCGAACGCCGAACCGGACGCAAGCAGTGACGCAGCGGCGACAAGGGAAACGGCAAAACGCTTGTTCATTATTCTCCTCCTCCGAGCTATGAGACGCCCCTTCAACATCGCAGGGAACGAGACGTTCCAGTTCCAACGCGGCAACTTGCGGGCAAATTCCAGTTCCGCGGCAACTCGCTTTAGTTCCAGCACATACGAAAATGCTGCTCCGGATAACGTCCGAAGCAGCATTCATCGTTGGTTCAGATTCAGAGATGGTTCTGAGCAGGAGCGCGCTGCGCGCCATTCATTCCGGCGGTTTTTGACCGGCTCGTCGTCTTGGCGTTCGCCGTCTTGGAGGTGCTTTCGCAGGGGCGTCAGCTGAAGGCTTGATACGGATTCGCGTCGTCCCGCCCTTGGGCTGTTCGATCTCAAACGCATTTGTCCTGCGCACCAGTTCGCTCAGGGTGCGGAAGCCGTAAGTCCTCTGATCGAAATCGGACGCCAGATTGGCCAGCTGCCGTCCGACCTCGCCAAGCGTCACCCAGCCGTCCTCACTGGCCATCTGGCCGATCACCTTCTTGAGGATGGGCGTGGCGGCGTCCGGCGGTTGCAACGGCTGGGCGCGCACCGCTGCGTCCTGATTGCTCGTCGCGCCGCCGCGCAAATTCTCGGTATAGACGAACCTGCGGCAGGCCTGCCGAAAGCTCTCCGGCGTCTTCTGCTCGCCGAACCCGAACACGTCGATACCGTGCTCGCGGATGCGGGCGGCAAGCCGGGTGAAATCGCTATCCGACGACACCAGGCAGAATCCATCGAACCGGCCGCTGTGCAGCAGGTCCATCGCATCGATCACAAGGGTGATGTCGGATGCATTCTTGCCGGTCGTATAGGCGAATTGCTGCTGCGGGATGATGGCGTGCTTGGCCAGAATGTCGGCCCAGCCCTTGGACCTCGGATTGGAGAAGTCGCCATAGATGCGGCGCACGCTGGCCTCGCCGATCTTGGCGATCTCCTCGAACAGCCCATCGGCGATCCTGGCAGATGCATTGTCGGCGTCGATCAGGACCGCCAGACGGGGCGAACGGAGTTCGGAAGGCATGGCTTCTCTCTGCTGGGATAGGATGGATCAAGATTCCGCTGACGGCTCCGGAACCGACGCAGCCGTCGCATCGGAGCACATCGCGCGTCCCAAGCATAGGGTCGGTGGCATCGCCGGGACTTTCGCGGCGAAAGCACCCTCGGGCGGTGTGGTCAGAGCACCTCGCCCAAATCGATCGCCCGCCTCGCGAACTCGATGGCCTTCTCGGCGGTGATCGCATCCGCTGTCGTCGTCGCCTCGTCGCGCACCGACGGCGGAGACGCGATCCGGATCTTCTTGCCGTTCGACCGGCGGATGGTTGCGCGCCAGCGATCGACATCGCGCCGGTAGGCATCGATCACAAAATCCCGATAGGTGACGCCGCTCATGAGCGGCTGAAGGGACGCTGCTTCGAGGCCGGCCGGCCGGCTTGCGACATCGCGGACCATCTCGACAATCATCTCGACCGCATGCTCACGCGCAGCACCGGTCGCGTCCCTGAGCAGATAGCTCACCGCCGCGCCGATCTGCGCCCTTGCGCGATCGTCGCTCGCAAAATCCAAATCGACCTGAACTGACATGATGGGGAAAACGCCTCCTCCGGACCCAACACCGGATACCCCCAGGCGTCCGGCACATTGCAACCATGAGACCTTTAGTCGGCCCCCCATTAAAGTCGGATTATCGGACAGGCCCCGATTTATCGCATGCCGTTAACCGGGCTTTGATGCCGCTTCGGAAGATGTCCGAAGCGCTATCGAACGCCGGTCAGGCCCGCGCTCCGCGCCGATTTGTCCCCGGCCATGCCCGGCGCCACGAGTCGGTCAGCGCCGCCAATTCGCGTGTGATCACCAATTGACATATCACTGCTATCCGTGTGACATTTTACGGAACGGGCCGACAAGAGCCCGGCAACGTCCACTTGGGGAGGACAGCAATGACCATTTCCGACGCCACCGCATCGGCCGCAAGCCGGGCTCCGGCCGCCGTCGCGCGCACCGCGCAAGCGCAGCAAGTCGCCGCCATCGCGGCGCGCCTCGAACGGCTGCCGCTGACCTCCTATCAGCGATGGATCTTCGGGATCATCGCAACCGCATGGTTCTTCGACAGCATGGACCTGGCCGCGCTGACCTTCGTGCTTGGCTCGATCCGCCAGACCTTCGGCCTGTCGACGGCGGAAACCGGGCTGCTGTCCAGCATGAGCTTCCTCGGCATGTTCGTCGGCGCCGCGTCCGCCGGCCTACTGGCCGACCGCTTCGGCCGTGCCCGCGTCTTCCAGGTCAGCATGATCTTCTGGGGCTTGGGCAGCCTGTGCTGCGGCCTCTCGACGACGGCGACCGCGCTCGGCGCTTCCCGCCTGCTGCTCGGCTTCGGCATGGGCATGGAGTTTCCAGTCGCGCAGTCGATGGTCTCGGAGATCATGCCGGCCAAGAACCGCGGCCGCTACATCGCGTTCCTCGAAGGATTCTGGCCGCTCGGCTTCATCGCATCGGGCCTGTTGACCTATTTCGTGCTGCAGGTCGCCGACTGGCGCTGGGTGTTCATCCTGCAAGCGATCCCGGCCGTCTTCGTGCTTGTGGTGCGGCGCTACGTTCCGGAATCGCCGCGCTGGCTCGCGTCCCACGGCTATTCCGAGCGGGCCGAAGCGACCGTGCGCGCCATCGAAAGCAGGGTCCGCGATCGTCTCGGCAGCAAGGAGCTGCCGCCGGTGGTGCGCCAGGCCGCCGCTCCCACATCCGAAGTGACCGGCCTGAGAACGCTGTTTTCGGGCATCTACGCCAAGCGGACCGCAATGTTGTGGACCTTGTGGTTCTTCGCCCTGCTCGGTTTCTACGGTCTGACCACATGGCTCGGCGCGCTGCTGCAGGCCAAGGGATTCCCGATCACCAAATCGGTGTTCTACACCATCATGATCTCGCTCGCGGGCATCCCCGGCTTCCTGGTCTCGGCCTGGCTCGTCGAATCCTGGGGCCGCAAGGCAACGCTGGTGATGAACCTGCTCTGCGGCGCGATCGCCTGCCACTTCTACGGTTCGGCGGCGGACCAGACCCAGCTCATCATTGCCGGCCTCTGCATGCAGTTCTTCCTGTTCGGCATGTGGTCGGCGCTCTACGCCTATACGCCCGAACTGTACCCGACCCATGTCCGTGCCACCGGAACCGGTTTTGCCTCCGCGATCGGCCGAATCGGTTCGCTGATCGGCCCCTATGTGATCGGCGTGATCCTGCCCGCGGCGGGACAGAGCGGCGTGTTCGCGCTGGGCGCCGGCGCGTTCGTGGTGGCGGCGCTGGCGGTGCTGTTGCTCGGTGAGGAAACCCGCGGCCGCACGCTGGAGAGCATTTCGCACTGATGATGCGCCGCTGTTCGCTGCACGCGGCCGGATTCGGTGTAGCGCCCGTCGAGCGGCCTTGTCACTGCCGGCGGGGCGTGTGAGATATCTGCTGTACAGCAGCACGCAAGATCCCGATGGCCGATTCGAACAAGCGATCCAGCACGGTGCGCGCCCGCGCAGCAGGAAACCGCCGGCCGGCGCGGCCATCGTCCGCCGCCGCCGGCAAGCCGCGCGCTGCCGCGCAGGCCCGTCTCCCGCAAGCCGACGTCACCCTCACCGACCGTGCCTATGCCGAGCTGGAAGAGTTGATCGTGACGCTGCAACTGCCGCCCGGCACCGCGCTCTCCGAGCTCGTGCTCGCCAAGCGGCTCGACATCGGCCGGACCCCGATCCGCGAGGCGTTGCAGCGGCTGTCGCGCGACGGCCTCGTCAACATCCTGGCCCGCCGCGGCGTGCTGGTATCCGAGATCGACCTGCGCGCCCAGCTCCGCCTGCTCGAGGTGCGGCGCGAGCTGGAACGGCTGATGGCGCGCGGCGCCGCCGAGCGCGCCACCACCGAGCAACGCAAGCAATTCTCCGAGATCGCCGCCGGCATGCGCCGCGCGTCGGAAAAATCCGACGATCTGCTGTTCATGCGGCTGGATCACCAGTTCAACACCCTGATCTCGGCGGCGTCGCGCAACGAGTTCGCCTCCCGCGCCATGGGCCTGATGCACGGCCTGTCGCGCCGATTCTGGTACCAGCATTACAAGGAAGCGGCCGACCTGCCGCTCGCGGCGCGGCTGCATGCCGACGTCGCCGAAGCCGTCGCGGAGCGCCGCGTCGATGCCGCGGGCGCCGCGTCCGACAGCCTGATCGACTACATCGAAAGCTTTGCACGTTCGACGCTGTGAGGGCTTGAGATCATGATGCGATTGGATGAAATCGCATCATGATCTCGTCTCTTTGTTTGAGCATAATCTCCGCGCAAACGCTTCGCGTTTGTCGCGAGGGAAAACCGGGCTCCACTTTTCCGGATCATGCTCTAGAGCTCGACGACCGTGCGGATCGAGCGGCCGCGCCGCAACGCCTCGAAGCCATCATTGATGCCGTCGAGGCTGCAGTGGCCGGTGATCAGTTCGTCAAGCTTGAGCCGGCCGTCGAGGTAGGCCTGCGCTAGCAACGGGAAGTCGCGCTGTGGCCGCGCGCCGCCGTAGCTCGAGCGGCGAAATCGCTTCTCGCCCATCAGCGCGCCCCAGCGAAAACTCACGTCTTGCGTAACGTCGATCTTGCCGAGCCAGATCACGTCGCCGCCCGGCCGGACTGCTTCCGCGGTCTGCCGAAACGCCAGTGGATGGCCCGCCGCCTCGAGGATGACGTCGGCGCCGCGCCCACGCGTCGCCTCCTTTGCGAACCGGACCGGGTCCTCGCGCGCCGCGTTGACCGCGTGCGTCGCGCCGAGTTGCCGCGCCAGCGCAAGCTTTGCATCGTCGAGGTCGACCGCGATGATCGCACCGGCGCCGGCGAGCCGGGCGCCCTGCACCGCTGCCAGCCCGACCGCGCCGCAGCCGGTGACCATCACGGTATCGCCATAGCCGATGGCGGCGACATTCAGCGCGGCGCCAACGCCGGTCATGACGCCGCAGCCGATCAGGCAGGCACGATCGAACGGGATGTCCTTGGGCACGACGATCGCCTGCTGCGCCGGCAGCACGAGGTATTCCGAGAACGCGCCGAGGAACATCAGATGCGACAGGCTGCCGCCGCCCGCGAGCTGCGCCTTCGACGCGCCGTCGAAATGCACGCCTTCCGCACCCCTGGTGAGATAGCTCTCGCACAGGATCGGCTGCGCGCGATCGCAGTGAAAGCAGTGTCCGCAATGCGGATTCCAGGACAGGATCACATGGTCGCCGGCGCGCACGTCGTGCACCGCGCTGCCGACCTCCTCGACCACGCCGGCCGCCTCGTGCCCGAGGATCATCGGCAAGGGGTAGCGCAGCGACCCGTCGATCACCTCCAGATCGGTGTGGCAGAGCCCCGCGGCACGTACCTTCACCACGACGTCGGTCGGCGTGGGTGCTGCAAGCGAAATGCGTTCGATGGAGAGCGGCGCTCCGCTCTGGTGCAGCACCGCCGCGCGACAGGTCAGGGTCATCTCAAAAATTCTCTCGCCGGGACATCAGCGTCGGGTCAGGCCGTTTGTCCGGACCGCAGCGCCGCGACCGCCTCATCGAGATCGGCCGAGGAGAGCTCCCATTCATTGCCGAAATTGGCGACGATGCGCCGCATGAAGCTCTCGTGCAGCGCCTTCGCCGCGGTCGCGTCGTGCAGATGTTCATAGAGCAGCGCGAAGGCCAGCTGTGCCGGCTCGGGCCCCTCATAGCTCCATTCAAATCCGTGTTCGGTGAGCCGAAGCTGGTCGTAATGCGGTGACAGCGGCTCGCCGTCGACCAGCACGGAAATGCCGTCGATGGTGCGGTCCCCGGCATAGCTCGCCATCGGAGTCTCCCTGTGCTGCAGCATCATATCAGGAGTCCTGTCAGGATCTTGGCGGACGCATCGTGATGTCCTTCTTGACGACCTCGGGGAAGATCCACATCGCGACCGTGGCGAATACGCCAAGGAAGGCGACCGCGTAGCTCGGTCCCTGCTGTCCGAGATAGACCATGAAGAAGTATCCACAGGCCGCCGTGGCGAGGCACGCCAGCGACAGCATGAGCTTGATGTGGCTTGGCATCGAGACCTCCCTCTAGGTCCACATGTGGAACGATGGTGCGGCCACGCCGACCAGCAGCGCCAGCGCCGCAATCATGGCGCAACAGGACAGCCGCAATCCCACGCGTCCGTCACGCCACCATTCCGGCAGCGCCTGAAACAGCCCGGGCAGGAACAGGAACAGCACACCGCCCACCACAACGACGGTGGTCCAGCGCAGCTCGACCAGGGCGAATGCCAGCGTGCCGGCGAGCAACATCGCCCATAATGCGGTCGTCATCGTCACCGGCAGAACGGCGCGTCCGCGCAGCGGATACATCCCGGTCAGCTGCAGGAAGCCGATGCAGCACACGCTCCACAGCAGGCCGAACCAGGCGAGGCCGGCGAGATTGGGTTCAAGCTGCGGCATGCGGCACCGATTGCTCCTTCACCACGACCCGCGGCGTCCGCGCCGTCCGTCGCATGTCGGTCTTCACGTAGCGCGTGCTGTAGCCGTTGAAGACGTGGCCGAGCAGGCCGCGGTTGAGATCGGAGGTGCCGAACACATAGTCCATCACCGGGAAGGTCAGGTTCATGTTCCGCTCCATCATGATCGACTGGTTGTGATGGGCGGTATGATGCCGGCGGATGGTGTTGACGAAGGGCATGTTGCGCACGAAGGCATTTTCCTCGACGTGGCAGCAGAAATGCATGAATTCGTAGATCAGGTACATCGACGTGGTCGTGGTGATCAGCAGCCAGCCGGTATTGGCCGAGATCACGAGACCGGCGACGATCGCTGGCGGGATCGACATCAGGGTGAACACCACCAGCGCATAGGGCGGGAAGAAGGTGACGCGCCAGTCGTGATGATCGGCGAAGCGCATCTCCTCCTCGGTGAAGAACTGATGGTGCATCAGCGTGTGGCGGCTGTAGATCGCGCGCAGCAGCGGCACGTTCGAGGGCCGGTGCATGACGAAGCGATGCACCGCCCATTCGAAGAAGTTCGCAATCAGGAATACCGCCGGAATGGTGAGGTACTCCCACCACTTCAAATCGTGCACATTGGCCAAATAGACGTACAGCGCCGTGAAGCCGATCGTGTAGATCAGCACGACGTGCAGCCAGCCATTGTACCAGCCCACCACGCGCTCGCGGTAGGTCGCGCGATATTTGCGCTGGCGGTCGGTCATCCCTGTTGCAGCCAACTCCATCGCGGCGTCCTCCATCATTCTTATCTGACATATCAGTAGCACATCAGCCACGGAAGGCAAGCTGCCTTGATGGACAGAACGCGATCGGGAAAAAAGGATGGCGCGCGGAACCGGCGCAAGACGGAGCCGGAAAGCTCGGGCTGGGTTCGAACGATCGGGCTGATGCCGCCCTTCCCGCCCACCTCGGCGGCAAGGCCCAGACTGGAGCCAAATAAAAAGCCGCCCCGGACGATGTCCGAGGCGGCCTCTGGTGTTCGACAGATCAGACGATCAGAGCAGTCCCGCGCCGCGGGCCCATTTGTACTTGGCACCCAGCACCTCGACCGGCAGTTCGGTCGAATAGGCGTAGGCCGGAATGCCGTTCTGGTAGAGATATTCGGCGGCTTCCTCGACCTCGACGTCGCCGGCGAGCGAGGCGACGATCGGCTTCACGAAGCCCTTGGCCTCCATCTCCTTCTTCACCTCGACCATGTTCCGGGCGAACACCATCGGCGGCGTCACGATGGTGTGCCAGTAACCGAGGATCAGCGCGTGGATGCGCTCGTCCGAGAGGCCGAGCTTCACGGTGTTGACGTAGGTGATCGGCGGCTCGCCACCAGTGATATCCACAGGATTTCCAGCCGCGCCGAACGGCGGGATGAACTTGCGGAACGCCGCATCGAGATCCGGCGGCATCTGCATCAGCGACAAGCCGTTGTCGACGACGGAGTCGGAGAGCAGCACGCCGGAACCGCCGGCACCGGTGATGATCAGGACGTTCTCGCCCTTCGGCGTCGGCAGCACCGGCACGCCGCGGGCGAACTCGAGCAGCTGCCGGAGCGAGCGCGCGCGGATCACGCCGGACTGCTTGAACACGTCCTCATAGATCTTGTCGTTGCCGGCGAGCGCGCCGGTGTGCGACGACGCCGCCTTCGCACCCGCAGAAGTGCGGCCGGCCTTGAGCACGACCACCGGCTTCTTCTTGGAGACGCGCTTGGCGGCCTCCGCGAAGGCCCGGCCGTCCTTCAGGTCTTCGCAGTGCTGCGCGATCAAATTGGTGTTGGGGTCCTGCTCGAAGAAGGCGAGCAGATCGTCCTCGTCGATGTCGGATTTGTTGCCGAGGCCGACGATCGCCGACACGCCCATCTTGGCCGAGCGCGAGAAGCCGATGATCGCCATGCCGATGCCGCCCGACTGCGACGACAGCGCCGCGTGGCCCTTGACGTCGTAGGCGGTGCAGAACGTCGCGCACAGGTTGGCCGGCGTGTAGTAGAAGCCATAGATGTTCGGCCCCATCAGGCGGATGTTGTACTTCTTGCCGACCTCGACGATCTCGGCCTGCAATTCGGGCGCGCCGGCTTCGGCGAAGCCCGAGGGAATCAGCACCGCGCCGGGGATTTTCTTCTCGCCGCACTCGACGAGCGCGCCGGCGACGAATTTCGCCGGGATCGCAAACACCGCCGTGTCGATCACGCCCGGCACGTCCTTGACGCTCTTGTAGGCCTTGTAGCCGAGGATCTCCGCGGCCTTCGGGTGGATCGGATAAATCTCGCCCTTGTAGCCGCCGTTGATGAGGTTCTTCATCACGGAGTTGCCGATCTTGCCGTCCTCGGCGGAGGCGCCGATCACGGCTACGCCCTTCGGCTGCATGATGCGGCTCATCGCGGCGACGATTTCCTCGGTCGGGCGCGGCGCCGGACGCGGCTTGTAGTCGAAGTCGACGACGATGCGGACGTCGGCGGCGATCGCGTTCTTGCTGGTCGCAAACACCGGATTGAGATCGAGCTCGACGATCTCGGGGAAATCGCTGACCAGCTGCGACACCTTGACGATGATTTCGGCGAGCGCCTCGCGGTTGACCGGCTCGCCGCCGCGTACGCCCTTCAGCATCTCATGCGCCTGGATGCCGTCGAGCATCGACAGCGCATCGTCCTTGGTCGCGGGCGCGAGGCGGAAGGTGATGTCCTTGAGGATTTCGACCAGCACGCCGCCGAGGCCGAAGGCGACCAGCTTGCCGAACGAGCCGTCGGTGATCGAACCGACGATCACCTCGGTGCCGCCGCCCAGCATCTGCTGGACCTGGATACCCTCGATCTTGGCATCGGCCTTATATTTCTTGGCGTTGGCCAGAATGGTCTCGTAGCTCTTCTCGGCATCCGCGGCGCTCTTGACGCCGACCACCACTCCGCCGGCCTCGGTCTTGTGCAGGATGTCGGGCGAGACGATCTTCATCACGACCGGGAAGCCCATGTCGGAGGCGATCCGCGCGGCTTCGGCGGCCGACTTGGCGACGCCCTCCTTTGGCACCGGAATGCCGTAGGCGTCGCAGACCACCTTGCCTTCGGGCGCGGTGAGGCTCGTACGCTTGTCGGCCCTGACCGCATCGAGAATTTTGCGGACCGCATCCTTCGAATTTGACATTGGCTTCCTCCTGGGACAGATTTCGTGGCATTTGGTATGCCAAAAACGTAATTGTCAAGGTCGGTCGATGCCCAAAAATACCGAAAAATATGGGCAGCTTGACATTCTGGTATTTGGCATGCCAAAAATCTAAGGTACTTTCTTCTGCTAAGAAGACGTCTCCAAGAGGAGGAGACGAGTCGTGCCAGAACCGAAACAGACCAAGGCGTCGCCCACCATGGCTGACACAGATATCGCCATCGTCCGGATCGCGCCGGAGACGAGCTTCAAGAACAAGGCCTATGAGGCCTTGAAAGAAGCGATCCTGAAGATGGACATCTACGCGACGCCGGAGCCGGTGATGCTCGACGAGCGCGCATTGTCCGAGCGTCTCGGCGTCAGCCGCACGCCGATCCGCGAAGCGATCGCGATGCTCGAGCAGGACGGATTCGTGAAGACCGTGCCGCGCCGCGGCATCGTCGTGGTCCGGCGCACCAAGGCGGAGATCGTCGACATGATCCGCGCCTGGGCGGCGCTGGAAAGCATGGCGGCGCGCCTGATCACGACAACAGCGCGCAAGAAGGACATCACGGCGCTGCGCGACTTCTTCAAGGACTTCAGCGACGATCGCCTGCCGCAGGATCACGTCGAGGAATATTCCAAGGCCAACATCGCCTTCCACCAGGCGCTGATCTCGCTGTCGGAATCGCCTGTGCTGGTCGACCTCACCAATGACCTGCTGCTGCATGTGCGCGGCTATCGCCAGCTCACGATCGGCCGCAAGGACCGCACCGCGACCTCGCTGCCGGAGCATCTCGGAATCATCGAGGCACTGGAAGCGCGCGACACCGAGCTCGCCGAAAAGCGCGCGCGCGATCACACGCTCGGCCTTGCCGCCTATGTCGAGGCGCACGGCCAAGAATTATTCACGTAGAGAACCGTTCACGTAAGTTTGAGAGTCCACACCCGCTTCAGACGACGATCAGATCGTCCGAACCAAGAACGATCAGGGAGACGATGCCGATGCTGAATACCGCTACGAAGTCCGAGGCACCGGGCACCGAGCAAGAATTGACCGATGGCTTCCACCTCGTCATCGATGCGCTCAAGCTCAACGGCATCGATACCGTCTATGGTGTGCCGGGCATCCCGATCACGGACCTGGGCCGCATGGCCCAGGCGGCGGGCATTCGCGTGCTCTCTTTCCGCCATGAGCAGAATGCCGGCTATGCGGCCTCGATCGCCGGCTTCCTGACCAAGCGTCCCGGCGTCTGCCTCACGGTGTCGGCGCCCGGCTTCCTCAACGGCCTCACCGCGCTTGCCCACGCCACCACCAACTGCTTCCCGATGATCCTGATCTCGGGCTCGTCCGAGCGCGAGATCGTCGACCTGCAGCAGGGCGACTATGAGGAGATGGACCAGCTCGCGATCGCCAAGCCGCTGTGCAAGGCGGCGTTCCGCGTGCTGCACGCCCAGGACATCGGCATCGGCCTTGCCCGCGCGATCCGCGCCGCAGTGTCGGGCCGTCCGGGCGGCGTCTATCTCGACCTGCCCGCAAAGCTGTTCGGCCAGGTCATGGATGCGGCGGCCGGCGAGAAGTCGCTGGTCAAGGTGATCGATGCTGCGCCGGCGCAGCTCCCTGCCCCGTCGGCGGTCAAGCGCGCGCTGGACGTGCTGAAGAACGCAAAGCGTCCGCTGATCATCCTCGGCAAGGGCGCGGCCTATGCGCAGGCCGACGAGGCGATCAAGAATTTCGTCGAGAAGAGCGGCGTGCCGTTCCTGCCGATGAGCATGGCCAAGGGCCTCTTGCCCGATCTGCATCCGCAATGCGCGGGTGCGGCGCGCTCGACCGTGCTGAAAGATGCCGACGTCGTCATGCTGATCGGCGCCCGCCTCAACTGGCTGCTGTCGCACGGCAAGGGCAAGACCTGGGGTGAGGCTCCGAAGAAGTTCATCCAGGTCGATATCGAGCCGAAGGAAATGGATTCCAACGTCGAGATCGTCGCCCCCGTGGTCGGCGATATCGGCTCCTGCGTGTCCGCGTTCCTCGACGCCATGGGCGCCAACTGGTCGGCCGCGCCGAGCGACTGGCTCGCCACTGTGGCGAAGAAGCGCGACGACAACGTCGCCAAGATGGCGCCGAAGCTGATGAGCAACGCCTCGCCGATGGACTATCACGGCGCGCTCGGCGCGCTCCGCACGATCATCGCGGAACGTCCGGACACCATCTTCGTCAACGAAGGCGCCAACACGCTCGACCTCGCCCGCGGCGTCGTCGACATGCACAAGCCGCGCAAGCGGCTCGACGTCGGCACCTGGGGCGTGATGGGCATCGGCATGGGCTATTCGATCGCGGCCGCGGTCGAGACCGGCCTGCCCGTGCTCGCAGTCGAAGGCGACAGCGCGTTCGGCTTCTCCGGCATGGAGGTCGAGACCATCTGCCGCTACAAGCTGCCGATCTGCGTCGTGATCTTCAACAACGACGGCATCTATCGCGGCACCGACGTCAACAGCGCGGGCGAGGATCCGGCCACCACCGTTTTCGTCAAGGGCTCGCGCTACGACAAGATGATGGAAGCCTTCGGCGGCGTCGGCGTCAACGCCACCTCGCCCGACGAGCTGAAGCGCGCGGTCAATGCGGCGCTGGATTCCGGCAAGCCGACCTTGATCAACGCGGTGATCGATCCGGCGGCGGGCTCGGAGAGCGGCCGCATCGGCAACCTCAATCCTCAGAGCGTTCTGAAGAAAAAGTAAGCAGTCCCCTTCAACCCATCACTCCCTGCGGGTGCAGGGGCAGACCACAGTACGGAGCATAATATTATGACCAAGGCGCTCAAGGGCGTTCGCATTCTCGATTTCACCCACGTCCAGTCGGGTCCGACCTGCACGCAGTTGCTGGCCTGGTTCGGCGCCGACGTGATCAAGGTCGAGCGTCCCGGCGTCGGCGACATTACGCGCGGCCAGCTGCAGGACATCCCGAACGTTGACAGCCTGTATTTCACCATGCTGAACCACAACAAGCGCTCGATCACGCTCGACACCAAGAACCCGAAGGGCAAGGAAGTGCTGACCGCGCTGATCAAGCAATGTGACGTGCTGGTCGAGAATTTCGGCCCCGGCGTGCTCGACCGCATGGGCTTCCCCTGGGAGAAGATCCACAGCCTCAACCCGAAGATGATCGTCGCCTCGATCAAGGGTTTCGGTCCCGGCCCCTATGAGGATTGCAAGGTCTACGAGAACGTCGCGCAGTGCACCGGCGGCGCCGCCTCGACCACCGGCTTCCGCGACGGCCTGCCGCTGGTCACCGGCGCGCAGATCGGCGACACCGGCACCGGCCTGCATCTTGCGATCGGCATCCTGGCCGCTCTCCATCAGCGCACCACGACCGGCAAGGGCCAGAAGGTCACCGCCGCGATGCAGGACGGCGTGCTCAACCTGGCGCGCGTCAAGCTGCGCGACCAGCAGCGCCTCGCCCATGGACCGCTCAGGGAATACAGCCAGTTCGGCGAAGGCATTCCGTTCGGCGACGCGGTGCCGCGCGCCGGCAACGATTCCGGCGGCGGCCAGCCCGGCCGCATCCTGAAGTGCAAGGGCTGGGAGACCGACCCGAACGCCTACATCTACTTCATCACCCAGGCCCAGGTCTGGGAGAAGATCTGCGACGTGATCGGCGAGCCGACCTGGAAGACCGATCCGAACTACGCCAAGCCGCCGGCACGCCTGCCGCGCCTGAACGAGATCTTCGCCCGCATCGAACAGTGGACGATGACCAAGACCAAATTCGAGGCGATGGAGATACTCAACAAGGACGACATCCCCTGCGGTCCGATCCTGTCGATGAAGGAGATCGCGGAAGACCAGTCGCTGCGTGCGACCGGCACCGTGGTCGAGGTCGATCACCCGACCCGCGGCAAGTACATCTCGGTCGGTAACCCGATCAAGCTGTCGGATTCGCCGAGCGACGTTCAGCGCTCGCCGCTGCTCGGCGAGCACACTGACGAGATCCTGCGCGAGGTGCTCGGCTTCAGCGATCACCAGGTCGCCGAGATCCACGACTCCGGCGCGCTCGACCCGCCGAGGAAGCAGGCGGCCGAGTAACGGCTGCGCTCAATCAAAACGACAAATGGCCGCGGGCAACCGCGGCCATTTTTGTTCGGGCTGCCGCTCTCCGCATCAATGGCGGACATCGATGAGCCCGGTGCCTCATGTCTGCCCGGGGCGAGATGCGGACAACCTATTCAGCTTTTACGACAATAGCCTGTTCGATCACTGCGTCGGCACCGCCGGTGCAATGCCCGCGATGGTGCGACCGGTCAACTTCTGCGTACAGCCTCAGTCGTGCTTGACGCCAAAGGTATGCCGGATGAGCGCGTTGATCTCGGCGGCGCAAGATCCTGGATAAAATCTCTTAGTGCTTCGGTATCGAACGGCTTGCGGAGTATTTTCAGGCTTGGCGGGGCTGCTTTTGCGGCATCGCTATAACCGGTTGTGAGGGCTATGGGCAAACCGGGGTACCGCGACCGAACTTCTCTCGCGAGCCCGACGCCATCGATGGTCCCTGGCATGACGATATCGCTGAAGACGAGATCGATCTTCGTACCGGTATCGAGCAACTTCAATGCCGCTTCGGCCGAGTCTCGGTAGATGGTTTCATAACCCAGATGCTCGAACAGCGATGATGTCACATCCGCCACTTCGGGGCTGTCGTCGACCACGAGAACCGTCTGCCGCGGCGGCTGCCTTGGTCTTGCCCGGGCAGCGGCGAGCTCTTTGCTGGTGATCTGCTCGTCCACACAGGACGGCAAATAGATTGTAATCGTTGTTCCCTGTCCGACCTTGCTGTCTGCCGTCACGGTTCCGCCCGCCTGGTGCGCAAAACCATAAACCTGGGACAAGCCGAGCCCGGTCCCTTTGCCGACCTCCTTGGTCGTGAAAAACGGATCGAACATCTTGGACAGAAGATTTGGCGGAATACCGGTGCCGGTATCGCCAAGTGTGATCGCAAAGAAGGCCTTCCCACGGCGATCGCCGCCGGTTTCCTGATTTGCGGTCACCGCGTGGACCGACAACGTGAATGTGCCGCCGCTTGTCATTGCATCTCGCGCATTGACGGCGATGTTGACGATCGCAAGTTCCAGCTCGGCGAGGTCAACCTTGACCGGTGAAACGCCGTCGCCAACGTTCTCGTTGTACACGATGTTCCCGCGCAGCGAGCTCTCAATCATGGTCCGCATGTTCTTGATGGACGCATTCAGATCAACGACCGTCGGGCTGAGATGCTGGTGACGAGAGAATGTCAACAATTGGCGCGTGAGACTTTCGCCGCGTTTGGCCGCGGTTTGTATGGCTTCGATGGCCTTTGGCAGTTTTGGATCAAGCAGGCGTTGAAATATCTGGGCACTGCCGCCGATGATCATCAATAGATTGTTGAAGTCGTGTGCGATCCCGCCGGTCAGCTTGCCGATTGCCTCCATCTTCTGAGACATCGCGAGCTGTTCGCGCGCCTGGACCAGCTTCTCCTCCGCGTCGCGGCGCTCCGTCGCGTCGCGCAGGATACTGATAAAACCGATCAGATTTCCTGCGTCATCACGGCTCGAAGAGACTGAGCCTGTGATGAAAAACGGCGTACCATTCTTTCTGATACGCCAACCCTCTACGTCGTACTTGCCGCTTTCGATTGCCGACTCCAGCGCGTGCGTCGGTGAACCCGCGCGGCGTTCATCCGGCCGATAGAATATCCCGAAGTGCTTGCCTATGATTTCTTCCGAGGTGTAGCCGATGATCTTTTGAGCGGTGCTATTCCAGCTCGTCACGTGTCCTTCTCGATCAAGCGCAAAAATTGCATAATCGACAACGCCTTCGATAAGGGTCTGGAAGTGCCGTCTGATGCTGTCGAGCGCCAAAGCTTTCCGTTCAAGTTGACCGTTCAGCTGATCCTGGACGGAAAGCAACTGGGCTTCCCTGGCCTGGCGCGTCGCGCTTGCCGCGGCCAGGGCAAGCGGAGGCGCCGACACGATGATCGAAAGCACGAACAAGGATAACAGCGCCCCGTTCGGATCGATTTTCGAAAATGGATCATTCCCCACCGAGAACCCCCACACGGCAGTTCCGACGAAAATGAGCGCGGCCGTCGTCGCGGCGCATCGATCGCCGCGCAGACCGGCCCAGATCAAGGGCAGTAAAACCAGAAAGCCCAGAAGGCTCCGATGCGGCAGCAACACGTCGAGGCCGTTGCTGACGAGATCGCTACCGATCAGCGGGCTATAAGCAGCGAGCCCGATGGTACCAGCGAGAGCAGCGACCGTGATCGATTCCAACAGAGTCCATTTGGAAGCAATGCGTAAGGGCATCGTCGCCCAGAGCACGATGACCGGAGCAATCACCAGGGCCCCGGCAGCGTCCGCAAGCCACCAGGTCAACCCGGCGACGACGGAATCGGAAAAATTCGATTCGTTGGCGAGCGTGAAGCCGGCCAAGGCGATGGCTGAACTGATGATCGTGGTCGGCGCAAAGGAAATGATTGCAAACCTTGCGACACCGGACGGTGTGGCAAACGTCTGGCGACCGTTCGACCAGCGGCCGATCAGCCATGTCCCGGCACATGCGGCAAGCAGGCTGCCGATCCCGGCGGCGCCGATCTCCAGGAGCGATCGGTCGGCCAAGAGGTAAGGAGCGAGGGCCCCCACCAGGATCGCGGGCCAGATCCGGTAGCCGCGCAGCAGGACCAGCGCGAGCGCAAGCCCGGTTGGTGGCCATAGCGGTGTCGCGGCTGGATTGATTGCGGGAAGCAATCGCGCGGATTCGGCGAGACCAGCATAAATTGCGGCAATTATCAGGATTTCGGCCGCGTAGATCGCAACGCTCCAAGCGTCGCCAAAAGCGAAAATCCTGGCCTTGGCGAACGTTGCCCTTTCCATCGCGAGCCTTTTGCAGTGGGCATCTCAACAATGCGGACGCAGTTTTGACCAAAACATGGCCGCCCGATCGTGAGTAGAGAGGCGCTAGGCAACTTCGGAACCAAGGGCCATCGGACAGCACCGTTGACCTAACGGTGGCGGTACACGACGCGCGGCAGCATCCGGAATACGAATCGGCCCGATCCCGCTGCGTGTCGGTGACATCATCAGCAATCATTTTCCCTGTTGGCGCAAGAACTCTCGCTGCCGCTCTCATGACCGCTTCGCGTCAGAAGCGAACCTTGGCGCCCATATGCATCCTATCTAGGCAAAAGAGGCAAACCACGGCCCCCGTCGCGCATTGTCAGCTCTGCTCCTGCTGGCCAGCGGCGCGAGATGCCTGACTGGCCATAGCGACGCGGTCGAGCTGCGGGATGGCCTCGGGCGGCAGTCGCAGGGCGCCCGCTGCAAAATTCTGGTGGAGATGCGCGACCGATGACGTGCCGGCGATCAACAGCAGGTTCGGCGCGCGTTGCAGCAGCCACGCGAGCGCCACCTGGCGGGTCGTCGCCCCGAGGCTTTGCGCGACGCTGTCCAGAATGGGCGAGTTGCGCGGGCGGAAGCCGCCCAGGGGAAAAACGGCACATAGGCAACCTGCTTGGCCGCGAGATCATCGATCAAGGCGTCATCGCTGCGATGCGCCAGATTGTAGTGGTTCTGCACGCAGACGATGGCGGCGATCCTGCTGCCTTCATCGAACTGCGCGCGGGAAATGTTGCTCAGGCCGATATGGCGGATCAAACCCTGCTGCTGCAATTCGGCCAGCACGGAGAGCGGCGCCTCCACCGAACTGTCGTCCGGGCCGAACTGGCCACCGAGGCGCAGGTTGACGACATCAAGCACGTCAAGGCCGAGATTGCGCGGATTGTCGTGCACGGCGTCGATCAATTCCTCCCGGGATATCGCCCTGGGCCAGGATTTGTCCGGTCCGCGGCGCGCGCCGACCTTGGTCGCGATCGTAAGCCCGGCGGGGTCCGTTAAATTTACACGTCAAGCCGAACACGCGTAGGGTTACGATCCCCAGAGCGATTCAGTTCCGATAGAATCGGAACTGAATCGCTCGAGATTCATGTTTTGACGCGTTTTCCTCACGCGAACCGGTGTCCGCTTCGCTGGAAAACGCTATCGCCAAGGGAATCGGATGAAGGCGCGTCGACGGAATGCGCGAGGTGAAGGCGGGCAATAGCGCTAGGACATCCTCAAGGCCGCCATTGCCCTGATCGACAAAGCCGGCTCGTGCGAAGGCGTTTCGCTGCGCGCTGTCGCCAAGCAGGCCGGCATCGCCGCGCCGTCGATCTATCCGCACTTTGCCGATCGCGACGCGTTGCTGCTCGCGGTCCTGCAAAAGCTGTTCGATGAACTCGTCGAGCTGCGCACCAGGGCGGAGGACGCAGCCGGCAGCGGTGCATGGGAGCGCCTGCGGGCCGGCGTCTTCGCCACGGTCCGTTTCGGGCTGGAACGGCCGGACCATTACAAGATGCTCTACGAAGGCCGCGTGATATCGCGGCCTGAGCGATCCGAAGGCCGCAACGTTCGGGCGTGCGATTCAGATCCGCGTGGTGGCGCTGATCAAGGAAATCCTCGCGGCGACACCCGGCCGCGAGGCGGAAGATGCGGAACGACTGTCACTGCTGCTATGGGCAGCCACCCACGGCGTGATCTCACTCCAGATCAACAAGCCCACCTTGCGCTGGCCTAGGGCAACAGCTCTCGTCGAGGAGCTAATGCGCGCCATGATCCGGCCAGGCGCCGCTGCAAGCTGAGCGGACTGGCCGCGCGGCCTTCCAGTCGGTCGCGCCAGATCAGCCGCCCTCGGCCTCACCCTCATCGCCCGGCACATATTCCAGAATGTCCCCCGGCCGGCAGTCGAGTTCGCGGCAGATCGCCGACAGCGTCGAGAAGCGCATCGCCTTGGCCTTGCCGGTTTTCAGGATCGACAGGTTCTGGATCGAGATGCCGATCGCGTCCGCGAGGTCTCCGAGGCGGCGCTTGCGCTTTGCGAGCATGACATCGAGGTTCACCACGATGGGCACGAGCATCACCCTCAGATCGTCAGATCGTTTTCGGACTGCAACAGGATGGCGTGCTCGAGCACGAATTTCAGCGCCATCAGGAACACACCGCCGGCGATGGTGCCGACGTCGACGCCGTAGCTCGGCAGGAAGAACTTGATGTCGCCGAGCTTGTACAAGGCAAAGGCGACCGCGTTGGTGGTGATCGTATCGACAAACGGCCAGACCACCAGGAAGATCCCCATCCACCACACACCCTGCAAGGTTTCCGACACGAAGATTCGTCCGTTGGCGAATCGATTCACCATGCGATGAAGGATGCCGATCAGCACGGCATAAAACGATACCCCAAGCGCGAACAGCGCCCAGAACAGCATCTGCCCCTTGGCCGACATGGCGAGCGGGTCGGCGACGATGGCCGCGCATTTCGCCTGCTCGCCGGTGAGGCTTTCGGCGATCGCGCCCGCGGCCGTCGTGGTGCGGTAATAGGCCAGCCACAGCACGACCGGCAGCGCAGCCCAGATCACCCAGAACGCCCGATCGAGCCGGCGAAACCAAAGCTGGCGCTGCTCGCGAACCGATTTCCTCATCACATCCATCCGATAATTTTTTGCCCGTACAGGCCGTTACGGCCGGGCGGCATCATGCTGCGGTAATGTTGTTGACTCAACCTTAAACGTGATTTATTTCATGTTTATCATGAAATTTTTCATGAAGAAGGTGGATGATGACGTTACCCCCAGATATTGACGGCCTCCGCAGCGCCCTGAAACAGCTGATCCACGCTCACCTCACGCGCCGCCTGATCGTGGCGGCGTTCCACATTCCGCTGCTTGGCAGCGCCGCCGATGCCGCCAAAGCCGCCGACAAGGCCAACGATCCGGCCGGGGTCTGGCTGACCCAGTCCGGCGACGCCAGGATCAAGGTGCAGCGCTGCGGCAGCGCGCTGTGCGGCCGCGTCGTCTGGCTGAAGGAGCCGACCGACAAGGCCACCGGCAAGCCGCAGCGCGACGACAAGAATGCCGATCCCGTGCAGCGGACCCGGCCGGTGATAGGCATCTCGCTGTTCATCAACATGCAGCCCGCAGGCCCGAACAAATGGGCCGGCAGGATCTACAACGCCGATGACGGCAAGACCTATGAAAGCTCGGTGACACTGATGTCGTCGGGCACGCTGAACGTTCGCGGCTGCATGGGAACGCTGTGCGCGGGCGAAGACTGGACGCGGTGAAGGGATCTGGCCCCGACCCTTCATCGGCCAAGAAGAAAAGCAAACCCAGTCACTCAAGGCCGCCCCGTCAGGCGGCCTTCTTTATGAAGGCGACGCCTCCATGGAGGCCGCAGCAAGCCGCGTCAGCTCCCGGCTCGTTTGGGATTGTTGAGCACCTTGCGCGGCGTAGCCGGACCGCCGGCGGACAGCAATGAAAGCGGCGCCTGTCTCCCGCACCTGCCAGAGGAGAAATCAGAGATTCCAGCAAGCGAGCCGGATTCATCAAAGCAGACATCGCTTCCCGGATATGCCCTGCCCTCTCTCGTAGGGAAAGTATAGAAGAGCGACGGCTTGCGCGCGCAAGCCGTCGCAACGTTCTGTTTAACGCAGTGAACCACCGTAACGCCGCCGCTCCTCGCGAATCTCTTCGGCGCCATAAGGCTGGCTGGCAGGATCGAACGATTTCCACCCGGCCTTTTGCCACGCGGCACTCCGGTCACGCAGGTTGACGGACGACTCGTCGAGTATCGTCTCAACGCGAGGCCGCTCCGCATCCGCTACGCGCGCTGACACGAGCGTACCTCCGCGACGAACCCCTTCCGCGTAGGTGCCCGCATCCTCCCTTGAAACGCCGGCCTCCGTGAGCGCTCCGACAATTCCGCCCGTAGCGGCGCCCGCGGCAGCACCGACCGCAGTCGCGGCCAGCCAGCCTGCTGCGACAACGGGCCCAAGGCCAGGGATGGCCAGCAAGCCGAGACCGGCAAATAGGCCGGCGGCGCCACCCAACCCCGCACCGATGCCGGCGCCCTTGCCGGCACCTTCGGCGCGATCGTCGACACCATCGCGGTCACGATCCACCTTCTTGTCGGAACTGAACCAGCTGTCCGAATTATTGGCAACGATGCTGATGTCCGAATGAGGCACGCCCGCAGCCTCGAGCCGTCGAACAGCCTGCTGGGCGTCATTGTATTGGTCGTAAAGGCGAGAAATTGTAACGGTCATTTTGTATCCTTGTTACTTGTTACTTGGCCGAATTGACGTTGCCTTGAAAGTCGACGCTGACTGCAGTGGCCGATCCGCCTTTGCTGGCTTGGCCGCGCCAGACGCCGTTGTCGTCCTTCTTCAACTCGGTGACGTTTGCGTAGCCAGCATCCTCGATCTTCGATTTGGCTTGGCCTTCGGTGAAACTGTTGTGACCCGCGACAGGAGCATCGGAGTTGTTCTGACCGGCACTGTTGACCGCGTTGTTGTTCGGCTGGGACTGCGCCGGCGGATTCTGCGCCGAGGCCGGCAATGCCGTGGCAGCCGCCAATAAAGAAATGCAAACGAAGATTGATGGGCGTTTCATAATTTTCTCCAGGGTCTGAGGAGTGAGCCAAGCCGCCGTTGAAGCTTTGGTTCCTCCATCGCCGCGCGGCTTGCGATCCGGGTCTGAAGTAAGCCACGTGTCCCCCACGATGAGAGCTGCAAGTGCACCGCTGGCGCCGAGCAGCATCAACACGCTGGGACCGAGCTCGCAGCTTGCGCGGCCGCATCCCGTTGCTCACGCCAATCGTCCATGAAGCTCAGTCAGCCCCTGGGAGGTTCGTTCCTATCCCGCCATGCCGCATCCCCTCGCGATGTTAGGAACCTATCGTTGCACCTCCTGTTGCGTCTGCACGACATGACCGGCACGGCGCCGCGGGAGCCGTCCTCGACAGGGTCAAGGCCGAAGATCGTCGATGGCGAAATCGATCCCAGCATTGCGGTCAGTCATCCGGCCGGTCTCGGCCTGAGCTGTGCAAGAAATTTCGCGACAAAGAACGCGACGAAGAAGTCGGCGTCATCAAGATCGCAATCGGACCAGGACGCAGATCCGCAAGCAACCCGTCTCCAGCAGCTGGCTTCGTCCAGCGAAAGTGTCACATGCGCATTCTGAAAAAACGTTCGCCATCGCTGGCGGTCAGCGCCGTTCGTGCTCTGAGGGAATATCCGATGGCATCCGCCGTTGTCGCGGCAGTCGGCTTGATGGCTGCCGCTGCGGTCGTCAATCAACGACTTGCCGACAAGGCGCAGCGCGATCATCCGCCACAAGGACGTTTCATCGAAATCGACGGCGTCCGCCTGCACTATGTCGAACGCGGGTCCGGCCGGCCACTGGTCCTGCTTCATGGCAACGGCAGCATGATCCAGGATTTTGAGACGAGTGGTCTCATCGATCTCGCCGCCAGGCACTATCGCGTAATCGTGTTTGATCGCCCGGGCTTCGGCTACAGCCTGAGGCCCCGCAATGTCGTATGGACCCCCGCGGCCCAGGCGGATCTCTTCAGGGACGCGCTTGCGCACCTGGGCGTCGACAAGGCGATCGTGCTCGGACATTCCTGGGGGGCTTCCGTTGCAGTCGCCTTGGCGAGCAAGTATCCTTCGATGGTCGAAGCGCTAATACTGGCGTCGGGATACTATTTCCCGACGGCCCGCCCCGACGCGATCATGGCGATGGCCGGGCCGGCAATACCCGGATTCGGCGATATCCTCAGTCACACAATCTCGCCGATCCTCAGCCGCCTGATGTGGCCCGCCATGCTGCGGCAGCTTTTCGGACCCAAATCCGTCCCGCATAAATTCGACCGCTTTCCAAAGTCATTGGCCGTGCGTCCATCGCAACTTCGCGCCAGTGCCGCCGAAGCTGCGCTAATGGTCCCTGCGGCGATCCTGTCCGCGAAGACCTACGGTGAATTGGCCATGCCGGTCGTCATCCTGGCAGGCGAGGACGATCGCATCATCGACATCGACGAGCAGTCCGGCAGGCTGCATGACGAGATCAAGCACAGCAAGATGCACCGCCTCCCGAGAGCCGGCCATATGATTCAGCAGTCGGATACGGCCGACCTGATGGCGGCGGTCGACGAAGCCGCGGCGGAAACGCTGCATTGAGAGCGTTCTAACTTCGCAGCGGATCTGGCTGCGGCGCTAGTCGCAGTTAGGAACGTTCAACCGAACGTCCTGTTGGCCACGTGTCCTCCTGCCAATCATCAAAGGTCTTCCCATGTATCATCACGTCAAGAAGCTCATGTTCACGGTCCGGGTCGATGAACCCGATCCTCGGTTCGGCAACATGCTGCTGGAACAGTTCGGCGGCGCCAACGGCGAGCTGGCGGCCGCCATGCAATATTCCATTCAAGGCCTCAATTGCGAAGATCCAGATCGCAAGGACCTCCTGATGGACATTGGAACGGAGGAATTGAGCCACCTCGAAGTCGTGGGTTCCCTCGCACGCCTGCATCTGAAACCCTTGAAGTTCGACCGCGAAGCGGCGGAAGCCGATCCCTTGATCGCTATCGCCGGAGGCGGCGGCGTCAATCTGTTCAACTCGCAAGGCAATGCCTGGACAGCCGACTATCTCAAGATCACCGGCGAACTGGACGTTGATCTGCGCAGCAACATCGCAGCAGAGGCTCGTGCCAAAATTGTTTATGAACGGCTGATCAATTTCTGTGATGACGCCGGGACCAAGGACGCGTTGCAGTTTTTGATGACGCGGGAAATCACCCATATGAAGGCGTTCGCGCTCGCGCTTGAGAGCATGGGGAAGCCCAGTTTCAGTATCGGCCGTATCGCTCCTACCCCGGGTCTCGTCGACCAGTTCTTCAACGATTCGACCGGTTCCGGCGAGAACGGTGAAATCGACACGCGAGGTCCCTGGAACGAGGGTGAAGCTTGGGTTTTCATGGAATCGCCGGCGCTCCAGAGTGGCGAGTCCGGCACGGCACCTTCCATCGTGGCCGAGAGTTCCCCACCCGAAGCATTCGTTGGTTTCGACGATCTGTTGATCGATCAGCTGCGGGACCTCTTGCATGCCGAGAAACAACTGACAAAGGCATTGCCTGAGATGATCGAGGCGGCACGCTACGACCAGCTCCGCGAGCTCTTCACAATGCATCTGATCGAGACCGAAGCACAGGTCGACCGCCTCGACGAGTGCTTCGGGTTGCTCGGCAAGAAGCCGCGCGCCAAGCCCTGCAAGGGTATGCAGGGGCTCGTCGACGAGGGCGGCGAAGTGATCAAGGAGAGTGCCAAGAAGGACGATGCAGCTGCGGATCTTGCCTTGATCGGCGCGGCACAGCGCGTCGAGCATTACGAAATTGCCGGCTACACCACTGCTCGCAACCTGGCGCAGCAATTGCGTTACAGTGCCATTGTCGCGCTGCTTTCGAAGACGTTGGCGGAAGAGGAGAACGCCGATCAGCTGCTCAATCAGGTCGCGCGCTCGCTGATGTCGGTTGCGAAAATGCCTTCCGCTATCGAGCAGACCTTGTCCGAAGATGAGTTACCCGCGGGGTAACTCGTCCTCAGAGCATTGATATTGAAGCAAGGCGGCCCTGCGGCGCCGCCTTGCTTCGCTCGCCAACGCCATCTGGCTGACGCCGCGCCTCGATCGCCTGCCAATACGTCTTTGGCAGCATCACGCCGACCGCAGCGCTCGCCTTCCAGAACCGGGGAACCAGTTTCAGCGTGGCCGCAACGCGGCGCAGCTCGAAGGCGGACTCGACCTGCGGATGACGCCGCAGGCCGGCGTCGGCATCGCCCATGTCGGACGTCTGCCGAGCGGGCGCAAAACACTCGGTAAAAGCCAATTTTTGCTGGAAATTCCGAGCTCGCCAGTTCCGCGGGTACCGTGCCCTCGTCGCCCGATCTGGGATGCCAACCAGTCCATCCTATTGCACTGCACAATCCGAAATGCTGCTATGCAAACAAGTCCGTTGCCTCTGGTATCTGGTATACATAGTTTGACTGCAGATGATGAGCCGGCCCGTTGCTGGCCCTCCAGTCAAAGGGGACACCAATGTCCAAGACCACTGCACTCACGCTCGCGCCCTCCTCCACCCTGTTCGGCCGCCTGATGGCCTCGATCGACCGCCTGCTGATGAAGAGCGCGGAGATCTCCAACCGCAATGGCGACCTGCCGCACTTCGGCCTCTGAGGCCAGATGATTCCGCGCGCGCGGCACCGAGACCGTTTCGTCGCAAGTTGCGACCTGACATTGAACCTTCGACCAATGGCCCCGATTTTCGGGGCCATTTTTTTGCGCGCTGAATTACTCTCGCTGCGGTGACCGCCTTCAGTCCTCTGCGGCATAAGCGCACGCGACCTCTGCGATAGCTTGAACCTTGGCATATCAAATACCAAGATGACCGAGCCGCGCCACAAGCAGAATGACAAAGCGCGCACTGGGAGGATGAATGTCGGACATGGTTCAGGCAACTGCGGCCCCCGCGGCCGCGCGGGTCAGCGATACCTATCGCTGGACGCAACTTGCGATCGGCGTCGCCGCGATGGTGATGATCGCAAACTATCAATACGGGTGGACGTTCTTCGTCCCCGACATCCAGAAGAAATTCGGATGGGATCGCGCATCGATCCAGTGGGCCTTCACGCTCTTCGTGCTGTTCGAGACCTGGCTGGTGCCGGTCGAGGGCTGGTTCGTCGATAAATACGGCCCGCGCCTCGTCGTGCTGATCGGCGGCATTCTCTGCGCGATCGGGTGGTCGATCAACGCGCAGGCGACCTCGCTGAACGGCTACTATCTCGGCATGATCATCGCCGGCATCGGCGCCGGCGGCGTCTACGGCACCTGCGTCGGCAACGCGCTGAAATGGTTTCCCGACAAGCGCGGGCTTGCGGCGGGGATCACCGCAGCCGGCTTCGGCGCGGGCTCCGCACTCACGGTGGCGCCGATCCAGGCGATGATCAAGGACTCCGGCTTCCAGACCACCTTCCTGTATTTCGGTCTCGGCCAGGGCATCATCATCGTGCTGCTCGCCTTCTTCCTGCTCGCGCCGAAGGCCGGTCAGGTGCCGGCCGTCGTGGCGAATGCCAACATCATCCAGACCCGGCGCAACTATCAGCCGACCGAAGTGCTGCGACAGCCGACCTTCTGGCTGATGTACTTCATGTTCGTGATCGTCGGCGCCGGCGGCCTGATGGTGACGGCGAACCTGAAGCCGATCGCAGTCGACTGGAAGGTCGACAGCGTGCCGGTCACGCTGATGGCGGTGACGATGACGGCGGTGACCTTCGCGGCCACCATCGACCGCGTCCTCAACGGTCTGACGCGTCCGTTCTTTGGCTGGATCTCCGACATGATCGGCCGCGAGAACACGATGTTCATCGCCTTCGGCATGGAAGGCTTCGGCATCTGGATGCTCTACCTCTGGGGCCACGACCCGGTGTGGTTCGTGCTGCTCTCGGGCTTCGTGTTCTTCGCCTGGGGCGAGATCTATTCGCTGTTCCCCTCGACCTGCACCGACACGTTCGGCGCCAAGTTCGCGACGACGAATGCGGGCCTGCTCTACACCGCGAAAGGCACCGCCGCGCTGTTGGTGCCGATCGCCAACTACATGCAGCAGTCGTCGGGCCATTGGGACAACGTGTTCATCATCGCAGCCGGCGCCAACATCCTTGCCTCGCTGCTCGCGATCGCCGTGCTCAAGCCGTGGCGGAAAATCGTGGTCGCGAAATCGGCGGCGATGGCTTAAGCAACGTGCTAATCTTCTGCTGACGAAAGCGCCCGGCCGAACGCCGGGCGTTTTCATTTTTCGGCGTCCGCTATGGGCTCGAATCCGAGGCTGAAGCGGCGCGTCGTATGCCAGTTCTGCTGCAATGCAGCAGAAAGATAGGCTTGCTTTCTGGAATATAGTATACCAACCTCCGGCTAAGCGCTTGCGACGATACGCCACAAGAATTGCGACACTGGGTCACAACAAGACCAGGCGCGCTCGGGAGGATTTGATGGTTTCCAGCAATGCTGCCGTAACACAAGCACAACCTTCGTCCAGTGGCTTCCGCTGGCTGCAGCTCGTCATGGGCATCGTCTGCATGGCGATGATCGCGAACCTGCAATACGGCTGGACGCTGTTCGTCGATCCGATCGACGGCGCGCATCACTGGGGCCGCGCGGCGATCCAGTTCGCCTTCACGATCTTCGTGGTGACGGAGACCTGGCTGGTGCCGGTCGAGGCCTGGTTCGTCGACAAATACGGCCCGCGGATCGTCATCATGTTCGGCGGCGTCATGATCACGCTGTCCTGGGTGCTGAACTCCTACGCGGATTCGCTCACTTTGCTCTACGCCGCGGCTGTGATCGGCGGCATCGGCGCCGGCTCGGTGTACGGCACCTGCGTCGGCAATGCGCTGAAATGGTTTCCCGATCGCCGCGGCCTCGCCGCCGGCGCAACCGCCGCGGGCTTCGGCGCCGGCGCTGCGCTGACCGTGGTGCCGATCGCCAACATGATCGCCTCGAGCGGCTATCAGACCGCATTCTTCGATTTCGGCATCGGGCAAGGCCTGATCGTGTTCCTGCTCGCCTTCTTCATCCAGAAGCCTGCGGTCACGATCCCGCCGAAGAAGAAGCAGCTCAATCTGCCGCAGACCAAGATCGACTTCACGCCGCCGCAGGTGCTGCGCAGCCCGATCTTCTGGGTGATGTATCTGGTGTTCGTGATGGTCGCCTCCGGCGGCCTGATGGCGGCGGCGCAGATCGCGCCGATCGCGCACGACTACAAGATCGCCAACACGCCGGTCTCGCTCGCCGGCTTCCAGATGGCCGCGCTGACATTTGCGATCTCGCTCGACCGCATCTTCGACGGGTTCGGACGGCCGTTCTTCGGCTGGGTCTCCGACAATATCGGCCGCGAGCACACCATGTTCATCGCGTTCGGCACCGGCGCGCTGATGCTGCTGACGCTGTCCACCTGGGGCCATAACCCGCTGGTGTTCGTGCTTGCGACCGCGGTCTATTTCGGCGTGTTCGGCGAGATCTACTCATTGTTCCCCGCGACCTGCGGCGACACTTTCGGCTCGAAGTTCGCGACCACCAACAACGGCATGCTTTACACCGCGAAGGGCACCGCTGCGCTCTTGGTGCCGGCCGCCAGCATCGTTGCCGCCAGCTATGGCTGGCAGGCGGTGTTCGTGATCGCGGTCGCGCTCAATGCCACCGCGGCGCTGATGGCGCTGTTCGTGATCAAGCCGATGCGCCGCGCCTTCATCAACGGCAACGAGGCTGCCGCTGCAGCCGAGACCGCGACGAACGCCAAGACAGCCTGATATGTCGGCTTGATATGCCGGCCTGATTTGACGGCCCGAGTTCGGGACTTCCCGCGGAACTGATGGAGGCGCATTTCGGTGCGCCTCTTTCGTTTGGGGAGTACAGGGATGCCAGATACCAGATACGCCAAGCGCGGCAGATGGCCAGCCCGCTCACACCAGGTCACAATCGTCTGAAACGTCAGCAACTCTGCCTATTTCGGCGGTTTCCTGGTGATAGATTTCCGTAACGGCCGCGTTGACAATTGGCATTTTGTATACCAAAATCCTGTCAACGATAACCAAGGAGGTTGCCATGCAAGTCGGAGATATCCTGCGCAAGAAGACCCCTCGCGTTGCCACGGTTCGCATGAACGAGACGGTGGCGATCGCCGCGCAATTGATGCGCGCCAGCAATATCAGCGCGCTCGTGGTCAAGGATGTCGTTCGCACCGAGGGCAACACTGCCGTCGGCATGTTCACCGAGCGCGACGTGGTGCGCGCGATTGCCGAGCACGGCGCCGCCGGCGCCAGCATGAAGGTGTCGCAGCTGGTCTCGGTGCAACAGCTGGTGTCGTGCACCTCGAGCGACACGCTCGAGCACATCCGTCATCTCATGACCAAGCACCACATTCGCCACGTGCCCGTGATCGACGATTACAGCCTGATCGGCGTCGTCAGCATGCGCGACATCGCGGCCGCGTTCGACGAGGAAACTTCCGCCTCGAAGAAGGACGCGGTGCCGGCGTAACAAGCATCTCCGCTGTCATTGCTCTCGGCCAGGCGCTGCGTGCCGATCACCAGCGCCTGCCGCAATAACCTAAAACTCCGCCCTCGCCTGACCACCGCGCCCCGTCATTTCCGCATGGGCGCGCCGCAGGTCGCCGGTAGACATTTGCCGGACAGAACTGCATCCTTCCCTCGACATGCAAAAACAACACCGTGCGCGGCCGTCCGCGTCGCGGAAAATTCTGATGGAAACGAGGGCAGAATGATCAAGACACGCTTCACCGAAATGTTCGGCGTCGACCACCCGATCGTGCAGGGCGGCATGCAATGGGTCGGGCGCGCGGAGCTGGTCGCCGCCGTCGCCAATGCCGGCGCGCTCGGCATGATCACCGCGCTGACGCAGCCGACGCCGGACGATCTGCGCAAGGAAATCGCGCGCTGCCGCGAACTGACCGACAAGCCGTTCGGCGTGAACCTGACCATCCTGCCCGCGATCAAGCCGCCGCCTTACGCCGAATACCGCCAGGTCATCATCGAGAGCGGCATCAAGATCGTCGAGACCGCCGGCAACAAGCCGCAGGAACATGTCGACGAGTTCAAGAGGCACGGCATCAAGGTGCTGCACAAATGCACCAGCGTGCGCCACGCGCTGTCCGCCGAGCGGATGGGCGCCGACGCGATCTCGATCGACGGCTTTGAATGCGCCGGCCATCCCGGCGAGGACGACACCCCCGGCCTGATCCTGATTCCGGCCGCCGCCGACAAGGTGAAGATCCCGATGATCGCCTCCGGCGGCTTCGGCGATGCCCGCGGCCTCGTCGCAGCGCTGGCGCTCGGCGCCGAAGGCATCAACATGGGCACACGCTTCATGTGCACCAAGGAGAGCCCGATCCATCAGCTCGTGAAGGAACGCATCGTCGCCAATGACGAGCGCGAGACCGAGCTGATCTTCCGCACCATGCGCAACACCTCGCGCGTCGCCAAGAATGCGATCTCGACCAAGGTCGTGCAGATGGAGAAGGAAGGCGCCAAGTTCGAGGACGTCCGTGAGCTGGTCGCCGGCGCCCGCGGCAAGATGGTCTACGCCACCGGCGATGCCGACGAAGGCATCTGGTCGGCCGGCCAGGTGCAGGGCCTGATCCACGACATTCCGTCCTGCGCCGAACTGATCTCGCGCATCGTGAGCGAGGCGGAAGCGATCATCCGCGAACGCCTGGACCGCATGACATCGGTCGGCAAGCGCCAAGCCGCGGAGTAAGCATCGAGTCGTGATCCGTCACCCTGAAGAGCGCGAAGCGCGTCTCGAAGGGTCGACGGCCACAGGCCGGGCCGTTCATCCTTCGAGGCGCGCTGCGCGCTCCTCGGGATGACGGAACTCAGAGTCATCTCGAATTCGACGACACAACGAGAAGAAGCCCATGAAAGCCTATGTGTACGGAGCCAATGGCCCTGAAATCACCGACGTCGCCAAGCCCGTGCCGAAGGGCACGCAGGTGCTGGTCAAGGTTCACGCCTGCGGGCTGAATCGCGCCGATCTCGGCATGACCAAGGGCCACGCCCACGGCGCGGCCGGCGGCGTCGGCACCGTGCTCGGCATGGAATGGGCCGGCGAGGTTGCCGAGCTCGGCCCCGACGCCAGGGGTGTCAAGGTCGGCGACAGGATCATGGGCTCCGGCGGCGCGGCGTTCGCCGAGTACACGCTCGCCGATCACGGCAGGCTGTTTCGCGCGCCATCGAACATGAACTTCGACGAGGCCGCCACCCTGCCCGTCGCGCTCGCCACCATGCACAATGCCGTCGTCACCAATGGCGCGCTGCAGGCGGGCCAGACCGTGCTGATCCAGGGCGCGAGCTCCGGCGTCGGCCTGATGGCGATGCAGATCGCCAAGCTGAAGGGCGCGAAGCTCGTGGTCGGGTCCTCGACCGATGCGATGCGCCGCGGGCGCTTGAAGGAATTCGGCGCCGATCTCGCGGTCGATTCCAGGGATCCCGGCTGGGTCGATCAGGTGTTGCAGGCGACCGGCGGTGAAGGTGTCGATCTGATCGTCGATCAGATCTCAGGACCGGTGGCGAACCAGAATCTCAAGGCGACCAAGGTCAAGGGCCGCATCGTCAATGTCGGCCGGCTCGGCGGCACCCACGCCGATTTCAATTTCGACCTGCACGCGGCGCGGCGCATCCAGTATATCGGCGTCACCTTCCGTACCCGCTCGATCGAGGAAATCAGAGAGATCTTCGACGAGGTGCGCAAGGACATCTGGCCCGCGGTCGAGGCGCGCAAGCTGCAGCTGCCGATCGACCAGGTCTACAAATTCGCCGACATCGGCAAGGCATTCGAACACATGGAAGCCAACAAGCACCTCGGCAAGATCGTGGTGACGCTGTAGCGACGAGGTGCGTAGGGCGGATTAGCGAAGCGTAATCCGCCATCTTCTGTCGGGTGCACCGGCGGATTACGCCGGAGCCTGTCATCGGGCCGCGCTTCGCGCGGACGCGGTGGGCTGATCCGCGCCTGCTGCGTGCGATGCCCTGGCTCTTTCGCGTGCGGTGTTCAGCCGACCGGTCCGGGAATCCAATAATCCCCCGCAAGCGGGCTGACCTTTACGTCACCAATGACTCCGAGCTCCAGGCTTGGATCGAAATAGCGCATCGTCCGCTCATTGAGGTCAATGATGCGGCCAGGCCGTAGCGGCCCCACGTCATTTATCTTCACGATGACCTTCTTGCCTACAGCCTCGACGAGGGCATATTTCGGCCTCGCGCCAAATTGGACCCCACCAAACTTCCGACGCAAACTCGTTTTGATGGCAGCCGCCCAGACCGAGCGATCGTAGCGCTCGCCGGAGGCTGTGCTCGGACCGCCCTCCTCCTTGCCGGGCTTGAACGGATTGTACATGGATGCCGCGCCAACGATTGCATCCCCACACGCGGCGTTGACGACGGCGCTTGAATGAACCGCACCGATTTCACTTCGAGCAGCGGTGCCAGAAATGGCGAGCGCAACCAGGGCGCCGCAAATTGCGGCGCTCGAGCCGAACAGCATCATAACTCCTTGATTGATTTTTTTGATCGTCCGGTTCCCGATGCCGCAAAACATGGTCGAACGAACGCGGAGGCGTTAACGTGTGCCAATTCTTTGCGGATTCGCGCCAGTTCCGGCGACGGAACCATTATGAGAACCGTGGCGGTCCTCACACCGTGTCTTCAGTCTCGCGCCCGACTAAGACAGAGAATGCGTCAGCAAAATGACTGAATGGAGCGGTCTTCGACAGCGCATGAAGAGCATCTCGGCGTCACTTTCCGCACCCGCTCGATCGGGGAGATCCGCGAGATTTTTTGACGAGGCACGCAAGGACATCTGGGCCGCGGTCGAGGCGCGCAAGCTGCAACTGCCGATCGACCAGGTCTACAGATTCGCCGACGTCAGCAAGGCGTTCGAATACATGTAAGCCAGCAAGCACCTCGGCAAGATCGTGGTGACGCTGTAGCGCTGCACGCTGCTCCGCAGGATGGGGTGAGCGACTCGTGCGCCGTAGCTCGAAGAGCGAAGGCGCAAGCGAAACCCATCACCTCATCGCGCGGATCCAATTTGATTGACATCGCTGCCGCTCTACCCGTCCTACGACCCTAATCTCGGTCGTACCTGCGTGATGGCGACGCCGGAGATCGCGAGCAGCCCGCCGACAACCAGCTTCGGCGTCACGCTGTCGCCAAGGAACAACACGCTCGAGATCAGAGCGAACACCGGAAGCAGCAGGCCGAACGGGGCGACGCGGCCCATGGAGCAACGCCCGATCAGCCAGAACCAGAGGCCAAAGCCGACAATGCCTCCGATGAAGATGGTGTAGGCGAGCGCCAGCCAGCCGCGTTGATCCGCCGTGCCAAGGCTCGCCAGCTGTCCATATTCGAGCAGCAGCGACATCAACATCACCTGCGGCACGGTGAGCAGCGACGACCAGCCCATCAACATCAGGGGATCAAACGGGCCGTAGCGTTTCGTCAGGACGTTGGACACCGCGAACGCGAACGCCGCCCCGACCACAAGCAGCAGCGGAAGCGCGTTGGTCGACAGCCCCGGCCCCGCCGCCAACACCACCACGCCGGCGAATGCAAGCACCACGCCGGCTGACGTGACGAGAGACGGCCTCTCCGCGAGCAGCGGCCAGGCCAACAGGACGGTAAAAGGCGGCGCGAGTTGATATGCGACGGCCGATATGCTTCCCGAGCCGAGCCCAAGACCAACGTAGAACAGCCCGAAGTTCAGTCCGCCAAGGAAGATCGAAATAGCTGCGATAGGGCCGAACTGTTGACGCGTGGGTTTTTTGACGAACGGAACAAGCAGCAGTGCGATCGCCAGGAAGCGCAGTGCGAGGAAGAATAGCGGCGGAAACTCCGTGACGCCCACCTTGATGGCCACGAACTGAAGACCCCAGAGCAAGGGAACGGCTACTGCGCAGACGATCTGGATGGCCGACATGGCAACATTCCTTTCAAGACCGATCAGTCTAGATATGGACGCACCAATAGCGGAGGCGTCCATGGGTTATTGCTTATCTGAAGAAGCGATCGAGAAGCGCGTCGGCGGTGGCTTGCCATGCGATCCGTGTCTGTGCCGTTTTGGCGACCACTCGTAACCCCCAAACGAAACAGACGAGAATTCGGGCGGCACTCGCAGGCTCGACGCCATCGGCCAATCTGCCCGCCGCCTCCGCGCGAGACAGTGCGTCTGCCACCCTGGCTTCCATGGTTTTGAAAAAGCTTGCGACGCGACGACCAACCTCGGCATCCCGGCCGGCCAGTTCCATAGCCGTCGCCACCAGCAGGCATCCGCGCCGGCCGTTGGCGCCGCCGGCGCGCTCGATATAACCGGCAAGGTAGGCCCGCAGGCCGGCAACCGGCTCTCTGCCGGGGGCGAGTTCGACATCCATCCGAGTCAGCGCATCGGCAATGTAGCGATCGAGCGCCCGCAGGAACAACGAGTGCTTGTCGCCGAAGGCAGCATAAAGGCTGCCACGCGAGAGCTTCGTCGCACGAAGCAGGTCCGGAAGCGCCGTCGCATGATAGCCGCGCGACCAGAACACATCCATCGCGCGTCCGACAGCAGCTTCCATGTCGAAGCTTCGCGGGCGGCCGCGGGGCAACTGCATGGTGGTTTGGCGGCTCATTGTCGATATATAGACCAATTGGTCTACATATCGCAAGTGGTCATTTGGATCACGAACCGGCGAGTTGCGGCTGGGCTGGCTATGAGGACCCCGAGGCCAACTACGTCGAACTGCAAAGCGACAATTTCTCCGATTGGAAACTTTCGACCGCGTACATGCGGACGTCCCGCGCATTCTCCGAAAATCCGATCGGCGTATCCTTCGATCCGGCGCGCGTCTACCAGAGCTTCAAATCCGGCACCGATTTCAGCACGCTGCTGAAAGATATTCGCGCGGGCCATTATTTGCCCGAGCAAATTCCGAGCATCGGATTACCGGCGTAGTGGTCCGTAGTCAGCGACACGAAACCCATCACCTCACCACGCGGATACAATTGATGGGTTTCGCTGCGCTCTGCCCATCCTGCTGCGCCGGTCGTTGCGGCAACCGGTGTGTTGCCCATTCGACACGACGGGCAACTCAGCAAAACGCGTCAATCCCTCGCGTCAAAAATATTTCGCTTTATCAGAAGTTCAACTCAGCGTATGATCCGCCCGTCTCACCCGATCGAGGGGCGCTTCGCGATCGTCACGGGTGTTGCGGTGAGATGCGGTGGCCGCCGCGTGTGTGACTGACGAGCATGCATGAGGCGGACGGTGAAGTCGTGTGGTCCTGACGCCCCAGTGGCAGGTGTCTTCTCGCAAGACGCGATGCGCCTTGCGAGGACGGTGACAAGCAAGCCCGGTCTCGCCGGGGAGAGCACGAAATAAGCCGTAACGCCATCGCGCAGGGAATGCCGGAGTGTCTCCCGCTGAACCTGTATGCTCGTGTGCGTTTTTGTTTCCACTTTTGCACACGAGACCGCGGGTGCAGCGCGCACCCGGTATTCCCTGCGCCCTCTTCAAGTGAGAGGGCGGAACGAAATCCAAAGCTCGGACAAATCGTGTCGCGAGAATGCGAAGCTGCGTCCTCGCCCACACCGTCATCGCCCGGCTCGACCGGGCGATCCAGTACGCCGCGGCTTCTCGATTCAAGCACCGGGGTCTCTGGAATACTGGATCGCCCGGTCGATCCGGGCGATGACACCGAGATAAAGTATGCAATGACGGTGCGTCGTATCGCGCGAGAACCATCCACACCGTCGTCCTGGCCTAGTGCGCAATTGCGCACCAGGCCAGGACGACGGTGTGAATTTTCGCGCAAAGATGCAATTGCAAGTGAGTGGCGATTGCGCGTGACGACTGACACTTGATGTTCACGGACTCCCTGCTAAACCCCCGCCCATGAGCTCTTCCAGCACCAGCACACCCAACACCAAGACATCAGTCGCCGCGATCTCGATCCTTGCCAGCGGCAGCATGGCCGTGGCGAAATTCGTCGTCGGCATCGCCATCGGATCGCTGGCGCTGATCTCCGAGGCGCTGCACTCTTCGATCGACCTCGTCGCCACCATCATTACCTGGGCGGTGGTGCGGGTGTCGGACCAGCCGGCCGACGCCGAGCATCATTACGGCCACGGCAAGTTCGAAAGCGTCTCGGCGCTCTTCGTCATCGCCCTGCTCTATGTGCTGGCCGGCGGCATCCTGGTGCAGGCCTACAGCCATTTGCGCGAAGGCGCGCCGCCGCCCTCGATATCAGCCGTTCCCTTCGTCGTCCTGGTCCTCGATATCGGCGTCAATCTGTGGCGCGCCCGCGCGCTGCACCGCGCCGCGCGCGACACCAAGAGCCAGGCGCTGGCCGCCGACGCACTCCATTTCGCCTCCGACGTGATGGGATCCGCGGCCGTCATTGTCGGCCTGGTGCTGGCGGGCTTCGGCTTCTGGTGGGGCGATGCCGCGGCCGCCATCGCGGTTGCCGTGATGATCGCCCTGCTCGGCCTGCGCATGGCGCGCGAGACGGTCGAGACCCTGCTCGACCGCGCGCCCGAAGGCGCGCTGGAAAAGGCCACCGCGGCCATCAAGGCCGTGCCGGGCGTGGTCGACGTCGAGCGGCTACGGGTCCGCATGGTCGGCGCCACGCATTTCATCGACGCCATTGCCGCCGTGCCGCGCACCTATCCGATCGACCGCGTCGAGGACATCAAGCGCAGGGCACAGCAGGCGATGACCAAGACGTTCGGCGACGCCGATCTCACCTTCACCGCGGTGCCGGTGGCGCGCGACAATGAGAGCGTGCGCGAGCGCATCATGGTGATCGCGCGCAACTCCGGCCTCGCCATCCACCACGTCACCGTGCACGACATCGGCGGCAAGCTGATCGTCGGCATCGACCTCGAGGTCGATAGCAACATGGCGCTGGACGCCGCACACGACATCGCCCACGAGCTCGAGCGCGCGATCCGCGAGGATTTTGGCGAGGACGTCGAGGTCGACACCCATATCGAGCCGCTCGAGCCGGAACTGCCGTGGGGAACCGACGCCGCGCCCGACCGCGTTGAAGCGATCAAGACCGCGCTGACCGGATTCGCCGATGGCGGCGCGATCCATGACATCCATAATGTGCGGGTCCGCAACACCGACGCCGGCGAGGTCGTCAACTTCCATTGCCGCGCTGAGCCCTCGATGAGTGTGATCAAGGTGCACGAAAGCGTCGACGAGATCGAACGCAAGCTGCGCCGCGCGTTCCCCACCGTGAAGCGTGTGATCAGTCACGCAGAACCGACGCGCGCGTAATTCTACGGAGCCGTTCCTGTTTCGGACTCACTTTGCGCGCACTGATTCTGTCTTGGACAAGAATTTTTTCGCATTAACGAATCGTTGACTCTCGACAGCCCGCGAAATCTGGATTCAAATCATCATGATTCGGATGCGACGAGGGGAGCATCCGATCCGGGTAAAAAATCAGCTTAGATGGGGGTCTAAGGCATGGCGCGCGCGCATGCAGCGAACGCTTGTGTCCAATCCGATTCGATCAAGGGATTGGCACAGTCGATCGCGAAACCGGCCTATCACAGGCTCTTGACGGCCGAGCCTGCACTGCGCCGCGCTGTCCCTACGCTGATCATCGCCTTCCTCATCACCATCTGCCTCGGCGCCTTCGTCCAGGTGATCGACCAGAACCGGCAGAAGCGCGGCGCGATGAAGCGCGACCTGGCCGCGCTCTCCGACATCCTCGCCGAGCGTCTCGACCGCCTGACCTCGGTGCGGCGCGACCGGCTCGCCAATATCGAGCAGATGCAGGAGCTGCTGCCGGACCTCATTCCGTCCTGGGGCATCGCCAACGGCCGCCATGTCATCATCACCAGCGCCGATCACCGCGTGCTGGCCCGCGTTCCGATCGACGGCGCCGGCGAGAACGACCGCGTCCTCGACATCGTCTCCACCGCGCAGCTCCTGGTCGCACCGGGCCAGCAGGGTGCGGTCAGCGACATGACATTGCCGGGCGGCACCGGCGCGCTGGCGATCTCGCAGCTCGTCAAGTCGCTGCCCGGCCAGGTCGTCGTCATCCAGGAGATGAACGAGCCGATCTGGGGATCGGACGCCGCACTCTCGGTGACGCTGTCGGCGACCACGAGCTTCGTGGTGCTGATCCTCGGCTTCGCCTTCCACTGGCAATCGACCCGCGCCCGCGAGGGTGACCTGATCAACGACGCCGTGCGCGGCCGGATCGACACCGCGCTCAATCGCGGCCGCTGCGGATTGTGGGACTGGGACCTGTCGCGCGGCCGGATCTTCTGGTCGCAGTCGATGTTCACCCTGCTCGGCCTCGATACCCGCAACGACCTGCTCACCTTCGGCGAGGTCAACGCGCTGGTGAACTCCGACGACATCAACCTGTTCGACATCGCCGAGCAGCTGATCTCGGGCAAGATCGATCACATCGACCAGAGCTTCCGCATGCGCCATGTCGGCGGCCACTGGATCTGGCTGCGCGTCCGCTGCGAGCTCAGCCACGCCGCGGCCGACAGCGGCCTGCATTTGATCGGCATCGCGGTCGACATCACCGAACAGAAGAGCCTCGCCGAGAAGTCGGTGGAAGCCGACCTCCGGCTGCGCGACGCCATCGAGACCATTCCCGAGGCCTTCGTACTCTGGGACGCCGAGGACCGCCTCGTGCTCTGCAACTCGCACTTCCAGCGGCTGCACAAGCTGCCCGATTCCGCCGTCAGCCCCGGCACCTCCTATGAGACCGTGATCGAGGTCGGCAGCATGCCCGAGGTGCGCACCCGCCTGCACGAGAGCGGTGTGCCGGCGCCGGGCGCGCGCACCTTCGAGGCGCAGCTCGACGACGGCAGCTGGCTGCATATCAGCGAGCGCCGCACCAAGGACGGCGGCTACGTCTCGGTCGGCACCGACATCACCCGCATCAAGGCGCACGAGCAGAAGCTGGTCGACAACGATCTCCGCCTGCGCGCCACCGTGATCGACCTGCAGCGCTCGCAATCCGAGCTGGAGCGCCAGGCCGTCGAGCTCGCCGATCTCGCCGAGAAATATTCGCAGGAAAAGACCCGCGCCGAGGACGCCAACGCCGCGAAGTCGAAGTTCCTCGCCAATATGAGCCATGAGCTGCGCACGCCGCTCAACGCCATCATCGGCTTCTCCGAGATCATGGGCTCCGGCCTGTTCGGGACACTCGGCTCGGACAAGTACGCGGAGTATTGCCACGACATCCTGACCTCGGGGAAATACCTGCTCGAGGTCATCAACGACATTCTCGACATGTCGAAGATCGAGGCCGGCCGGATGAAGTTCGACATGGAGCCGCTCGACCTCTCCGGCATCCTCGCCGAGTCGCTGCGGGTGGTCTCCGGCCGCGCCGAGCACAAGGGCCTGTCGCTGGAATCGGATATCGAAAGCACGATCTCGGTCGTCGCCGACCGCCGCGCGGTCAAGCAGATCATCGTCAACCTGCTCTCCAACGCCGTGAAGTTCACGCCGGATCACGGCCGCGTGCTGGTGCGCGGCCAGATGCTGGATGGCTCGATCGTGCTGCTGATCGCCGACAGCGGCATCGGCATCGCACCGGAATCGCTGCGGCGGCTCGGCAAGCCGTTCGAGCAGGTCGAGAGCCAGCTCACCAAGAGCTACCAGGGCTCGGGCCTCGGACTTGCGATCGCGCGCTCGCTCACCAACCTGCACGGCGGCTCGATGAAGCTGCGCTCCAAGCTCGGCATCGGCACCGTCGTCCGCATCACGCTGCCCCGCGATCCGCGCTCGCTGCAGACCAGGTTACCGGAAGCGGCCTGAGCCCCCACACTACTTCGCAAGCACCCCTTCCAGCAGGACGGAATCGCCGAGGACGGCGAGCGTCTCGCGCGGCGTGAGATGCTCGACCGCCTCGTTGAAGCTCCCGCTCGCCTCGATCCGCGCGCGCGCCATCGCGAGGTCAGGATCGATCTCGTCCGGACCGCGGCGCCTCGCCGGCGGTAGCGACGAGAGATGACGATGCAGCAGGTCGGAATCCTGCCGGAGCATTGCGAGCGCGGGGGCCGAGGCCTGGGCGGGCGACGACGCCAGTTCGTTGGCACGGACCAGCACGCCCGGCGGCCCGACCTCCTCCGGCGTCATGAACAGCGCGCGCATCGCGGGCTTGGCGGTCCAGGCGCCGATCGGGATCGCAAACAAGAGACCGACGATCACCGGCGACATCCACAGCAGGAGCGGCAATGACACCGCATAGGCGCTCGCCGCCATCGCGACGCCGCACGCGGTCGGGATGCCGTATTTCCGATAGAGCTCCCGGCGCTCGACCTCGCCGTCGTCGCGCCGCTGCGTCTGCCAGCCGGCATCCCGGCCGAGCAGGATCTCGATGACGGCGATCGACTGGAACACCATCATGACGGGCGCGATCATTGCCGAGATCAGCACCTCGGCGATCACACCTGCCAGCGCCCGGAAGCCGCCGCCGAATTGCCGGCGCGTGTCCGACCGCGTCAGCAACAGGATGAAGCCGAGCAGCTTCGGCACGATCAGAAGCGCCATCGTGAGGCCAAACACCCATGCGGCGAGCACGGGATCCTGCGCCGGCCAGTTCGGGAACAGCGAGAAGCCCTTCGGGAAATATTCGGGGCGAATGAAGCGCGCCTGCAACGAGATCAGGATGCCGAGCAGCAGGAACGCAAGCCAAAGCGGCGCGGTGATGTAGGAGCCGATCCCGGTCATGAAATGCAGCCGCGAGATCCAGTGCAGGCGGCGCGTCGTCAGCACCGCGAGATGCTGCAGATTGCCCTGGCACCAGCGCCGGTCGCGCGCGGCAAAATCCAACAGCGATGGCGGCACCTCCTCGAAGCTGCCGCCGAGCATCGGCGCCATGTAGATGCCCCAGCCTGCGCGCCGCATCAGTGCCGCCTCGACGAAATCGTGGCTCAGGATATGCCCGCCGAACGGCTTGCGCCCGGAGAGTTCGGGCAGGCCCGCCTGCTCCGCAAAGGCCCGAATCCTGATGATGGCATTGTGCCCCCAGTAATTGCCCTCGGAGCCGTGCCACCATGCGACGCCGGCGGCGACCATCGGCCCGTAGAGCCGGCCGGCGAACTGCTGCAGGCGGCTGAACAGGCTGCGCGCATTGACGATGATGGGCAGCGTCTGCAGCAACGCCGCCTGCGGATTGGTCTCCATGGCGTGGACCATCCGCACCATGGTGTCGCCCGACATCAAGCTGTCGGCGTCGAGCACGATGATGAACTGGTAGGCGCCGCCGAACCGGGTGATCCACTCGCCGACATTGCCGGACTTCCGCGCGGTGTTGTCGGCGCGATGCCGGTAATAGAGCCGCCCACCACCGCAGGCATCGCTGAGCGAAAGGAAAGCCTGTTCCTCCGCGATCCAGATGTCGGGATCGCGCGTGTCGCTCAGCACGAACCAGTCGAAGCTGTCCGCTTGTCCAGTCACTTCGATGGACTCGTAGATGGCCTGCAGGCGCGCCATCAATTGATACGGATTCTCGTTGTAGGTCGGGAGCAGCACTGCGGTCCGGCTCGCAAGCTGTGGCAACGGACCATCGTCGCGGATCGGCAGGGCATTCCCATTGCGCCGAAGCAGCACGAAGAAGCCGGCCAGCGCCGAGGCGAACGAGAACGCGATCCAGGCGAGCAGCGCGACGAACAGCGCCAGCACCATGCCCTCCATGATCGTCACGCCGCCGACCTGGACCACCATGTACATCTCGTAGGCGCCAGCGCCGGTCAGTGCGACGGTCAGCATCAGGACGAAAGCGCGGCGCATGAACATGCCCGCACCGACCGACACCGGCTTGCTCACCGCGCGCGGCGGCCGGCCGAGGTCGGCCGCCGCCATCGCAAGCGGGCTCTCTCGTGGCAGGAAGCCTTCGGCTGCTGCCGCGACGTCGGGACGAGGCGACGTGACTATGGCGCCCATCGATAGACCCAGACCTCCGAAAGCGGCTTGTCATCCTGCGCCAGATGGGCGCGCAGCTCGATCGGATCCTTCTTGACGGCGCACTGGAAGCTGAGCCGCCATCCGCCGGTGTTCGGGTTCGGCTGCGTAACGATGTTCGTGATCTCGGCCTTCTCGGCCGATACGACGCCCTTGATGCTCTTGGGATCGACACCCTTCAGATTGTCGCCGAACAGATCGAGCACGAACAGCTTGCTGTTCTCACCATGCGCGCCGATGCCAGTGCGCGTGAAGCGCGCCAGCGAATGCGGCTTCGGCGCGTCAGATCCCCAATGCAGGCGATAGGTGAGATTGGTCTCGCTCTTGGCCTTGAGCGGCGCCTTCGGCCGCCAGAACGCGGCAATGTTGTCGTGGATCTCCTCCTTGGTCGGAATCTCGAACAGGATGACCGCGCCCTCGCCCCAATCGCCGATCGGCTCGACCCACAGGCTCGGGCGCTTCTCGAAGCTCGACTCGATGTCCTGATAGGCGAAGAAATTCTTCTCCCGCTGCATCAGCCCGAAGCCGTGTGGATTGATGTCCTGGAACGTGCTGATCTGGAGGTCGCGCGGATTGCTCAGCGGACGCCACAGGCTCTCGCCCCTGCCGTTGTAGATCGCGAGCCCGTCGGAATCGTGCACCGACGGTCTGAAGTCATCGACCTCGTTGCGATCGTTCGGCCCGAAGAAGAACATGCTGGTCATCGGCGCAACGCCGGCGTGCTCGAGATCGGCGCGCGGATAGAGCGATGCCTCGACATCGAACACCGTGGTCTTCCCCGGCCTGATCGTGAAGCGATAGCTCGCCGCGCAGCTCTTGCTGTCGAGCAACGCGTGAATCACGAGGGATGTCGCGTTGGGCACCGGGCGCTCGAGCCAGAACGCCTTGAAGAACGGAAACTCCTCGCCCTTCGCCTCGCCGGTATCGATCGACAGGCCACGCGCCGACAGGCCATAGGTCTCATCCTTGGCGACGGCGCGGAAATAGCTCGCTCCGAGGAAGACGCAGACCTCGTCGTAATAGTCAGGCTTGTTGATCGGCGCGTGGATCCGAAATCCGGCGAAGCCGAGATCGGTCTCGGTGAAGGCAGGCACGGTCTCACCGAACGAGAACATGTCCTTGCTGTAGCTGACTTCGCTGACCTTGCCGTCCGCGACCTCGAAGATCTTGACCTTGTTCTTGTAGAAGAAGCCGCGGTGGAAGAACTGCGCCTCGAACGGCAGCCTCGCGCCGCGCCACAGCGCGCGCTCCGGCACGAAGCGGATCGAGCGGTACTGATCGTAGTTCAGGTCCGTCAGGCCATTCGGCAACTTCTCGTCCGGCGCCTCGAACGACTTGCCGGCGAGATTGCGGGCGAGCTCCCTCACCATCGACGGGTTGAAGGGTGCATCAGCCGTGTTGCCCGCCGCAGCGGCCTCCCGCTGCGGCAAAAGCATGAGTGCCGGCAACATGGCCGATCCGTGGAGTAACTGGCGACGATTCAAAGCAGCTCCTGCTCGCTGACCGGGACGTCGCAATGAAACCGCTCAGCCGTCGCTGAGTTCCAAGGTTGCCATGCGCGCAGGACAATTGCTTCGCCCCGGGGCTAGGCCAGCGGTCGTCGGAATGGGAACCGTCTTGGAAGCGCCTCGATTGCCCGGCGCTACGCGCTCTCCAGCTTCGGCGCGACCTCGCGCGCGACCTGCACCAGGGCTGCGATCAGCGGCGTCATTGGATCACGCTGCGGGATCACGAGGCCGATGCTGTAGTCGACAACCGGATCGACGATCGGAATGCTGCGCACGGCATCGGCAAGGCCGAGCGTCTCGGCGAGCTTGGCCGGCATCACGCTGGCCCAGCGTCCGGTCTTCACATGGGTGTAGAGCACGAGCAGGGAATTCGACGTCAGCGACGGTGTCGCCTCCGCACCGACCGAAGTCAGCGCGCGATCGATGATGCGGCGGTTCTGCATGTCGGGCGTCAGCAGGCACAGCGGCACGGTACCGACTTCCTTCCACGTCACCTGCTTGCGGTCGCCGAACATCGCATCCGGCGCTGTCAGCAGACGATAGCTCTCGTTGTAGAGCGGGATGGTGCGGACCTTGCCGATCGGCTCGTTCTCGATGTAGGTCAGCCCGGCATCGACCTCGAGATTTTCGAGCAGGCCGAGCACGTCGGCGGACGTGCACGACTGGATGCGAAACCGCACGTCGGGATGGCGCGCCCGGTACGGCGTGGTGAGCGAGGCCACCATGCCGAGCGCGGTCGGGATCGCCGCGATCCGGATCTCGCCCGACAGCTTGTCCTTGAGGCTGTTGATCTCCTGCTTCATCGCCCGCGCATCGCCGACGATGCGCCGCGCCCAGTCCAGCGTCCGTTCGCCCTCCGGCGTGAAACCCTGGAAGCGCGATCCGCGCTGCACCAGCATGACGCCGAGGATTTCCTCGAGCTGCTTGAGACTGGTCGACATGGTCGGCTGGGTGACCCCGCAGGCCTCCGCAGCCCGGCCGAAATGCCGTTCCTTGGCCAGCGCCAGCAGAAGTTCCAGCTTGTCGATCAAGGTTCAAACCCCTTCGGAAAACGGCGCCCCAGATGGCAGCCCGACGTGTCCATAGGTAGCACGATCGGGGTGCGATCCCGAAATCCAAAGCGTCCCGGAAGTCCGTGATTCGAGAACATTATTGCGATCCCGGATCGACCCATTCGGCAACGCTATTAATCGCGTTTCGCAATCGCCGCATGAGACAGCTTTATTGATGTTTCGAAGGATTCCAATTCTCATGTGCAAAGCAAAAAACTGATCGTGAGAAGCGCTGATGACGGTGGGATACGAACCTTGGGACAAGGCGCGCGGCGCGGAGATCATCGCCGAGCATGCCGGGCTTGAAGGCGCCACGCTGGTGATCCTGCACGCGCTGCAGGAAGCCTTCGGCTACGTGCCGGAGCCCGCGATCCCGATGGTGGCGGAGGCGCTCAATCTGTCCCGCGCCGAGGTGCACGGCGTGTTCACCTTCTACCACGACTTCCGGAAGCGACCTGCCGGACGCCACGTCCTCAAGCTCTGCCGCGCCGAGGCCTGCCAGGCCGCCGGCGGCGATCGGCTTGCGGCGCGCGCGGAGGCAAAGCTCGGCGTATCCTTAGGCAATACCACGGCGGATGAGCGGGTGACGCTGGAGCCGATCTACTGCCTCGGGCTCTGCGCCACCGCACCCTCGGCGATGCTGGATGGCCGGCTGGTCGGCCGCCTCGATGAAGCGCGCATCGACGCGCTGGTCGCGGAGGCACAGCGATGACGATGCGAATTTACGTCCCCCGCGATGCCGCCGCGGTCGCGGTCGGCGCCGACGAGGTCGCCCTCGCCTTCGCGCAAGCCGCAGCAGCGCGTGGCGCAGCAATCGAGATCGTCAGGAACGGCTCGCGCGGGCTGTGCTGGCTGGAGCCGATGGTTGAGCTCTCGACCGCCGAGGGCCGCGTCGCGTTCGGCCCGGTGACCCCGGCCGACGTGCCGTCGCTGCTCGATGCGATGGCCGGCAACGGCCAGCATGCCCTGCGGCTTGGTGTCACGGATGAGATCCCCTGGCTGAAGCGCCAGACGAGACTGACCTTCGTCCGCTGCGGCGTGGTCGATCCGCGCTCGGTCGACGACTACCGCACCCATGGCGGCTACAGAGGCCTGGAGCGGGCGCTGACGCTAAGCTCCGACCAGATCCTCGCCGATGTCATGACCTCGGGCCTGCGCGGCCGCGGCGGCGCCGGCTTCCCGACCGGCATCAAGTGGAAGACGGTGGCGCAGGCCAGCGCCGACCGCAAATACATTGTCTGCAATGCCGACGAAGGCGACAGCGGCACCTTCGCCGACCGCATGATCATGGAAGGCGACCCTTTCGTCGTGATCGAGGGCATGACGATCGCGGGTACCACGGTAGGCGCCACCAAGGGCTACATCTACATCCGCTCGGAATATCCGCACGCGGTCGAGGCGATGAACGCGGCGATCGCGGCCGCCCGGCGCGCCGGCTTCCTCGGCAAGCGCATCGGCGGCTCGACGCATGAGTTCGATCTCGAAGTACGGGTCGGCGCCGGCGCCTATGTCTGCGGCGAAGAGACCTCGCTGCTGGAGAGCCTCGAGGGCCGCCGCGGCATCGTGCGGGCCAAGCCGCCGCTGCCCGCGCATAAGGGCCTGTTCGGCCGTCCTAGCGTGATCAACAACGTGCTGTCGTTCGCGGCGATCCCCTTCATCCTCGACAACGGCGCCAAGGCCTACGCCGATTTCGGCATGGGCCGCTCGCGCGGCACGATGCCTATCCAGCTCGCCGGCAACATCAGATATGGCGGGCTGTTCGAGACCGCGTTCGGCGTCACGCTCGGCGAGCTCGTCGACGAGATCGGCGGCGGCACCTTCACCGGACGCGAGGTGCGCGCGGTGCAGGTCGGCGGCCCGCTCGGCGCTTATTTCCCCCGCGCGCTGTTCGATACGCCGTTCGACTATGAGGCATTCGCCGCGCGCGACGGCCTGATCGGCCATGGCGGCATCGTGGTGTTCGACGACACCGTCGACATGGTCAAGCAGGCGCGCTTCGCGATGGAGTTCTGCGCGATCGAATCCTGCGGCAAGTGCACACCGTGCCGGATCGGCTCGACCCGCGGCGTCGAGACCATCAACAAGATCATCAACGGCGAGCGCGTGGCGGAAAACCTCGCCGTGATCGAAGACCTCTGCAACACCATGAAATTCGGATCGCTGTGCGCACTCGGCGGCTTCACGCCCTACCCCGTGATGAGCGCACTGAAACACTTCCGGGAAGATTTTGGCGGAGATTTAGGTCCCGCACCGGCCCGGCTGCAGGCCGCGGAATAGCAAGGAGATCACGATGTCGCTGATCCAGGAAATCGATTTCGGCACGCCAAAATCCAAATCCGAGGCGATGGTCACGCTGACCATCGACGGCAATCAGATCACGGTGCCCGAGGGCACCTCGATCATGCGCGCGGCGATGGAAGCCGGCACGCAGATTCCAAAGCTCTGCGCGACCGATATGGTCGACGCCTTCGGCTCCTGCCGGCTCTGCCTGGTCGAGATCGAGGGCCGCGCCGGCACGCCGGCCTCCTGCACCACGCCGGTGATGCCGGGCCTCGTCGTACACACCCAGAGCGATCGGCTGAAGAAGCTACGCAAGGGCGTGATGGAGCTCTACATCTCCGACCATCCGCTGGACTGCCTGACCTGTGCGGCGAACGGCGATTGCGAATTGCAGGACATGGCAGGCGCCGTCGGCCTGCGCGACGTGCGTTACGGCTATGAAGGCGAGAACCACGTCTTCGCCAAATCGCACGGCTGCGAAAACGACAACTGGATGCCGAAGGACGAATCCAATCCGTATTTCACCTACGATCCCTCGAAGTGCATCGTCTGCTCGCGCTGCGTCCGCGCCTGCGAGGAAGTGCAAGGCACCTTCGCGCTGACGATCTCCGGCCGCGGCTTCGACAGCCGCGTCTCGCCCGGCATGAGCGAGAGCTTCCTCGGCTCCGAATGCGTGTCCTGCGGCGCCTGCGTGCAGGCCTGCCCGACCGCGACGCTGACCGAGAAATCCGTGATCGAGATCGGCCAGCCCGAACACTCGGTCGTCACTACCTGCGCCTATTGCGGCGTCGGCTGCGCGTTCAAGGCCGAGATGCGTGGCGAGGAAGTGGTGCGCATGGTGCCGTGGAAGGACGGCAAGGCCAACCGCGGCCATTCCTGCGTCAAGGGCCGCTTCGCCTGGGGCTACACCACCCACAAGGAGCGCATCCTGAAGCCGATGATCCGCGAGCGGATCGAGGATCCCTGGCAGGAGGTGTCGTGGGACGAGGCGCTGAATTTCGCCGCCGCCAAGTTCAAGGGCATTCAACAGAAATACGGCCGCGACGCGGTCGGCGGCATCACCTCCTCGCGCTGCACCAACGAAGAGACCTACCTTGTGCAGAAGCTGATCCGCGGCGGATTCGGCAACAACAATGTCGACACCTGTGCCCGCGTCTGCCATTCGCCGACCGGCTACGGCCTGTCGCAGACCTTCGGCACCTCGGCCGGCACCCAGGATTTCGATTCGGTTGAAGACACCGACGTCGTGATGATCATCGGCGCCAACCCGGCCTCGGCTCACCCCGTGTTCGCCTCGCGGCTGAAGAAGCGGCTGCGCCAGGGCGCCAAGCTGATCGTGCTCGATCCGCGCCGCACCGAGATGGTGGAATCGCCGCATGTAAAGGCGTTGCATCTGCCGCTGATGCCCGGCACGAACGTCGCGGTGGTCACGGCGCTCGCCCACGTCATCGTCACCGAAGGGCTCGTCAACGAGAGCTTCGTGCGCGAACGCTGCGACTGGAGCGAGTTCGAGGAATGGGCCGCCTTCGTCGCCCAGGAGAAATACAGCCCCGAAGCGACCGCGATCATGACCGGCGTCGATCCCAAGGCTCTGCGCGAGGCGGCGCGGATCTACGCCACCGGCGGCAACGGCGCGATCTATTACGGGCTCGGCGTCACCGAGCACAGCCAGGGCTCGACCACGGTGATCGCGATTGCCAACCTCGCGATGGTGACCGGCAATATCGGCCGGCCCGGCGTCGGAGTGAACCCGCTGCGCGGCCAGAACAACGTGCAGGGCTCCTGCGACATGGGCTCGTTCCCGCACGAGCTGCCCGGCTATCGCCACATCTCCGGCGATGCGGTGCGCGAGCAGTTCGAGGCGATGTGGAACGTCAAGCTCAACAAGGAGCCGGGCCTGCGCATCCCCAACATGTTCGACGCCGCGATCGAAGGCACCTTCATGGGGCTCTATGTGCAGGGTGAGGACATCCTGCAATCCGACCCGAACACCAAGCATGTGGTGGCGGCGCTGTCGGCGATGGAATGCGTCATCGTCCACGATCTCTTCCTGAACGAGACCGCGAACTACGCCCACGTCTTCCTGCCCGGCTCGACCTTCCTCGAGAAAGACGGTACCTTCACCAACGCCGAACGCCGCATCCAGCGCGTCCGCAAGGTGATGACGCCGCTCAACGGCTATGCCGACTGGGAAGTGACGATCATGCTTGGCAAGGCGATGGGCTACGAGATGAACTACAGCCATCCGTCGGAGATCATGGACGAGATCGCCGCGCTGACGCCGACCTTCACCGGCGTCTCCTATGCCAGGCTCGATAAACTCGGCTCGGTACAGTGGCCTTGCAACGAGAAGGCGCCGGAAGGCACGCCGGTGATGCATATCGGCGGCTTCGTGCGCGGCAAGGGCAAGTTCATCATCACCGAATATATCGCGACCGACGAGCGCACCGGCCCGCGCTACCCGCTGCTGCTCACGACGGGGCGCATCCTCAGCCAGTACAATGTTGGCGCGCAGACCCGCCGCACCGAGAACGTGGTGTGGCACGCCGAGGACCGGCTCGAAATCCATCCGCACGATGCCGAGCAGCGCGGCGTGCGCGACGGCGACTGGGTACGGCTGGCGAGCCGTGCCGGCGAGACCACGCTGCGCGCGCTGATCACCGACCGCGTCGCACCGGGCGTGGTCTACACCACGTTCCATCACCCGGACACCCAGGCCAACGTCATCACGACCGACTTCTCGGACTGGGCGACCAACTGTCCGGAGTACAAGGTCACCGCCGTGCAGATCTCGCCGTCGAACGGTCCGTCCGACTGGCAGAAGGCCTATGACGAGCAGGCGCGCAACTCCCGGCGCATCGCGCCGGTGGTGGAAGCCGCGGAGTAGCGATGCGCGAACCGGTCCACAAGGCGAACCGGAAGGTCTGGCGCGACGGCGTCTTCAGCGAGGGCGCGCGCCTGATCCCGGAAGAGACGCCGCTGGCGCTGACCTATAATGGCGGCACCTACGCCGTGATGATGGGCTCGCCCGAGGACCTCGGCGACTTCGCGGTCGGCTTCAGCCTGAGCGAAGGCATCGTGCAATCAGCCGACGAGATCGAGACCCTCGACATCGTCGAGCTCGATGACGGCATCGAGCTTCGGATGTGGCTCAAGCCCGACAAGGCCGCGCGGATCGCCGAGCGGCGGCGCAACATCGCCGGCCCGACCGGCTGCGGCCTGTGCGGTCTTGATTCCATCAGCGAGGCGGTCCGGCCGGCCGCGGTGGTGCCCGCGGGCCGCGTCTTCGCACCGCGCGAGATCATGACAGCGGTGGCGGCGGTCGCGCCGCTGCAGGAGATCAACCACCAGACCCGCGCGGTGCACGCCGCCGCGTTCTGGACCGCCACGCGCGGCATCGTCGCGCTGCGCGAAGATGTCGGCCGCCACAATGCGCTCGACAAGCTCGCCGGCGCGCTGGCCCGCGACAAGGTCGTCGCAAGTGACGGCATCGTGCTGGTGACCAGCCGCGTCTCGGTCGAAATGGTGCAGAAGACCGCCGCGATCGGCGCGCCGCTGATTGCTGCGGTGTCGGCCCCGACCGCGCTTGCGGTGCGGATGGCGGACGCCGCCGGCATCACGCTTGCCGCGATCGCGCGCGCCGACGGATTTGAAATCTTTACGCATCCGGAACGCGTCACAGGCGCGGTGCCCGGCAAGGAGTCCGCTTATGTCGTCGTCGCCTGACAAACTGGTCTATATGGCGAACCAGATCGGAAAGTTCTTCCACAGCCAGGGACACGACCGCGCGGTGCAGGGCATTTCCGAGCACATCTGGAAGTTCTGGGACCCCAGGATGCGCAAGCAGATCTTCGCCCATCTCGACACCGGCGGCGCCGGCCTCGACCCCGACGTCCGCGATGCCCTGCAGAAGCTGAAGCAGCAGGCGTAGCTCTCGAAGCGCTTCCACGGCTTTCTCGCCGTCACCCTGAGGAGGCCGCGCGGCGGCCGTCTCGAAGGGTCGACGGCCCGACTGTGGCCGTGCATCCTTCGAGGCTCGCAAGAGCTCGCACCTCCAGCGACAAAGGCGAAGCCTTTGCGCGGGGATGACGGATCAAATATCGTGCGCGCTATCCCCCGCCCACGATCGTGTTGAAGACGCGGCGTACCTCGCCTTGCGTCTCGCGCAGGCGGGCTTCCAGCGCGGAGAAATCCGGCGCGTCGCCGGCCCGCGCCATCACGCGCCGCAGATCCTCGCCCGCGGTCTCCGGATTGAACTTGCCGGTGACGCACAGCCGCAGGATCTGCGTCAGATCATGATAGAGCCGCGCCGCCGAGCGCAGGATCTCGGCTTCCGACTGGCCGAGCAGGCCGAGCTTGGCGGCATGCTCCAGCACCTGCAGCGTCGAGACGCTGAGGATCTCCGGCTTCGCTGAGGCATGCGCGAGCTGCAGATATTGCGCGATGAAATCGATGTCGACGAGCCCGCCGGCGGCAAGCTTGAGGTCCCAGACATCGTCCTCGCCCTTCTCCAGCGCAATCGCGCGCCGCATGTCGGCAACGTCGGCCGCGGTCGATGCCGCATCGCGCGGCCGGGTCAGCACGCTGCGGGTGATCGCCTCGATCCTCTCGCGGAATTGCGGCGACGACGAGATCACGCGCGCACGCGTCAGCGCCATGTGCTCCCAGGTCCACGCCTCGCGCTCCTGGTAGTCGGAAAACGAATCGATCCGCGAGGCGACCGGACCGGCCCGCCCCGACGGCCGCAGCCGCATGTCGACGTCATAGAGCACGCCGTAATTGGTCCGGGTCGTGAATGCGCTGATCAGGCGCTGGGTGAAGCGGGCAAAATACTGCGCGCCGTGCAGCGAGCGCTCTCCGTCGGAGTCCGGCGCCTCGCCGTCGAAATCGTAGAGCAGGATCAAATCGAGGTCGGAGGACGCGGTCATCTCGCGGCTGCCCAGTCGGCCCATCGCGACGATCGCAGTCTCCTGCCCCTTGATCCGGCCATATTGCGCGGCGAACTGGTCGGTGACGAGACCGTGCACGGTGTGCACGATGCCTTCGGCGACATCGGCAAAGGCCGTGCTGGCGTGTTGCGCCGACACCGTGCCCGACAGGATCCGCGTGCCGATCAGGAACAGGCTCTCCTGCCCGAACAATCTCAGACGATCGAGGAAGTCCTCATAGGAGGACGCGTCCTGCAGCGTGGCGGCGAGCCGCGCCGACAGCTCCTTCTTGTCCGGCATCGCGCCGAAGAAGCGTGGATCGACCAGACCGTCCATGATCTGCGGCTGCCGCGCCAGCATGTCGCCGAGCCGCGGCGCAGCACCGAGGATCAGCGCCACCAGCGCGACGAAATCGCGGTTCTGGCTGAGCAGCGAGATCAGCCGCCCGCCGCGCTGCAGCGCGGCCAGGAAACGGTCGAATGCCGCGACCGCATCGTCCGGCTCCTCGGCATCCGCGAGGCCATCGATCAGGCCGGGAATGAATTCGAGGAACGCCGCCCGCGTCGCCTCCACGCGCAGCGCGCGATAATCGCCCTTGATCCATTGCTGCACAGTGCCGGCGACCATGACCGGCTTCTTGAAGCCGAGACTGGCGAGATGCTCGATCAGGCGACCGTCTTCGGGGCCCGCCCCGTAGTCGACGTCCGGCAGCTTCGCGCTCCCGGTCGGATCGTCGCCCTCGAACAGCTTGCCGTAATGGTTCTGCACGATGTTGAGCTGGCCGAGCAAATCCCTGGCGAAGGCCTCGCGATTTGCGTAGCCGAAGAAATGCGCAAAGCGCTCGACGTCCTCGGGCGCTTCGGGCAGCGAGTGGGTCTGCTCGTCGGCGATCATCTGCAGCCGGTGCTCGACCCGGCGCAGGAATTCGTAAGCCGTGGCCAGCTCGTCGCGCGCCTCGAAGGTGATCCAGTTGCTGTCGGCGAGCACATTGAGCGCCTCCAGCGTCGGCCGCACCCGCAACTCCGGATGACGGCCGCCGGCGATCAGCTGCTGGGTCTGGGCGAAGAACTCGATCTCGCGGATGCCGCCGCGGCCGACCTTGACGTTGTGGCCCTCGACCGAGATCTCGCTCTGGCCGCGATAGGTCTGCATCTGCCGCTTCATGTCGTGGACATCGGCCAGCGCCGCAAAATCCAGATGCTTGCGCCAGACGAACGGCGCGAGCTCGGCGATCAGCGCATCGCCGGCCTTGGGATCGCCGGCGCAGGGCCGCGCCTTGATCATCGCGGCGCGTTCCCAGGTGCGTCCTTCGCGCTCGTAATAATGCAAGGCCGCGTCGGTCGAGATCGCGACCTGGGTCGAGGCCGGGTCCGGACGCAGCCTGAGATCGACCCGGAATACATAGCCCTCGCCCGAGCGCTGCTGCAGCATCCGCGCCATCGCCTGGGTGACACGGACGAAGAACGGCTGCGGCTCGATATCCTCGGCGAGCGAGGTGGCCGTGCGATCGAAGAACACGATCAGGTCGATGTCGCTGGAATAGTTCAGCTCGCCCGCACCCATCTTGCCCATCGCAAGCACGATCAGGCCGGAGCGGATCTCGGGATGGTCGAGGTCGGCGGCAATCATCCGGCCGCGCGCGATTTCCTGCCGGAGCAGATATCGCAGCGCCGACTGCACCGAATTCACCGCGATGTCGGTCAGCGCCGCCGTCACCCGCATCACCGGCCAGACGCCGCCGATGTCGCACAGCGCGATCATCAGGGCGGCCTCCGCCTTCATGCGGCGAAGCAGAACCATCACGTCGGCCTCGCTGCCGGCGGCGAGCACGTCGCGCGAGGTCGTCTCGATCAGGTTCGCAAGATGCGACTCCGGGTCGCATGACAGGATCCGGATCAGCCGCGCGGCATCAGCCCGCGCGAGCTCGAACAGATAGGGCGAGAATTCGGCAATGCCGCGCAGGATGTCCCGTGCGAACGGGTGCTCCAGCAGCGCCGCGAGCGCAGCCGATTGCGCCGGCTCGAGCTCGGCGAACCAGTCGGTCAGGCGCTGATCGGCGGATACGGGAGCGGCGACACGCGGTCCGTCCGCGAACCGCGCGGCCAGAAGGTGTCGATCCGCGTTTCCCGGCGCGGCGGCATTCATGCCGCCTTCTGTGGCACATCCTGCGTTTGAGCCGCAAGCCTGTCACTGCCGCCCGCCCGCGCCGGCAGCACCAGGGTGGCCACCAGCCCCGGATGGGCATCGCCGAGCCGCAGCTCACCGCCATGGAGCGTGGCAACCGCCGAGGCCAGGCTGAGGCCGAGACCGGAACCGGGTAAGGTGCGGCTGGCCTCGAGCCGGACGAAGCGCTCCACCGCGTGCTTGCGGTCACCCTCGGGGATGCCCGGACCGTGGTCGGTGACGCTGAGCAGGACCTGATCGCCCTCGCGCCGGGCCTCGATCAGGATCTCCCGCGCATCGGCCTTCATCGGCTCCACGCCCGGTTCGGGCTTGCCATATTTGATCGCGTTCTCGACCAGGTTGGCGACCGCTTGGCTGATCAATTCGCGGTTGCCGTGAATCGGCGCCGGCGCGGTCTTCACCTGCAGCGTCATGCCGTCGTCCTCAGCCAGCGGCTCGTACAGTTCGTGGATGCCGTTGGCGACGTCGGCGCCGTCGAAATCGTCCATGTTGCCGCGCGCCTGGCCGGACTCGGCGCGCGCGATCATCAGCAGCGCGTTGAAGGTGCGGATCAAGCCGTCGGACTCCTCGATCGTCCGCTCCAGCGCCGCGCGATAATCGGCCTCGGAGCCCGACCGCGCCAGCGCCTCCTCGGCGCGGTTGCGCAGCCGCGTCAGCGGGGTCTTGAGGTCATGGGCGATGTTGTCGGAGACCTCCTTCAGCCCCGTCATCAGCGCCTCGATGCGCTCCAGCATGACATTGAGATTTTCCGCGAGACGGTCGAGCTCGTCGCCGCTGCGGCCGACCGGCAGCCGGCCGGACAGATCGCCCGCCATGATGCGCTTGGTGGTGCCGGTCATGGCGTCGATCCGGCGGAGCACGCGGCGCGCGACGAAGATGCCGCCGCCGATGCCGAGCACGACGACGACGAGGATCGACCATTGCGCGGCCTTGGCGACGATGCCGAACAGCCGCCGCCGCTCCTCGAGGTCGCGCCCGACCAGGAGGCGGAAACCGTTGTCCATCTCGGTGACCCGAACCAGCGCGCGGTGATCGGTCTTGTCCTGATCGTCGAACCGGCGATAGGCGGTCTCGCTCCAGCCCTGGACGCTCATCACGCCAGGCGCCAGCGAGCCGACATTGCCGGCCAGCGCCTGCCCGTTCGGCGCCGTCAAGAGATAGAGGTTGGCGCCCGGCCGCAGCGCACGATTGCCCATGGTGGTCAGCAGGCCGTGCAGGCCGCGACGGTTATAGATGGCGGTGATCTCGCCGATCTCGACATTGACGGTGGTCGTGATCTGCTCGGTGATCAGCCGTCGCGTGTTCCAGGCGAAATAAGCCAGCAGCGAGGCGGCAAACAGCGCGAACAGGAACAGGTAGACCAGCGTCAGCCGAAACGCCGTGGTCCGGATCAGTTTGCCGAAGGCCGTCACGATCTACCTAATGCCATCTCTGATCATATACCCCGCGCCGCGGATGGTATGCAGCAGCGGCCGCTCGAATCCTTTGTCGATCTTGGAGCGCAGCCGCGAGATGTGGACGTCGATGACGTTGGTCTGCGGATCGAAATGATAATCCCAGACGTTCTCGAGCAGCATGGTCCGCGTCACCACCTGCCCGGCATGCTTCATCAGATATTCGAGCAGGCGGAATTCGCGCGGCTGCAAGGTCAGCTCATCCTTGCCGCGGGCGACGCGATGCGACAGGCGATCGAGCTCGAGGTCGCCGACGCGGTAGGTGGTCTCCTCGGCCGGCCCGACATTGCGCCGCGACAGCACCTCGACGCGCGCGAGCAGCTCGGCGAAGGAATAGGGCTTTGGCAGATAGTCGTCGCCGCCGGCGCGCAGGCCCTTGATCCGGTCGTCCACCTGGCCGAGCGCCGACAGGATCAGGACCGGCGTCCGGTTGCCCTTGTCGCGCAGAATGCCGATCAGCGACAGGCCGTCCCGCTTCGGCAGCATGCGATCCACAACCAGCACGTCGTAGTCGCCGGTCTCCGCCATCGACAGGCCTTCCTCGCCGTCGGAGGCGAGATCGGCGATATAGCCGACTTCACGGAATGCCTTGACCAGATAGTCGGCTGACTCGCGGTCGTCTTCGATGATCAGGATACGCATTTGCGGAGCGGTTGCGGTCACGGGAAAGGGCCCTCTGTCAGCATGGCGCGGCCGGCCTGCACATGCAAGACGACCGCGAATATTCCGGGAATCTTGTGGGCGCATGATCTCCGCGCAAACCCGTTCCGGGTTTGTCGCGGGGGAAAACCGGTTTCCACTTTTCCGGATCATGCGGCGCTGAAAAAAGTGGGCGGTGAAGCTGGGGGACCTCACCGCCCTGAGACCTTCCGACAGAGGGGGGCATATTCCATCGAAAGGCAACATAGGGAGCGAGCAAGGGGCCCGCCCCCCGGAACGCGCCGTCGGCGGGGGCGACTAATGCCGGCGACGCGTTCCAACTCATAGATAGTTATCCCTTCGCCAGCGGCACTGCCACAAAGCGCGACGAACCGCCGCTCTTCACGCGCATGAGAACGCTGTTCTTGTTGTCATTGCGCGCCGCGGTGATCGCATCACGCACCTCACCGGCGGTGCCGACGGACTTGCCGGCGACCTCGAGGATCACGTCGCCTTCCTTGAAGCCCCGCTCAGCGGCAGCACTCTTGGGATCGACTTCGGTCACGACCACGCCTTCCTTGCCGGCGCCGGCCACGCTGTTGGCGGGTGCCACAGTGAGGCCCAGTTTCGGCACGTCGGTGCCACGGGACGAGTTGCCCTTGTCGCCGTTGTTGTCGGTGTCAGCCTTGGCTTCCAGGTTGTTCGGCAACTGGCCGAGCGTGAGGTTGACGGTCTTGTCCTGCCCCTTGTGCAGCACGTTCAGCTTCACGGCATTGCCGGGCGCGAGGCCGCCGATGGTGCGGGCGAGTTCGCGCGCGTCCTTCACCGGCTCGCCATTGACGGCGGTGATGACGTCGCCGGACTCGATGCCGGCCTTGGCCGCGGGGCCGTTGGCCTGCGGTTCGGCAACCAGCGCGCCTTCGGCCTTCTTCATGCCGAGGCTGTCGGCGATGTCTGATGTCACCGGCTGGATCTGGACGCCGATCCAGCCGCGGCTGACCGAGCCCTTGTCCTTCAGCTGGGCAACGACGCTCTTGACGGTCTGGGCCGGGATCGAGAACGCGATGCCGACGCTGCCGCCGGACGGCGAGTAGATCGCGGTATTGACGCCCATCACCTCACCGGACACGTCGAACGCCGGGCCGCCCGAATTGCCCTTGTTCACGGGCGCATCGATCTGGATGAAATCGTCATACGGGCCGTTGCCGATGTCGCGGCCGGAGGCCGAGACGATGCCCGCGGTCACGGTGCCGCCGAGACCGAAGGGATTGCCGACCGCCAGCACCCAGTCGCCGATCCGCGGCTTGGTGTCGGAGAGCTTGGCAAACTGGAAGTTGGAGCCGCCCTCGACCTTGATCAGCGCGAGATCGGTGCGCGGATCGGTGCCGATCACCTTGGCGGAGAAGGTCTTGCCGTCGTCGGTCGTGACTTCGACCTTGTCGGCGCCATCGACGACGTGATTGTTGGTCACGGCGAAGCCGTCAGCCGAGATGAAGAAGCCGGAGCCCTGGCCCGTCACCACGCCACCGCCACGCGGTCCACCGCGCAGGCCCGGGGGCAAGCCATCCGGACCGCCGAAGCGGCGGAAGAAACGCTCCATCGGCGAACCCGGCTGGAACGGCGAATCGTCATTATTGTTGCTGTCATCCTTCGCGACCTTCTCGCGAATATTGACCTTGACCGAGATCACCGACGGCTTCACCCGCTCGACGATGTCGGCAAACCCGACCGGCTGCTGAACCTTCTTGACCTCGTTATTGACCTGCGCATGCGCGGGCGTCGTGAACAGGTCGGCCGGGTTGTGGGTGGGGCTGAAGCCGTAGGTGGCGGCACCGAGGCCGGCCACGACCGACGCCATCAGCGCGAGTTTGCGGGCAGAGAACAGCGAGCGCTTCGGCGCCTTGTAGGACGGAGGGGTCGAGAGGTCGGGACGGTCGGTCATGTCTTGAGGTCTCCAGGGCCAGAATCATTCGGTGCGGGGGCGAGCACCTGATGCGTCTGAACATGGGGTCATCAGCCTTACGGCGCGCTGGCTGCGGAATTAAACTTTGGTAATTGAGCAATCCTGCGCTGCGGCAGAATAGCGCATGCAAATTAAGGGCTTAGAAAGGAACTAAAGCGGCTTGTCCGGCGCGGATTCGGCCGCCAGCAGCCGCTCAAGGCGCGCCTCTTCGTCGGGCGTCAATCCGGGGCTGGAATCGCCCGCGCCGGCGGCCGGATTTGCCTTACGCCGGCCGAGCCGCCAGAGCGCAAAACCGCCCAGCAAAAGCGCCAGCGGCGGGGTCAGCCACAGCACCAGCGTGTGCTCGTTGAGGCGCGGCTTCAGAAGCACGAATTCGCCATAGCGGGCCACCAGGAAATCGATCACCTGGCGGTCGCTGTCGCCGGCCGAGATCCGTTCACGCACCAGCAAACGGAGGTCGCGCGCCAGCGGCGCCTCGGAATCGTCGATCGACTGGTTCTGGCAGACCATGCAGCGCAGCTCTTTCGAAAGCTCGCGCGCCCTCGCCTCCTTCGCCGGGTCCGCCATGATCTCGTCGGGCAGCACGGCCCGGGCGGGCATCGCACCGAGCATCAGGGTCGCCGCAAGCGCGGCGGCCGCAAGGGTGCGCGACCGCATCATTCGGCCGCCTGCAAGGCGCGCGCCGCTGCCTTGGCCGGCTTCGGCGCGCCGACCCGCAAGCGGCGGTCGGACAGCGACAGCATGCCGCCGAAGGCCATCAGCACCGGGCCCCACCAGATCATCAGCACCAGCGGCTTGTGATAGATGCGCACCGCGATCGCGCCGTCGGCCGAGGTATCGCCGAGCGAGATATAGAGCTGGCTGGCGCCGCGCGTCAGCAGTGCGGCCTCCGTCGTCGAGGCGCCGCGGGTCGTGAAGTTGCGCTTCGACGGGGTCATCACGCTGACCTTCTCGCCGTCGCGGATCAAGGTGAATTGCGCGACCATCTCACGGAAGTTCGGCCCCTGCCGTGGATTCAGGCCGTCGAGCCGCAGCTCGTAGCCGGCGACCTTGGCGACATCATCCGGCTTCATGGAGCCGATATATTCGCTGTTCCAGGTGGTCTCGCAGACGATTCCGATCAGTGCGACGCCGAGGCCGGCATGCGCGAACACCGTGCCCCAGGTCGCGCGCGGCAGGCCGCGTGCGCGGCGCAGCGACAGCGACAGCGGAATCCGGAACAGCGCGATACGTTCGGCGAGATCGCACAGCGCGCCCATGATCACGAAGGCCGCAAGCCCGATCGCGAGCGGCGCCAGCGTCGCGCCGCCATAGGTCCACGCCCACACCACCGCGATCGCAACCAGCGCGACGATGCCGGCCACCATCAGCCGTTGCGCCGCGCCGAGCAGGTCGCCGCGCTTCCAGGCCAGCAGCGGCCCGAACGGCACCGCGAGCAGCAGCGGCACGAACAGCGGCGCAAAGGTGAAATTGAAGAACGGCGCGCCGACCGAGATCTTCTCGCCGGTCAGGACCTCGAGCGCCAGCGGATACAGCGTGCCGATGAATACCGTCGCGCAGGCGGTGGTGAGCAGGAGGTTGTTGAGCACCAGCGCGCCTTCGCGCGAGATCGGCGCGAACAGCCCGCCCTGCTTCAGCGTCGGCGCGCGCCAGGCATAGAGCGACAGGCTGCCGCCGATGAAGACAAACAGGATCAGCAGGATGAACACGCCGCGGGTCGGATCGGTCGCGAACGCGTGGACCGAGGTGAGCACACCGGAGCGCACCAGGAAGGTACCGAGCAGCGATAGCGAGAAGGTCAGGATCGACAGCAGGACGGTCCAGACCTTCAGCGCGTTGCGCTTCTCCATCACCAGCGCCGAATGCAACAGCGCAGTGCCGGCAAGCCAGGGCATCAGCGAGGCGTTCTCTACCGGATCCCAGAACCACCAGCCGCCCCAGCCGAGCTCGTAATAGGCCCAGTAGGAGCCCATCGCGATGCCGAGCGTCAGGAAGATCCACGCCATCAGCGTCCACGGCCGCACCCAGCGCGCCCAGGCGGCGTCGATCCGGCCCTCCAGCAGCGCCGCCACCGCGAACGAGAACGAGATCGAGAAGCCGACATAGCCGAGATAGAGCATCGGCGGATGCACCGCGAGGCCGATATCCTGCAGCACCGGATTGAGGTCGCGTCCCTCGAGCGGCGGATTGGCGATGCGCAGGAACGGATTCGAGGTGATCAGGATGAACAGATAGAAGGCGCTGGCGACCCAGGCCTGCACCGCCAGCACATGCGCGCGCAGCGACAGCGGCAGGTTGTTGCCGAAGGCCGCGACGAGGCCGCCGAACAGCGCCAGGATCGACACCCACAGCAGCATCGAGCCTTCATGGTTGCCCCACACGCCGGTGATCTTGTAGAGCAGCGGTTTCAGCGAATGCGAATTCTCGAAGACATTGGCGACCGAGAAATCCGAGGTGACGTGCAAGGTCACCAGCGCCGCGAACGACGCCGCGACGAACAGCAATTGGGCAAGCGCGGTCGAGCGCGCGACGTTCATCAGCGCCGCATCGCGCCAGCGCGCGCCGAGGATCGGCACGATCGACTGGATCAGCGCGAGGGCGAGCGCCAGCACCAGGGCATAATGTCCGCTTTCGGCGATCACCGCATCGCTCCCTGGGTCGGCGCCGCGGAGGCGCTCGGCATGCTGTTTGGTTTGGCGCCGTAGTCGTCCTTCCAGTGGCCCTGCTTCTTCAGGGCATCGGCGACGTCCTTCGGCATGTAGGTCTCGTCATGCTTGGCGAGCACGGTGTCGGCACGGAATACGCCGTCAGCATCGAGTGCGCCTTCGGCAACCACGCCCTGCCCCTCGCGGAACAGATCCGGCAGGATGCCCTTGTAGGCGACCGGCAGCGTTGCGCCGCCGTCGCCGACGGTGAAGGTCACCGCGAGATTGTCGCCGCGCTTGAGCGAGCCCTGCTCCACCAGACCGCCGAGGCGGAAACGCTTGCCCGGCCCGAGATGCTTTTCGGCGACCATCGAGGGCGTCGAGAAGAACACGATGGAATCGCGCAGCGCGTTCAGCACCAGGCCCGCGGCCACCGCGAGCACGACGAGCGCGCAGCCGATCAGTGTCAAACGCCGTTGCTTCCTGGTCATGGTGCATCCTTGCGCATGACGTCAGCCGAAAACCGCTGCACATGTTTCGGCATCATGCGTTATCCATCCAGCCCGAGATTCTTCAGCCCCTCATTGAGCTGACGCAACCGGTCCGCATCATTGGCCACCGCCTGACGGGCATCCGCAAGTGCGCTCATCGCCTTGCCGCGCTCACCCATCACGAGATAGGCGCGGACCAGCCGCAGCCAGCCCTCGACGTCGTCGCCGTTGGTCTTCAGCCGCGTCGCCAGCCGATCGACCATACCCTTGATCATGATGCCGCGATCGGCCTCGCTCATGTCCTTGGCCGCCGCCACCGCGCCATCCGGCAGCGCGGGCGCGCTGGCGCCAGCGGGTGCACCGACTCCGCCGACCCGTACCAGCGCAGCCTGCACCAGCGGCCGCCATGGCGCGTCCGACGGTGCCTTCGCCATCATCTTCTGCCAGATCGCGGCGGCGTCGGCCTTGCGGCCGTCCTGCTCGGCGGCGAGGCCGAGGAAATAATTGGCCTTGGCGTCGTCGCCATTCAGCGCGACCGAGCGCTCGAACTCCGCCTTGGCGTCGGCGGTGACGACGCCGCCGGCGCTCCCCATCAACGCCTCGCCGAGATCGGCGCGGCGATCGGCGCTGTCGCCAGCATAGGTGATGGCATTGCGATAGGCACGGACGGCATCATCGTAGCGGCCAAGGCGCGACAGCACCGGCGCCAGCACCGTCCAGCCGCGGCCGTCGGTCGGGTTCTTTTCCAGATGGGCCTCGACCTGCGCGACCAGATTGGTGAGCGGCTGGTTGGCATCGGCCACCCGGCTGCGCTCGGCGAGCGGAAAGTCGCCAAGCCGCGGCGAGCCGAGCGCGAGATAGAAGCCCGAAGCGATGACCGGCAACCCGACCAGGGCCACGATCGCAGCAGTGCGCCGCAGGCTGAGACTGCCCTGCACCGGGGCTTCGCGCCCGCTCTGGTCGGCGGCGGCCAGCAGCCGGCGGCTGATCTCGATCCGCGCAGCATCGGCCTCGGCGGCGCCGATGATGCCGGCGGCCATGTCGCGGTCGATTTCGGCGAGCTGGTCCCGGTAGACCACGACCTCGCTGCCGCCGGTATTCGCCCGTCCGCGGCGGCTGAGCGGCCACAGCACGGCAAAGATCGCCGCGACCGTCATCAGCGCGAACACAAACCACAGCGTCATCAAGCGGTTCCCGGATGGAACGGCGGCTTCCGGCAAGCCGCCTTAGAATCGCTTTACACTACCGGCGCCAAGCGCGGCAATTGACAATTGCTGGATCGACCGAAGGTCGAAATCAGCCGGTTTCCGGTGCCGTTCCGGCGGTACTGCAACGGCGTTCCCGGGCGAAGGGTGCGCGCGACCAAAATATCGAAAACAACCCCATGCAAAGTAGCCAGCGGCTGCCACCGGGCGATTGACGACTTGACACGTCGGGCAAATCAGCGCGACACTTCCATTATTCCGAAATTGCGCAAATGCTTGTCGTCCCGACTTGGCGGGGCCCGTCGGTTTGCCGTCGAGAATGCCCACGAATGGCGCGCTCTCGCTACCCCGCGCGAGACGACTTGCGCTCGCCGGTCACGGCGTTCTCGGCCGCCCGGTTCATCAGCGAGGCGTAGTCGTGTCCGAACAGCACCTCGCAGAAGCGGATCGCGGCCTTGACCTGCTGCTGCCGGAAGGTGCGGACCCGGGCGTCGCCGCCGCGTAGCGACTGCACCAGCCCCTCGGTCGACTGCTCGACATAATGTTGCAGGTCCGAGAAGGTCCGCAGCGTCACCTCGTTGATGGCGAGTTCGCTGGCATAGGTGCGGCACACCGCGACGAAATCGATCAGGGCGGCGGCATCCTCGACCTCCGACGCATCGATCTTGGCGCCGGCCGTGATGTCCTTGTCGGCGCGCTGGCGCAGGATGCGGCGGACCCGGCCCGGCACGCTGTCGATCTCCGATTGCAGCGCGTTCGAGGTATCGGCGCGCACCGAGGTGAGCTGGCGGCCCCAGGTGGAATCGTTGCGCAGGTCGAGCTCGGTGCGCAGGCCGCGGACCCCGTCGTGCAGGGTCTTGAGCTGGTCGCCGACATAATCGAAATGCCCGCGCTTGATGTCGGTGCGAAGGCAGGCCGCGACGAATGACAGGTCATGCAGCGCGATGGTGACGGCGATGCCGTACGGCGTTGCCGCGACCCGCAGCTCGTCGTCGGAGGCCGCCATCTTGATCGCGAGGCGGATGAGCTGCCATGGCGCGGCGAGCCGCTGCGCGATCAATGACAGCGCGAACGGCAGCAGTTGCGGCGTCTGCAGCGACGGCAGCTTGAGCGCCTCCATCGCCGAGGCGATCTGGGAATCGGAAAACACCCTGATCTGGCTCGGCAGCCGGCTGCCCAGGGTTTCCAGGGCTTCACGGGCCTGCAACACGAGGCCGATCGGCAGCAGGTCCTCGACAACGCTCGGGGGGCCCACGCGCGCCAACGCGCGCTGACGGTCGTCCTGGGTCGGCCCCGCGATCTTGAGGATGGCTTCCGCAGCCGCCAGCTGGAACTTGCGCGCGGCGATCTCCATCGGACCGCTCTCCGAGGCAGCCGCCAGCGCCTTCTCGAATTCGCGGGCGGCCTCGGGCGCGCCCTCGCGGGCGAGCCACTGCCAGATCGGCAGCAGCGAGGCACGGCGGAGCTGGCCGGCTCGGGTCGGGAAATTGGTCTCGGCAAGGAACGGCTCGAGCGGCCGGAACAGCAGCCGCGCCGGGTCGTCACTGCGCGGCTGGATCTGCTCGTCCTCCTCGACCCCGCGCACGATCTTGCGCAGCTGCTCCAGAACCAGATTGGCGATCGCGACATCATCGCCGCGTTCGACGGCGCGCTCCAGCTCCCGCATCAGCAGCGCCTGCGATTGCGGCGGAAGCTGCGCGAGATAATCCCTCAGCCGCTCGGTCGATTTCTGGCTCATGCCCGGTCGTGAAAGCTAGGTGCCCGGCAAACGCCGCAGCCCGTCCGCCCGCGATGATAGAGGTGGGCGCGTTAAGAAGCCGTTTAGGAATAATAGCGGGTCGAGCCGCCCAAAAGGCTGCGCCGCGTCCGCAGGCCAATTCGCATATGACGTCTGCGAAGATTGTCCGCGAGCTCTCCTCGCCTCCCCCCGCAAGCGGGTGCTGTCCTCATTCGGACACGCGCTCCGGGAAACCAGGACATTTGTCAAACGCCCTGGAAAAAGTGGCAGTTTATTTGCGTTCGATTCACACAGGTGATTTCTGGAACAGCCCGCTGATTCGATCCTTTCGGAACTGGGCAGGGTGTTTCATTAAGATCAAATTACAGCCCAGAAGGGGCCGTCAATTATCGGCAACCGGCGGTTCGGCGTGAGAATGGGAATAAAGAACGGCTCCAGCATCACCTCCAAGGGTGCTGGGGCCGTTTCTTTGCGCGCCACAGGAACGAGGCGTGTTGGCTGGCGGTTGTTTTATGTCCGGCGTCCCCGCCGGGCGCGTCGGATGACGTATGTAAACTCGGTCCCGGCTTGCGCCCCCTCGCTGGGGCCGTTTCTTTTTCACGGTTAGGAACAGCCCCCGGTGACGTTCCGTTGTCGCGTGGTCCCGGTGCTCAAGACGGACAGCACTTGGACACGGCCTCAGCGTTCCCCCGGCGCTGGGGCCGTTGCGCGTCACGCGCACTGGCCGTTCGGCTCCAGCGGCACACGGCATCCAGCAAATCATCGATCGTCCAAACCTGCTTAGCAATAACAAGCGCTATAGCTGGCGTAGTCCGCAGTGCATCATGCACGCGGCAGAGATTGATGGTGACGTCGGCAAAGAGTTTCTAGGTCGCGGATGATTGCAGCCCCCCAGCGCGCAGCCATTCGGTCATGCTAGCGCCAGCCTCAGCTTGCCGGGCTAGCTTCAGGAGCGCTTCTCTCTCGATACCTGGGGCGAGCGCTTCGGCCTGTTCGCGTAGCTCTCTGGCTCTCTCAACAAGGCGCGCTTCAAGTGAATCGGTGTGTCTGACCCGACGTCGAATTTGGCCCATGTGACCTTTTTCCTCGCTCAGTTCCTTACGGGAACGGGGCTGTAAATCCACATGGGAATGCAAAGTTCCTATCGGGCTTCCTTCATGGTCCGCTCGACTTCATCGGCTAGCGTCCGGTGATGTGCGGCCAACCTAGCGAACAGTTCTTTCTTGGACTTATTGGTCGCCAGCTTGCTGATTAGCTCGCACTCTTCCGCCTCGACACGAAGCTTCTCCAAGTGCGCCTGCATGTCCTTCATGGGCCGTCTCCCGAGATCGGGGGATGATTGCACGGGGAACAAGCCGCACAATACGACTTCTGGAACTCCGTTCACCCACGGAGAACCCCGGGATTGGATCTGAACCTTTGATCTAGATCATGGGCAAGAACAGATGGCGTCCCGCACGAGGGCTTATATACGGACGGCACCTGCAAGCGGGAGCGGGTGCGAACCGCCTTCGCGACCGCCATTTAACCGAATTCCATCATGCCCTACACCGCAGGCAGCATGAGCTCGGCCCGCAGGCCGCCGATCGGCGCGTCATTCAGGGCGAGCTTGCCGCCATAGAGGCCGGCGAGATCGGTCACGATCGACAGGCCGAGCCCCGAGCCGGGCTTCGATTCGTCGAGCCGCTGGCCGCGCCGCGCCACCTGGGCGCGCTCGTCCTCGGACAGGCCGCGGCCGTCGTCATCGACCACGATGCGCAGCTTCGGCCCGGCGCCCGGGGCCTCCGGCGGCACGACGGTGACCTCGATAAACACCTGCGAGGCCGCCCATTTGCAGGCGTTGTCGACGAGATTGCCGACCATCTCCTCGAGGTCCTGCCGCTCGCCGCGAAACCCCGCCGCCGGGTCGGCCTTCGCCTCGATCGCGAGATCGCGATCGCGATGGATCTTCTCCATGGTCCGGCGCAGCGCCTCGATGACAGGGGCGACGTCGGTGATGGTGCTGACGATGGTGGCCCGGGCGGCGATCCGCGCGCGCTCGAGATGGTGCGCGACCTGGTCGCGCATCAGATCGGCCTGCTCCAGCACCTTGCTGGCAAAGGGATCGCCGGCATGGGCGCCGGCTTCGTTCACGATCACCGACAGCGGCGTCTTGATCGCATGGGCGAGATTGCCGACATGGGTGCGCGAGCGCTCGACGATCTCCCGGTTGGCATCGATCAGCGCGTTGGTCTCGCGCGCGAGCGGCGCGATCTCGACCGGAAACCGGCCCTCCAGCCGCTCGGCGCGGCCGGAACGGATATCGGCAATCGAATCCGAAATGCGCTTGAGCGGCGCGAGGCCGTAGCGCACCTGGAAGATCGTGGTCAGCAGCAGCACGATGCCGAGGGCTGCGAAGGTGCCGCCGAGATAATAGTCGAAGCTGCGCGTCTCATCGAAGATCTCGGTCGCATCGCCGGCGACGCTGACCAGGAACTTGCCGTCGGCGCCGAGGTCGACCGGGCGCTCGACCACACGCAGGCTCTGGCCTTCGGGTCCATCGACATAGCCGAGGCGGACCCCGGCGGCAGTCAGCTCGGCGCCGTGCTCCTCGAGCTTCGGCAGCTTCTTGTCCCACAGCGAACGCGAGGCGCGGGTTTCGCCCTTCTCGGTATCGGTGCGGGTGATCTGCCAGTACCAGCCCGACAGCGGAAGGTCGAACAGCGGCTCGCCGAGCGACTGGAACTGGCGGTCCGCCGGCTCGTCCGGCGTCGCCACTTCGGCGATCAGGGTGCGCAGATAGAGATTGAGCCGCCGGTCGAAGGCGCGCTCGGTGGCGTCGCGATAGACCGACGACAGGATGACGCCGGTGATCGCCAGAATCACCACCACCCAGGCGGTCGCCGAGACGAACAGGCGGGTCGCAAGCGAGCTGCCGCCCATCAGGACACAGGCTCGAACAGCGTGTCAGCGGCAATAGACGTCAGGGACTCAAACATTGGCGAATCCAGTTCTCCCGGCGCGGATCATGCCAATGCCCGTGTACGCCGATCAAGCGCTCTAAGAACATGATCCGATTGAACAGGATATGCTCTCATCCTTTTGTTTGGTCGCGTCTTCTTCACGCGAGCGAACTGGTTATCCACTTCGCTCGAAAACGCTTTAAGTCGGCGGCGACAGCATGTAGCCGAGGCCCCGAACAGTCTGGATGATATCGACTTCCAGCTTCTTGCGGATGCGGCCGACGAACACCTCGATGGTGTTGGAGTCGCGGTCGAAGTCCTGGTCGTAGAGATGCTCGACCAGTTCGGTGCGCGAGACCACCCGCCCGGTGTGGTGCATCAGATAATCAAGCAGGTTGTACTCGTGCGAGGTCAGCTTGATCGGGTTGCCGTTGACGGTGACCCGCTTGGTCCGGGTATTCAGCGCCACCGGCCCGCAGGTCAGCTCGACCTGGGCATGCCCGGTCGCGCGGCGCAGCAGCGCGCGGATCCGCGCCAGCACCTCCTCCAGATGGAAGGGCTTTGCGACATAGTCGTCGGCGCCGGCATCGAACCCCTGAACCTTGTCGCTCCAGCGGTCGCGCGCGGTGAGAATCAGCACCGGCATCACCCGCTTGTTCCGCCGCCAGGCCTCGAGCACCGAGATACCGTCCATCTTCGGCAGGCCGATATCCAGCACGACCGCGTCGTAGGGCTCGCTGTCGCCAAGGAAATGCCCCTCCTCGCCGTCGAACGCGCGATCGACCACATAGCCGGCGTCCGTCAGGGCGGTGGTGAGCTGGCGGTTCAGATCCGGGTCATCCTCAACGACGAGCAGACGCACTTTGGCCTCCGAGAGTGAGCATTGCGATATTCCGGCATCAAATGAGGCTCCCGGCCGTGAACGGCCTATGAATGGAGCCGCAGGGCAAACCTTATTTTTTCGTCAGGTGCACCACCCCCGGGAACCCGCGCAAGCGCGACAGGTTCCCGCAAAGAGATGCGCGCCAGGTGGGACCGAGTTTCAGCATACGGTATTTTAATACCTATAATTTGGCAACAGGACGACGCGTCGTGTCGGTCACAGTCGGCGGGCAAGTTAACCTTCGGCCACCATTTCCATGTCGCTGACACCTGTGATGCGCTAATCCAGCCAGGGGGTCGTCTGCGGTACAGGACCGGGAATACTTTGTTGGAAATTTCACAGATACGGAAGTTCGGCGTGATTGCGGGCTGGCTCGCGCTTGCCTTTATCGCCTTCGTGACGCTATCGCCGATCCAGGACCGTCCGTCGTTTTTCCCCCCTCAGACCGAGCGCTTCGCCGCATACGCAGTGATGGCGATGGCCTTTGTGTTGGGTTACCCGCGGCGTACCGCGCTGATCGTGCTCTTTGTCGTCTTCAGCTCGTTCACACTCGAAGCGATGCAACTGCTGACACCGGACCGTCACGGCCGCCTGCTTGACGCGATCGTCAAGGTGGCGGGAGGTCTTGCCGGCATCGGCACCGGTCACCTCATCCTGCTGGTGCTGCGTAGTCAGTTCGGCCGGCTGAGGTCGCGCACGGACGCAGCTTAGTCTTCCGCCATTTTGGGCATGATCTCCGCACACCGTTCCGCGCTTGTCGTGACGGAAAGCCGCGCTTCGCACGTTTCCGGATCATGCCCTATCGCCGGCGTGGATGCGCCTTCTGGTGCCACGCCCAGGCCGAGCGAATGATGTAGCCGAGATCCGACCGGCTCGCCTTGAAGCCGAGGCCGCTTTCCGACCTGGAGGGATCGGCAACCAGGATCGGCGGATCGCCGGCCCGGCGTTCGCGCACCACGCTCGGCACCGCTTCACCGGTCTCGGCGCGGATCGCGTCGAGCACCTCGCGCACCGAATAGCCGGCGCCGGTGCCGAGGTTGAACACACCGCCGGCATGCCCCTTCAACAGCAGCTCGAGCGCCGCGATATGCGCGGTGGCGAGATCGTCGACATGGATGTAGTCGCGCACCGCAGTGCCGTCAGGCGTCTCATAATCTTCGCCGAAGATCGCAAAGTCCGGCACGTGCCCGAGCAGCGCCATCAGCGCGCGCGGAATCAAATGCGTTTCGGGATCGCGGAGCTCGCCGATGGTGCCGGATGCATCGGCGCCGCAGGCGTTGAAGTAGCGCAGGCAGACCGATTTGAACTGATAGGCGGCGCGATAATCGTCGAGCATCTGCTCGATCATGAACTTGGAGCGGCCGTAGGGATTGACGGTCGGCCCTGCGGCGCTCTCGGGAATGGGATCGCGCCCGGCATTGCCATAGACGGCGCCGGTGCTGGAAAACACCAGGCGGTCGCAGCCTGCCTCACGCATGCCGCGCAGCAGGCCGAGCGTGCCGGCAACGTTATTGCCAAAGTATTTCTGCGGATCCGCGACGGACTCGCCGACCGCGCTAAACGCGGCGAAGTGCATCACGGCCAGCGCATCGTGCTCGCGGATGGTGGCGGCGATCCTGTCATGATCGGCGACGTCGCCGATCACGAGCGGTCCCCATTGCACGAAGTTGCGGTGGCCGGTGGAGAGGTTGTCGTAGACGACCGGGAGAAACCCGGCCTCGGCGACCGCCTTGGCGCAATGGGATCCGATGTATCCCGCGCCGCCCGTGATGAGGATCGAACCCCTGCTCGCCATTGAAAACGCCGTCCCTGCGCGGACCAATCCCGCGCCTCAACAATCGCAATGATGGGTACGACATTCCGTCCGGCGCAGCAAAATGACGATGGGAATAGCGTTAAGACCGAACGGATTTACCGCCGCAGCGACGGCTAACGCGCCCCCAGCGGGGCGTTAGCAAATTCAGATGTCAAACGCCGGCCTGCGCGAGGGCGGCCCAGCGATCGGGGCTCGCCGGGGTCTGCATCCTGACCCAGCGATAGCGCGCCTGCGACCAGTTGCGGATCTGCGCGTTCAGATTGTCGAGCACGACATCGCCGCCCTGGGCGCGGACCACCAGCACGAGATGATGCTCGCCCCAGGAGGTCACCACCTCGCTCAGCAGCAGGTTGCGCATCGGCCAGCCGCGCGCCAGCAGCTCATGGCGCTTGCTGACGGCATAGTCGTTGCAATCGCCGCGTGCCGGATTGATCAGCCATTCCTCGCCGGCGAGGCCACGCTCGTTGCGCTGTGGTGCGATGCTACGATTGACCGAGGCATTGACCTCGATCAGGTCGGCCATGCGCTGCTTGGTCAGACGTGTTGCGCCGCCGCGGAACACCACGCGGGCACGCGGCTTCGGCTTGCATTCGTCGGCATAGCGCATGCAGAACATGACGTAGGCCATCGGCGCCAGCGTCGGCTCGCTGAAGCGGATCTTCTCGACCATGCCGCGCAGCGGCAGCGGCGAGCCGATCATTGCAGCCTGCGTTTGCTGCGCGCTGGTCCCGAGCGCGACGATGGCCAGCAGCAAGGCCATCACTCTCTTGACGTTGTACATTCTTCACTCCCCACAGTGAGGGGAAGCATGTACGGGAAATGTCTTGAGCTTAGGCTCAGGCGCGCGGCGGCATTTGCCTCAAATGCTCAGACGCGAGCGAGCAGTCCGTTAACCAAGCGAGGTTCGCGCGCCGGCAAGCCTTTCGGTTGCCGAACGATAACGCACATGCCGGTCAACGAATCGCGACTCCATCGCGCTTCCGGGCCATTTCTCCTGCTTGTTCGGAGGACGCCGCCGGCAGATGAAGCGGCCGTCGCGGCGCAGGATTTCTTGCTCCCATGCAGGCATGGTTAGCCTGATGTGAAGCAGCCGGAGCGCTCAGTTGAATCTAGACCGTCACGCGCTGCCGGGGTGCGATCCCGCACCAGCTCATGACGAGATCGGCGAGCGTCTTGATCTCGATATCCGCGGGCGTACCGCTGGCGAAATCGGCAACCGATTGCCCCAACGCGACGGCGCGAACATAGGCCGAGCGGCTTCCGATCATCGGTCCGATCTCTTCGTCGAGCGTATCCAGCTCCTCGATCAGCTGCTGGCCCTCGAGCGTGCGCTGGTCGACGCGGTTCGGCACGATCATGGCACGGAGCGCGGTTCGCCGCGTCGCGCGCACCTCGCGCACGATGTCGAGTGTCCGCGCAGTGGCCTCGATGTCGAGGCCGGACGGCGTACAGGGCATCAGCACGATATTGGCGACCGCGAGCACGGCGCCCAGCACCCGGTCGTTGGGCGCGGAATCCACGACGATGATCTGATGCGGAATCTGGCGCATCAGCCTGGCCCATTCGGCAACCGGCCGGGTTTCCGGATCAAGCTGGTAGACGGGAAACGACAAATTGCCGGGCTCGGCCCAGTGGCAGGCGGACGCCTGGGAGTCGGCGTCGACCAGTCCTACCAAGCCCGTACGCCGATCCAGTTCTGCAGCCAGCAAAACCGCAAGGGTCGTCTTTCCGACCCCGCCCTTGCGCTGGGCAACCGAGATGACAAGCGGCATCGCTAGCTCCTGGCGTTATCCCCCGTGCGCGCGCGCGAGGACACCTTCATCGACGAGCGTCAGCATCCGCGGCAGACAGACCCGCTTTGCGTCGTAATTGTCTCGCACAAAGCTCCTCGCCTTCATCCGCATCTTCTTGAAGGCTTTCGGCCGTGACAGCACCGAGACGACCTGATCCGACAACGCATCAATATCAAAAAACGGCGCCAGCAGGCCGTTGCCGTCCGAGATGATATCGCGAAGCGGGGCGGTGTCGGATGCCACCACCGCACATCCCGCACTCATGGCCTCCAGCAGCGACCATGACAGCACGAAGGGATAGGTCAGATAGACGTGCACCGAGGATATCTGCAGCAGCGCGAGATACTGGTCCCGCGGAATCCGGCCGAGGAAATGCACGCGGCGCAGGTCGATGTCCGATCTGATTTCGTCGAGGAACATCGACTTCCAGCTCGAGCCCTTCGGCGGATTCGCGCCGTAGGATGTCCCGCTGCCGCCGACGATCACGACCTGCGCATTCGGCCGCGCAGCCAATATCCTCGGCAGCGATCGCATGAAGACATGGAATCCGCGCACCGGCTCCAAATTGCGCGAGACGTAGGTGATCACCTCGTCGTCCGCCGACAGTGTCGCGCCGTTCGGAAGCTGAAACCTGGCGACGGGATTGGGCTTCACCTCGTCGGTGTCGACGCCCTCGTGGATGACATCGATCTTGCTCTGAAACTCGCGGGGAAAGGTCGACCTCTGCCATGGCGTCGGCGAAACGCCGGAATCGCATTCCGTGAGCGCCAGCAGCGTCGTCGCGTTCTTCAGATGAAGCGCGACATTGCCGTCGAGGCCCGTCATCGGAAACTCGGGATCGAAGCCGACGTCCCTGCCCTCGGCGCCGTAGTAGAATTCGCAATAGAGGATGATCCGCGCTTTCGGAAACATCGTGCGCAGCGGCAGCGTCTCCCCCCAACCGGGATGCGCGAAGATCAGGTCGGGCACGAAGCCCTGCCCCGACAGCGACGACAGCGCATACAGGACCTCTTCGGCACGCCGCGCCTCGACGTCGAAGCGGCGGGCAAAGGGATGGACCATCGCGGAGTCCGACTTGGTCGTCGAATATTTCAGCAGCCGGATATCCCGCGTCGTGCTCGCGGTCGATGAACCGACCGCAACGACCTTGTTTCCGGGCTGCTCCGCGAGCGCACGCGCAATGTGGCGGTACTGGGCTGGAAAGTTGTTGTGGACGAAGAGGACGTTCATTGGCGGGCGGGCGCGCCCCCCGGCCGCGCGGTCTTCGGTTGGGGTCATGCTCGAGATCATGACCGGCAGGGTGTCTTCGATATGCACGTGCGAACTATCTCACCGGATTAACATTACCCCCCTTCTATCACACCAATTTTTGGGGCACACTGTGGGAAACATATCGATCCATTCCGTTAGGCTCACAGGCGACCATGAACGAACAGATTCAGCAGAAAACCATCGACCTGGCACGGGGTCTTTTCCTGGTTCGCTACAATGGCGCGGAAGACAAGACATCACCTCCGGTGGTGCGCGTCTATGCCGATCGCGCCAGCCTTAACAATTGTAACATTATTACCGGACCCGATGCGGCCAATGGAACCCTGTTTGCGCCCGAGACCGCGCTGGTCGTGTCGGTGGCCCGGCCAAGCCGCCTGATCGTCGAGGTCACGGCAGGGCGCGTCGGGGGCTCGACCGCCGCCAATATCAAGATCGAACCGCTGAGCCAGGGACAACCGGCCGTGCAGCCGATCGGTCAGCCGGCCAGCCAGCCATTCGACACCTACGAGCCCGAGGCCGGCCCTGACGAGCTGAGCGCCCTCAAGCTGCTCGCGCATGTCGCGGGTTTGGGTGACGTGACGGTCGGCCCGAATACCTGGATTGCCGGACCGGCCGCGCCGGCCCGAATCGAGGGAATTTCCCTCGAATGGCCGAACAAGCCGTACGATCTCAACCTGCAATATGCGGTCAAGTTCGCCAGGCCGCAGCGCGGCGACAACCAGTTCGTTCCGCTCGGAACCTTTGCCGGAACCCGGGGACGCGCGCTGGCCATCACAGGGTTCTCGCTGGAGGCCACAGGCCCCGGCGCGGATCGCTACGCCATCGCCGCCGAAACCATCTTCCTCGGGGCTCCCGCCTTGCGCGTAACCGGGAACCGGATTGTGGTATCGGGCCCTTCAGGCCGGGAACCCTTGGTGGGCCTCAAGCTCAGTCTTGAGGAGCACCGGGCGCAAGCAGCGCCCCTCGCGCCCCGGCAGCCAAGGCACGCTGAACCCGCTCCCCCGATGCCTATGCCGCGCCAGGAGGCACCGCGCCTCGAGGGACGGGTACGCGTATTCCGGAGCCGGCAGAACGCGGTCAAGACGGCGGGCTGACCATGCGGGCAGACAAGGGCGACATTTGACCGCCGACGCGCGCAGGATCGCCTTTACGTCCAGAACGCTCCACCATGTCGATCTCGAGCGGGCCGCTGTCAGGGCGCTCGAGGCACGTGATTTCCGTCGCGCATTTGCGCTCGCCGACCGCCGCTGCCGGATCTTACCGCATCCGGGCGCCCGCGCCCATTTGCTGCGCGCAGAAGCGCTGTTTCGCCTCGATCTCAAGGAAGCGGCGGTCGCCAGCGTAGCCAAAGCGCTCGAGCTCGAACCGGACGATCTTGCCGCCGCTCGGCGAATGATGGCTTGGGGCGACGGCGTTGCGCAGATCGAAGCCGCACGAAGCGTCGCGCGGCGCGATGACGATCCGGATTCCGTCAGGAGCGCTCTCCTGCTGCTCGAGCAGAACGGTCAGGACAGCTGCGCCCGTATCGACTTCCTGGATGAGGAAGTGAAGGGATGGGTGACGTGGCGAGGCGCGGACGATCCCCACCTTTCACTGGCGCAGGCCGATCAATCCAGCACCGTCCAGCTTCCCGCCGATCCCCGTCACAGGTTTGCGGTCAATGGACGACGTGCTGCAAGCTTCCGTCTGATGCGGCCGGCGTCCGCGACCTCGCAACGCCTCGAGATCGCGCAGGCGGGCCGCGTCATCGCGAGCATCCAGCTCCCGGCCAACCGCGCGCCGGATCGCCGCGAGGCGCCACAACGGCCACCTCGCGCTGAGAGGGCCGAAACTCCGCCGCTCACCATCATCATTCCGGTGTACCGGGATCTGGCCGCGACGCGTGCCTGCATCGAGAGCGCATTGACGGCCGTGGCTTGCACGCCGGGTGCGACCATCGTCGCCGTCGATGATGCGTCGCCCGAGCCCGACATCAAGCGCCTGCTCGGCGAACTGGCGTCCGAGCAGCGCATCCGGCTCCTGACCAACGCGCACAATCTCGGCTTTGTCGGCGCGGTCAACCGGGCGCTTGCCGAGACCGATAGCGGCGACGTCGTGCTGCTGAACTCGGATACGACGGTGCCGAAATACGCGCTGCAACGCCTGCGGAGCGCGGTGCAATCGACGCCGGGCGTCGGCACGGCGACCCCGCTCTCGAACAACGGCGAATATACCAGCTTTCCAGTTCCGAACCGGTCGAACCCCCTGCCCTCGCCCGACGAACTTGAATTGCTGGACGAAATTGCCGGCACGGCAAATTCCGGGATCGCCATCGACATTCCCAACGGCATCGGGTTCTGCCTCTACATCACCCGCGAATGCCTCGACGCCGTGCACGCGCTCTCCGACGATTTCTATCGCGGCTATCTTGAAGACGTCGACTTCTGTCTCCGCGCCGCGGAGGCCGGCTTCCGCAATGTGTGCATCCCTTCGGTCTTTGTCGGACACGAAGGTTCGCGCTCGTTTCTTGGCGAGAAGCGTTCGCTGGTGCTGCGCAATCTTCGCGTGCTCGAGCACCGTTACCGGCGCTATGCGACGGAGTGCGCGGCGTTCCTGCTCGCCGATCCGCTGCGTGATTGCCGCGCGGCGCTTGAGCTCAAGCTGCTCTGCAACGAACCGCGCGCCGCCGGCCCGCACGTCATCCTCTGCGGCTCCGCCGTTGGCCGCGAGATTGCCATCAGGCGGTGCCGGCAACTCGCGGCGGACAACAAGCGCGGGCTGATCGTTCACTTCCGCGCCGAGGGACGACGCCAGCTGGCTGCGATCTTTGCGCCGGACGGCGGAGCCCCGCAGTCGATCGCACTCGACGTTGCGACACCCGAGGGACGCGAAGCCTTTCTGAGGTTTCTCACCGATCTCCGAATCCGCTCGCTCGAGATTTCGGAACCGAACCGCATCCCCGGCGCATGTTTCGCGCAGCTCACGCAACATTTCGCCTACGAGCTGCTGATCACCGACACCAGACTTGCCGTGCGTGCCGCGATTGGATCGGGCCTCCATCCGGACTGGACCAGTCTCGTCGAAGGGGCCCGAGGCGTGATCGCGATCGGCGAAGATGGGGCAGCCTTTTCGGTCTCGGTTCTCGGCCTGCAAGTGGTCAGGCCGAGCGACCCGCTGGTGCGGCCGGCACGGCATCCCGCCGCGAGCAGCCCGGCGCGTCTCGGCCTGCTTGCCCTGCGCGACAGTGCGGCGGAATTTCGCTTCGTGAGAGCGCTCAGCGATCAAATCGCCAATGCCCATGCAGACACCGAGATCATCGTGCTCGGCACCACCCTCGACGACCTCAAGCTGATGCAGCGGACCAATGTCATGGTCACCGGCGAAATCGCCGTCGACGACGTCGCGACACTCATCGAAGGTCACGGCATCACGAAACTGGTGCTCGACATCGGCGAACCGGCATTCGGGCATCCGCTGGTCGACGCGCTGCTGGCGAGCGGATTGCCGGCCGCCGCGACGGAATGGCTTCCGACACCGCCGGGACGCAGCCGAAAGACCGACCTCAAGCTGCAGCCCGGCTTTGACGCCGATGAAATGGTTGCCGCTGTCCTCGACTGGGTGGTCGAAGACGTGCAGCTACATCCCGATCGGAGGAGCAGTCGGCACAGGCGGGAGGTTGGCGCGCGGCTTCCATGACCGCGGCGGCCATGCAAGCGAGGAGAACGGCGTCGAATCCAGCCCGAGCAGCGGGCTGTAATAGGGATCGTCGAGCAGCACCTCGCCCCACTTCGCGCGCAGCATCGCCAGCTCGCGCCCGAAGCGTGCCTTGCGGTCCGGCGCGGAATCGCGGCCCCGGCTTGCCGACTCCAGGTGAACGAGCTTCGCGTCCGGCGTGAATACGATCCGCTTTCCGATCTGACGCAGCTTCAGGCACAGATCGATATCGTTGAAACTGATCGGAAAGCGGACCTCATCCATGCCGCCGACGGCCACGAAATCGCGCTTGCGCATCAAGAGGCACGCGGCCGTCACCGCCGAACATTCGTGCGCCACCTGGAGCAGATCGCCGTAGCCGGGATCACCATCCATCCGGTCGTTGAAGGCATGCGCAGCCGAGAAATTGGCCCCCAGCACCACCCCGCCATGCTGCACGACGCTGCTCGGCCAGAGCAGCTTTGCGCCGACGGCTCCGACGTCGGGAGCGGACAGCCGCCACAGCATCTCCGCCAGCCAGCCGTCGTCGAGCGCCTGGATGTCGTTGTTGAGAAAGCAGATGTTCTCCGTGTCGACGCAATCGACGGCGGCGTTGTTGATGGCTGCGAAGTTGAAGGGCCCTTCGACCGAAATGACGTCGATGTCGTCCGCCGAAAGACCCTCGAGATAGTCCAGCGCTTCCGGCTCGCTCGAGCTGTTGTCGACGACGAGAATCCGGGCGTTGGTCTCATGTGCGGCCGGCAGGACCGTCTCGATACAGCGCTTGAGGAGTTCGGCGCGGTTTCTGGTCGGGATGATGATGGTGGTGCGCTCGTTCCAATCGACCGCGCGCTTGACCCGCACAGCGGGAAGAAGCCCCGCTTTCCGTGGCTCGACATTCGCCTCGACGCCGATCTCAGCAAAATACGCCTGGCTTGCAGCGACCAGCTCGGCGGTTGCGGCGGACGCATCAATTCGCGGCAACGCCGCAACCGATCCCGGCAGATGATAGGTTCGCTCGGCATCCACGCAGCCAATGAAGATGTCGTAGAGCGACGCCGCCGATCGCAGCGTTTCCACGGCTCGTTCCCGGCGCACCGCAAAGCAATACGCGCCATAGCCCTGCTCGAGTGCACGTTCGCGGTCGAATGCCGAGAACGCCAGCGGCCAGACCGCGCCGGCGCCGGCCGCGACCTCGACGTCGCCATAGACGAGATCGCAGCCGGGCTCGGACGCGAACACGTCGGCGAAGCGCTGCAAGGCATCTTCCGCAAGGATCGTCCCGCTCAGACAGAAGACAAAGAACGCACTGTTGGCGGCATCGCCGTCGACGAACTCGCGCGCAGCTTTCGGCTCGAACTGACTGAACCCCCGCGCCGGCAGAGACACCGCCGACCAGGCCGCGTGCCGCTGGGCCTCCAGGCTCTCGATGCTTTCGTCCACCCTGGCATCCCCGATCAGGACGACCGCGGCCTCGGATGGAACGTCAGGCGGTGGTGTCGGCGAGAAGCGCTCTTTCCAGCTGCGATAGGTGTGAAACGGCACCGAGGCAGGCAGGAGCTGATCGAACAATTGCCCGCGCAGCCGCTCGCTATCCCAGCGTCCGAGCTCGGCGATGGTCTGCTCCAGGCCGCGCTCGAAAGCGACGAATGCGACCGGCTCCGAGATCAGGCTCCGTCCCGAAATTGTCCGCGCGGACAGCCCGCGCACGCGGCCGTCGGCAAAATGCTCAGGCAGATGAAAATCGACGCGGCGGCCGACGCCGAACTCGCTGCCCCGCGCAACGTTGGTCCACCCGGTCGGCTTCACGGTCATCACCGGCCGTTGCGCGATCAGGATCTCGATGTCTTCGTCGACGTCTTGCGAGAGCCAGCCCTCGAAGCGCAAGCCTCCGGCCCATTTGATCTCGCCGATTCGGTGCCACTGCGCTTCCGGTGCAGCGACATCGCAGCGAATCGGAGCACCGACCGGACTTCCGATATTCGCCAGCCTTGCCTCGATGATCGCAGCGTTCGAGCTGACCTCGTCCTGCACGTTGAACGTAAAGCCAAATCGACCATCGCCGATTCCGGCATCGGCAAGCTCTGTTACAAACTCGTCACATAATGATGACATGTATGGCTCGCCGTCGACCAGCAGCTCGACGGCGTAGCGTCGGCTGGGATCGGCGCGGTCATAAACAAATCCAGAAAACGTGGTGCGATCGTATCTGGAGAATTGCGTCTGCAACGACGCGTATTCAGCTCCTGAGGGCCTCTGCTTGCCAATCGTCTTCGTGCTCATGTCCACCCCTCAAACGGCGGCCCGATTGTCGGTCGATTTCAAGTTGAGAATGTGTCCATGGCCCGCCCTGGGTGACTAGCGAGCACTCAACTGCACTGAGGCGATCACCGTTTGCACAAAAAGCCGCCGAGCTTCAACACAATCGATACGCTATAAAACTTGGCGTTATCGGCTCCAATTGTGCTAGTGCTAACTCCTCCTCTCCACACTGATCGACGAGCGGATTCATGAAGATTGCAATGGTTGGAACGGGATATGTAGGTCTCGTATCCGGAGCGTGTTTTGCCGATTTCGGCCATCAGGTCGTGTGTGTCGACAAGGACGCCGACAAGATCGAAGCCCTGAAGCGCGGCAAGATCCCGATCTACGAAACCGACCTCGATAAGCTCGTCGAGACCAATACCGCCGCCGGCCGGCTGACCTTCACGACGGAGCTTGCCGGGGCCGTCGGCGACGCCGATGCCGTCTTCATCGCTGTGGGAACACCGTCGCGGCGCGGCGATGGCCATGCGGACCTGAGCTACGTCTATGCTGCCGCCAAGGAGATCGGCGCAGCACTGAAGAAGTTCACCGTGGTGGTGACGAAGTCGACCGTGCCCGTGGGCACCGGCGACGAGGTGGAACGCCTGATCCGCGAGACCCGTCCCGACGCGGATTTCGCGGTTGCTTCGAACCCCGAATTCCTGCGCGAAGGCGCCGCGATTCAGGATTTTCGCCATCCCGACCGGATCGTCGTCGGCACCGAGGACGATCGGGCCAAGAGGGTGATGGGCGAAGTCTATCGCCCGCTCTATTTGAACCAGGCGCCGATCCTTTATACCGCACGACGCACGGCGGAATTGATCAAATACGCCGCAAATGCCTTCCTCGCCACCAAGATCACCTTCATCAACGAGATCGCCGATCTCTCCGAAAAGGTCGGGGCGAACGTACAGGAGGTCGCGCGCGGCATCGGGCTCGACAACCGGATCGGAACCAAGTTCCTGCATGCCGGCGCAGGCTATGGCGGCTCGTGCTTCCCGAAGGATACCCGCGCCTTGTTCAAGACGGCGCTCGATCACGACGTCCAGCTGAAGATCGTCGAAGCCACGTTGACCGCGAACGACAACCGCAAGCGCGCGATGGCGCGCAAGGTCGCCAACGTGCTCGGCGGCGAGCTGCGCGGCAAGACGATCGGCGTGCTCGGCCTGACCTTCAAGCCCGATACCGACGATATCCGCGAGGCACCGTCGATCCCGCTGATCAACGGCCTGATCGACTTCGGCGCGAGCGTTCGCGCCTACGATCCGGTCGGCATGGAGCAGGCCCGCAAGGAATTGCCCGAGATCGCGTACTGCAAGGACGCTTATGAATGCGCTCACCAGGCGGATGCGCTTGTCATCGTGACCGAGTGGCGTCAGTTCCGCGCGCTCGATCTGAAGCGCATCAAGCAGGAGATGAAGCATCCGGTCGTCGTCGACCTGCGCAACATCTACCGTCCGGACGAGATGGCCGCGCACGGCTTCACCTACGACAGCATTGGCCGGCCGCGCTAAGCGGCCGCGCCGGCGCCGTCTAACCCAAAGCGCGATGAGGTTGAATCCTCATCGCGCTTTTTGCTTGTTGTCTCACGATCAACTCAGCGCAAACGCCTGGCATTTGCCGCAGGAAAATCCGCTCCGCACTTCGGGCTCTAGGCGTGGGCGAGCGCGCCGAGCTGGACATACGAGTCCAGCTCGCGTGCGAGCGCTTCCTGCCACGTCGGCATCGCGACCCCGAACTGCGTCTTGAGCCGCGTCAGATCCAGCCGTGAATTGCCCGGACGTACCGCTTTGGTCGGGAAATCGGCCGTCGCGATCGGAACGATGTTGTCGACCGCGAGCGTGACGCCACGCGACCTCAGCCCGCCGACAATGGCGGTTGCAAAGCCGTGCCAGCTGGTTTCGCCAGCGCAAACGAGATTGACGACACCGCCCTTGCGCGCGAGCTGATCGTGCAGCGTGGTGATATTCGGCAGGACGATGCCGGCGACCGCGCTCGCAATCGCCCGTGCCGTTGTCGGCGCGCCGACTTGATCGGCCACGATCCGCAGCTCCTTACGCTCGCCGGCGAGCCGCGCGATGGTGCGCAGGAAATTGGTGCCCTTTGCGGCATAGACCCAGGAAGTGCGCGCGATCAGATGCGCCCCGCCCGCCGCCTGGATCGCGACATCACCGGCAAGCTTGCTTGCGCCGTAGGCCGACAACGGTTCGGTCGGGCTGTCCTCGCGCCACGACCGGTCGCCCGAACCGTTGAAGACGTAGTCCGTGGAGAAATGCACCAGCGGCACACGGTTCGCCGCCGCCCATTTCGCCAGCGCTTCGGGTCCCCTGGCGTTCACCAGGAACGCCAGCTCGCGCTCGTCCTCGGCGCGATCGACGGCCGTGTACGCAGCGGGATTGATGATGAGATCGGGCTTCAGTCGCTCAAGCTCGCCCGTCAACATCTCCGGCTTCGCGAGGTCGAACTCCGCGGTCGGCGGCGCGATGATGGTGCCGTGGCCTTCCAGCAGAGGCTTGAGCGCACTGCCGACCTGGCCGCGCGTTCCCGTCAAAAGAATCCGCATCAGATTTGTCCATAGGTCGGAAGATTGCTGGCGTCGGCGAGCAGCGGCGCATCCGCATCCTTGGCCGACAGCTGTGGCTTATCGACGCCCCATTTGATCCCGATCGCCGGATCATTCCACCGGATCGAGAGCTCGTCCTTGGGGCTGTAGAAATCATCGCACTTGTAGAAGAAGTCGGCGGTTTCCGAGAGCACCACGAAGCCGTGGGCAAAGCCGCGCGGCACCCATAGCTGACGGCGGTTGTCCTCGCTCAACTCAACCGCGACATGCTTGCCGAAGTTCGGGCTGCCGACACGCACATCGACGGCAACGTCCAGCACCTTGCCGCGCAGCACGGTCACGAGCTTGCCCTGGGTGAGCGGGTTTTGCAGATGCAGCCCGCGCAGCACCCCATAGGCCGAGCGGGACATGTTGTCCTGCACGAAGGGACGCGTGATGCCGTGCTCGACATAACGGGGCGACTGGTAGGTCTCGAGGAAAAAGCCGCGCTGGTCGCCGAACAGCTTCGGCTCGACGATCAGAACTTCAGGAAGCTCGGTCTTGATGACGTTCATTTAACATTTGTTCCAGTTTGACGCGCCCGAAATGTTAATTTCTCCCTCATAACAAACTTGTGCAGCGCACGCTATATGTTATGTTCTGATAATCAAATTGTGAGGGACCATGAAAGGCATTATCCTTGCCGGTGGCACCGGCTCGCGCCTCTACCCCGTGACCACCGTCGTCTCCAAGCAGCTGCTGCCCGTCTTCGACAAGCCGATGATCTACTATCCGCTGTCGACACTGATGCTCGGCGGAATCCGCGATATCCTGATCATCTCCACGCCGCAGGACAAGCCGCTGTTCCAGCGCCTGCTCGGCGACGGCAGCGAGATGGGCGTCCGGTTCGCCTATGCCACGCAGGAGACCCCGCGGGGCCTCGCCGACGCCTTCATCGTGGGACGCGAGTTCATCGGCGATGACTCGGTCGCCCTTGTGTTAGGTGATAACATTTTCTACGGCCACGGCCTGCCGAGCATGCTGTCGGCCGCCTCGGTCCGCAAGAAGGGCGCCACCGTGTTCGGCTACGTCGTCAACGCGCCCGAACAGTACGGCGTGATCGAGCTGGACGGCACCGGGCGGGCGCTTTCGATCGAGGAGAAGCCGAAGCGGCCGAAGTCCAACGTCGCCGTCACCGGTCTCTATTTCTACGACAATGACGTGGTCGACATCGCCGCCGGCATCAAGCCATCGCCGCGCGGCGAGATTGAGATCACCGATGTCAACAAGGCCTATCTCGAGCGCGGCGATCTCTATGTCGAGGTGCTCGGCCGCGGCTTCGCCTGGCTCGACACCGGCACCCATTCCTCGCTGGTCGAAGCCAGCCACTTCGTCCAGATCCTGGAGCAGCGCCAGGGCCTGCGCATCGCCTGCCCCGAGGAGATCGCGCTGCGCCAGGGTTACATCTCGCTGGAAGCCTTCGCGAGGGTGGCACAGAAGACCGCCAAGAGCAGCTACGGCGAGTATCTGCTGTCGGTCTACCGCTCATTCCATGGTCAGCCCCGCACTGCCGAGGTATTCAAACATGCGGTTTAAGGGATCGACGATTTTCGTCACCGGCGGCGCGGGCTTCATCGGCTCCGCCGTGGTCCGGCACCTGCTGCGAGACACCCACGCCCGCGTCGTCAACATCGACAAGCTGACCTATGCGGCAAACCTGGCCTCCTTGCCCGGCTCGACCGAGAGCCTGAACTACACCTTCGAAAAGGCCTGCATCTGCGAAGCACAGGTGCTGCGCCGGCTGTTCGAGAAATATCAGCCCGATGCGGTGATGAATCTCGCCGCGGAGAGCCATGTCGACCGCTCGATCGACGGCCCCGGCGAATTCATCCAGACCAACATCGTCGGCACCTTCACGATCCTGCAGGAGACGCTGCGCCACTGGCGTACGCTGTCGCCCGAGAAGCGCGACCAGTTCCGCTTCCTGCACATCTCGACCGACGAGGTGTTCGGGTCGCTCGGCGACGAAGGCCTGTTCACCGAGACCACGGCCTATGCGCCGAACTCGCCCTATTCGGCCAGCAAGGCATCGTCCGATCATCTGGTGCGCGCCTGGCGCGAGACCTACGAGCTGCCGACCCTGGTGACCAACTGCTCCAACAATTACGGCCCCTATCACTTCCCGGAAAAGCTGATCCCGCACATGATCATCAAGGGGCTCGCCGGCGAGCCGCTGCCGGTCTATGGCGACGGCCAGAACGTCCGCGACTGGCTGTTCGTCGAGGATCACGCCAAGGCGCTGACCTTGGTGCTGGAACGCGGCGAGGTCGGCGAGACCTACAATGTCGGCGGCCGCAACGAACGCACCAATTTGCACGTCGTGGAAAGCATCTGCGACCTGCTCGACGAGGTCACGCCGGCTGCGGCCGGCCCGCGGCGCCAGCTGATCAACTTCGTTGCCGATCGGCCCGGCCACGACCGCCGCTACGCGATCGACGCCACCAAGCTCGAAACCGAGCTCGGCTGGCGCGCGGAGGAGAATTTCGAGACCGGCATCGCCAAGACAGTGCGCTGGTATGTCGACGAGCAACCCTGGTGGCGCGCGATCCTGGAGCGCGGCTACAAGGTGGAGCGCGTCGGGCTGAACCAGTAATCGTCGCTCTCTCCAAGCCATCGGCGTGGACAGCGAACAGGAAGCCGGCAAGCGCGATGACGATTCAACCGGATCTCATCGCGGCTTGACGAGCCGCGACCGCCTTCCGACGGTGGATTGGCAACCACCCGCCACACATCAAATCGAGAAACCAAGGGATCCCGCCATGAACATCGCAATGGACGGTCAGGAACAGACATTGTTCAAAAGCTTCGTGGATCTCTCGACGCGCTTTCTGGAATTCGGGTCGGGCGGCAGCACCTGGCTCGCCTGCCAGACCAAGAAGGAGTGGGTCATCTCCATCGATTCCTCCTCGGAATGGCTCTCCAAGGTCGCCGACGCCACGCGCGGTGCGAGCACCCAGCCACAGCTGCTGCACGTCGATATCGGCAAGCTGCGCGAGTGGGGCTACCCGGTGGAGAAGGAGAAGGAGAGCTCCTGGCCCGACTATCACGAACGCATCTGGGAGCGTCCGGAAAGCAGGACTGCGGACTTGTATTTCGTCGACGGCCGGTTTCGCGTAGCCTGCTTCGTGCAGTGCGTGCTGCACGCCGCGCCGGGAGCCTTCATCGCAATTCACGACTTCGAGAACCGTCCCCACTACCATTCGGTACGGACGGTCGCGCGGGAAATCGCGCGGGCCAACAACATGTCCGTCTTCCAAAGGCCGCCAAGGATCGACGTCGATGCCGCACAGGCCCTGCTCGCGAAATACCGCCTGGAGCCGCTATAGCCGACCAGAGCCTCTGTAGCCGGCCGCTACGGTCGACGATCGGTTCAACGCACGAAACAAAAGGGCGCGCCAATTGGCGCGCCCTTCTTGTTTCCCCCGGATTCAGCTCTGGACCAGCTTCTTCAGCTCCGGCAGAAACCGCTGGATCGTCGCGTCTTCGATATCGTTGCGATCCCGCAATGTGAAGAACTCCATCGCGCGGATCTTCTCGGGATCGCCATCGGCCAACGGCCTGCCGCGCTCACGCTTCTTCAGCAATTGTTGCCGCGACTTCGTGTAGTAGTGATTGATGACGAGCTTGTCCCGCTTGGGAGCCGTACAGCGCCCGCCGATCGGGAAAACGGGCGTGCCGTCTTCCTGGACGTAGCAGCCCAGAACGAGCGATTGATGGGGATGCAGGTAGGACACGATGGTGTCCGGCCGAATGATCGACTTCATGATGAAATGATCCGGGAAGTCGTCCGGAGCGCGACGCGTGAAGGACTCGATGCACAAGCCGGCCGGCTTCGCGTCGTGACCATTCGATCCGAAGTTCAGCCAATGCACCGCCACCGCCGGCGCTGATCCAACCTCCGCCAGGACGTCCTTGATGTTGCCGGCCTTGGTCGGAAACAGGTACTCATCGGCATCGATGAAGGCGCACCATTCCGAGCAATTGCGATAGCTGTCGATCGCATGAGAGAACGCGCGCATCTGGCCAAATTCCCCCTCCACGAAATGATAGGTGATCATTTCGGGCCACGGGAAGGATTCGATCACGTCGCGCGTGTTGTCGGTACTGCCGTTGTCATAGAGGTAGAAGTGATCGACTCCGACCAGTCTGTGAAAGTGCAGCCATTCCAAGAGGTCGTCGCCCTCGTTCTTGATGGCGCACACGGCGGCCAGGCCGTGCTTCTTCCGATCGACCCCGACATAGAGTTTCTTCGCCTCCATCACGCGCAGGAGGCCGGCAAACTCTCGCCGCAGATTTTCACTTTTCGGGGCCGCAGCGAGCGCGGAAAGATAGACATCCTGCGCCTCTTGGGCTGATCCCATGTTGAGATCCGCGATCGCAAGGCGATGCAACACCCGCGAGTCGGATGGCAGCTGCTTGACGAGGTCGAGAAGGATTGCACGCGCTCCGGCGAAATCACATGCCTGCACAAGCGCTGCCGCCTTTGCAAACTGGAATTCCTTGTAGTGGCCGTATTGCTGCTCCAACTGCTCGACCGATTGGATGAGCTCGTCGGGCTTCGGATTCGCGATCCGCCCGGAAAAGAAATCTCTAAGCCTTGTCTCGATCTCACTTGCTGGAAGCGTATCGAGATTCACGCCTGAGCTGAAACTAGACAATGCAGGAATTTCCATGTCCAACCTGAGCCGCTCCCCACGAGATCAACAAGCAATTACCATTGGTTCGCACCACGAATTCCCTATTAGCGCACTTATCCTACAAGAATAAGGCTATAACACGCAGCGCTCACATTTTAACTGTTGTAAGGTTATTTCGAGGAAAATCAATACAATAGAGCAGAGGGGCTTACTGTCATTTGCACGAAACCGTCGCACCGGACGGGAACGATCGGAGATCGCCAATGGACAATGGGAACGAAGCAGTCCGTAAGCCGTTCGCGCTTACAAGACGGATGTTTTTGACATCGTTATCCGCGAGCCTCCTGCCCGGCTCGCTCAGCGTGCTGGGTTCCGGCCATCCTGCTGCGGCCGCGGCAGCTTCCCGGCCTCTGGTCGGAGCAATCCGATGGGACGCCTGGTATTCGCCGGGCTCGCAGCCGACGGAAGCCATGAAGCAATCGCTCGGTCCCGAAAAATATCGTTGGCGAACGCCCTTCTTCGGAACGCAGATGAACCGCGATCCCAACGCGCTTGATTTTTCGGCTTCCATCGTGGCCGAGATGGACAAGGAGATCGACCAGGCCATCTTTGCAGGACTGGATTATTGGGCGTTTGCCGCCTACGGCGCAAACCACCCGATGTCGAAAGCCCTGTACGCGTTCAGAGCCCGGCCGAAGGCGGCCGAACTGAGATACTGCATGTTCACCGAGCTCGGGCGATGGGGATCGGCGGCCAAGCTATCCTCACTGCCCCAGGAGCACATCGGCCTCATGGCGGACAAGAACTATCTGAGGGTGGAGAATGATCGGCCGCTGTACTTCCTGGGCTTCATCAAGGGTGCGGATGTGCAGCGAAGCTGGGGCGGTGTGCAAGGTCTGCGCGCCCAGCTCGGCAAGTTCAAATCCGACGCGAACGGAGCCGGACTTGCCGATCCCTACATCGTGCTGGCAGGAGACACGAAATTCCTGAGCCAGGAGGCCGCCAATCTGGGCGCTGACGCGGTGGGGTCATATGCGATCACAACCGGCAACGGCCGCGGCAGCTTTGCGGATCTCGCGAAGTATGCCGAAAAGGGCTGGAATGATCTTTCCGCAAGCCAGGTCCCGGTGGTGCCCACGGTGATGACCGGATGGGACAGGCGCCCGCGCATCGAACGTCCGGTCCCCTGGGAAAAGTCGCAGCGTCCCGGCGATGGCGTCGCCAATTTCTATGCAGCGCCGACGAAGAAGGAATTGGCCGGCCATCTGGCGCAATCGATCAGCTGGGTGAACAGCCGTGCGCCCGATCGTCGGGCCCCCGCGGTGCTGATCTACGCCTGGAACGAAAATGACGAAGGTGGCTGGCTGGTCCCCACCGTGCCCTGCCAGACCGATCGCCTGGAAGCGCTGCGCGAAGTTCTCAAGACGACCGCAAAGACGGCGTCGAAAAACCTCTGCTAGGTCGGTTCTAAAGACGTGTGTCGCGGCCTGCGTGAAGCCGCGGCGCACGCTCAATCAGGGCTCCGTTCCGATTGCATTGGAACGGACAAGGCAGGCTTGCCCTCGATCAGCGCCAGCGAAGCGGCCTGGTGCGATCGTTCGACTCCACCGTCCTATGCTCCGGATGATAGGGCGCGTAGATCTGCTTGACCCAATAATTGAAGTTCGGGTGCAGCTTCACGAAGTCATAGAACGAATCGCCGAAATTGGACGGGCTGAGGCAGGTCTTGTTTTGCGGCCGCGACGAGATCGCATTCAAGCAGTACGACTCCATGCAAGCCTTCGTCTCGCTCTCCGCCACCTTGCTCAGACTTCGGAAGCTGTTGGTCGAGTGAAGTCGATACAGATAGCGATCGGTCTCGAGATAGGTCGGCTCGACCTTGGTGACGGCGCGCAGGGCGAAGTCCCAGTCGTGACAGTATTTGAGGTCGGCGAGCCAGCCCACCTGCCGCAGCAGCTCACGGCTGAAGACGAAGTTTCCGGTCGACGCGGCAATCTGGGAATCCAGGAACGTCCATGATAGCGGCGCACCTGCGATCTGGGCCCGATCGATTGCATAGCGCAGGCGCGTGGGAAACTGGTAGTTGCTGATCGACCTGCCGTGCTCGTCGATCGGCTCGACGGCCGAGAAGCCGAAGAACAGCCGCTCATTGGCATATTGATCCGCGAACTGCCGAACCCGCTCCGTCGAAAAGGCATCGTCCGAGTTCAAAAGGAAGATCATGTCGCCGCTCGTCAGCGACAATGCCCTGTTCCAGGTGTAGTGGGCGCCGAGGTTTTGCGGGTTCTTGAGCAGCTTGCAGGAGACAAAGCGCTTTCCGAACGACCGCTTCTTGATCACCTTCTGCGCGACTTCAAAACTCTTGTCCGGCGAGTGGTCGTCGACGATGACGAGCTCGATGTCGGCAAAAGTCTGCTGATAGACAGTCTCGAGGCATTCCTCGAGATACTGCTCGTGCTTGTAGCACGCGATGACGACACTTGCGAGCATCGGCCGCGACCTCAACGTCTCACGATGATCGAATGGCGGGACCGCACCAGCGCGCTGGCGCCGTCGCCGACCTCCAGGACCGCGAGCTGATATTCACCATCCGGCAAATCCCGAATCGAGAAGGACAGCTGGAAGCCGAAATAGCAGTCCTTGCTTTCGGCCTTCATATACTCCTTCACGTCCACGCGCTCGTGCCAATCAACGATCAGGCAGTACCCGCTATTGACCGCGCTATCCGGCGCAAACGCCGACAGCACCAGGAATCCCGTTCGTTGCCGGCTTGCTTCGAACGTATTGCCCGCGCAGATCCATCCCCGCACCAGTATCTCGAAGCGCGGATCAACGATCACCCGCTCGCCCGTCTGCGAATTGATGTTCTCGATGACCAGCAATGAACCTGCCGGATTGTCGGACGCGCCTTCTGCCTCGACCGGCGTGCCGCTTCTGACGCGCTGCACGCCCGAATGAGTGAGACCCGATCGGTGCAGGTTTGCCAGCACTTCGACATGCGTCGAGGCTTCCTTCACCGCCCACTCGAGCTCCTGCCTGCTCAGGCAATCCAGCAGATCCGGGCTATTCCGGATCTGCGCCGAAATCGGCTCGGCCGAAGCCACCCTTCGCACGACGTCGAGGAATGCCCGTCCGTGACGCGAATCCGGCTCGAGATGAGCCCCCTCTGCCCACTCGTTCCAGGAATTGATGAACACCAACGACTCGGAGAAGCTGTTGCCCTTGGCGCGCAACGTCGCGTCGCGAAGCCAGACCTCAAACGCCTCCGGACTGGACCTGGTGAAGACGTGACCGCGCGCGCCCTTGCGAGGCGTATTGTCCCAGCGCGGCATCACGGCAGGAAAGAACGGGAAATCGTAGGTCTTGCCGATCGACGATCGCATCGCATCGACGTAGTCGTACACCTTTCCGGCGAAGGTCGGCGGCGCATCGACTTCGGCCGGCGGCACCTCCCGCGTCGAGACTGTGTGCGGCGGAAACTCAATCGCAGCATCACAATTGACGTCACGCGGATCGAACTCTCCGAAGGTCATCGCATTGCAAATCAGCAGCTCGCCGATTCCAAGCTCTCTGGCCCTCTCGCGCCAGATCTCGAACAGACGCTGCTTGTCCGGCAACAATGACGGCCTGTAGACGACGATGATCTTTCGACCATCGACAGTGATGTAGCGCTCATCGAGCAGCAGGTCGGCCATGTCGTCGATAAAGCGGACATCGTCGTCGAGCGAGTGATTTTGTCCCAACAGGAGCTCGGCATCGGAGCCGTCCCACCGGCGGGACCAGTTCTCGTTTGCCCAGCAGAGGCAGAACGGCAGGTTCGGCTCGCCGTCCTCGAGCAGCAGCTGAAGCGGCTTTTCCAGCAGCCTTCGCCCCTGAAACCAGTAGACGTAGTAACAAAATCCATCGATGCCGTATTTGCGCGCGAGGTCACCCTGCTGACGGCGCGTCTCCGGCAGACGGACGTCATAGAATCCAAGATCGGCCGGCAACCATGGCGATTCGTGAGCCGGAAACTGGGCACGCATGCGCGCGACATTGGTCCACTCGGTGAACCCCGGTCCCCACCACCTGTCATTTTCTTCAAATGAATGGAATTGCGGCAGGTAGAAGCAAATGTAGCGCACCTCTTTGGTGGCGGCGGCCGCCGGTCCGGCGATTGTCCTGTTGTCGTTGTTCGGAAACAGCAGATCGTCGTAGTCTTCGATCGAGAAGCCTAACGCTACGACCACTTCGCTCGGCGTAAAATTCTCGAACAGCGGTATCTCGTAGTATTCGCCATCGTTCAGGCTGATGCGCAGATAGATCTGCGCATGCTTGGGCTCCACGAGCGTGTTTCGCAGGGCGCGCGCCAGCCGACGGCGCACACCCGGCGTGGATAGATCGATCCGGAATCCGGGACGTCCAATCACGCTCCGCGGACCGATGCGGGCCGGCATGGATCGGCCGGTGCGTCCTTCTTCGACACAGTGGGAAGCGACAAAGAGCGCTATCGAAACCGTTGAAGCTGGCGACTGGGCATCGACAATCCAGCCTGAGATTCCCCGCCCTGAATATTCGAGGATCGCGCCACGCAACCGCGATCCCGACTGGAGATCGCTGATATCGGGATCCAGGAACAGGCTCTGCGGATGATCTTCCTGTTGAACCGGACTGGCAACGGGCAACATATCCTTCGTATCCCTGACGCTCCGTTCGACCATCTTGTTCATTGCCACTCAATCTCCTGCCAACGTTTAACGCCGGCTCCAGTTTCTTTCCCGGTCACGCGGACGTTCGATCCCGGGATCACATTGCCTGACACGCTCCAGATCGTGACCTCTCGGTTCTTATCGATCATCTTCACACAACCAGAGGTGCAATGAGCATTTATTCCGCGAACCCACATTAACGCAATCTCTCTATCGTCGATATGAAAGCCATTGTTAGTTCTGCCCAGATTGTCACGCGGACATGCACGCTTCCGTGCCTTCGCGCCCAAAAACAAAGCCGTTCACCGTCTCTGTCATTGCTTGCGCGCGACGTGATGTCCGCCTCCAACAATCTCAGCCGGCGCTCTCGCCCATCGCCTGCAGACGACGCAGCGCACCTTCGTTGTTCTGCTGCGCCGCCTGTCGATACCAACGCAGCGCCTGATCGCGGTCCTGCGCGACGCCGTTGCCGGCACGCAGTGCATCGCCAATGGCGAGCTGGGCTTCGGCCATGCCCTGCTCCGCAGCTGCCGCGAACCACTCGGCCGCCTTCGCCGGATCGGCGTAGCGGCCCTGTCCTCGTCCGAGCATCACGGCAAGGTTGTATTGCGCGGTGGTGTGGCCCTGGCGCGCCGCGGCCTCATACCATTTCACGCCCTGGGCAAGATCCTGCTCGATGCCCTGCCCGGTGCAATACATCACCGCGAGCTTGAACTGCGCTGCGGCGCTGCCGCCTTCGGCGGCCTTGACGATCCAGCCGGCGGCCGCCTGCGGATCCTTGAGGGCGCTCTTGGGATCGGAATACAGCAACGCCAACGTGTGCTGGGCCTCGACATGGCCGGCACTTGCCGCGCGCTTGAACCATTGCGCCGCGGCCGGTAGATCGACGGCGCCACCGGACCTTCCCATGTGGAGCCCGCCCAACTGGAATGCCGCGGCGGAATGACCGACCTCGGCGGCATCGGTGAGCAGCGTGCGTGCCTGCGCAAGACCGGCTTCGGATGGCTCCTGCTGGATGAGAAACAGGGCATAGGCCGTCTTTGCATCGGCGTCGCCGCCCTTGGCAGCCTTGCTGAGCCATTCGGCAGCGCGTACCTGGTCGCGCGGCACACCGTTGCCCGCCGCGTAGAGCCGGCCGAGTTGCACGCCTGCGGCGCTGATGCCTCCCTCTGACGCGCGCTCGAACCACTTGATCGCGGCCGCGACATCGCGCGTCACGCCGTTGCCGTTGAGATAGAACACCGCGATGTTGTGGGCCGCCGTGGCATGGCCGCTCTCGGCGGCGCGTTCGAACCATTTCGCAGCCTGGCGGATGCTCGGCGGAACGCCGGTGCCGGTGGCGTAGAAGCGCCCGGTAAAGAACTGCGCCTGCGCGTCGCCGCGCTCGGCCGCCTTCTCGTACCAGTACGCCGCCTCGCGCAGATCCGGCTCGGCTGCGGTGCCGAGCGCATAGAACTCGGCCAGCGCCTGGATCGCCGGCAGGTAATCCTTCCGTGCCGCCTTGCGCAGCGCGGTCTCGGCCTTGTCGAGGTCCTTGGCCACCCCTTTGCCGCTCAGCCGCAACAGCGCGATGTTGTAGAGCGCGATGGTATCGTCATGCGCAGCGGCACTCTGGAACAGCCGCGCGGCTTCTTCGACATTTTCGGGAAGTCCGGTGCCCTTGAGGCACATGAAGGCGAGCGCCACCTGCGCGCGGACATGCCCACGCTCCGCGGCTTTTTGATACCAGATCGCGGCCTGCGCAAAATCGACGGGAACGCCGCGTCCCTGATAATGCACGTCACCGAGCGCGAATTCGCCGGCCGCCGCCTTCTGCTCGGCCGCGGCCTCGTACCAGCGCAGGGCAACAGCGTGATCCTTGGCGCAGCCTTGCCCGTTGGCGTACATGTCGCCCAGGAGCGCCTGTGCGTCCGCCTTGCCGGCCTCCGCCGCCACCGACATCCAGAGGAAGGCGGCGTCGAGGTCCCTCGGCACGCCGATCCCGTTCGGGAACACCAGATCGTGGAGGTTGGTGGCCTTGTCACCCAGCCGCGCTGCGGTGGACTGCCGCCACATCTCGGGCCTGTTCGGTCCGAGCGCGGCCTGAAACCCGTGGAAGTAGATCAAGCCAAGCTGGAATTGCGCTTCGGTGTGTCCGTTCAGGGCGGCGCGTTCATACCATGCGACCGCGTCCGGAATGTTGCCGATGACGCCCTCGTTCCTCGCGTAGAGCAGCCCGATCCGGTAATCCGCCTCCGGGTTGCCCGCTCGCGACGCAAGCCGCCACAAGCGCAGCGCCTCGAGATATTGCCGGTTCTCGTAAGCCTCCAGTCCCCGTTCAAACTGCGAAGAGTCTGAACGGGAGGAACCGGGCCGGAGCAAGTCGAGAAGGGATCGCGTCGATACCATCATGGCTCGCGCATTGCTTCTTTTGCACTGCGCAGCATGCCGCCGAGCAGATACATTGCCACCGATCGGGTGCCGACATTGACATCGCCCTGCAACGTCATGCCGGGAATGAGGCGGAAATTCCTCGGAACATCCTTGAAGTTGGTCTCGTCGACGGAGCATCGCGCCTTGTAGTAGGCATCGACCGGCTTTCCGTCATCATCGGTCGTGAAGGCGCCTTCGCTGATCCAGCGAATCTTGCCCTGCGCCGTACCGTGCTCCGCCGCGTTGAACGCATCGACCTTCATGGTGCAGGGGTCGTTCGGCCGGACGAAGCCGACGTCGCGCGACAGGATCTGGATCTCCGCCTCGAGCCGCGTCTTGAGCGGCATCAGCGTGATGAAGGGATCGCCCGGCTTCAGCACCGACCCGACCGAAAGCTTGGCGAGGGTCAGGACGACCGAGGGCTCGGCCGCCGTCCATCGCACCAGGTCCTGATGCTTGATGGCCTTGTCATAGTTTGAGCGGGCGGTATCCAGGCTGTTGCGCGTCGTGACCAGATCCTGGCTCAGCTGCGCATTCCATTGCTCGGTGAAGGCCTTGCGATCGGCTTTCAACGATTCCAGCTGATGTTGCGCTTCCAGCAAGGTGTTGTGAGTGTTGTCGATCTGACGCAACAACTCCAGGCGATTATCCTGTGACAGATACAGGTTCAGCTTGGACCCGCTGCCGCTTTCGGCAAGCGTCGAGCGCATGTCCTCGATCTTGCCGGCGATCTCGGCACGTTGACTGTAGCGCTCGTCGTCCTTCTTCGACTTCTGGATCGTCGCTTCGGTCTGACTGATCTTGGAGTCGAAGCTGTTCACCTGCGCATTGTACTGGGCGACGCGCTGGTCGTAGAGCGCCTTCTGCAAGGCGTTGTACCGGGTGGCTTCCGGATCGTTGGACTGACCGAATGTCAGCGGCTTTCCGGACAATTCGGCCTCGTCGCGGGCAACCTGTGCGTCAAGGCTTGCGATCTGCAGCTTGTACTGCGTCACATCGGCCACGGTGAAGGTCGAGTCGAGGGTTGCGAGCAGCTGACCCGTCTCGACCTGCTCACCTTCCCGAACATCGATCGTCTTGATGATCGACGCGTCCAGGGCCTGCAGCACGTTGATCTGATCGACCGGAACGATCCGGCCGCCCACGCTGGTGATGACCCGATCGACGCGCGTGAAGCACATGATCGCCACGATGGAGACCATGAACGCCGACAGCACGAACAGCGTCGCGCGGGCCAGCAACGGCTCAGCCGCCTCGCGGATGGCATCGGTTTCGGACTGGAACTGGCGAACGGTCGCGAGCGAAGCCTGATTAGGAGACAAGGGTCGGACTCCTGAAGTTCTTCTCGTTGCGGCCCGCCGGCACCAGATGGGTATTCTGCTGGTACCAGAGCGAGCTGTAGATGTCGTTTCGCTCCAGAAGCTCGTCGTGGCGCCCGATATCGTTGACCACGCCGCGATTGAGCACGAGGATCGCGTCGGCCTTCGTGAGCGACGACAGCCGGTGCGAGATGATGATCAGCGTGCGCCCCTGGGCGATCCGCGAAATATTCGCGTTCACGATCGTCTCGCTCTCGGCATCGAGCGCGCTGGTCGCTTCGTCCAGGATCAGGATCGGCGGATTGACGATCAGCGCGCGTGCGATCGCGAGGCGCTGACGCTGCCCGCCGGAAAGATTCGTGGATCCCTCGTAGATATAGGTCTCGTAGCCGCGCGGCAGCTTGTCGATGAACTCCTCGGCACCGGCCAAACGCGCCGCCCTGACAATGTCGTCGAAGGTCGCATCGGGCTTTGCGGCTGAAATGTTCTCGCGGATCGTGCCGCTGAACAGGAAGTTCTCCTGCAGCACGACGCCGACGTTGCGCCGGAGATGGTCGACATCGTATTCGCGGACATCGATGCCGTCGACCTTGATCAAGCCGCCGTAGTCGGAGTGCAGCCGCTGCAACAGCCGCGTGATCGTGGTCTTGCCTGAGCCGCTCTTGCCCATCACGCCCAGCGTCGTGCCGAGTGGAATCTCGAACGAGACGTTGTTCAGCGCCGGCGACACCGCTCCCTTGTACTTGAACGTGACGCCGGAGAATTCGACCAGTCCCTTGAGCGGGACCCTCACGCCATGGCCGGAACGTCCCTCCTCGGGCGGCTGATTCACCAGCCTGCCGACGATCGTGACCGCCGTGCGGGCCTCGTCGTACTGGTTGATGAGCTGGGCCATCTGCATCAGCGGGCCGGCCACACGTTGCGACAGCATCAGAAAGGCAAACAGCGCGCCGACATAGACCGGATCGCCGCTCGACACGGCCAGGTAGACACCGAACGCATAGGGCGCACTCACCGCCAACCGTTCCAATGGGCGCACCACCGTCTGGATGGCGGTTCCGGTCAGGCCTTCGGCAAGACGCGCCTTGGCGACGCGCGCCACAAGCACATCCCACATGTGGCGCTGCCGCGTATCGAGCGCCAGCGATTTGATGGTCCGCATGCCGTTCAGGCTCTGGATCAGGAACGCGCCCTGTGCGCCTTCGGCCGCCAGGGTTGCCGAGGACTTCTTCCGGTAGGTCGGCAGCATCAGGACAAGCCAGGTTACGATCACCCCGGCAAAGGCAAGAACCATCAGCGTCATGATGGGACTGAAGAAGAACATGACCGGCAGGAAGAAGAACAGCGTCGTCGAATCGAGAACGGTCCCGAACAACTGCCCGGTGAGGAAGCCGCGAATTCGAAACACCTCGCGGATGTCCCGCGAGATCAGGCCGACCGCGTTCTGCTCGAAGTAGTCGATCGGCAGATTGAGCACTTTCTCGAACACGTAGGTCGACAGCTTGACGTCGAGGCGGGCTGTCAAGCGCTGCACCAGATACTGCCGCAGGAACGTGAATGCCGCCTCGAACATGATGACCACGAACATGGCGATACACAGCACGTAGAACGTGTTGTAGGCCTTGTAGAAAATGACCTTGTCGGAGAGCAGCCGCCAGAACATGATCGGTGCCAGGCCCATGAAGCCCAGGATCAGCGCCGCGATCGCGACGTCGCGCAGGATCCGCCGCTCGCGGAACAGCAATGCGGTGACAAAGCCGAAGCTGAACGGCTGGGTCTCGTCGGAGATCTCGTAATCGCGCTTGGCCATGACGACGTCACCCGACCAGATGTCCTCAAAGCGCGGTTGATCGATGACGAGCAGCGCATCCTCACTCGCGTTCGGATCCTGCAAGACCACCCGGGTGCTGTTTTCATCGCCTTCGAGGCGCAGCAAGACCATGTGGCTGCCATCGCGCAGGCGAACGATTGCCGGCAGCGCCCGCTTGAGATGGCTCAGCCCCTTCCAGTCCAGCGTGACGGCCTTTGCCGTCATGCCCGAGGAATTCGCGCACTTCAAAAGCTCGGCAAGCGTGACTTCCTGGTCGCCCAGGAGATTATCATGGATGAGCTGGGACGGGGTCAGGTGCAAACCATGCTGTCTTGCCACGATGACGAGACAGGCGAGACCCGAGGGCGGCAGCGCCTCCACCGAAGGTGCGCCGACGAGCGAGAGGTGTTTGGTCATGGAAGCCTCGAGGTTTCGACTGCGCAAGATCCGGTCCCTAGCGAGATATAACTTATCACTGTTAGTTCGCTAACGCAGCATTTTCAGCGCATGGTTCCGAAAAGATATGTGTCGCAACAAGCACAGAAGCCAGTTCCGGCCATTGCTACCGGTGGTTTAACCACGGAACCATTATAACATTATTTAACATCGACGATCACGGGGCGGCGATCTCCGTCTCCCGGAAGTCGAAGCCGCAGGCCTCGAGCTGCGGCCGGATCCGCCTCTCCTCGGCCTCCGGCATGAGCGCCAAGGCGCAGACCTCGAAGTTCCCGCTGCGAACGGACACCGTCGGAAACCCGGCGCTCAGCAGCAGGTTTCCCATCCGGTCGCACGAAAACCCGGTCTTGTGCGCCATGTGGTGACGTCCCTGCTCGATCGCGCCGGAATGCCCGTAGATCATATCAAGTGGCCGGATCGGACCGGCCGGCGAGACATAGGCGACCGCACCGAGACCCTGGGTCAGCATGTGCTGAGCCACCGCCTCCAGGTCGGGCGACATGATCAGCGCGAATCCGTCCGGTTTGAGAACCTCGCGGAACTGGACGAATGTGGGATGTATCTCATGGGCATAGAGATGCTCCATCAGATGGGAGCACCAGATCGCGTCGAACGAGGCCGGCCGGCACAGTTTGGCGAGATCGGTAATCGAGCCGACGATGTCCGGAGACACGCTGCCGTCGACATCGAGGCGAACCTCCTCCCACTCATGCGACGTCAGGAGCGGCTGGATCCGCTTGGCAACCGTCGATCCAGCACCGGCGTTCAGCATTTTCTTCTTGGCCAATTCGAGAGCTCCGCGGTTCGCGCATTAAGCGGCTGATTTCTGCAGCGATCGCTCGTCTTGACCAAAGTTGCCGGCGCCGCGGGAAAGGCCACGGCACCACTCAATCGAGCGAGCCACACGCCTTTACAAAAGCTACGTGGTCCGAATGTGACGAACTAACGTTCTAACGTCCGTTAACGGAATGCCTGGAGCGGAACTTGAGACGGAACTCGCCCGATCCGACGCCGAATGATCGACAAGTTCCGATCACCGTGTTCGCACACCGACGAAAGGGCCGCCCAACCGAGGTCGAGGCGGCCCCCTCACTTCGTGAAGGCCTGGGATGTTTACAACCTGGTCGAGTGACCCTCGTTGAAGATCAGGTATTCGATGTTGCTGATCTGGGTCACCTGGCCATTGCTGAAGTTGATGTCCAGAGAACCGTCCTTGCCCGCACTAATGTCGGTCACATCGGTCGAGGCGTGATCCAGGAAGGTCAGCGAGTCCTTGCTGCCGGCGCCGCCGTCGATGGTGTCCTTGCTGTGGAGGTTGGACAGGTAGAAGTAGTCCTGACCCGAGCCGCCGACCATCGAGGCCGTGCCGGTGGCGGAGCCGACGAACGACGAACCGCCATTGCCGCCGATCAGCGTCTGCGTGCCCGAGCCGGCGACCATCGTATCGTGGCCGGAGCCGCCATGCAGCGTGTCGTTGCCGGCACCGCCATAGAGCGAGTCGTTGCCGTCACCGCCATAGAGCGAGGTCGCATGCGAGGCATCGCTGCCCGAATAAAGCACGTCGTTGCCTGCGCCGCCGTATTCCGCAACAGTGCCGGTACCGCCGACCAGCAGGTCGCTGCCCGCGCCGCCATCCAGCGAGTCGGCACCGGCACCGCCATAGAGCGAATCGTTGCCGTCACCGCCGTAGAGTGAAGTCGCGTGCAAGGCATCGCTGCCCGAGTAGAGCACGTCGTTGCCGCTGCCGCCGTATTCGGCAACAGTGCGGATACCGCCGACCAGCAGGTCGCTGCCCGCGCCGCCATCCAGCGAGTCGGCACCGGTACCGCCATAGAGCGAGTCGTTGCCCGCACCGCCGTCCAGGATCGTGCCGTGCGCCGCATCGGAGTGCGAGTAGATCGCGTCGTTGCCGCTGCCACCATACTCCGCAACAGTCCCGGCAGCGCCGATCAGCAGGTCGTTGCCGGCACCGCCGTCCAGCGTGTCGGAACCGATATTGGCAGGATTATACCCTGCACCGGCAACCAGCGTGTCGTCGCCCTCACCGCCATCGAGCAACGTGCCGAGCCCATAACCGGCGCCTGAATAGAGAACGTCGTTGCCGCTGCCACCGTACTCCGCAGCAGTGGCGACGCCGCCCTTCAGCAGGTCATCACCGGCGCCGCCATCCAGCGTGTCGGCAACGGCACTGGCACCACCTTCCAGCGTGTCGTTGCCGTCACCGCCCGACAGGAACGAGCCGTACCACGCAAACAAGTTCGCGTAGAGCAGGTCGTCGCCGGCGCCGCCGTAGAGCTGATCGCTGTACGTGCCGGCGACCAACGTGTCATTGCCCGCGCCGCCGTCGAGAGTCTCGTTGTAGAAACCCGCGCTCAACCAGTCGTCACCGGCGCCACCATACAGGCGATCATTGCCCCAGCCACCGAACAGCACGTCGTTGCCGCTACCGCCGTCCAGCGTGTTGATCCGGTCCAGTGAGTCCAGCGAGCTGCCGGACAGCAGGGTATCGTCGCCGCTACCGCCATGCAGGTCCGACCAGTCGCTGCCATAAAGCCAGTCGTTGCCGGCGTCGCCGTAAATCTGGGTGTGGCCCACGCCGCCACCGTACACCGTATCGTTGCCGGCCCCGGCAAGAACCGTGGTACCGCGGTTGTTGTTGATGGTGATATCGTCGTTGCCGTCGCTGGTCGCGACTACCACCGGGGCGGCGCCGTTCACGGTCAGCGTCACGTCGCTCTTGGTGGCTTCGATGATCGCCTTCAGATTGGGGTCAAGCTTGATCGTATTGTTGGCATTGGTTTCGATCAGAACATTGGCGTTCGGATCCGGGTTGCTGATCCCGGCGCCCACCTCGACCGGGATCGTCGCGCCGTCATCGGGGCTGGTGTAACCGATCCCCGCGCTGATCAGATAGTCGAGAATCTGTTGCCGGGCTGCGTGATCGATCGTGGAGCTGATCGCGACCTTGAGCCCCGTCTGGTTCAGGTTTTGCGTCACCATCGATGGAGCCCCTGCTTCGACGCGCTACATCATCTCTAAGCAAATACTCAAATGATCTCGGTGGTTCACAATTGGAGCAGGCAGCAACACTGCGACATTATCAGACAGCGTTTGATAGCACCACCTGTAATCGCAAAAAATCGCCGCCTCAACCAGAGTTGAGGCGGCGCCCTTGCTTAGTGCAGAACTAGTCTAGTGCAGACCTGGGATCTTACAGCTTGGTCGAGTGACCATCGTTGAAGATCAGGTATTCGATGTTGCTGATCTGCGTCACCTGGCCATTGCTGAAGTTGACGTCCAGAGAACCATCCTTGCCCGCGGTGATACCGGTCACATCGGTCGAGGCGTGATCCAGGAAGGTCAGCGAGTCCTTGTTGCCGGCACCACCGTCAATGGTGTCGCTGCTGTGGAGGTTCGACAGGTAGAAGTAGTCCTGACCAGAGCCGCCGACCATCGAGGCCGTACCGGAGGCGGAGCCAACGAACGAGTCGTTGCCGCCGCCGCCGAGCAGCGTCTGGTTGCCCGAGCCGGCGACCAGCGTGTCGCTGCCGGAGCCGCCATACAGCGTGTCGTTGCCGGCACCGCCATAGAGCGAGTCGTTGCCGTCACCGCCGTAGAGCGACGTCGCATGCGAGGCATCGCTGCCCGAGTAGAGCACGTCCTTGCCGCTGCCGCCGTACTCGGCAACAGTTCCGGTACCGCCGACCAGCAGGTCGTTGCCGGCGCCGCCATACAGCGTGTCGGCACCCGCACCGCCGTACAGCGAGTCGTTGCCGGCACCGCCGTCCAGGATCGAGCCGTGCGAGGCATCCGAGTTCGAGTAAAGTGCGTCGTTGCCTGCACCGCCGTAGAGCTGGTTGTTGCCCGCGCCGCCGATCAGGACGTCATTGCCCTTGCCGCCTTCGAGAACCTGGTTGCCCGAACCGCCGGTCAGTGTGTCGTTGCCGTCGCCGCCGAACAGGCGATCATTGCCGGCACCGCCGTACAGCGCATCGTTGCCCTTGCCGCCATCCAGCGTGCTGGAATTGCCAGCGGTGCTGCCGGACACCAGCACGTCGTTGCCGGTACCGCCATTCAGCTCGGACGAGCTGCCGCCGTAGAGCGTGTCGTTGCCGGAGCCACCGTTCAAGGTGTCGGCACCGGTGCCGAACAGCAGATCGTTGCCTTTGCCGCCATCGAGCGTGCTGTGACCGGAGACGTTGTCGATCAGCACATCGTTGCCGTTGCCGCCGTCGATCGAATCGTGACCCGCACCACCGAAGACCGTGTCGTTGCCGTTGCCGGCAAAAACCGTGGTGTCGCCGGTGTTGTTGAGGAAGATCTGATCGTTGCCGTTGCCGGTCGCGACCAGCACCGGGGTGCTGCCGTTCACCGTCAGCGTCACGTCCTTGTTGGTGGCCTCGATGATCGCCTTCAGGTTGGCGTCGGTGGTGACAGTGTTATTCGGATTGGTTTCGACGAGAACGTTGGCGTTCGGATCGGGGTTGCTGATGCCGGCGCCTACCTGCACCGGGATCGAGCTGCCGTCATCCGGGCTGGTGTACCCGATGCCTGCGTTGATCAGATAGTCAAGAATCTGTTGCTGGGTCGCGTGATCGATCGTGGAGTTGATCGCATGTTTGAGGTCAGTCTGGTCGAGATTGTAAGTCGCCATCGATGTAGCCCCTGCTTGGGATACGAGGATTCAAGCCGCTCGCCCGCACGTAAGCTGTTGAATCACAACCAGTTTGTTGCGACGCAGCTCAAATGTGGACACACGTTACGAACTTGTTAAGTCCATTGTTAAGTCCGCAATACCGGAGTGTCAATCAGCAATGCGCTATTAACGTCTGGTTCCATGAGACTTATGTGAGACTTAGCGGCGCCTCGGTCGCTGACTAACATTCAGCGCAGGCAGCTCACAAATGTTAGCCGCGATGCAAAAAAGGGTAGTGATTATACGGGGTTTCATCCGGTCCCAAGATGGCGCCAGGGCGCGGAATTTCGCAGCCTTTGCGCGCGCTTCGACGGGATTTTCTGGTCTGAAAAAATATTTCTGCGCCGCGTGTGAGCTTTTTCAGAAAAGCGTCAAACTTCACAACCGGCCGGCAAGCGGAGCGGCGTTATGCCGGGCTCCGGTTGCAGGCTGCGAGCGGCAAGCGGGCGAAAACCGGGAAATCGATCACAGAATCGGGCAATTCGGCCGCCCGGCTAAAGCCGAAGCGGACCCAGATCAAGCGCCCAATATAACAAATTAACATTAGATTCGTCGGAACCCGTTAGGGACAAGAGCGCGGCAACCGGCAAGACGGCGACCGATCACGGGCAAGGCATCCGTCTGTGGCAATCATCCAGCGGCCGCGCGCGCGTAGATGGCCTCGAGCAGCCGCAGATTCTCGTCCGGCGCGTAGCGCTCGAGATAGGCGGTCCGCGCAGCCTGCCCCCATGCCGTTGCGCGATCGGGGGCGTCCAGAAGTTCAACAATCCGCTGTCCGAGCCCGGCCGCATCGCCCGGCGGCACCAATGCGCCGGTCTTGCCGGCGCTCACCACCTCGGCAAGTCCGCCGATCTCGGATGCGATCACCGGCGTACCCTGCGCAAAGGCTTCGACCACGACCATCGGAAATCCCTCGTACCATAGTGACGGCACGACCAATGCCCGGGCACTCGCCATCTCCCGAAGGACGTCTGCACGCGAGCGCGCGCCGAGGAACCTGACATTGGCGGGCGCCCGAGCCTCAAGCGCAGCGCGCTCCGGTCCTTCACCTACGATCCGCAACGGCATGCCGGTCCCCGCAACAGCGGCGAGCAATACGCCGACGCCCTTCTCGCGGCTCAGCCGTCCGACATAGAGCAGCCCTGTGCGCGGCATCGCCGGATCGGGTGCACCGGGATCGGCCATGAAGTTCGGCTTCACGTCGATCCGGCCGGCATCGAAGCCGGCCTGCGTGAACAACGTTCGGGCAAACTGCGTCAGCGCAATCAGGCGCAGACCGGGACGCGTCCAGGTGCCGCGGCGCTGGTGCCGCGCGATCATGTAGGCCGAGGCCAGCGAGCCCGGCAGCGATCCGCGGTAGCAGCGGTGCACGACGCCCCAGAGATGGCCGCGGTCCAGGCATTTGTGGCAGATGCGGCCGTCGCGCAGCAGCATGCCGCCGGTGCAGATGCTGCGATAATTGTGCAGCGTCACCACCGCAGGCACGCGCTGTTGCCGGCAGACATCGAACACGGCGGGCGAAAGCAGCGGGAAAAAATTGTGGACGTGGACGATGTCGGGGCGAAAGCGGCCGATCGCCTCCGCCATGGCCCGTCTTCCCTCCGCATTATCGGCGATCGACAGCGTCGTCGCGATCCGCGCGGCAAGCGAATTGATCGCTTCGTTGCTGACCGTGAGCGTCTCAACGCTGTGTCCAGCGTCGCGCAACAGGTCGACTTCCGCTTCGAACACGACGTCTTCGCCGCCGCGTCCCTGATACCTGTTGTGAGCGACCAGGATCTTCATGATCGGCGCGCCGGCTCGGGAAACCAGCGCAGCTCCGTCACCAGGCTTTGGCCGGCGGCCAGCGTTCCGGAGCCGATCAGCGTCGTCGCCGGCACCTTGAGATCGAACGACGGCGAATACCAGCCGGCCGGCACGGTTTCGTCACCGCGATACAGCGTCCAGCCGAGCGCCGCCGGCAGCTCGAGCTCGCCGCGTCCGCCCGGCCATGACAGGCGCGCGTTACGCCCCTCGAGCTCGCATTCGACGTCGGGACCAAGATGCCAGCTGAGGCTCGCCGGCACCGCAAGTCCCTCATCGGCAAGCACAATATCCGTGACGACGAGCCGCGCCGCCAGACGCTGCAATTGCACCGAACGGCGATGCACGAGACGATCTGCTGTGTCCTGATATCCCGAATGCTCCGCGACCCAGCTTGCGTCCGCATCACGATCGTCCAGGCCGCTCGATGCGATCAGCCGGCTCTGCGCATGCCGCGTCCAGAGAAACGGCCCGCCCGACACCGACTGGTCGCGCCCGAACAGGCAGAGCGTGTTGTGCGCCAGCGTCGAACGGAAATAGGCACGCCATCGCGGATCGCCGTGATAGCAATAGGTGCCGGGGTCGGCGAGGATATCGACGCCGCCGATCCTGCATTCGAGCGACAGCGCATCCGCATGGGCATGCCCCGCAATGCGGCCGAAGCCATGCGGGCCGTGATCGCAGCGGCACCACACCGCTCGGCCGGGATCGACCAGAAAGGTCTGTCCCGCCTCATCAAGCAAATGCGGGCGGCCCGCGGGCCGCGCGGCGATCGCACGCGCCTTGATGCCGTCGGTCAGAAAAAACGTGCGCAGATCGGACTCCGGCAGCTTGGGCCACCACGGCAGATCACCGAACAGGCGCGCGCCGGTGCCGAGCAAACCGAGCCAGCGATTGCCGGTGTGATCGTCTAGCAGCAGGCCAATGCCCTCGTCGCCATCGCCTTGACGTGGAGGATGACCGCGGTCGTCGAGCATGGTGGCAATGACGTCGCTCATGCGGCACATCGTGGTCCAGACCATTTCGTCCAATTGGTGCCCGGACGCTTCGCCCTGCACTGCCGCGGCCAGCAGCAGTTCGAGGACAAAGCCGTGGTAATCGGTCGCGAGCTCACGATTGCTGCCGCAGGCGAAGGTTTGCGCAACAGCTTCGTCTGCCAGCGTCCTGGCGGCATTCTGGCGCCACAGCGCGCTGTCGCGGAAAAAGGGAAACACGCAGGCCGCCACGAACTGCCCGGCAGCCTCCGCGATGATGTGGTTGTTGGCGGAGGAGCCACGGCTCGGGAACTGCGACAACCAGTATTGATGCGCGTAAAGCTGCGTCAGGAACTGCTCGTTGTCCTCGAACAATGCAGGCGCGCCGGGCCAGTTCTGCAGCAGCTGGCGCACCCAGGCCCACGAGATCAGCCGCACGCCGAGCTCGATGCCGCTGATCCAGTGCGGGCCACGCGGAAACGGATTTTCGCGCCACCAGCTTGTGAGATGCGCGGCCACGCGCCTGGCGTAGCGTTCGTCCGAGGTCAGGTAATACGCCGACGCGAGCACCGTGAGATGGTGGTGACGCGACGGCTCCCAGATGTATTTGATGTTCCCGACCGCGGCCTCGTCGCGATAGGGCACCACAAACGCGTACATGTCAGCAGGCGCCCGCTTGCCGCTTCTGATATCGACGAACCAGTCCGGCCGTTCGCCCAGGGCATCATGAACTCTGGCGAAGACCCGCCAATGTCCGGCGAGAATCCGGTCGGCAGCATGGATCAGCCGCCCGGTGGCCTGCTGCGGAGCGTACGCCGGCAAGGGCAGCGGCTTCAGCCGCGGCTGTCGCGGGCCTGGGGCAAGCCTGGCGCTGGCGTGTCGTGCGATATCGGGGGGAGTGATGCGCCAGAGCAGGCGCAGCAGCTGGTCGTTCACCCGGCCCGCAAGCTCGGACGGCTCCATGCGCTGCAGCCTGCGCAGATACCAGGCCGGGTTCATCTCACGCCGGTCAAGGCGCGTGCGACGCCCTGCTCCGCTGCGCCGATCGTCAGATCGACCGGCATCCCGGCGGCTGCGCTCTCCTGCACCGCGAGCGTTGCGCGGGTGGTCGCAAGCAGCGATGGGAGCCCGATCGGCATCGCGGCCCCCGATGCGACTGACGCAACGAAGGCATCCAGCATGGGCCGCTGCCCCTTGTCGAGCCGCGCTTTCTTCGCCGTCCGCTGTCCGGCGTGCCAGACCTCGAAGCCCGAGAAATTGTCCAAGGCGGCAAAGCCGGTGCTTGCCGATATTTCGAGCGCCTCCTTCGGCACACGCGGATCGCCGCCGGTGAGATAGCTGAGACTCGCAACCGAACCGTCGGCAAAGTCGAACGTGGCGACGAGATTGTCGACATCCTTACCCGCGGTACGCGCCGAGACGCGCACCGGCTGGGCGCCGAGCCACCAGGACAACACATCGATGAAATGCCCGCCCTCGCCGACGAAGCGGCTGCCCTCGCTCTCGGCCTGCAGATACCAGGATGATTTCTCCAGCGGGCCGGCGATGACGCGATACTGCAACATCTGCGGTCCTGCCGGCGCGAACGCCGCGCGCATGCCCTGCAGCAGCGGCGAGAAGCGGCGGTTGAAGCCGACCATCAGCCTGTTGTTGCCGGTCTCGCGGATCACCTGCTCCAATTGATCGAGCGCATCTGCATCGATCGCCAGCGGCTTCTCGACAAACACCGCCTTGCCGGCACGCAGCGCCTGCGCCGCGAGGTCGGCGTGGGAGGCGTGGCGCGTCGCGATCAGCACGGCATCGATGTCGTCGGCCTCGAGCACCGAGGCCGCATCCGTGGAGGCACGCGCGAAGCCGAACTTGCGCACAGCGGTAGCGCCGCTCAGGCCGGTATTGGTGGCGACCTCGACGAGATCGACGCGGGCGTTATTTGCAAGCTGCGGCAACAACATGCTGGAGGCGTAATTGCCCGCGCCGATGACGCCGAGCCGGACCCGGCCGCTGCGCAGCGCAACGGCCGGACGATAGACCATCTGCATCGCGCGGGGAGCGGCGTCCGGATAGGCGAACACCATGCCGAGACCGACCTCCCCCCGGCTCATGCGCTCGAATGCCGACGTCGCCTGCTCAAGCGGCACCACTTCGGAAATCAGCGACGAAAAATCGAGCCGCCCGTCGGCGAGCAGGGCGACGATCGCCTCCATGTTGCGCTTCTCGGTCCAGCGCACATGGCCGATCGGATAATCGATGCCGCCCTCCTCGTAGAGCGGGTCGTAGCGGCCGGGGCCGTAGGAGCGCGAGAAGCGAACGTCGAGCTCCTTGTCGTAGAATTCGTTCCACGGCAGGTTCAGCGTGCATTTGCCGATGTCGACGATGCGGCCGCGGTCGCGCAGCAACGCGGCCGAACGCGACGCGAGCTCCGGATCGTCGCTGCCCGCCGTGATGAACACGCAATCGACACCGTTGCCTGCGGTCAGCTGATCGATCCGGGCGCGAAACTCGGCCGCGGTATCATCCGATGCGACCGCACAGAGCGCGGCGCCCGCCGCCTCCGCCTGACGGCAGCGCGGCTCCAGCCTGTCGAGCCCGACGACCACGACACCGGCGCTGCGCAACAGGCGCACCATGATCTGCCCGATCAGGCCGAGGCCGATCACGCAGGCGGTCTCACCGAACCCGGCTTCCGACTGGCGCATCGCCTGCAACGCGATCGAGGCGATCGTCGTGAACGCGGCCTGGTCGAGCGCGGCACTGTCCGGCAGCGGCACGCAGAGGTTCACCGGCACCCAATTGTATTCAGCGTGGGTTGCATATTGATTGCCGCCGCAGCAGACCCGCTGGCCGACCGAGAAGCCGCCGACGCCCTCGCCGACTTCCACGACGGTGCCCGACAGCGAGTAACCGAGCGGCGTGTAGGAATCGAGCCGGTTGATCACCTTCTGATAAGTCGCAAGCAATCCCTGCTGGCGGACCGAGCGCACCACCTTGGCAACCTGGTCGGGGCGCGCACGCGCCTTGCCGAGCAGCGACAGGCGCCCCTCGGTGAACTTCATCATCTCGGTGCCGGTCGACACCGCCGAGAATGCCGTGCGCACCAAAACCCCGCCGGCGCGGCAGCGCGGCGCCGGCACGTCGATCAGCTTGAGCTCGCCGCTCTTATAGTTTTGCGCGATCTGCTTCACGGTCGGTTCAATCGCCTCAAGTTAACAGTGCCCGTTATATCGCGTCCGCCGCCCGCAATGAGGCCGGGAACATCGTCATAGTTATCTCATCACCCGGGGTTTAACATCGTTATCATTCCAGCAACAGGACCGGTTTGGGCGAGATCTCGACCTCACCGTTGGCGACAGCTCCTTCGCCGCCGTCGAGGCCCTGGTAACGGCTAAAACGCGGGTCGACCCGATGTACCGACCGCCCCCTGGTGGTCCAAAGGATCAAGCCGTTGCGGCCATCCGGCATGCGGAGTTCGACGCGCCAGGTCGACGGCGACGTCCTGTCTGCCGCCACGACGCTGGCGCCGACCAACCATGACTGGACTGTGCGATAGGCAATTCCGCTCGGAAGCAGCCCACGCGCCCGGTCCCACAATTTGCCGAAGTCGCTGCCCCCGCCGGCGAATTCGTACCAATAGAACCGGTCGACACCGCTGATCCATTTCAGGATATAGGCGCGCGCCAGACAGCCATCCGGGTTGTCCTCGTGGGACGACCAGCCGGCCTCGGTGTCCCAGATCGGCCTTGTGGAGAGATCGTGCGCGGCGAGGATCTGCTTGAAGCGGGCGATGATTTCGATCACCGCTTCGGGTTCGCTCGTATAGCCGTGGAAGGCGAAGACGTCGGCATATTGTCCGCCGCCTTGCGCCATGAAGGCCTGTTGCCAACGATAGCCGTCCGGCGTGCCGTTGGACGACGGCGTCAGCACAGTCAGGGCGGGATCGCTGGCCTTGATGATCTCGTAGGCCCGTTTCTGCATCTGGACCATGGTCGCGATATCGCCCGAGTAATATTTGGGATCCTCGGGCTCGTTCCAGATTTCCCAGTATTTGATGCGGCCGGCGGCGCGCGTAACAGCCGCACGCACCCATTCATCCCATGATGTGAGATCGGCAGGCGGCGAGCTTGCGCCGGGCGTGAATGCCGGCGGCGCATCCTTCACCGACGCGGCCCAACGCGGCGTGAAGGCGAGATTGAGGACGATATCGACGTGCTCGCGCTCCGCCGCCGCAAGGATGGCGTCGAAGCGCGCCCAATTGTAGATGCCGGGCGCCGGGTTGATCTGCGCCCAGTAGATCGCGCCCCACAGGCGGACGCCGTCAAATTTGAGCGCCGGCCATGGCTGCGACTGCCCGATCGCATTGATCGTCATGCCGAAAAGCGTCGGCGGGATCACCACGTTCACATGGCTCACATTGAGCACATCGTTTGCCGCCGCACCGGCCCACTGCAGCGGCCATTTGTGAGCCAGCGGCGCCAGCGCACTCAAAACCAGTGCGATCGACGCCCTTTGTGCCCAATCCCTCACTTTACCTGCCATGTCCGTGTCTCGTCGCCGTCACATCCGCGGCGGGATTGCAAAATGGAAGCTGCGCATGTTAATGCCGATGTTAGTCGGATTGTGATGTTGTTAGGTCAATGGTATAGATCATCGCAGATGTCGAGAGCTGAACCATCACCGCGGCGGATCCTGATCATCGTCGAGAACCTTCCGGTTCCTTTCGATCGCAGGGTGTGGTGCGAGGCAACGTCGCTGCGCCAGGCAGGCTATGAAGTTTCGGTGATCTGCCCGAAGGGCCGCGGCCATGACGAATCCTACGAATGCCTCGACGGCATTCACATTTACCGTCATCCGATGCCGCTGGAAGCGCGCGGGGTCGCCGCCTATCTCATCGAATATCCGGTCGCGCTGTTCTGGGAGACGTGGCTTGCGATCAAGGTGGCGTGGAAGCACGGCTTCGACGTGATCCATGGCTGCAATCCGCCCGACCTGATCTTCCTGGTCGGCCTGCTGTTCAAGCTCGGCGGCAAGCGCTTCGTGTTCGATCATCACGATGTCAATCCCGAGCTCTACGAAGCAAAATTCGGCCGCAGGGACTTTTTCTGGCATCTGCTGCGGCTGGTCGAGTATCTCACCTTCAAGACCGCAAGCATCTCGATCGCAACCAACGAATCCTATCGCGAGATCGCGATCGCCCGCGGCCGCATGCCGGCCAACCGGGTCTTCGTGGTGCGCTCCGGCCCCAATCTCGACCGGGTGCGCTCCCGCCCCGCCGATCCGGCCTGGCGCCGTGGCCGGCGCTACAGCGTCGGCTATGTCGGCGTGATCGGCCAGTCGGAAGGCATCGATCTCCTGCTGCAGTCGATCGGCCACATCGTGCACGATCTCGGCCGCACCGACATCCAGTTCAACATCGCCGGCACCGGGCCGGAGTGGAATGCGGTGGTCAAGCTCTGCGAAGAGATGCAGCTCTCCGATTACGTGAACTTCACCGGCGCCGTCGCGGATGACGCGCTGTTCACGATGCTCTCGACCGCCGACGTCTGCGTCAATCCGGACCGCGTCACGCCGATGAACGACATTTCCACGATGAACAAGATCATGGAGTACATGGCGCTCGGACGGCCGATCGTTCAGTTCGAGGTTCGCGAAGGCCGCCGCTCCGCGCTCGACGCCTCGCTCTATGCGGCGCAGAACGACCCGCAGGATTTCGCCGGCAAGATCATCACGCTGATCGATGATCCGTCGCTGCGGCAGACGATGGGGGCATTTGGCCGCAGCCGCGTCGAGCGCGAATTGTCCTGGACGCACGAGGAGCCGAAGCTGCTCGCCGCCTATGAGGCGTTGTTCGCCAGAAAGCTTCCCTGGCAGAGCCGCGCCCCACGCGCGACCACCACCGCGGAGCGGCCGACCGCGCAGGCGTCTGGTGTCAACGCCAATGCAGCTGCCGGGCGGGCATCGCGTTGAACGCTCCGCCGCCTCACTCACGCGAAACACGACGCGGTCACGCACAGGTCGCTGGATTGTCGAAGGTCGAAGCATGAACGTCAGCATTTTCGGCCTCGGCTATGTCGGAACGGTCTGCGCGGCCTGCTTCACCGAGCTTGGCCACCAGATCATCGGCGTCGACAAGAGCATCGCGAAGGTCGACCTGATCCGCGAGGGCCGATCGCCGGTCATTGAGCCCGGCATCTCGGACAAGGTGGCGCATGCGGTTGCGACGGGTCAGTTGACCGCAACCACCGATGCCACCGAGGCGATCGTCAACAGTGACATATCGATGGTCTGCGTCGGCACGCCGTCGTCCGGCAACGGCAATCTCGACCTGACCGCGATCCGAGAGGTCGCCATCGAGATCGGCCGCGGGCTGCGCGCGAAGAACGCGCCGCATACCGTGACGATCCGTTCCACCGTACTGCCCGGCACCACCCGCGGCACCGTCGGACCGCTGATCGAGGAAGCCTCCGGCAACAAGATCGGACGCGATTTCGACCTCGCCTTCAATCCGGAGTTCCTGCGCGAAGGCAGCGCGATTGCCGACTTCAACGCGCCGTCCAAGACCGTGGTCGGCGCCTTCAACCAGGAAACCGCCGACCGCGTCATGGCGCTCTACAAGGATCTGCCCGGCGCCAAGATCACGCCGCCGGTCGAGACCGCCGAACTGGTCAAATATGTCGACAACAGCTGGCACGCGCTGAAGGTCAGCTTTGCCAACGAGATCGGCACCATCGCAAAGACGCTCGGCATCGACGGCCGCGACGTCATGAACATCTTCCTGCAGGACACTAGGCTCAACATCTCGCCGGCCTATTTGCGGCCGGGTTTTGCCTTCGGCGGCTCCTGCCTGCCCAAGGACGTCAAGGCGCTGAAACACCTCGCGCACAGCCGCGGACTGTCGACGCCGGTGCTCGAAAGCATCCTGCCGAGCAACGACATGATCATGTCGCGCGGCGCCGACTGGATCCTGTCGCATGACGGCCGCCGCATCGCATTTCTCGGCATCAGCTTCAAGGCCGGCACCGACGATGTTCGCGACAGCCCCTTCGTCGAACTGGTCAAAAGCCTGCGCGGCGAGCGGCGCGACATCCGGATCTACGACCCCAACGTTCGGCTGTCGCAGCTGATCGGCGCCAACCGGGACTTCATGATGCGCAACCCGGAGCTGGTCGGTCTGCTGCATGACGACGTGACGGCGACAATCGAATGGGCCGACATCATCGTGCTGACGACGGCCGATCCGCGTTTCGTTGCGGCGCTGAAGGTAACCCGGCCCGACCAGGTGGTGCTCGAACTGTCTGATATCGGATTGCCCGACGAGGTGCGGGCCAGAGTGAGCGGCTTTCACTGGTAGGGAACACCATGGCCACCATGGCCCAGACCCGCGACCGACCCGAAATCCGCTTTCACGACGAGATCTCGTCGGAGTGGGAGACGCTGCATCGGAGCCGCACCTTCAAGGCGCGCACGGCCGCGATGTTCGATCTGCTCGGGAACGCGGACCTCGAGGGCCAGCGCTGGCTGGATGCAGGTTGCGGCACCGGAACGCTCTCCCGCCTGCTCGCCGCGCGCGGCTGCGATGTCACCGGCGTCGACGCCTCGTCGGAGATGATTGCGGCGGCACGCGGCCGTCCCGCCGACGCCACGCCGGCCGAACGGCTCACATTTCGGCAGATTCCGACCATCGCAAGCCTGCCGTTTGCGGATCGATCCTTCGACGGCGTGCTCTGCGCGAGCGTGCTGGAATATGTCCCCGACGTGGCGCAGTGCCTCGCCCAGATCCATCGCGTGCTCAGGCCCGGCGGACTGCTGCTGCTCTCGATCCCCAACCGCGGATCGCTGCTGCGCCAGGGCTACAAGCTCGCGCATGCGGCTTCGTCGCGCGTGTCGGCGCGGCCGCTGTTCCGCTACCTCGCCTTTTCCAAGTTCGACACCACGCCGGCCGTGATGCAGAACCTGCTGCGGCAACATGCTCTCACGATGCTCGGCGCCAGCTTTGCCGGCTCCCCGCTGCCGCCGGCGCTCGATCGCCGGCCCGCGGTCGGCACGCTGATCAATATCCTCGCCCGCCGCGACAATTGATGCAGCGGGCAGTTACCTGCTTCACGCCTTGATCGCCATCAGCGACTTGGTCATGCCGAGATATCGCTCGCGATAGATCTTCGCGTCCGGGAACGTCTCCGTCATCTCGTCCCAGTCGAACAGGTGCCAGTCGGGCGCGGTCCGCTTGAACCAGAAGCCGTTGAATGTTTCGATCAACGAGATCTGCTGTCGCCTCGGCAACAGGACGATGAATCCGGGCAGCCAGGTATGGCTCTCGATCGGAAAGTACCGGTACGGCGTCTGCACGTAGAACGACTTCGCGACCCGCGAGATCTCGCCGGCAAAGCGGTTCTGGTGCTCGCGCGCGATATCGCGGAATGCCGTGTCGTTCTCGATCGTCACGACATCCTGCTTCGGCCCGGTGACATGCTCGATCACCGACGAGCAGAAGCAGAAATCGAACGCCTGATCCTCGAACGGCAGCCGCTCGGTCTCCCGCAGCAGCACCGTCTTGAACCCGAAGCGTTCGCTCGCCGCCTTCAGATCGTCGGCCGATATATCGCAAACCGTGATGTCGGTATGGCGGGGCAGGATCGCGCGAATGTGCCGGCCGGTGCCGCCGCCGAGATCGAGGATCCTTGCGTCGAGCGGCAGGTTCACGGTGCGGACGAGGAACTCGCCGCGCCGCTTGCGCGCTGCACCGGAAAATCGGGCTTGGATTGCGCCCAGCAATGTCAATCTCCTGCTATCGGTCGCGTCGGTCTAGCACGGCGCGCGCAATCCTCCACGCAACGGTGGATCGATTTGCCGATCCCGCTCACTTGATCGCCTCGAAGAAGATCGACTCGTCCGGCCGGTTGTCGAGCCGGTCGATGTCGGGGCAGATGCCCTCGCGATAGGCCCGGGTGTGGGTCTCGGAACAGCCCGCCTCGCGGAACAGCGCCGCAAGGGAGGCGCGCGTAAAGCCCCAGTGATGCGCGAACGCGGCCTCCTTGCGGCGCTCGATTTCGAACACCCCCTTGAGGAAGGCCTGCGGTGCGGCCGGATCGTAGAGCGCGACGATCCTTTCCATGTCGGGGACGACGATGCGGCACACCCCGCCCGGCGCCAGCACCCGCGCAATCTCACGCGCCAGCCGCTCGACCTCGTCGGGAAACAGATGCTCGAAGACATGCGCGCTGAACACCGCCGAGAGGCTGCCATCCGCGAACGGCAACGGCTTGGTCAGATCCATGTAGCGCAGCCCGGCAAACTTGCCCTGGCGATGCTCGGCATAGCGGGCGTCGCTCAGCAGGCCGGCGAGATGCAACGCTTTCGCCGCGAGCGGCAGGCGCGCGATCCACAGATGCATCGTGATGTCGGTGTTGATCCAGCCCGCGATGCCGCAATTGAAGGCGCCGATATGCAGCCGCTGCAGCGAGCGGCCAGATGCGTCGTCGGTCATGTCTGCTCCCGCACCGAATTGGTCAGCACAACCACGATCACCGACGCCGCGCTGGAGGCCACCATCGCTGCAACCGCGCCCGTCACCTGCCAGGCCTCCGCGGCAAGCGGCAGAACGCAGCACAGCGCGACGAAGCCAGCGATCCGGCTCAGCATGAACCGCTGCGGCCTGCCGGTCGCAAACAGCGGCAGCGCGAGGCCGAGCCACACCGCGTCGAGCGCCATCGCGGCCCCCATCAAGGCGATGCTGCCGGTGCCGATCTCGAAACTCTGGCCGTGGATGACGAGGGCGAGCATGCGCTGTCCGAGCAGCACGGCCACCGCGCCATAGGCGAGCGCGATCGAGCCGAGCAGCACGGCATTCTCGCGCGCAGCAGCGGCGACCGCGCTACGCCGGCCGGCGCGCAGCTCAGCTGCAATTTCCGGCAGGCGGACCGAGAACATCGTCGCGCAGAACTGGCTGAGCGGTGCGAACACCAGGAGCAGGATCCGCAGCGACGCGCTCGCGTCCAGCCCGATCAGGAAACCGCAAACCGGGATCAGTCCGATGCTGCCGATCCAGTAGGTGAGCGAGGTCGCGACGAACCAGCGGCCGTTGCGAAACAGCCGCTGCAGCGAGCCGCGGAAGATCCTCGTGTGCGGCCAGGCTAACTCGCTCGTGTAAAGAAGCAGCAGGCTGCCGGCGAATGCCGCCGAGATCGCGATGCAAGCCATCGCCGCGGCAGCGCCGGTCAGTTTGAGCGCGATCATCAGCCCGGCCGAGACGACAAGCGCCACGCAATAGGTCAGCGACGACACGACCGCGCGCGGCAGCCGCCCATCGAGATAGCAGATGCGGCGGAACATGCTTTGCAGCCGAACCGCAGGGATCGCGAGCCCGGTTGCGATCACGAGCCCGCCCGCGACGCCGCCGCCCGCACCGATCACGAGGCCGGCAACCACCAGCAGCAGACCAAGCGCCGCCGAGAGCAGCAGCGACGACAGATAGAGGCCGAGCCGCAGCTGCGGCCACAGCGATTTCGGGATGCGATGCGCAGTCGCCGGCAGCCCGTCGTCGAACAACCCGCGCAGAAACACCGCCTCGATCAGGATCGAGAACGACCAGGCGATGCTGAATTGGCCGAACGAATTGATATCGAGCACATTGGCCAGCACGATCGTCAGCACGAAGGCCGAGCCGCTGAGCAGCGCCTGATCGATCAGGCCGAGCGCGACATTGCCCCCGGCGCGCCGCAGCCGGCCGAGCGCTCCGCGCGCGGCTCCGGCGACCCTGGTCTGGGCCGCCATTCGATCCAGCCTTTCGGTCAACGCACTCACGCCTCACTCACACGCAGTCTGGTGAACGCCCGCCGCGGCGCCATTTGCAGCCTGGCTTCCGGGCCGAAATAGCACCAGAACACCAGCACGCAGCCGAAATAATTATGCAGCAACTGACTCGAATCGTTGGCTGACGCGATCACGACGAACAGCAGCATCGCGAACGGTGCCAGCCAGTACATCCCGCGCCGCTCGAACGTGAAGACAATGGTGTTCCACAACGCCCGCGCCAGCAGCAGCATATAGAACGCGCCGCCGAGCAGGCCGAACTGGAGGAAGGCATCGAGATAGGAATTCTCGAACGAGCCGAACTCGGTGTTCCATGGCGCCATGCTCGTCAGCTCGTTCACGGGCGAGTTCGGCAACTCGTTGAAGAACCCGGAGAAGCCGTAGCCGAGCCAGGGGTGTTGCCAGAAGAAGTGCGGCCAGACCGCCCAGAGGAACGAGCGGCCGGTCAGGTTTCCGCTGCGGCCGACCAGCCCGTACAACTCGTCGCTCGGCACGGCGAACATGACAAGCGCAACAAAGGCGAGGCCGAGCCAGTAGATCGAGGCGGCTCCCCTGTGCCCAAGCACCACCAGCAGCAGCCCGAAAGTCACGGCGAGTGCCGTCAACATGCTGATCAGCGGTCCTGCGGCGCCGGCCGCGGCGAGCGCAAAAAGATGACACCCCATCAGCAACAGCGACCAGCCGAATTGCCGCCGCGGCCCCGCCAGCATGCGCACGAAGCAGATCAGCACCATGAGACCGAAAAAGGCGCCCGCGAGATTCTTGTGGCCGAACACGCCGGCATAGGCCTGGGTCCCGAGCACGGTCGGCCGATGCAGCGGGTCGTAGTCCCATTGCGAGCCGATCACCGGAAACAGCAGGACGTGAACGATCAGCACCACGATCCCGATCCGGAACAGGGTGTCGACGAGCCGATCGACGGGGCAGCTGATCACGATCCAGGCCGAGAACAACGTGGTCAGGAGGTACATCGCGAACTTGATCGACGCGCCCGCGGGGTCGGCGCTCAGCGCCAGTGACACCAACGCGAAGGCAATGAACGTCAGATAGAGATGCGATTGCAGCATCAGCAGGCCGAAGCGTTTCCGATCGACCGCAATGTGCAGCATCAGCAGGATGTAAAGCAGCAGCCACGCGCCGCGGAACAGCGTGGACTCCCCGGCCCGTTCAGCGAACGAGATGCCCTCGATGAAATTGAACAGGAAATAGATGCAGCCGAGCACCATCACCAGATAGGCGTGCAGAAAGACCTCGGTTCGAAACCACCATCTGCCGATCATTGAGCGGCTTCCTGCCGGGCCGGCGCCCTCGAGAGATGATCGACCGCGGCCGCAAAGCGCGCCGCGGCATCATCAAGTGCGTCCTTTCGCACGCTGTGCCGGGCCTGCTGCGACATCGTCGCCCAGCGCGCGGGATGTTCCAGCAAGCCGCGCGCCGCTTCGACCCAGACCTGCTCATCGAGCGCGCAAACATGACCATTGTCATGGTCGCGCACCAACTCGCCGCCCGCCCCGACATGGGGCGACACCAGGCAGGGAACCCCGCACTGCAAGGCCTCGTTGCATACCAGACCCCACGGTTCCAGCAACGAGGGCAGCAGCAACAGCCGTGATTGCAGATAGACCTTCGATATCGCCTGCCACGGCACATAGCTGTCGTGGCTGACATCGATGCCGGCGCCACCGAGCCGCGCCAGCATGCGCTGCTCGGCAGCGCCTGACCCGACCACGCAAACCCTTAGGCCGGGCAAAACCCGGCCCAGCGCGATGGCGACGTTCTCGAAGAAGATCGCGTTCTTGGCGTCGTCGTTGATGCGGGCGCACCAGAGCAGGTGAAATGGACGATCGTGGAAACCCGGGACGGTCTCCGGCGGATCCCATGCCGGCACCAGCGGCACCACGAACAGATCGTTGTCGCCGACACCCTCGCCGCGGAAATACGCCCTGCCCTTGTCGCCGCAGCACACGACCGCGCCGCACTGGCGCAGCAGCCATGGCCGCGCCAGGCGATGATAGGCCGTGTTGGGCATCGTCTCGCGCCAGCCGTCAATCGTCAGCGCAAGCGCCCTGCCGTTGGCGCGCGCCCATGCCGCGCCGGCCAGCATCGATGGATAGAGGCCGTTGACGAACAGCAGGTCGGGTGCCAGCGCGTTCAGGGCGCGCCCGATCCCGATATTGAGATGGGTGTGACGCGACCGCGACAGCGGGATCGAGACACCGGGCAGCGTGCGCGTCGTGTAGCGCGGTGTGAACGATCCCGCCCAGGAGCGATCGGCCTCCTGCGCGGTACAGGACAGCACGGCGAGATCCAGCCCACGGTCAACCAGCTCGTTGTAGAGCCGGTTGGTGTAGGGTGTGATCATGTTGTTGAAGACGACCACGCGCGGCGCCATGGCTTATCGGTCCCGCGGGGGCGGCGGCGCCTCGGCGCGCCGGCAGAGCGCCCCGCAATGATAAGTCGCAAGCCGGGTCGCAAGCTCGGGGCTGACCGACAACAGCGACTTCCGCACAAGGCTCTTGGCAAGCCCCTTGACCCGCGAAGAGTGAAAGGCGTGCACCGGCAGGCTGTGATCATAGATACCGAAGCCGACAACATGCAGCCCCGCGGTCTCCAGCACCAGGCGGAACGTGTCCGGCGTGTAGAAATTGATGTGGCCGATGTCGAGCGTCGATTGCAGCGCCCGGCGATTGGTCCGCGCGTGCAGCTCGCACGGCACTTCGAGATAGATGAAATCCCGCGCCACCCGCACCAGCTCGTGCAGGAACGCGCGCGGCTCGGGCACGTGCTCGAGCACGTGGCTGGCATAGACGAGGTCGAACGATCCGTCGGCGAACGGGATCGTTGCACCGTCATAGCTCGACCAGCGGAACGGCGCTGAAGCGGCGCCGTCGGTCTCCAGATTGGTTGCGGGATCGATGACGTCGATGCCGGTGAAATCACGACCGATGCCGATCGCGGACAGCCGCGCCAGCACGGCGCCGGTGCCGCAGCCGACCTCGAGCACATTGCCGACACCGGCGGCGGAGGCACCGAGCAAGCCGGCAATATGGTCGGCCTTGTCGACCGAGCAGACGCGGCGCCAGTCGCGCTCCTGCGCCGAATAGACGCCCTCATAATGCGCGTTGTGCTGTCCGATGCTGAATTCCATCGTCATGGTCTAGCCATCGCTGCGGGCGGCATTCGGACAAGCTCGTCGAGGCGGTCGTTCGATTTGCGCTCCGGATTGCGTCGCTCTGCCGGCGAGCGGCGGTCGAGATCGTATCCGATGTCGGCCATGGTGCGGGTCAGGATGTCGACGTTCCGTTGCGGGACAGCTGCCAGACCAGCCAGCAGCCTGTCCCGATGCACCCAGCCGGGCCCCTTCAGGAGGTCGATCGCCTCGGTGTACAATTCGGTCTTCACGAGGCGCGCGAACTCGGCCACGACCGCGTCCGAAAGGTCGGGCGGCAGGCCATCGAGCATGGCGAGCGCCATGGCGCTGCGCTTGACGACGATCCAGCCCTCATTGGGTCCGAGCCGGTAAGACATCCGCAGCAGGTCGAAATTGGCGTCGTTCAAACCCTGCCTGATGTTGCGCAGCCAAAACAGCACGCCCCAGAGATAAGGATCGGCCGGCGCGCAGCCGAGCGACTTGCGGACGGCCGCGTCGAGCTCGCCCATCCGGGCGTCTACCCGGTCGCCCGATGCGAGCGCGTTCTCGGCGAGCCGCAGCCGGATCACCGCCGCGCTGCGATCGATCGCCGGCAAGCAATCCGGTCGGGCCGCGGCGCGCGACAGCAGCGGGCCGAGGTCGCCGAGCTCCGCGTCGCTGATCGGCACGTTGCGCAGGATCAGGTCCCTGGCACCATCGAGCCGGCTCTGGTCGACAAAGACCGGCAGAGTGGTCGCACCCCAGGCGACCGACGAGCACGCGACCGCGGCCAGGAAGCCGCGCGCAAGCCAGATGGCGGCACGCCGGGGCATCCCACCGTGCGTCTCACTCGGTGTAACCATATCGCCCATAATGCGAGTTGTAATAGTAGTTCTTGCCGCCATAGCCGCTATAGCGGCTCATCGCGGCGATATCGGCCTTGTTGAGCACGACACCGAGCAGGTTCTCGTTGACCGCACGCGCGCTGCGCAGTGCCCGCTCGACCACCTGCACCTGGGTCTTGCCCCATTCCACGATGAAGACGAAGGAATCGACGAAGTGCGCGGTGATGCGGACATCGACCACCGGCGTCAGCGGCGGGAAGTCGACGATCACGTATTCATAATGGCTGCGGACCCCGTCGATGAAATCCTTCATCTGGTCGGAGGCCAGCACCTCGTGCGAATGCGCGATGCGCGACCGTGTGGCGCCCGGCAGGAAGGCAAGGCCGGTCTCGGGATCGCGCCACAGCGTGTCCTGCAATGTCGCATTGTTCGACAATACATCCAGAATGCCGCGCTCGGCGTTCGCGGCAACCTTGCGGCTGAGCGAGGGATTGCGCAGGTCGCAATCGATCAGGAGCACGCGCGCCCCGCTCTGGGCGACCAGCTGCGCGAACACGAAGGCCAGCGTCGACTTGCCCTCGTTGGGCAGCGCCGAGGTCAGGCCAAGGATCTTCGACGGCTTGGTGACGTTGAGGTCGGCATTGACCTTGATCGAGCGGATCGCTTCCGAGAACCGCGAGAATGGTGAATCGATCGCCGCCCACAGCACCGGCTCGTCGCCGCGCTGGATCAGGCGCGCGCCGACCGGCAGGTTCGGACGACCGGCCACCGGCGCCTTGAGCTGGCTTGGCGAGAGGCGGGGAACGATCGCGACGCAATCGGCATCGAGGATGGTCTCGACCATGTCAGCAGTGCGGAACACCCGGTCATAGAGATCGCGCAACACACCGAGCGCGAGCCCGGCAATCAGGCCGCCGAGCGCCGAGAGCGCGAGCACGACGAGGGTCTGCGGGTGGCTCTTGCTGAGCGGACGCGAGGCACGGGTGATCACCCGCGCCTCGTTGACCGGGAACGATTGTTGCTGCACATTTTCCATGTAGCGCTGCAGGAAATTGTCATAAAGCGAGCGATAGGTCTGGGCCGAGCTCTCGAGCTCGCGCAGCGTGACCTGTGCCTGGTTGGTGGACTGCGACTGCGAAACCGAATCGTTCACGGCGCGCTCGATCTCGGTCTGACGCTGCAGGGCGATCGCATAGTCGCTCTTGTAGCTCTCGGCGAGCCGCTTCAATTCGTCGATGATCGACGACTGGATCTCGCGCATCTGGTTGCGCAGATTGACGGCTGCCAAGTGATTGTAGCCGTAGCGCGATGACCAGTCGGCCTCGCGGTTGGCAAGTTCGAGATATTGCGAGCGCAGCTTGGTGATGACCTGGTTGTTCAGGGTATCGGCAACCGTCGCATCGGGGACGCCTCCCTTCACCACCGCCTCGATGCGGTCGAGCCTGGCCTTGGCGTCGGTGACCTGCGACTTCACATGGAGCAGCTGGGTGTTGAGCTCGCCGAGCTGCTGCTCGTTGAGCAGCTTGCCGCTGGACGTGACGATGTTGTTGGTCTTCTTGTAGTCGAGCACGGCGCGCTCGGCATTGGATGCCTGGCTGCGCAGCTCCTGGATGCGGTCCTGCAGCCAGACGCTGGCGCGGCGGGTCGCCTGATACTTGGAATCGAGCTGCTCGACGATGTAGGCGTCGGCAACGGCGTTGGCGATCTGCGCCGCGCGCTCGGGATCGAGCGAGCGGAAAGAGACCTCGATCACATAGGTCATGCCGCGGCGGCGAACGTCGAGCTGCTTCTCGAAGGTGCGGACCGCGCGCCGGGTCCGGTAGAACTCGTTGGGCGGCGCGCTGCCGGCAAACAGACCGGACACGAAATCCAGCACCGCTCCCGCCGCGCCGGCCCCGGAGCCGATGAATTCCGGATCCTCGTTGAGCTTGAGGTCGCGGATCACCGCGAGCGCCACGTTCTCCGACTTCAGGATTTCGACCTGGCTCTCGACCGCGGAGGAATCGACCGGGGCGTCATTCACCGGCGATTGCTGCTGGGCGCCCTGGAGTTTGCGCATGTCGATGATCATCGTGGCGAGCGCGGTATAGCTCGGCGCTGCCGTCATCAGGTAACAGATGCCGCCGAACAGGCAGAGGCCGGCAGTCCCGAGGATGACCAAATACTGCCGCAGCAGATAGGTGACGAAGGCGTCGAAGGTTTCCGCCAGCGACGGCAGTTCGGCCGGACGATTTCTCAGATCGACAGCCGGCGAAATCTGGTTGCGCTGAAGCATCTCCGTCCTATCGCCGCGCCGGCAGGATGCCTGCCCTCGCGCCCTCCAATGATCCCGGGAAGCGTCCCGCCGCTGACACCGAAGCGCGTTGCTGCAGGGAATTCTCCATTGGCGATCGCAAGCCCGCTCAGAGAGTAACTGTTGAAAGAAGCGTGGTGCGGCCCGCGGTCGTACCTGTCGCCCCGTTGCCGGATCCGGTGACCGACGAGGTGAAGCTGAAAATGCCGGTGTTCACGTTGTTGCCATTGATGGCCTCGAGCGCGCCGCCGCCGGGCGCCGCGCGTGCCAATACCGCCAGGCGCGGAGCGGGAAGACCGCCGGACCGCTCAAATGTGAACACTGCTATCTCCCTAACGAATACTAACAGTTCGTTAGCATAGTCAGAGTTATCGCGCCAATCAAAACCCCTGCCCCGCCGCGCCCCCGGGCCGGCCCGCGAATTCAACGTTAATTGGCGAACCCGCCACAATACAGGCGTCATTCTCGCCGCGACCACTGCCTGTGGTCCTGCCGGAGCGGAACGATTGTGACAGGCCTGCCCCGAGCAAAGCCGCGATAACAACGGCGTAGCCGGTGATCTGGAGCGGGAAATCGATCATCGCATGGAGTGCGCCGGCAGCCGACGCGCAGAGCGCCGCGAGCGGCACGATCACGTCGCGGCGGCGGGTCCGCACGCCATGCGCGAGCACGCCGAAGGCTGCGAGCAGCGCGATCATGACCGCGCCGGCCATTAACATTCCGCCGTCGGACGCCAGCTCGAGCCAGCTGTTGTGGGCCCGGTTCCAGGTCCCGCGCAACGAGATGTCGTCGGTGCGATAGGCCGGATAGACCCATTCGAAGGACCCGAAACCATCGCCGAGCCAGGGATGATCCCAGATCATCCGCACCGTCGCGCGATAGGTCGAGAATCGTCCCTCATCCGACAGGCCGATCGTGCTGAAGCGCGCGCCGACGCCGCCACCGAGCAGTTGCAGCAGCGCCAGCGCGACCAGGCTGCCGAGGCAAAGCGCCATGATCAGGCCGTAGCGGCGCGGCATCCGGTTACGAAAGAAGATCGCAGCGGCTACGACCGCAGCGAGCAGCGAGATCCCGACGCCGCCGCGCGATCCGGTCAGAAACATCGCCAGCAGGCAAGTGAGCCAGCCGAATGCATGGCCGGCGAGCCGGCGCCGTGCCGGCATATCGAAGCGCGTCAACAGGCGTGGCAGACTGGTCCGACGCGACGGCCAATGCCGCTCGATCAATTCGCAGCCGTACAACAGCCAGATCAGCGCACAGCAGCCATAATAGATGCCCGCCGTGTTGCGGTTGACGAAGGGAGACGTCAACCACTCCAGATGAGCCTGCTTTTCGTAAAGCAGGTAGTTCCGGGTGGGATCGATCACGAAGGTGACGATGCCAAGGATCGCATAGACCAGGCCGGCTACAGCCACCGCCCGCAGCAACCCGCGCGCCAATGCGCGGTTCGCACCGAGCACGACCCCGATCGCAAAGCTAAGCAGGCAGACGATCCCGACGCCCACGGAATAGAACGGCTGATCGCGCGCGATCGTCACGGCTGGCGGAAGCTCGGCGGGCAGCAATTTGCCGGCCTCCGCCCACAGCGCGTTCGGCGCCACGCCCAACCAGGGCCGCACCGCCGACTGCTCGTGCAACACCAGCATGGCGAGCGCCGTCAGCAGTGCCGTCATCGCGAGGATTGCGAGCTGGCTGCCGCGCAAACGCATCGGCAGCACCCCGAGCAAGGCGATTCCGAGCAGAACCGACCAGATCGCGGACGCGACGCCGCCGACCGAGCCGAGCGGCAGTGGAGCCAAAGCGACGACGGCGCAGAACAGCCATGACGACCATCGCACCGGCCACGGCAATGCCGTCGCCCCGCGTGAGCCGGAAGGTGATCGTAAGCGTGTCATGAAGCCGGCCGGGCCGGCTCACGCCCCAGTATCAGGGCGCAAGCTTGATTGAATTACGAAGTAAAGTTGCGTTGTAGGCGGCCACGATCGGACCGTTCAGCGTTACGGATCTGATGCATGACATTGCTCGAATGAAATGCGCACGCGACATTCAAATACTCCGGCGGAGCCGTAACGCGCCGACTGCCACAATCACAATAATCCGCGATATATTGCACGCAATTGATAAAAAATGTTAGCAAGATGAGGCAATTCAGCAGCACCGGCGCGGCGCCGTGAGGCAAGCGGCCCCGCGCGACATCGCCTGGGCTTTGATCTTGGGCTTTGATTTCGTGTGACCTTCCGACGATTTGCGACGACCGGGTTAACCCCGGCTTAGGACCCGGCCCGATAATATGCGGGCACAGGGTTTGGTTATGTTATTTGTTTTGCTTGGCAATTTGATCGGCGGCGCCGTGCTCGGGCTGCGCCAGCACTGTCTGGTGCTGGTGCCGGTGATGCTTGCCGAACTGATGCTGCTGGCCGCCATCGGTGTAGCGCGCCTCTCGTGGTCCGAGACTGCGCTGCTCATGATCATCGCCATGGTATCGCTGCAGGGCGGATATCTGGCGAGCGCCCTCACACCGTTGCTCCGGTCCCGCACCTCGCCGCCGCTCATCGCCGCGCGCCGTCCGCAGTAGCGCGCTACGCGGTCGTGCGATCTGGCCCGCCCGATTTCCATTGACCTTGCGGCGAGCCCGGGGCATCCCGCTGCCTTGCGTTCTGATCTTCCGCAGGACCTGTTTCCCAAGGATTTGCCCCTCCCGTGTGGAACGTCACGGCTTTCATCTGCATCTTGATCGGGGCGTCGATACCGGTGGGTCTCATCGATGCGTCGCTCGCCATTGGCCTGGTCGGCGCCGCAACGTCGCTCGGACTGCTGGCAAGCCTGATGGCGATCCGGCCAGGTGAACTGTCTTTCCTGAAGCGGGTCGCCGGGCCCGCCGTGGCGGCAGCGCTGGTGCCGATGCTCTGGATCATCCTGCAGATGCTTCCGCTGACGTTCTGGGCGCATCCGGTGTGGAAGTTCGCCGGCGAAACATTGGAGACACCGCTCCGCGGCAGCATCACGATCGATACCGGTGCAAGCCTTGGCGCGCTGCTGCTCTGGCTGTCGCTCCTCTCGGTCATGATCACCGCCGCGGCGATCGCAATCGATGCCCGCCGCGCCGACATGGTGGCCCGCAGCATTGCAGCGACCGCGGCCGTCGCGGCGCTGATCCTGCTGTTGTATAGCGATCCGATCAAAGCCTGGCTTGGCGCGGCCGACGCTGCGCACGACGGGACGGCAAACGGATTCCTCGTCGTCGTTCTCATGGGCGTCCCGTTCAGCCTTGCGCGCGCGCTCGATGTCGGCGGACATATTGGCGGCCGCACGGCCGCCCAGTCGGCCCGATTGCGCCGGCTGCTCGCCGCCAGCGCGCTGTTTTGCGCCGCCAGCGCCTGCTGGTACGGAAGGCGCGGTGCCGCGATCGCAATCGCAGCGGGCATCGTGCTCGTCCTGATGACCTTCGCCGCGCGAAAACTTCATCTGCGTCGCTGGAGCAGCGCTGCCGCTGCGGCTGCGATCGCGCTGATCGCGCTGTTAACGGCGATCGCCAACCGTCATCCCGACGTGGCGCTTGCCATAGCCTTCACCCATGCGCCGGACGAGCTCGTGCAGTCGACCCACAATCTGCTCGCCGACCTGCCCGCGCTCGGCGGCGGCGCCGGCACCACGGCAAAGCTGGCATCGACCTACATGGACTGGCAAGGCGCAACCACGCGGCCTGTGGTGGCGACCAGTGCCGCCGCCTTGATCGCGCAGTTCGGTTCCGCCATGTTCTGGACTTCACTCGCGGTTACGATCGTGGGCATCGCTGCGTTCATGGCCGGTGCACGCAATCGCGGCCGTGACTGGTCCTATCCAGCGGCGGCGGCAGCCGTGTTGCTGATGCTGGCGCTCGCCGCCTTTACCTTGCCGGAATTGCCGGCGCTGCCCGGAGTGATCGTGTTGGGAGCCGTGATCGGAACAGGACTGGCACAGCGGATCAGCCGTTCACCGTTGCAGGCGGGCTAGACCGCAGATGCGCAGCCTCCTCCGGCGTATGGTCGGCCAGACCGGCGACCTCGAACATGACGAGGGCGACGAGACCTGCATTTACGCCGTCGGCGATATCCACGGACACGCCGACCTGCTGCACGAGATCTGCGCACGGATCGACGCCGATATCCGCAAGTTCCGGCCCGCGCGGCCGATCCAGGTCTTCCTTGGCGACTACATCGATCGCGGACCGGATTCGCGCGATGTGATCGCGATGCTCGATCAACGCCGCCGGACCCAAAGTTTGGTCTGCCTGCTCGGCAATCACGAGGCTTGCCTGCTGGAGTTTCTCGTCAATCCCGACATGCTCTCGCAATGGCGGCAATTCGGCGGCCTGCAGACGCTGATGTCCTATGGACTGACGCCCTCGCTCAATCCCGACGCCGCGGAACGCAGGGCGCTCGCCGGGCAGTTGGTCCGCCAGATGCCGCCGGCCCATCTCGCCTTCCTGCGCTCGCTGCCGATCAGCTATTCCCGCGGCCGCTATTTCTTCGTGCATGCCGGCGTCAGGCCCGGCGTCGCACTGAAGCAACAGCGCAAGGAGGACCTGCTCTGGATCCGCGACGACTTCCTGGTGTCGGAAGATGATTTCGGCAAGGTCGTGGTCCACGGCCACACGCCGGTGCAGGAAGCCGAGCTGCTGCGCAACCGCATCAATGTCGACACCGGCGCCTATGCGACGGGCCGCCTGACCTGCGTCAAGCTGGAGGGCGCGCAGCGAACCCTGCTGATGACCGGCAACCGGGCAGCGCGCCATGGCTAGCGCGAAGGCAGACGCACGGCAGCTGTCGCCGGCCTTCGTGCCGGCCGCGGCAGCGATCGGCGCCGCGACGCTGGCGTTGTCGATCTGGTGGCTGGCCGCCGATGCATTGCGCGGCAAACCCTGGCTCGCCGCCGATGTCGGCGTGGTCAGGAGCGAACTTTGGCTCGCCGACGGCTGGAGCGAGTTGCAGACCTCGCCCGAGGCGGCCGAAGCCGCCTTCACCCGCGCGCTTCGGCTCTCGCCGATGGACGCCGGCGGCTGGTTCGGCCTCGCCTCGGCGACCGGGCGGTTCGACTGGCTGAACCCGACCGCATCGAAGGCGCTGAAGATGTCCTACTACACCGGCTTCAACCGCAGCGACCTGATCGCGCCGCGGCTGATCCTGCTGGCGCAGGTCGACACCACGCGCGATGTGGAGCTGGTCGATCTGCTGCAGCGGCAGATCCGCCTGATCCTCACCCGTGCGCCGGAGCTGAAGGGCGCGCTCGGCCAGGCCTATCGCGTGGCCATCGATGCCAACCGGCGCATCATCGAGGCGGAATTCAAGGACGCCGGCCAGAGCATTCCGGAGTAGCGCGCGCCGGCACGCGGGCAGCCGCCGGATGCCCGACCCGCTAGATTCCCTTGTGCCGCAGCACCGCGCCGACGGTGCGCAACAGGATGCGCAGGTCGAGCACGAAGCTCCAGCTCTTGATGTAGATGAGATCGTGCGCGACGCGCAGCTGCATGTCCTCGATCGCGGGCGTCGCGCCGCGCAGTCCCTGCACTTGTGCGAGGCCGGTGATGCCCGGCTTGACGTGCTGGCGCTGCGCATAGCTTGCGATCAGCTTCGAATATTTGTCGTCATGCGCCAGCGCATGCGGCCGCGGCCCGACCAGCGACATGTCGCCGCGCAGCACGTTCACCAGCTGCGGCAGCTCGTCGATGCTGCGGCGGCGCAGCGTGGCGCCAATCCCGGTCAGCCGCGGATCGTTCGCGCGAGCCTGCGTGATGACATCGCCGTCCTCGAGCACATGCATGGAGCGGAATTTGAGGATGGTGAATTGCTTGCCATCGAACCCGTTGCGGCGCTGCCGGAACAGGACCGGCCCCCTGGAGTCGAGCTTGATCGCAATCGCCGTCCCGATCAAAAGCGGCGCGAACAGCACCAGGAGGCCGCTCGATGCCACGATGTCGAACAGCCGCTTGCCGGCACGCTCGACCGAGGTCAGCGGCGAGCGCTGCATTTCCAGCGTCGGTATCGGGCCGGACGCCACCATCCGCAGCGCCAGGAATCGCTCCGCCGTCCGATCCGGCAGCAGCCGCACCGGCAGCGGTGACGCCCGCAGCTGATCGCACAGGAACTGGATGCGCGGTTCCTCCTGCCAGGGCATCGCCAGGGTGATCTCGTCGGCGCCGCACTCCCGTGCCGCGCGGATGGCCGACGCGACGGCGGCGCGGTCGCCCGCGTTGTCGGACAGGCCGGACAACTGGATCCGTCGCACCTCGCTGAGGCCGAAATCGCGCAGCAGGCTCGATTGCCGCACCCGGGACAATTCGTCCGCCATCCCGACCACGATCGCGCGGCGCGTCGCCAGCATGCCGCGGTCGATCGCGCGTTGCAGCGGCGCCTGCAGCAGCATCCGTCCGGTCACCAGCCCAAGGCCGCCGATCAGGCCAAACGACATCACCGACCCGCGCGAGACGCCGGAGCCAACCTTCAGAAGGAAGATGATCAGGGTCATCAGCAGGACCACCAGCAGCCACCCGCCGAGCAGGCTGCTCCAGCGCCGATCGAGACCGGCCAGCACCTGCGCATTGTAGAGGCCCTGCGACTTCGCCACGAACATGTGAAGGATTGCGGCGAGGACCCCGATCCCTAGAAAACCCTCGAAGCTGTTGCTATAAACCGTGTGGTAGTAAAACAGGTGATAGGCCGCGCCGCCAATGATACTGGACAGCACGACGATGATCATCTCGACGACGACAGCAAACGCCTCGAGCGAGGCAAAAGCGAACGAGAAGGCGCCGAAGCTAACCGGTACCTTCGCTATTCGAGCGTCCGAAAGGTCCGTCATCGGGAATTAACATTCGTGTTAACAATTCACATGTTTAATATCAGGCAGGTCGTGAGCTCGCAAGACCTGCCGGCAATATCATGCAGAGAGCTTCCATGAGTTCATCGGCTGGCGAAACCGAGGCCGCGCTGTTGGCCCTGCTCCATCTCATCCGCCTGATGGGCGCCGAACTGGTCGCCGGCCAGCACCGCGACGACGTCGAGTTGCTGGTCAAGGCGGTCGAAACAAAGCTGCGTTCGGCCCGTTTTCCGGCCGAAATGCCGAATCAGGACATTGTCAAAGGTCTGGACCTCGCACAGGCGAGACTGCGTCCGATCCTCGAGGAGCTGCGCGCAAGATCGGAGAAAGCGCATCTGAGCGACCAGCTGCTGCTGGCTCCCAGGCCCTCGCGTATCCACTAGCGGGTCAGCTTACGTCAGCTCTGGACTTCACCACGGCGAGGCAAACCGTTTCCGCCGCTGGATCTGAGCGCAAGCTTCTCCTCGATCTTCATTTTCTCGAGCAGCAGGTCGGTCACAATCCGACGCAGCCGTTCATTTTCCAGCCGCAATTCGTCAATACGGTTGTGGACGTGGGGAATACCATCTCGATCATCGGAACGAGCGGCAAGCTCGGTCACAGTACCATTCGGGTGATGGCCGCGAGCAGCCTCCTGCTTGCGCCAGCGGTGAAATGTCATCACGCTAACGCCCAGCACCTTGCACGCCTGGGCTTGTGATTGCCCCCGCGCCATGAGTTCCTCGGCTTGTTTGACCTTGGAACTGATCTCGTCAGTTGAATGACGCCTCATTGGTCATCTCATTGCCCCCTAGATTAGCAATCATCGCATGGCCTATAAGCTATGTAAATGCAACAGGAAATTCAAATTGAGGATTTCCCGGGGGGCCTTCGGGAGCCTCGAACTTGCCGTAGGCAGCGCCGCATTGTGCGAAGAAACACCGAAGCTGCAAGGTGTTTACCGGAATATATGAGCAATATTCCCGCCGGAAGACGATCTCACATAAAAAGTTATACGACTTTCTACGTATGACAATTTGATCGGGATAATTGGCGCACCGTTTGCATTCCTGAATGAGAAGCAAATGAGAACATCCAATCGGTCCTGCGACAGATTGTGAGTGCACCATGCCTCTCCGCGATAGCTACGCCGCCGATAAAGCGAGAGTTTCACAACATTCTAACAAATTAATCCCGCGACCTTCGCGTCCGGCAGCTTGCGGGCACGCACGCGCAGCGGTAGTTACTAGGACGTTAAGTGTCATGAGAGTTTCAACATATTTGAGGATCATTTTCAGGAAACCTAACACTCATAGCTCGATCCGCGAATTATCAATTAGGCGCTTTCCCACCCGAGGCCATCAGGCGGAACCACGACCGCCCGACAATCCGCGAACTATTCTGTGCTGACGCTTGTCAGAGCCAGCCTCTGATCGACACATCTTACGAGGATCGACACTATGGCGCGTCTCAAGGTCTTCGAGGGGAAGCAATCCGCGTCCAGCGAGGCGACCGACGCCTTGGAACGCCTCGTCGCGGAGAATTCCGAGCTCCGGCATACCGCCGTCGAGCTGGTGTTGCAGACGTGGATCCTGCGCGAGCGCCTGTCCTACGTCGTGGCGCACAAGCCGGTGCGGCAAGAGCACTGACTGCCCTGCCCTCACGACCACAAACTGTCCACACGGCAACCACAGCTAGATCGCGCCAGATCGCCCAAAACGAGGATCGGGCGGGACAACATTCAATTTAAAATTGAATTGTCCATAGCAGCAGGCGCCGACATCCTCGCCGGACTGGCTTGGATGTGGCCGCAAATTCTGCTCAGTGAGAAATAGGCTGACGGACTTCAGCTGTGGTGAACCCGGCGCAATGCGACGCGCGGAGCGTTCTGCTCACGCGACATGCCGAACGAACGAGACGCAGCTGGGCGCTCGTGGATTTCACGCAACGCGGCGATATCAAGCATCAGCGCAACGACTTCGTTGCGCAGCGATTGATTGGTCGCGAGCAACGCCTCTTCGATTGGCTGATGCGAATGTTGTACTTTGTGCTGCTTCATGGCGCGCCCTCGCTCTGCGGTTAAGGGTATGAGCGATGTGATTGAAGTTTCAATGACAGAGTTTTAGTTCACACATATGGAATGCGGTTAATGGGGCAGGTTTGCGACGAACGTGGCTCCGCGTTAAATTTTCTCAATCAGGTTCCACAACCTGATCGCGAAACGTTCGATCGATGGCCTTATATGTGTCGTCGCGATGGGATGTCAGCGGCAGCGACGCGGCGCGCGGCCAAAGAGCGCAGCCGGCACTGACCGTGAGGCGCGAGCAAGAGCATGAAATCATTTGACGATCGTTGATCGCAGCGATCGGCGTCGAAACCGGCGACACGCTTGCCGGCTATCACAATGTCGCCGCGCCAATGGCTCGGGACGTGATGAGGTGTTCCAGCCTCGAACCAGATATTCCACCAAACACCGCGTGCACACACTAAATCTGCTGCTTTCGATCAATCAGTTTTTTCGCCGCGCATAACAGGTTGAACCGAGCAGCATGGATGCAGCGAACCGACTCCGCGTCGTCTGCATTGATCGCAGAATGTTTCGATCCGTTTCGGATCTCGAGGCCGCGGATCTGAGCATTCTGATCCGCCCTGACGATGCGGCGGAGGGAATCAACGCCACACGTTCGATCATGCAAGATATCCACCTCGACCTGGCCGAATGCGACAATGCTATTCGAATTCGAAATGAGCGGTAATGAGGCATTTCGGCTTCAGCAGAGGCAGCGAATGCCTTCACTTTCTCACAGGCGCTTGCACGATTGCCACGGCGGACAGCAGCGGATTCGACCAACCGCCATAAGCATCGCTAATTCGCAACGCGCATCGCGACCGTGCGCTATTTCGATTTGGGAGGCGTGTGGTCGCCCATCTTGCCGCCATTGGCGACGCATGGGTTGAAATAGTCGCGCTGATCCCTCGCCCCGCCCCTCGCGCTGCCGGAAGCAGAGTTGCCGGGCTCTCGCGGCGGAAACGCCCTCGCGACCAAGGCATCGCAGGCGCGTGCGACCTGGGCGTCGATCGCGTGCGCCGGAACGATTGCACTGGACATGATGATCACGGCTGACGCGAACGCAAAACCACTGACAACTCTCAGTGCCGCACTCCGTTCCACGCCGAGCCAGGTTTTTCTCGAGCCGGAATTCGCTAACGAGCGCGCTACGTCCGATCGACGTTGTGATAAGCCCGGTACCAAACGACAAATTTAGCAATGCCGTCCTCGATCCGCGTCTGCGGCCGAAAGCCGATTTCATGCTCAAGATCGGAGACATCGGCTGAGGTCTCCAGAACATCCCCAGGTTGCATTGGCAACAACTGCTTTTCGGCCTGCCGGCCGAAGCCCTGCTCGAGCAGCGCGACCACATGCATCAGTTCTTCCGGCCTGGAGTTGCCGATATTGTAGACGCGCCACGGCGCCTTGCTCGAACCCGGATCGGGATGCACGCCCGACCAATTGACGTCGCCCTCGGGCGCGCGCCCGATCAGCCGCACCATCGCCTCGACCACGTCATCGACATAGGTGAAGTCGCGCCGCATGTTGCCGTTGTTGAACAACTGGATCGGCTTCCCCTTGGTGATCGCGTCCGCGAACGCATAGAGCGCCATGTCCGGCCGATACCACGTCCCATAGACGGTGAAGAACCGCAGCCCCGTCGTCGGGATGCGATAGAGGTGGCTGTAGGAATGGGCGAGCAACTCATTGGCCTTCTTGGTAGCCGCGTACAAGCTGACCGGATGATCGACGTTGTCGTGGACTGAGAACGGCAGCTTGGTGTTGGCGCCATAGACCGACGATGACGACGCAAACAGCAGGTGGCGGCACGCAGTATGCCGGCAGCCCTCGAGGACGTTGACGAAGCCCTCCAGATTGGAATCCACGTAGGCCTGCGGGTTCTGCAGGGAGTAGCGCACGCCGGCCTGGGCAGCGAGATGCACCACGACCTCGAAGCGATAGCGCTCGAACAGCGCCTTCATCCCGGCGCGGTCGGCGAGGTCGAGTTCCAGGAAGGTGAAGCCACGGTGCTGCTTGAGCAGATCGAGCCGCGCGTGCTTAAGCACCGGATCATAATACTGGTTCAGATTGTCGATGCCGATGACCGGCTGCCCTGCCCGCAGCAAATGCTCCGCCAGATGGAAGCCGATAAAGCCGGCACAGCCCGTGACGAGTAAATTGCCTGCGATCACCACGTTTCGCCTGTGCCTTTCGCCTTGCGCCGGACCAGGCCGCATACGCCGTCAGGTGCGGGCCGCAGATTCTGGCTTCGCGCTGCGGCCGCGGGGCGCGTCAGTTGCTGGCGGCCGGAGGTTTGTAGTCCGGAAAGCGGCTCAGTACCGCGGCCTTCATGAACTTGAAGTGCGCAATCTCGGTCGCCAATTCCTTCAGCCGACGCTGGCCGTTGGAGATCTCGGCGTCAAACAGGTCTTGATGATAGTTGTCAAGCGCCTCGCGTTCCAGATACTCGTCGGTGCCGTTGCCCAGCGTCACCGCCGCGCGGGCCAGAACATCGTCGACACGGCGGCCAAGGCCGGATTGCTCGCTTTCGGCGGCCTGCAACGCGGCCTCGATCGCGGCCATGATCGATCCGATTCGGGCGCGATCGGTCTCGGCATCGCGCTCGGCCGAGCGTGCCTTAAAACCTTCCTCGCTCCGCCGCGACCTGATCAGGTCATGCGCGCGAGCCCGCAGAAACAGCTGAAACATCTATCAGTATCCGGTTCGGGCCCACTCAGGCAGTATCGCTCAAAATCGCCCGGTCTTAGTTAAAAAAGAGTGAATTATCCTGTTGCCCGGCCCTCAGGTCGGCCTTCCACTTGATCCAGGCCTTGTCGTGCTTGTCATAGAGCTCGACCCACCGTCCCTCGACGGCTGATGGCATCAGCTCCGCACCGTGGGCTTGCCCGCCCAGCACCGGCAGGGAGGCGTCCAGTCCTTCGAATTCCGACGTCTCTTCAAGCGTGAGACCGACCAGCACGCGCCGTCCACTGACATCGACGACATACCGCCTTGGCGAATGCCCCCTGAGATCACTCATGCGTGCAAGTTCCCTCACGATGCGCGGGCCAGCGGCAACACCCCGCCGGCACGCGAACCCAGCCCGGCTGCCGCAACGAAGACAAGATGACCGATTGCATGTCGCCCGCCAACCCCAACTCACGCCACTGTCGCGCTACCTCTGCCGGGCTAGCCCGCTAGAACGCGCGGCGCATGTGGCCGAATGCGGTGAGCGGCTGTTCCCGCCTCGCCGATTTGGCGGCTGGCGGCGCCACATACGGCGCATAGATCCGATATTGCGCGCGGCGCTTGCGCGATCGCCACGCGCGCGCGGCGAAACCGGAGAAGAAGCCGGCGACGAACGCCGCCGCAAGGATGAGGACAGGGGAAAGCATCACATTCGTCCATGTTAGATTCGGTGTTATTAACATTCGGAGTTGTGACGACATCATGATTGCGCGCGCCGAAAGAATGTTCAGCCGCTGGAATTTTTTGTGCAATCGAACGGCGCAATAATGACCCGGCGCCCCCACATCGGTTGTTCTCGCGCGCGAGGCGCCTCAGGAGAACCACCACAGCATGAATTTCAGGAACATCGAGCTGAGCAGATAGATCCACCCCGCCATCGCCAGCAGCGTCAATCCAACGAAGGCACCTGAAACGCTTTTCTCCTTGAGGCGCGCCAACAGCGAGTTTTTTTCTTCTTGCGGATAGAACATCTCAAGCTCAAGACGCATCTGATTCAAATCAGCTAGCAGCCAATTTCGATGATCTCATGACGCGTCACGGCAGCAATTCGCTTCGCATGTCACAGATCTCGGTTGCAAAATCTCGTGAAGGCGCGGGCCATCGAAGACGATTCCTGGCTCACGTCCTGGCTGACAAAGTCTTGGCTGACAAAGTCTTGGCTCAAGAAAATTCCGCGTGACGTGGTCAGTGATCGGCTCCCGCGACCTCAGCAGTCCGCGCGCCGGAATTTTCAGTTGCGTGATGTTGCGATCTGCGCCGCGGATGCGCGTCGCGCGTCAAACCGACCGTCGAGCCAGAGAATGGGCGGCGACTGCCCTGCGACCGCACGCGCGACGGCCGTGGCGAGACGCATGCGTGATCGACCGCACACCCCGCAAGCGCATGGTGGCCGCTCTGCGTGTATCTCAGTTTAACAATCAAGACCTCGCATGCGAGAGGCCGCGATCGCAGCGTCACCCGGGAAAGGCGAACCAGACAATTCCGGGGATCAAGACTGCGAGCCCAGTGGAGGCCGTGAGCAGCGCGGGAACCGAAGATCCGGGCTCGGCCTGGCGCGCCTCGGTCGGGGTTTCGATGATCTGACCGTGTCGTTCCGCTGCCGTGGCGACCTCTTTGGTTAAGTGCCTGAAATTCCGGCGATTGCCGCCCCCTTCTGAAGGCCAACGCGTGGTGTTCCGGGCCGCTTGACGGCTGGCCAACGGACAACGCAGCCGCCGCGTCAAACGGGCGGAGGCTCGAGGCCACGGTTAACGCCGTTGCCAGATTCACCGGGCCGCGTTGTTTCAAACCGGGGTTCCCGGTGTTATCCTTGACCGTTCCGTCGGTTGCGTAATCGGAGTTTTCCCTATGGCCCCCCGCGCCAACTGGAAGGGCTTTTTGCGCCTTTCGCTCGTGACTTGCCCGGTTGCCTTGTACCCGGCGACGTCGGATACCGAGAAGGTCTCCTTCAACCAGATCAACCGCAAGACCGGCCACCGGATCAAATACGCCAAGGTCGACGCGGAGACCGGCGAGGAAGTCTCCACCGACGACATCATGAAGGGCTACAAGGTCGACACGGACACCTATATCGAGGTCACCAAGGAAGAGCTCGACGACATCGCGCTGGATTCGACCCGCACCATCGAGATCGATGAATTCGTGCCGCGCAGCGAGATCGACAGCCGCTATCTGATCCGCCCCTATTATCTCGTTCCCGACGGCAAGGTCGGCCACGACGCCTTCGCGGTGATCCGCGAGACCATCCGCAGCATGGACAAGGTCGCGATCGGCCGCGTCGTGCTGACCAACCGCGAGCACATCATCGCGCTCGAGCCGCTCGACAACGGGCTGATGGGCACGCTGTTGCGCTACCCCTATGAGGTGCGCAGCGAGAAGGAATATTTCGACGACATCCAGGATGTGAAGATCACCAAGGATATGCTCGATCTCGCCAAGCACATCGTCGAGCAGAAGTCCGGCGAGTTCGATCCGGAGGATTTCGAGGATCGCTACGAGCAGGCGCTGATCGACCTGATCAACCAGAAGCGCAACGGCATCAAGATCGCCAAGCCCGCGGCGAAGGCCGGCGGCAATGTCATCAACCTGATGGACGCGCTGAAGAAGAGCCTCGCCAACGAGAAGCAGGCCGCTCCGGCCAAGGCCGAGGCCAAGGCGGCGAAAGGCAAAAAGCCGAAGAAGCGCATCGAGGGCCAGCGCGAGATGCTGCTGCCGATCTCGGGCAGCGGCAAGCGCGAGCCCAAGGAGGCGGTCAAGCCCGAGCCGAAGAAGGCCGAGAAGCCCGCGCGTGCGCAAGGCACCGCGGCGCGGAAGAAGGCGGGCTGAGGTCGCGGCGCTGCAGCAGGCGGCCGGCTACATCATCAAGCTATCGGAGCACACCCAGCAGCAGGCGCGCTGGTAGGTTCCGGATGCGCATCTGATCAACGCGGCAGAACGAGGTGCGGGTGGCTGACGTTCGCGCGCATCGCGATGCTGCGCGCGCTGAATGGAAACGGTGGAGGCGACTGAATCAGAAAGCGTGAAGCGTGTCTGGTGGCGCCTACTTGAATGCCGAACTGACGGCAGTGAATTGGCCGCTCACAGTGGTACCGATGCCTCTGACGCCGGCGACGATCACGATGCTGATGCCGCCGGCAATGATGGCGTATTCGATCGCCGTAGCCCCGACGTCATCGCGCAGAAATCTTGCAAGCAACGCGCGCATGAAAAGCTCCTGTCCGATGCCCGCGGCTTTTTCTCCCGCGCCGTAGTAATATTCCAGCAAAACTAGGCCACATTGGTTGACGGCGCATTGATGGACAGGATGAACGATCGCTTAAGGGTTGCAGAGAAACTCGCTGCTAGTTCTGCCTGTAGCGTGACCTCGCCCCGCGAGGCGGCAAGCCACGATTGGGCGTAAACGCATATCAGGACTACCTGATCCGGCCCCGGCGGCGCTTTACCCTCGCGGCGGAATCCTGTTCCTTTATCGGACAGGACGATAACGAGGCCGGAACGAACCGGCCGCATTCAAAGGGAGTGACCGTCATGAAGCTCGGCACCGCGATCGCGGAAATCATGAAGCGCGAGGGGATCGAGATCCTCACAGGCTACCCGGTCAACCATTTGATCGAATACGCCGCCAGTGCCGACATCCGCCCCGTGATGGTGCGCCAGGAGCGCATCGGCGTGCACATGGCGGACGCGATCTCCCGCGTCACCTCGGGCGAGAAGATCGGCGCGTTCTGCATGCAACACGGACCGGGCGCCGAGAACGCGATGGGTGGTGTCGCGCAGTGCTACGGCGAATCCGTACCCGTCCTGGTACTGCCGATGGGTTATGCGCGCCGGCTTGCCAACATCGATCCGAACTTCAATTCCAGTCAGGCGATGAAGGCGTTCTCGAAATCCTCGGAGCCGATCAACATCGCCGCTGAGGTCTGCAACATCTTCCGCCGCGCCTTCACCAAGTTGAAGAACGGCCGCGGCGGGCCTGTGATCGTCGAGATCCCCGCCGACATGTGGAACGAGGAGGTGCCGGAGCCCCTGAACTACACGCCGGTGCTGCGCACCCGCTACGGCGCCGATCCCGTTCATGTGAAGGAAGCCGCAACCCTGCTCGTCAACGCCAAGCGTCCGGTGATCTATGCCGGCCAGGGCGTGCACTACGCAAAGGCCTGGCCGCAGCTGAAGCGCCTCGCCGAGCGGCTCGCGATCCCCGTCACCACGAGCCTCGGCGGCAAGTCGTCATTCCCGGAGACGCATCCGCTGTCGCTCGGCTCCGGCGGCCTTGCCGTGCCGCGCGCGGTGCCGAAATTCCTCGCTGAGGCCGACGTGATCTTCGGCATCGGCTGCTCCTTCACCGAAACATCGTTCGGCATCGCGATGCCGAAGGGCAAGACCATCATCCATTCGACGCTCGATCCGAACCACATCAACAAGGATGTCGAGGCCAGGATCGGCCTCGTCGGCGACGCCGGCCTGGTGCTCGACGCGCTGCTGGAGGAGATCGGCAAGACCGTGACCGCGGACCGCAACGCCAGCGCGGTCGCCGAGGAGATCGCCGCCTCCCACAAGGAATGGCTCGCCAAATGGATGCCGAAGCTCACGCATAACGATGCGCCGCTCAATCCCTACCGTGTGCTGTGGGATCTGCAGCACACGGTCGACATCCATAACACGATCATCACCCACGACGCCGGCAGCCCGCGCGACCAGCTGTCGCCGTTCTGGAAATCGGTCGAGCCGCTGTCCTATATCGGCTGGGGCAAGACCACGCAGCTCGGCTACGGGCTTGGTCTCGCGATGGGCGCCAAGCTGGCAAAACCGGACAAGCTCTGCATCAATGTCTGGGGCGACGCCGCGATCGGCTTCACGGGGATGGATTTCGAGACCGCGGTGCGCGAGCGGATTCCGATCATGTCGATCCTGCTCAACAATTTCTCGATGGCGATCGAATTGAAGGTGATGCCGATCTCGACTGAGAAATATCGCTCGACCGACATCTCCGGCGATTACGCCGCGATGGCGCGGGCCTTCGGCGGCTATGGCGAGCGGGTGACCAAGCCCGAAGACATCATCCCCGCGATCAAGCGCGGCATCCAGAAGACCAGGGAAGGCGTGCCGGTGCTGCTGGAATTCATCACCAGCAAGGAGACCGAGGTGTCGCGGCCGGGGACGTGAGGGCACCTCACATGCCCTCACCCACTTGATTTGACCTCGCTTGCGCAGGCAAGCTCCCTCCGACCCGAGATCGGAGGGAGAGATGGCGCGCATCCTGGTGCTGGGTGCCGGCTTTGCCGGTCTCTGGGCGGCGCTCGGTGCTGCCCGCAAGCGCGACGAGATCGGCGCGCGGGCGGCGGACACCGAGATTCTCGTCGTCGATCGCAACGCCTATCACAACATCCGGGTGCGCAATTACGAGGTCGATTTCGGCGATATCGCGCTGCCGCTGCAAGACCTGCTCGATCCGGTCGGCGTCAGGCATAGCGTGGCCGACATCACGGCGATCGATCCGGCGAAGCGCGAGGTCGTCGTCAAGACAGGCTCCGGCGCGGACACGCTGACTTACGACCGGCTGGTGCTGACGACCGGCAGCGAGCTGGTCCGCCCCGCCATATCGGGCCTAGCCGCACACGGCTTCGATGTCGACACCTTCGAAGCAGCCACGCGCCTCAACGCGCATCTTGCCGCGCTCGGCAAGCAGCCGCCCTCGCCGGCCCGCGCGACGGTGGCGGTGGTCGGCGCCGGCTTCACCGGGATCGAGGTTGCGGCCGAGATGCCGGCCAAGCTCGCGCATGCCGGCATCAGCGGCGATCACCGCATCATCCTGATCGATCCCAATCCGGTGGTCGGCGCGACGTTCGGCGCGCATGGCCGCCCCGTCATCAACGAGGCGCTGGCCGCGCTCGGCATCGAGACGCGGCTGAACGTCGGGGTCAGCGCCGTCGGCACCGACAGCATCACGCTTGATAGCGGCGAGATCATTCCGGCCGCAACCGTGGTGTGGTGCGGCGGCATGCATGCGAGCCCGCTTGCCGCAACGCTTCCGGTAAAGCGCGACACGCTCGGCCGCCTCCCGGTCGATCATTGCATGCGCGTCGAGGGCCTCGATGGCGTATTCGCCGCAGGCGACGTTGCCGCCTGCCTGATCGACGGCGAGCATTCGACCGTGATGTCGTGCCAGTTCGCACGGCCGATGGGCCGGTTTGCCGGGCACAATGTGGTCGCGGATCTGTTCGGTGAGCCCCTGCTGCCGCTCACTATCGATTGGTATGTGACGGTGCTCGATCTCGGCGCCTGGGGCGCGCTCTACACCACCGGCTGGGACCGCGAGGTGCACACCACAGGCGCCGCCGCCAAGCTCACTAAGCAGACCATCAACCAGCAGCGCATCTATCCGCCGCGCAACGGCGATCGTGCCGCCCTGCTTGCGGCCGCCGCGCCGACGATCCAGACGGCACCGCCGACGCGGAAGTAGTTCGGGGCTCACTCTCTCAAATCGTCATGGCCGGGCTTGTCCCGGCCATCCACGTCTTTCTTCCCGACAGCACCAGAGGCGTGGATGCCCGGGACAAGCCCGGGCATGACGAGTGTGTGGATCACTGTCGCGCCGCAATTACTGCGACAGCTTTACAAAGTCCGGAAACTTCAGCTTCCCTTCCGCGATCGCCTTCGGCCAGACCGTGATCTGCTTGCCGCCTTGCCACTGGAACACGAGGCCGGTGACGGCACCCGGGCCGGACTTGATGCCGTGGGTGAACTCGTCGTTCTTGCCGTAGAACTGGATCTTGCCGATCGTGCCATCGAAGTCGGTCTTCTCAAGCTCGGTGACCATCCTGTCCGGATCGGTCGAGCCGGCGCGCTGGATCGCTTCCGCAATGATGTAGACCTCGTCATAGGCGGTGTAGCCGGTATAGGCCGGCGGCGTGCCGAACTTGGCCTTGAAGGCGGCCGCGAACGGTTTTGTCTTCGGCGTCACCGCGACGTCGGGCGTCGCCACCGCGAGGGAGGGCACGCCTTCGGCCGCGCCGTTGGTGTCGCCCCAGAACGTCGGGCTCAGCGCCTGCGCGCTGATGCCGAACATCGGGATCGGCACCTGCTGGTTCTTCCACTGCACCGTCGGCTGCACGCCGACATGGGAGATGCCGGTGACGATCACGTCGGGCTTGGCGGCCTCCATCTTGTTGAAGATCGGCGTGAAGTCGGTGGTGTCGGGCGAGAAGCGGATGTGCTCGACGACCTTCAGGCCGGCCTTGGGCAGGCAGGCCTCGTAGCCGATGTCGAGCGGCTTGGTCCACGCCGCGTCCTCGCTCATGATCGCCACCGACTTGAACTTGAGCTGGTCGACCAGCAGCTCCTTGGCCGCGTCGCAGACGAGCTGCGCCTGCGCGGCCGAGGTCAGGTAACCGTGGAAAGTGTACTTGTTCTTCTCATAGTCGTTGTGAACCGCCTTGGTGATCTCGTTCGAGGCGGCGCCGGGCGTGATCAGCGGCATCTTCAGCCGCGAGGCCCACGGCTCCAGCGCCAGCACGACCTCGCTGATGTAGCTCGCGATCACGGCCGAAACCTTGTCCTCGCTCACCGCGCGCTGGAACGCGCGCACCGAATCCGCCGACGAGCTCTTGTTGTCGTAGGTGACGATCTCGATCTTACGGCCCATCACGCCGCCCTTGGCGTTGATCTCGTCGGCGGCGATCTGCGCGCCGCCCGGGGTTGCCGCGCCCGCGATCGACTGCACCTCGGCGATGATTCCGATCTTGATCGGGTCCTTGGACTGCGCATAGGCCGGCGCCGCGAGGCACAGCGCCAGCGCCGAGGCCAACAGGCTCACGCGGGTGGCGGTTGAATATGCTGGCATCATGATCTCCCTTGCTTGTCTTGTTATTCTTCAAACTTTGAGCGTCAGAGAAAGTCCCTGCCGGCCTCCGCTGCGAACCGGCCCGGATCGCCTTCCCAGACGATCCGCGCGTGCTCCAGCACATAGACGCGGTCGGCATGGGGCAGCGCGAAGGTCACGTTCTGTTCGCCGAGCAGCACCGTGATCTTGGTGGTCTGGCGCAATTTCTCGAGCGCCTTCGACAGCAATTCGAGGATGACAGGCGCAAGCCCCAGCGTCGGCTCGTCCAGGATCAGGATCTGCGGCTGCATCATCAGCGCGCGGCCGATCGCCAGCATCTGCTGCTCGCCGCCGGACAGCGTCTGCGCCATCTGGCCCTGACGCTCCTTCAGGATCGGGAACAGCTCGAACAGCCACGCGAGCTGCTTCGCCCTCGCCGCGTCGTCCAGATGCTGGCCGCCGAGATCGAGATTTTCCCGCACCGTCATCTCGCCGAACAATTCGCGCGATTCCGGGCATTGCACGAGGCCCGAGCGTGCAATTTTCGCGGGCCCGGTGCCGCGCAGCTTCTCGCCGCCGCGCAGGATCTCGCCGGTGTAGGGCAGGAAGCCCGAGATGGTGTTGAACAGCGTGGTCTTGCCGGCGCCGTTGAGGCCGACGATCGAGACGAACTCGCCTTCATGGACGTGGATCGAGACGTTCTCCAGCGCCTGCGCCTTGCCGTAATGCACGCTGACATTCTCGACCTGCAGCAGCGGCACCTTGTCCTTGAACGAGGTCTCGGGCCGCGCATGGGTCTCGATCGCGCCGCCGAGATAGACTCGCCGCACGGTCTCGTTCTTCATCACGTCCTCGGCGCGGCCGGTCGTGATCTCCTCGCCGAGATACATCGCGAGCACGCGGTCGACCAGCGCCGCGACGCTCTTGACGTTGTGATCGACCAGCATCACCGCGCGTCCCTCGTCGCGGAAGCTGCGGATCAGCTGCGAGAACACGCCGACCTCGGTGCTGGTCAGCCCGGCAAACGGCTCGTCGACCAGCACCACTTTTGGATCACGCGCGATTGCTTTCGCCAGCTCCAGCCGCCGCAGGTCGGCGAACGGCAATGTTGGCGGGCGGCGATCCATCACCGCCCCCAGGCCGACACGGTCGGCGATCCACTTGGCGCGCTCGGTCAGCGCCTTGTCGGGAAACAGCATGAACAGGCTGTCGGGCAACAGCGCGACCATGATGTTCTCGAGCACGGTCTGCCGGTTCAGCGGCCGCGAGTGCTGGAACACCATGCCAAACCCCTTGCGCGCGATCTTGTGCGCCGGCAGCCCGGCCACGTTCTCGCCGTCGAACAGCACCTCGCCCGCGGTCGGGCGCTCGATGCCCATCACGCTCTTCATCGCGGTCGACTTGCCCGAGCCGTTCGGCCCGATCAGGCCGAGGATCTCGCCGGGGCGCAGCTCGAAGCTCAGATTCTTCACCGCGGTCAGGCCGCCGAACCGCTTGGTCAGGCCGCGAACTGCAAGTGTCGGAGTAGTGGTCACAGTCTGATCCATTTAGGAGCGCGCCTCGCGTGACAGGGCTGCTCCGAGGAAACCGCCGGGGAAGAACAGCACGACGAGCAATGCCACCGCCGAGACGATGAAGGTTGCCAGTTCGCCGGTCGGACGCAGGAATTCGCCGGCCACGATCAGGAAGATTGCACCGAGCGCCGCGCCCAGCACCGTGCGCCGGCCGCCGAGCACGGCGGAGACGATGACGTTCACGCCGACCGCGACGTCGACCACGGTGCCGACCGAGGCGGTGCCGAAGTAGAACACCAGCAGCGCCCCGGACAATCCGGAGAAGAACGCGCTGACGATGAAAGCCGCGAGCTTGTGCTTGACGATGTTGAAGCCGAGCGCGCCGGCCTGCACCGGGTCCTGCCCGCTCGCCTGCAGCACGAGTCCAACCGGCGATTGCGACAGTCCGTACAGGATCGCGGCGCTCACGGTCATGAAGCCGAGCGCGATCCAGTAATTGGCGCCGGCATTGATGGTGATGACATCGGGGATGGTGAGACCGATCTCGCCGCCGGTCAGGTCAGCAAACACCACGATGAAATTCTGCAGCATCAGCACCGCGACCAGCGTCGTGAGGCCGAAATACGGTCCCCTCACCCGCAGCGCCGGCAGCGCCAGCACGAAGCCCGCAACCACCGACGCCAGCGCGCCGAGCAGGATGCAGACATAGACCGACCAGCCGAACTGGTTGTTGAGGATGCCGGCCGTGTAGGCGCCGGTGCCGATCAGGAAGGTCGGCCCGAAATTGACCTCGCCGGCGAACCCGAACAAGAGGTCCCAGGCCATCGCGAACACGCCGAAATAGAACGCGACGGTGAGCAGGCCGAGGATGTAGCCCGAGACATAGAGCGGCAGCGTCGCGGCAACCACCACGCAGACCAGCGAAATGAAGAACAGGCGCGAGGTAAAGAAGTTGGCCATCTCAGCGCCTCCCGAGCAGGCCTTGAGGCCGGATATACATCACGAACACCAAAAGCAGCAGCGCCGGAATGGTGCGGTAGGCCGGCGAGATCATGTAGGCCGTGATGGTCTCGAGATAGCCGACGACGAAGGCCGCGATCAGCGAACCGGAGACGCTGCCGAGGCCGCCGAGCACCACGATCGAGAACGCGCTCGCGGTCAGCGGCCCGACGCTGTAGGAGCTGACGCCGAGGAACATGCCGAGCAGCACGCCGGCGATGCCGGCCAGAATGCCGTAGATGCCCCACACCACGATATAGATCTGGGTGAGCTCGAGCCCGAGCAAGGTGACGCCGCGCGGGTTCATCGAGGCCGCCAGCACCGCCTTGCCGGTCCGCGTGCGGTTCACCAAGAGCCACAGCAGGCCGATCACGAGACAGCACACCAGCGCGGTGAAGATATTATTGCGCGGCGTGCGGTTGCCGAAGATGTCGACGACGCCCTCGACGATCGGCAGCACCGTCTTGGCATTGTTGGTGAAGAAATAGGCGATCAGCTCCTGGATCATGATGCCCCACAGCAGGGTGCCGGTGAGGACGAAGATCTCCTTCTCCTCGTTGGGGATCCGCCTGGAATTCTGGATCGGCTTCACGACCGCGAAATAGGTCGCGAACGCCATGATCAGCGCCACGCCGACACCGAACAACGCGCCGGAGTAGATGTCGAGGTGCAGCACGCTCGCCGCGGCCCAGGCCGCGACCGCTGCGGCCACCATGATGGCACCGTGGGAGAGGTTGAGAACGCCGGAGACACCGAAGATCAGGGTGAAGCCGGTGGCACCGAGTGCATAGAGCGCACTGATGGCAAAGCCATCGATCAGGATTTGTAGGGCAAGCATCTCAAATCGGCCGCGGCAGCAAAGCTGCCTGTTGTGGAGGACGCGGAACTGAATACGGATGCTCCCGGGACCGGCCCGGGAGCATGATCATCAGTTAGTTCGTGGTGAGCTTGATGAAGCTCGGGAACTTGAGATCGCTCTTGGCGACCTCCTTCGGCCAGACCGCCACCTGCTTGCCGCCCTGCCACTGCAGCATCAGTCCGGTGATCAGGCCCTTGCCGTACTTGATCGAATGGGTGAACGGATCGTCCTTGCCGTAGAACTGGACGCGTCCGATGGTGCCTTCCCAATCGGTCTTCTCCAGCGCATCGACCATCTTGTCGGCCTCGACCGAGCCGGCGCGCTTCACCGCATCCGCGATGTAGTAGACCTCGTCATAGGCGGTGTAGCCCGCATAGGACGGATAGTTGCCGTAACGCTTCTTGAAATCCTCCGCGAACGGCACCGACTTCGGCGTCACCGCGACGTTCGGGCCCGACACGCCCTGATACAGCACGCCTTCCGCCGCGTCGTTGGTGTCCTTGCCGAAGGTCTCGTTGGTCGCCTGCGAGGAGATGCCGAACATCGGGATCGGCACCTGCTGGTTCTTCCACTGAACCGTCGGCTGCACGCCGACATGCGAGATGCCGGTGATGATCACGTCGGGCTTGGCGGCCTCGACCTTGTTGAAGATCGGCGTGAAGTCGGTGGTGTCGGGCGAGAAGCGGATATGGTCGACGACCTTGAGCCCGATCTTCGGCAGGCATTCCTCGTAGCCGACGTCGAGCGGCTTGGTCCAGGCCGCATCCTCGCTCATGATGACCGCGGTCTTCATGTGCTTCTGATCGACCAGCAGCTCCTTGGCGGCGTCGCAGACCGACAGCGCCAGCGCCGCCGAGGTCAGATAGCCGTGGAAGGTGTACTTGTTCTTCTCGTAATCGGCGTGGACGCTCTTGCTGATCTCGTTCGAGGCGGCGCCGGGCGTGACGAACGGGGTCTTCAGGCGCGAAGCCCAGGGCTCGAGCGCCAGCACCACTTCGCTGATGTAGCTCGAGATGACGACGTTGACCTTGTCTTCGTTGACCGCGCGCTGGAATGCGCGCACCGAGTCCGCCGAGGACGAGTGATTGTCGTACGAGACGATTTCGATCTTGCGGCCGTCGATGCCGCCCTTGGCGTTGATCTCGTCGGCGGCGAGCTGCGCCGCCTGCGGGATCGACGCCCCGGCAATCGCCTGCGCTTCGGCGATGACGCCGATCTTGAGGGTGTCGGCCGCCAGCGCTCCGCCGGGGCTGGCTACCAAAAGGCCCAACACGGCCGCTCCGGCAAGTCGCCGCATCGCATGAACAGGCAGTCGCGATGTTCTTTTCACCCTGTTTCTCTCCTCTTTTTGTTCGGCTGCTTCGAGCTCTTGGGCCGGACTATAGCTGCGACAAAACGCGCAGCAAGTGAAACTGCGCGCAGATCGCCATGCGTGGACGACAACTAAAGTAGTGGGTCGGCGTTTTGCGGCTGAATAAATATGAGGCAGCGCGGGAATAAAGCGCGGGGTGCCGGTCTCTCAATTCGTCATTCCGGGGCGAGCGAAGCGAGAGCCCGGAATCCATTCCACCACTTGTTTTGCTTGATCCGACACATTCAGCGTCGTCCTGGCGAAAGCCAGGACCCATTACCCCAAATGAGAATTGTCGCGCGATGCTGGGGCCACGATCCCATCCATCACCGAGTGCGGTGGTTATGGGTCCTGGCTTTCGCCAGGACGACGGCGGGAATTTGGCGTCGTCACGGAAACGTCCCCGCGTTCGTTCGGGGGACGACTGCGATTTACGAGGCTGACCGCCCTACTCCGCCATCTCGACCGGCTGCGCGGCCGGACCGGCGAGCGGGCGCTCTTCCATCGTGATCATGCAGATGGACGCGGTGGTCAGCAGCACGGCGGCGGCGCCGAACACGTAGCGGAACGCGGTGATCATGTCGGCCATCGGGATCGCGCCGACGGTGCCGGCAGAGGCGGCATGATGCTCGCCGGCGAGCGAGATGTCGGTCCCCAGTGTCATCAGCAGGATCGTGGTGAAGGCGGCGACCGTGAAGGAGGCCATCATCGCGCGGAAGAAGTTCATCGCGCCGGTCACGGTGCCGACCTGCGGACGCGCCACCGCGTTCTGCAGCGACACCACGCTGATCGGGAATGTGGTGCCGAGCCCGAGCGCGAACACGCTCATCAACAGCAGCAATCCCCACAGCGGCAGCGTCGTCACGGCCATCCCGACGGCGCAGATCGCAGCGACCGAGGTGCCGACGATCGCGACCCGCTTGTAGTGCTTGGCCTTCGCCATGGTCCGGCCGGCGATCGCTGCGCCAAAGGTCGAGATCGCCGCGAGCGGGATCAGCGCAAGGCCGGCCTCGCTGGCGGTGAGGTGATAGACCACCTCGTAATAGAGCGGCAGGTGCACGGTGAGCCCGACCATGGCGCCGAGCGCGCAGCCGCCGGCACCCATCGCGAACGGCACCACCGAGCCGCCGAGCAGCGACAGCGGCAGGAACGGCTCGTCGGCGCGGCGCGCGTGCCAGACGAAGGCGCCGGCGAGCGCGATCGAGCCGCCGATCATCGCGGTAATGGTCGGCGACAGCCACGAGAGCCGGGTGCCGCCCCAGGTCAGCACCAGCATCAGCACGACGGCCGAGGCCATCAGCAGCACGCCGCCGAGCCAGTCGACCTTGCGCTTGCGGTGGAACACCGGGATCTTGCCCATCTTCGGCAGCAGCAGCGCCAGCGCCGCCGCCGAGAGCGGCAGGTTGATCCAGAAGATCATCGACCAGTGCAGATGCTCGGCGAACACGCCGCCGACCACTGGGCCGAGAATGCCGCCGGCCATCCAGACGCTGGAGAAATAGGCCTGGTAGCGGCCACGTTCGCGCGGGGTGACCACGTCGGAGATCACGGTCTGGACCACGGGCATGATGCCGCCGCCGCCGAGCCCCTGCAGGCCGCGGGCAATGATCAGCATGGTCATGCTGGGCGCGACCGCGCACAGCACCGAGCCGACCACGAACAGGCTGAGCGAGGTGATGATCATGACGCGGCGGCCGTAGATATCGCTCAGCGTCCCGAACACCGGCGCCACCGCCGTGGAGGCGAGCAAATAGGCCGTGATCACCCAGGACAGGTTGGTGACGTCGTGAAACTGGCGCCCGATCGTCGGCAGCGCGGTCGCGACGATGGTCTGGTCAAGCGCGGCCAGGAACATCGTCAGCATCAGGCTGATCACGATGGTGCGGACTTCGTCCGGATTGAGCGGTGCCGGCGGCGCCAGCGGCGGCGCATCGCTGAGTTCGATCACCTCGCTCGGGAGGCGGGACAGCTCTTCGGCAATGTCGTCGGGCAATGTCTCTTGGTCGGCAGGAATCCGGCTCTGCCGTTCATACTTGTTCATTTGGGGCGTAATGCTGCTGCGCGGGCGCGTGCCGCGATGGAATCATTCTCTGATCCGCAATTTATGCAGCAATTCGCTGCTGAGGCAGGCACCCAAGCGCATGGGTGCATCCCGCCGCGACCTTCTCGCGATCACGTGATCGCGGACGCTGTGGCGACGTCACCCTTTGGTCGTCTTGTCGAGCACCTTGGGCCGCTTCTTCAATTGCGCCCGTTTCGGCAGCAGCGCCGGCCAGCGCACGATGTGATCCTCGAGATCGGCGTCGTTGACGTCGAGTTCGGTACCCTCCACCCGCCCGCGCACCGAGACCCCGGCTTCATGCACGGTGTTGGGATCACCGGAGATCAGCGGATGCCACCAGTAGAGGTCACGCCCCTCGGCCACGAGCCGGTAGCCGCAGCTCGGCGGCAGCCAGTTCAGCGTCCGGACGTTCTCGGGCGTCAGGCGGACGCAATCCGGAACCTGGTCGGAGCGGTTCGGGTAGTCCTTGCAGGTGCACAGGCCGGAATCGAGCAGCTTGCAGGAGATATGGGTGAAATAGATCTTGCCGGTGTCCTCGTCCTCGAGCTTCTCCAGGCAGCAACGTGCGCAGCCGTCACACAGGCTTTCCCATTCGGCGTTGGACATCTCTTCCAACGTCTTGGTTTTCCAGAAGAATCCCTCCTGGTCCGACGAACGCTTGGGCGGTGCGGTCATGATATCCCTGACATGGCGGTAAAGCTCTTCTTGGGACGCCGGCGCTCCCTCCGCAAGGGGGGTGATATTGCGGGGTCGAAAAAGCCGGTGGGCAGCGTTAGGGCTTTCATTAAATTCACGAGCTGCGCCATTGGTTTATGGCAGCCGCTCGGATAGAACAACGAACGAGTCCCCAACGACGCAAAAGCGCCTTGGGATTGCCGCAACATCGAAGCAAGACGCTGGCCTGTGCCCGTTTCGGGCGCCCGCAGCGCTGTCGAACTGATCAAGGGTCCGGTCCTTCAGATCATGCCGTCGCATTGGAAACAGAAGGTCCGGAATTTCTTCCTGGACCTCGATGCGCGTATCGACTCGACGCTGTTCTCGTCGGGCAAGGGCCTGCGCGAACTCTACGAGCGCTATTCCACCTTCATGGACCGCTTTTATGTCGGCCGCTGGAAGCGCTGGGTGTTCATCGAGCCGCTGTCGGAGGCCGCGACGATCGGGCTCGGCGGCATGATCCTGATGCTGACGCTCGCGATCCCCGCCTTCCGCGAGACCGCCGACGAGGACTGGCTGAAGAAGTCCGACCTCGCGGTGACCTTCCTCGACCGCTACGGCAACCCGATCGGCAGCCGCGGCATCAAGCATAATGACTCGATCCCGCTGGAAGACTTTCCGGACAATCTGATCAAGGCGACGCTCGCGACCGAAGACCGCCGCTTCTATGACCATTTCGGCATCGACGTTCCGGGCCTCGCCCGTGCGCTCGTCACCAACGCGCAGGCCGGCGGCGTCCGCCAGGGCGGTTCGTCGATCACCCAGCAGCTCGCCAAGAACCTGTTCCTGAACAACGAGCGCACCATCGAGCGCAAGGTGAAGGAAGCCTTCCTTGCGATCTGGCTGGAGACGCGGCTCACCAAGAACGAGATCCTGAAGCTCTATCTCGACCGCGCCTATATGGGCGGCGGCACCTTCGGCGTCGACGGCGCGGCGCACTTCTACTTCAACAAGTCGGTGCGCGACGTGAACCTCGCCGAAGCCGCGATGCTCGCCGGCCTGTTCAAGGCGCCGACCAAATATGCCCCGCACATCAACCTGCCCGCGGCACGCGCCCGCGCCAACGTCGTGCTCGACAACCTCGTCGATGCAGGCTTCATGACCGAGGGCCAAGTGTTCGGCGCCCGCCGCAATCCAGCGGTCGCGGTCGACCGGCGTGACGAGAACTCGCCGAACTACTATCTCGACTACGCCTTCGACGAGATGCGCAAGCTGGTCGACACCTTCCCGAAATCCTACACCGAGCGCGTCTTCGTGGTCCGCACCGCGATCGACATGAACGTGCAGAAGGCGGCCGAGGAAGCGATCGAGAACCAGCTCCGCCAGTTCGGGCGCGACTATCACGCGACCCAGGCCGCGACCGTGGTGTCCGATCTCGACGGCGGCATCCGCGCCATGGTCGGCGGCCGCGACTACGGTGCGAGCCAGTTCAACCGCGCCACCGACGCCTACCGGCAGCCGGGCTCGTCGTTCAAGCCCTACGTCTACACCACGGCGCTGCTCAACGGCTTCACGCCGAACTCGAAGATCGTCGACGGCCCGGTCTGCATCGGCAACTGGTGCCCGCAGAACTATGGCCATTCCTATTCGGGTCAGGTCACGCTGACGCAGGCGATCACCCGCTCGATTAACGTGGTGCCGGTCAAGCTCTCGATCGCTCTGGGCGGCAAGGAAGGCCCGAAGGCCGGCCGCGCCAAGATCGTCGAGGTCGCGCGCCGCTTCGGCCTCAAGGCGCCGCTGCCCGACACGCCGTCGCTGCCGATCGGCTCCGACGAAGTCACGGTGATCGAGCACGCGGTGGCCTACGCGACCTTCCCGAACCGCGGCAAGGCGGTGACGCCGCATTCGGTACTCGAGGTGCGCACCGGCGCCGGTGACCTGGTGTGGCGCTGGGACCGCGACGGCCCGAAGCCGCGGCAAGCCATTCCGCCGAACATCGCCGCCGACATGGCCGGCATGATGAGCCACGTGGTCAGCGAAGGCACCGCGCGCCGCGCCGCGCTCGACGGCATTCCGACCGCGGGCAAGACCGGCACCACCAACGCCTATCGCGACGCCTGGTTCGTCGGCTACACCGGCAACTTCACCTGCGCGGTCTGGTACGGCAATGACGATTATTCGCCGACCAACCGCATGACCGGCGGCTCGCTGCCGGCGCAGACCTGGCACGACATCATGGTCGCCGCGCATCAGGGCGTGGAAGTCAAAGAACTCGTCGGCGTCGGCATGGGCCAGAAGCTGCCGCCGCAGCCGGCGCAGGCCAATGCCCAGGCCAACGCGGCGCCGCGCGTGCTGGAGACCAAGCCGGGTCCGCCGCCGGTCTTGACCAAGCGTGGCGCTGATATCCTGGTGCGGGTCGAGAAGCTGCTCGACGAAGCCGCCAAGACGACCAACAAGACCACGCTGAACGAGCCCTCGAAGACCGGCAAGCCGGAGTCCTCGAGCGCGCTGGCGTTCCCCGAAAACTACGTTGCCGCGGCCGGACCGGACGGCACGACAGCACCTGCGCCACGCAAGAACTGACGTGCGGCTCCTCCTCACCACCTTGCTGGCACTCGTCATCGCCACGGCCGTCGGCCTCGGCCTGACCTACGCGACGGCGACGCGCGGCACCGATCTCGGCACGCTGAAGATCGGCGCCTGGACGGCGCGGCCGAAGAACGGCACCTCCGACGTCGACCCCTATTCGCGCGCCACGATCGCGCGCAGCGGCGAGCTGCCGATCGGCACCGGCGACGGCATCGCGTTCTCGGCAACATCAGACGACAAGAACAAGCCGCTCGACGGCCGCTGCGATATCGTGGTCAGCGGCGTGACGCCGGCGGCGCGGTTCTGGACGCTGACGCTGTTCGACCGCAAGGGCCACCTCGTCGCCAATTCGCTGCAGCGCTACGGCTTCACCAGCCAGGAGATCATGCGCGCCTCCGACGGCACGTTCGAGATCCACATCGCCTCGCGCTCGCGCGCCGGCAACTGGCTGCCGACCGGCGGCATCGAGCGTTACGCGCTGATGCTGCGCCTCTACGACACGCCGGTCGGGGTCGCGACCCGCACCCAGCGCGACGCGCCGATGCCCTCGATCGCAACGACGGGCTGCCCATGATCCGCGTGCTGTTCACGATCCTCGCAGGCGTGCTGCTCGGCGGCGTGGTGCATCTCGTCAGCGTGCTGGCGCTGCCGCGGATCGCCTCGCAGGACGCCTATTCGCGGCTGACGCCGATGACCAAGCTCAACGAGGTGACGCAGCTGCCGCTGGCCGACCCGAGCAACTCGCCGATGCCGCTGATGGATCCGGCCTTCGCGGTGGCGATCTGCCGCTACGATCTCTCCACCGGGCCACTCAAGCTCACCGTGCCGGTCAGCCAGGCCTATACGTCGGTGTCGTTCTACACCCGCAACGAGGTCGCCTATTACGCGATCAACGACCGTTCCGCCGGCAAGAAGGTGATCGAGCTCGACCTGATGACGGAAGCGCAGCACAACGAGCTGCCGGAGGATGAGGAAGTCACGGCGGCCGACCGGCTGATCATCGACTCGCCGACCTCGACCGGCCTGATCCTGCTGAAAGCGCTGGCGCCGGAACCCGGCCTGATGCCGCAGGCGCAGGCCTCGCTCGCGGCCTCGTCCTGCAAGCTGCAGGCCGAGCCGGTCGCGGCCAAGCAGGAAGCGCCGCCGCCGCTGCCCGCTCCCGCCCCGCCGCCCGCGGCGCGCAACAAGCGCTAGCTCGCAGCCAGCGCGTGCCCGCCGCAGCGGCAGGTCTCGTAATCGACGGGATCGTGGCTGTTGACGATCGTAACATCAGAGCCATGCGCCGCCTTCAATTGGCGCAGCCGCTCCTGGTTCTGAATGCGCGTCGCGCGATCCATGTCCGCCCGGCGCTGGAACATGCCGAGCACCAGCGGGATCCGCGGCCTGGCATCGAGCTGCGCGTGGTGGAAATAAGCATCGCCGGCGTGCAGCAGCCATTTGTCCTTGTCGCGTACCGCGATGCCGCAATGGCCGAGCGTGTGGCCCGGCAGCGGGATCATCAGAATGTCCGGCTCGCGGTCGCCGAGCGCGCGCACGCCCTTGAAGCCGAACCAGTCCTCGCCGCCGGCGCCGTAGAACGCCCAATCCGGCCCGTGTTTCCATTGCGCCGTGATGTAGCGGCCTTCGGGCGGCGCGACCTGATGCGTCACCGCCATATCGTACTCCTTGCGATGAACGTGCACCTTGGCCTTCGCAAAGTCCGGCACGCCGCCGGCATGGTCGCGATCGAGATGCGTCAGCAACAGATGCCGCACATCGTCGGGCGAGAAGCCGAGCGCCTTGACCTGCTGCACCGCCGTCTCGGCCGGATCGAGCCGCGGCGTGGTCTGCCGGACCCATTTACGCCCGAGCCGCGGCGGGTCGCCGATGTCGTCGAGCCCGATGCCGGTATCGACCAGCACGAGGCCGTCGTTGCTTTCGACGAGCAGGCAGTGACAGACCATCCGCGCCCGCTGGAAGATGCTGCCGCTGCCGTTCACGAGCCGCTTGCCGATCGGGCACATGGTGCCGGTGTTGAGATGGTGGATGCGCATGACCAGTCCTCCGCTGAGTTCAGCACAGGCTTGCCACCCGCCTCATCATAGGTAAAATATTGTCTATCTATCTGTACGATAGGACAGATCTATGGATATCCGCGAACTCCGCTATTTCGCCGCGGTCTACCGCGAGCGCAACCTGACCGCCGCGGCGAAGCGCTGCTTCATCTCGCAGCCGTCGATCTCGGCGGCGATCACCCATCTCGAGGCCGAGCTCGGCACCACACTGTTCATCCGGCACAAGAAGGGCATGGCGCCGACGGAGTCCGCCGCGCAGTTTCACGGCGTCGCCCGCAGGATCATCGACGAGGCGGACGCGGCGCGGAATCTGTTTCGCAAGCCCGCGACAAGGCAGCCGCTGACGCTCGGCCTGTTGCGCACGCTCGATCAGGCGCGGACGATCGCGCTGCTGAAGCCGCTGACGGCGAATGCCGATCTCGCGCTTCGGCTGGTCGGCGCCAATGAGAAGGCCGATGCGCGGATCGTCGCCAAGACCATGATCGGCGCCGGCGAGCACTTCATCCCGCTCTGGAGCGAGCGCTACGTCGCGGCATTGCCGCCGTCGCATCCCCTGACCCTGAAGGAGACGCTGCGGACCACCGACTTCGCGGGCGTTCCGATGATCGATCGCTGCCATTGCGAGCAGCAGGAATTCTTCAAGCGCACGTCGCCGCCGCGCAAGCCGGTGGCGATCGCTGAATCGGAGGAATGGGCGATGGCGCTGGTCGCGGCCGGGGTTGGCGTTGCGATCGTCCCCGAAGGCGTGGCGCGCGGCAATCCGGATGTCGCGGTGCGCCCGATCGATGTCGACGTGACGCGCCAGGTCGGCCTCGCCTACCCCTCGGCCCACCCGCCCTCCGATGCGCTGAAGGAGTTCATTGCGAGCCTGCCGCGACAGGCGAGCAGTCGCCGCGTCAGATCCACAACAAGGAAGATGAAACGGGCCTAGCCCTTCGACACCACGGCCTGGCCCGTGACCGGTCCTGAGACGAACGGCGCGTTGGCGGTGAGCCGGGCCAGTTCGTTGATCTGGCGTTCGGCGTCGGCGGCCATGCCGTCGGGCGCCTGGATCACCAGCCGCTCCAGCGCCCAGCGATAGGACGAGATCCGCCGCTCCAGGCTTTGCTGGACCCATTGCACGATCAGCGTATTCTCTTCCATCCGCGCGACCGCGTCTGCCTTCTCGCGCGGCGACAGGTCGGCGATCATCTTGAGGCTGGCATTCCGCTTGCGATCGAGCTCGATCACCTGGATCGCGGTGGCGAAGAACGGCTCGAAGCGCGTGATGTCGTCGCGGACCTGGTCGATCAGCAGCGAGTAGCGCGAGGCGAACGAGCGATGTGGCTCGTCGATCAGATTGCGGCCATACGCCGTGCGATCGAACACGACCTTCTGCCGCCACGGCGAAGGCAGCGGCTGGTAGTCGCCGTACACGCTCTTCCACGCCGGTCGCGACAGCGGCGGCTCGATGAATTGATAGGCGAGATCGCGCAGCTGACGTTCGTGTTCGGTGAGCTGGAATTGCGAGGCGTTCTTGCCGACGCTGCCGGTCGCTTCGGCACCCATCCAGCGATGCATGTCGTCGTTGCGGAAGTCCGCGCGGGTGCGGCCGAAATCGCCGCCGCTGCAGCCCACGAGCGCCGAGCCCGCGAGCAGCAGGATCAGCGCTGGGAGTGACCGCCGAGCGGCGGTCCGCTGCGCAAGTTCCGGCATTGGATCAGGAGCGGCGTCGGCGACGACGGCCCTGCGCAGTGCCCTGCTCCGGTCCGCGACCTCCGCCGGTCTCCTCCGTCGTTCGCTCGATCCGGACGACGGGAAGGATCAGCACGGTCCCCATGCCTTCGCCGGCAGCACCGACGACGCTCGGCCGCCGTGCAGCCGCATCCGCCGGAAACTCAACGATGGTGCCCATGTTCCGTTCTCTCTGGCCCCGCACGGACATGATTTGCCCCGCGCTCGCCGAGTTAAGAACGCGCATGGTTAACGACATCTTAAGCTGCCGATACGGACGGTTACGGATGTGGCGCTGTGCCTTAATGGACACGCGCAGATTCGAGCGTTCGCCTTCACGGCTTGTTTTCCTTAACTGCGTCTTAAAACAGCCTGCGTAGGCTCGCTGCCACAAGGTTTTCAAACCGAGTCTTATTGGCAAGTCGCGTACGCCCGAGATGAGCGCAGCTCCGCTATTTCCTGGTTTCGATGGGCTGATGACGCTCTCCCGCCGCGAGGGAGTCGACATCCGCCCCACTTTGCTGCGCGTCCTGACCGACCTGTATGTGCAGGCGAGCGCGCACTCCGCCGACGAAGAGCGCCAGTTCGTCGAGCTGACGTCGCGCCTGATCGACGAGGTCGACGACGCGACCCGCGCCGCCGTCCGCGCGCGGCTTGCGATCTATCCGGCAACGCCCGCCCGGATCATGGACAAGCTCGGACTGCGCCGCGCCGGTCCGGAGCAGCCGATGCCGGCCGCCGCGCCAATTCCCGCGCCCGCGCTGCCCGCCAAGATCCCGACCGAGGCAGAGCTGCGGATGGCCGCGAGCCTTGCGATGCGGCCGAACGATGCCGCCGAAATCTCCGACATGTTCTTTGCGGCCAGCGCGAAGGAACGCGCGCAGATCCTGCACAATCTGCAGGAGACGCCGCTGAAGGCCGCGGCGCGGATTCCCGCCGCCCGCGCCGCGCGCGCGATCCATATCCTGGAGATGGCAGCGTTTGCCGAGGACCTCGACAACTTCACGCTCGAACTCGGCGAGGCACTGATCCTGCCGTCGCGGATCGCGGCGGAGGTCGTCAATGATCCCGGCGGCGAGCCGCTCGCCTGCGCGATGCGGGCGCTTGACGTCTCGAGCGCCGCGTTCCAGCGGATCCTGATGTTCCTCAATCCGGAAGCCGGCTCATCGGTCAACTACGTCTATCGGTTGTCGCGGCTTTACGATCGCCTGAGCGAGCGCTCCGCGCTGGTAATGCTGGCGGCGTGGCGCGGCTCGACCATGGCGGTGGCGCGCGCCAAGTACCGCTCGTCGCTCTATGATGACGAGCGCCATCGCGTCCGCACGACGTCGTCGCAGACACGACCCGTCGTGCAGCCCGGCAGCGCGCCCGGCATTCGCAACCAGAAATCTGGAAGCTAGGCCTTCGCCAGATCGAGAAAGTGCCGCCCGGCGCGATCTTCGGTCTCGACGATCCAGGCGTCGGGATCGAAGCGGATCTCCTTGATCAATCGCTCCTCGACCGAAGGCTCGGACACCGGCTGCTGCGCCGTCGGCACGAACAGCCGCTCGGCCGGACGGCTGTCGTCATAAAACGTCTGCGGCGCCGGCGCATACAGCATCGCGTTGCCGTCCATCAGCGCCACCTTGACGAACACGGCGCCGGCCTCTTCGGCGCCCTTCTTGCGGATCGCGCCGAACACGCCTTCGGTTTGGCAGCGGCGCAGATACGCCGCGACCCATATGCTGGTTTTCAATCGCATGCGCCGACCTATAGGCCAGCGCCGCGGCCACGTCCAATTGTCACAGATGACATCACGCACCGGCGGGTTGACCGATACAACCGTCGCTCATATCCTCGCATCTGCGGTGCAAGCCGCGCCCGGGTCCACGGGAAGGGTTGAACCCACTTGCACCTGATATGCGGCCAACCAAGCCTTTGTGCAGCCGGTTTTGTGGACCATCGGCGATTGATGCACGGAGGTTTCCATGGACCGATCGCCCACGCGATTGAATCTCGAACATCTGAAGAAGCAGGCCAAGGAGCTCCTTCGCCTTTACCGGCGACAGGCCCCGGAGGCTTACGCCCGTTTCCGGCAGGCGCTTCCGGCCGCGGAAGGGCGCAGCGACGCGCAGATCGCCGCACTTGATCTGCGGCTCCACGACGCGCAGTCCTGCGTGGCGCGTGATCTCGGCTTCGCCTCGTGGCCGGACCTGCGGCGCTATGTCGAAGCCCAATTGCCATCAGGCAAGAGCCGGGACGATCGGGTGCGGCGCTGGCTGCAGCTGGTCTATGCCGCAGACGTCGACGGTACCACCGATCGCGCCCATCCGCGCGTCGCAATGCGGATGCTCACCGAGGATCCCGATCTTGTGGCCGATGATCCCTATCTCGCCTGCGCCATCGGCGACGAGGAGACGATACGGCGCACTGCAGCCCATGATCCCGCATGGGTCAACCGTCCCGGCGGTCCCCTAAAACTGCCGCCGCTGGTTGCGGTCACGCATTCCAGCCTGCTGCAGATTCCGGAATTTCAGGCGCGCCTGCATCGCTGCGCGCGCCTGCTGCTGCAGGCCGGCGCCGATCCCGACCAGCACATCAGCAGCCGCTGGCCGCCCGGATCGCTCGACGCGCCCGATGACAGTAATCCGCTGTCGGCACTGTATGGTGCCGCCGGGCGCAATCACGATCTCGCGTTGACCCGGCTGCTGCTCGAGGCGGGCGCCAATCCGAACGATAATGAATCGCTGTATCACTCGCTCGAAGGCTCCGTGACGACCGGCGCCCTGCTCGAGCACGGCGCACGGATCGCGGGCACCAACGCGATGTACAAGGTGCTCGACGACGAGAACGTCGCGGCGCTCGAATTGCTGCTGCGGCATGGCGGCAATCCGAACGAGCCGGCCCGCAACGCGCCGTTGACGGATTGTGGATCGCCGCTGATGTGGGCGATCCGGCGGCGGCGATCGCGGACCTGCATCGCGGCCTTGCTCGACGCCGGCGCGGATCCACACGTCACGACACCGGACGGTCTCAGCGCCTACCGCTACGCTTTGCAGTATGGACTGACCGAGGTCGCCGAACTGCTGCGGCAACGCACCGGCGACGAGACGCTTGCCGATGATGAGCGGTTTGTCGCGGCGTGCAGCAGCGGCAACGAGCGCGAGGCGCGGCGGATCCAGGCCGTCCGGTCCGATCTTCCAGGCTCGCTTTCACCACAGCAGCTGCGGCTGCTCCCCGAGCTCGCCGCGGCAGGCGGCGACGATGCGGTGCGGCTGATGGTCGAGCTCGGCTGGCCTATCACGGTGCGTGGCGGCGATTGGGATGCCTCGGCGCTCAATCATGCGGTGTTCCGCGGCAACGCCGGGCTGACACGCTTCCTGCTCGAGCACGGTGCGGAGTGGACCGAGCAGCACGGCTTCGGCGACGACGCGTCCGGCTCGTTGTCGTGGGCGTCCTGCAACGAACCGGTCAGTGGCGGCGATTGGGCCGGCTGCGCACAGGCCCTGCTCGATCACGGCATGCCGCGTGCCATTCCGGATCGCGACGATCCGGAAGCGGTGCTGCTGGCCGGCCGCAGGAAGCTGTTCTCCGACGAGGTCCGGGACGTTCTGCTGGGCGAAGCTGTCTGATGACTGTCGAGGAGAAACGTCATGGCCTGGTAACACCCGGCCATGATGAGAGGACAAGACCTAGTCGATCGAATGCCCGATCATCGTGCTGAGCTCCCGCACCAGGCGATCGGACATCTGGCCGGTCACCGGCAGCTTGCGCGCGCGCTCGAACTTCGCGATCGCGTGCTGGGTATCGGCGCCGATCGTGCCGGTCGGCTTGAGCTGACCGTAGCCATATTCGGTCAGCGTCCGCTGGACCGCGGCGATACGCTTGCCGGCCGGGCTCAGATGTTGTGTCGGGATCGGCGCCGGCGGACGAATGACGCCGGACGGCGCGGCGGCCGGGGACGGCGCGGCCGGTGCCGGCGCGACGGTCGACTTCAGCACCAGGTTGGCCATCGGATCGACCGGCTTGGACTCGACCTTAGGTTCGGCCGGCCTGGCTTCAACGGACCTGGTCTCGACGGGCTTGGTCTCTACCGGCTTCACGTCGACCGGCCTTGATGGTTCCACGGCAGCGGGCTCGATCGATCGGGCGGCGGCCTCGGCCGGACGCGGGCGCGGAATCGGACTGGTGGCGGCGGCAACAGGGGCCGGCGGCGGCAGCGTCACCACCGAGCCGCCGAACATCGGCGACGGATGACGGCCAGCCTGCAGGAACAGTGCGTTGATCAGGATCGCAACAATGGCGGACAACGCCAGCACGCCCGCAACCAGATCCTTCGGACTATGCAGCAGCAGGCGCAGGACGAGGCCACGTTCCTCCTCGGCCGCGATGGCCACCGCCTTGGCGCCGCGGCGACGGCGCGGCGTTTCGTCGTCATCCAAAGTCTGTCTAGGCACTCTTCTTCACCTGTTGGGTTTGTTCTTGCAGTCCGGACCGCAACGCGGGCTTCAGCGTCGAGACATTGCTGGACGGCTCGACCGCGGCAGGCGGGGTGAACGACAGCGGCAGCGCGACCGACACGATGGTGCCCTCGCCCACCTTGCTCTCCACATTCATCTCGCCATGGTGCAGGCCAACCAGCCCCTTGACGATGGAAAGGCCGAGGCCGGTGCCTTCGTGGCGGCGCTGATAGGTCTTGCCGGCCTGGAAGAACGGATCGCCGATCCGCTTGAGGTCGTCGGCGGCGATGCCGACGCCGGTGTCCGAGACCCGCAGCAAGAGCCGCGATCCCTCGACGCCGGCCGACACGGTTACCTTGCCGCCGCGCTCGGTGAACTTGATGGCGTTGGAAACCAGATTGAGAACGATCTGCTTGAACGCGCGCGAATCGCCGTTCACGATCGGCAGGTCGTCTGGCACGCGGGTGACGAGGTCGACACCGCTCTCGCGCGCCTTCAGCGCCACCAGGTTGCAGCAATTGAGCAGTGCCGGCCGCGGCGCAAACGGCTCCGGCGAAATCTCGAAATTGCCGGACTCCATCTTCGACATGTCGAGGATGCCGTTGACGACGGACAGCAGATGCTGGCCGGAGTCGTTGATGAGCTGCGCGTATTCCTTGCGGCGGGCCGCGTCGAGGCCGAGCACGTCTTCCTGCGCGATCATCTCGGAGAAGCCGATGATGGCGTTGAGCGGGGTCCGCAGCTCGTGGCTCATGGTGGCCAGGAAGCGCGTCTTCGACGCATCGGCCTGCTCGGCCGCATGGCGCGCCTGTTCGAGCGCGTGCTCCTGCACCTTGCGATCGGTCACGTCGCGGATCACGGCGACCACCTCGGCATCGGCGGCGGCCTGCTCGAACGCACGGCAGCGCATCTCGACCCAGATGAATTCGGCGGCAGCCTCGCCACGCGCACCGTCGCGGCGCACGCGAAACTCGACGCTGCGGGATTCGCCGCGCGCGGCGTCCGACAGCGCGGTGAGATAGGCCGGACGATCGGCGACATGAACGCGGTCGAACAGGCCGTGGCCGGACAGCCGCGATGCCGGCACGCCGAGCATGATCTCGACCGCGGGCGAAATGAAGCGCACCGCGCCGTTGCGGCTGTGTCGCGACAGCACGTCGCTCATGTTATGGGCGAGCAGGCGGTAGCGCTCTTCCTCGACGTAGAGCAGCGCCACGCTGGTGCGCGCCAGCGACTCCGCGCCGAAGGCAAGCCCAGCCGCATAGAAGATCGCCGACACGACGCCGAACCCCACCAGCGTGCTGTTCGACGCAACCGCGGGATCGACCACCGGCAGCACGTGGTAATGGCCAAGCACGCTGAGCAGCGCGGCGCAGATCATCGCCAGCGCGAACGCAAACGCCACCACGCGCCGCGAGGCCGACAGCGCCGCCTCGATCGGAATCACGACGAGCCACACCGCCGCGAACGACGCGATGCCGCCGGTCGACGCCGCGATCATCATCACGAGACCGGCGAGCGCCAGCGACGACAACACATGCGCGCCTTCATAGCGGCCGGTGCGCGACAGGAACCAGGACAGCAGGATCGGCGCGATCAGCCAGGCGAAGGCCGCGACCTCGATCGCCGTCGGCGCCCCGCGCATCGCCAGAAAGGCCGGGAACGAGGCCAGCGCCGCCAGACTGCCGAGCAGCCGCGGCGCCATGAAGGCACGGTGGCGCGCACGCGTCAGCGCATCATATTGCGCCGACGGATGCAGCAGCGCATCCAGGCAATCGCGGATCAGACTCAAACTACTCACAGCACTCGCGCTTCGGCTTAATCGTCAGACAGACGCGCCGGAACGCCTCCTTTGTGATTGCAGGCCAACGTGTCAGAGCGAACTTAAGCGAACGCTAAGGTGGGGCGGCCTGCTGCCAAACACTGTGCATTGGCGAGGCTTCGACGCTGTCATTCACCGGTCATTTGTCGGGGATGGTGAACGGCTGGTTTCCGGGTGCGACTAACTATGGTTTCGAAATGGTGGACGCGGCGCATCTTGGGTATCCGGCACTCGTCAGCCGCCATCAATCGAAAATTTACGGCGAATCAATTCAGGCGAATTTTCCGCGATTTTTCGACGGATTTACTTCAATGCAGATACTTCCGATTTATCGACCGATGCTAACCGTGAGGGCAATAGCGGCATCGACCGCACAAGAAGCAAAAGACAAGATAGACGACCGGGATCGCGCCATGTTCTTCCTGCTGCGTTTGGCATTCTGGCTCGGGCTTGTGCTCGTGCTGCTGCCGAGAGACAAAACACCTGAAGCGGACAAGACGCCGCCGATCAGCGCATCGGACGCGGTGTCGGCCGCGACGGCGACCATCAACGACATGGGTCAGTTCTGCAAGCGTCAGCCTTCCGCCTGCGAAGTCGGCGGCCAGGCCGCGACCGCGATCGGCCAGCGTGCGACCGATGGCGCGCGCAAGCTCTACCAGATCATCACCGACAAGAAGCCGCCCGACCACACCGGCTCGATCGGCAAGGATGATACCGACCCGGGCGCGTCCCGCGACACGCTGACGGCGGACGATCAGACGATTGAATTCCGCCTGCCGCCGATGCCGTAAGCGCCAATCGAGCGTTCGCGTGAGGCGGATGCCGGTTCGCGTGAAGAAAACGCGTCAAAACAACCGGGAACCGGTTCCATTTTCGTCGCTTTCGCGGCCAGCCTTCCTATATAAGCCGTTGAGAATAGGACGCGGGCCACGATGACGACGATCGACGAAATCAGGGACAATTTTGCGCTGCTGGACGAGTGGGACGACCGTTACCGCTATGTCATCGAGCTCGGCCGCACGCTGGAGCCGTTGTCGGAGGCGGAGCACTCGGCCGAGAACAAGGTGCAAGGTTGCGTCAGCCAGGTCTGGCTGTCGAGGCGGATCGATCGCGATGCCAACGGCGAACCGCGCCTGAACTATATCGGCGACAGCGACGCCCACATCGTGCGCGGCCTGGTCGCGATCGTGCTGACGCTGTTTTCCGGGCACACGCCGAAGGAAATCCTCGCCACCGACGCGCTCGCGCTGTTCGACGAGTTCGGCTTCCGCGACCATCTGACGCCGCAGCGCTCCAACGGCCTCCGCTCGATGGTCGATCGGATCCGCAACGATGCGCGCGAGGCGCTGGCGTCCGCCGCGTAAGCCTCTTACTTCCGCTTCCGGGCCTGCTGGCCAAGCCCCATCTTCTTGGCGAGCTGCGATCGGGCCACCGCATAGTTCGGCGCCACCATCGGATAGTCGGCCGGCAAGCCCCATTTGTCGCGATATTGCTCGGGCGTCATGTTGTACTGCGTGCGCAGATGGCGCTTGAGCGACTTGAAGCGCTTGCCGTCTTCGAGACACACGAGATATTCCGGCGTGATCGACTTCTTCATCGACACCGCCGGCTTGGCCGGCTCGCTCGGCGTGTCGGCGCGCCCGCTCGACACCCGCAGCAACGCCGCGTGGACCTGGCTGATCAGGCTCGGAATGTCCGAGGCCGGCGTCGGATTGTTGCTGAGATAGGCCGAAACGATGTTTGCGGTCAGCTCGACCGGCGTTTTGCCTGACGTATCGGACATGGCTCAATCTTCCCCGTGCTCTCGACGGCCCGGCGCCCACCGGACAGTATCCACGTGCAGCAATACATTAATGGAATCGCGTACTACTTTGCGAATATGAGCGGATTACAGCAAATCTGACAAGAACGGCCGTATTTTTCCGGCCTCGAACCGGCCGCTCGCAAGTATTGACGCCGACCTTAGGGCCGCTGCTCCAGGTGCGACCTGAGCTCGTCGATCGAGGCAAACCGCATCATGCCCTCCGGCATCTGCGCCTCTATCGATCCGTCCGAATAGAGCGAATAGGCCATGCCGTCGACGACGCCCGATTTGAGCACGGTCACCGGCGGCTGCTCCTGGGGCGGCGGCGGGTGGCCTGATGACGGCGCCGCGCTGGCTGACTGGGTCTCGCCGAAGGTCGACGGCCGGGGCGTGCGCCGCGGGGCGACATCGACCGACCGCGGCCGCTCGGCCTTCGGCCAGGCATCGTCGAACGTTGCCGGTGCGGGCTCGGCCGCCGCGGCCGGATCAGGACGCAGCTCCGGCGACAGCAGATCCGGCGTCAGCGGCTCGGCCGTACGGCTCTGGGCCCGCTCGCGTTCCTTCCGCGAGGACGAAAACAACAGGTTGCGCCGCTTGGGCGTGGCTTCGCCCTCCGGGGGCGCGCCACCAGGCACGGGCGGCGGCACCTCGCCTGGCGCGCCACGCGAGGGGATTTCGTCGTGCCAAGGCGGCGACGCCGTGGACGCGGATGGCGGGACCGGCGGCGGAGGCGCGGCAACCTTGGGCTCACGCGGCGGCGGGAAAACAGGATCCTCGGGGGTATTGCGCGGGGAAGTTGCAGACGCTGGCGGAACCTCGGCCCGGGCGCCCGCGGCAACGGGATCGAGCCGGCTGGCGATGACCTGGAGTTCCCGGAGGATGGCGGCGAGCGCCAGCACGATCACGCCGGTGCAGACGCCGGTTACGCCCGTCGTGATCAACGCGCCGCCGACGCTGAATTCCTTGTAGGGGATTCCCAAGCCGATCGCCGCCAAGCCCGCCACAACCAGGCCCACGCCGACGATCAACAGACCAACCATCATCGAACTAACCCCCGGGAGACCCGACCGAAAATCGGCGCAGGCCACCAACGCCACGATACCGTCATATTGCCCACACCGCCAACCGCCAATTGTAGACGGAGTTCCCTAAAATCCCGCTTAACCGGGCCTGATGCGCTTCCTGATCGCGGCTGCAACCACGCGCAGGCCCCCGTCTCCCGTAGATTTACTGGCTACGAATTGCTGCCAATATATTGCAATGCATCTGGGAAATTACGCCACAATTACCAATTACTCGGAAACGGAACTGCGCTATGGATGCCGGGGAATGAGGCCCTAAAGCGCCAAACTGGGCCACAGGCACGCCGGTATCACTAGCTATGTCATCGATTACGACGTCTGCCCTCGAGGCGCCTGCACGGCGCTCGGTGGAGAAGACCTGCGACGATCTCGCATTCCTCGTCCTCGGCGTGGTCGCCGTGGTCGCCGGCCTCACATTCCGCGACTACGGTCTGGGCTGGGACGATTACACCCACGCTGAATACGCCGACCTCCTGCTGCGCATGTACGGGTCCGGGTTCAAGGACACCGGCGCGCTCTCGTTCGCCAATCTCTATATGTACGGCGGCGGCTTCGACATGGCCGCAGCGCTGCTGCACAAGGTCATCCCACTCGAATTGTTCGAGACGCGCCGCCTGCTCGGCGCGATCGTCGGCGTGATCGGGCTTGCCGTAACCTGGCGCTTGGCGCGCCGCGTCGGTGGCCCGCTGGCGGGACTGGCGGCCCTGCTGCTGCTCGCGCTGTGCCCGACCTTCTACGGTCACATGTTCATGAATCCGAAGGATGCACCGTTCGCCGTGGCGATGGTGGTCCTGATCATGGGCCTCGTCCGCCTGATCGAGGAATATCCGGCGCCTTCGCCGCGCACGATCCTGATCGTCGGCCTCGGTGCAGGCCTGTCGATCGGCTGCCGCGTCCTTGGCGGCCTCGCTTTGATCTACGCTGTGGTCGGCTTCATCCCGCTCTGGATTGAGGAATTCCGCAAGCAGGGCCCGCGCGAGGCGACCCATCGCTTTGCCCATGCCATCTATGTGCTGCTGCCGGGGCTCGTGCTGGGCTATCTCGTGATGGGCCTGATCTGGCCGTGGTCGATCATGGAGCCCGGCCATCCGCTGGAAGCGGTGACCTATTTCTCGCACTTCTTCGAGAAGCCGTGGAAAGAGATGTTCGACGGCGCGCTGGTCTCGGTGCCGGACATGCCGTGGTCCTATTTGCCGACGCTGTTCGCGCTGCAGCTTCCCGAGGTGCTGCTGGTGCTGCTGAGCGCGGCCGTCATCACCACCTTCATGTCGCTGTCGCGCACCGATGTGGCGGCGAAGCGCAAGTCGATCATGCTGATGCTGACGCTGGCGGCGACGCTACCGCTGGTGATCGCTATGGTGAAGCGGCCGGCGCTCTACAACGGCATCCGTCACTTCATCTTCGTGATCCCGCCGATGGCGGTGCTTGGCGGCGTCGCCTTCGCCCGCGGCATGGACTGGCTCGGCGAGAACCGCCGCGCCTGGCAGCCCGCGGCGCTCGCCGTGTTCGCGTTCGGCCTGCTGCTGCCGCTCAGCGAAATGATCCGCCTGCATCCGTATCAGTACACGCACTTCAACCACATGGCCGGCACGGTGCGGACCGCCGACAATTTCTTCATGCTGGACTATTGGGGCCTGGCGCTGAAGCAGGCATCCGACGGGCTGCGCGAGCAGCTGGCGGAGCGGCAGGAAGTGCCGCCGCAGCACCGCAAATGGAAGGTCGCGGTGTGCGGACCGCAGCGCCCCGCGCAGGTCGCGCTCGGGCCCGACTTCACGATCGGCTGGGACAGCCATGCCGCCGACTTCGCGATGACGCTCGGCGAGTTCTACTGCAAGGGCCTGGCCGCCCCCGTGATGGTCGAGATCAAGCGCGACGACGTCGTATTCGCCCGCGTCTACGATATCCGCGGCCGCAGTATTTCAAGCCTGCTCGCGATCCCGGCACCGTAACGCGTTTTCGATCGAAGCAGACGCCGGTTCGCGTCAATCGGAGCCGAAAATGCTCTCCCCTATCGCGGCCTTGGAAGATCGATCCTGCGGCTGCCCACCGGCCGTTGCGGTTCGGGTCGTGGGCCGCATGCCGGCATGACTGTCACGCCGTTACGCTGCCTTGCTGCGATCCGGCAGCGGCGCTAGGCTCACGCCAAGCAACAGCCATCAACGGAGCAATCGGCCATGTCGCCAGCGGAAGCGCGCCTGAAGGAAGTCCCGTCGAATATCAGTGCGGCGGAATGGGAGCAGCGGATCAATCTCGCCGCCTGCTACCGGCTGGTCGCGCTCTATGGCTGGGACGATCTCGTCGATACCCACATCTCCGCCCGGGTGCCCGGACCCGAGCATCACTTCCTGATCAACCCCTACGGGCTGATGTTCGACGAGATCACCGCATCCAGCCTGGTCAAGGTCGACCTCGACGGCAACCAGCTCTCGAAGAGCGACTACAGCATCAACCCGGCCGGCTTCACCATCCATTCGGCGATCCACGAGGTGCGCGAGGACGCCGGCTGCGTGCTCCATTTGCACACGGTCGACGGCACCGCGGTGTCGAGCGGCCCCGATGGGTTGCTGCCGCTGAACCAGACCGCGCAGCTCGTCACCCACGACCTCGCCTATCACGACTATGAAGGCATCGCGCTCGACCATGACGAGCGCCCGCGCCTGCAGCGCGATCTCGGCACCAAGAACCACATGCTGCTGCGCAATCACGGCACGCTGACGGTCGGCCGCTCGGTCGCGTCCGCCTTCGAGCGGATGTACCATCTGGAGCGCGCCTGCTCGATGCAGGTGGCGACCCGCGCGCTCGGCGGGAGCGCCTATCCGGTCGACCAGCACGCGATCGACAAGAACACCGAGCTGCTCTCGAACCCCGATCGCGCCGAGCTGCGCTCGACGCAGCTGGTCTGGCCGCCGCTGCTGCGCAAGCTCGACCGCGTCAATCCCGGCTACCGTGATTGAAATTTCACAATCTTCGGGTAAGCTAGCCGCCAACACCCTCTACACGACCTGAATCAAAACGCCGCCCAATTCCGGGCGGCGTTTTTACGTGCAGCATCTCCTTCCGTAGCCCGGATGCAGCGCAGCGCAATCCGGGGCAACGTATCCGCGGATCGACCGTCCCGGATTTCGCTTCGCTGCATCCGGGCTACACGGTCGCTTCGACCGCATCCGGCGTTCGACGCGCCTTGCGCTATTTGGCGTCGGCGAAAGCCGCCAGGATCCGCGCCCAGGAGCGGATGCCCTTGTGGTAGCTCTTGAGGTCGTACTTCTCGTTCGGCGAATGGATGTTGTCGTCGTCGAGCCCGAAGCCGACCAGCACGCTATCGAGGCCGAGCGCGCGCTTGAAGTCGGCGACGATCGGGATCGAGGCGCCGGAGCCGACCAGCAGCGCCTCCTTGCCCCATTCGTCGGTCAGCGCGCGGCGAGCGGCCGCCAGCGGCTTCATGTTCCAGTCGAGCGCGATCGCCGGCGCGGAGGAATGATCGATGAATTCGGCCTTGCAATCCGCCGGCACGCGCGCCTTCACGTAATCGCGGAACGCCTTGCGGATCTTCTCGGGGTCCTGCCCCTCGACCAGCCGGAACGAGACCTTGGCCGACGCCTCCGCCGGGATCACCGTCTTCGAGCCCTCGCCGGTATAACCGCCGACGATGCCGTTGATGTCGCAGGTCGGCCGCGAGGAGACCTGCTCGATCAGCAGCCGATCCTTCTCGCCGGCCGGCACCGACAGACCGATCGGCTTGAGGAAGCTGTCCGGCGTCAGATTGAGCTGCTTCCACTGCGCCAGGATGTCCGGCGGCAGGTCCTTCACGCCGTCATAGAACCCGGGGATGGTGATGTGGCCGTTCTCGTCATGCAGGCCGCCGAGGATCCGCGTCAGCACGCGGATCGGATTCTGCGCGCCGCCGCCGAACACGCCGGAATGCAGGTCGCGATTGGCGGCCTTGATCTTGACCTCGTCATAGACCAGGCCGCGCAGCGAGGTCGTGATCGCGGGCGTGTTCGGATCCCACATGCCCGTATCGCAGACCAGCGCGAAGTCCGCCTTGAGCTCAGCCTTGTTCGCTTCCAGGAACGGCACGAAATTCTTCGAGCCGATCTCCTCCTCACCCTCGATGACGATGGTGATGTCGATCGGCAGCGATCCCGTCACATTCTTCCAGGCCCGGCACGCCTCGACGAAGGTCATCAGCTGTCCCTTGTCGTCCTCGGCGCCGCGCGCGACGATGATCTTGCGCCCGTCGGCATGGTCGGTCACCACGGGCTCGAACGGCGGACGGTGCCAGAGATTCAGCGGATCGACCGGCTGCACGTCATAGTGGCCGTAGAACAGCACATGCGGGCGCCCGTCGGTCGCGCCGTTCAGCTTGCCGACCACGGCCGGATGGCCGGCGGTCGGACGCACCTCGGTCTTGAAACCGAGGGTTGCGATATCCTTGGCGAGGTGATCGGCAGCCGCCTTGCAGTCATCGGCAAAGGCCGGATCGGCCGAGATCGATTTGATCCGCAGCAGCGTGAACAGCCGCTCGAGACTGTTGTCGAAATCGGCGTCGATGCGGTCGAGGACAGGCTGCAGCTTGGCGTTGGACATCGCTTATATCCTTTTTGTTTGGACATTGCCGACGTTGTAGCGCGCCGGCCGCTGGAGGCAAAGCCGGCTGCCCATTCCTCCGGCCGGATGATCGCGATGCTACCTGCGCAGGATTCCGCCGAGCGCACCGCGCACCAATGCGCGACCGATCGAGCCGCCGACCGAACCACCGACCGATTTGCCGAGATCTGCGACCACGCCGCCGACCACCTTGTCGGTCACCGAGCGCGTGACGTTGCGCGCGATCACCTGTCCGGTCGAGAGCCGGCCGCGCTTGACATTGGTGCCGAAGATCGTGGCGGCGATGGCCCCGATCTGGCCTAGGATGCCGCCGCCTTCGCCGCCCGTACCGCCTGCCGGCGTCGCCGTGCCGGCGAGACGCTTCTGGATGATCTCGTAGGCGGACTCGGCGTCGATCGCGGTGTCGTATTTGCCCTTCACCGGGCTCGCATCCATGATCGCCTTGCGTTCCTCCGGCGTGATCGGCCCGATCCGCGCCGACGGCGGCCGCACCATCACGCGCTCGACCATCGACGGCGTGCCGCCGCCCTCGAGGAACGACACCAGCGCCTCGCCCTTGGCGAGCTCCATGATCACCCGCGCGGTATCGAGCTTCGGATTGGGCCGGAAGGTCTGCGCGGCCGCGGCAACCGCCTTCTGGTCGCGCGGCGTGAAGGCGCGCAGCGCGTGCTGCACGCGGTTGCCGAGCTGCGCCAGCACCTTGTCCGGCACGTCGATCGGATTCTGCGTGACGAAATAGACGCCGACGCCCTTGGAGCGGATCAACCGCACCACCTGCTCGATCTTGTCCATCAGCGCCTTTGGCGCGTCGGTGAATAGCAGATGCGCCTCGTCGAAGAAGAACACCAGCTTCGGCTTCGGCAGGTCGCCGGCCTCCGGCAATTCCTCGAACAATTCCGAGAGCATCCAGAGCAGGAACGTGGCGTAAAGCCGCGGGCTCTGCATCAGCTTGTCGGCGACGAGGATATTAACCATGCCGCGGCCGTCGCGGTCGGTCCGCATGAAATCCTTCAGCGTCAGCGCGGGCTCGCCGAAGAACTTCGCGCCGCCCTGGTTCTCGAGCACCAGCAGCTGGCGCTGGATCGTTCCGACCGTCGCCTTGGACACGTTGCCGTAGCCCTGCGCGGCTTTGCGGATCGACGCCAGCGGATCTTCGCCGTCGTCGGCGCCCTTCTTGCTGCTGTCGGGCGCGATGGCATCCAGCAGGGCGCGCAGATCCTTCATGTCGATCAGCGCGAGGCCATTCTCGTCGGCGACGCGGAAGGCAACGTTGAGCACGCCCTCCTGCACGTCGTTCAGATCGAGCATCCGCGACAGCAACAGCGGTCCCATCTCGGTAACGGTGGCACGCACCGGATGGCCCTGCTCGCCGAACACGTCCCAGAACACGGTCGAGAATTGATCGGGCTGGAAGGTCAAGCCCATCTCTTGGGCGCGCTTCAGGATAAAATCCTTGGCCTCGCCGACCTCGGAGATACCGGAGAGATCGCCCTTGATGTCGGCGGCGAAAACCGGAACGCCGGCGCGCGCAAATCCTTCAGCCATGACTTGAAGCGAGACGGTCTTGCCGGTTCCGGTTGCACCGGTGACGAGGCCATGCCGGTTGGCCAGCGCCAGCGTCAGCCAGGCCGTCTCCTCACCCTTGCCGATAAAAATTCGCTCGTCGGTATCGGCCAACTTGTTGTCGGAGGTCGCCATCACTTCGCCTCTTCACGCAAATTTAGATCGTTTCGATCATCGAACCCGGTTCGATGCGTCGAGCCCGGTTCGAAACCTAGAGCCAGGTTCGCTACCGAACCAGTGGCATCATATTGCATCTTGCCGGTCGATTGAAACCGTCAGCGCATGCTGACGTATTTGTCGCTCCCGTAGTTCCTCATATTTTTATTCCCGGCGAGTGACGAAAGGCATTGCGCAATGCGACAAGATGGTGTGAATCCGCCGCTCACTCTTGCAGCGAGGCCACAGTCACGACGCGATCGAAAAAGAAAACGAACTGAAATGCGCGGATCGCTTGTATTTCGTGACACAGGCGCTCAAGATAAATCTTCAAGAACGACCCGGCAAAGTCCGGTTGAGGCGGGGCAAGATGGATGAATTGGTTGGACAGCTGGCCGCGAAGGCCGGCATCGACGGCGCTGTCGCTGAAAAAACCATCGGCATCGTTCTGGGTTTCCTCCGTAACGAGGGACCTTCCGACAAAGTTCAGACTCTGATCGACCAAATCCCCGGCGCCGAAGCGGCAATCGCCGCCTCCAACAACAGCGGTGGCCTATCGCGGTTGATGGGCGGCGGCCTGATGGCTGTCGGCACCCGGCTGATGGCGCTTGGCCTGAGCATGGGTGAAATTCAAAACGTCGCGCGTGAACTTTTCAGGTTCGGCCGCGACAAAATCGGAGCGGATCAAATGGGCGAGATCATCTCGGGGACGCCGGGCCTCAGCCAGTTTGCCTGAAGCACTTTCCCAACGCCCCTGCGCGCGCTCCCTTCTACCTGTTACCTGCATACGAGTATCATGACATATCCCCTCTCCGAGATCGAAGGCCTGTCCGCCTATTGCGCCACCAAACTGAAATCGCAGGGTATCCGCACGACCGACGCATTGCTTGAAGCCGCCCGCACCGTCAAGGGACGCAAGGCGCTCGCCGCCAAGACCGGGATCAGCGAACAACAATTGCTCGAATGGGCCAACATCTCCGACTACATGCGGATTCCCGGCATGGGCAAGGCGAAGGTCGGGCTGGTCCGCGCCGCCGGCGTCACTACCGTGCGGGAGCTCGCGCAGCGCAACCCGTCGCGGCTGGCGCAGAGCATGAAGGACGCCAATGTGCGGCGTAAGCTCGTCCGTGTGATGCCGTCAGAGAAATCGGTCGAATTGCTGATCGAACAGGCACGCAAGCTGCCGCTCAAAATCACCTACTAGCATTACTATTGGCCTGCCTTGACCGCGCCCGCGGTCGCCGGCGCCGGCCATCATCGCCACACCTTGACTTGCCGCTGCGGTCAGCGCAAAGCCTGCGCATGATGGCAACCAGGCTCATAGCATCGGCGGTGACCGGCCCGGCCGCATCAGCGGTGCTGCCGGCGCTCCTGTCGAGGCCCTATCCGGCGGTGATGGGTATCCTGAACGTGACGCCGGACTCGTTCTCCGACGGCGGCCAGTTCATCGCAGCCGAACAGGCGCTGGCGCAGGCCCGCAGGCTGATCACCGAGGGCGCCGACATCATCGACATCGGCGCGGAATCCACCCGCCCCTACGGCTCGCAGCCGGTCACCGCCGAGGCCGAGATGGCGCGGCTGAAGCCGGTGCTGGCCGAGGTGGTCGCGCTCGGCGTGCCGGTCTCGATCGACAGCATGAAGTCGGAGGTCGTGGCCTGGGCGCTCGACCAGGGCGCTGCGATCGCCAATGACGTCTGGGGCCTGCAGCGCGACGCCGGCATGGCGCCGCTCGTCGCCGCGCGCGGCGTACCCGTGATCATCATGCACAATCGCGAGCAGGCCGATCCGGCGATCGACATCATGCAGGACATCGCCGCGTTCTTTGAACGCTCGCTCGAGATCGCAACGCGCGCCGGCATTGCGCCCGACCGGATCGTGCTCGATCCCGGTATCGGTTTCGGCAAGACGCCGGAGCAGAGCATGATCGCGCTGGCGCGGCTCGCCGAGCTCAATGCGTTCCGCCTGCCGGTGCTGGTCGGCGCCTCGCGCAAGCGTTTCATCAGCACCATCGTGGCCTCGGAGCCGCAACAGCGGATCGGCGGCTCGATCGCGGCGCATCTGATCGCCGCGCAGCATGGCGCCCGCATCATCCGTGCGCACGACGTCGCCGAAACCGTTCAGGCGCTGCGGGTGGCCGCGGCAATCGAGGGACAGCAATGACCGACACGATCTTCATCACCGGGATCGTCATCCATGCCCGCCATGGCGTGATGGAACATGAGACCGAAGTCGGGCAGCGCTTCGTCATCGACCTCGAGCTCTATACCGACCTCTCGGAATCCTCGCGCACCGACCGCCTCTCCGATACGGTGTCCTATTCCAACGTGGTGGCGACCGCGACATCGGCATTCAAGAACACCAACTACAAGCTGCTGGAGCGCGCCGCCGGCGCGGTGGCCGATGACATCCTGACCACCTTCCCGCGTGTCAGGGCGGTCAAGGTCACCGTGCACAAGCCGCATGCGCCGATCGCCGCGATCTTCGACGATGTCGGCGTGGTGCTGACCCGCTCGCGGCATCCGCCGTCCCAGAGTTGAACGCCCAAGGTTGAACGCTGATGGCTGACGTCCTGATCGCACTCGGCGGCAATGTCGGCGACGTCCGCACGACGTTTCGCAAGGCGATCGCCAATATCTGCGGCATGACGCAGGCCGCGCTCGTGGCGCGCTCGTCGGACTATTCGACGCCGCCCTGGGGCGAGCAGCAGCAGGACAGCTTCATCAATGCCTGTATCGAGATCGACACCAGCCTCGATCCGCATGCGCTGCTGTTCACGCTGCACAAGATCGAAAGCAAATTCGGCCGCGACCGCAAGAACGAGCAGCGCTGGGGACCGCGCACCCTCGACCTCGACCTGATCGCCTATGACGACGTCACACTCGACAAGCCGGAACTGACGCTGCCGCACCCGCGTTTGTTCGAGCGCGCCTTCGTGCTGGTGCCGCTGGCCGAGATCGTTCCCGACCGCGTCATCGCCGGGCGCCGCGTCGCGGATGCGCTGGCTGGGGTCTCGACGGACGGTATTTTCCGTCTAGCGGACCTCGATTAAAAAACGCACGACCTCAAACAACCGTTTGGCTTGGCCGCCCGCCCGTGGCAATTTCCGGCCAAATCAAGGGACCCCGTCGCGGGGCCGATGAAGGACGATTTGGGCGGATGACGACCTCGACTGACGATTTGGCTCTGGCTTCGGATTTCGCACCGGCGACCTATGACGACTGGCGCAAGCTGGTCGACGGCGTGCTGAAGGGCGCGCCGTTCGAGAAACTGGTCGGCAAGACCTATGATGGCCTGAGGATCGATCCGATCTATCGCCGCGCGACCAATCTGAGCCCGCTTCCCGGCCGCGCCGCCGCCACTCCCTGGCAGATCCTGCAGCGGGTCGACCACCCCGACGCCGCAGCGGCCAATGCGCAGGCCTTGCAGGATCTCGAGAACGGAGCGACCGGCCTCGAATTCGAGTTCGCCGGCGGTCCCGGCGCGCGCGGCTTCGGTCTTTCGGATGCCAGCAAGAAGACGCTGGCGCGGGCCTGCGGCGGCGTCCATCTCGATGCCGGCATCATGATCGCGCTCAACCCGGTGATCGGACGCGAGAACGCCGGCGAGACGTTTGCCGACATGGTCGAGGCCCGCAAGCTCGATCCGGCCAAGCTCGACCTGCATTTCAATTATCAGGCGCTCAGCACGATGGCCGTGCGCGGTGCCGCGGCCATCGCCTGGCCCAATTACGAAAAGTCGTTCGGCCAGGTGGTCAACGGACTGATCAAGCGCGGCTTCAAGGGGCCGTTCGTGCTGGCCGATGGCCGGCCGGTGCATGATGCCGGCGGCTCCGAGGTGCAGGAACTCGCTTTCACGCTCGCGACCGGGCTCGCCTATCTGCGCATGCTGGAAGCCGCGGGGCTCGACCTCAATGCGGCGCGCGCAGCCGTGTCGTTCCGGCTCAGCGCCGATGCCGACCAGTTCCTGACCATGGCGAAATTCCGCGCGCTGCGTCGCCTGTGGGCAAGGATCGAAGAGGCCTGCGGCCTCGCGCCGAAGCCGATCTTCGTCAACGCGCAGACCGCCTGGCGGATGCTGACCCAGCGCGATCCCAACGTGAACATGCTGCGCGCGACGATCGCGACCTTTGCGGCCGGGCTCGGCGGCGCCAATGCGATCACCGTGCTGCCGCACACGCTGGCGCTCGGCCTGCCGGACGATTTCGCCCGCCGCGTGGCGCGCAACACGCAGCTCGTGCTGCTCGATGAGTCCAACCTTGCCAAGGTCTCCGATCCCGCGGCAGGCGCCGGCGGGATCGAGACGCTGACCGCGCAGCTTTGCGAGGCGGCGTGGACGCTATTCCAGGAGATCGAGAAGGCCGGCGGCGTCTTCGCCGCGCTCGAGCAGGGACTGCTGCAACAGAAGGTCGCCGCGACGCGGGCGCAGCGCGAAGCCAATGTGGCGAAGCGCCGCGACGTGCTGACCGGCGCCAGCGAATTTCCGAACCTGCACGAGGCGGTCCTCGCAGTGCTGGATGTGAAGCCGGCGGCGCCGGTGTCCGCGGCAGGTGCCAAGGTCACCTTCGACGCCCTCGCGCCGATGCGGCTCGCCGAACCGTTCGAGGCGCTGCGCGACAAGTCCGACGCTGCGCTGAAGGCGCGTGGCGCGCGGCCCAAGATCTTCCTCGCCAATCTCGGCACGCCAGCGGATTTCACGGCCCGCGCGACATTTGCAAAAAGCTTCTTCGAGACCGGCGGGATCGAGGCCATCGACAGCGAGGGCTTTGCCGACGCGGCCGCGCTTGCCGCAGCCTTCAAGGCCTCGGGCGCCGCGATGGCATGCCTTTGTTCCGCTGATAAGGTCTATGCCGCCAGCGCCATTGAGGCCGCCAAGGCCCTTCACGGCGCCGGAGCAAGGCATATCTATCTGGCAGGGCGACCCGGCGACCAGGAAGCGGCGCTGCGGGCGGCCGGCATCGGTGAGTTCGTCTTCGCCGGCGGTGATGCGCTGGCGACATTGCGCGACGCCTATCGGCGGATGGAGCAGGCATGACGGCAGAGACACCAGCGAAACCCGTTCTGACCGGCGGTTGCCAGTGCGGCGCCGTGCGCTTTGCGGTGTCCGCGGCACCGAACCGCGTCAGCATCTGTCACTGCCGGATGTGCCAAAAGGCCTCTGGTGCGCCGTTCGCCTCTTTCGCCGACATCAACAAAGAGGATTTCGCCTGGACCCGGGGCAAGCCGGCGGCGTTCAAATCCTCTTCGATCGCCGAGCGCGACTTCTGTGCCGCCTGCGGCACGCCGCTCAGCTTCCGGCGGATCGACGGTCCCCGTATCGAGATCATGACTGGCGCCTTCGACCGGCCCGACCGGGTGATCCCGACGCAGCAATTCGGAACCGAGTCCCGCCACGGCTGGGTGGTCGGCATCGCCAATCTGCCGAGCCAGACCACGATGCAGAATTACGGACCGGAGAAGATGGCGACCATCGTCAGCCATCAGCACCCGGACCATGACTAAGGAAGCCAAGGAATGACCCGCATTCCCAATTTCGCCGATGTCGCCTTCCAACCCGTCGCCGCGGCGATGCCGCCAGCGAGCACCGAGCCGTGGCTGACGCCCGAGGGCATTCCGGTGAAGTCCGTCTACGGCGAGGCCGATCTCGAAGGCATCGACTTTCTCGAGACCTGGCCGGGCATCGCGCCTTATCTGCGCGGCCCCTACCCGACCATGTATGTCAACCAGCCCTGGACCATCCGGCAATATGCCGGCTTCTCCACGGCGGAGGACTCCAACGCCTTCTATCGCCGCAACCTCGCGGCCGGACAGAAGGGCCTGTCGGTCGCGTTCGACCTCGCCACCCACCGCGGCTATGACTCGGATCATCCGCGCGTCTCTGGCGACGTCGGCATGGCCGGTGTCGCGATCGATTCCATCTACGACATGCGCACGCTGTTCGCCGGCATCCCGCTCGACCAGATGAGCGTGTCGATGACCATGAACGGCGCCGTGCTGCCGATCCTCGCGCTATTCGTCGCCGCCGCCGAGGAACAGGGCGTGCCGCCGGAGAAGCTGTCGGGCACCATTCAGAACGACATTCTGAAAGAGTTCATGGTGCGCAACACCTACATCTATCCGCCGACGCCCTCGATGCGGATCATCTCCGACATCTTCGCCTACACCTCGCAGCGGATGCCGAAATACAATTCGATCTCGATCTCCGGCTATCACATGCAGGAAGCCGGCGCGACGCAGGACCTCGAGCTCGCCTATACGCTGGCCGACGGCGTCGAATATCTGCGCGCCGGGCTTGCCGCGGGCCTCGACGTCGACCGCTTCGCACCGCGGCTGTCGTTCTTCTGGGCGATCGGCATGAACTTCTTCATGGAAGTCGCCAAGATGCGCGCCGCGCGACTGCTGTGGGCCAAGCTGCTGAAGCAGTTCAACCCGAAGGATCCGCGCTCGCTCAGCTTGCGCACGCATTGCCAGACCTCGGGCTGGTCGCTGACCGCGCAGGACGTGTTCAACAATGTGATGCGCACCACCATCGAGGCGATGGCGGCAACCCAGGGCCACACCCAGTCGCTGCACACCAATGCGCTGGACGAGGCCTTGGCGCTGCCGACCGACTTCTCGGCGCGGATCGCCCGCAACACGCAGCTGTTCCTGCAGCAGGAAAGCGGCACCAACCGCATCATCGATCCCTGGGGCGGCTCGTACTATGTCGAGCGGCTGACCCGGGATCTCGCGGCCAAGGCCTGGGGTCACATCCAGGAGGTCGAGGAACTCGGCGGCATGGCCAAGGCGATCGAGGCCGGCGTGCCGAAGCTGAGGATCGAGGAAGCCTCCGCGAAAACCCAGGCGCGGATCGATGCCGGGCGCCAGGCGGTGATCGGTGTCAACAAGTTCAAGCCGGAGAACGAGCGGCCGATCGACGTCTTGAAGGTAGAGAACTCCACCGTGCGGCGGCTGCAGATCGACAAGCTGGCGCGGCTCAAGAAGGAGCGCAACCAGAAGGACGTCGATGCGGCGCTCGCCGCGCTGACCCGCTCGGCGGGCGAAGGCAACGGCAATCTGCTGGCGCTGGCGATCGACGCCGCGCGCGCCAAAGCCACCGTCGGCGAGATTTCAGACGCGATGGAAAAGGTGTTCGGCCGCCACCGTGCCGAGATCAAGTCCATCACCGGCGTCTACAAGCGAGAGGCAGCGGCCATGTCCAACAAGGTCGAAAAGGTGCAGGCGCTGATCGACGCCTTCGAGGAAGCCGAGGGCCGCCGCCCGCGCATCCTGGTGGCAAAAATCGGCCAGGACGGCCATGACCGCGGCCAGAAGGTGATCGCATCCGCCTTCGCCGATGTCGGCTTCGACGTCGATATCGGGCCGCTGTTCGCAACCGCCGACGAAGCCGCGCGGCAGGCGGTCGAGAACGACGTCCACATTCTCGGCGTCTCCTCGCTCGCCGCAGCCCATCTCACCGCGGTGCCGGAATTGAAGGCCGCACTGAAGAAGCACGGCCGCGAGGACATCATGATCATCATCGGCGGCGTGGTGCCGCCGCAGGATTACGACGCGCTTTATGCGGCCGGCGCCGAGGCAATCTTCCCGCCGGGCACCGTGATCTCGGATGCCGCCGAGGAGCTGATCCACAAGCTCAACACGCGGCTCGGCCACAGCGAGGCGGCGGAGTAGCGCTGCCGCATTCGCCCTCCCTCACTCGGAGTTTTCATGCGCGCCGCTCGCTCGATGACGCCTGCCCGCATCATGGGCCTTGCCGGCCTGCTGGCTTGCCTCTGCCTCCCTGCGCGCGCCGCCGATCCCAAGCCCGACGCCACGATCAAGAACGCGAGCATCGATGCCAACGTCTATCTCGACGACAAGATCAAGGCAAATAGCACGCTGGCGGCCGATTGCCTCGCCGAGGGCCGGAAATGGATCGACAAGAACGCCGCGGAGGCGGCTTCCGCGCGCAAGGACGAGCGTGAGCTCTTCAAAGACCGCGGCGGCTATTCATTCGAACGCAAATATTCGGTGCGCTCCGTCGTCGACGGCCGCTATGTGAGCGTGCTGCGCGACGACTACATGGACACGCTCGGCGCGCATCCGAACACCGACGTCAACACCATCCTGTGGGATACGACGGCGAACAAGCGCATCAGCATCCGTCCCTTCTTCACCGAGACAGCTGACAACGGCCCTACCCTGACGGCGATGCGCAACGCGATCGTCTCAGCGCTGAACGCCGAGAAGAAGCGGCGCGGTGCCGGCGAGACCGCAACCGCCGAGTGGTACAAGGAGCTGAAGCCGACCCTGCTCAAGATTGGCGCCGTGACGCTGGCGCCATCGACCGTGTCAGGCAAGAGCTCCGGCCTCAACTTCCACTACCCGCCCTATGCCGTCGGCCCCTACGCCGAAGGCCAGTATGTCGTCTTCCTGCCGTGGGAGACGCTGAAGCCGTATCTGACGGCGGAAGGCGCGAAGATCTTCGGCGGGGCAAGGCCGAAGGCGGACGCAGACGATCAGCCGCAATAGCCGCTTCAGCAGGGGCCTCAGCCTGGCTGACGCGCCAGCGCTCTGACCAGGGAGCCGGTCCAGTCCGGAATCCAGGCCTGGAACTGGCTGTGCCAGCGATCGGCGTCAGCAGGCGCCGTGTCGAGCTTGACCGACCATTCGATGAAGGTGCGGTTGCCTTCGACGACCGGCAGCAGATGCATCGTGCCCTCGTAATGGGTCGGCTGCGGCGCGTCCGAACCGGCATCCGCCAGAAACGGCAGCGGCTCGATGCTGGCATAGGTCAGCGAATGCTGCGTGTCCGAGTGGCCGGCAAGGCGTTGCCTGACCCAGAGCCCGAGATAGCAGAAGCGCCTGACAGCACCGATCTGGTCGCCGCGCTTGTCGTCCTCGATCACGCTTTCGCTGACGCCCTCGATATAGGCGGGGTAATTGTTGAAGTCGCGGATCAGCGACCACACGGTATCGAGCGGATGGTCGAGGACGGTGCTGTAATAGGCTCGGGTCATGGCAGGCTCCGGATGTTGGTCCGCAGTGATGCGGAACGGGCTCTGATCAACCGCACGGCGGCGGGCGCGCCCACCCGATTTCCGATCTCGCGATTGATCGGGGACGAGTGCGGACTCCGCCCTCGCCTGCAACCGGCAGCCGTTGTAAACCAAGGCCATGACCTCGCCGAAGCCCGCCTCTCCCGACATCCACGCCCTCGCCAAGCAGCTCCGCGCCGGCCACCGCGCCGCGCTGGCGCGGGCGATCACGCTGGTCGAGAGCCGGCGCGGCGATCATCAGGCGGCGGCGCGTGAGCTGGTGCAGGCGCTGTTGCCCGACACCGGCAAGGCGGTGCGGGTCGGCATCACCGGCTCGCCCGGCGTCGGCAAGTCGACCACCATCGATGCGCTCGGCATGTTCCTGATCGAGCGCGGTCACAAGGTCGCGGTGCTGGCGGTCGATCCCTCCTCGGCGCGCACCGGCGGCTCGATCCTCGGCGACAAGACGCGGATGGCGCGGCTCGCCGTCTCCGACCAGGCCTTTATCCGCCCCTCGCCGTCCTCGGGCACGCTCGGCGGCGTCGCGGCGAAGACCCGCGAGGCGATGCTGTTGTGCGAGGCCGCAGGCTTCGACGTCGTGCTGGTCGAGACCGTCGGCATCGGGCAGTCCGAGACCGCGGTTTGCGACATGACCGACTTCTTCCTGGCGCTGATGCTGCCGGGCGCCGGCGACGAGCTGCAAGGCATCAAGAAGGGCCTCGTCGAGCTCGCCGACATGATCGCGATCAACAAGGCCGACGGCGACAACCTCAAGCGCGCCAACCTCGCCGCCGCCGATTATCGCAGCGCGCTGCATATCCTCGCGCCGCGCTCCGAACACTGGCATCCGCCGGTCGAGACCTATTCGGCGCTGACCGGCGCCGGGCTCGACCGGCTCTGGCAGAAGATCCTCGACCACCGCACCGCGATGAACGCCTCGGGCGAATTCGAGGCCCGCCGCCGCGAGCAGCAGGTGAAGTGGATGTGGTCGATGCTGGAAGGCCGGATGATGGCGCGGCTGCGCTCGGACGCTGCGATCCGCGCCAGGGTCAAGAAGATGGAGACCGAGGTCGCCGGCGGCCGCATCTCGCCCGCGGTCGCCGCCGAGCAGATCGCGGAGATGCTGCATTGAGCGGCAATCTGCGCATCCTCGTGACCGGCTTCGGGCCGTTCCCGGGTGCGCCGTTCAACCCGACCATGGCGCTCGTGAAGCGGCTGACCGGGTTGCGCCGGCCGGCCTTCGACAGCGTCGTGCTGACGAGCCACATCTTCGACGTCACCTACGCAGCCGTCGATCGCGAATTGCCCGAGCTGATCGCACGACATCGCCCGCAGGCGCTGTTGATGTTCGGCCTCGCCGGCCGCACCTCGCACCTGCGGATCGAAAGCCGCGCCCGCAACGCGGTGACGACGCGCTTCCCCGATGCCGGCCGCCAGCACGCGCGCAAGGGATCGATCGCAGGCGGCGCCGATGCGCAGGTGTTCGGGCCGCACAGCGAAAAGCTGCGGCGCGCCGCGCTGGCCACCGGCATCGATGCACGGATGTCGCGCGATGCCGGCAGCTATCTCTGCAACTATCTGAGCTGGCGCGCGATCGAGGCCGTCGACGACGACAACGAGTTACGCCTCGCACAATTCGTCCATGTTCCGCCGCTCGCCCATGACGGCACGGCCGCATCAGGCAAATCATCCATCACGCTGAAAGCGCTCGTCGATGCCGGCGAAGCCATGCTGCTGGAGCTGGTGAAACTGACGCGGCACGCCGCACGCGCGTGAGCGCGGACAGACCTCGAACAGCTTTTCATCGATCTTGCAACGAACGGCTAACCACACGGCAACGGCTGCCCCGCCAGGCATGGGAAACGTCGATCAACCAGTGATAGCATGCGCCTCGTTGGACCTACCAAGATACAGGGACGCCTACTATAACCGCGCCTACGCTTACCAAGCCAAGGGGGACCTTGAGCGCGCCATCGCCGACTACGATCAGATGACCGCGCTCGATCCGAAGGACAACGACGCCCGCAGCAATCGCGCCAAGGCGTACTGGTCAAAGGGCGATTTCCGTCACGCCATCGCGGACTCCGATCCGGGTCAGGTGTCGTCATGGCTTGCTACTGCTGTCTTTCTAGCGGCCGCGGCATGGCTCTGTCGCCGACTAGGCATGCAGGCGCGCGGACGGTTCTCCGGGCGGACCATGGTCGAGATTTGCGAACAGGAGGTCGCCGAAATGCAGCGCAAGAACGCCGCCCTGGAGAAGATCGCGGTGGCTCTGGAGAAGCGCTCGTTGGGTTAGCTCGGATTCCCGGCACGACGGTCAGGCGCGACATGTTGAGGATATTGGTAACCGGCGCTCGCCCCTTGCGAAGTGCCGGAGTGACAAGACCGTAAGCGCCAACGTGGCTCAAGCTGTTGTTGCCCACTGCTCTCTAAACGCGTGGCAAAATGCGTCCGCATCCCTCGGCGTCACAATGACTTTCCGAAAAATGCCCCGGTCGCGATGAAGGAGAACATACGGCCCGAACGGACGGTTCACGAGATTAATGGTCCAGGTGAAACCTGCCTCCCAAAAAGAGATCTTTTCAAATCTCATGATCTCATCGCGCGGGATCGCCCAAACAACAAATCTTTTGAGGATGACAAATTCGACGGCCGCGGCTCCTAACCTAACCTCGCAGAGGTAATGGGAAAAGAGCTGCAAGCCCCCAAACAAAACCACGCCCATGGGGATCATAGCGAGGAATATGAGCGGTGCCGGGTTCGAGTGGTTCATGGGCTGCGGACAACTGCGCATCCTCGTCGACGCATAGCGGAACCTCCACGCACAACCCGTCGCGCGTGAGGAGCGTGCATGATTTCGGAATATTGGAAGAATATCCCTGAGTTGCCCGACGTGTCAAGTTGCCTCGTCGAACGCCGGCAGCCGCAGCCTACTTTGCATGGGGTTGTTTTCGATATTTTGGCAGCGCACGGCTGCGGCCGGGAATTCCTTCGCCACCACCCGCAGTTGCGAGGCAGGCCACCTCTCGTTAACGACGCGCGCTGACCTGCTGCACCCGAGATTAACCCTACCGCCAACAAACAGCCGGCTGCGTCGGCATGTTCACCAGGCAGCGGCGCATTTCGCGTTACCTAATCGGCAACGAAGGTCACTGCTCGCGCCTTCAGCGAGGGCCATGCCCATGGACGTCAACCGCCGCCATCTGATCGGAGCAACCGTCGCCGGCGCGCTTGCGATGTCGCCGGATGCTGCGCGCGCTGCCGCGCAATCTGCCGGCTCGCTCGGCCGCGACGTTACGCAATATGGCGTCCGTCCCGGCAGCCCCGACGACCAGACCCGCAATCTGCAGCGCGCGATCGATGATGCCGCGCGCGCGCAGGTGCCGCTGGCGTTCCCGCCCGGCACCTATCGCACCGGCCTGTTGCGGCTTGCGCCCGGCAGCCAGCTGATCGGCGTCCGCGGCGCCAGCCGGCTTGTCTTCAACGGCGGCGCCTCGCTGCTGGAAGGCGAAGGCGCCGGCGGCATCGTCCTGATGGGCCTTACCTTCGACGGCGGCAACGTTCCGCTGCCGGCGCGCCGCGGCCTCGTCCATTGCTTGTCCGGCCGCGACATCCGCATCACCGATTGCCAGTTCACCGACAGCGGCGGTTGCGGCATCTGGTTCGAGCAGATGTCGGGCGACGTCAGCAACAACATCTTCACCGGCATCGCGTCGACGGCGCTGGTGTCGTTCGACGCGCTCGGCCTCATCGTCTCGCGCAACACCATCAAGGGCACCAACGACAACGGCATCGAGATCCTGCGCACCGCGATCGGCGACGACGGCTCGATCGTCACCGACAACCGGATCGAGGACATCAAGGCCGGTCCCGGCGGCTCCGGGCAGTACGGCAACGCCATCAACGCCTTCCGCGCCGGCAATGTGATCGTGCGCGGCAACCGCATCAGCAACTGCGACTTCTCGGCGGTGCGCGGCAATTCGGCCTCCAACATCCACATCACCGACAACAGCGTCAGCAATGTCCGCGAGGTCGCGCTCTATTCGGAGTTCGCGTTCGAGGCCGCGGTCATCGCCAACAACACCGTCGACGGCGCCGCGATCGGCGTCTCCGTGTGCAATTTCAACGAAGGCGGCCGCATCGCGGTGGTCCAGGGCAACATCATCCGCAATTTGCTGCCGAAGCGCCCTGTTGGCACCGACCCGAACGACGGCGCCGGCATCGGCATCTATGTCGAGGCCGACAGCGCCGTCACCGGCAATGTGATCGAGAACGCACCGACCTTCGGCATCGTCGCGGGCTGGGGCAAGTATCTGCGCGACGTCGCGATCTCAGGCAATGTCGTGCGCAAGGCGTTCGTCGGCATCGGCGTCTCGGTGGTGCCAGGCGCCGGCACCGCGCTGATCAACAACAACATGATCTCGGAAACCCCGCGCGGCGCGGTGGTCGGGCTCGATCACGCCCGCCCTGTGACCACCGACCTGTCAGTGGGCGGCGCCCAGCAATATGCGCAGCTCGTGGTCGGCGCCAACGCGGTGCGGCGCTAACCTTCGGCCTACAGCGCGTTGCGCAGCAACGGATAGCGCCGCTGGATGGTGTCGAGATCGAGCACCGGCGGCGGCATGACCGGAGGGGGGATCTCCAGCGGCGGCGCGTCGGCCACAACGGGCGGCTGCTCCAGGACCTCGGCCGCCGTTTCCATCGCGGCCGCGACCGCGGTCATCGCCGCCTCCGCCAATGTCGCAGCCTCCGAGCGGCGCTGCTGCGCCGGCGAAAGATCGCGCGGCGGCGGCAGCTTCGACTTGCCGCGTCCGAGCCAGGACAGATCGACCGGCGAATTGTCGAGCGAAGCTTCGCGGGTCAGCAATTCGCGCCAGATGTCGACCGCGGCCCGCGCTTCCCTGACATTCTCGAGAAAGGCCTGCTCGCTGTGATAGCGGCGCCAGCGTCCGGTTTCGAACAGCTCGTTGAGGTGCTCCAGCCTTTGCTCGGCAAGGTTGCACCAGCGTGCAACGATCTCCTGGCCTCTGGCCACGTCGGTCCGATGTGTCATTCAACTTGCCCGCAGGGAAAGAAACGGACGCAGACGCAACCGAACCGAATCAACTGGACGCGACACTGATATTCTGTGGAAAAGGTAAATAAAGTCTAACCAAATTCCTAATCGCGGACGGGCGATGAAGGAAGTCCGCTCGACTACGGAGTTTCTACCCCGAAGCATCGTCACGTCATCGACTTGCATGGTGGCGATGTGCGTCGCTCCCGAACGCTGCGCAGCCGAACGATCCACAGCAAACAGCCGCGGCCGCAGCGCGCATCCCACCGCGATCACGCAGCGCGACCGCGTCCGGCCAGTCCGTCATGCAAGGGTGCCCCCAAAATGAAAGACCCGTCCGGGGGGACAACCGGACGGGTCAAAGCCATATGGGCGCTTGGGGTGGATGGGCGCTCGCGCCTGATACAGCCGGGGAGGGATAAACCGCTCCCACACACATAAGTCGTGAGAGGACGGCGGACGTTCAAATCGCCGGCGATTTTTTTAACCTTTTCGCCGCCCGGTTCCATCGCACCGCTGCGGGCGTCCGGCACCGGAAATCACTGCGCAGCACGGTGATTTGCCGCGGAATCGTCCGCTGCGATCGACGGCGCGGGTTCATTCAACGCGCGGCTCACGGAAGTGTTATTGCCGTCCGCTGCCTTTGCAGGCTGCGGCGGTTCGTCCACAGTGGCCGCGACCGGCGCGCTGGTCGCCGCCGTCACCGCAGCAAGCGCGTCCGCCTCCCCGGCGCCGAACAGATCATCACGTCCGGATGCCCCGAGATCTCGGGCCGTGCCGGTCAGGACCTTGCGCACCTCGGCGGGCTTCAATGCCGGATTGCGCTCCAGCACCAGCGCCGAGATGCCGCTAACGAACGCGGCCGAAAAGGAGGTGCCCGACATCAGCTGATATTTGCCGTCCGGCACCGGCACGAGGAGATCGGCGCCCGGCGCCGCCAACGCGACGTAGCTGCCGCGGTTCGAGGCCGCCATCAGCCGCTCGCCGGCATCGATGCCGCCGACCGCGATCACATCGGGATTGGCGGCCGGATACAGCGGCGGCGACTTCGGGCCGGCATTGCCGGCCGCGGCAACAAGCACGATGTCCCTCGCCGCGGCGGCGGCTACGGCGCGCGCGACAAGTGCGTCCTGCGGTCCGGCAAAGCTCATGTTCACGATCTGCGCGCCGTGCGCCACCGCGTAATCGAGGCTCCTGAGGATCACATAGGACGTACTCTCGGCGCCGCCGGCGGCCGCGCCGAAGGCGCGGATCGCCAAGATCCGCACTTCCGGCGCACTCCCCGTCAGCCTGACGCGCGCCGCGATCACCCCGGCGACGGCGGTGCCGTGGGCATGCGGGCCATCCTTGCTGCCGAGCGCATCGAACGTATCCGCGACCGTGTTGGCCAGTTCCGGATGCGCGGCATCAATGCCGGAGTCGATGACGGCGATGGTGACGTTCATCCCGCGCGCCAGCCGGTGCGCCTCGGGCAGATGCAGCTGCGTCTGGGCGTATTGCGCCGGATCACTGCCGCCCGCCGCCGGCTTCTGGTCCTGCAGCGCGTAACGGTAGTTCGGCTGCACGGAGCGGACGCTGCTGTCGCTGGCGAGGTCGCGGGCCACGGCGTCGGCGGAGCGATTGCCGGCCGTGCGGAACAGGCCGATCGTCGCGCCGAGCAGCGGGATGTTCTGCGAGGCGATCCGCCTCAGACCATGGCGACGCGCCAGCGCGTCGGTCTGGGTCTCGGTCAATGCGCCGTCGATCTCCGCCACGAGCTCGTTCGGCACGGTTCGCGTGGCCGCCACGTCCTGCGCGCGGCTGCTGCCGCCACCGCCGGCCCTTCCCTTCCTCGCAGCGCCCTTGCCGCCACCGTTCACGGAGACCGGCCGGCCGGAGCATTGGCGCGTGCCGTCATCGCAGTCGGCAGAGAAACGGGGGGCGTCATGCACACGGGGCGGCGGCATGCCCGATCGCGGTCCATCGCCGGTCCACGACGTAGCCGGACCGTGGAGCGGCGCGCGGTCAGCCAGCCCGCCACCGGCCCCGCCGATGCCGGGATTGACCCGCGGCCCGATGGAGAGCGGCCTGCCGCCGATCGGTGATCTCACGAAATTCTGGGCGTAGGCCGAGCCGGCAACAGACACCAGCAACAACACGGCGGCAGCAATGGCCGCTCGGTTCGTCGATCTGGTCCGGCCGTTGGCGGTCATGGTGACCTCAACTCGGCGCAGGACCGTCAGCTACCGTTTACGGCGTCTCGACCGCGAGGCTGACGATCTTCTCTTTCTGCAAACGGGCAATCAGCGATGCGACGCCATCCTTGTCCATCGCGCGGAACTGCAATAGGAACATCCCGCCCTTCCCGTCGATGATCGCGCCCTGGTAATTGTCGAGCAGCGACGTGATGTCGGCGACCCTGGCATCCGGCGTGAAGCGCACCAACAGCCGCGTCGGCGCGGCCGCCACGCTGGCGCCGAGGTCGCGGGTGATCGGCGCACTGGGTGCGACGGCCGCGCTCGGTGCGCTGGGGGCGCTGCGTTGTTCGGCGGCATCAAGCGAGGCGGTCTGGAACGAGGCCGGCTCGCTGCGCATCAGCACCGCACCGATCACGCCGGCCTGCAGCAGCACCACGATCGCCCCGAGGCTGGACGACCAGGCCAGCGTCCGCGGCGACAATTTCGAAAAGAACTCCGCGACGGAGCCCGACATGCGCGCACCCGCCGACGGCTTGCGCTCCGGCTCGGCATCGATCGCGGCAAACAGCTTCTGCATGGCACGCGCAGACGGCGCACCGAGGCTCTCGTTGAGGCCGATGGTCTCGGCATATTCCTCGCGGATGACGGCATACTGCCTGGCCAGCTCCGGATCGGAAGCGAGTGCGTCCTCGACGCGGCGCGCGTCACGCGCGTTCAGCGTGCCGGCCGCATGCCAGGGCAGCAGCATCTCGACATCGTCAGGATCTTGACCCTGCACCTTCTTGTTGCTCGCAGCCATCATGGCCAACCTCGCTCGACACCGGCTGCCTTCAGCAACTCGGCAAGTTTCTTGCGCGCATAGAACAGGCGCGTCTTCACGGTGTTCTCCGGAATCCCGACGATCTCTGCGACGTCTTCCACGGATTTCTCGTGATAGTAGACAAGATCGACAATTTCCCGGTGTTCCGCCGATAGTCCCGTCAGGCACTTACGCAGCGTGTCACCCGTGTCCTTCTTCTGCACCACCGTTTCCGGATCGTCGGACGTGTCCTCGATCGCGTTCGCGGCCTCATCGTCCAGTTCGGCGTCCTTCCTTCGCCGCAGCGAAGACAACGCCTTGAACCGGGTAATCGCCAGAAGCCAGGTTGAAACGGCGGATCGTCCCTCGAATTTGCCCGCCTGACGCCACACGTCCAGAAAGACCTCGCTAATGAGGTCCTCCGCCACCTGTTCGTCCCGCACGAGCCGAAGCCCGAAGCGGTACACCCTGACATGATGCCGTCCGTACAGCACCTGCATGGCGAGCCGGTCGCCTTGAGCGATCCGAGCGATCAGAACCTCGTCTGAAGCCGCCTGTGTCGCGCTCAATGGCCGTCTCGCAAAGTTGGTCTGAGGGGGGTGGCGCGTGGTTCGACGCGAGAGGCAAGATTCTTCACATTACGGCAATGTGCGCACCGCATGTGTGATCTATGACACAGTCGACGATCCCAATGAGCAAAAATCGTCGGAGACTCGGTAAGCGGTATCATAATAGTGAAAACTCTCACGGACTCGCACCATCCGGCGCGACCATACCAAGGCTTTGCCGGCAAGCCAGCGCTGTCGCGAAGCGGGCGCCGCCGGAAGCCCCCGTCCCGACCGCTTCCGACCCGCCTCCGTGAACGGATTCCCCTTACGAAACAAGGGTGATGACCGGGTTTCACCGGAGCAGATTCGGTTCCAAAAGATACCAAACCTAAAGGCTTTCCCACTTAGATTTTCGCCGGATTTCAGCAATGGCGAGACCATGGGCAGCGCTGCGTCGTCACTTCCCAGCCCGATCGCGGGTGCATCGGAAAGCGGCCGTCCCAGGCTGACGCGCGAGCGCCTGGCGCGCCGGGCCAGGCAGCGCCGCCAGATCCAATCGATGATCGCCGCCTGCTTCGTGCTCGATGCCGTTGTGCTGCTGATCTATGCGCATGCCGGCACCACGTCGGTCCTGGTGGCGGCGGGCTATGCCCTGACCGGCCTCTCCCTCGTCGCCATCTATGTGCTGCTTTCGGAGCGCGGCTTTCACGAGCGCTTCCGCGACCACTACCTGGTCGCGCCGCAATCGGCCGTCAACATGGTGAACCTGCTGGTGTTCACCTACATCGCGCCGGAAGTCGGCGTGCTGTTCCTCTGCAACCTGTTCGTGGTGTTCGGCTTCGGTGCGCTGCGTACCTCGGCGCGCCAGACTGCGATCGTCTGGACCATCATGGTGCTGGGCCTCGCCGCGCTGTTCCTCGGAACCGACAAGGCGATCGGGATGCCGACCGGCACCAGGATCGACCGCCTCGCCACCATGCTGGTGTTCGCGCTGACGATCGGGCGCTGCATGTGTCTCGGCATCTTCTCGAGCTCGATGCAGCAATCGCTGTATCAGAGCGGGGTGAAGCTGAGGGAGGCTTACCGGCGCATCGAGGAGCTCGCCGAGCTCGACGAGCTGACCGGCACCTCCAATCGCCGCAGCATCATGCGCACGCTCGAGGAGGAGATCGCGCGCTGCGCCCGCAACGGCAGCTCCTGCGCGGTGGCGCTGATCGACCTCGACCATTTCAAGCGCATCAACGACGTCTACGGCCATCCGATCGGCGACGAGGCGCTGCGCACCTTCGCCATCGGCATGTTCGCCAATCTCCGCAGCATCGATCGCTTCGGCCGTTACGGCGGCGAGGAATTCCTGCTGGTGCTGCCCGACCTGTCGCAGGATCAGGCGATGCGCGCGCTCGAGCGGCTGCGCGCGATCATCGCCGGTCTCGACTGGAGTGCATTCTCGCCCGGCATGCAGGTGACGATCTCCGCAGGCGTCACGACGCTCAAGCCGCACGAAAACTCCGACACGTTACTCGCCCGCGCCGACGGCGCGCTTTACGCAGCCAAGGCGAGAGGACGCAACCGCATCGCCAGTGCCTAACAACCTTTTATTTCGCTATTCGGCGCCGGAGAATCCGTCGCCACCGCTCCAGGACAGAGTCATGAGTTCGAAGCCCGAGACCGCCCCCGAAAGTCTGCTCGACGAGCTGCAGACGACGCTCGCACACGGCACCGTCGCACGCCGTGTCGAGACGCTGCGCCGCGTGACCGACCTCTTCATCAACGGATCGGTTAATTATTCGGACCAGCAGATCGTGCTGTTCGACGACGTTTTCCAATGCCTGCTCGAGCACATCGAAAACTCGGCCAAGGCGCTGCTCGCCAACCGCCTCGCCCCGATCGAGACCGCGCCGCCGCAGACCATCCGTACCCTTGCATTCGACGACCTGATCGAGGTCGCAGGCCCCGTGCTGACGCTGTCGCCGCGGCTCGACGACGACACCCTGATCGAAACGGCGCGCAGCAAGAGCCAGGCGCATCTGCTCGCGATCTCCAACCGGAAGACGCTGAGCGGCGCCGTCACCGACGTGCTGGTGCTGCGCGGCAACGACGAGGTGATCCAGAGCGCGGTCAACAATCCCGGCGCGGAATTCACCGAGCGCGGCTTCACCCGGCTGGTCAGCCGCGCCGAGGGCGACGACAATCTGTCGACCTGCGTCGGGCTCCGCCCAAGCATCCCGCGGCATCTCTATCTCAAGCTGGTCGCCAAGGCCTCGGACACGGTCAGGCAGCGGCTCGAGGCTGCCAATCCGCAGCAGGCCAAGGAGATTCCGATCGCGGTGAAGGAGGCGACGCGACGCGCGCGCTCGGCGCCCGCCGCCGTGACGCCGGACACCACGATCGCGCATGCGCTGGTCAAGTCGCTCTACCAGGACGGCCGGCTCGACGAATTCCAGCTCGCAGCCTTCGCCGAGGCCGGCAAGTTCGACGAGACCAATGCCTCGCTTGCCGCGCTCGCCAATGTCTCGGTCAGCATCGCCGAGAACATGATGATCGAAACCCGCGCCGAGGGCGTGATGATCCTGGCCAAGGTCTCGGGCCTGTCATGGTCGACGGTGCGGTCGATCATCAACCTGCGCGACGACATCTCGGGCGGTGAGCCGACCGATTTGCAGGCCTGCAAGGACACCTATGAGCGGCTGCGGCCATCGACCGCGCAGCAGGTGCTCCGCTTCCATCGCATGCAGCAGTCCGCGCCCGCGGCCTAGTATCGTAACGCCCGCGTCCCCATCAGCGCGCCGACGCTTGCGACGATCGCGGTCGCCAGCGTGTACCAGGTGGCAACGAACAGCGGCGAGTCATCGGTGCAGTGCGACGCGTAGACGGTGGCCGCGAGCCCTGCCGAGAGCAGGCCTGCCACCGCGCCCGCGATCGCCGGCCGCGCCGGTGCGCCCTGCCGGAGCCCGTACAGCGCGCCGACCAGCAGCGGCAGCGACATTGCGGGGATCGCGGTCATGCACGCGACCGAGTTCTTGCCGATCAGCCGCGTCATCATCGGCGTACGCTGCGGCATCATCATCTCGCCGCTGATCGCGGCAACGAGGATGCCGGCGGGAATCAGCAGCCACCAGCCGAAGCTGCGCAGCGAGGCTTCCGGTCGCGTCAGATGCAGGCTGACCGCGATCGCCGAGGCGGCGAGCGCCAGCGTCACCGCGAATTTCAGGTCGAAGAACGGATTATGCATCGCCGTCATCACGTCGGGCCGCACGCCGAGCTCGGCGAAGAAGATCAGCAGCGAGACCGGCGCCGCCGCCAGCAGCGCCATCATCAGCGCAAGACCGATCGGACGAGGCCGATAGGCATTGTCGGCGGTCAGGGTTCGAATGAGTTGATCGGTGTCCATGCTCATCGGTCCCGTAATTTCGCAGTCAGGCTCGCAAGCCCACGATGCAGTGCAACCCGCACCGCGCCCTCGGTCATCGCGAATTTCGCAGCGGTGTCCTTGATCGAGGTGCTGTCGACCGCGATCGATTGCAGCACGTCGCGCTGCCGCGCCGGCAACGCCTGCAACTGGGCGGTCACCTCGCCGGGCGAGGCCGTCGGCTCCGGTGTTTCCCCCGGCAGCGTCTCGGCGAAGTCATCGATATTGACGAAGATGCGCCTGCCGCGGCGGCGCAGCGCGTCGATCAGCTTGTTGCGTGCGATCGCGAACAGCCACGGCGCGAACGGCGCGCTCGTGTCCCAGGTCTGTCGCTTCAAATGCACCGCCAACAAGATGTCCTGCACGATGTCCTCGGACTGATCGACCGGTTGTCCCGCGCGCGCCAAGCCACGTCGCGCCGCGGCACGGAGTACCGGCGTGATGGCCTTGAGCAGGCGATGATACGCCGCGTCATCGCCTGAAATGGCCGACCGCATCAGGTCGGTCCATTCATCCTCACGTTCGCGCACGCAGGCTCCTGAATTGCAATTCGGCCGATCTTTCAGTTTGTTACGCGGCACGCCAAGGACATCACGAATTCGTGATGATCATCCTCAGGCAACGCCGCACCGAGGATCAGCCTCAAAGAATCGCTCCGGCGGGTTTGCAGACGGAAGGGCTCATAACACCGATCGGTCCGACACGCATCGGTGCAGCTGCTGCCGACGATCCACTGGGATGATATTGCCCAGCTTTTGCCCTCTGAGGCCCGAAGATTCCCTTTTTTTGCCCCGGTGTAGACACGCAGCGGGGTCTCATTTCGCGTTCGGGACGGGCGAAATGGGGAGATCATCAGAATGAAGATCAAAGCCAGCGGGCGCTTGGCCCTGATGGTTGCGACAGGGCTGACAGGGTTTTTCGTGTGTATCGCCGGACCGTTGCCGGCGCTTGCGGCCGGTTCGGATCCCGCAGAGGCGAAATCCGACAGTGCGACGACCGACAAGTCCGCGGACCAGAGTTCGCGGCATGGCCGGCGCCATGCGCGCCATCAGTCTTCCAAGACGGCTGACAAGACGGCCGACAAATCCGAGAGCAAGAAGACCACGAACGGTGCCGGCAGCGTGACGTCGGCGGGCATGCCCGCCACGGTCGCCAATGCCAATGCGGAGCTGACGTCCGGCGACGGCAATGCGAGCATCGCGCCCGCTAACGTCAATCCGGTGATGGCCGCCTCCGACAAGCCCGGCGACGCGCAACCCGACGGCAGCGTGGTCGCATCCGACCAGCTCAACGACCTCGACCGGGCCCTGCAGCAGGAGCAGCCGGTGGAACAACCGCAGCCGGTTCAACCGCAGACCGCCCAGCAGGAAGCGCCCGCGACGCCACCGCCTGCCGCCGTGCCGGCACCCAAGCCGGCCCCGGTTCTGGCGAGCAGCGACAGTGCGAACTGGGACCAGACCTCGCTGATCGGGAAGATCTTCATCGGCTTCGGCGCCCTGCTCACGGTGGCCTCCGCAGCGCGTATGTTCATGGCCTAGGCGGAGGTCCTCGCGGCTTGCGGCGCGGTGCGCCGCACCGCAGCCCAAAGCCTCGCTTCAGCCACTTGAAGAGCATCCCGCCAGCGGGCACATTGCGCCGCAAATCAGGCACGGGGTTTGCGTCATGGCTACGTTCGAATTCATCATTGTCGAAAGCAAGGGACCGGTCGGCGTCATCACGCTGAATCGGCCCAAAATGCTGAATGCGCTGTCGTTCGGCGTATTCCGCGAGATCGCCGCGGCGGTGGACGATCTCGAGACCGACGACAAGATCGGCTGCATCCTGATCACGGGCAGCGAAAAGGCCTTCGCGGCCGGCGCCGACATCAAGGAGATGCAGCCGAAGGGCTTCATCGACATGTTCAACAGCGACTTCACCGCGATCGGCGGCGACCGCGTTGCCCGTTGCCGCAAGCCGACCATTGCCGCGGTCGCGGGCTATGCGCTCGGCGGCGGCTGCGAGCTTGCGATGATGTGCGACATCATCATCGCCGCCGACAACGCCAAGTTCGGCCAGCCGGAGATTACCCTCGGCACCATCCCGGGCATCGGCGGCACACAGCGGCTGACCCGCGCGATCGGCAAGTCGAAGGCGATGGATCTCTGCCTCACCGGACGCATGATGGATGCGGCGGAAGCCGAACGCTCGGGCCTCGTGTCGCGGATCGTTCCGGCCGACAAGCTGCTGGAAGAAGCGCTCGCCGCGGCCGAGAAGATCGCCTCGATGTCGCGTCCGGCCGCTGCGATGGCCAAGGAAGCCATCAACCGCGCGTTCGAGACGCCGCTCTCTGAAGGCATGAATGTCGAGCGCAACCTGTTTCACTCGACCTTCGCGCTCGAGGATCGCTCCGAGGGCATGGCGGCCTTCATCGAGAAGCGCAAGCCGGTCAACAAGAACCGCTAGTTCACGCGGCTTCGTTGCAACGCCGCGGCCACGAGCGCGCGATAGGCGCGCTCGGCGAAATGCGTCGGCTTGTCGAGACCGAGCCGCGCGAGGCATTCGCGGTCGGCGGCGTCAGGCGGATGCCGCATCCCCTGCCACAGCAGGCCGGCGAGTTGCAGCGGGGTCTGCTGCGCCTGCTGCAAGATCTGCAAGGCCGGAATCAGCCGTTGCTCGACGTCGGTGAAGTCACTGCCGAACGGGAATGACGGCAACAGCCCTGCGTCACGCGCGGGCTTCAGCGCCGTGCTGATGCGCTCGGGATAATTTTCGCGGTGAGCGACCGGGATTTCGTGATTGCGCGGCAGCTTGCCGGCATCCTTGGCCTGCCGCAGCAACTCGCCCTGGAAGCGCGAGTCCGCCACCTGCAACATCGCGGCGATCACATCGGCATCGGACTTCCCCCGGACGTCGGCGACGCCGTATTCAGTGATAAAGACATCTCGCAGGTGCCGTGGAATGGTCTCGTGACCGTAGGACCAGCGGATGTTCGACTGCGTCTGCTTGCCGGACTGATGGGTGGCTTCCAGCGCCAGCACCGAGCGCGCGCCCTCGAGCGCGAATGCCTGCGCCACGAAATTGTACTGGCCGCCGACGCCGCTCACGACCTGGCCGTTCTCGAGCCCGTCGGAGATCGCGGCGCCCAGCAGCGTCGCCATCATCGCGTTGTTGACGAAGCGCGCATCGACGCGGGCGCGGCGCTTGCCGTCCTCGTCGCCGAAGATCTCGTTGGTGAAGGACACCGGCATCATCTGGATTCGTGCCAGCTGCTCGGGCGTCATCTCGCGCAGCGCCCGATAAAAGGATTGCGGACCCAGAAAGAATGCGCCGTGCAGGATCACGCCGCCAATGTCGCGCTTGAGGATGCCGGCGTCGATCAGCCCGAGGAACGCCTCGAACAGCATCTCGCTGACGCCATAGAGGCCCTTCTCGAACGGCCCGGTCTCAGTCGCCGCGAGCTGTGCGCTACCGGGCGCTAGGCGCTGCATGATGCCGTGGAATTGGGCGTTGTCGCGGTGACGCACCACAAGCCCCTGCGCCAGCGCATCGCCGACCTGCCCGATCCCGATCTGCAGCGTGCCGCCGTCACGGACCAATCCCGCGGCATGCAATCCGATCGCATATTTGGTGTCGCTGATCGGCTCCGACGGCGGCGCGAACAGCGGGAAATCGGTGTCGGGACTGTCGAGCACCGCATCGAATTCATCCGCCGGCAGATCGCCGGGCCCCGGCATGAACGGCAGCTCGGAATTGACCTGGCCGATCAGCTTGAATGACGCCCGCCCCTGCGCGCGGGCGCGCAGCACGTCGAGGGTCGTGTCGGTGTTGCAGCTCAAGCTGTAGCGCGGCACGCCGTCGACCACGCGCTTGGCGACGAGTTGGGGCACGACATTCAGTCCGCGCGACAGCAGGTATGACGCTGCGTGAGTATAATTAGCGGAAATGTAGTGCTGCTGGGCGAAGGGCTGATGCAACCATTGCCCGGCGAGGAAGAAGAACTCGATCACCTTGATGTTGGGCGGAAGCGCGCCGCGATGCAGCGCCTCCGCATAGGCGAGATCCGGATAACCGCCGAACAGGCGATCGATCACGGGGCCGATGAAGCGCTGCTCGAGCAGGCTCTTCGGCTTCGGCCTTTCCAGAGTCAGCGCCGAGAACAGCGTCAGATTGATCGAGCGGTCGGCGACCGCCCGCGCGTACAGCGCGTTGACGATGTGGTTGGCCTTGCCGAGGCCGAGCGGCAGCCCCACCACAAGTTCGGTTCCGACGTCACGAACGATGTGCTCCGCGATCGCCTCGGGATCAGAGAAGAATTTCGGCATCTGCGATGAACTCGGGCAGGCAGGGGATGACCGGCATCGCTGAATCGGCGGCCCGGCGGTTTGAACTTATACTTCATATGACAGTTGCGTTCGCCTGTGACGAACCGGCAACAGACAACAACCGAAATGATGTGCAGATGTCGTGTGGCGGTTTGCCTGTGGCGGCGCCGGCCCGTAAACAGGTAGATGTGTCGACGGCATCGGCGAGAGCGGACTGCCGGGTTTTGGTTTGCGGGATCACATGGTTGGGCGTGCCGCGAGGGTTGGCGACGTAGCGAGGCGCGTGCTTTTGTCGGGCATCGGCCTTGGCGCGCTGGCCTGCGCGCTGCTGACGGACGCCGCGGCCCGCGCCGAGAGCCTGCCCGAAGCCATGGCCAAGGCATATCAGACCAATCCGCAGCTCAATGCCGAGCGGGCACGTCAGCGCGCGACCGACGAGAATGTCCCGCAGGCGCTGGCCGGTTACCGCCCCCAGATCACCGCCGGCCTCTCGCTCGGCCTGCAGGCGGTGCGCGACCAGTTGCCCGGCAACGTGATCCAGGGCGCGACGCTGAAGCCCTGGCAGATCGGGGTCACCGTGACCCAGACCCTGTTCAACGGCTTCAAGACCGCCAACAGCGTCCGCGTCGCCGAATTGCAAGTGCAGTCCGGCCGCGAGGCCCTGCGCAATGTCGGTCAGGGCGTGCTGCTCGACGCCGTCACCGCCTATACCAACGTGCTGGCCAACCAGACCCTGGTCGAGGCGCAGCGCGCCAACGTCGCCTTCCTGAAGGAGACCCAGGCGATCACCCAGCGCCGTCTCAATGCCGGCGACGTCACGCCGACCGATACCGCGCAGGCCGAGGCCCGGCTCAACCGCGGCCTGTCCGATCTCAACGCCGCCGAGGTCAACTTTGCGATCAGCCAGGCGACCTATGCGCAGGTGGTCGGCAGCGCGCCGTCGCAATTGCGTCCGGCCGAGACCATCGACCGGCTGCTGCCGCGCAGCCGCGAGGATTCGATCGCGCTTGCGGTGCGCGAGCATCCGGCCGTGATGGCCGCGGGCTTCGACGTCGACGTCGCCTCGACTTCGATCCGCGTCGCTGAGAGCAGCCTGATGCCGAACGTCACCCTGCAAGGCAGCGTCAGCCGCAGCCGCGACAGCGACCCCACGCTGGGTACTTTCGGGACCGACCAGGCCTCAGTGATCGGCCAGGTCACGCAGCCGATCTATGACGGCGGCACCGCGGCCTCGCAGACCCGGCAGGCCAAGGAAGTGGCGGCGCAGAGCCGCCTCGTGCTGGACCAGGTCCGCAACCAGGCCAAGACCGCCGTGGTCAGCGCCTGGGTCGCCAATGAGGGCGCCAAGATCGCGGTGTCGGCCTCTGAGTCCGAGGTGAAGGCCGCGGAGGTTGCGCTCGCCGGCGTGCAGAAGGAAGCCGCCGGCGGCCAGCGCACCACGGTCGACGTGCTCAACGCCCAGCAGGATCTGATCACGGCGCGGGCCCGGCTGATCGGCGCGCAGCGCGACCGCGTGATCGCCTGCTATACGCTGCTCAGCGCGACAGGACGCCTCGACGTCAAGACGCTCAATCTCAAGACGCCCGACTATCTGCCCGAGGTGCACTACCATCAGGTGCGCGACGCCTGGCACGGCCTGCGCACGCCGTCGGGACAATAGGCTTTGGGGAACCGTTCGCACTGCGAACCGGCCCTTTCCGCCCGCTCTCTCCGCCGATAACCTCCGCCCTGCCGGCCATCAACAATGCCGGTGCGCGGAGTGCGCGCATAACAGCCGAGCACGCAGGGAGACGTCCAATGCTGACGCGACGCAGTATGATGCTGGCTTCCATCGCAACGGGAGTGACCATGACCAGCAGCAACGCATTTTCCAAGGCATCGCAACCATCCACGCCAGTGAACTTCGACGTGCCTGCCGGTGCCTGCGACTGCCACACCCACATCCATGGCGATCCTGCGAAATTCCCGTTCTTCGCCGGCCGCGTCTACACGCCGGAACCGGCCTCGCCGGAGGAGATGAGCGCGCTGCACAAGGCGCTGCATGTCGAGCGCGTGGTGATCGTGACGCCGAGCGTCTACGGCCCCGACAATTCGTCGACCCTGTTCGGCATGACGGCGCGCGGTCCCACGGCGCGCGGCGTCGCCGTGATCGACGACAAGACCAGCGAGAGCGATCTCGACGCCATGCAGAAGGCCGGCTTCCGCGGCATCCGCCTCAACCTCGCGACCGGCGGCGTCAACGATCCCAATGTCGGCCGGCAGCGCTTCTCGGCCGCGGTGGAGCGGATGAAGGCGCGCGGCTGGCACGTGCAGCTGTTCACCAGCCTCGCCATGATCTCGGCGATCAAGGACCTGGTCGCGGCAGCGCCTGTGCCCGTGGTGTTCGACCATTTCGGCGGCGCCGAGGCCGCGCTCGGCACGGGCCAGCCGGGGTTTGACGACCTGCTCGCGCTGGTCAAATCCGGCAAGGCGTATGTCAAGATTTCCGGCGCCTACCGCGCCTCCAAGCTCGCGCCCGACTATGCTGACGCCGCGCCGCTGGCGAAAGCGCTGATCGCGGCCAATGCCGAGCGCATCGTCTGGGGCACCGACTGGCCGCACCCGGATTCGGTGACGCCCCAAGGCAAGAAGGTCACCGACGTCACGCCGCTGTACCAGATCGACGACGGCCGCCTCCTCAACCAGCTTCCGGTCTGGGCGCCGGACGCCGCGGTGCGCAAGACCATTCTGGTCGACAATCCGGCGCGGCTCTACGGCTTTACCTGACGTTGTCCTTCGGCCGGCGCGAGAAGTAGGAGATCAGGACCGGCAGCGTGATCAGGATCACCAGCGGCGCCAGCATCATGCCGGTGACGACGACGATGGCGAGCGGCTTCTGCACCTGCGAGCCGATGCCCTCCGACACCGCCGCCGGCAACAGGCCAATGCCGGCGACGACGCAGGTCATCAACACCGGACGAAGCTGCAGTTCGCCGGTACGGATCACCGCGCGCATCCGATCATAGCCCTCGTCGATCAGCTGGTTGAACTGCGACAGGATGATGATGCCGTCCATCACGGCGATGCCGAACAGCGCGATGAAGCCGATCGCCGCCGACACGCTGAACGGAATGCCCGAGATCAGCAGCCCGAGCACACCGCCGAAGATCGCCATCGGGATCACGCTCATCGCGAGCATGGTGTCGACCATCGAGCCGAAATTGAGGAACAGCAGCACCGCGATCAGCACGAGGCTGATCGGCACCACGATCGACAGCCGCTTGATCGCGTCCTGCAAATTGCCGAACTCGCCCACCCATTCGATACGCGAGCCGGGCGGCAACTGGACCTGCTCGTTGACCTTCTGCTGCGCCTCCAGAATCGCGCTGCCGAGGTCGCGGTCACGCACCGAGAACTTGATCGGCAGATAGCGCTCCTGCTGCTCGCGATAGATGTAGGCCGCACCCGAAATCAGCTTGATCGAGGCGACCTCGCTCAGGGGGATCTGCGTGACCCCGCCATTCGGATTCGTTGCACCGATCCGCAGGTTCTGGATCGCCTCCGCGCTCTTGCGATATTCCGGCGCAAGGCGGACAATGATCGGGAAGTGCCGGTCGCTGCCGGGTTCATAGAGATCGCCCGCGGTGTCGCCGCCGACGGCGACCTTGATCGTGGCGTTGATGTCGCCAGGCGACAGGCCGTAGCGCGCCGCCCGCACCCGGTCGACGTCGATCTGGACGGTCGGCTGGCCGAGCGAGGTGAACACTGCGAGGTCGGTGACGCCCTGCACGGTCGACAGCACCGATTTGATCTTGTTGGCGGTGTCGGTCAGCGCCTGCAAATCGTTGCCATAGAGCTTGATCGAGTTCTCGCCCTTCACGCCGGACACCGCCTCCGACACGTTGTCCTGCAGGTATTGCGAGAAGTTGAATTCGACGCCGGGGAACTTGTCCTGCAACTGCGCGAGCAATTGCGCGGTGAGGACGTCCTTGTCATGCGTGCCCGGCCATTCGCCGGCCGGCTTCAACGGCGCGAAGAATTCGGCATTGAAGAATCCGGCGGCGTCGGTGCCATCGTCGGGGCGGCCGTGCTGCGACACCACCGACACCACCTCGGGACGGCTGCTGATCAGCTTCCGCATCTCGTTGACATAGGCGTTGCCTTCCTGCAGCGAGATCGTCGGCGGCAGCGTGGCGCGGATCCACAGATTGCCCTCTTCCAGCTTGGGCAGGAATTCGAGGCCGAGGAACCGCACGAAGATGATCGTCATGACCACGAGGCCGGCCGCACCGGCCATCACGATCTTGCGGTTGGCGATCGCCCAGTTCAGCGCCGGCAGGTAGATCGCATCGAGCTTCTTGACGATCCAGGTTTCGGTCTCGTGGATATGCGCCGGCAGGATGAGCGCGCTCAGCGCCGGCGTGATCGTAAACGTCGCCAGCAATCCGCCCGCCAACGCATAGGCATAGGTTCGCGCCATCGGCCCGAAGATGTTGCCCTCCACGCCGCCCAGCGTGAACAGCGGCAGGAACGCGGCGACGATGATGGTCGCGGCGAAGAAGATCGAGCGCGAGACGTCGGCCGCCGCCGACAGGATCGCATGGCTCTTCATGCCCATCACCGTGTCGTCGGAGATGTGCTCGCGCTCGGCTTCCGACAGTGCCGTGGTCTGCGACAGCCGACGGAAGATCGCCTCCACCATGATCACGGTGGCGTCGACGATCAGGCCGAAATCGATCGCGCCGACCGAGAGCAAATTGGCGGATTCGCCGCGCAACACCAGGATGATCACGGCGAAGAACAACGCGAACGGGATCGTCGCGCCGACGATCAGCGCGCTGCGGAGATCGCCGAGGAAGATCCACTGCAACAGCACGATCAGCAGGATGCCGACCACCATGTTGTGCAGCACGGTGTGGGTGGTGAGCTCGATCAGATCCTTGCGGTCGTAGATGCGCTCGATCTTGACGCCCGGCGGCAGGATCGAGGAATTGTTGATCTGGTTGACCAGTTGCTCGACGCGGGCAATGGTCGGCGAGCTCTGCTCGCCGCGGCGCATCAGCACGATGCCCTGCACGATGTCGTCGTCATTGTCGATGCCGGCGATGCCGAGCCGCGGCTTCTCGCCGATCGTCACAGTGCCGACGTCCCTGACCAGCACCGGATTGCCGCCTGATTGCGAGATCATGGTGTTGGCGAGATCGTCGATCGAGCGGATCAGGCCGACGCCGCGCACCACGGCCGATTGCGAGCCGATGTTCACGGTGTTGCCGCCGACATTGATGTTGGCGTTGGAAACCGCCTGCAGCACCTGCGGCAACGTCAGGCCGTTGGCGACCAGCTTGTTGAAGTCGACCTGGATCTCGTAGGTCTTGGTCTTGCCGCCCCAGCCGGTGACGTCGATCACGCCGGGCACCGCGCGGAAGCGGCGTTGCAGCACCCAGTCCTGCAGCGTCTTGAGGTCGAGCACGCTGTAGTTCGGCGGTCCCTTCAGCCGGTAGCGGAAGATTTCGCCGATCGGGCTGGTCGGGGAGATGCCGGGCTGCACGTTGCCGGGCAGCGGCGCGAGCTGCGACAGCCGATTGAGCACCTGCTGCAGCGCCTCGTCATAGGTGTAGTCGAAGGAGAACTGCAGCTTGACGTCGGAGAGGCCGTACAGCGAGATAGTGCGGATGGTCTTGAGGTTCTTGATGCCGGCGACCTGGGTCTCGATCGGGATCGTGATATAGCGCTCGATCTCCTCGGCCGAGAGGCCCGGGCTCTGCGTCACGATGTCGACCATCGGCGGGGTCGGATCGGGATAGGCCTCGATGTTGAGCTGCTTGAACGCAAACAGGCCGCCGATGATGACGACGACGAACATGGCCACCATCAAGTAGCGGCGATTGACGGCAAGGGCGACGAGGCGATCCATTCAGATCGGCACTTTCAACGGAGAGGATTTTTCTTGGTGAGCATGGTCTCCGCGCAAACGTGTTCCGCGTTTGTCGCGAGGGAAAGCCGGTTCCCACTTTTCCGGATCATGCTGCTAGGTACCTGATGCGGCGCGGTCGATGAAGAGGCTTCCCTTCGTCACGATCTGCTCGCCCGGCTTGAGATTGCCGGCGACCTCGACGAGGTCGCCATTGATGAGGCCGGGCTTGATCTGGCGCAGCTCGATGGTCTTGTCGTCGGCCTTCGCGATCCAGACGCGAACCTGATCGCCCTCGTAGATCAGCGCCTGTTTCGGCACGCCGACCGCCGGGTGGTCGCCCTTCGAATACAGCGTCACATTGGCGAACATCTCGGGCTTCAGCCGATTGTCGGCGTTGTCGATGGTGGCGCGTACCAGGAGCCGGCGCGAGGTCGCGTCGATCGCCGCGGCGACATAGTTGACCCGGGCGTTCAGCACCTTGCCGGGCAGCGCCATCACGCTGAAGCTGAGGTCCTGCCCGACTGCGACATTGTCGGCGTCGGATTCGCGGACAAAGGCGATCAGCCAGACCGTCGAGAGATCGCCGATCACATAGACCGGGTCGCTGGCGCCGGTCGAGACATACTGGCCGGGACCGGCCTTGCGCTGGACCACGGTGCCGCCGATCGGCGCGAACACCGTCGTCTCCGGATTGAGGCGGCCCTTCTGCTGCAATGTCGTGATGGCTTCGTCGCCGAAACCGAGGATGTGCAGCTTGTTCTGCGCGGCTTCCAGCAGCGTCTGCGCCGAGCGCGCATCATTCTGCGCCTGCACCAGCGCCGCCTGCGCGGTCTGATAATCCTTCAGCGGGATTGCCTTGCCCTCGGACAGGTCCTTGGCGCGCTTCTCCTGGATCTGCGCCAGGTCGAGCGCCGACTGGGCCTTGTTGAGGCCGGTCGTCGCGGCGACGTAGTCGTTCTGCGCCTGCACGGTGTCGGCCGCTTCGATCACGAACAGCGGCTGCCCCTTCACCACGGTATCGCCCGGCCGCACCAGGAGGCGGGTGACCCGCCCGGTATAGGGCGAGTAGACCGGGGTGGAGCGGTCCTCGTCGATCCCGATCTTGCCCTCGGTCACCAGTTCGGAGCGGAAGGTGTGCTCGGCCACGGTCTGGAAGGTCAGGCTGGCCCACTCGGCCGGCGATGGCGCATAGCGCGTGCCGCCCTTGCGGGACTGGCTGGAGACTTCCGACGGTGCCTGCTTGTCCGAGCCGAACCGCGTGTAGCCATAGGCGCCCGCGCAGGCGACCACCAGCACCGCCGTGGCCACGAGCAGGCGCGGGCGGCTAAAGCTCTGCATTCGCTTGATAAACTCTTTCAGCATGCGGTCCGCGGGGTCGATCGTTGCAGCTTCCGGCGGGACAACCCCAGCGGTGCGCTAATAGTGCCGAATTGGCGTTTCAAACAACCTAAAAATCGCTCTTCGGCGGTGCGCGTGGTTAAAGTTCGGATTGCCTGAATGGCGACTGAATGTCTCATCCGGGAAACTCCGGGGCAGCAAACCCTGGGGCGGGAAACTCAGCAGGATGGCTGCCGAGCGGCATCGCCGGGCGGGACCAATGGGCCGGGGTGCGCGACAGGATCGCGGCGTGCCGGACCGAACTCAGCGTGCCAAAGCCGGACGGAAGCCGCTCGATGAAGGGCTGCACCGCATCCGCCTTCAGGTCCTCGGTGGCAAGACCTCCTTCGAGCCGGCCGAGATTCCACAGCCAGCGCCCGGTTTGCGCCAGCGACAGGCGGACGTGCCAGCTGCCGCCCTCGCGCGCCTGGCGTGCCCTGGCCATCATGGCGCCGAACGCCATGAAGTATCCGGTGGCGTGGTCGAGCATCTGGGCCGGCAATTCCTTCGGTCCGTCGACGCCGGCGGCCTGCCCCTCGGCGTGATTGAAGCCGGTCGTGGTCTGCACCAGCGAGTCGAAGCCACGCCGCTCCGCCCATGGACCGGCATGGCCATAGGCCGAGAGCGTCACATAGACGATCCCGGGATTGATGCGGGCCGCCTCCTCCGGCGAGAAGCCGAGCCGCGCAATCGCCTGCGGACGATAGCCCTGCGAGACAATATCGGCCTGCGCGACGAGACCGCGCATCACGGCCCGCCCCTCCTCACTGCGCAGTTCGAGAAAGCTCGTCAGCTTGCCGCGGCCGGTGTCGATGGTGAGCCAGGGGATATCAGGCAGATCGGGACCGGAGATCAGCAGCACGTCGGCGCCGTGCGCGGCGAGCGTGCGGCCGGCGACGGGGCCGGCGATCACGCGCGACAGATCGAGCACCCGGATGCCGGCCAGCGGCCGCTTCCCCGCGGGCCACGGCTTTGGCGCGGCCTCGCCGATCTTCTCGATCGAGATCAGCGGCAGTCTTGCAAGTTCTCTTGCGTGCGGCGTCGCTGACCACTCGTCATATGAGCGCATCAAGGCGACGACGCCGCCGGCCGCATAGGCCGCGGTCTCGAACGCCTCGCCGTCCCATTGCAGCAGCGCGGCCTGGACATCGTCGCGCTCGGCGCTGCAGCCGAGCACCTTGCAGACGGCGTCGCGGTGATGCGGGAAATTGGTGTGCAGGCGGACGAAGCGGTTGTCGCGGACACGGTAGACGCCCGCGATCTTGTCCCAGGCCGGCGGCGGCGGCTTGTCGTCGACCCGCAGATATCGCTCGCTGCGACATTCGACGACGGCATGGCGCATGTCGACCGCGACGCCCTGCGGCTCGCCGCTGCGCGTTTTCCAGATCTCGGCCGCCGCAAGGCCCGCCGCGGCAATCGGTACCTGCGCCGCCGCGGCGACCCGAAACGACGACGGCAATTGCGGCTCGCTGCCGGTCAGGGCGACCGCGTCGAGCGCGGACGGCGCGCCACCGGTGCCGGTCCAGACATCGGAAAGGATTTCACGGATGTCCTGCATGCGCATTCCTGTTTGCGATTATTCTATGCCCGAGCATGATGACAAAATGGCAATGCCCGGTCCCCAACCGTCATACCCTATTTGGACAGATCACACTTTCCCGGACCAGGCCTTAGCTCTGCCCGACCCGAACAGGAGTTGCAATGGCTGCCATTGATCCCCTCACCGCCGGCGGCGTCTTCCTCGCGACCGCGGCGACCGACGCGGTCTACGTCATGTTCACCTCGGCAGTCGTCGCGCGCAAGCGCGTGCCGGCCGCGACCTGGAGCAGCGTCTGGTACGTGCTCTCCTCCTATGCGGTGATCAGCTACACCGAGAACTGGCTCTACGTCGCCTTCGCAGCGGCCGGCTCGTGGGTCGGCGCCTATGCGTCGATCACCTTCCTGCACCGCCCACCGGGCGGCCCGCCGGTGGGGGCCGCGGTGGAATAGCAGGCAGCTGCCGAAGAAATCATCCGCTTGCGAATGCAGGACCACGTTCAACCGTCGTCCCTGCGAAAGCAGGGACCCATAACCACAGGTGATCATCGTTACACGACGCTGTGGCCCCAGCGTCTCGAGACAATCAACATTTGTGGTTATGGGTCCCGGGTCGCGCTTCGCTTGCCCGGGACGACACCGAATTTGAGCCGGTTGTAAGCTTCGTGTAAGCATTCGCACGTAAGTCGCGGATGAGCACTCTCGCGGCGCGATCCGCCCGAGGTTTGCTTCGTGTGCCGCCCTCTCCTTGAGAAGAGGGCGCAGGGAAAGCCGGGTGCCGATCGCACCCATGGGCCCCGTGCAAAAGTAGAAAGCACGGGGGTAGGACCACAGGTGTAACCGGAGCAATCCGGCTTTCCCTGCGCGATGGCTTACGGCTTATTTCGTGCTCTCCCCGGCGAGACTGGGCTTGTTTGTCACCGTCTTCACAACGCGCATCGCGCAATGTGAAAAGACACCTACCACTAGGGCGTCAGGACCACACGACTTCACCGTCCGCTTCATCCGCACTCGTCAGTTGCGCAATCGGCGTCCACCGCATCTCGACCCACGTTCGTGACGACCGCGAAGCGCCCCTCGTGTCGGGTGAGACGGGCACATTGAACATCTGAGTTGGGTGCGGCGTCAAGTTAAATTCTGAAAAGCCGAACAAAATTCCGCGAGAGCTTCCGCCGGACCGAAGCCCGGCAGAAGCATCGCGTCATGCGCCCTACTTCAACGCGGCCAGGCCGGCGAGCGAGATCACATAGTCCTGCGAGCCCGAACCGCCGCTGACGCCGATGGCGCCGACGACCTTGCCGTATGCGCTTGGCTACAATGAAAATCGCGTGACGCGAGGGAATATCGAGGTCGCGCAATGCTGCGTGGGTCGCTACAGTCCGCGCGCATCAGAAAGGACATCCGAATGGATCTGGGTTTGAAGGGACGAAACGCCATCGTGCTCGGCGGCACGCGCGGCATCGGGCGGGCCATTGCGGCGACGCTGGCCGGTGAGGGCGTCGGCGTCGCGGTCTGTGCGCGCAATGCCGAGCAGGTTGCTTCCAGCGTTGCCGAGTTGAAGGCTGCCGGCGTGCGTGTCACCGGCGCGGCCGTCGATATCACCGACGCCGCGGCGCTGACATCGTGGATTGCCGGTGTCGCAACCGAATTGGGCAGCATCGACATGATGTTCTCCAATGCGGGCGCGATGGCGCAAGGCGGCGATCCGGCGTCGTGGGAGCAGAATTTCCGGCTCGACGTGCTCGGCGCGGTGAACGCGTTCGAGGCGGCGCGTCCGTTCCTCGAAACGAGCGGCGAGACAACCGGCGACGCGGCCTTCATCATCATCTCGTCGATCTCGGCAGCGCAAGCGGATCGCGCCGGCTCCTACGGTCCGATCAAGGCGGCGCTGGTGCACATGGCGAAGGGACTGGCGCGGCAGTACGCGGCGAAGAAAATCCGCGTCAACGTGGTGTCGCCGGGCACCGTGTATTTCAAGGGCGGCATCTGGAACATGGTGGAGCAGAACACGCCGAAGATTTATCAGGACGCGCTGGCCCGCAACCCGACCGGCCGCATGGCGACGCCGCAGGAGATCGCCAACGCCGCGGTGTTTTTGGCGAGCCCGGCCTCCTCGTTCACGACCGGCTCGAACCTCGTCGTCGACGGCGCGATCTCGAACCGGGTGAATTTTTAAGAGGCACAACTTCACCGTCGTCCTGGCGAAAGCCAGGACCCATTACCCCAACTGTCGTTGTTGGGCGACGCTGGGGCTACAATCCCTGCAACAACAAAGTTCGGTGGTTATGGGTCCTGGCTTTCGCCAGGACGACGTTGGGGAGATAGCGGGCTCAACAGCCACCGTCATCGCGCGATGACTAATGGAAATCCCGTGACGGCGGCAGGATGCGGACGTTGCGGGGGTGGCGGATCCTTTGCGGCGGGTTGTCGCCGTGATCGCGGCTGATGTCGTTGAGCGGCTCGATCAGCGCCGGGCCCGCCGGCACCGGATGCTTGCTGCTGAGGGATTCGTTGGCGAGGCCGATCAGATCGTGGGAGCGGTCGGTCATGCGTTGCGCCACCAGATGCGTCACGCCCTCGGGGCTGCTCTGGATGTAGCCCTCGACCAGGATCAGGCGCGCACCCATCACCTCTTTCCGATACTGCTCCATTACCTTCGGCCACACCACGATGTTGGCGATGCCGGTCTCGTCCTCCAGCGTCATGAACACGACGCCCTTGGCGCTGCCCGGCCGCTGCCGCACCAGCACGACGCCGGCACAACTGACCCGGCGGCGGTCGTTGCTGCGGTTGATGGTGTGGCAGGCGACGACGCGCTCTCTGGTGAACATCTCGCGCAAGAATTCCATCGGATGGCCCTTCAGCGACAGGCGGATGGTCTGGTAGTCGGCGACCACCTGCTCGGGACGCGGCATCTCCGGCAGCGGTTTTGCGCCCTCATCCGGCTGCTCGCGCGCGGTAGCGGCCTCGAACAGCGGCAGCGGCACATCGTCGGGCAGCCGCCGCACCGCCCACAGCGCCTCGCGGCGGTCGAGCCCGAGCGAGCGGAACGCATCGGCGTCGGCGAGCAGGATCAGCGCGCGCTTGGGGAGAGCGGTGTCGCGGGCGAAGTCCTCCAGCGAGGTGAACGGCCGGCGGTTGCGCGCGGCGACGATGCGGTCGGCCCAGTCTTTCTCCCCGTAATTCCGGGGCTCGCCAACGGGTCCGCGCAAAGCGCGGCCCGATGACAGACTCCGCGAGAGCCCGGAATCCATCGGGCCACGTCTATGCTGAGAAATGGATTCCGGGCCTGCACCTGACGGCGCATCCCGGAATGACGATTGTAACTGCTTCAGCCTCTCCTCGTCCTCATCCAGCCAGTGAAATCCGTCGATCTGGCGGAAGCCGAGCCGCACTGCGCAATGCTTCCCGTCGCGCTCCTCCAGCGTGTTCTGCGCAAAGCTGAAGGAGACATCGACCTCGCGCACCGTGACGCCGTTCTTGCGGGCGTCGCCGACGATCTGCGCCGGGGCATAGAAGCCCATCGGCTGCGAGTTGAGCAGGCCGCAGCAGAACGCATCGGGATGATGATGCTTCAGCCATGAGGAGATGTAGACGAGCTGCGCGAAGCTCGCGGCATGGCTTTCCGGGAAGCCGTAACTGCCAAAGCCCTTGATCTGGTCGAAGCAGCTGCGGGCGAAATCCGGATCGTAGCCGCGCGCGACCATGTTGCCGACCAGCTTCTCCTCATAGCTGCCGATGGTTCCGAGGTTGCGGAAGGTCGCCATCGAGCGGCGCAGACCATTCGCCTCTTCCGAGGTGAAATGTGCCGCCTCGATCGCGATCCGCATCGCCTGCTCCTGGAACAGCGGCACGCCGAGCGTCTTGTGCAGCACGTTGTAGAGTTCGTCCTTGTTACCCTGGTCCGGCGCCGGCGCTGGATAGCTGACCTTTTCCTGGCCGTTTCGCCGCCTCAGATAAGGATGCACCATGTCGCCCTGGATCGGACCGGGGCGCACGATCGCGACCTCGATGACGAGATCGTAGAACGTCCGCGGCCTCAAGCGCGGCAGCATGTTCATCTGGGCGCGGCTCTCGACCTGGAACACGCCGAGCGACTCGCCGCGGCACAGCATGTCGTAGACTTCTTTTTCGTCCTGCGGGACGCTGGCGAGCTCCCAGCGCTCGCCCTTGTGGTCATCGATCAGGTCGAAGCATTTGCGGATGCAGGTCAGCATGCCCAGCGCCAGCACGTCGACCTTCATCATATGAAGCGCGTCGACGTCGTCCTTGTCCCATTCGATGAAGGTGCGGTCGTCCATCGCGGCATTGCCGATCGGCACATAGGTGTCGAGCCGGTCCTGGGTCAGCACATAGCCGCCGACATGCTGCGAGAGATGGCGCGGAAATTCGATCAGCTCGGTGGCGAGCTCGACCGCGAGGTTGATCATCGCGTTCTTCGGGTCCAGCCCGGCCTGGCGCACCTGCATGTCGTTGAGGCCCTTGCCCCAGCTGCCCCACACGGTGTCGGCGAGCGCCGCGGTGACGTCCTCGGTCAGCCCGAGCGCCTTGCCGACGTCGCGGATCGCGCTGCGCGGTCGATAATGGATGATGGTGGCGATGATCGCGGCGCGGTGGCGACCGTAGCGGCGATAGACATATTGCATCACCTCCTCGCGCCGCGAATGCTCGAAATCGACATCGATGTCGGGCGGCTCCAGCCGCTCCTTGGAGATGAAGCGCTCGAACAGCAGATCGACCTTGGTCGGATCGACCGAGGTGACACCGAGCACGTAACAGACCGCCGAATTCGCCGCCGAGCCCCGCCCCTGGCACAGGATGTTCTGGCTGCGCGCATAGTGCACGATGTCATGCACGGTGAGGAAGTAATGCGCGTATTTCAGCTCGGCGATCAGCGCGAGCTCCTTGTTCAGGGTGGCGCGAAGTTTTCCGTCGATCTCGCCGCCGAAATATTTGTCGACGCCGGCCCAGGTCAGGTCTTCCAGATGCTGCTGCGCGGTCTTGCCCGGCGGCACCGGCTCGTCGGGATACTGGTATTTGAGCTGGTCGAGCGAGAACGAGATGCGTTTCGCAAAGCGCATGGTCTCCGCGATCGCGGCAGGCCAGTCGCGGAACAGCCTGATCATCTCATGCGCCGGCTTGAGATGCCGCTCGGCATTGGCCTCGAGCCTGCGGCCGACAGCCTCGATCGTGGTCTTTTCGCGGATGCAGGTCAGCACATCCTGCAGCGGACGGCGCGCGGGATGGTGGTAGAGCACCTCGTTGGTGGCGAGCAGCGGCACGCCGGCGTCAGTGGCGAGGCCATGCAGCCGCGCGAGGCGGCGCCTGTCGTCGCCGCGATAGAGCAGGCTTGCCGCCAGCCAGACACCGTCGGCCGCGCTGGCCTTGAGCTGCGCGAGCAGATCAAGCGCTTTTTCCGCCTCGAAACGGTGCGGCAGCGCCAGCACCAAGAGCTGGCCTTCGGCGAAGTCGACGAGATCGGACAGGGCGAGACGGCAGTCGCCCTTCTCGATCCGTTCGATGCCGCCGCCGCGCTTGCCGCGGGTCAAGAGCTGGCACAGCCGGCCGTAGGCGGCGCGGTCGCGCGGATAGACCAGGATGTCGGGCGTGCCGTCGACGAAGACGATGCGGGCGCCGATCAGAAGCTTGGGCGGATGGGCGACCTTGTCGCTGTCGAGCTCCTTCCAGGCGCGCACCACGCCGGCCAGCGTGTTGTGATCGGCGAGCCCGATCACGGGAATCCCGAGTTCGCTCGCCTGATGCACATAGGCGCGCGGATCGGAGCCGCCGCGCAGGAAGGAGAAATTGCTGGTGATGCCGATCTCGGCATAGTCGGGCATCAGATTCTTGTTTTGACGCGTTTTCTTCACGCGAACCGGCTCCCACTTCGCTCGAAAACGCTCTGCATATTCATGCGAACAGCCCGTGCACATACCAGTTGGCCGGGACCGGCTTGCCTTCCTCGTCGCGCAGCTCGCTCTCGTAGAGGCCGTCGCGAAAGATCCAGAAGCGCTGGCCCTCGGCATCCTCGACGCGGAAGTAATCGCGCGTCAGCGCCGCGCCGTCCTGCTTCCACCATTCCATCGCGATGCGCTCGGGGCCCTCGACCCGCACCACCGCATGCAAGGCGCGCCGCCAGGTGAACTGGTGCGGCGGACCGTCCGGCACACTCGCGAACGGCACCTTGATCGGCTCGGGCCGCTCGAACAGCCTGAGCGGCCGCAGCGGCGGCTCGCCGACGACGCGCTCCGGCCAGGCGGCCGCGCTCGCCGCGGCCAGATGATGCTGCGCCGGCAGCGCGAGCGCTGATCGTTCGGGGATATGGCTCTCGAGCGGCAGATGCACGACGACGCGCTTGCCCCCGATACGGGCGGCGATGCGGTCGATCAGCGCCGAGATCTCGTCATTGTCGTGCACTGACGTGTCGAGATCGCGCTGCTGCTGCACCACGATCTCGGTACGCCCGGCTGCGAGGCGGATGAGATCGAAGCCGAAGCCGGGGTCGAGCGGATCATTGAGCGCATCGAGCCGCTCGCGGAACAGGCGGTCGATCATCTCGGGCCGCGTCACCGGCCGCCCGGTCTCGACCATGATCGCGCGCACCGCGCCGTCGGTACGGAAGAAGCTCGCTTCCAGCTGCCGCGCGCCCTTGCCCTGCTTGTCCATCGCAGCAACCAGCGTCTTGGCGAGGCTTGAGAGCGTCAGCGCGATCACGGTGTCGGTCGCGATCGGCTCGGGGAAACGTTTCTCGACGATGTAATCGGGCAGCGGCTTGCGCGGGCTGATCGGGGCATCGCCCCGCCCGAGCGCGTGGCCGAGCAGGGTCGTGAAATCAGCGCCGAACCGCGCCGAGATCTCATGCGGCGCGCGCGAGGCGACATCGCCGATGGTCTTCAGGCCGGCGCGGCGCAGGCCGGTGGTGACAGTGGCATCGGCGCCGAGCGCCGACACCGGCAGCGGGCCGACCGCTTCCGCCTCCGCGCCATCGGCGATGACCTGCCCCGAGGCATAGCGCGTCAGCGTGCGCGCCGCGATCGAGGTGCCGGCAATCGCCGCGCTGACGGCAAAGCCGCGCCGGCTCAGCGCATTGATGACGATCTGCAGCAGCGCGCGCTCGCCGCCGAACAGATGCGCGCAGCCGGTGATGTCGAGGAACAGGCCATAAGGCGGATCGAGCGCGACCAGCGGCGTGAAGCGGTCGCACCAGTCGGCGATGTCGTTCAGCGTCTTCAGATCGGCGGTGGGATCGGCGTCGTAGACCGTAAGCTCCGGGCAGATCGCCCGCGCATTGGCGAGCGGCAGCCCGATCGACAACCCGGCCCGCACCGCCGCCTCGTCGATCGCGTGCAGCAGGATCGCGTTGTGGTCCTTTGCGACCACGACACTGGGGAGTTCTCGTGAGAACCGAAGTTCTTTCTTCGCCTCTCCCGCTTGCGGGGGAGGCCGGATCGCATCGCGAGATGCGATCCGGGTGGGGGCTCTCCCCTCAGCGGGACTCGTGGCGAGACCCCCACCCCAACCCTCCCCCGCAAGCGGGAGAGGGAGCCCGACCACCGCCCGTGTGTCGGTTGGCACAACGGCATGCGCGTCAGCTTGCGAGGCGATGTCCTGCGCGAGCTTGCGCTTGATGCGGTCGATGGGCAGGCGTGGCAGCCACAGGCTGAGGATACGCCGACGGTTCACTGAATTGGCACTCATCACATTTCCATTCCATGATCCATCGCCCGACCGGGCCATGACGGTTGCGCACGAGTTCGGCATCGAAGCGCGGCGCGCCCCAGGCGCAGGCAGCATTGCCGGGCGGCGAATGCGCCGCGCGCACGATCCAGCGCGTCTCCGCGGTCGAGGGGATCGGAGTCGCCGCGATCCGCAGCACCAGCGCGGTGACGCCGGAGGCTTGCGCGGCCAGGGTCAGTTTGCGGCTGGCGACGAGATCGAGCTGGCGCGCATGGCCCCAGATCTCGAGGACAACCGCGCCGAGCGCATCGCAGGCGAGCGCGTCGGCCGCGGTGCGCAGGCCGCTGTCGACATCGGCGGCACGCACGGTGACCAAGAGGCGCGGATCGAGGCCGAGCTCGGCCAGCCCGCGCATCGACAGCGCGCCGTTTTCGCGATCGGAAAAATCCTGCCGCACCCAGACCAGCGGCTTGCGCGCTGACACCCGTCCGGCGAGCCCGGCGATGAAGCCGGTCGCCGCGCCGCCTTGATGGCCGGCCGCGAACACCTCGTGCAGCGCGGCCGGCGCAAGCCCGCCGCGCAGCATCGCGTCCGCGCTCGTGTGTCCGAGCGCGATGCGGTTCGGCATCGCCGCCTCCGATGGCGCCTCGATGCGCGCGATGCTGCCGCGCAGAGACGCAAGCGTACCCGTGCGTGCGCCGTTCATTGCGCCGCTCCTTCTCAACCAAAATTTGAGGCCGTCACTGATCTGAACAGAGAACCAGGGACTGGCTCATTTGTTCATGATACGTTCTAATATAAAGCTAACAGGGCCCGCGGAGTCAATCGGATTGGTGAGCTCATCGATTCATGAGTGGAATCAATGGGATTCAGCAGCAGCCGAACCGGATGGACCTGATCTTCCGCAAGTCAGGCGCGGCAGGCCCCGAAAATGGCGGCGTGACGGAAACGGAGCAATCGCATGCGTATCATCGTGCTCGACAACGACACCGACTTCGAGGGCTGGCGCAAGGCCGCGCGGCGATTGGCGCTGAATGGCGTGAATCCTGCGGAGGTCACGTGGACCGTACGCAAGGACGACGAACCCTCGTCAGCCTCCTGCGTGAATGACTTGCCCGATGCACCACAGGCGCAGTTCAATGTCCCCGCCATTTTTGTCGAGCTCGCAAAGACCGCGATCCTGCATCGCAATGACGAGCGCTTCGCCCTGCTCTATCGCCTGCTGTGGCGGCTGCGCAGCCATCACGATCTGCTCAGCGCGACTGATGATCCCGAGGTAGCCGAGGTCCACGCGATGGCGCGCGCGGTCTATGGCGACATCGACAGGATGCACGCGCAGCTCCGCTTCCGCGAGATCGGCCGCGAACGGACGGCGCATTACGTCGCTTGGTTCGAGCCGGAGCATCGCATCGTCGAGTTCGCCGCACCTTTCTTCGCCGGCCGCTTCGCCGACATGCCGTGGTCGATCCTGACCCCCGACGTCTGCGCGCATTGGGACGGGCACGCGATCTCGATCTCGCCGGGCGTCGCCAAATCCGAGGTGCCGAGCGAGGATCGGCTCGAGGAGGTCTGGCGGCGTCACGACAACGGCCTCTTCAATCCCGCGCGGCTGAAAGTGATGGAGATGCCGCAGGCCTATTGGAGGAACCTGCCCGAGGACTCGATCATTAAGCCGCTGATCGAAGACGCCATGCGCATGACCAGCGGCCCCTTCATCGCACGCAAGGCGGCCGAGCCGCGGAAGCCGCAGGATGAGCCGATGGCCCGCAAGCAAACTCACGACATGCAAGTTCACGACACGATCGCTGCCTTGCGCAAAGAGGCCGCCGATTGTCGCGCCTGTCCGCTGTGGAAGGACGCAACCCAGACCGTGTTCGGCGAAGGGCCGCAAAGCGCCACGCTGATGCTGGTCGGCGAGCAGCCCGGCGACAAGGAAGATCTCGCAGGCCATCCCTTTGTCGGACCGGCCGGGCAGATGCTCGATCGCGCGCTTGAGGACGCCGGCATCGCGCGCGCCAAGGTCTACATCACCAACGCGGTGAAGCACTTCAAATTCGTGCCGCGCGGCAAGATTCGGCTGCACCAGAAGCCGGGCACACAGGAGATCCGCGCCTGCCGTCAGTGGTACGCGCGCGAGCTTGACGCCATCAGGCCGGAACTCGTGGTGGCGCTCGGCGCCACCGCAGCGCAGAGCGTGCTCGGCAAAATCACCCCGATCAACAAGAACCGCGGCCGCCTGATCGATCACGACGGAACCAAGGTGCTCGTCACCGTACATCCGTCCTACCTGTTGCGGCTGCCAGACGAGAAAGCCAAAGCGCTGGAATATCAGCGCTTTATTGACGACCTGAAAATTGCCGCAGATCAGTTGCGCAATGCGACCCGCGCGGCCTGAGTTGCGCCAATCCGGCGGAACCAGGGACCACACTTCAACGTGAAATTGTCTCTGGACGCCGACAAATACCTACAACCTTTAATTGATCCGTGATACTGTGACATGTTCCATAGGTATCGGGCGTCATGTTCACGCCATGACGTACCTGAGGCGGGCGCGCTGCGCGGTTTGCTAGCCCCAATCGTGCGGCGCGCCACCTCATCTCGCAATCCTCCCCTCCTCAGTCACCTGCTCGCGGCACGCGCCGGATTTCTGGTTATTTGAATTCCTGGTTGCCGGGATTTCCAGTGACCTTGATTCCCGGTGGCGTGGCTTCGCGGGCCCGACGTCTCGCTGCCGGCGCCCTCGCCTTCCGCATGTCTCGCTCCGCGAAACCCGGACAGTGACTTCAGTCACGATCATTGCGCGATCGGTGATCGTCTGTTGCTGAAGATTGCCACGAGGCCACGAAGGCCCGTGGACCTTCAATGCGTTGCACAACAATTCGGCGGGATGTCCACCGTTATGGGTGGCCGGTTCATTTCGCGGGGCGGATTTCAATTGCCTGTCATATGCATCGATCAAAATCGGAGGCATTGGGACAGGAGTTTACCATGAGCGATATGGCGTTACCCGGCTCGATCGAGCCCGCCCTGAAAAAGGGTCCGGACCTCGACAAGGGCTTCCACCCCATGACGGGGATCATTTATTTGGGCGTGGTCGCAGCCGCGCTGCTGTTCGTTGCCTACAGCATCTATGCCGACGTCGACGCCACCGGCACGCGCGTCACGTCGTTCCTGCCCTACATCATGCTGTTCGTCGCGCTGCTGATCGCGCTCGGCTTCGAATTCGTCAACGGCTTCCACGACACCGCAAACGCGGTCGCCACCGTGATCTACACCCGCTCGCTGCCGGCGCATATCGCCGTGGTCTGGTCGGGCATGTTCAACCTGTTCGGCGTGCTGCTCTCGAGCGGCGCCGTCGCGTTCGGCATCGTGTCGCTGCTGCCGGTCGAACTGATCCTGCAGGTCGGCTCCAGCGCCGGCTTTGCGATGGTGTTCGCGCTCTTGATCGCCGCCATCATCTGGAATCTCGGCACCTGGTGGCTCGGCCTGCCGGCCTCGAGCTCGCACACCCTGATCGGTTCGATCATGGGCGTCGGCATCACCAACGCGCTGCTGCGCGGCCGCGACGGCACCTCCGGTGTTGACTGGTCGCAGGCGACCAACATCGCCAAGGCGCTGCTGCTGTCGCCGCTGTTCGGTTTCGCGCTCGCCGCCGGCCTGCTCTACATCCTCAAGATCGTGCTGGCGCGTGCGACACCGGCGCTGTTCGGCGAGCCGGTCGGCAACCAGCCGCCGCCGTGGTGGATCCGCGGCATCCTGATCCTTACCTGCACGCTGGTCAGCTTCTTCCACGGCTCGAACGACGGCCAGAAGGGCATGGGCCTGATCATGCTGATCCTGATCGGCACCGTGCCGACCGCCTACGCGCTGAACCGCGCCCTGCCCGCGAGCCAGATCGAGCAGTTCGCCGCGCATTCCACCTCGGCCAGCAAGGTCATCGAAGGCAAGGCCGCCGGTTACAACGTGATCGGCAATCCGCGCCCGGCCGTGACCAACTACGTCGCGCAGCACCAGATCAACGAAGGCACCTATCCGTCGCTCGCGGTGCTGGTGCGCGACATTGGACAGCAAGTCGCCCAGTATGGCTCGCTGGCCAAGTTCCCGGCTGATGCGGTCGGCAACACCCGTAACGACATGTACCTGGCGTCCGAGGCGATCCGCTTCCTGATGAAGGACAAGGAAGCCGAGCTGACAGCCGCCGACGTCGCCACGCTGAACGAGTACAAGGGCTCGCTCGATGCCGCGACCAAGTTCATCCCGAGCTGGGTGAAGTTCGCCGTCGCCATCGCACTCGGCCTCGGCACCATGGTCGGCTGGAAGCGGATCGTCGTCACCGTCGGCGAGAAGATCGGCAAGACCCACCTGACCTACGCGCAGGGCGCCTGCGCCGAGATCACGGCAGCCGCGACGATCGCGGCGGCCGACGGCTACGGCCTGCCGGTCTCGACCACGCACGTGCTGTCGTCAGGCATCGCCGGCACCATGGCCGCCAACGGCTCCGGTCTGCAATGGGCGACGATCCGCAACATCGCGATGGCCTGGGTGCTGACCCTGCCGGCCGCGATGATCATCTCGGGCTGTCTGTACTACGTGTTCTACCACGTGTTCTGATGCGACACGCTTTCGGCGCGGCATCGCACCGGACGAAGGCCCGCACGTCAGGTGCGGGCCTTTTGCTTTTTGACGGTCGCGGCGCGCTCAGGCGGCGTACACTTTCGCGACCTCCGCCAGCAGTCCGCGCGCCCATTTGTGCAGGCCGGATTTGGCCGTCCGGGCGCTCCAGTACATGTCGATCGAGATCGGCACGCGGAACGGCAGCGAAGCGACGTGCAGGCCGCCGCCCATCGCCCGCGCCAGGTGATGCGGGATCGTCGCGACCAGCCTTGTGCCGGCGACGATGCGCTCCAGACTGTCGTGGTTCGGAAGGCTGACCGCGGGCTCAATCTCGATCTCCCTCGCCTCGAGGGCCTCGAGATAGAGCGGCTGCCACTCGCCGCTATGGGTGATAAAGACGTGTTCGGCCTTGCCGTAGGCCGACAATGCGATCCGGCCGCGTGCCAGCGGATTGGCCGGATCCATCACGCAGACATAGTGATCGGTGAGGATATGGCGCCGAAAGAAGCTTTCGCCGACCACCCCGACCGGACCGAGCACGATGTCGCACTGGTTCTGCTTGAGATGGATGTCGCCATGGCCCGCGGCATCGAGCAGGACGAGACGGACCCGTGGTGCGCCGGAACGCAGCCGCGCAGTGAACTGCGGCATCAGGGTCTGGCGTTCGTGATAGTTGCAGGAGATCGTCACGCTGCCCTGCGCCGTCGCCGGATCGAATTCAGCCGGTGAGGCGAGCCCATCGATCTCGCCGATCATGTCCCGCGCCCAGGCGACCAGCGCCGCGCAGCGTTCGGTGGCGGTCACGCCATTGCCGTTGCGGACGAACAAGGGATCACCGAGCGCGCCGCGCAGCCGCTCGACCGCGTAGCTGATGGTGGACTGGTTGACGTCGAGCCGCTTGGCCGCCGCAGAGAACGACTGCAAATCGTAGACCAGTACAAGCGTCCGCAAGGTCCCGATGTCGATCGGATCGATCGAGGAATTGGCTGCCACGCTGCACCTCCCGCCTTGCTGGCGGCCCAACCTAGCACGATGTCATGGAATATTTCGATGGCCTATATCGATCCCATCGAATTGAACGATTGCTGGAGCTGGCGCTAGGCTTCGCGAAAAAGCGCTCCGGGAGGACCAATGACCAGCACCGTGCCCGTCGTCACCGACATCGCGTATCCGGATCTGCTCGACGACCCCTATCCGATCTTCCGCCGCCTGCGCGAGCTGGCGCCGGCGGTGTTCGTCGAGCCCGCGAGGCTGACACTGGTGACGCGCTTCGACGACATCGTACGGATCGAGCGCGACCCCGCGACCTACTCGGCCGATAATCCGACCTCGCTGGTCAACAAGGTGATGGGGCCGACCTTCATGCGCAAGGACGGCGCCGAGCACGCGATCGGCCGCAAGGCGATCGAGCCCTCGTTCCGCCCGGCCACGATCAAGGAGTATTGGGCGCCGAAATTCACCGCGATCGCGCAAGAGCTGATCGATGCCCTATCCGCGGCCGATGAGGCCGATCTGTTCTCAGCGCTGGCCGCGCCGATGGCTTCGCGCAGCCTGATGGCGATGATCGGCTTTCGCGCGATGCCGTGGCAGACCCTGGCCGACTGGTCACAGGCGCTGATCGACGGCGCGGGCAATTACGCTGCCGATGCCGGGATCGAGCGCAAGGCGATGCAGGCCAGCGCCGATGTCGACGCCGCGATCGACGCGGTGCTCGATGATCACCGCAGCCATCCCACCCCCTCGATCCTGTCCTCGATGGTCAACGCCGATCCGCCGATGCCGATCGAGGGAATCCGCGCCAACATCAAGGTGATCATCGGCGGCGGGCTGAACGAGCCGCGCGATGCGATCCTGACCCTCGTGCTCGGTCTTCTGCAAAACCCGGCGCAGAAGGACAGCGTGCTGGCGAAGCCGGAACTATGGCCCGCTGCGCTCGAGGAAGCGGTGCGCTGGATCTCGCCGATCGGCATGTATCCGCGCCGCGTCACGCGCGATGTCGATCTTTCCGGCACCACGCTGCCCGAGGGCCTTCAGATCGGGCTCTGCGTCGGCGCCGCGAACCGCGACGGCAATCGCTTCGCCGAGCCCGATCGTTTTGACGTGACGCGACCGAAGCAATCGCATCTGGCGTTCGGCGCCGGACCGCATTTCTGCGCCGGCACCTGGGTGTCGCGGCTCACCGTCGGCAAGATCGTGGTGCCGATGCTGTTCGCGCGCTTGCCCAACTTGCGCCTCCGCGCGGAGGCGCCGCCGGTCGTCCGCGGCTGGGCGTTCCGCGGACCGGTGACGCTGCCGGTGCGATGGGATGCGTGAGGTCGTCCGGGACGCGGACTCATTAGGCCGCAGCCAGACGCAACGCCCTCGGCCCGGCCCAGGCCTACGGCCAGAAGCGGACACCACCTGTCGGCGCTCAATCCGTCGAAAATGGCCCAAAGCGGACGTGTCTGAGCGTGCAGAAGTTGCCAATTCCAGGAGAACTCGCGTATGCACTATGTGCAGGGTCGTAATGAGAGCATGCAAATGGCGATAGAGCTGAGGGGCGCGAGCGGCGAGGGATTTGCGACGATTGCCGCTGACGGTCGCGTGTTGGATTCCTGGTTCCTTCAGCTGCGCCTGGTCGCGGAGGCCGACAAGGCGGCAACGGTACGGCTGACGAAGGACGAGCTCAACAGATCGTTGGGTGAGTCGGCAGACGGATATGCGCGACACGACGACGTCCGCAATGTCGACATCGTTCCAATCCGTACGGAAATTGGCTCCCTTGCATCTGCGCCAACTGATGTGCACGACGCATATCTTCGACTCCATCTACTGAGCCACCGGCTCGTTCAGCCGAATTGCCTGAACCTTGATGGAATTTTCAGTCAGTTACCTAACGTTGCCTGGACGACCCTCGGTCCCTGTGAATGCTCTCGTGTACCGGACGCACGACTGATAGCACGAAAGCGCGCCCTCGCGTTTGAGGTGACAGGCGTGGATAAGTTTCCGCGCATGACTGACTATGTGACGCCTGCGGACGTGAGAATTGCAGATGCGGATCGCGTAAGGCTCGGAGCGTATTTGGCGCCGGGCACGACCGTCATGCATGAAGGCTTTTGCAATTTTAATGCAGGTACGCTCGGTCCCTGCATGGTCGAAGGCCGGATAAGCGCCGGTGTGGTTGTGGGAAGCGGCAGCGACGTTGGTGGCGGAGCGTCGATCATGGGCACTCTGTCCGGGGGCGGGAAAGAGCGGATTACAGTTGGTGAGCGCTGCCTGATCGGCGCCAACGCCGGTATCGGCATTTCATTGGGTGACGATTGTATCGTCGAGGCGGGCTGTTATGTCACGGCAGGCGCGCGCATCCTTTTGGAAGATGGCCGAGTGCTGAAAGCCAAAGAACTCTCAGGCCAGAAGGGCCTTCTGTTTCGTCGCAACTCCCAGAGCGGCGCTCTCGAGGCAACCAGACGCACAGCAAATTGGGACGGCCTCAACTCGCAACTTCACGGCTAGGCAGCTCACTCGAAGACGTCGCCGGCGACATGTGGCGCGTCAGCGACGTCGCCTTCTGGCCCCTCGCGTCATTTGCTGCTGCTGCACAAAGCGGCCGTTAGCGGAGCGAAGCGGACATCATGAGAACTCATGAGTACGCGCACTGGCTCGTCATTGCGAGCCAACGGGTCGCGCGAACGCGCGCCCGATGAGCGGCTCCGCGAAGCAATCCATCTCTTCGCTCGCTGAAGCATGGATTGCTTCGTCGCCACGCTCCCTTGCGCAAACGCTTCACGTTTGTCGCAGGCAATGCCGATTGAGAGGTAGCGCAGCGACCAACGGCAAGGATCACGCCGCCAGCGCGTCCTCCACGATCTTCACGAAATACGAGGTGCCGTAAACGATCGCCTCGTCGTTGAAATTATAGGCGGGGTGATGCAGGCCGGCGCTGTCGCCGTTGCCGCAGAAGATGAAGGCGCCGGGCCGCGCTTCCAGCATGTACGAAAAATCCTCGCCACCCATCAGCGGCGGCATCGGATGCACATTGCCGTCCCCGGCCACTTCCTTGGCGATGCGGGTCGCGAATTCGGTCTGCGAGGCGTGGTTGACGGTGACGGGATAGCCGCGCTTGTAGTCGAGATCAATCCGCGCGCCGGTCAATTGCGCCACGCCCTTGACCACTTCGCCGATGCGCTTCTCGATCAATTGCCGGACCTCCGGGGTCAGGGTGCGGACGGTGCCGCGCAAGACCGCGGTCTGCGGAATCACGTTGCGGGCATTGCCGGCGTGGAATTCGCAAATCGAGATCACGGCGGAATCGAGCGGATCGACGCTGCGCGACACGATCGACTGCAGCGCGGTGATCAGTTGCGCGCCGACCATCACCGAATCGATGCATTTGTGCGGCCGCGCGGCGTGGCCGCCGAGCCCCTCAATGTTGATATTGACCTCGTCGGTGGACGCCATGATCGGGCCGGAGCGGATCGCGAACGAGCCGATCGGAATCCCCGGACCGTTGTGCATGCCGTAAACCTGCTGGACGCCGAAGCGGTCCATCAAGCCGTCCTTGATCATGGCGGCCGCGCCGGCCCCACCCTCCTCGGCCGGCTGGAAGATCACGACCGCATCGCCGGCGAAATTGCGCGTCTCGGCGAGATAGCGTGCTGCGCCGAGCAGCATCGCGGTGTGGCCGTCATGGCCGCAGGCGTGCATCTTGCCCGGCGTCTTCGAAGCGTAAGGCAGGTTGGTTTCCTCGTGGATCGGCAGCGCGTCCATGTCGGCGCGCAGGCCGATCACCTTGACGTCGCCCTTGGCCGCCCCCTTCTTGCCCTTGATGACCCCGACCACGCCGGTCTTGCCGAGCCCGGTCACGACCTCGTCGCAGCCGAATTCACGCAGCCGGTCGGCCACGAATGATGCAGTGCGGTGCACGTCGTAGAGCAGTTCGGGGTTTTCATGGATGTTGCGGCGCCAGGCCTGGATATCGGGTTGCAGATCGGCGACGCGGTTCACGATGGGCATGAGAATTCTGGCCTCAGAGGTTGGACGTAAGTCCTGTCTAGCATGCAAGAGCCGGTCCACCCAACAGATGTGGCATGCCTCTGGCCTGGGCCCTGCATTCGCAAATGGGATGCCGAATGTGCCCAGGACATGGGGGCCGGGTGGCCTCGTCCATTCGCCAACGTCTGGCCGGACGGATCACATCCGACCAAAGCCCAATAGTGCCGCGGATTTCTCATGCGGATACTCCTTCAGGTTTCCGCACCGAAATCCCCTAGCCTTCAAAGAAGGGCGCGGCTGCATGACGCCGGATCAAGCGGTCTTGTTCTCCACCATCATCCTGCTGGTGCCGATGGGCTACTTCCTGCTCGCGGCTCCCGCGTTCCTGCTCGTGAAGCTCGACGTCCCGCCCGTCACCCGCCTGCTGCGCGGCATGTTCAATGCCTACTTCCTGGTGCTGACTGTCTCGGGTGTGATCGGGACGCTCGCCTTTGCCGCGGCGGGCCGGCCGGCTGTCGCGCTTTGCATTGCGTTGATCGCAGCCTTCGCGGTGCTGGCGCGCCGATGGTTTCTGCGGCGGCTCGATGCCGAGGCAAACGCGAGAGACCTTGGCGATCCCACCGCGGTGCGGCGGCTGCGCCGGCTGCATTGGGGCGGCATGCTGTGCAATGCGGTTCAGGTGTTCGTATTGGTCGGCAGCATTCCCTACATGGCGCCGCTGCCTTGACCAAGTGTTGCTCCGCCGATCCCATATCCGCTTGGGGCGCGCAAGATTGGAAGCCGCGTCCGCTTTGCCCTCGAAGCGCGGCGCAGAGCAATATCCGCTCTTGCCACGAGGAGCCCGCCCGCTATGCGTCGCGTTTCCGATGCGGATCGTATTTCGAAAGTACGTCTTTGAGGTAATCCCGGCTCTTCCATTCCGGTGCGGGCGGCTCGTAGCCGGGCCGAGGAACGAACGGATTCGCCGCCACATCCGCTGACGCGCCCATCATGTCCGGAATGTAGCGCGGGCAATTCGGAAAGATTTCGCATTTGACGCTGACGACAAGCTTCGCACCATGATGCCGGGCAAGCGTGTCCGCGCCGTCGTGGATCGTTGCCTTGCCTCGGATGCGCGCGCGAAACGTCTTGCCGTCGAGGCGCACAAACAGCAACCCGACGTTCGGGTTGCGGTGAATATTGCCGAGTGTGCGGTACATGTTGTTGCCGTCATACTCGGGGTATTCAAGCGTGTCGGGCCCCGTGATCTTCACGAAGCCGGGATCGCCACAACGCATCGAACAATCGACGTTATCCTGATAGCTCGTCGCGATGAAAAAGAATCGCGTCTCCTCGATGAGCTTGCGCTCCTGTTCCCAGAATTCGAAGTGGAGACGATGCTTCTCGAGGCCGTCGGCGACGCGACGACCGTCGAAGCGGTCCTGCAACTCACGCATTCCGTCGTGGTAGAAAGGGGCGCGGATTGGGTCTGCCACAAGAATCCTCCAGCAAGTTGAGCAACCGGTCTGCAAGTTTTGGCACGGCGAGAACATGCGGCGCAGCGGCAGCAGAATCTCCTGGGCGCACCCGGCCGCAGACGGCTAATTTCCTCGCGCGTGCCGGTCGAACGCGCTCAACACGGCAAGCGTCATGGCCTCGACACCGGTCTTGATGGTCGGCTCCGGTACCGGCGCGAACAGCGGCGAGTGGTTGGTCGGCAACGGCGGGCCGTTGCCCGCTCGGGCCGCGGCGACGCGCTCCGGCTCGTAGACACCGATATTGAAGAACATCGACGGCACACCGGCGCTGACGAATTCCGAATAATCCTCGCTGGGCGTGCCGGGCGGCGAGGTTGCGAACTTGTCGCCAAACGCCGCCTTCAGCACCTTTTCCGCCGTTCCGACCACGTCGGGATCATTGATCACGGCCTTGGTCCCTTCGGCGAGGTTGATCTCAGGCTCCGGCGCATTCGACATGGCGGCGACCGCCTTCGCCGTCCGCTCGATGCCTGCAAGCATTTTGGCGCGCACCTCGGGCTTGAAGGTGCGAATGGTGCCGAGCAGCACTACATCATCAGGAATGATATTTGACGCAGTGCCGCCGTGAATTGCGCCGATGCTGACCACGCCGAATTCGGTCGGGTCCTTTTCGCGGCTGATCACGCTCTGAACATCGACGACAAAGCGCGCGGCCATCATCACGGGATCGATCGTCGCCTGCGGTACCGCACCGTGCCCGCCGCGGCCGCGGAATTTGATGTAGAGGCCATCGGCGGCGGATGAGCCGATCCCGACGCGGTAGCGCACCGTTCCATAGGCGAACGGGCCATCGTGCAAGGCGAAGCCGAAATTCGGCTTTGGAAATTTCGTGAACAGACCATCCGCCAGCATCGCCTTGGCGCCCGCCACGATCTCTTCAGCCGGCTGGGCGATGAACATCAGCGTGCCGTGCCATTGGTCTTTCAGGCCGACCAGCGTCTTGGCCGCACCCACCCAGCTCGCCATGTGGATGTCGTGGCCGCAGCTGTGAGCCACGAAGGTTTCCCGTCCCTGCCATGTGGTCTTGTCGTGGCTGGCATAGGGAAGGCCGGTCTTCTCTTCCATCGGCAGCGCATCGAGTTCGGTGCGCACCATGATGGTGGGGCCCTCGCCGTTCCTGTAGATCGCGACCAGCCCGGTCTTGCCGACGTGCTCCGTCACGTCGAAGCCCAGCGCCCGCATCTCGGCAGCCAGTTTGGCCGCGGTCTTCTCCTCCTGAAACGCGATCTCGGGGTGGGCGTGAAGGTCCTTGTAGAGCGCGTCGAGTTTCGGATAGTCCGCCTCGACCGACTTCTCGATGGCGCCCTTCAGCGCGGCGACATCGAGTTCAGCATTGGCCCGCAGCGGCAATGACGCGCAGAGCGCGGCGGACACAAGCAGCGTGAGAACAATCTTGTTCATGGCAATCGCTCCAGCCGAAACCCGGATACTGCACCCCGAGCGCCAGGCCGGGCTCGGCTCCGCGATCTAAGCAGGCAAGGTGATCGGAAACAATGACTGATCCAGAGCGTGTGCGCACCTAGCCTGAGGTGAGCATCTGGCTGCGGATCTCCTGTGCGGTGCGGCGCAGCGGCAGCAGAAATTTCTTGCGCGCGCCGGCCTCGCTGACCGTGCCCGAAATCGTGTTGACGCTGAGCGCCGCGACCACCGCGCCGGCCGGGTCGCGCAGCGGCACGGCGATGCCGCAGATCGCGGGATCGAGCTCGCCATCGACCCAGGCGTAGCCGTCGCTCTCGGCCCGTGCGAGCAATTCGCCGAGACGCTCCGGATCGGTCACGGTGCGCGGCGTGACCTGCCTGAAGCCGCCGGTCGCAAGATAAGCCTCGCGGGTGCCTGGCGGGAGCGCCGCGAGCATGACGCGGCCGAGCGACACCAGATGCGCGGGCAGCCGGCTGCCGACGCCGAGATTGGCCGACAGAATCCGCCGCGCCGGCAGACGCAGCGCATAGACGATCTCATCCTCATCGAGCACCGCCATCGCGCAGGACTCGCCGATCTCGTTGCGCAAATTCTCCAGCGCGCGCTGCGCATGCGCCCAATAAGGCAATGCATTGAGATAGGACAGGCCGAGCCCGAGCGCGCGCGGCCGCAAGCTGAAATAGCGTCCATCCGAGGCGCAATATTTCAGCGCCACCAGGGTCGCGAGGATGCGGCGTGCGGTGGCGCGGTTGAGACCTGCGGTGTCGGCGGCCTCCGCCAGCGTGTGCCGGCCCGGCGGCTTGCCGAGCGCCTCGATGATCGAGAAGCCGCGCGCGATCGCACGCACGAAGCCGTCACTCTCCTTGCTCATGGCGTCATCTGGTTCGGGCTGTCGTTCTGCTCATCACATCGCAGCCCGCATGGCTGCCTGCACATGACGCGGCGCTGCCCGCTTGTCAGGGGCTCCCGACCGCGCTAGCGTCAATTCACACAGCGAATGAACTGTTCGCCTGGCGAACTGAATAGCAGGAGGATCCTCGATGGCGCAAGCAGAAAGTTCTGCGGCCACCCCGTTCGAAACCGATTTCTGGAAGGACGCGAAGCTGCGCAAGGTGTGGGACGACATCGTCCCCGGCGAGCCGCGCAAGACGCTGCCCTACCTGCTCACGCAGGAAGCGATCGCGCTGTACTGCCGTGCGGTCGGCGAGACCAATCCGCTCTATCTGGATGAGGCGGTCGCGAAGGCCGGGCCCTATGGCGGACTGATCGCCCCGCCCGCGATCCATATCCTCTTGATGTTCGCCTGCACGCCGGCCGACGACTGGATGCGCTCGCCGGGCACCGTCAATGCCGGACAGTCGTGGAGCTACAACATCCCTGCCCGCCCCGGCGACACCATCACCCTGCAGGCCCGCGCGCTCGACAAGTTCATCAAGCGCGAGCGGCTATTCGTGGTGCACGACAACGTCTTCTTCAACCAGCATGGCGACGTGATCTGCTCGGGTCGCGGCCAGACCATCCGTCCGATCTAAGGAGGATCACGATGACCACAGCGAATTTCGATGCTCTCAAGGCCGGCGACACCATCGACGGCCCCGCCTTCGCGGTCTCGCGCGAATCGATCCGCCTGTTCTGCGATGCATCGCTCGACTACAACCCGCTGCATCTCGACGACAACTACATGAAGGGCGATTTCGGCAAGACCAATTTCGGCGGCATCATCATGCATGGCATGAACAATTTCGGCCTGATCTCGCGCATGCTGACCGACTGGGCCCTGCCCGCCGGCGCGATCCATCGAAGGCTCGAGACGCGTTGGCTGAAGCCGGTGAAACCCGGCGACACGATCCGCCCCGCCGGCACCATCAAGGCCAAGCAGACGACCGCCAAATCGCGCTGGGTGCTGATCGACGTCGCCGTGCAGAACCAGCGCGGCGAGACGGTCGCCGCCGGCGAAGCGATGCTGGAGTTTCCCAGCGCGAAGGCGGGCTAGCGGGACGATCGGGCGCGCGGCGGGCTCCGCTTCACCTCGCCCCGCACGGGGAGAGGCCGGAACGCATCAGATGCGTTCCGGGTGAGGGGGAGCCTCCGCGGCCCCAGCTAACGCCGCATTACGCGGAGACAGCCCCTCACCCCAACCCTCTAAGAGCGAGCTTCGCTCGTCTCGCCCCCGTAAGAACGGGGCGAGGGAGCGCACTGCCGTCGCAGCACTAACGAACAATCAAAATAATCACTGAGGAGACTTTCATGCAGGATGCGGCCCAATCGCGGCTCTATGGACGGATCGCCTGGCGCCTGATCCCGTTCCTGCTGGCGTGCTACACGGTGGCGATCATCGATCGCTTCAATATCGGCTTTGCCAAGCTGCAGTTCCTGCACGACCTCAACATCGACGATGCGGTGTTCGGGCTTGCCGCCGGCATCTTCTCGGTCGGCTATGTCGCGCTCGAAGTGCCGAGCAATCTGCTGCTGGTCAGGATCGGCGTCCGCAAGACCCTGCTGCGCATCATGGTGCTGTGGGGCGCTGTGACCGTGCTGCTCGCGCTGGTGCAGAACCAGTATCACCTCTATCTGCTGCGCTTCCTGCTCGGCGCCGCCGAGGGCGGCTTCTTCCCCGGCATCCTGTACTACCTGACGCTTTGGTTTCCGGATCGCGTGCGCGGCCGCATGACCAGCCTGTTCGTGATGGCGGTGCCGCTCGGCGGCGTCATCGCGGGGCCGCTGTCGGGCCTGATCATGGATCACATGCAGGGCGTCCATGGCCTGCACGGCTGGCAGTGGCTGTTCATCCTCGAAGGCGTTCCAGCCCTGCTACTCGGCATCGCCGCGTATCTTTATCTCGCCGACGGGCCACATGCCGCGAACTGGCTCAGCGCCGACGAGCGACGGCAGGTGGCAAGCGATCTCGCCCGCGATCGCGCCGCCGCCCCGAACACGACAAGCAGCTTCGCGGCGGCGCTGCGCGAGCCGCGCGTCTATCTGTTGTCCTTCATCTATTTCGCGTTCTTCTGCTCGCTCAACACCATCCTGTTGTGGACGCCGACGCTGCTCAAGCGCGTCGGCGTGGCAACCACCACCGAGATCGGCTGGCTGAGCGGCGCAATCTCCGTGGCGTCGGCGCTCGGCATGGTCGCGATCGGCTACAGTTCCGATCGCACACGGGAACGGCGCTGGCACGTGGTCGCTTGTGGCCTCGTCGCGGCGGCGTGCTTCATCGCCTTGCAGGCCGCGCAGGGCAGCATCCTCTTGACCGTGACGCTGCTCGCCATCGCATCGGTCGGCATCTTCGCGATTCTCTCCCTGTTTTGGACCATTCCCAACGCGATGCTGGAAGGCAGCGCCGCGGCGGGCGGTATCGCGCTGATCAGCGCGATCGGCTCGTTCGGCGGCGCGGTCTGCCCTGCCCTGATCGGCTGGATGAATGTCGCAACCGGGAGCATCTACGCACCGCTCGCCCTCGTCGGCGCGCTGCTCGCGATCGGTATGCTGACGCTGATCCTCTGTGTGCCGCGGCCCGGACCCGAGGTCACACTCGCCGAACCCAGCCGTCCCTGATCATCCAGCGCACGCCCGGTACCGTCGCGCGGGCTTGTCTCGACCGGCTGCGTCTGGATAGAACTCGATTCTGACTCTGTCAGAACCGAGTTCTATTTTCTTGTATTGACGCGTTTTCTTCACGCGAACCGGGCTCCACTTCGCTCGAAAACGCTATAGAAGGACGTCAACAAAAGACGCTTGCCGGGAACGAGGACATGCCGCGAAGGCTCGAGGGTGATTACGACTACATTATCGTCGGCGCAGGCACGGCGGGCTGCATCATGGCCAACCGCCTGTCGGCCGATCCGAAGAAGCGCGTGTTGCTGCTCGAAGCCGGCGGCAAGGACAACTGGATCTGGTTTCACATCCCGGTCGGCTACCTCTTCGCGATCGGCAATCCGCGCTCGGACTGGATGTTCAAGACGGAGGCCGAGCCCGGCCTGAACGGCCGCGCGCTCGCCTATCCGCGCGGCAAGGTGATCGGGGGCTCGTCGGCGATCAACGCCATGATCTCGATGCGCGGCCAGGCCGCGGACTACGATCACTGGCGCCAGCTCGGCCTCACCGGGTGGAGCTACAGCGACGTGCTGCCGGCGTTCAAGCGGCTGGAAGATCACTTTCTCGGCGAAAGCGAGCATCACGGCGTCGGCGGCGGCTGGCGCATCGAGGCGCCGCGGCTGTCGTGGCAGGTCCTCGATGCAGTCGGCGATGCCGCCGAGGAGATGGGCATCAAGCGCATCCCCGACTTCAACACCGGCGACAATGAGGGCACCAGCTACTTCCACGTCAACCAGAAGCGCGGGCGGCGCTGGTCGTCGGCGCGCGGCTTCCTCAAGCCGGTGCTGAACCGCAGCAACTTGCGGCTCGAGACCGACGTGCTGGTCGACCGCCTGATCATCGAGAGCGGCCGCGCCGCCGGCGTTGAGTTCCGTCAGGGCAGTGAGACCGTGGAGGCCCGCGCCAAGGGCGAGGTGATTCTCTGCGCCGGCTCGATCGGCACCACGCAGGTGCTGCATCGTTCCGGCATCGGCCCGTCCGAATGGCTGTCGCCGCTCGGCATCGACATCGTGGCTGACGTGCAGGGCATCGGCCACAATCTGCAGGACCATTTGCAGCAGCGCGCGATCTACAAGGTATCGGGCGTCCGCACGCTGAACGAGACCTACTACAACCTGGTGCGCCGCGGCCTGATGGGCCTCGACTACGCGTTCCGCCGCCGCGGGCCGCTGACCATGGCGCCGTCGCAGCTCGGCATCTTCACGCGCTCGGATGCGACGCGCTCGCGCGCCAACATCCAGTTCCATGTGCAGCCGCTGTCGCTCGACAAGTTCGGCGACCCGCTGCATCGCTTCCCCGCGATCACGGTGAGCGCCTGCAATCTGCAGCCGACCTCGCGTGGCACGGTGCGGATCCGCTCGACCGCGCCCGACGACAAGCCGTCGATCGCGCCGAATTACCTGTCGACCGAGGACGACCGCCAGGTCGCGGCCGACGCGATCCGCACCACGCGCAGACTGATGAAGCAGAAGGCGCTGGAGAAATATCGTCCCGAGGAGTTCCTGCCCGGCCCCTCGGTCGGCGATGACGACGCCCCGCTCGCCAAGGCCGCCGGCGACATCGGCACCACGATCTTCCACCCCGTCGGCACCGCGAAGATGGGAACGGCCAACGATCCGATGGCTGTCGTCGACGAACGCCTGCGCTTCTACGGCCTCCACGGCCTGCGGATCGCGGATGCCTCCGTGATGCCGACCATCACGTCGGGCAACACCAACACGCCGACCGCGATGATCGCCGAGAAGGCCGCGGCGATGATCCTGCAGGATGCGCGATAGAGCGACGATGAACTCCGGCAAGCGCATTCTCGTTGGCGATGCCGGCGCGCAGATCGCGCTGGCACGATGGGGCGAGCCGGCCTCCGGCAAGCCGCCGGCGCTGCTGCTGCACGGCACCGGCTTTGTCGCCGAAGTGTGGACTGAGGTCGCCGAAGCGCTCGCCGCCGACTACACCGTCTATGCGCTCGACCGCCGCGGCCATGGCCTGAGCCACAAGCCGGCGGCCGATCGCTATCAGTTCCTGGATTTCGCCGACGATATCTGCATGGTGGTCGAACGCCTCGATCTCCATGATATCTACGGCATCGGCCACAGCGCCGGCGCGACCGACCTGATGCTCGCCACGAAACTGATGCCGGATCGTTTCGCGCGGCTGTTCGTGACGGAGCCGACCGCGATGGATCCGCACGCGCCGCGAACCGGCGGCCTGAGCGACATCGCGCGCGGATCGGTGCAGGGCGTGCTGCGCCGCCGCGCCGAATTCGACAATGCCGACGATCTGTTCCGGCGGCTGCGCGAGGCTCCGGCGTTCGCGCCGTGGACCGAGCCGTCGCTGTGGGCCTACGTCCATCACGGCTTTGCGCGGCTCGACGACGGCCGCATGCTGCTGCGCTGCACGCCCGAGATCGAGTCGGCGCTGCTTGGGCCGATCTTCCAGGCCATGGAGCAGATCTATACCGGCGATGCCCGCGGCAATCCATTCCCGTGGTTCTCCGAGATCGCCTGCCCGGTCTGCATCGCCACGGCCGAACAGTCATGGCCGATCTACAAGGAGATGGCCGGCCGCGCCGCGGCCCTGATCCCGCACGCCAGCCGGTGGACGTTCGACAATGTCGGGCACTGCGTCGCGCAGGAGGCGCCGGAGTTGATGGTCGCGGCGCTCCGAACGTTCGCCAAGCGCGCGGCTTAGAACGCCTGCTCATCGGCAAGTTTGGGTCCGCTTTGCCTCGAGCGCGCCGATGGCAACCGATCGTCACGTCATCGTCGGTCGTCGAATTGCCTCACCGAGTAAACCGGTGCGCGCACCGGCTGGATCGTCAGCCGATAGACGATCAGGTTGGTGCCATCAAATGCTTCAAGCAAATAGTCGCAGACCGGACAGTGATACTCACCCTTGGCGCCGGGTTCGGACCATAGCTCCAACCGCCGGAAACCCGCGCCACAGCACGCGCACGTTACATCCGCTTTCCGCACGTCTTTCTCTCCCTGACGCGATGCCAACTGTGCATGAACACGGCCAAGGCGATGGAGATTGGAGAGAGCCCGGCAGAATGTCGCCTGCAAGGCTGATGTCTCCGAACCCGTCCTCATCATCGCCGCTGCCAATTGCAGGGTTCTGCCGCTGCAGAACCCCTCGGATCAAGGTTGGTTCAATAATTCCGGCTGCGCACGGCAGCAGGCGAAAAAACGTTGGTGAAGCTCGGCAATGGATGGGGCTGTCGCCTGACTGAGAGGTGACACGACAAGTCGCGGAACCTCCCACGTCCCGCATTCTAGGCAGGGCCGCTTCGACAGCAAAGTGCAGATTGTGCCTGAGGAGATTTGAAAGCAGGCGCCTGTCGCACTTACGCGAAAGCGCCCGCGGAACCCGGCATCTTGAACGCGATTGCGTTCCGTTGATCTACATCAACCCTGCGCCCCCCGAGCGACGCAGTTTCAGGGTTCGCAACATCGTCCGCTAGGGAGGGACACGCCATGCTTCGTTGTATCCTCACCGCTGTGGCAGTTTTGCTTCTCGGTGCTGTCTGCCTGGTTCCTGATGACGCCTATGCCCGCCGCGGAGGAGGCGGCGGCTTCCGCGGCGGCGGTGGCGGCTTTCATGGCGGCGGGATGCGTGGCGGCGGCATGCATGCCGGCGCCGGAAGGATGCATGCCGGAAGGATTCATGGCGGAGGATATCGCGCTGCCGGCCGCCCGCGTCCCTCACACCCGATCGCGGGTCGTCCGGGCCGTCCGATCGCCGGGCGCCCGGGCTATCCCGGCCGACCGATTGCAGGACGGCCTGGCCGTCCGGTCGCCGGCTATCCCGGTTATGGCGGAGGCTACTATCGACCCGGTTGGGGCTATGGCGCTGCGGCGGCCGGCGCCGCGGCCGCGGCTGGCGCGTACTATGGCAGCTATGGCTACTACGGCAACCAAGGCTGCTATTACAATCAATACGGTCAAATGATCTGCCCCCAACAGCAGTATCAATACTGATCCGGCTGGGCAGTCGTTGGACGGATGGTCAAACCGGGGCGTGCGATCCCGGCGGCACCATGTACAGCGTCATGGCAAAAATCGCATAGATCAGGACGAGCAAGGCGCCAATGAACCATGCCGACCGTCCGCTGTTGGTGATGAAGCAGGACGTCACGGAAGCGATCATGACCATCGTCACGGCGCCAGGCCAGAACTGCAAGTCCATCGGCTTCGGACCGATGACGTAACTTAGAAGAACCAGCGCCGGCGCGACGAACAGGGCGATCTGCGAAGCGCTTCCGAGCGCGATGCTGACGCTCATGTCGAGCCGGTTCTTGCGCGCAGCGGAGAATGCCACCGCCATTTCCGCTGCGGCACCGACCAGCGCGACGATGATGAAACCGACGAACGCCGGGCTCAGTCCCAGCGTCTCGCCTGCTTTCTGCACCGAACTCACGAATATTTCGCTGACCAACGCAACCAGCACGGTGACGGCGAGAAGTGTGCCCAACGCAAGCCCGATCGGCCAGCCGGCGCCACCGGCCTCGCCATGCTCCTCGCTTGCGAACAACTCCTTGTGTGTCTTGAGCGAGAACAGCAAGCCGAGGCCATAGGCGCAGATCAGCAGCACAGCGAGGCCCGTGCTGAGTGTCAGCGCCATGGCTTCGCCACGTGCTGGATCAAGATCGGCGACGGCAGAGGGGGCAAGCAGCGCAATCGTGGCCATCAGCAGCAACGCCGCGTACATCCTCCCGCCGGCCCGATTGTACTCCTGAACGTGATGGCGGAGCCCACCGAGCAGGAATGATGCGCCAAGCATGAAGAGCGAGTTGGTGACAATGGCACCAGCGATCGATGCCTTGACCAGCATGTATTCTCCGGCATGTAACGCTGCGATCGCGATGATCAGCTCGGTCAGATTTCCCAAGGTTGCGTTGAGCAAGCCTCCGACCGCATCGCCCGTTTTCTCCGCGACGCTCTCCGTCGCGTGACTGAGAAGGGCAGCCAATGGCACGATGGCCAGGACAGCGAGCACGAACAGGGCTGTGTGGGCGGACGGAGCTGCCGTCTCGACCACGAGCACGATCGGCACGAAGATCAGCATCCAAAGCAGCGGATTATGTCGAATTTCCTTGAGCAGAAGGTGCATGGTACCGCCCGGCCGAAACGAGTTGGGCAGCAATTTCTGATCACCATGGGCTGCTCGATCTTGATCTAGCTCAATCCCTCTCCACCGTCTCGCAGGCCTGCTTGCACCATGGCGGCCTGCCCGAAGTCCCCGGGCTGTCTTCGGAACGGTCAGAATCGCGTCCCTATCTCCGGCTCCTCGCCGCTTTGACCTAGATCAACTCGCGCCAGATCAGTCCGTGTGTTTCTTCTCGCGGACATCCACGACAGCAGCTCAGGAGTTCGCAATGACGAGGAACGCAGCCGCCGTAGCGATTGCACTTTTGATGACAACCTCGTCTCTTGCCTTCGCAGCGGAGACATCCCCGACTGTCGGCGCCGCGTCCCCCAGCGCCGCCGACCTCAAGAGCCTGACCGACATGCGTGTCGGCATCGTCAAGGCCGCCTTGCAGCTAACGCCCGATCAGGAGAAATACTGGCCGGCCATCGAGGAGGCGATCCGCACGAGAGCGCAGAACCGGCAGGCTCGGTTGGCGCGGCTTGCCGAAATGCACGAGAACGGCCCGATGGACGGCCTTCATGACGGCAATCCGGTCGAGATGATGCAACGCAGAGCGGACCGGCTGATTCAGCGTGGGACCGACCTCAAGAAGCTCTCCGATGCCTGGGAGCCGCTGTACAAGACATTGAGTGATGATCAGAAACGAAGGATGGCCTTCGTGTCGTTCGCCGTCATGCGCGGCATGCGAAATGCGATCGAGCATCACGGCGAACCGGAAGACGAGGACGAATAGGGCTGGATGGTGCGGCGCTATCCGGACGACATTCTGCAGCCCGGGTCTGCCTTGCCGAGGTTTCTCAAGCGTTCCGGCCACGACGTGACGTTCTTGCTGCCTCGTTCAGACGACCTTCAAAATCCGTCCTCCGTCCTGTGTCGCTCTTCGCTTGCGAATTCCTGAAGCACCACGGGAGTTGAAGCATGTACCGGCATATTCTCATTCCGACGGATGGGTCGGAACTAGCGAAGCATGGTATCGCCCAAGGGATGGCGCTCGCGAAATCCCTCGGAGCGAAGGTATCCGTGATTTTCGTCGTGGAGCCTTTTTCAGAACTGACGGGCCATTTCCGCGATACGGTCGCCAACTATGCTGAGATGCGGAAAGAGCAGGCCACCAACACGTTGAACGAGGCGGCGAAGGCGGCCAGGCAAGCCGGCGTTCCCTGCGAGACCCTGCTGGCGGAGAACGGGCAACCCCATCAAGCGATCATCGCGGCGACCGCGGACAGGGGTTGCGATCTCATCGTCATGTCGTCGCATGGACGCAGTGGACTCTCCGTGCTTCTGATCGGCAGTGTGACAAACAAGGTGCTGGCGCAGGCGAAAACCCCCGTGCTGGTTTGTCCGTGAATGATCGGACGCTCGACGAATGAGAGCGTCAGCGCGCAGCGCCAGCCAAAAGAAAACGCCGTCCCCTTGCGGGGACGGCGGAAGCCACTCACGCAGTACTGAAGCTATTATTAGTTGTTGCCGTGGTGCTCGGCGTGATGCCGGCTCGCCTCGGTGTGGTGATGCTGGGCATGGCTGGCGTGACCATGGGCGCTGTGCGCGTGATGCGCCGCCTTGTGATGATCGCCGGCTTCGTGGTGCTTGGCGGCTTCGCGGTGATGACGCGCCGCGTGTTCGTGATGCTCGGCGGCCTTGTGGTGATGCTCAACGCCTGCGTGGTCGCTCATGAAGATCTCCCGGTGTGGCGAGTGAAGTCCGCCATTCTTATGCAGGAGCGCTGACATTCTGCTGACGGCTGCAAGACAGCTTTGTTGCGGTTGTTCATCTATGTTGCGGGGCATCGCCATGTTGCGGCGCGCATCAGCGCCGCTGCATCAGTCGGCCGCCCGTCATTCCGGCGATGGAAAGCGCTCGACGGTCGGCAGCTCATGCGCCGCTTCCATCCAGCGCAACCGCTCCGCGACCTGGATATGCATCGTGGCCGGCACCGCATCGGGATCGTCATAGGTGCCGCTCTGAATGTCGATCAAGCCGGGCAACATGTTGCCATTGGTGTAGAAAAGCCCGGTGCCGCAGTTCGCGCAAAAGTGCCGCCGGCCATGCTCGGAGGACCGGTAGATGCTGGGCTGCCCCTTGGTCACCTTGACCATGCCTTCAGCGACCATCACCCAGCCGACCATCGGCGCGCCGGCATGGCGCCGGCAATCGGTGCAGTGACACAGCGCATGGACGACCGGTTCCCCGGTTACCTCGTAACGAATCTCGCCGCAGTGACAGCCGCCGGTGACGCCAGCCATGTTTTCCTCCGACCGATCAGTGGTTTGCCGGGTCGATAGCGTTGCAGACCTCAAACTTTCAATGGCGCATCTTGCCCTTGCGTCCACCTGTCGCGCCGGCCGTATGCCTGCTGATGTCGCGGCCGGCTTTCCGGCTCTCACGAAATCGTCATCCCGGCCCTCAACCCCTCCAAAGCCCCGGGAATAAACCCTTAGGCCCGCCGATCACCTTCCCGGAAACCCAATCCCTGGGCCCAACGGGAGACTTGCTATGAGCGGACACGATCACGACCACCACGATGAAGAGAAGGGCGTCAGCCGACGCAAGGTGCTGGAATGCATGACCTGGGCCGGCACCGGCGTACTCTGGACGGTTACCGGCGGCGTGCCGCATTCGCTCGGCATCGTCGGCTCGGCGGCCGCAGCCGAAGCGACCACCGGCATGACCTTCATGCAGATCAGCGACAGCCATGTCGGCTTCGACAAGCCGGCCAACCCGAACGCCATCGGCACACTTGAGGAGGCCATCAACAAGGTCCGGGCGATGCAGGTCAAGCCGTCGTTCATGATCCACACCGGCGACATCACGCATCTGTCGAAGGCGTCCGAATTCGATGACGCCGATCGCATCATCTCGCAGGCCAAGCTCGACGTGCATTACGTGCCGGGCGAGCACGACTTCATCGACGAGGAGGTCAAGCTCTACAAGGAACGCTACGGCAAGGGCACCAAGGGTCCAGGCTACTACTCCTTCGACGCCGGCGGCGTGCATTTCGTCGGCCTCGTCAACGTCGTCGACCTCAAGGGCGGCGGCCTCGGCAATCTCGGCAACGAGCAGCTGGAATGGCTCGAGAACGACCTCAAGGGCCGCTCGAAGTCGACGCCGATCGTGCTGTTCGCCCACATCCCGCTGTGGACGGTCTATCCGCAATGGGGCTGGGGCACCGAGGACGGCGCCCGCGCGCTGGAATACGTCAAGGGCTTCGGCTCGGTCACCGTGCTCAACGGCCACATCCACCAGGTGATGCAGAAGGTCGAGGGCAACGTCACCTTCCACACCGCGCGTTCGACGGCCTTCCCGCAGCCGGCGCCCGGTGCCGCCCCCTCCCCCGGCCCGATGAAGGTTGAGGATGCCAAGCTGCGCAGCATGCTCGGCGTCGCCAGCATCAACTTCAAGCAGAACAGCCAGCCGCTGGCGATCATCGACACGCCGCTGCAGGGCTGAGGGACGAGACCGATGAGTTCGATCAATCGACGCGACTTCGGTATAGCCGTGGTCGCGACCATGCTGCTTCCTGTCACGGCGGCCCGCGCCGAAGACGTCGCGGTCCACATCGACAACTTCTCGTTCGCGCCGAACCCGCTCGACGTGAAGGTCGGCACCACCGTGACCTGGACCAACCGCGACGACATCCCGCACACCGTGGTGTGTGCGGGAAAATTCCGCTCCAAGACCATGGATACCGACGGCACCTTCTCGTTCACCTTCACGGAGCCCGGCGAGTACAAGTATTTCTGCTCGCTGCATCCGCACATGACAGGCAGTATCAAGGTTGGGTAACGTGACCACCCATACAATCACAGCGATGCCCGGCCGGTGGCCCTCCGCCCCCGGCCGGGCACAAGCCGTCTCTCGAGATGCCGGGCAGGACACGATGGTTGTCAAAGCGTCGCAAGACGATCCCGAAAAGGCGCGGCGCTTCCGCGAAGCCGCGCTGCCATACCTTGACGACGCCTTTACCCTGGCACGCTACCTGCTGCGCGATGCCGCCGACGCCGAGGATGCGGTGCAGGAATGCTATCTGCGCGCCTACAAGCATTTCGACAGCTACCGTGGACCTGCGATGAAGCCGTGGCTGTTTGCGATCCTGCGCAATGTCTGCCGCGCCGAATATGCACGCCGCAAGACCGCCCCCACCGCGGTCGAGGAGCTGCCCGAAGGCGGCGATCAGACCCCGCTGTGGAACGAGGCCCCGGAGACACCGGAAAAGCAGCTGCTGCGTCGCTTCGACGGCGACACCGTGCGCAAGCTGGTCGCGGCGCTCGCCGAGCCGTTCCGCGAGACCTTTGTGCTCAGGGAAATCCAGAATCTTTCTTACCGCGAGATCGCCGATGTCGCCGCCGTGCCTGTCGGCACCGTGATGTCCCGCCTCGCACGCGCCCGCGCCATGCTGCGATCGGCCTGGCTCGCGGAACAGGAGCAAGTGAAATGAATTGCGAGGAAGCCGAAGTGCTGGTCCACGCGCTGATCGACGGCGAACTCGATGCCGGCCATGCGCGCGAAGTGGAAGCCCATATCGAGGGTTGCGCGCATTGCGCCGCCCTGATGAAGGAGTATCAGGAGATCCGCCAGGCGATCGCCGAGAGCGACGTGCGCTACAAGGCACCACTCGAGCTGCGCCGCAAGATCGAGAAGGCGTTGCCGCAACCGCAGGCGGCGCCGACCCGGCGCTCGGTGCTGCGCGGCTTCGCGATGGGCTCTGCGGTGTCGGCGATGGCCGCGACCGGCCTCGTCGCGATCGTGCTGCGCAATGACGACGAGCAGCGCATCGAGAACGAGGTGGTGTCGGCGCATCTGCGCTCGCTGCAGGCCGGCCACCTCATCGACGTGGTCTCGACCGATCAGCATACGGTCAAGCCCTGGTTCAACGGCAAGCTCGACGTCTCGCCGCCGGTGATCGATCTCACCGCGCAGGGCTTTACCCTGATCGGCGGCCGGCTCGACTACGTCAACGCCCGCGAGATCGGCGCCGTGGTCTACAAGCGCCGCCAGCACGTCATCAACCTGTTCGTGGCGCAGACCGCGAGCACCGAACGGAAGTCGGCGCAGATCTCGACCTTGCAGGGCTTCAACATCCGGCGCTGGAGCGACCGCGGCCTGAATTACTGGGCGGTCAGCGATCTCGGCGCCGATGAGCTGACGGAGTTCGGCGACAAATTCGAGGGCGCGATGCGTGCGAACAAGGAGGGGTGAGGACTCGTAGCCCGGATGCAGCGAAGCGCAATCCGGGTCAGTCTTGCAAGTGTCGAGAACCCCGGATTTCGCTTCGCTGCATCCGGGCTACAGGTTCGGGCCTACGCCGACTTGCGCACCGCATTGTCGACCAGCGTCTTGCCGAGCGACCAGATCGCGCCGGGCACCTTGTGGCTGCCGGCGATCACCTCGTCAAACGACTTCTCGATCCAGCTGCAATCCTCTTCGGTGATCACGAGCGGCGGCAACAGCTTGATGGTGTGGAGGCCGTGGCCGGCGACCTGGGTCAGGATCTTGTGATCCTTGAACAGCGGCACCGTGATCAGCTGACAGAACAGGCCCTTATTGGCGGTCTCCAGTAGATTCCACGACGCCTTGAGCCGCAGCGATTTCGGCGGACCGAACTCGACGCCGATCATCAAGCCCTTGCCGCGGACTTCCTTCATCAGCTCATAGCCGGGCACCATGCGCGTCAGCGCAAGGCGGAGCTCGGCGCCGCGCTTGGCGGCGTTCTCGACGAGCTTCTCTGCCTTGATGACATCGAGCGTGGCGATGCCGGCGGCCATCGCCAGATCGTTCTTGGCGAAGGTCGAGCCATGCACGACGGCGCGATCCATCTGGTTGAAGATCTTGTCGAAGATGCTCTTGCGCGTCAGCAGCGCGCCGATCGGCACGTGGCCGCCGGACAGCGCCTTCGCCAGCAGCACCATGTCGGGCTCGATGCCCCAGTGCTCGATCGCGAGGAACTTGCCGGTGCGGCCGATGCCGGTCTGGATCTCGTCGGCGATGAACAGCGTGCCGTATTTGCGGCACAGCGCCAGCGCGCCGGGCAGGAACTCGTCGGTGGGCATATTGACGCCCTTGCCCTGGATCGGCTCGACGATGAAGGCGCCGACCTGGCGCGACGACAGCGCTTTTTCGAGCGCCTCGAGGTCGTTGAAGGGGATCGCGGTGCAACCCGGCAGCAGCGGCTCGAAGCCGCTGCGGAAATTCGTATCATCGGTCAGCGACAGCGCGCCGTAGGACAGGCCGTGGAACGAATGCCCGCAATAGACGATGCCGGGGCGACCGGTCGCGCCGCGCGCGAACTTGATCGCCGCTTCGACGGTTTCGGCACCGGAATTGGCGAAAAACACCTTGTCCAGATATGGGACATATTCCAGAAGCCGTTCCGCGAGCACGCCGGCGAGCGTCGAGACGTCGAGCTGCACCAGATTGGGCAGATCGGCGTCGAGCACGCTCTTCAGCGCCTTGCGCAGGTCCGGATGATTGCGACCAATCGCAAAAACGCCAAATCCACTCAATAGATCGAGGTAACGAGCCCCCTGACGATCGAAGAGGTATTGGCCTTGCCCCTTCTGGAAGCCGACGTCATAGCCGATGGTCTTGAGGACGCGAACGAGCTGCTCGTTGAGGTGACGCGTGTGCATGGCACCGCGCTGCCCCTCGCGCTCCACAAAAATCTCGGAAACGTCTAAATTGGAACTTACCATTCGTTACATACGTCGGTTGATGGCCATCTCGTCAACTTAAAACGCTCGCTAGCGGCGTTTTGACCCCCGCTCGGATCGTCTAGTTAAGCACAGGTTTGGACCATGTTGCACTGCCCAAGAACTTTCGCGCGTACAATAGCCTTTTCAGGTTTATTTTTGGCCACCGTATTATCACCGGCACTTGCAGCGGACCCGACCGGCGACTGGAAGGTCGCAGATGGTGTCGCCACCATCCGCGTCGCCCAGTGTAATGGCAACATGTGGGGTGCGGTGTCCTGGGAAAAAACCCCCGGCGGCAAGGATAAGAACAATCCTGATCCGGCGAAGCAAAGCAGGCCGACGCTCGGCATGCCGATCCTGATCGACATGAAGAAGAAGGCCGGCGCCGACGCGTGGGAAGGCCAAGTCTACAACGCGAAGGACGGCCAGCTCTACAGCTCGACCATCAAGCCCGTCGGCACCGATCAGCTCGAGATCCAGGGCTGCGTGCTCGGCTTCCTCTGTGGCGGCGAGACCTGGACCCGCGTCGGTCCGCCGATCCCCGTCAGCGCCGCCGGCAACCCGCCTGCCGCGGGCAGCCCGGCAGCGAAGGGTGCCCTGCCCAAATCGGCAGCGCCGCAGAAGACCACCGGCGTCGTGGCGCCTGCCACCAAGCCGGGGCAAAAGCAGGCAACCACTGCCCCAGGCAACGCCAATGCGTCTGCTGACGTCGTGGGTGATATTTGCCTGCTGCCAGACATCGCGCGACCGACGCATTGACAAAGGCCAGCTGGCGACGCCGCACGCGGTCGCGCGCATGCCGGCTGGTTCGTGACATTGATGCGTGCCTGAATTTAGGGCTCGGCGGCACCTCGCCGCCAAGCCTGATCGCCCACGCGTCAGGTGACGTCGTTGGCGATATCCTCTTCCTTGAGGGCCTCGCGCGGCTTGCCCATCAGCGCCGGCTGGAACAGCAACACCGCCGCGAGCGTGGTGACGAGCGAGAGCGCAAGCAGCTTGCCCATGCTCGCAGTGCCGGGATGGCTGGACAGCCACAGGCTGCCGAACGCGGTCGCCGTGGTCAGCGCGCTGAAAAAGATCGCACGCGTCAGGCTCGACTGCAGCAGGTTCGTCCTGCCCTGCCGCCATGCCGTGACATAGTAGATCTTGAACGCGACGCCGACGCCGAGCAGCAGCGGCAGCGCGACGATGTTGGCGAAGTTGAGCGGCAGCCCGATCAGCACGCAAATCTCCAGCGTGACGATGCCGGCGACCAGGAGCGGCACCAGCGTCATCAGCACGTCGACGACGCGGCGCAGCGTCAGCCACAGCAACAGGCCGATCGTGACCAGCGCCAGAATGCCGGCGTGGATGAACGCATTCACGATGACATCGCCCGACTTCAGGATCGAGACCGGCCCGCCGATCGCGGTCGGCTCGGCGGCGAGCACGGCGTCGGCAAAGCGGCGCAGATTGTCGTTGTCGTTCGGATCGCCCTTCGGCTCGACCTCGACACGCATCAGGCCGTCCTTGGTCCTCCAGCTCTCGACCAGTTCCGGCGGCAGGTTCTGCAGCGTGACGGTCTGGGCCTGCAGCGTGTTGCGGAGCTGATCGAACACGATCTTCATCGGCGCGACGAAGACGTCCTGTGCCTTGTCGCGGATCGACTGGTTCGAATCGGCCAGCTTCTGCAGGGCGTCGGCGAGCCGGCGCGCGGCAACCGCGCCCGCCCCCTTGCCGTCGCCCGCGGTCCTGCGCAGGTTGTCGACCGAGCTCTTCAGCGACTCGACATTCTCCTGATCCGACGGCGCCGGATCGACCGAGTCGGGGTTGAGCGCGGGGCCGAGCGTCTTGGCGGCCTGTGCGATCAGCTTCAGCTTGGCCGGCTGATCATCAGGCACGAAGCTGTCGAGCGACATCACGCGCGACACCTGCGGCAGCTTCTCGAGCTTGGCCTCGATCTTCTTGGCGTCGGCCTCCGAGCGCGTCATCACGTTGATGGCGTTGGCGCCGGTGTTCGGATCGTTTCTCAGGTCGAGGAAGGTCGCGATCGATTCCGCGTGCTTGTTGCGCAGATTGATCGGGTTGAAATCGAACTTCATGTAGTGCAGCAGCGGCAGGCCCGCGACCGTGACCAGGATCGTGCCGACGATGATCGGGACGCGATGCTTTTCGAGGAAGTGATCGAGCGGCGCCAGGAAGGCGTAGCCGACCGGCTCCTTCTCTCCAGGCGGATTGAGCAGGTCGAGCAGCGCCGGCAGCACCGTGATGCTGGTGATGAAGGCCACCAGCATGCCGGCGCCGGCGATCTTGCCGAGTTCGGAGATGCCCTTGTAGTCGGTCGGCAGGAAGCACAGGAAGCCGGCGGCGGTCGCCATCGCCGCGAGCGACAGCGGCACCGCCGAGCGGCGCGCGGCGTTTTCCAGCGCCAGCGTCAGATTGTCGTTCTTGTAGCGCTCGGAGCGGTAGCGGACGCTGAACTGGATGCCGAAGTCGACGCCGAGACCAACGAACAGCACCGCGAAGGCGATCGAAAGCAGGTTCAGCGATCCGACCATCATCAGACCGACCGCCGTGGTGAGGGCAAGACCGATGAACAGGTTCACGAACACCGCGAAGATGATCTTGCCGGAATGCAGCGCCAGCCAGAGGATGATCAGCACGATCACCACGGTGCCGATGCCGTTGCGGATCGCGCCGTCCTGCACGGTGGCGTATTCCTCGTTGGCGATCGGCACGGGTCCGGTCAGGCGGACGCGCGCGTGATACTCGGTCGGGAATTTCAGGTCGGCCGCCGCCTGCCGGATCGCATCGGTTGCGTCCTTGCCCGGCTCCAGCGCCGAATAGTCGATGATCGGCTTGATCTCGATGAAGGCACGCTTGTCCGAATCGGTCAGCGGCTTGTCGCTGGTGAGCTCACGCCAGGAGAAGGTCGCATTGCCCTTGGCGAGGACGGTCTCGACGGTCTCGGAGATCAGGTTGAAGGGCGGAGCGGCGTTGTCGAGCTTGACCTGTCCGCGCTTGACGCCGGCAAGGCCGGTCTCGAGCGCACCGGTCAGTCCGCGAATTGAAGGATCGCCGGCCATGATCTCGATCAGCGGCGCCGCCGATTCGAGCTGGCCCGTGACCTTGCCGACCTCTTCGGTCGGCAGGAACAGCAAGCCGTTCTTCTCGAAGAATTCGCCGGAGCCGAGCGCGGTGATCGCCTCGAAGTTCTTCTTGTCGGCTTGCAGCTTCGCGGTGAGCGCCTTCGCGGCCGAGCTGGTCAGCTCGGGCGTCGCGGCCTCGACGACAGCCAGGATCAGCCGCTCGCGGTCAAAGGCTTCCTCGAACTGGTTGTCGCGCTTGCGCCAATCCAGATCCGGCGAGATCAGCTTGTTGATGTCGGTGTTGATCGAGAAGTTGCGAGCCGTATAGAAGCCGGCGCCGATCGACAGCAGCACCGAGAGAATGACAACCGGAAGGGCAAAACGCGTACAGGTCCTAACAACGGAGACGACAATATTTGTCAGCACTTCGTTTCTTTCTAAGCTCGGGGAAGCATGGCCGAAAACGCCCGCTCTGTAGCGGAGTTCCCGGGACCGATCTAATGTTGTTTTGGTTATCTTCCCCGACGAGATGGCGAGGAGGTTCCAAACCACAGGAACGGCCACGAGTCGCCGGTATAGACCGCAGGAGTGGGCGATAAAGTGACGAACAAGTGAGGGAGACGGACGGTCGCAGGACCCAAAATCCACACTATATTACCTCAAGCCTTCCACTTGGCTGGCTACTCATCCGCTCGAAGCGCTACCTTTTTGCCACAAATCCCTGTATTTCCATGCCCTTGAGGGCGCGGATCACGCGTGCAGGACCTGAGATGGTGCGGACATTGCAACTGAAGTTGCGGCGTCCGACCGGGCGGAGTGCGTTGTCGAAATGGCCGCAGGGCATGGAATGAGATTGGTGCAATTTGCGTAACGGACGACCTATGGAAGTGTTTCTTGCTCAGCCGCGCGGCTTTTGCGCGGGCGTTGTGCGCGCGATCGAAATCGTCGAACGCGCGCTGCAGAAGTATGGCCCGCCGGTCTATGTCCGCCACGAGATCGTTCACAACAAATACGTGGTCGAAAGCCTGAAGAAGAAGGGCGCGATCTTCGTCGAGGACCTGTCGGAAGTGCCGGCCAAGGCGGTGACCGTCTTCAGTGCCCATGGCGTCGCCAGGAGCGTCGAGGAGGAGGCGGAGGCCCGCGACCTGCCCGTGCTCAATGCCACCTGCCCGCTCGTCACGAAGGTCCACAACCAGGGTAAGCGCTATATCTCGAGGGGCCGCGCCCTGATCCTGATCGGGCATGCCGGCCATCCCGAGGTCGAGGGAACCATGGGGCAGGTTCCGGGGCCGGTCCTGCTGGTCCAGAGCGTTCAGGATGTGTCGGAATTGCGGCTGCCGACCGACGCCCCGGTCGCCTATATCACCCAGACCACCCTGTCGGTGGACGACACCAGGGACATCATCGCGGCCCTTCAGGCAAAATTTACAGATATTCAAGGCCCGGACATCAGGGATATCTGCTATGCGACACAGAACCGCCAATCTGCGGTAAGGGACCTGAGTAAGCTGGTGGACGTCATTTTGGTGGTGGGGGCCGCCAATAGTTCCAACTCGAACAGGCTTCGTGAGATCGGCACCGAGGTTGGTGTCGCGAGTTATCTCATTGCCGATGGGAGCGAGCTCAACCCGGATTGGCTGAAGGATGCGAAGGCCGTCGGCATTACGGCGGGTGCATCGGCACCTGAGGTTTTGGTCGACGATGTCATCGAGGCCCTGCGGCGCATCGGACCGGTGTCGGTCTCGGTCGTTCCGGGCCGCGAAGAGAATATCGAATTCCGGCTGCCGGCCGAACTGACTGCGGGCTGATCTGAACCCACTTCCCTTTGATAAGTGCAGAAAGAAAATCCTCTAATGGCTATACCGTTCTTCAAGGAAATGCGTATCGGCGGTTATCTGATCAAGCAGAAGCTGCTTGGCCGCAAACGCTATCCGCTCGTGCTGATGCTGGAACCCCTGTTCCGTTGCAACCTTGCCTGCGTTGGCTGCGGCAAGATCGATTATCCCGATGCGATCCTCAATCGCCGCATGACCGCACAGGAATGCTGGGACGCGGCCGATGAATGCGGCGCACCGATGGTGGCGATCCCGGGCGGCGAGCCGCTGATCCACAAGGAGATCGGCGAGATCGTGCGCGGCCTCGTGGCGCGCAAGAAGTTCGTCTCGCTGTGTACCAATGCGCTGTTGCTCGAGAAGAAGCTCGATCTGTTCGAGCCGTCGCCCTATTTGTTCTTCTCGGTGCATCTCGACGGCCTGAAGGACCATCACGACAAGGCGGTGTCGCAGAAGGGCGTGTTCGATCGCGCCGTCTCCGCGATCAAGGCGGCGAAGGCGCGCGGCTTCACGGTCAACGTCAACGCCACGATCTTCGACGGCCATCCGGCCGAGGAGATCGCCAAATTCCTCGACTTCACCACCGAGCTCGGCGTCGGCGTCTCGATGTCGCCGGGTTACGCCTATGAGCGTGCGCCGGACCAGGAGCACTTCCTCAACCGCACCAAGACCAAGAAGCTGTTCCGCGACGTCTTTGCGCTCGGCAAGGGCAAGAAATGGAATTTCATGCATTCCGGCCTGTTCCTCGACTTCCTGGCCGGCAACCAGGAATACGAGTGCACGCCCTGGGGCATGCCGGCGCGCAACATCTTCGGCTGGCAGAAGCCCTGCTATCTGCTCGGTGAAGGCTACGCCAAGACCTTCAAGGAGCTGATGGACACCACCGATTGGGAGACCTACGGCACCGGCAAGTACGAGAAGTGCGCCGACTGTATGGCCCATTGCGGTTACGAGCCCACCGCGGCGACCGCTGCGATCAACAATCCGCTGAAGGCGATGTGGGTCGCGCTGCGCGGCATCAAGACCACTGGCCCGATGGCGCCGGAGATCGACATGTCGAAGCAGCGTCCGGCACAGTACATCTTCGCCGAGCAGGTCGAGAAGAAGCTCTCGGATATCCGCCGCGACGAGGCTGCGGCTGCCGCCGCCAAGCAGCAGCAGAAGGCTTCCAGCGCCGCGTAAAGGTCCATGTGAGCGGACTGCAGAACGAACAAGGGCCTCGGTTCAGCGAACCGGGGCCCTTTTTTCCTGGATCAGGATGCCGCCTGCTCTCGCCGGGCTCGCAACAGCAGCTGTTCGATCTCGGCTGCGCGCGGAGCGCTGAGTGTGCCACGCTCGATCCCGAGCGGGACATTGCGCAGCGCCAGTTCGCGATACAACGCGCCCGAGGCGGGAAAGCGCTCGTCCAGGGCCCGCAGGTGCTTGACGATCGTTCCGACGTCGCCGCGCGCCACGCAGCCACCCATGCCGTTGGCGAGGCCACCGTCGAGAACGGCCGCGACGGTGCCCCGCAGCAGCGGCATCATGGCGCGCAGCGCGTCGGCCTCGCTGGCGCCAAAGCTCTTCCAGAGCTCGACGCCTTCCTTGAGCAGCGAGATCAGGAACGGGCCGACGTAGTAGGCCGAGGCATGATAGATCGCCCGCACACCGGCCGGCAGCGCCAGCGGCTCGCAGCCGATGCTGGTGGCGAGCCGCTCGAGGTCGCGCCGGAAGTCGCCTTCAGCTTCGATGCCGACAGTGCATCCGCGCAGCCCCTCGAGCGCGACGTCAGGATTTGCAAACATCTGCATCGGGTGAAATCCGCCGGTTGCGGCGCCCGCCGACCGCGCATGGTCGAGCGCGGCCAGTTCGGTCGCGCCGCTACAATGGACGACGCGGTGACGCGGCTCCCAGTGCAGATCGCTGCAGACCGGCAGAATCGCGTCGTCGCTCACGGTGAGGAAAACCATGTCGCAGAAGTCAACGACCTGCTGCGCGTCGATCATCGGCCGTGCCGACGGGATGCGGGATCCGAGACGCTGCGCGGCATCGGGACCGCGGTTGTAGAAGGCTGCGACGTTCAGACCCGCGCGGGCGAACGCCGGCGCGAGCGTCTGCGCCACGCGGCCGGCGCCGATGAAGCCGATCCGTAACGCCCGCGACGCGCTCATTGCGCATAGCTCCTGTCGATGCGGTCGAGCCTGCGCCGCAGCGCCGGCCATTCCAGCAGCCCGTAGCCGGCTTGCAGATTTTGCGCCGCTTCATTCAGCACCGGATTGGTGTCGCGCTCATTGTCCAGCGTGATCTCGGTGCCGGCAAAGCAGGTCACCGTGTTGCCGATCGCCAGTTCGCTCGGCGCATGCAGCGGCCGGCCGCAGCCGAGCGCATCGACCTGGATCCGGCAAGCCTGCTCCAGCCAGTAGATCGCATTGAACGCCTGCGGAATGGTGTTGCCGCAGACCAGAAGGCCATGATTGCGCAACACCAGCACGTTGTTGCGGCCGAGATCGGCGACGACCCGGTCGCATTCGTCGCGATCGATCGCCGGTCCCTCGAAGTCGTGATAGCCGATCCGCCCGTGAAACCGCATTGCCGTCTGCGACAGCGGCAGCAGCCCTTCGGCAAGCGTGCTGACCGCGGTGCCGGCCCGGGTGTGGGTATGCAGAACGCATTTCACGTCGGGCCGTGCGCGATGGATCGGGGCATGCAGATAGAAGCCGGCCACGTTGACGTTGTAGCCGTGGTCGGGCTGCAGCAAGGTCCGGCCCTCGATGTCGATCTTGACGAGGCTCGACGCCGTGATCTCCTCATAGAGCATGCCGTACGGATTGATCAGATAACGATCGTCATACCCCGGGACCTGCGCGCTGATGTGGTTGTAGATCAGGTCGGTCATTCCATAGAGCGCGACCAGGCGGTAGCACGCCGCGAGATCGACCCGCATCGCCCACTCCTCTTCTCCGACGATCGCCCTGACGTCGTTGACGGCACAAACTTCGGTCTGACGCATATGACTGGGACCCTTATCGACGGATGACGGAGGCGCGTTCGACGACCTTGCCGAGGCCTTCCGACGACGGAAGCGCGCCGAACACATGCATCCCGTCGGCGCCAAATCTGGATTGCACGAAGAGATCGGCCGCGGTGGCATCGCCATGCCGCAACATCTCGGCCGCCTGCAACGCATGCGCCATGCGGGTGACGAGCGCCCGTGCATACCCGTCGTCCGGATATCGTGCCAGCAAGCGATCCGCGAGATCGTCCGTGTACCGGTCATAGACCGCATTGAGGCCCCTGCTCGCACGCAGTTCGTCGACGAACGCGTCCCGGCAATTTGCATCCCGTTGCATGGCGCGCAGCACGTCCATGCACATCATGTTGGAGGTGCCTTCCCAGATCGAGTTCAGCGGCGCCTCGCGGTAGAGCCGCGCCATCGCATTCTCCATAATGAAGCCGTTGCCGCCATGCACCTGCAGGCACTCATAGGTGAAAGCCGGCGCACGCTGGCAATTCCAGAACTTCACCACGGGAGTGGCGACCCGCGCCAGCAGCCGTTCATGGTCGCTCGTCTGCAGGCCGTCGGTCGCACGCGCGACGCGAAATGCGCCCAGCATCGCCGCCTCGCTCTCGAGTGCGAGATCGGCAAGCACGTTGCGCTGCATCGGGAGCTCGGCCATCGGCTTGCCGAACGCGGTTCGCGTTTGCGCGTGGTTCAGTGCCAGGCTCAACGCCTGCCGCATCAGCCCGGCAGAGCCGACCGCGAAATCCAGCCGGGTCAAATGAGCATGCGAAAGGATCTCCGCGACGCCGCGGCCTTCCTCACCAACCAGGATCGACCACGTATCGTGATACTCGATCTCGCTCGACGCGTTCGAACGGTTGCCGCACTTGTCCTTCAGGCGCTGAATGTGGATGCGGTTGGCGCTGCCATCCGGCAACAGGCGCGGCACGAACAGGCAACTGACGCCGGATTGGGTGCGCGCCAGCGTGTAGAATCCATCCGCGACCGGCACCGAGAAGAACCATTTGTGGCCGGTGATCGCATAGATCTCGCCATGCGCGCCGCGCTCGACGAAGCGCGCGGTGGTCTGGGTCTCACGCAGATCGGAGCCACCCTGCTTCTCGGTCATCGCATAGCCGATCACCGCCGCACGCTTGACCTCGATCGGAAGCCGGCGTGGATCGTAGTCCGCCGCCAGCGTTCGTTCCCGCCACAGGCTGAATTGCGGCTTGCCGGAAAACCCGGCGATTGCGGCGTACGCCATCCCGGTTGGACAACCGACGCCGTTCTCGATCTGATTCCAGAGATAGCTCAGCGCCGCGCGCGCCAGATGGCCTTGTGGCTCGCGCGTCGACCAGGCGAGGCTATGGACCTCGCTCTGGAACGCCAGCGCCATCAATTGATGCCATGCCGGATGAAACTCGACCCAATCATTGCGGTTGCCATACCGGTCATGGGTCAAGAGCTTCGGCTCGTGCTCGTTGGCAAGCCGCGCGGCCTCCTGCACAGCTTCGCTGCCGGCATGGGCCCCGAGCGCGGAAAGCCTGTCTCTTGCCCACGGCGCGGTCTTTGCGATCAGATCGCTCAACGCGCGGTCGTCATCGAACGCGTTGAAGTCTGCGGCTGGCCGCGCCTGATTGCGGACTTCATGGGTCGCGAACGCACTGGCTTTTGCTTCCGCGACGGCAACCGGCTGGACGCGCGCATTCATGCGGAAACTCTCGATACAGGGGTCAATTCAGGCGCGGGATGGCGAAACAGCATGCGCGCGGAAAGCCCCGCGATCGTCTGAGCGATCGCCTTTGCCGCGTCGGAGTCCGGGGCTGCTTCGGGCGCCAGCGGACCAACCAGCGCCTCCATGAAAGCGCCGGCCACGCAGGAGGCCGCGACATTCGCATCGATATCGACGAACTCGCCGTTGGCGATGCCGCGCCGGACCAGCCTTGCGATCTGGTCGGCCAGGGCCGCCCGGTATTTCAGGCGCGCCGCGTCGATCTCGGGTTCACAGGGTTCGGCGATCAACGCATAGGCCAGACGGCGGCCGCGCATCGCCCGGACCGAGAAGGTGTAGATCGCGTCCACCAGACACTGGGACGCGGATCCCTCCGCCTCGGCGATTGCGGCGACAACGGCCACCTCGCGCTCGGAAACCAGGGCGAGCACCTGCGCGTACAGGTCCGCCTTCGAGTCGAAGTAGCGATACACGCTGCCCGTGGCCACGCCGGCCCGTGAGGCGATCAGGGCGATCTGGGCGTCCTTCCACCCACTCAGCGCCACGGCGTCCCTCGCGGCATCCAGAATGCGGGCCTTGGTCTCGACCAGTTGGTTGAGGCGAACTGCTGCGATTGCCATAGTGAACCTTAATTCATGAATTCAGGATCATAGTTCATATTCGGTCGAATGCCGGTATCTGTCAAGCATCCACGGGGCGATCCGAGGTCGCAGGACGGCGCACACCGCCCGCGGACGCCGTGGCTGGGCTTGCAGGATCATCGGAGACTTGCCGTGCCACGCGCAGGCAGGAACAGGCCTCGAGGGTCACCCGCCCGCAAGCCGGCAAATGCACGCCCGGCAAATCGCCCGCTGAACGCCCGGAACCCGGACCGGCGTGACATCGAACCAAACCATCAGGCACCAAAGCAAAAGGCCCGATCGCGATGCGATCGGGCCTCTATTTTTGAGGTTGATTGTTTTGAGCTCGGTGCGGCGAGCAACGCTGTCCTGGCCCGGGACAGCTGGATCAGGCCGCCTTCGCCACCAAGACATCGTCCACCGGCATCAGCACGTCGCTGCCGAGCAGGAAGCCGCGGCAGCTGCGCAGCGAGCGCAGCGCGCGATTGAAATCGATACCGGTCGACACCAGTGCCCGCAGCGTCCGCGGATTGCGCACGATGCCGCGCAGCACCTTGCGCAGGTCGATGTCGCCGTTCGGCTTCACCGCGGATTTCGCAAGCTCGGGCAGCGCCCGGTGCGCGGGATCGCTGATCACGCGCAGCGCGGCGAATGGAACGCCCGCCTTGGCGGCATAGGCTGCCGCGATGTGGCTTTCCATGTCGACTGCGGCTGCGCCCGTCATCGAGCGTAGGGCGGCCTTGCAGGCCTTCGCCGCGATCACCTGCTCGACGCCGGCAAGCCCGCCGCGGACGATCCGGCGGCGCTTCAGCGCGGCGCTGGCGATCATCTCTTCGTTCAGGGCGGATGCGGCCAGGAAACGGGTATCGCCGGACATCACTTCGGTCGCGACCACGACGTCGCCCGACTTGAGCGACGGATCGAGCCCGCCGGCCACGCCGAACGAAATCACGCCGCGGAAGCTCGTCGGATCCAGCGTCGCCAGCAATTCACGCAGCTGCTGCGGATCGCTCGAGCTGCAGATCACGATCATGCCGGGACCGGCTGCGATGCGGGCCTCCTGCACCAATCCAGTCACAATCAATACCGGCCGAGGATCAATTCTACTGCCCACGGTCTCGGCGGCCCCCGCCTCAACAATCACATCCCGACCCCTACCACCCTGCTATTGGTGCTTCTCAAATTCCGATACCGCGCCAGCGCCCAGAGCGGAAAGAACTTCGAGTAGCCATGATATCGCAAGTAAAATACCCGCGGAAACCCCGTAGCTGTGTATCGCTGCTCGTCCCACAGCCCTTTTTCCGTCTGTGTTGCCTTTAGGTACTCCACCCCCCGCGCAACGGCGGGATTTTCGACCTCTCCGGCCGCCATCAATCCAAGCAAGGCCCATGCCGTTTGCGAGGAGGTCGACGGCGCAACTTCATAACCCTTGTAATCCAGCCGGTAACTGACGGCGTCCTCGCCCCAGCCACCGTCCTGATTCTGGACTGACGCCAGCCAATCGACCGCTTTCCGAATCATCGGGTCGTTGCGATCGATCCCTGCGACATTTAGCGCGGAGAGCACCGACCAGGTGCCGTAGACGTAATTCAGGCCCCAGCGGCCGTACCAGGAGCCCTCGGCGAGCTGGGTGCGGCGCAGATAGGCGATACCGTCGGCCATCGCCTTGCTGCTCTCCGCGGTCTCGCCGAGCTGGCCCAGCATCGAGATGCAGCGCGCCGTGACATCCTCGGTCGGCGGATCGAGCAAGGCGCCGTGATCGGAGAACGGGATGTTGTTGAGGTAATATTCGAGATTGTTGGCGTCGAACGCCGCCCAGCCGCCGTCGCGGCTCTGCAGCCCCTCGATCCACTCGCGGCCGCGCGCGATCGCCTCGTCATATTCCCTGGTTCCGCTGTGACGCCGCACGCGGTCCATCGCCATCACGACCACCGCGGTGTCGTCGAGATCGGGATAGTGATCGTTGTTGTACTGGAACGCCCAGCCGCCGGGACGGACACCCGGCGCCTTGACCGCCCAGTCGCCCTTCAGCTCCAGCACCTGGCGCGGCTTCAGCCAGTCGAGCCCCTGCTTGGCCTTGGCGAGCGTATCGTCGCCGCCCGCTTCCTGCAGCGCATGACAGGTCAGCGCGGTGTCCCACACCGGCGAGACGCAGGGCTGGCAATAGGCCTCGTGCTCGCCGACCACCAGCAGCTTGTCGATGCCGCGGCGGGTGACGGCGCGCGGCGGGAAATTCTCGTCCTTGCCGAGCGCCTCATACATCATGACGATGTTGGCCATCGGCGGATAGATCGCGCCCATGCCGTCTTCGCCGTTCAACCGCTCTTCGGTGAAGGCGAGCGCGGCGTCGATCGCGCGCTGGCGCAGGCGCCTCGGAAACATCGGCTCGATCACGCGCAGCACGGCGTCGAGCGAGCGGAACAGATAGAACCAGCCTGCGCTCTGATGCGGCGCCTTCGGCGCCATGCGGACCGATTTCGGATCCTCCAGGAACAATTCGTCGATGCCGACGCCCTTCGGATTCTTGGCGCGCGGCTTCAGCGCAGCGAGCACCATCAGCGGCACCATGGTGGTGCGCGCCCAGTAGGAGATCTTGTTGATGTGGAACGGCGACCACATCGGCAGCAGCATGATCTCGATCGGCAGCACCGGCGTCGCGCGCCAGGTCACGACGCCATAGAGCGCAAGCATGAAGCGCGTGAACACGTTGCTGCCCGAAGCCCCGCCGCGCAAACGGATCGCCTCGCGCGCCCGCACCATGTGCGGCGCGTCGACGGAGTCGCCGATCATCTTCAGCGCGAAGTACGACTTCACGCTGGCGCTCATGTCGAACGGGCCGTCATGCACCAGCGGCCAGCCGCCATGCGCGCCCTGGACGCGGCGCAGATAGTTGCCGAGCTTGGCCTCGAGCGCGGCGTCGACGGGCTCGGCCAGGTAGTGACGCAGCAGGATGTACTCGGCCGGGATGGTGCTGTCGGCCTCGAGCTCGAATATCCAGTGCCCGTCGGACTGGCGATAGCCGAGCAGCGCTTCGGTTGCCTTGGAGATGCTCTTCTCCAGCGCGACCGGATCGACTGCGACGCTGTGATCTCTCGAAAGCATTTCGCTCGATATCCTCTTCATTGCGGACCGGCTGATCGAAAGCCGCGGCCGCTTAACAGGTCGAATCTAGCGCCTGGCCAGAACCAGATCTGCGGCGCGATCACCCGACCGCACCGACCCCTCGATGGTTGCCGGCAACCCGGTAGCAGTCCAGTCGCCGGCAAGGAACAGGTTTTTTTGCGCCGTCGTGGGCCCCGGACGCAGGGCGTTCTGCTCCGGCGTCGCCTCAAATGTGGCGCGGCGCTCGCGCACGATCTGCCACGGCGGCAAGTCGCCGGAAACGCCGGATGCCTTGCAGATGTCCCGCCAGATCGCCTGCGCGAGCTCCTCGCGCGGCATGTCGACCAGGCGGTCGCCGTTGCTGATCGTAACCGACAGCCGCTGCGGGAACGCGAACAGCCACTCCACGAGGCCGCCGACCACGCCGAGAATGGGCGCGGCGTCGCGCGGCGGATCGACGCGGAAATGCGCGTTCACGATGGCGCGGAATTTGGTCGGGGTTTTCAGGCCGGGCAGCAGGGTTGCCGCCGCGCGCGGCGGCACCGCGAGCACCACGGCATCGTCGGCCGCCAGCGTGATCTTGTCGCCACCGCCGAAGTCGAGCTCGCTAATGCGATCACCCGATATGCCAAGCGTACGCAATTCGTGACTGAACTGGACGCTGTGGCCCCGCTCCTGCAGCAGCTTCACGGCCGGCTCGATCAGCACCGAGCTCAGGCCATCACGCGCGATCAGCGGACGGCAGGCCTGCCCGCCGGCGAGCAGCGTCTCGCGCACGATGGCGCCGGCTAGCCCGGCCGAGCCCTCCGGCGGATCGACGTTCAATGCGGCGAGCAGCAGCGGCTGCACCAGGCGGTCATACAGCGTGCCCTTGCAGGGAATGGTGTTGCCGACCAGTGCCGCGGTGCCGGCCCAGGCCAGCGGCGCCAATGCGAGATAATCGCGCAGGCCGGTGTCCGGGACACGGCGCGCCTCGTCGAACACCCACAGCGGCAGGCGGGAGTCGCCGAGGTCGAGCTGCCAGCGCTGGCCGGTGGCCAGATCGACGAACGGAAACTGCGCGCGCGCAGGTCCCACGAGGCCCGCCTCGGTGCCGATCGAACGCGCGTAGCTCAGCGCATGGCGGTTGCCCGACAGCAGCAGATGGTTGCCGTTGTCGATGGTGAGATTGGTGGCGGCATCGAAATAGGAACGGCAGCGGCCGCCGGCCTGCTGCGTCGCCTCGTGGACGGCAACCTTGTAGCCGCCATTGGCGAGCCGCACGGCCGCGGAGAGGCCGGAAATACCGGCACCGATGATATGAACGGTCTTTTGCATCAGATGATCGCGTAACGAAGAAGAATGCCGATCTTGGCTGCCTTGGACACACGCACCGGCTCACGCGGAGCGGCAAAGCCGCGCGCGATCAGGAGATCGAGGATCGCGCGGTAGTATTTCGACATGATCCGCGGCGCACGCACCGCGCGGCGCGAATTGCGCTTCATGATCTCGTCGGACTTCTGGAAGTGCATCTTGGCGCGCTCGGCAAGCGGCGCGCAGACTTTCGGCAGCGCGCGGTCGGCGGTGACGCGGGCCGGGTCGTTGTTAGTGATGCCGGCATGCCAGAGCCATTCGCGCGGCAGATAGAGCCGGCCGAGACCGGCATCCTCGTCGATGTCGCGCAGGATGTTGGTGAGCTGCAGCGCGCGGCCGAGATGGTAGGCGAGCTCGATGCCGTCCTCCTCGGGCAGGCCGAACACGCGTACCGACAGCCGGCCGACCGCGCTCGCGACGCGATCGCAATACAGGTCGAGCGTCGCAAGATCGGGCGCGCGGATGTCCTGCGGCACGTCCATCTCCATGCCGTCGACGATCGCGACGAAATCCTCGCGCTTCAGGCCGAAGGCCTTCACCGACGCGACATAGTCCCTCAGCCGCTCCGGCGGATGCCCCGCATAGAGCGCATCGATATCTTCGCGCCACTGCTGCAAGGCGGCCAGGCGCTCCGGCCGCGGACCGTCGGAATCGGCGATGTCGTCGACCTGCCGGCAGAAGCTGTAGATCTGGAACATCGCCTCGCGCTGCGCGTGCGGCAGGATGCGCATCGCGGCATAGAACGAGCTGCCCGACGCGGTGCTTCCGTAATTTGCGTTGGCCGCCGCCTCAGCACTCATGCCCCTGCCGCCGTCTTGGAGACCGCACGCCGTCCGATCGCCCGCCGCGCCGTCTCGCCGGCGACGCCGCCAAGGCTCTGCAGCAGCAGTTCGACCGGGCCCAGATGCACGCGCTCACTGAGCGGGTCGCGCACCTTCAGCATGTTGACGATCTTGTCGGCGAACGCCTGGATCACCGAGATCTCGAGCCCTAGCCGGAAATCCTTCACTTCGGCGGCGAGCGACTTGCTCTGCTCGAGCAGCGCCGCGGTGCGCAGCGCGAGCGCCTGCAGGCATTTGAGCAGGGCCGGCTGCGACTTCGCCTCGCCGAGCATCTCGACGGTCGCACCCGTAGCGGCCAGCGCATCGCGCGGCAGATAGACGCGGTTCAGGTTCCGGTAGTCCTTGCCGCAGTCCTGCAGATGGTTGTTGATCTGCAATCCGGCGCAGAGCGCGTCCGACGCCGCCCAGGTCGAAATATCCTCGCCGTGCACGTCGAGCATGAAGCGCCCGACCGGCATCGCCGAGTAACGGCAATAATCGATCACGTCGTCCCAGTTTTCGTAGCGCAGTTTGGTGACGTCGAGCCGGAACGCCACCAGCACGTCGAGCGCATGCCGCGGCGGCATGCCGCGCTCGGCAAAGGCGCGGCGCAGGCTGACCGCTTCCTTCTGGCTATCGCCATTGCCGAGCAGCTCGGCCTCCATGAGGTCGAGATAGCGCAGCTTCTCTTCGGCGGGCAGCGTGGCGTGATCGGCGATATCGTCGGCGGTGCGGACGAAATTGTAGAAGGCCAGGATCAGGGCACGATGCCGCGGATGAATGATCCACGACGCGACCGGAAAATTCTCGTCGCGGTGGGTCTTTCCGGATCGCAGGTCGCTCGCGGTGGTCATGGGAAATTTGGGCTACACTGGTCATGGCACGACGCAGGCGCGGACGGTCAGGCGCATGCGGGGGATTTGCGAGCCCCATATAGGGGAATACGCCACCAAAACCAATGCTATCTGTGACCGCCAGCATATGTGACCGCGGCCGGCATGGCTGCCAGCCGCGGTATTGATAGCGGTCCCTTGAGACCTGAATTCGGTCTTATTGGCCGTGGGTCTTCAGCACCTGGTCGCAGGCGGCGCTGATCTTGCTGCGGTTCTGCTGCAGACAGGCGAGGATGGTGAAGTCGCCCTGATCGATCACGGAACGGCAGTGACGCTGCACGTCACGCGTGCAGGCCTTCTGCTCATCGGGCGTACCGCGCCCTTGCTGCTGGGCGAAGGCGCTGGACGAGAGCGGGATCGACAACACGGCAACAGCCAGGAGAAATTTACGCATCGTATTCCTTCATTTCCGACAGCAGAAAATCTGTTCCCGAAACGCGTTTCGGCATGGCCGGGACGGATTTGGGGGATTGCAGACGCCACGTAACGCGGCAACGGATTGACGACAAGCACTGCTAAATGCGGCTAAATTTGCGGCGCTGTAAACCCCTGCTTAAGCCATTGATTTAACACAACGATTCATGCCATCACTTTGTCGCGTTTGGGTATTGCGGATCACACTCGCGCAAAGCTACATGCCATCATGAGGCCAATGGTTTCTGATTCTGTTCGATGACAACAGGGCTCGCGCACGCCGCTTCTGTCGTTTGAACCTAACATTCTTGGGTGACACTAAACCTTCGATGCGGCGAGACGCTTTCTTGCGAAAGAAGCGTTGATTTTGATGGGAAAATTCACAATGAAACTGTTTGGTTCCAGCCTTTATGGTCAGGCCCTCAGAGCTGTAGGCGTCGGCGCCGCATTGATGCTGTCTGCCTCCGCAGTCCATGCCCAGGCCAGCGGTCCGTTTGCCGGTTTTGCCGGCTCGTGGACCGGATCGGGCACGGTGGCGTTGTCCAACGGCACGACCGAACGCATTCGTTGCAAGGCGGACTACAAGGTCGCGCCATCGGGCATGAATCTGAAGCAGTCGCTGCATTGTGCGAGCGACAGCTACAAGTTCGACCTCTCCAGCGACGTCACCAGCCAGGGCGACCGGATCTCCGGCAACTGGAGCGAGGCCAGCCGCAACATCTTCGGCAATTTACAGGGCACCGCGGGCGGCGGGCGGATCGACGTGTTCGTCGAGGCCTCCGGCTTTGCCGCCAACCTGAACCTGCAGACCAACGGCTCCAAGCAGGTCGTGCAGATCGACTCCAAGGGCGAGATCCGCGGCGTCACGATCACCATGACGAAGACCTGACCCTCCGGCCGATTTGGCAGGCAAACAAAAAAGCCCGGTTCCGAGCACTTCGGAACCGGGCTTTTTGTTGCGAGTCTTTGTTGCCCGTCGATCAGGCCTTTTCAATCGGCGCCGGTTGGCCGCCCTTGCCGCGGAGCTTTTGCGACAGGTTGATCAGGAACATCGAGGTCGGCCGTAGGATGAAGAGGTCCGCGACCAGGGCCGCGACCATCGAGAACGCGCTGAGCCAACCGAACAGCCGCAGCGACGGCAGGTCGGAGAACACGGTGACGACGAGGCCGCAGGCCAGCACCACCGTGGTCAGGATCAGCGCGGGGCCGACCAGCACGGTGGCGCGCTCCACTGCAAGCTCCGGCGTGACACCGGGCTTGGTCTCCAGCCGCAGGCGATTGAGGAAGTGGATGGTGGCGCTGAGGCCGAGGCCGAACGACACGGTCAACGCCACGACGCTGGCGAATTGCAGCCCCTCCCCGAGCAGCCACAGCACCGTGCCTGACAGCACCACCGGGAAGATGCCGGGCAGGATACAGGAGAACATCACCACGACCGAGCGGAACGCGAGCCCGATGAAGATCGCGACCAGCGCGAACTCCACGGTGAGGCCGCGGTTGAGCTTCTCGATCATGTTGGCGCTGTTGCGCGCGGCAATCACCGACAGGCCGGTGACCGCGATCTCGTAGCCGGGATGCTCGGCACGCACCTTGTCCAGCGAGTGATCGAGCTTGTTCACCACCGGAAGCAGCTGGCTGGAATCGAGATCCGGGACGCGGCCCGACACCACGACGGCATCCTGATCCTTCGAGATGAAGCGGCGCACCAGATGCTCGGGAATCACGCTGACATATTCCTTCAGCGTCGCGACATCATTGCTGCCGGCCTTCTCGGCGAGCCAGCGCCGCAGGGTTTCCAGCGACCAGACGTTGCCGACGCCGGCGCTGTCCTCGACCATCGCGTGAACGTCGGCGATCGTCTTCAGCGTCTCCGGCGAGTAGAGCGATTGGCCCTTGGGAAATTCGATCAGCACGTCGACCGGATTGGCGCCGGTCAGCTTGGCGTCGAGCCGGCTCGACGCCTCCACCGCCTGCCGCTTGTCCGGCACCTGGTCGGCGAGCCGGTAGCGCGGCTCCAGATTGGCGTAGATGATGCCGAGGCCGCCGACGACGATCAGCGCGAGCAGGCTGAACAGCCCGGGACGGCCGACCATGCGCACCGCGATCCAGTAGCAGAAATTGCGCAGCGCCTGCACGCCGGCGTCCGCGCTCTGGAACTTGACCGCGAAGACCTTCTCGTTGCGCACCAGCAGGATGCCGAACACCGGCACCAGCGACAGCACAGCGACCAGCGCGATGATGGTCGCCGCAAGCCCGGCCTCGCCGAACTTGCGGATCAGGTCGGAATCCGAGAACTGCAACGCGATGAAGGAAATCCCCGCCGTGCCGTGCGTCAGCACGCAGGCCGGGCCGACCACCAGCACCGCGTTCTTGAACGCGGTGAACTTGTCCTGGCCCGCGATCAGCCGATCGCGCGCCGCGAATGTCAACTGCATCGAGTCGGAGAAGCTGATCACCATGATGAGCGGCGTCATCACGTTGAGGAACATGTTGAGATTGAAATTTGCCCAGCCGAGGCCGCCGAGCGCGAGCAGGATCGCGATCATCGGCGGGAACGCCGCCGCCACCATGAAGGAAATCTTGCGGAAGAAGATGATGGCGATGACGCAGCCGGCGAGGATGCCGAGGATGTTGTAGGTCAGGCCGTCGCGCTCGACCGCATTGCGGATCTCGAGCTGCATGACCGGCACGCCGGACAGCTGGGCATTGAGCCCGCTGCCGCCGAGATCGTCGGCCATGATCTTCCTGATGTCGCCGACCACCTTGCTGAGCTTGTTGCTGCCGACCACCTCCGGCTCGAGCGACAGCACGACCAGCGCGAGCGTGCCATCCTCCGACAACAGCTTGCCGCGGATGATCTCGTTGCTTTTGACGGTCTCGACGAACTTGTCATAGGCCGCGCCCTCGGGGAGTTCATTGGGGAACAGCGCCGCCGGCAGCTTGCCGGGCTCGGGCGCCTGGCGCGCCGAGAACAGCGACACCAGGCCGCGCACGCCCTCGACGAGCTGCAGGTCTGTGACCATGTCACGGAGCTTGCCGAGATTGTCGCGTTCGAGCAGCGTCTTGCCTTCGACCACGACGAGGACGTCGAACTCGGTCGCCGGGAAGCGCTTGGTCACCGCCTCATATTGCTTGTAGTCCTTTGATTCGGAACGGAACAGCTGCGACAGCGAGTCGTCGATCTTGATCCGGTGCACGCCGAACACCGCGCCGATCAACAACAGGACGAGCACGACACAGGACAGGATCGGCGCCCGCATCGGGATCAGGCCGAGACGCTCGATCCCGAACGCGATGCTGGGGCCCGACCGCGGCTCTTCGACCTTCTCGACGTGGACCTGACTTTCGGAGTTCTTTTCGAGCATGCCCTGTCCAGTTCTGAAAACGGCTCAATCTGTCTAGCTTGGGTCGAGGGGCGCGAATGAGGCGGGTGAGCGCGGCTTATCGGCGCTAGTCCTTGAAAACACGCGAATATTGACCGGCGCGTGTTTTACCTGTCTGCACCTTTGCTCGCAAGCGCGAGGGTCGAACCAAATCGGCGGGGAACCGCTGATCCCCACCATTAAGTATCTGATTTGTCACACCCCAGTAGCGCATTCTGTGACGATCCACCGCCGCTTTCATCTTTCAACGCGACCCCGGTCACCTGGCGTGCCAGTCCCTCGCGCACAAGCCACGAGATCCTGAATGCGGCTTCCGGATAGCTCAGCCCGGCACGGTGGATGTTGGAGATGCAGTTGCGGTCGGCATCGGTGAGGCCGATCCGCGGCGCGAAGGTGAGATAGGCACCAAGGCTGTCGGGCGCGGAAAGGCCGGGCCGCTCGCCGATCAGCATCACCAACATGCGCGCACCGACGATGGCGCCGATCTCGTCACCGAGCGCGACGCGCGCGCCTGACGCGACGACCACCGCACCGGTGTCGATCCCGTCGGCCGCAAGCCGCGGCAAGAGATGCCGGATCAATTCGACAGCGTGCACATTGACCGCGGCCGGCGACAGGCCGTCGCCGATCACAATGGCGCAGGAGCATGCGGTGATGCCGCACCCTTCCAGCGACCGTCGCGATGCTGAGTCCAGCATGCGTCCGAGATCGGGCCGGCGCAGATAGTCGCGCCGGCCTGGCGCCTGGCTCGACACCTCGCGCGGCGTGATGCCGAGGCCGGCAAGACCGGCCGTAATGCCGCTGACATCGAAGGCTGCGTGAACGGCGTCGCGAGCGCGGGCGTGATCGAGCGTGAACGAGAGCAGCGCATCGGTCGGCAGGCTGGCCCCGAACCGGCCGAGACCGACGCGCGCCGGCGTGAGATCCCGCAAATCGGAAAGCGACGGGGGCGATGGCGCCGGCGGTGTGGTCATGCTGTCATTCGGCGGGTACGGAAGCCTCGCGCAGCCGGATCGAGTAGTTCGAGGCGTTCTGCCGGCCGCTGGAGGCTGCACGCGCAAACGTGATCAGATGATGCGCAACCAGCGTCGCCGAGATCAACCCTTCAATGTCGCCGCGCTTGAGCCGGCCGAGCGCAAACTTCCAGAACACGCGCTTGTAGTCGCCGAGCACGCCGACCTTCCAGAAGATGTTGCGCAGCATTATCAGGCCGCGCCGGATGTTGGCCCAGCTCTTCATCTCAGGGCTGACCGGCACCTTGATGCGGTTGGCATAGGTGTAGTTGCATTGATGCAAATAGCGCTCGAACAGCTTCTCGGGCTGGTAGGCGATCTCCATGCATTTGCGCCAGGAGCTGACCACGTCCTCGTAGGGCAGCAGGAACTCGACATTGGAGTCACGGCCCTCGTCATCGACCAGCCTTCCTGCCTTTTCGAGCCGATCCCACAGCGGCGTCTTCGGCAGCGCCTGCAGCAGGTTGATGGTCAGAAGCGGAATCCGGGACTCCTCGACGAAGGAGAGCAGCGCGTCAGCGGTCTGGGGCTTGTCGGTATCGAGCCCCATGATGATGCCGGAGACGACCTCCATGCCGAAGGAGTTGATGGTGCGCACGCCCTCCAGGATCGGAACCATCATGTTCTGATCCTTGTGCATGGCCTTCAATGCGTCGGGATCGGGCGTCTCGATGCCGACGAAGATCGTCACGAAGAAGGCCTCGCGCATCTTCTCCAGGATCTCGGGCCGCTTGGCGATGTTGAGCGTCGCCTCGCAGGCAAGGCGCGTGACATAGCCGGTCCGCTTCTGCCACTCGATCAGATGCGGCAGCAGATCGCTCGCCGCCTTGCGGTTGCCGATGAAGTTGTCGTCGACGAAATAGACGGTGTCGGTCGCGCCGCAGGCGCGCAGCTTGTCGAGTTCGGCGATGATCTGCTGCGGCGACTTCAGCCGCGGATTGCGGCCATAGAGCCCGGGGATGTCGCAGAACTCGCACTGATAGGGGCAGCCCGAGGAGAACTGGATGCTGCCGAGGAAGTACTTCTTGGTTTCGGCGAGCTCATAGGCCGGCAGCGGGAATTCCGTCATCGGCAGGCGGTCGATGGTCTTCAGCACCACCTGCTCGTCGGGACGACTGGTGTCCTGCTCCAGACGCCTGATCAGCTCATTGGTCGCATCGCCGAGCTCGCCGACATGAAGGTAGTCGAATGCGGGATAGTAGTCCGGACAGGCACTGACCGACGGACCGCCGATCGCGACCACCAGGTCATGGTCATGCGCACGGTGGCAGATATCGTTCATCTGCTGGCGCTGGATGTGCATACCGCTGACGAACACGGCTTCCGCCCACTCGAAATCCTCCGCTGTGGCCGGACGCAGATTCTCGTCGACGAAGCGGACCGGCCAGTTCTCGGGGAGGTATGCGGCGATCAGCAGCAGGCCCTGCGGCGGCATGAACGCCTTGACGCCGTCGGTCAGAGGATAGGAGTGCTCGAAGGTCCCAAAGGACGACGTATAGCGCGGAAAGACGCAGAGGATACGCCGTGCTGTCTTTATGCCCTCAGCTCTCATCAATCGACCCCGAAGCACCCGCAAATCTAACCATAGCGTGGAACGCTGGGCCAGAAATTCTTCAACATTGTGGCGCTTACCAACGTCACAACGGTGAGATAGTTGCTCTGCAGAATTTCGCTATCCCGTCAGGTCAACAGCCTGGCGGCGAGCTCGGGCAGCTGCCCCGCATCGGCAACGAGGCGGAAATCCTGCCCGGCAAGGCCGACGCGCGCCAGCCAGTCGTCGAATTCGGGCGCCCGCTTCAGGCCGAACAGGTCGCGGATGTAGAGCGCATCGTGAAACGATGTCGACTGATAGTTCAGCATCACGTCATCGGCGCCCGGCACGCCCATGATGAAGTTCACGCCGGCGGCCGCAAGCAGCGTCAGGAGATTGTCCATGTCGTCCTGATCGGCTTCGGCGTGGTTGGTGTAGCAGACGTCGATCCCGAGCGGCAGGCCGAGCAGCTTGCCGCAGAAGTGATCCTCGAGCCCGGCGCGGATGATTTCCTTGCCGTCATAGAGGTATTCCGGACCGATGAAGCCGACCACGCTGTTGACGAGCAGCGGATCGAACGCCCGCGCCACCGCATAGGCCCGAGCCTCGCAGGTCTGCTGGTCGACCTGGTGATGGGCGTTGGCCGAAAGTGCCGAGCCCTGCCCGGTCTCGAAATACATGACGTTGTCGCCGACCGTGCCGCGGTGGAGCGACAGCCCGGCTTCCCGTGCCTCCCGGAGCAACGAGAGGTCGACGCCGAAACTGCGGTTGGCCGCCTCGGTGCCAGCGATCGACTGGAACACGAGGTCGATCGGCAGCCCCTGCCCGATCAGGCCGAGCGTGGTCGTGACATGGGTCAGCACGCAGCCCTGCGTCGGAATCCCGAGCCGGGTGATGACGTCGTCCAGCAGCCGCAGCAGGGTGCCGATGACGTTCGGATCGTCGCTTGCCGGATTGATGCCGATGCAAGCGTCGCCCGATCCGAGCAGCAGTCCGTCGAGGATCGAGGCGGTGATGCCCTTGGCATCGTCGAACGGATGGTTCGGCTGCAGTCGCGTGCTCATTCGCCCGCGCAAGCCGATGGTGTTGCGGAAGCGGGTCGTCACCTCGCATTTCTTCGCAACCAGGATCAGATCCTGGTTGCGCATCAGCTTCGACACTGCCGCCGCCATCTCCGGCGTGATGCCGCGCGAGATCCGGTTGATCACCTCACTGGTGGCGACATCCGACAGCAGCCAGTCGCGGAAGCCGCCGACGGTGAGCGACGACACCGGCAGGAAGCCGGCAACGTCGTGGCTGTCGAGGATCAGGCGGGTGACTTCATCGTCCTCATAGGGGATGACAGGCTCATCGAGGAATTGCTTGAGCGGAACGTTGGCAAGCGCCAGCCGCGCGGCGATCATCTCCGCGGCACTGTCGGCCGCGATGCCGGCCAAACGGTCGCCGGACCGCAGCGGCGAGGCCTTGGCAAGCAGGATGCGCAGATCGTCGAATGCATAACTGGTGGCGTCGATGGTGTGACGATAGAGCATGGGGATTCGCGTCGAGGCTGGGGACGGCGTAACCTAGCACCTCTTTGCGAAAGCCGTGCCATCAGCTTCGCCCGGTGCGCCGGGGGATGTTGATGAATGATGATGATGGCGGTCCGTCATTCAACACGGCGGCGAGCCGCCGCCACCCGCTCGCTGCGGTGTACCTCATAAGACATTGGTATAATTTAGATATTTTAACGGTTGCAGGGGCACAGAACGCACGCGTTAAGAAATTATCCATGAAGATTTTGCATAAGCTTTAATTGGCCGAAGGTACTCCCCGGCCTCTTGGAGTGCCCGCAATGCCGTCCCCCGTCACATCCCCCATCTCCACATCCCGGCCTCCAATGGCATCCCGATTCTCGCTTGCTGCCAGGCTGTACTCGACGTTTGCGCTGATTGCGGCGCTGACCGCAGCTATCACCGTCCTGTCCGACTACAACGCGCGGCGCAATGCCGAGCTGACCGCGGCCGTCGACCTCGCAAGCCGCGCCGCGCTCAATGTCGAGCGGGTCAACTCGCTGGTTTACGCAGTGGTGATGGAATCCCGCGGCGTCTACATGTCGACCGAACCTGCGGCGGTGAAGAAGTACGGCGACGGGCTGCTGGCGTTCAACGACCGCATCCTCGGCGTGGTGAGGAACTGGGAGACCCTGGTGCAGGCCGACGACGCCGCGCAATTCGCGGTGTTCAAGAAGCGCATCGAGCAATTCATCGAGTTCCGCAAAGAGCTGGTCCGCCGCGGCATCGAAATCGGCGCCGCTGCCGGGCGCGAGTGGGGCGACAACGACGCCAACCGCGACGTGCGCACCGCACTGAACAAGGATCTCGAGGCGCTGTCCAAGGTCTACGCCGAGCGCAGCAAGAAGCTGGCGCAGCAGACCGACACCAACCGCGAGCTGGCGCTGCTGCTGACCGGGCTCGGCGCGGCGGCCCTGATCGTGGTGGTGCTCGGCGTGCTGATCATCGCCCGCTCGGTGGCGCGGCCACTGTCGCAGATCACAACGACCATCAAGCACGTCGCCGAGGGCGCCGATCATGTCGACGTGCCGCACGTCGGGCGCAGCGATGAAATCGGCGCACTGGCACGCGCCATCAAGGTCTTCCAGGAGGCGATGGACCGCAATCGCAGCCTGAACGCGCAAGTCGTGCAGGACTCCGAGGCTCGCGACGCCCGCGGCCGGCATATCGAAAGCTTCGTCGAGACGTTCCGCGGCACCATCGGTGAGGTGCTCCGCGCGGTACACGACAACGCTGCGACGATGCGTCAAACCGCGCAGAGCATCGCCACCGTCGCGGCGGACGCCAGCGGCCGGACGGTTGCGGCGGCAGGCGCGACCGAACAGGCCTCGAGCAACGTGTCTGCGGTGGCGAGCGCAGCCGAAGAGCTCTCCGCCTCGGTCGAGGAAATCGGCCGCCAGGTCAAGCAGTCGTCGGGGGCGGTCGATCAGGCAGGTGCGCGCACCGACCGGTCGATCACCGAGATCGAGAGCCTTGCCGCCACCACGCAGCGCATCGACGGTGTGCTGAACCTGATCCAGGCGATCGCCGAGCAGACCAACCTGCTCGCGCTCAACGCCACCATCGAAGCCGCCCGCGCCGGCGACGCCGGCCGCGGCTTCGCGGTCGTCGCGCACGAGGTCAAGGCGCTGGCCGGACAGACCGCCAAGGCAACCGCCGAGATCAGCGAAAATGTCGGCCTGATCCAGGCCTCGACCCGCAACTCGGTGGCCGCGGTGCGCGAGATCGGCCAGGCGGTGCGCGAGATCAGCAACGTCACCGCCAACATCGCAAGCGCGATTGGCCAGCAGGATGCCGCCACGCGCGAAATCTCCGCCAACGCGCAGATGGCCGCCCAGGGCAACGAAACCCTGGTGACGAATGTCGGCTCGCTCCGCGACGACATGGACCAGACCAGCAAGGCGGCGGAATCGGTGCTCGCGGCATCGAACGATCTAACCGCAACCGCGGAGACGCTGTCGCGCGAGGTCGAGCAGTTCTTCCGCAACCTGCGCAGCGACGCCGCCGAGGATCTGCGACGGACCGGAACCTGAACGGATCAGGCGATCGATCCGGGCTCCGCGCGACGGGTTCCGACCAACCTGGGATGGTTAAGACTATCGCAACGCACGGGCGCAAATTGCCGGTGCTTGAGGTCGCCTTTCTCAATTTGATGCCCCTATAGAAACTCAAAGTGCGCGGGGGCGCGGGGAAGTGGAAGCGAGCAATGAACGGACTGTTGCCAAAGCCGAAAGCGGTGCCGACCAAACGGCTCCTCGCGCTCGGGATCGGTCTCGTCTTGTGCTTTTCGGCGATCTGCGCGTCCATTCTCTGGGAGATGGCCGGCAAGGACTATCAGCATGCGAAGGAAGGCGCGACCAACCTCGTCGCCTCCATCGCCAGCGAGATCGATCGCAACATCGAGCTCTATGACCTGTCGCTGCAGGCCGTCGCCGACGGCGTCAAGCTGCCGGAGCTCGGCAAGATCAGCCCGGAGCTTCGCCAGGTCGTGCTGTTCGACCGCGCCGCCACCGCCAAGGATCTCGGCTCGATCCTCGTGCTGAATACGGCGGGAGACGTCACGCTCGATTCCCGGACATTGACGCCGCGGACCGCAAACTTCGCCGATCGGGACTTCTTCCGGGTGCATCAGGCGCGAGCCGACAGCGGGCTGTTCATCAGCGCTCCCTGGGTGACTTCAGACGGCGAATATCTGATCAGCCTGAGCCGCCGCATCAGCAATGACGACGGGTCCTTTGCCGGTGTCGTCGCGGGCAGCATGCGGCTCAGCTATTTCCACAATCTGTTTCGCAAGCTGAGCTTCGGCCTCGGCGATAGCATGGCGTTGTTCAACACCGATGGCGTCATGCTGATGCGAGCACCGTTCGACATCGCCAAGATCGGGCAAAGCATCAGGGACTCACAGGTCTTCAAGCAGTTCCCGGCACGGCAATCCGGCTCCTACATGACGAAATCGCTCGTCGATCATGTCAACCGGCTCTATGTCTTTCAGGCGGTCGGACACCATCCCCTGCTGATCGCCGAGGGCCTCGCGCTCGACGGCATTTATGCCGACTGGTGGCAGCAGCTCTGGCTGATCGGAAGCGTGGTGGCGGCGCTCTGCGGCTTCTCGATCGTCCTGATGTTCTACCTGCTGGCCGCTCTCAAACGGCGGGCCGCCGCTGAAGGCCGGCTCGCGCACCTCGCGAACACCGATGCGCTGACGGGCCTCGCCAACCGCCGCCGCCTCGACGATACGCTTGACGTCGAATGGCGTCGTGGCATGCGCGCAAAGTCGCCGGTATCGCTTCTGATGATCGACGTCGATCATTTCAAGACCTTCAACGACACGTACGGCCATCAGGCCGGCGACGCAGTGCTCGCCACTGTGGGACGGTGCATCGCCACCAGCACCAAGCGCGCAACCGATCTCGGCGCGCGCTACGGCGGCGAGGAGTTTTCGGTGTTGCTGCCCGGCATTGGCAAAGCGGGTGCATTGGAGGTTGCCGAGCAGATTCGCGCGAAGCTGACCGCTGCGCGCGAATCCGAGCATGAGTTGCCGACCGTCAGCATCGGACTGTCTTGCCTCGTCCCGGATCACGAGCGCACATCGCGCGATCTGCTCAAGGCAGCGGACCTCGCGCTCTATCAAGCCAAGCATGAAGGCCGCGACCGCGTCATCACCAGCCCGATCGGGTGGGACAAATCGGGCAAGCGGCAGGTCGCCTGATCGAGATCGCGGCGGCGCGGCCGAACGCGCGCCTGCCCCCTCGGCTCACTCCACCGGCAACACGTCGACGGCGACGCTGAGCTTCTGCTTGCGCGCGCCGACGATGACGCCGTCGACCGGCGAGACGTCGGCGAAGTCGCGGCCGATCGCGAGAATGATGTGGTCGTTGGCGACCATGAGATCGTTGGTCGGATCGAACCCGACCCAGCCGAGCTCGCTGCCGCACCAGACCGACACCCAGGCGTGGGTTGCGTCCGCGCCTTGCAGCCGCGGCTGGCCCGGCGGCGGAATGGTGCGCAGATAACCGCTGACATAGGCCGCCGGCAGACCGAGGCCGCGAAGCCCCGCAATCATCACATGGGCAAAATCCTGGCAGACGCCGTGGCGCTTCTCGAATACGTCGCGAAGCGGGGTCGAGATCACGGTCGCCTTCGGATCGTATTTGAAGTCGCCGCGGATGCGGCGCATCAGGTCGGCCGCACCGGAAAGGATGCCGCCGCCGGGCGAAAAGCTCGCCGAAGCGTAGGCCGTCACCGGCCGCAGCACCGGCACCAGCGCGCTGGCGAAGACGTAGCCGACCGGCGAGCCCGCATCGAGGCTCAATGCCTCGAACGCGTTGTCGCGCACGCACTCCCAGGGCGGGCTCGCCGCGTCACGGAGCGGCGGCTGTCGCGCCACCGAGACCCGCGAGCGGGAATCAATGCGAAGACTGCGATGCGCGGTCTCGATCAGGACGCTTTCGGTCAGCGTGCCGAAAAAGTCGCGCCGCGCGGTGCGCTCCGCGGGCTTCGGACGAATCTCGACCGAATGGGAAACCAGCTCCTGCCCGTCGCCGGTGATCGGCTCCAGCCGCAGCGCGCAGCGCGCGAAGCTGACCTGGGTCTCGTAGCTGTAGGTCGTGACGTGACGGATGTCGTAGATCACGCCAGCCCCGTGAGCTTCTCCGGCCGGCTGGCGTTCGGCCCGTGCGGAAAATAATGCAGCCCGACCGAGTCGGCGAGGTTGAGCAGGTCCTGCTCCAGCGCAAACAGCGTCTTGACGTCGAGGCTGCTGGCTTCAGCCGTCGTCAACATCGCCTCGACCGCAACCGCGAGCCGCTGCGGCCGCTCGATCAGGCCGTGCTCCTTCAGGCTCGGCAGCGCGGCGATATGCCCGTTCAGCGCCGCGACCTGGAATGCGACCGAGCGCGGATTGTAGGGATCGAGCACGGCGAGATCGCGCACCGGTGTGAGCAGCGGCTGCACCAGATAGCGTGAGCGGTAGGTGATCTGGCAGTCGACCAGCGTCAGCAGGACGTCGAGGTCTTCGTCACCGGCTTCGTCATAGGCGAACTGTCGGGCAAAGCGCGTGGTGTTGATGGCGCGCTCGGCGCGGCGGCCCATCTCGAGGAAGCGCCAACCCGCCGCGCGGTTCATGTTCTCCTGCGCGAGGCCGGCGAAGCTTGCGAGCTCCTGCAAGGTCAGCTCGGCGGCACTGACGACGCCGTCATCGTCGTGAACCTCGATCGCGAGCCGATCGGCCATCTCGGTGATGACCTGCCAGGCGTCCGGCGACAGCCGCTCGCGGAGCGAGGTGGCCGTGCGCTGCGCCGATCGCACCAGCGACAGCGCCGAGCCGAACTTCTCCTCGTTCTGCAGCGCTTCGAGCGCGACCTTGGCGGGATTGGCGCGCGCGGTTTGCGAGGCCGCGCCCCAGGTAACCAGCATGCGCTGGATGCGCTCGGCCGAATGCATCGCCGGCGTCGAGCCGGTCGAATTCGCCCGTGCCGGATCGCGCAGCGGCGTGCACAGCGCGCGGATCAAGCGAATGGTGGCTTCGGCGCGCTCGAGATAGCGCCCGAGCCAGAACAGATTGTCGGCGGCGCGGCTCGGCAGCACACCGGCGATGCGGCGGATTCGGACGGTGTCGACCGCCGGCAGCAGGGTCGAGGTCACAACCGCCTTGTCGGAGACCACCCAGACGTCGGCGGACACCGCGCCATCGCCCATCGACACCGCGCGCGCATCCGCCCGATCCGCGATCCGGCAGAAGCCGCCGGGCAGCACGGTCCAGCCGTTCGGCGTCGCCGCCGCGAACACCCGCAGCACGAATGGACGCGGCGCGATGCGGCCGTCCTCCCACACCGGCGTCGTGGAGAGGCGTACCAGTTCCTGTCCGACATAATCGATGCCGCGATGGCTGATCGCATCCTTCAGGCGGTCGCGGTCCGCCGCCGACAGTTCGCCCGGCAGCACCGGCCCGTGGCCTGGAAAATCCGCGACGCCGCGGCCATAGGCGCCTTCGATGGCGAATTCGTCGAGCCGCGACAGCACCTGCTCGCGGGCGGACTTCTGGCCGCACCACCAGGTCGCGATGTGCGGCATCATCAGGTCTTCACTGAGCAGACGCCGACACAGATTGGGCAGGAAGCCAAGCAGCGCCCTCGCCTCCATCACGCCCGAGCCCGGCATGTTGGCGACCACGACGCCGCTCTTGCGCAGCACCTCGACGAGCCCGGGCACGCCGAGATAGGAAGAGGCGTCGAGCTCGAGCGGATCGAGCATGTTGGAATCGACCCGGCGCAGCAGCACGTCGAGCCGCTTCAATCCGGCAACGGTGCGGATGTGGATGCGGTCGCCGGAGACCGCGAGATCGTCGCCCTCGACCAGCAGGAAGCCAAGATAGCGCGCCAGCGTGGCGTGCTCGAAATAGGTCTCGCTGAACGCGCCGGGCGTCAGCAGACCGATCCGCGGCTCGTCGCGGTCGGCGCTGGCACGCAGTGAATCGCGGAACGCTTCGAAGAACGGCGCGACGCGCTCGACATTCATCGACTTGTAGAGATTGGAAAAGGCACGCGACAGCACCAGGCGGTTTTCCAGCGCATAGCCCGCGCCGGACGGCGCCTGCGTGCGATCGCCGAGCACCCACCAGCGGCCGTCAGGCCCGCGGCCGATGTCGGCGGCGTAAAGATGCAGATAGCGGCCGCCGGGCGGCTTGATGCCGCTGACCGCGCGCAGATATTCGCTGCTGCCAGCGATCGCCGCGGCGGGAATCGCCCCCTCTGTGACGAGACGGCCGTCGCCGTAGAGATCGGCCAGCACCATTTCCAAAAGCTGCGCGCGCTGCGCGACACCGGCGGCGAGCTGGCGCCAGTCGGCCGCATCGATGATCAGCGGCAGATGGCTGAGCGGCCAGATCCGGTCGGACGTGTCGCCGGGCGCGCGGTAGGTGACGCCGGCCTCGCGCAGATGGCGATCGGCGGAGGCAAAGCGGCGTTCGATATCGGCCGGCGACAGCCCGGCAAAGGCGTCAAAGAAACGCGCCCAGACCGGCCGCGGCGCGCCGTTCTCGGCAATATATTCATCGGGAATGCCGGGCAGCCGGACATAGTCGCGGGTCCACTGCGCCATCCGGCGCTGACCGGGACGGGCCCTGCTCTCCTGACTGCTTCCTTGACTGGTTCCTTGGCCACCCGATGCGGTCATTGCACTTCCCCTGCATCCAATTACTGCAGGAGCGGCGTCCGCAAGTCGAGGGTCAAGGGAAACTCAATTGTGCGTTCCTCCGGCGGTGGTTCGATCCTGCCGGGGGTATGACCGTGCTCCTGGAAGCGCGCCAGCCGCCGCGCCTCGGCCTCGTAGGAATTGACCGGCTTGGTCTCGTAGTTGCGGCCACCGGGATGGGCGACATGATAGACGCAGCCGCCGAGCGAGCGGCCGTTCCAGGTATCGATCAGGTCAAACGTCAGCGGCGCATGCACGGGGATGGTCGGATGCAGGCCGGAGGCCGGCTGCCAGGCCTTGAAGCGCACGCCGGCGACTGCCTCGCCGGCGCGGCCGGTCTCGGTCATCGGCATCCGCCTGCTGTTGCAGGTGATGACGTGGCGGCCCTCGACGAATCCCGTCGCCTTCACCTGGAGCCGCTCGACCGAGGAATCGACGTAGCGCACGGTGCCGCCGGCCGTGCCCTCCTCGCCCAGCACGTGCCAGGGCTCGAGCGCCTGCCGCAGCTCGAGGCCGACGCCACCGTGATGGATGCGGCCGAAGGCGGGGAAGCGGAATTCGAGCTGGGCCTGATACCACTCCGGCTCGACGTCGTAGCCGGATTGCTTGAGCTCGGCGAGCACGCCCAGGAAATCCTCCCAGAGGAAATGCGGCAGCATGAAGCGGTCATGCAGCGCGGTGCCCCAGCGCACGAACTTGCCCTGCTGCGGCTCGCGCCACAGCTTGGCGATCAGCGCCCGGATCAGAAGCTGCTGCGCCAGCGACATCCGCGGGTCGGGCGGCATTTCGAGCGCGCGGAATTCGACCAGGCCGAGCCGGCCGGTCGGGCCATCGGGCGAATAGAGCTTGTCGATGCAGATCTCGGCGCGATGGGTGTTGCCGGTGATGTCGACCAGGATGTGCCGGAACAGGCGATCGACCAGCCACAGCGGCGCCTCCATGCCCGGCGGCGGAACGTGCGACAGCGCGATCTCGAGCTCATAGAGCCCGTCATGCCGCGCCTCGTCGATGCGCGGCGCCTGGCTGGTCGGGCCGATGAACATGCCGGAGAACAGGTAGGACAGCGACGGATGCCGCTGCCAGTACAGCACGAGGCTCTTCAGCAGATCGGGCCGGCGCAGGAACGGCGAATCCTCCGGCTTGCTGCCGCCGACCACGATGTGGTTGCCGCCGCCGGTGCCGGTGTGGCGACCATCGATCAGGAAACGGTTGGCCCCGAGCCGCGTCTTCGCGGAGTCCTCATAGAGACCGAGGGTGATGTCGACGGCTTCGCGCCAGCTTTGCGCCGGCTGCACGTTGATCTCGATCACGCCGGGATCCGGCGTCACCTTGATCACCTCGATCCGCGGATCGAACGGCGGCGCGTAGCCCTCGACGTGGACTTGCAGCTGCAGCTGTTCGGCGGCGGCCTCGATCGCGGCGATCAGTTCGAGATAGTCGTCGACCTTCTCCACCGGCGGCATGAAGGCGCACAGCACGCCATCGCGCACCTCGATCGACATCGCGGTGCGCACCGGCAGCGGCTCTTCAATGTCCTTGAGCGCCCGCGTCAGCTCCGGATCGATCTTCCCCAGCGCATCGCGCGGCGCCATCGGATCCTGCTCGATGACGTAGGGAAAATCCTCGGGCGGGACGTGTTCGAGCGAAGAGATCGGAAGCCGCAAGCCCAGCGGGGAATCGCCCGGAAAGAGGAACAGATGACTGCGCCGGATCTTCCAGTGCTCGCTGCGCCAGCGCGCCGGCACGCGATCGCCGAGCGGGCTCCAGCGCTGGATCGGCAGCACGTAACCCTTCGGCGTGGTCAGCCCCTCGTCGAACACCCGCGCCATCCGGGCGCGCTCTTCCGGATCGGTCAGTTTGGAATTCGCAGGGCTGACATTAGCCGGCAAACCGGCCTCGCGCTCGAGCCAGAACGCAGTGTCCTCAAAGGCCGGCATGACGTGGTCAGCCTTCAGGCCGAGCCGGGCGGCGATGCCGATTGCGAGGCGCTCCGCATCGGCGATCTCAGCCTTGCGCGGATTTTCGACTGAAGCGATCAGGTCGGCATTGTTCCAGATCGGCTTGCCGTCCTTGCGCCAGTAGAGGCCGAACGCCCAGCGCGGCAGGCTCTCGCCGGGATACCATTTGCCCTGGCCGTAATGCAGCAGGCCGCCGGGCGCGAACCGCGTGCGCAGCTTGCGGATCAACTCGTCGGCAAGCCCGCGCTTGGTCGGACCGACCGCGGCGACGTTCCACTCCGGCGATTCCAGATCGTCGACCGAGACGAAGGTCGGCTCGCCGCCCATGGTCAGCCGCACGTCGTCCTTACTTAGATCTGCATCAACCTGCTCGCCGAGCCGGTCGAGCCGCGCCCAGGATTCATCCGAAAACGGCTTGGTGATCCGCGGCGCCTCGCGAATCCGCTTGACGCTCATCTCGAAGCCGAACTCGACATTGGCAAAGCCCGCGGTGCCGGTCACCGGCGCAGCCGAGCGATAGTGTGGCGTGGCGCAGACCGGGATATGTCCCTCGCCCGTCAGCATGCCGGAGGTGACGTCGAAACCGATCCAGCCCGCACCCGGCAGATAAACCTCGGCCCAGGCGTGCAGGTCGGTGAAATCGCTCTCGACCTCGCGCGGCCCCTCGAGCGGATCGATGTCGGGCCGCAGCTGGATGAGATATCCGGAGACGAAGCGCGCGGCGAGCCCGAGATGGCGCAGCGCCTGGATCAAGAGCCACGCCGAGTCGCGGCAGGAGCCGGAGCCCGCGGCCAGCGTCTCCTCCGGCGTCTGGATGCCCGCCTCCATGCGGATCACGTAGCCGATCTTCTTCTGCAGCTGCGCGTTCAGCTCGACCAGGAAATTGACGGTCGAGTCGGCCTTGCGCGGAATGTCCTTCAGATAAGCCGCGAGCAACGGCCCAGGCACCTCGGTTTCAAGATAAGGCGCGAGCTCGGTCTTGAGGTCGCCGGGGTATTCGAATGGAAAGCTGCCGGCATAGGGCTCGACGAAGAAGTCGAACGGATTGACCACCGTCATCTGCGCGGTAAAGTCGACCTCGACCTTGAGCTCGGTCGCCTTCTCCGGAAACACGTAGCGCGCCAGCCAGTTGCCCTGCGGATCCTGCTGCCAGTTCACGAAGTGGTTTGATGGCGTGACCTTGAGCGAGTAGCTCAGGATCGGCGTGCGGGTATGCGGCGCGGGCCGGAGCCGAATGGTCTGGGGCCCGAGATCGATCGGCCGGTCGTATTTGTAGTGCGTGACGTGATGCAGTGCGACGAAGATCGACACGGACCGAGGACTCCAGCAGCTTTTTTGAGCAGAACACTGCTGCCGGTCGACATCAAGCACTAACAACGGGCAGCGACTGCCCAGGAATTATCCGCCGCGTTGTCCCGACCTCAGCGACTGGCGTGGCTGGTTAGCCTCACCCGCTAGCGGCCGATCGCGCCGGATACCTGCGACGCAAGCTGCTCGGCAAGCATATGATAGCCCTCGGGAGTCAAATGCTGGCCATCGGGCTGATGCGGGAGCCCGCCCAGCATCCCGTTAGGAAGCATGATCACCGCGATGCCCCGGGCGCTGAGGCGACTTTGAATATCCGCGGTCCGGTCAGGGCTGCCCTTGCGCCGGTCATTGCCGCCCGGCTGTAGAATCACCGCACGGGTCCCGTTCGGGACGGCACGGTCCAGGCGTTGCAGCATCCCTTCCGTGGTGTCGCCATTGATGCCGGCGTTCACGACACGGACGCTCAAACCCTTCGCCCGCAAGATCGCTTCGAGCTGCGCGGGATAGGCCTGGTTGCGCGCCACGCCCTTGCCGTAGGTATTGCTCGCGCCAAGCGCGACGATAGTTGCGGCGTTAGCCGAACCGACGTTAAGGCTCAAGGCGGCCAGGAATGCGAGGCATCCAATCAACCCGCGCACGCGCATGCATCCTCCGTCCAATCCGTAGCCCGGATGGAGCGCAGCGTAATCCGGGAGGCTTCATCCGGGCTACGCGAATGCTACATCGTCGCGCCCAAGACCCACGGCGCGAACTCGGCACCGCCGAAATCAAAGCTCTCGCTCTTGGTCGGCTGGCCCGAGGCGGTCTTGAGGATCAGGTCGAAGATGCGCTGGCCGCATTCCTGCACGCTCTCCTCGCCGTCGAGGATGGTGCCGCAATTGACGTCCATGTCGTCTTCCATCCGCTTGTACATCGGCGTGTTGGTGGCGAGCTTGATCGAGGGCGCGGGCTTGCAGCCGAACACGCTGCCGCGGCCGGTGGTGAAGCAGACGAGGTTGGCGCCGCCGGCGACCTGCCCGGTCGCGGCAACCGGGTCGTAGCCGGGCGTGTCCATGAACACAAAACCCTTCTTGGTGACGGGTTCGGCGTAATGCAGGACGTCGACGAGATTGGTGCTGCCAGCCTTGGCCATTGCGCCGAGCGACTTCTCAAGGATCGTGGTGAGACCGCCGGCCTTGTTGCCGGGGCTCGGATTGGCGTTCATCTCGGCGCCTTCGCGCTGGGTGTATTCCTCCCACCAGCGCATCAGGCCGACCAGCTTCTCGCCGACCTCGCGGCTGACGGCGCGACGGGTCAACAGATGCTCAGCGCCGTAGGTCTCCGGCGTCTCGGAGAGGATGACGGTGCCGCCGTGACGGACCAGCAGGTCGCTCGCGGCCCCGAGCGCCGGATTGGCCGACACGCCGGAATAGCCATCCGAGCCGCCGCATTGCAGCGCTACCGTCAACTCGCTTGCCGGCACCGCCTCGCGCTTGACCTTGTTGGCGTCGGTGAGCGCCTCCTTCACGAAGGCCACGCCGGCTTCCACGGTCTTGCGCGTGCCGCCGACCTCCTGGATGTCCATCGCACGCAGGCGGCCGGCGAGCTTCTGCTCGGCCATCAGGCCGCCGATCTGGTTCACCTCGCAGCCGAGGCCGAGCACAATGACATTGGAGAAATTGACGTGCCGCGCATAACCGCCGAGCGTGCGGCGAAGCAGCGCCAAGGGCTCGTCCTGGGTCATGCCGCAGCCGGTCTTGTGGGTCAGCGCGACAACGCCATCGACATTCGGGAAATCGGCCAGCGGATTGTCGCCGGTGAACGGATTCTTCTTGAACATGTCGGCGACGATTCCAGCGACATGGGCGCTGCAGTTCACCGAGGTGAGGATGCCGATATAGTTGCGCGTCGCGACGCGGCCGTCGGCGCGGCGGATGCCCTCGAAGGTCGCCGGCAGATCGAAGTTCGGCACCGGCTTGACGTCGACGCCATAGGCATAGTCCTTGGCAAAATCGCCCATGCCGCAGTTCTGCGTGTGCACGTGCTGGCCGGGCGCAATCGGCTGGGTCGCGAAGCCGATGATCTGGCCGTAGCGCCGGATCGGCTCACCTGTCGCGATCGCCTTGATCGCAACCTTGTGGCCGGCCGGAATGCGATCGACCGTAGTGACGCCTTCGGTCACCTCCAACCCCGGCGGCAGGCTCGCGCGCGCGATCAGGACGCTGTCGTCGGCGTGCAGACGGATCACTTGTGCCGAGGCCATGGGAGTTCTCCTTGGTGCTTTCTACACCTCTCCCCGCTCTCTGCGGGGAGAGGTCGGATCGCGTCAGCGATCCGGGTGAGGGGCGAGGCACACTGCCAACTTCAACAACGGTGCTCGCCGGATAGAAGCCCCTCACCCCAACCCTCTCCCCGTAAAGAACGGGGAGAGGGAGAGGATCAAGTTACGCCTTGCCGCCGGACTTCTCGCGGGTCGCATTGACCTGCATCCTGGCATAGACCTGCATTAGGCCGACCTCGTTCGACAGCGTCACGAGCTTGAAGCCCATGTTGATCGCGCGCACCGCGCCCTCGGCGCCCGAGCAGTGGATGCCCGGATTGAGGCCGCGCTTGCCGCACTCCTTGATGATCTTCTCGTAGATCTTGAGGATCTCTGGCTCATCGCGATCGAGCTTCGGCACCAGACCGTAGGAGAAACCGAGATCGGACGGACCGATATAGACGCCGTCGATGCCTTCGACATCGAGGATCGCTTCCATGTTCTCGACCGCGGTCTTGGTTTCCATCATCGGCAGCAGCACGATCTCGTCGTTGGCGGTCTGCTGATAGGTGCCGGCCGAGCCATACATTCCGGCGCGGATCGGGCCGTTGGAGCGCACGCCCTTCGGCGGATACTTGGCATAGGAAACCAGGTTCTTGGCTTCCTGCGGCGTGTTGACCATCGGGCAGATCACGCCATAGGCGCCGCCGTCCAGCACCTTGCCGATGATGCCGGGCTCATTCCAGGGCACGCGGACCATCGGCGTCACCGGATGCGCATGCATCGACTGGAAGCACTGCACCATCGACTGATAATCCTGCACGCCATGCTGCATGTCGACGGTGACGCTGTCGAAGCCGCATTGCGCGATCACTTCGGCCGAGAACCCGGAGGGGATCGCGAGCCACGCGTTCACCACTGCCTTGCCCGATGCCCAGACTTGCTTGACCTTGTTTGCCATTGATCGCGTTTCCCTTTGCGGTTTATTGGGGGACGAGCCTCAGCTGGTCGCCCGCTGGATAGAAACTTCGCTGACGCCGACTTCGCGCGCGGTATTCACTATCGCCGCCCAGGTGTCGTCAGGCAAGGGGATGCCGTTCCTGGTGCGATCGGCGCGGGTTTTTCGCTCGGGATCACCCGGAACCAGCACGGACTCGGTGCCTGCGATCGGCTTGGTGGCGCGAATGAAATCGGTGTAGCGGGTGATTTCATCGTCGAAGAAATTGCTGGTGTCGATCACCTTGGGATCGATGTAGAACGCCATCATGCCGTTGGCGAAACGCCGGTCCGACGACGTCGCGCCGGTGCCGGTCAGCGCGCCGCCGAGCAGCTCGCAGATGAAGGCAAGGCCCGAACCCTTGTGATCGCCGAAGGCGCGGATCGCGCCGGTTCCCTTGGTATGGTCGCGCGGCCCGTCCGGCGTGTACGGGCCATACAGCACATGCGGATCCTCGCTCAGCGTGCCGTCGGCATCGACCAGCGCGCCGTGCGGCAGCTTCTTGCCGCCGCGGCTGGCGACCAGGCACTTGCCCTCGGCGACGACGGAGGTCGCGAAATCGAGCACGATCGGGTCCTGCCCCTGGCGCGGAATGCCGACGCAATACGGCGCGGTGGACAGCCGCTTCTCGACGCCGCCGTAAGGCGCGACCAGCAGCGAGCCCGCTGCGGTTACGAAATGAACAGACACAAGCCCCTCGGCGGCGGCCATTTCGGCCCAGTCGCCGACGCGGCCGAGATGGCCGGAATTGCGCAGCGCGACCGCGGCAAGCCCCGCCTTCTTGCACTTCTCGATGCCGAGCCTCACTGCGACAGGCGTGACGGTCTGGCCATAACCGAACTTGCCGTCGACCACTGCGAGCGAGGCCGTGTCGACCACGACCTCGGGGGTCTGGTTCGGCACGATCGAGCCCATCTTCTTCCATCTGACATAGACGGGCACGCGGATCACGCCGTGGCTGTCATGGCCCGTCAGATTCGCGGTCGTCAGGTAGGTCGCGATGCGCTTCGCCTCTTCCGGAGAGGACTCCGAATGGGAAAACACCTCGGACACGAAGTTGATGAGATTATCGACCTTGATGGTGACCATGAAAGACTAGCTCGCTCGATGAAGCACAGTGCGTTGTCAGGCGTGGGTTTTGGCGTGGCCGCCGAGATAGGCCGCGGCGATGGCTTCGTTGCCCCACAATTCGTCGGGCTTGCCGCCCAGCACAATCCGGCCGGTTTCCAGGACGAAGCCGTGATCGGCGACCGAAAGTCCCATGCGCGCATTTTGCTCGACGAGCAAGACCGTGGTGTCCTTCCTGATCTGCGAAATGATGCGGAACACCGCCTGCACAATCACAGGCGCCAGCCCGAGAGACGGCTCGTCGAGCAGCAACAGCCGCGGCTTGGCCATCAGGCCGCGCGCCACCGCGACCATCTGCAGCTGGCCGCCGGACAGCGTCCAGCCGAGCGCATTGGAGAAGGCGCGGATGTCCGGGAACAGGTCGAACATCGCGTCGGCCTCGCGCGAGATCTGCGACGCCCCGACCTTCCGGTTCGACGCGCCGAGCATGATGTTCTCTTTCACGGTGAGGCCCGGAAACACGCGGCGGCCTTCCGGCACATGCGAGATGCCGAGCCGCACGATCGCTTCCGGCCCAAGGCCCGCGATCGAATGACCGTCGAACAGGATGTCGCCGGAGGCAGGCTTGGCGAGGCCGGAGATCGCGCGCAGCGTGGTCGACTTGCCGGCGCCGTTGGCGCCCAGCAGCGTGACCACCTGGCCCTGCTCCACGGCGATGGTGACGCCGCGCAGCGCCTCGATCTCGCCGTAGCGGACCACGAGATTGCGGATTTCGAGCAGCGGCATCATTCGCTCCCGAGATAAGCGGAGACGACGTCGGGATGACGCAGCACCGCCATGGACTCGCCGTCGGCGATGCGGCGCCCGAAATTCAGCACGGTGATGTGCTGGGCTGCCTCCGAGACCAGCGTCATGTCGTGATCGATGATCAGGATGGTGAGGCCCTGCGCTGCGATGCGCTTCAGCAGCTCATGCAGCTCGAGCTTCTCGGTCGAATTGAGGCCGGCGGCCGGTTCGTCGAGCAGCAGCAACGTCGGGTTCGACGCCAATGCGCGGGCGATCTCGATCAGGCGCTGGTGGCCGTAGGAGAAGCTCGAGATCAGCTCGTTGGCGCGGTTGCCGAGACCGACGAAGGTCAAGGCCTCCATCGCGCGCTCGGTCAGTGCGTCGTCGCCCTTCCCGATCATGGTGTTGCCGGGACGCTCGGCGCCGATCTCGACGTTCTCCAGCGCCGTCATCGAGCGGAACAGGCGGATGTTCTGGAAGGTGCGTCCGAGCCCCGCCGCGGTGCGCTGATGCGGCGCCATGCTGGTGATGTCGGTGCCGTCGAGCACGATCCTGCCCGCGGTCGCCTTGTAGAGACCGGACAGCACGTTCAGCGTCGTGGTCTTGCCGGAACCGTTGGGTCCGATCAACGCATGCACGCTGCCGCGCTTCACCGCGATGTCGACGCCATCGACCGCCTTCAGGCCGCCGAAATGCTTCGAGAGCCCGGTGACTTCGAGCACGATGTCGCCGCCTGTGGTCGCGGGCTTGAGCTGGAGCGCTCCGGCAACAGGCGGCGCCCGGGTGTGCGCGCGCCAGCGCGTGAACGCGTCGGACACGAAGCCCCAGATGCCGTCCGGCATGAAGCGGATGATCAGGATCACCGACAGACCGTAGATCGCGAGGTAGAGGCCCGGCACGCTCTTCAGGAAGCGCAGCCATTCCGGGATCAGGATCAGCAGCCCGGTGCCGATCGCCGAGCCGATCGGCGAGGCCACGCCGCCGAGCAGCGACATGGTCAGGAACTGAATGGATTCCGCGAACGAGAACTGGTCCGGACTGACATAGGCAAAGCCGCCGGCGAACAGGCCGCCCGCGAGGCCGCCGAGCACCGCGCACACCGCGAAGGCGTAGACCTTGGTCCGGAACACGTCGATGCCGTTGACGCCGGCCGCAAGCTCGTTGTCGCGCACCGCGCGCATGGCGCGGCCGAGCTTGGTGTCAGGCAGATGCCAGACCAGATAGCCGACGATCGCGAGCATCGCGACGCAGAAGGCGAGATAGCTCTGCGAGGACTGGAACAGTTCGGGCCGGCGAATGTTGGCGACGCCGTCCGGCCCGTGGGTCACGCCGATGGCGTTGATCATCACCAGCGTCACGATTTGCTGGAACGAGATCGTCACCATCGCGAGGTAATGCCCGCCGAGCCGCAGCGTCGACATGCCCAGGAACGCGCCGGCGACCAGCGTGATCGCGCAGGCGCCGACCAGACAGAGCCAGAAGTTCAGATGCAGGTCGGCAGTGCCGAGGCCGACGGCATAGGCACCGAAGCCGAAGAACGCCGCCTGCGCCAGGTTGATCTGGCCGCACAGGCCGAGCACGACCGACAAACCGAACACCGCGATCGAGAAGGTCGTGGCCTGCAGCAGGATGTTGAGGATATAGCCGTCGAACTGCATGCCGGCGGCGAGCGCCACCAGCGCGGCCGCGCCGATGAAATACGGCAAATGGCGAACGATCAGCGGTTTCGAGCGCACGGCGGGCGCCGGGATCATGTTGTCGCTGGCGCTCATGCTTTCTCCGCGACACGTTCGCCGAAGATGCCCTGCGGCCGGAACACCAGGAAAGCGATCAGCACCAGGAAGGCAAAGCCGTCCTTGTACGGCACCGAGATATAGGCGGCGCCGAACGTCTCGATGACGCCGAGCGCAAGGCCGCCGACGATGGCGCCGGCAACGTCGCCGAAGCCGCCGATGATGGTCGCGGCAAACGCCTTCAGCGCAATCGTCGAGCCCATCTGGATCGAGACGAACAGCACCGGCGCCACCAGGATGCCGGCGAGACCGCCGAGCACGGCAGAGTAGATGAAGGTGATCATGATCATGGTGGAGACGGAGATGCCGAGCAGCGAGGCCATCTCCTTGTCCTGCGAGGTCGCCTGCAGCTTCTTGCCGAGCAGCGTCTTCTCGAAGAACCAGAAATTGAACAGCACCAGGAGGATCGTGACGCCGATGATCAAGAGATACTGGCTGTCGAGATAGACCGGGCCGAGCTGGATGCCGGGCGTATCGAACCAGCCCTGCAGCACCTGCGGCTGCGGACCGTAGATCGCGAGCACCGAGTTCGACAGCAGGATCGAGGCGCCGATGGTGGCGATGATGACAGGCAGATAGGTGCGGTGGCGCAGCGGATAGTAGACGCCGAGATTGAAGATGACGCCGAACAGCGCCATGCCGGCGAGCGCGATCAGGAACGACAGCCAGTAAGGCCAGCCGAGATCGACCGAGAACACCACCATCAGATAGGCGGCCACCATCGAGAACTCGCCTTGCGCGAAGTTCACCACGTTGGTGGCGCGGAAGATCAGCACGAAACCGAGCGCGACCAGCGCGTAGACCGCGCCGATGCCGATGCCGGTGAACAGCAGTTGTAGAACCAGATCCATGACAGCGCTCGATCTGAACAGTGTGCGCAGAAGATCGGCCTCGCCGGTTTCGCCGGCGAGGCCGATCCGCGATCAATCGTTGAAGTCGATGTGCTTGTCGTAGACGATCTTGCCCTTGTCGTTCTTCACGACATTGTAGCCGTGCAGGCCGTCGCCGTTCTTGTCGAAATTATACTCGCCTTCAGCACCGGCGAATTTCTGCGTCGCCAGGATGGCGTCGCGGATCTTGTTCGGATCGGTCGAGCCGGCCTTGTTGATCGCCGCCGACAGGATGGTGATCGCGTCGTACGGCCAGGCGCTCTGGTTGTCGGGCGCGGTCTTGTAGGCATCGCGATAGGACTTGCCGAACGCCTTCGCGGTATCGCTCGAGTCTTCGGCGAAGTCGGCGACGCCGTAGGTGCCGAACAGCGCGGGACCGGCGAGCTTGGTCGAGGAGACCGCCACCACCGAGGGCGAGCCGACCCAGGGGATGTTGACGCCGAGCTGGCGCAACTGCCGGGCAAAGATGCCGAGGTCGTTCTCGAAGGTGAAGTAGGTGCCGAGCACGTCGGCGCCGGACTGCTTCACGGCCAGCACGACCGGGGTGAAGTCCTGGCTCTGGTTGGCGTAGCCTTGGTCAAGCACCGGCGGCGCGCCGAGCTTGGTCAGCGCCTCTGACAGCGCCTTGCCGCCCGCGGTACCGAACGCGTCGGTCGAATGCACGATCGCCCATTTCTTCTTGCCGAGCGTGGTGACGCCGAAATCGGCGATCACGCGGCCGGAATAATTGTCGTTCGGGCGGAAGCGGAACAGCCAGGGATTGCCGGAATGGGTGAGATCGGGATTGGTGCCGCCGATCATCACCGGCTTGCCGACCTTGATCACATCGGGCGCCATCGCCTGCACCTGGGTCGAGCGGATCGAGCCGAGGAAGGCAACGATGTCGGATTGCGCGGCGAGCTTGGAGAACGCCAGCACGATGCCCGGATTGGTGGTCTGGTCATCCTCGATGACGAGTTCGACCTGCTTGCCAAGTACTCCACCGGCCTTGTTGACCGCGGCCAGCGCCAGCTTGGCGCCGTTCTGGGCCCACAGGCCCTGCTCCGCCGCGGGTCCAGTCACCGGCACGCACATGCCGATCTTGATGGTCGCCCCCTGCGCCCAAGCGCTGCGCATCAGCGCGGGAGCAGCGAGACCTGCCGCCAAGCCGGCGGAAAACTCACGCCTCGTCAGTTTCATTCAATCCTCCCTTTGGTGCGCCGACTTGCATGTCGGCTGCGTTGAAACGAGCTGACGCGTCGATCTGCTGCGCTATCCGCAGCCGTCAATCGGCGCGGCGAACAAACGTGAGCGCCGCTGCAGCGCACATGACGCGCAACGGCGGCCCTCGATCTGGCGTTTGAGGTAGCTAAACATGATTGCACATTGCACGCAATAGTCAAAAGTTCGCTGGCAACGGTGTGTAAATGCCTGCTACCAGCGACCATGACGGGATCACGTGATAGTGTGACCGGCGGGCAGTCATCGATGTCGATTCCAAGAGCGAAATCGCAGACCAGACGAAAACAGCCGGCCTACGCGCTGATCAAGAGCGCATTGGCGAAGCACATCCGGACTGGCGACGTGCCACCCGGCACGGTTCTCTCCGAATCGGCGATCGCTACCTTGTTCGGCTCCAGCCGCTCGCCGGTACGGCAGGCCTTCGAACAGCTCGAGCACATCGGCCTGGTGCGCCGCTTCGATGGCCGCGGCGTCATCGCCGGCAAGCGCAAGGTCGACCCGCGGCGCGTCCCGATCACGCCGGAGATGTTCGGGCTGACCGACGGCCCCGTCGAGGCGGTGCGCAGCGACGCCTGGGATGCGCTCTATTACAAGCTCGAACGCGAGATCATCTACCGGTCGCTGTTCGGACGCTTCCGCGTCAGCGAGCTCGCATTGGCGCGGCACTTCCGGGTCGGGCGCACGGTTGCGCGCAATCTGCTGCTACGCGCGCAGGCGATCGGAATCCTGGAGAAGGGCGCGAAGGCTCATTGGTATGTCGTGCCGCTCGATGAGGATCGCCTGCGCGACATCTTCGAGGTGCGCGCAACCCTCGAGCCGCTGCTCCTCAAATCCGCTGCGCCGAGGATTCCGACCGCACTGCTCGACCGGATGGCGGAGCGGCTGCGCGAGGGCATCCAATTCCGCAGCCGCGTCGGCGTCGGCGAGCTCGATGAGATCGAGGGCGACCTCCATATCCGCTGCCTGGGTTACGGCATCAATCGCGAGATGGTCGAAGCGCTCAAGCGCACCCATTGCGCTTTCGTGATCGGCAAGCATATCCAGGTCGCCCTGACCGCGCCGCAGATCGATTCCTTCATGGACGAGCATCTGGTGATCATCGAAGCCTTGCGCGCCCGTGACGGCGACGCAGCCGCCGCGACCTTGCGCCGCCATATCGAATGGTCCCACTCCAAGGTCGCAGGCTGGATCGCCGAATTCCGCGCCATCAACGTGATCTCGCGGGTGCCCTACATGGCCTGAGCGGCATTGCCGCGCATCGTCGCGACTACTCGTCGGCCTCGGCTTCGGCGTCATCAGCCGAGCCCATTCCGGCGAGGCTTGCCTCCAGCGCGCCCAGCATTTCGTGCAACTCGGCAAGCTTGCGCGCGCCATATCGCCGTGTGATCTCGGCATAGATCGCCTCCGACGTCGGCGCCACCGCCTCGATCAGCTTCAACCCCTTGGCCGAGATCGAGACCACTCCGCGCCGCCCGTCGTTCTCCGCCGCCTTGCGCTCGATCAACGCGCGCGCCTCGAGATCACGCAGGATACGCGACAGGCTCGGGCCGAGCAGGAACGCCACGCGGGCGAGCTCGGTGACCTCGATCTCGTCGACCGCGGTGAGCGCACGCAAAATCCGCCACTGCTGCTCGGTCAGCCCGTGATTGCGCAGCGACGGTCGGAACTGCCGCATCACCGCCTCGCGCGCACGGAGCAGCGACATCGGCAGCGAGCGCGAGAACTCGCGCATCGGGGTCCGTCGCGACGATGCGTCGTCGCCCTGCCCCGGCCGGGTCTCATCCAACGATTTCTTGCGTGCCATTACTCAGCTCAATCCACAGCAACAAAATTTTGCGTTGCAACATGCCCTGATTCAGTTTGCGGGAATTCACTTAACATGTTAATCATCTCCCCGACATCCACTTTTGTGTATCACGCATGGCCCTTTCCAAGGACGATATCCGCGCTGCCGCCCAACGGCTCGACAACGCGGAAAAGACCCGCAAGCAAATCCGCCAGCTCTCGCTGGAATACCCCCGCATTACCCTCGAAGACGCCTACGCGATTCAGAAGGCCTGGGTCGAGATGAAGGTGGCGCAGGGGCGCGTCGTCAAGGGCCACAAGATCGGCCTGACCTCGAAGGCGATGCAGAGCGCGCTCAATATCGACGAGCCGGATTCAGGCATCCTGCTCGACGACATGTTCTTTGCCGATGGCGGCCTGGTGCCGACCGACCGCTTCATCGCAACCCGCGTCGAGGCCGAGCTCGCCTTCGTGATGAAGCATCGCCTGGCGGGGCCGAACTGCACGCTGTTCGACGTGCTCAACGCCACTGACTTCGTGGTGCCGGCGCTGGAGATCCTGGATACGCGGGTCGAGCGCGTCGACTCCGAGACCAAGGCGACGCGGAAGATCTTCGACACCATCGCCGATAACGCCGCCAATGCCGGCATTGTGCTCGGCGGCCGTCCGATCCGTCCGCTCGAAGCCGATCTGCGCTGGATCGGCGCGCTCTGCTTCCGAAATGGCCAGCTCGAGGAAACCGGTCTGGCCGCCGGCGTGTTGAATCATCCGGCGACCGCGGTGGCCTGGCTGGCCAACAAGATCGCACCGAACGGGCTGGCGCTGGAGGCCGGACAGATCGTGCTGGCAGGTTCCTTCATCCGCCCGATCGAGACCCGCAAGGGCGACACCATCCAGGCCGACTACGGACCTTACGGGTCCGTGAGCTGCTACTTCGCCTGACGCACTCAGCAGGAGAGCTGCATGCCGCATTTCACGCTTGAATACTCCGCCAATCTCGACGGCCTCGTCGACATGGGCGCGACGGTCGAACTGGTCCGGAAGGCCGCGGTCGAGACCGGCATCTTCCCGCTCGGCGGCATCCGCGTGCGCGCCATCAGATGCGAGCACTACGCGATCGCCGACGGCCGCAAGAATTACGGCTTCCTCGACATGGTGCTGCGGCTGGGCGAAGGCCGCGACCTCACCGCGCGCAAGAAGGCCGGCGAGCACATCTTCAAGGCGCTGTCGGCCCATCTCGATCCGGTATTCGCCAACAGCAAGTTCGCTCTGTCGTTCGACATGCAGATCAACGACAAGGAAACGAGCTGGAAACGCAACAACATCCACGACGCACTGAAGGTGGAGACGGTCAATGGATAAAGCCACCCTGAAATCGTCGGCCGACGTGTTCCAGGCCAACCGCGATCGCGCCGGGCCGCTGCTTGCGAAATTGAAGGCCGAAGGCATCGGCCATGTGATCGACGGCAAGGTCGTGCCGGCGGCCTCCGGCCAGACGTTCGAGACGAAATCGCCGATCGACGGCACGGTGCTGGCGACCGTCGCGCGCGGCAACGCCGAGGACATCGACCGTGCCGCAACCGCCGCGTCGAAGGCCTTCAAGGCCTGGCGCGACATGCCGGCGACGCAACGGCGCAAGCTGCTGCATCGTGTGGCTGACGCGATCGTGGAACGCGCCGACGATATCGCCGTGCTCGAATGCATCGACACCGGCCAGGCACACCGCTTCATGGCCAAGGCCGCGATCCGCGCTGCCGAGAATTTCCGCTTCTTCGCCGACAAATGCGGCGAGGCCCGCGACGGCCTCAACACGCCCTCGGACGAGCACTGGAATATCTCGACCCGCGTGCCGATCGGCCCGGTCGGCGTGATCACGCCGTGGAACACGCCGTTCATGCTCTCGACCTGGAAGATCGCGCCGGCGCTCGCGGCCGGTTGCACGGTCGTGCACAAGCCGGCGGAATGGTCGCCGGTGACCGCCGATCTGCTGGTCAAACTCGCGAAACAGGCCGGTCTGCCCGACGGCGTCTTCAACACCGTGCACGGCTTCGGCGAGGACGCCGGCAAGGCGCTGACCGAGCACCCCGCGATCAAGGCGATCGGCTTCGTCGGCGAGAGCACGACGGGCTCGGCAATCATGGCGCAGGGTGCGCCGACCCTGAAGCGGGTGCATTTCGAGCTCGGCGGCAAGAACCCGGTGATCGTGTTCGACGATGCCGATCTCGACCGCGCGCTCGATGCAGTCGTGTTCATGATCTACTCGCTCAACGGCGAGCGCTGCACCTCGTCGAGCCGGCTGCTGGTTCAACAAAGCATCGCCGAGAAATTCATCGAGAAGCTGACCGCGCGCGTGAAGGCACTCAAGGTCGGTCACCCCCTCGATCCGGCGACCGAGATCGGGCCGCTGATCCACGAACGGCACTTCGCCAAGGTCTGCAGCTATTTCGACGTCGCCAAGCAGGACGGCGCGACGATTGCGGTCGGCGGCAAGCCGCATGACGGTCCCGGCGGCGGGCACTATGTGCAGCCAACCCTCGTCACCGGCGCCAACGCGACCATGCGCGTGGCCCAGCAGGAGGTGTTCGGTCCGTTCCTGACCGTGATCCCGTTCCGTGACGAGGCTGACGCCATCGAGATCGCCAACGGCGTGCAGTACGGCCTTGCCGGCTATGTCTGGACCGGCGACGTGGGCCGCGCGCTGCGCGTCGCGGACGCGCTCGAAGCCGGCATGATCTGGCTCAACTCGGAAAACGTCCGCCATCTGCCGACCCCGTTCGGCGGCATGAAAGCGTCCGGCATCGGCCGCGACGGCGGCGACTACTCGTTCGACTTCTACATGGAAACCAAGCACGTCTCGCTCGCGCGCGGGACGCACAAGATTCAGAAACTGGGAGTCTAATCAGCACTGTCATTCCGGGGCGACGCGTAGCGGCGAGCCCGGAATCCATAACCACGATCGTGAGTATGGATTCCGGGCCTGCGCCAAGAGGCGCATCCCGGAATGACGAGCCAAATTGAGGGAAACACGCCATGCCCGTTCCAACCCACGTCTTCGATCCGCCGTTCAATATCATCCGCTGCAGCCATGCCGTGCTCGACGTCACGGATTTGGAGAAGAGCGCCACCTTCTACGAGAAGACCGTCGGCCTCCATATCGAGGACCGCGACGACAATTCGGTGTATCTGCGTGCCAGCGAGGAGCACCAGCATCACTCGGTGGTGCTGCGCAAAGCAGCGAAGGCCGCCTGCAACCGCCTCGGCTTCAAGGTCGGCAACGACGGCGATCTCGACAAGGCGGCGTCGTTCTTCTCCGAGAACGGCATTGCCTATGCCTTCGTCGACCAGCCGTTCCAGGGCCGCACGCTGCAATTCACCGATCCGTTCGGCTTCCAGATTGAGCTTTACGCCACGATGGAGAAGCGCCCGCATCTGTTGCGGCGCTACGATCTCTACAAGGGCTGCCATCCGCAGCGGCTCGACCATTTCAACGTGTTCGCGGCCGAAGTGCAGGACACCGTCGACTTCTACGCCCGGCTCGGTTTCCGCCTCACCGAATATGCCGAGGAGGACGGCGACAACGGCCGCATCGCGGCCGCCTGGATGCACCGCAAGGGCAATGTCCATGACTTCGCCATCACCAACGGCCGTGGCCCGCGCCTGCACCACATCGCCTATTGGGTGCCGACCGCGATGAACATCGTGCATCTCTGCGACGTGATGGCCTCCTCCGGCTTCCTCGCCAACATCGAACGCGGCCCGGGCCGGCACGGCATCTCGAACGCCTTCTTCCTCTACATCCGCGATCCCGACGGCCACCGCATTGAGCTCTACACCAGCGACTATTTCACCGGCGATCACGACCATGAGCCGCTGCGCTGGTCGCTGCGCGATCCGCGCCGCCAGACGCTGTGGGGCGCACCGGCGCCGCGCTCCTGGTTCGAGGAAGGCTCGACCTTCGCCGGCCAGGCGGTGCGCGAGCCCCGCTTCGTCGCCGACGTGCTGGTTGCGGATTAAGCGCGAGTACAACGAACACCCTCCACGTCGTCCCGGCCGAGTGCGCGATTGCGCACGGAGCCGGGACGACATCAAGAAATGGATTGCTAATGTCAGCCCCTCGCCTCGCCACCTATTCCGTCAACGGCGCCACGCAGTATGGCGCGGTCACCGACACCGGCATCGTCGACCTCTCGTCGCGCTTCGCCGGGGATTATCCGACGCTGCGCGAGGCGATCGCCGCCGGCGCACTGACCAGGCTCGTGGAGGACGCCGCCAAGCGCGCGCCCGACCACGCGCTGGACGCAGTTGCCTGGCAGCCGCCGATCCCGGCGCCGGACAAGATCATCTGCATCGGCGTCAACTATCCGGACCGCAATGCCGAGTATAAGGACGGCTCGGACGCGCCGAAATATCCCAGCATGTTCCTGCGGGTGCCGCGCTCCTTCGTCGGCCACAACACGCCGGTGGTGCGGCCGCGCGTCTCGCCGCAGCTCGACTATGAGGGCGAGCTGGTGCTGGTGATCGGCAAGGCCGGCCGGCACATTGCCGAGAGCGCCGCGCTCGATCACATCGCCGCGATCACGCTCTGCAACGAAGGCACCATCCGCGACTGGGTGCGCCACGCCAAATTCAACGTCACCCAGGGCAAGAACTTCGATTCCACCGGCAGTCTCGGCCCGTGGATCGTGCCTTACACCAGTGAAGCGCAGATCGCCGATATCCGGCTGACCACGCGGGTCAACGGCGAAGTCAGGCAGGACGACCGCACCTCGCGCTTGATCTTCGGCTTCCGCTACCTCATCAACTACATCTCGACCTTCACGACGCTGGTTCCCGGCGACATCATCGTCACGGGCACCCCGACCGGCGCAGGTGCGCGGTTCGATCCGCCGCGCTATCTGAAGCCCGGTGATGTCGTCGAGGTCGAGGCCGAAGGCGTCGGCATCCTGCGCAACGGCGTCGTCGACGAAGCCAGCTAACCTCACAAGCAAGTGGACAGTGCCATGACCTCAACATCCGGCGGCGAAGCGATCGTCAACGGCCTCGTCGCCCACGGCGTCGACACCGTATTCGGCCTGCCCGGCGCGCAGATCTACGGCCTGTTCGATGCCTTCCACCAGGCGCAGCTCAAGGTGATCGGCGCCCGGCATGAACAGGCCTGCGGCTACATGGCGTTCGGCTATGCCCGCTCCTCTGGCAAGCCCGGCGTGTTCAGCGTCGTGCCCGGTCCTGGCGTGCTCAACGCTTCGGCGGCGCTGCTCACCGCATTCGGCTGCAACGAGCCGGTGCTGTGCCTGACCGGCCAGGTGCCGACGCAATTTCTCGGCAAGGGCCGCGGCCATCTGCACGAGATGCCGGACCAGCTCGCGACGCTGCGCACCTTCGTGAAATGGGCCGACCGGATCGAATATCCTGACAACGCGCCCGCGATGGTGTCGCGCGCATTCCAGGAGATGCTGTCGGGCCGGCGCGGCCCGGCGTCGCTGGAGATGCCGTGGGATGTCTTCACTCAGCGCACCCAGGTCGCCCCCGTCAATCCGTTCGATCCGTTGCCGGCGCCGCAACCCGATCCGGACCGCATCAAGGCGGCCGCCGATCTGATCGCCGGCAGCAAAGCGCCGATGATCTTCGTCGGCAGCGGCGCCATCGAGGCCCGCGAGGAGATCCTCGAGCTGGCCGAGATGATCGACGCGCCGGTGGTCGCATTCCGCAGCGGCCGCGGCATCGTCTCCAACGCGCACGAGCTCGGGCTCACCATGGCCGCGGCCTACAAGCTGTGGCCGAAGACCGACCTGATGATCGGCATCGGCACCCGCATGGAGCTGCCGACGATGTCGCGCTGGCCTTATCAGCCGGCCGGCCTGAAATGCGTGCGCATCGACATCGATCCGGTCGAGCTGCGCCGCTGGCCGGCCGACGCCGGCGTGATCGCGGACGCCAGAGCCGCGACCGCCGATCTCATCGCCGCCGTGCGCAAGGCCGGCTACAGCAAGACCTCGGGCCGCCGCGCCGCGATCCGCGAGGCGACCGCGGCCGCCGAGCAGGAGATCCAGCGCATCCAGCCGCAGATGGCCTACCTGAAGATCCTGCGCGAGGTGTTGCCGGCAAACGCCATCGTCACCGACGAGCTATCGCAAGTCGGCTTTGCCTCCTGGTACGGCTTTCCGATCTACGAACCGCGCACCTTCGTCACCTCGGGCTATCAGGGCACGCTTGGCTCGGGCTTCCCGACCGCGCTCGGCGCCAAGGTCGCCAACCCCAACAAGCCTGTCGTCGCGATCACCGGCGACGGCGGCTTCATGTTCGGCGTGCAGGAGCTCGCCACCGCCGTGCAGTTCAAGATCGGCGTGGTGACGCTGGTGTTCAACAACAACGCCTATGGCAATGTCCGCCGCGACCAGCGCGAGCGCTTCGACGGTCGTGTCGTTGCCTCCGACCTGGTCAACCCCGATTTCGTCAAGCTTGCGGAGTCCTTCGGCGTCGGCGCCGCGCGCGTCACCTCGCCCGATCACTTCCGCCCCGTGCTGGAGAAGGCGCTGGCCGACGGCGGCCCCTACGTGATCTCGGTTGAAGTGCCGACGGATTCGGAAGTCTCGCCCTGGGCGTTCATCCATCCGGCGAGGAACAACTAAGCGCTCTTCACGCCGCGCTGCAATCGCGACGCGGCGATCACGAGCAGGCCGGCGCCGGCGACTGACCAGCAGGCGACCGGCGCCCAATGCACCAGCGGCGCATAGTCCGGCATCTTCTGCAAGCCGCCGGCGACCGCCGCCATCCGCGCAAAGGTAGCAAGCGCCAGCGCCGAGAACACCAGTCCCGTCACCTTGCCTTCCGCGCCGGCCTCGCCGATCGCAAGCGCCGCGGACACCGCGCTCATCAGCATGCAGCCCCAGGCCGCTCCCGCCATGAACTGCGCCACGATCAGGACATTGAGACTGCCGGCGATCTCCGCGGCGATGACAGCGAATGCGCCGAGCAGTCCCGCCGCGCCCATCACGATCAGGCCGCCGCGATGCTTGACGACGATGCTCGCCGGAAACATCGCGATGTTGAAGCCGATCCAGAACACCGGCATCAGCCACTGCAGCTCGTCTGACTTGGCAAAGCGCAAATAGAACGGCGCGCTGTTGATGTTGAAATGCAGCTGATAGCCGAGCGAGAGCAGCACCATCGATCCGATCAGGAACATCGGCACCGCCCCGAGCCGCTTGGCCGGTGGCGCGAGCCGCTCCGGCTGAACCTCCTCGGCGACGCGGCGCTCAATCCCTGAGAACGCGAGCGCGGTCAGCAGCAGCACGGCGCCGGACAGCACGAACGGCAGCCGCGCATCATGATCGCGCAGCACAACGCCGAGATAGGGCGAGACCGCACCCGCGATGCCGTAGCCCAGCATCGCCAGCGCGGCGAGGAACGGGACGGAGGGTTGCGCGCGATACTTGCCGAGCAGCGTCAGTGGCGGCGCGCGCAAGGCCGACGATGTGACCGACCAGATTACGATCAGCACGATGAGCCACAATTTCGCGCCCGGCCCGGTGCCGGCCACATAGGGCAGCGCGACGAAGGCGGCGCAGGAGATCGCGGCGAGAACGCCGACGAACACGCCGAGCCGGCCGACGAGGCTCGCAATCCTGTCGGCGGCCATGCCCATCGCGGTGTCGGTGACCGTGAAGATGCCCTGGTCCATCATCAGGATCAGGATGACGGTCGACGGCGCGATGCCGACATCGGCGCACAGCTTCGGCAGATAGATCAGGTAGGTGGTCCAGCCCAGCGTGAACACGAGCTGCAGCACGGCGAGATAGACGCCGGTGCGGTTGACCGCGCGGTCGGCCTTGGTGGTCATGGCCCGAGTTTAGACCAGCTCCCCCATTTGCGGGAGGGGGGCGTCAACGCACCTTGCGGAAGGTCAAATTGATGCGCTGCCGGCCGAGCACGCTGTGCTCGCCATCAGCGAGCGCCGCGACGCCGTGATAAAATAGCCGTGACGGCCCGCCCCACACCGCAACGTCGCCATGTTCGAGCCGATAGCGGCGCGGCGTATTGCTGCGCTTCAGCCCGCCGAACAGGAAGACCGCCGGCAGCCCGAGCGAGATCGAGACGATCGGTGCGCCGTAGTCGAGCTCGTCCTTGTCCTGGTGCAGCGACAGTTTTGCACCGGGCACATAGCGGTTGATCAGGCAGGCCTCCGGCGCGAAGCCGTTGAAGCCGGCCGCAGCCGCGGCCTCGGCGGCGAGCCCGCGCAACGCCTCCGGCATTTCAGGCCAGGGCTGTCCGGAGTCCGGATCGATCGGATCATAGCGATAGCCATTGGAATCGGAGACCCAGCCGACGCTGCCGCAATTGGTCATCGCGACCGACATCCGGTGGCCGCCCGGCGTGATCAGATGCCGGAACGGCGCCTGCTTGACGATCACACGCAAGGCCGGGATCAGCTCAGCCTCGAACGGCCGGACAAAGCCGCGCAACAGCACCGCGCCGTCCGCGATAACTTCGCGCGGCGGCCGCGCATCGCCAATTGTCTCGAACAGATCAGCGGCCACGCCTCTCTCGCACTCACTTTGCGTCGTGGAAGATCACGCCAACGGTGTGGCGATGACCGGACCTGATCCGGCTGACGCCGTGGCGCAGATTGACACGATAAGGCCCGCGCGTCCCCTGCACCGGACGATGATGCACGGCAAAGGCCACCGCATCGCCCTTGGTCAGCGGCACCACCTCGGGCCGCGACTGCATCCGCGGCCGCTGCTCGGTCAGCACGAACTCGCCGCCGGTGAAATCGCGCCCCGGCTGCGACAGCAGGATCGCGACCTGGATCGGGAATACGTGCTCGCCATAGAGATCCTGGTGCAGGCAATTGTAATCGCTCTCGCCATATTGCAGCAGCAGCGGCGTCGGCCGCGTCTGCCCGGCATCATGGCAGCGCTTCAGGAAGGCCGCATGCGACGGAGGATAGCTGATCTCGATCCCCATCGTCTCGTTCCAGCGATTGGCGGTCGCGGTCAGCCGCGCATACAGCGCCGGCCGCAGTTCCGCGATCAGGTCCGGCAGCGGATAGGAGAAATACTTGTACTCGCCGCGGCCAAAACCGTGGCGGCCCATCACGACCCGGCTGCGGAACCGGCTGTCGTCGGGATAGAGCCCGGCGATGGCGTCGCATTCCTGCGGCGTCAGCAGGCCACCAAGGACGGCGCAGCCCTGTCCGTCGAGGTCGGTTGTAATCTGGTCCCAGTCGAGCGCGTCAACGCAGGCGGGAATGCTGGTGGTTGGGCGGGTGATGGTTCTGGCTGTTGCTGTCATGCGAGGGAATCTGGCTCTTGAGCGCAGCTGGCGCCACCCGATTTCCGATCCAAATATGCCGAGAGCGCCGCCACAATCACGGTGTCGTCCCTGCGAAAGCAGGGACGACGCGTGGAGGAAGTACCACCCAGATATCGACAGGATCACGCGCGGAAGGAAATCAGCCCCTGACCGGCAGCGTCACCACATCATATCCATGGCTAATCTTCCGCTTCAGCACCGGGTCTTCCAGCTCGAACTCGAAGCGGCTGGCGGGGCGGATGCCGCCCTTGGCCGCGAAAGTGCCGCCGAACATGGCGCAGCCGTCGGGCAGCGCGCCCTGGTCGAAGCCGCGCGCGATCAGGTCCTTTACCGGCAGCATTTGATCGAGCGTGCCTTCCTGGTAGAGCACGCGCTGGCCGCCGATCACGGCCCAGGACCGCAGGATCAGCTGGTCCCAATGATCGATGACGTCCTCGAGCTCCCACAGTTCGGCCGCGACAGGCTTGTCGCACATCTGCTTCGACACCGTGACGCTGTAGCTCTCGACCTTGCGGTCGGTATGGTCGGAGCCGCAGCCGACGAAGGTGCGGCCCTGCCAGCCGATCAGCACGAACTCGACCTCGCCGCTCGAATCCTCGCCGCAGACCTCGATCGTGTCGGCGAAGGTGAGCCGGCGCGCCGAGCAGCGGTAATAGATCGGCGTCGTCGCGGGACGCGCGATGCCGAGCGCCTCGAGCTCGGCGATATGCTTGTCGCGCGCCACCGGATCGCGGCCGGTCCAGCCGGCGATCACGGCCTGTTTGATTTCGAGCGTGAGCGGCGTCGCGACGCCCTTGTCGTCGACATTGAAGGTGAGATCAAACACGGATGACGGTCTCCATTCCGGCGGCAAGCTCGAAGATGCGGCGATCCGAACCGCCCGCGGCGGCGAGCATCAGGCCGACCGGCGCCTCGCCCTCGCGATGCGCGGGCAGCGAGATGGCGCAGCCATCGAGCACGTTGATCAGCGAGGGGTTGCGCAGCGCGCGCAAATTCTCGGTGGCGAATGCCTTGTCATCGGCAAGGCTCGCAATGGTCGGCGGCAGGTTCGCCGTGGTCGGCAGCACCATCGCGTCATAGGGCGCGATGCGCGCTTCGGTCCGGGCGATGAACGACCGCCGCGCGTTGATGATGTCGATATAGTCGGCGGCAAGAAATCCCTCGCCGCGCTGGATCCGTACCGCGACGCGGGGATCGTAGATGTCGCCCTTGCTGGCCAGCAGGAAGCGGTGCCAGGCATAGCTCTCGGCCGCGGAAAACCCGCCCTTGGTGTTCATCACGCCGACATCGAGCAGCTCGGGCACCTCGATCCGTTCGATCAACGCGCCGGCGCGCGACAACGTCGCCAGCGCGCGCTCGAAGGTCTTTGCAACGGCATCGTCGAGGTCGTCGAGCACGACTGTGGTCGGCACCGCGAGCCGCATGCCCTTGACCGGGCGCGGGACGATCGGCGTCACCGGCTCGTCGGCCAGCACCGCGTCGAGCGCGGCACAGCAGGCGACTGAATTCGCCAGCGGGCCGTAGCTGTCGAGCGTGAACGACAGCGGCACGCCGCCATCGAGCGGAATCCGGCGCTGCGTCGGCTTGTAACCGACGATGCCGTTGAAGGCGGCCGGGATCCGGCAGGAGCCGCCGGTGTCGGTGCCGAGCGCGCCGAATGCCATGCCGTCGGCGATCGAGACCGCCGCGCCCGAGGACGAGCCGCCGGGCACATGGCCGACGCTCCGGTTCCAGGCGCTCTTCGGCGTGCCGTAATGCGGATTGATGCCGATACCGGAATAGGCGAACTCGGTCATGTTGGTGCGGCCGATCACGATGAAGCCGGCGCGCTTGAGCCGCGCCACGGCGGGCGCATCGGCATCCGCTGGCGCGGAATCATCCAGCGCCCGGGAGCCTGCGCGCGTCACCTGCCCCTTGATGTCGAACAGGTCCTTGATCGAGACCGGGATGCCGGCAAAGGGTGACGGCGCCGCATTGGCCTTGCGCAGCCGGTCCATGGCGTCGGCGGCTTCCAGCGCGGCGTCGCGGTCGACATGGATGAAGGCGCGCTGGCCCTCGCCCGCCGGATCGGCGATCCTGGCAATGCATTGCTCGACGAGCTTGCGGGCGGAGGTCGCGCCGCTGGCGAGGTCGGCGGCAAGGGAGGCGAGTGTCGGATTTTTCGGCATGGCTTTCACTTTACGGCTTGCACTTCACGGCTTGCTGGCTTGCAATTCAGAAGGTCTTGCAGCTGATTGTCGCGCGAACCGGCGCCGATTTCCAGACCGGTGCGCCGGCATCACTTCAGCCCGAAATAGGCCCGGTGCAGCTCTTCATTGCCGCTCATCTCGGCAACTGTGCCGGAGAAGCGGATCCGCCCGCCTTCCAGCACGAATACGCGGGTGGCAATCTCAAGGAAACCGATATTTTGCTCGGCGATCAAGAGCGCCAGTCCGCGGCCCTGCAGGCTCGACAAGGCGCGAAGCACCTCCTTGACGAACAGCGGCGACAGCCCGGCCGAAGGCTCGTCCATGACCAGCAGCTTCGGCTCGGCCGACAGCGCCTTGGCGATGCCCAGCATCTTGCGTTGACCGCCGGACAGGCTGGAGGCCGGGTCGCGGCGCTTGTCGCGCAGCACCGGAAACAGGCCGTACAGTTCGTCGACCCGCGCGCCCGGATTGGCATGGCCGAGCGCCTGCGCGCCGACACGGATGTTCTCCTCGATCGACAGATCGGGAAACACCGCGAGCTCCGACATGTAGGTCATGCCGCGCTTCATGCGGTCGGACGATCGCATCCTGGTGATGTCCTCGCCGCCGAGCTTGATGTGGCCGCTGCGGGCTTCGATCAGGCCGACCAGCGACTTCAGGAAGGTGGTCTTGCCGGCACCGTTGGCGCCGAGCAGCAGCACGGTCTCGCCGGGGCGGACGTCGAGATCGACGCCCCACAACACCTGCATGGTGCCGTAGCCGGCATCGACGCCCTTGGCGTCCAGAAGCGACGTTGCATCAGTGAGCATGCTCGCCTCCCAGGAACACCTCGATCACCTGCGGCTCGCGCACCGCGGTCGCGAGCGTACCTTCGAAGATCTCCTTGCCCGCATTGAGCACGATGACGCGGTCGGTGATCTGCTCGATGAAGCCCATCAGATGCTCCACCACGATGATCGCCATGCCGGTCGCGGCCAGCGCCTTGATGCGGCCGGCGATCCAGTCGAGCTCCGCCGGGTTGAGACCGGCGGCGAGCTCGTCGAGCAGCAGCAGCCGCGGCCGCGTGGCGAGCGCGCGGGTGAGATCGAGCATCTTCTGCTGCGCACTGTTGAGATCGGCTGCGGGGCGGTCGGCGACCTCCTTCAGCCTGAAATCCTCGAGCAACTCGGCGATCGACGGCGGCGTACCGGTCGCGCCGCCATAGGCCAGCGCCACCTGGATGTTCTCGCGCACCGTGAGCGACAGGAACGGCTTCGGCACCTGGAAGGTGCGGTTGATGCCACGGTGAACGAGCTTGTGCGAGGCGACGCCGCCGGAGGACGCGCCGTCGAACACGACCTCGCCGCCGTCGGGCGCATAGAGTCCGGAAATCACGTTGATCGCCGTCGTCTTGCCGGAGCCGTTCGGACCGACCAGGCCGAGGATCTCGCCGGGCACCACATGAAAGCTCAGGCCATCGAGCGCGTGGAAGCCGCCGAAGCGCTTGACCAGCTTGGAGACCTTGAGGATGGAGTTTTGCTCAGGGGACATGCCACCCCCTGCGCGTTGCCAGCGACACCAGCCCGGCGGGCAGGAACAGCACCAGTCCCATGATCAGGAGGCCGTAGATCAGCTGGAAATATTGCGGCGTGGTGAAGCCGATCAGATTGTAGATGCCGTAGAGGATCAGCACGCCGACGATCGGTCCGGTGATGGTGGCGACCCCGCCGAACAGCGCGAACACGATCGCGAAGATGCTGAACTCGCCGGAGAACACGTTGTCCGGATAGAACACCGAGACGTACCAGGCGTAGATGCCGCCGGCGAGACCTGCAACCAGCGCCGAGGCGAGCCAGGCAATCACCCGCATCTTGATGATGTTGACGCCGGCCATCGAGGCCGACACCGCATCCTCGCGCACGGCCTGCAGTGCCAGGCCGAATGGCGAGTTCTTGAGATAGATCACCGCGCCGACCGTCAGCGCCATGACGACGACGGCTGCATAATAGGCATGGGTCGGGTTGAACGTGCCGGTTAGCGACACGCCGTACGGGCCCTTGGTGATCCCCTCCAGCGCCGGGTTGGCGACGAAGTGCAGCACCGCAAGCGAGGCCGCGAGGTTGGCGATCGCAAAATACGCGCCCGACAGCCGTAGCAGCGGCGTCAGCAACAGGCCGAGCGCAACCGCGACGACGCCGCCGACCAGCACGGCCAATGGCGCCGGCGTCTGCAGATGCATCACCATGATGGCAAAGCCATAGGCGCCGGCCCCGAAGAAGCCGACATAGCCGAACGGCAGATAGCCGGTGAATCCATAGATGATGTTCACGCCCTGCGCGAGGATCAGGAAGATCACGAAGTTGAACAGCAGCAGATGGTTTTGATAGACGCCGGGCAGCAGTGCGAACACCACCACCAGCGGCGCCAGGATGAACAGCAGGTGCTTCGAGGCGTTATGCAACGCGCACCCGCCTTCCGAGCAGACCGCTCGGGCGCAACAACAGGATCACGATCAACAATACATAGGGCAAGAGGTCGGCCCAGGAACTGAGATAAGTCTGCACCAGCATGTAGCAGAGGCCGTAGACGACGCCGCCGAGCGCGGTGCCCAGCGGGTTGCCGAGCGAGCCAAGCACGACGATCGCAAACGACGTCACCGTGGCATCGGCGCCGAACGCCGGCGTCACCGAGCCGAACATGAAGGGCGCGAACACGCCGGCAACCGCCGCGATGCCGAGCCCGATGCCGAATGCGGCAGCCGAGACGCGATCGACATCGATGCCGGTCGCCAAGGCCTCGTCGCGGCGTGACATCACGGCACGGGTCAGGGTGCCGAGCCGCGTGTGGTAGAGATAGAGATAGACCAGCGCGATCGCGACAAGGCTTGTGCAGGCCGCGATCACCCAGGGCGCGGGAAATCCCTGGCCGAAGATCTGGATCGGCCCTGCCCCGCCGGCCTTGCCGCCGAACCACTTGACCTTGATCGTCGTGAACACGGTGCCAAGCAGCCGGCTCTGGATCGAGCGCTCGCTGGTGCCGGCGAAGATCGTGGTGACGGCTTCGATCACCTGCGACAGGCCGAAGAACAGGATGATCGACAGCATTTCCGGGTTGGCCGAGCCCTGCAGCCGCGGCACCAGCACCCAGTAAAGCAGCACGCCCGCGAGCACGAAGACCATGAAGGCCAGCGGCACCGCGAACAGCGGGTCGATGCCGGCAATGCCGACCACGCCGAGCGCGATGAAGGCGCCGAGCATCAGAATGTCGCCATGCGCAAGATTGACGATGCGCATGACGCCGAACACGAGATTGAGACCGATGCCGACCAGGCTGAAATACAGCCCGAATAGCACGCCGGCAACGAGCGCATAGGTCATGCTACCGCTCGCCGCCGAAGGTTACGCCTGCCGCACTCACCTGCATCACGGCGCCGGATAGATCGGCTTGCCGGTGGCGGTCTCATGCGGATAGATCGAGACGAACTTGATGTGATCGTGCTCGTCGACCGTGAGCTGGCCGAGCGGCGTCAATTCGCCGATCTGGCCGCCGGTCTCATCCAGCGCGAAGGTGCCGTCCAGCGTCTTGAGCTGGCCGCTGAGCGAGAACACCGCGCGGCGCAGCTCCATCTGGTCGAGACTGGTCGCAACCGACAGCGTCTTCTCGATCACCAGCGCGGTGGTGTAGCCCGCCACCGCGTTGAAGCCGAACTCCATCTTGCCGTCGTTGTACTTCTTCAGCCAGGCGGCGCGGAAGTCCTTCATGGTCATCCCGAAATTGACGGGATAGTCCAGCTCGGACGGCGGCACATAGGTCCAGACGTGCTCGAGGCCCTTGGCGCCCACGTTCTTCTCCAGCAGCTCGGTCTCGAGACCGGCATAGATCGCGAACAGCATCTTGAACTTGGTGCCGACGTCCTGGACGTTGCGCAGGAAGGCGATGTCGTTCGGCGCATAGCCGAAATGGATCACCGCATCGGGATTGGTGTTGCTGATATTGTTGATGATGACGTTGTAATTGGTGGTCTCGGTCGGAACGCCCTGGTCGTAGACGATCTCGATCGGCGCGCCGGACTCCTTGACGAACTTGCGGAACGCGTTGGCCTGGGTGCCCGTGAACTCGTTGGTCGCGTAGAGGATGGCGATCTTCTTGATGCCGAGGCCAGGGCCGTCATGACTGATGAAGTCAGCCACCGGCTTCGGCCAGACCGTCGACACCGGATCGGCCATCAGCGCGATGTAGGGATTGTCCTTGGAGAAGAAGCTCGCGCCGGTGCCGGTCTGGTCGAACAGGAACATCTTGTGGTCGCGCGCGATCGCAACCGCCGGCGCCGTCAGCACCGATCCGGAATCGGCGACCAGCAGGTCGACCTTATCCTGGGTGACGAGCTGGTTATAAAGCGTCGAGGCGGTCGCGGTGTTGCTCTGGTCGTCATAGGAGACGAGCTTGATCGGGATCTTCTTGTCGAACGCCTTCACGAATACGCCACCCTCGGCGTTCTTCTGCTCGACCCACAATTTGAGCGAGCTGTAGACCGGCATCGAGATCGAGGCATAGCGCCCCGAGGAAGCGTAGAGCGTGCCGATCTTGATCTCCGACGGTGCGTCGGCGGCCATCGCCTGCGTGGCAAATGCGAGGCTGGCAGCGAGTGCCGCACCGATGATCCTCAGCATGATATTCTTCCTCCCGGGTATCTTGGACGTCTCGTGGACCGGTCTTCGACGTATCTTGGACCGCGGCCCTTCTACGCGCCGGACCGGGGCGACACAAGCATCGCGGCCTTAGCAATTGTGCGAGGGGCGGAATATGCGGCATGCGCGGGACACAGGCCGCTGCGCGGGGCGCGGATGGACCGTTGACGGCCGTTGGTCCAATGGCGCATCAAGACTGTAACGATTTCGGGAGGAGACATCAGACATGGCCGAGCCCGCGCGCGCGAAACCAAAACCGACGCCTGAGACCCAGCATTTCTGGGATGGCACCAAGGCCGGCGAACTGCGCCTGCAGCGCTGTGACGCCTGCGCCAATGTCTACTTTCCGCCGCGACCGTTCTGCCCCTCCTGCGCCTCGCGCAAGGTCTCCGTCTTCAAGGCCACCGGTAAGGGCAAGCTCTACAGCTACGTCATCAACCATCGTCCCGCCGCGCCCGGGTTCACGCCGCCTTATGCGATCGCCATCGTCGAGCTCGACGAAGGTCCGCGCATGATGAGCAACATCATCGATTGTCCGCAGACGCCGGAAGCGCTCGAGCTCGACATGCCGCTCGAGGTCGCCTTCGAGGCACTCGACGACAAGATCACCCTTCCCCTGTTCCGCCCGGCAAAGGGGTAATGTGATGCGCAGGAACCAGGTTGCCGTCGTCGGTGCGGCCGAAACCACCGAACTCGGCGTCATCCCGAACATGTCGCAGATCCAGCTGCACGCGGACGCGGCGCTGAACGCGATCGCGGATGCCGGCCTGAAACTGTCCGACATCGACGGCTTCGCCACCGCGGTCGAGACCCCGCAGCAGATGGCGCACTATCTCGGCATCACGCCGACCTGGGTCGATGGCACCTCAGTCGGCGGCTGCTCCTTCATGCTGCATGTCCGCCACGCAGCTGCGGCGATCGAGGCCGGCCTCTGCAAGACCGTGCTGATCACCCATGCCGAGAGCGGCAAGTCGATGATCGGCAAGCAGCCGCGCTTCACCGCACCCGACAGCCTCAACGGCCAGTTCGAGTCGCCGTTCGGCGTCTACGGGCCGCCGAGCATGTTCCCGATTCCGGTGCTGCGCTTCATGAAGACGCACGGCATCACGCATGAGCAGCTCGCGATGGTCGCCGTCGTGCAGCGCGAATGGGCGGCGAAGAACCCGCGCGCAACCATGAAGGACCCGATCACGGTCGCCGACGTCTTGAACTCGCGGATGATCGCCTATCCGTTCCGGCTCTTGCAATGCTGCCTCGTCACTGACGGCGGCGGCGCGCTGATCCTCACCTCGGCCGATCGCGCCAGGGATTTCCCGCAAAAGCCGGTCTACATCCTCGGCACCGGCGAGAGCGTGGAAACGCCGATGGTCAGCCAGATGAAGACATTTGACTCATCGCGCGCCTTCAAGGTGGCGGGCCCGCTCGCCTTCAAGGAAGCCGGCATCGCCCACAAGGACGTCGACCACCTGATGATCTACGACGCCTTCGCGCATTTGCCGCTCTACGGCCTCGGCGACCTCGGCTTCATGCCGCATGAGGAAACCGGCAAGTTCATCGCCGACGGCAACACCCGCCCCGGCGGCAAGCTGCCGCTCAACACAAACGGTGGCGGGCTGAGCTACATGCACTCCGGGATGTACGGCATGTACGCACTGCAGGAGAGCGTGCGGCAGATGCGCGGCATCGCGCCGGCGCAGGTGCCGAACGCGAAGATCTCGGTCTGCCACGGCGTCGGCGGCATGTTCGCCGCGTCAGGCACGATCATCTTTACGAACGAACGATAGCAATGGCCCGCGCGAGCGCAGCGCCCAATCTGTCATTGCCGGGCTTGACCCGGCAATCCATCTCCTTCTGAGGAAGGATGGATGCGCGGGCCAAGCCCGCGCATGACGAGTGGGTTCTGCATCGGCCTGCGGACACACAGAACCAAGGAGAACCCACATGGCAAAATCACTGCAGGATAAAGTCATCATCGTCACCGGCGCGGGCCGCGGCATCGGCCGCGAGATTGCGCTGCTCTGCGCGGCGGAAGGCGCCAAGGTCGTGGTCAACGATCCCGGCGGCGCCGCCGACGGTGGCGGCTCGAGCGCGGCGCCCGCCGAGGAAGTCGTCGAGGAGATCAAGAAGCGCGGCGGTACCGCCGTCGCCAATTTCGAGTCGGTGGCGGAAGCGATCCCGGCCAGCAAGATCGTGAAGACCGCGACCGATCATTTCGGCCGGCTCGACGGCGTCGTCAACAATGCCGGCATCCTGCGCGACATGATCTTCCACAAGATGAGCGTGGAAGCCTTCGAGGCCGTCATCAAGGTGCATCTGATGGGCTCGTTCTATGTCAGCCACGCCGCGGCGCGCATCTACCGCGAGCAGGAGTCAGGCTCGTTCGTGCACTTCACCTCGACCTCCGGCCTGATCGGCAATTACGGCCAGGCCAACTACGCCGCGGCCAAGCTCGGCATCGTCGGCCTGTCGAAATCGATCGCGCTCGACATGGGCCGCTTCAACGTGCGCTCGAACTGCGTGTCGCCGTTCGCCTGGACCCGCATGATCGGCACCATCCCGACCGAGACCGACGCCGAGAAGGCGCGCGTCGAGAAGATCAAGCAGATGGGCCCGGAGAAGATCGCGCCGGTCTGCGCCTATCTGCTCTCGGACGCCGCCAAGGATGTCACCGGGCAGATCTTCGGCGTGCGCATGAACGAGATCTTCCTGTTCGGCCAGCATCGTCCGGTGCGCTCGGTTCATCGCGGCGAAGGCTGGACGCCCGAGACCATTGCCGAACACGGCATGCCGGCGCTGAAGGGATCGTTCGCCAAGCTCGACCGCTCGGCCGACGTCTTCACCTGGGATCCGATCTGAATTTGGGATCCGATCTGACAGTTTTATGAAAAAGTCGCCTCGGCGAACGCCGTGCGCAATCGCGCACGAGGCCGGGGCGACACACTCTTTGGTTGTTTCTTCACAGCGCGCCCGCATTGTGCCCAAATTGCGGGCGCATGATCGTCCTCCCGATAACAAAAAAGCCTGGGAGGACTTTCGTGACAAATCCAAGCAACACAGCGAAACACGAGAGCGACGGCGCGAAGGCGTTCGACCGTCGAACCATCTTGCGCGGCGCAACGGCGCTTGCTGCAACTGCGATGGCTGCATCCGATGCTGCAGCGCGCGACTTCGGCCGCAATGCGGAGCCGCAGCGTTATCCCGACCCTGACATCGTAGTGATCGACGACAAGCGCTTCAAGGCCAAGGTCGGCAACACCGCGATCAAGCGGCTGTACACCGGCTGCCTCTGGGCGGAAGGCCCGGCCTGGAACGCGCAGGGCCAGTACCTGGTGTGGAGCGATATCCCGGCCAACCGGCAGTTGCGCTATCTGGACGATGACGGCCATATCTCCGAGCAGTTCCACAAGCCGTCGAACGAGGCCAACGGCTCGACCTTCGATTTCGAGGGCCGCCAGATCACGGCCGAGCGCACGCGGCTGGTGCGCTACGAGCACGATGGAACCGTCACGTCGTTGGCCGAGCAGGCCAATGGCAAGCAGCTCAACGGCCCGAACGACATGGTCGTGCATCCCAACGACAAGTCGATCTGGTTCACCGATCCCGGCTACGGCGCGATCTCGATCTACGAGGGCCAGCGCGCCAACACCGGCTCGAACCAGCCCTACCAGAAAGAGGCCGTCTACCGCATCGATGCTGTAACCGGGCAGATCACCAAGGTTGCCGACGAACCGTTCAAGCCGAACGGCATCGCCTTCAGCCACGACTACAAGAAGGTCTATGTCTGCGACACCGGCATCACGCATTATCCGAACGCCAAGAACATCGTCTGGCAGTACGACCTCAACGGCGACAAGCTGTCCAACCCGCGCACGCTGATCGACATGACGCTGGACGGAAAGTCAGGCTTCCCGGACGGCATGCGTGTCGACATCGATGGCAACATCTGGGTCGGCGCCGGCTGGGTCGGACCGGGCTATGACGGCGTGCAGGTGTTCGCACCCGACGGCCAGCGGATCGGCCAGATTCTGCTGCCGGAGACCTGCGCCAACCTCACCTTCGGCGGCAAGAAGCGCAACCGCCTGTTCATGACCGCAAGCCAGTCATTGTATGCGGTGTATGTGGAGACAAGAGGCGCGCATAACTGCTGACGCAAATGCGCTGTCGTCCCAGCGAAAGCAGGGACCCATAACCACCAGCGCCGATTGTTTGAAAAGCTGGGGCTCCAGCTTCTCGTCACACGACCAGTCGTGGTTATGGGTCCCGGCCCCCGTGCGCAATCGCGCACTAGGCCGGGACGACGCTGGGGCTAGCCGCTGTTCCGCAAGCCAGCCGAGATCCCGTTGATCGTGATCTGAATCCCGCGCAGCACCTGCTCGTCTGGATTCTGCGCGCGGTGTTCCTTGAGCAGCTCCACCTGCACGTGGTTGAGCGGGTCGAGATAGGGGAAGCGGTTGCGGATGCCGCGCTCCAGCAGCGGGTTGCCCTGCAACAGCCGGTCGTGGCCCATGATGTCGAGCAGCGTCTCGATTGAAAGATGCCACTCGCGGCGGATCTGGCCAAAGATCTTCTCGCGCAGCGCGACGTCGGGCACAAGTTCCGCATAGCGCGAGGCGATCGCAATCGAGCTCTTCGCCAGCACCATGTCCATGTTGGAGAGCAGCGTGCGGAAGAACGGCCATTCCCTGTAGAGCTCCTGCAGGAACGGCATGCCCTGCTCCGGGTGCTCGGCAATCCATGTCTCGACCGCGCTGCCGAAGCCGTACCAGCCCGGCAGCATCAGCCGGCATTGCGCCCAGGAGAACACCCAGGGAATCGCCCGCAGGTCCTCGATCTCGCGGGTCTTCTTGCGCGAAGCCGGACGGCTGCCGATGTTCAAGGTCGCGATCTCGTTGATGACGGTCGAGCCCCAGAAATAGTCGGCGAAGCCTTCGGTCTCGTAGACGAGACCCCGATAGGCCTTGAACGCGAGCGCGGAAATCTCCTCCATCGCCTTGAGATATTCGGGGCGTGGCGCGCTCTGCCGCGGCTGCAGCAGGCTGGTTTCCAGCGTCGCTGCGGCCAGGATCTCCAGGTTGCTGCGGCCTACCTCGGCATTGGAATATTTCGAGGAGATGATCTCGCCCTGCTCGGTGATGCGGATCTGGCCGTTCACCGCGCCGCCGGGCTGCGCGATGATCGCATCATAGCTCGGACCGCCGCCGCGGCCGACCGAGCCGCCGCGGCCATGGAACAGGCGCAGCCGCACGCCGTGGCGTTCGAACACCTCGACGAGGCCGATCTCGGCCTTGTAGAGCTCCCAGCCCGAGGTGACGAAGCCGCCATCCTTGTTGCTGTCGGAATAGCCGAGCATCACCTCCTGCACGCTGCCCAGACTATCGACCAGCTTGCGATAGTCGTGCAGCACCAGCATGCGGTCCATGATACCGCTCGAGGCCTGCAGGTCCTCGATGGTCTCGAACAGCGGCACGATGTTGATGGCGCTGCGGCCGGACGGATTGACCAGCCCAACCTCCTTCAGCAGCACCGCGACCTCAAGCATGTCCGACATGCCCTTGCACATCGAGATGATGCACTGGGGGATCACTTCGGGACCGAACCTGGCGTGGGCCTCGGCCGCGGCGCGGAACACGGCGAGCTCGCCCCGGGTCTCCTCGGAATATTTGACGAAGGGCGACGCCAGCGGCCGCGCGTTGCGCAATTCGCCGAGCAGCAGGTTGACGCGTGCATCCTCGCCGAGCGCAAAGTAGGACATGCCGGGATTTGCGGTATCGAGCAGCTCGGCGATGGTGCGTTCGTGCACTGCAGAGTTCTGGCGGATGTCGAGCCGCGCCAGATGGAAGCCGAAGCAATCCACCGCCCGCCGCAACTGCCGCAGCCGGCCGCGCGCGATCACGCCGGAATTGTTGGCGATCAGCGATCGATTGAGCACGTCGAGATCGGCCTGGAACTCATTCACGCTCGCATAGGGTTCGGCCTTGCCAACCGGCGGCCGCGTGGTCTCGACCTCGAGCCGCATGGCGGTGGCTGCGAGCCGCGCATAAATACCGGATACCGCCAGACGATACGGCTCGCCGCTCCGATGCGGCGAGGTGTCCGGCGAACGCTCGGCAAGGATCCGCAATTCGTCCGAGATATCGGCGAGATGTGCCGCGAGCGACAGCTCGGCGCCGAGCGTATGCAGCTGTTCGAGATAGAAGCTGAGCACCCGGCTCGACTGCAGCCGCAGCGTGCCGCGCATCACCTCGGCGGTGACGAACGGATTGCCGTCGCGGTCGCCGCCGATCCAGCTTCCCATCCGGAGGAACGAGGCGAGTTCGCCCGCCTCGCCGCCCTCGTTGTTCAGGCGGTCCTCCAGCGCGCAATGCACGCGCGGGACTTCCTGCAGGAAGGTGTAATCGTAGAACGACAGGCCGTTGGCGACCTCGTCGAGCACGGTGAGCTTGGTCCGGCGCAGCAGGTTGGTCTGCCACAGCGTCACGACCGCGCGGCGCAGCTGCTCGTCGCTGGCCTCGCTCTCCTCCGGCGTCATCTGCAGCCGCTCGCGGCGGTCGAGCAGCTCCGCGATCTCCATCTCGCGGTCCATCGTGCTCTTGCGGCGGACCTCGGTCGGATGCGCCGTCAGGACCGGGCTGACCAGCGCGCCTTTGAAAAAGCTGCGCAGGTCGGCCGGGCTGATGCCAGCCTGGCGGGCATGGATCAGCGTCTGCTCCAGCGTGCTCGGCCGCGGCGCCCCGCTGGGGCCGCGGCTGCGCATCTGGCGGATGTTGTTCTGGTCCTCGGCGATGTTGGCGAGGTGGGAGAAGTAGCTGAAGGCGCGGACGATCTGCAGCGTCTCGGCGATCGACATGCCGTCGAGGATGCCTTCCAGCTCCCGCCGCGCCAGCTTGTCCTCGTCGCGATGGAACCGGACCGAGGTCTGGCGGATGCGCTCGACCAGGTCGAACACGTCGGCCCCTTCCTGGTCGCGCACGGTGTCGCCCAGCACGCGCCCCAGGAGCCGGATGTCGTTCCGGAGCCGTGCATCCTCCTCTTGTGCCGCCTTCTCAAGGAGACTGGCTTCTGCGGCACTCCTGGCACCGAGGTCGGTGTCGGAAGGCATGGTCTGGGGTGACATGGCGGGCTACTCCAGAGGCTGCCGGGTTCCTCCGGAGTGTGCGCTTTTTTTGCCGCAGCGCAAGATGAACTTGGAAGCGCTGCACACACGGCCGTCGTCCCTGCGAAAGCAGGGACCCAAAACCACAGTCGGCTGTGGTTGGCCGGCTGGGGCCACAGCGTTGCGCAACATTGCCACTCGTGGCTTGGGTCCTGGCCCCGCGCGCAATCGCGCGCTAGGCCGGGACGATGGCGAGTTTGCGGCCCTAGATCCTAGATCCTCCGCCCGGCCCGCTCCCAATACGGATCGCGGAGCTGGCGCTTGAATATCTTTCCGGAATCCTCCCGCGGCAAATTGGTCTGGATCTCGATGTACTTGGGCACCTTGTAGTCGGCCAGCGCGGTCTTGAGCTGGGCGCGGACGGAGGCGATGTCGAGCGTGACGCCGGGCTGCGGCTCGACCACCGCCATCAGCGCCTCGCCAAACTCGGCGTCGGGAATGCCGAACACCGCGCAGTCGTGCACGCCGGGCACCGCATGCAACACGGCCTCGATCTCGGCCGGGTAGATGTTGACGCCGCCCGAGATCACCATGTCGCGCTTGCGGTCGCAGATGAAGACGTAGCCGTCCGCGTCGATATAGCCGACGTCGCCCGAGGTGATGAATCCCTGCCGGTCGATCTCGGCGCGCTTCTCCGACTTGTTGTGATAGGTGAAATCGGGATTGCCCGCGATCCGCGAGTAGATCTCGCCGATCTGGCCCTGCGGCACCTCCTTGCCGTCGTCGCCGATGAAGCGCAGTTCGGCGCCGGGCGAGATCTTTCCGACCGTGCCGGGCTTCTTCAGCGCGTCCTCGGAAGTGGCGAACGTCACGGCGCCTGACTCGGTCGATCCGTAGAATTCGTAGATCACCGGCCCCCACCATTCGATCATGGCGCGCTTGACGTCGGGCGGACAGGGCGCGGCGGCATGGATGATGTGGCGCAGCGACGACATGTCGTACTTCCGGCGCACCTCCTCCGGCAGCTTCATCAGGCGGATGAACATCGTCGGCACCATGAAGATGGTGTCGATCTTCTCGCGCTCGATCAGGTGCAGAAATTCCTCCGCATCGAAACGCGGCATCAGCACCAGCGCGCCGCCCAGCTTGCCGGAACGCAGCCCGAACGAATTCGGCGCCGAATGGTAGAGCGGTCCCGGCAGGATCGCGCGCGCCCCCGGCCTCAGGCCATAGATCATCCCGCGCATCGCTTCCGCATTGGCGGTCTGCTCCGGCGTCGGCGCGAAGCGGCGCACACCCTTCGGATGGCCCGTCGTGCCCGAGGTGTAGATCATGTTCTGCGGCTGCGGCACCACAGGGCCGTCATAGCGCGGGAATTGCGCGAGCCACGATTCGAAATCGATCGCGAAGTCGGGCGTCGCGAGATGATCGGGATTGATCTTGTAGTTGGCGAGGATTTCCGGCGGCGTCGGCACGCTGAGCACGGTGACATCGGCAGGGATCGCGCCGCGCAGCGGGTGCAACATGTCGGCATGGCCAATCAGGACGCGCGTGCCGGAATCCGTCAGCACGTAGTTGATCTCCTCCGGCTTGAAATGCCAGTTGACCGGAACGCCATAGGCGCCGAGCCGCATCGCCGCATAGGCCGCCTCGATGAAGGCGATGTCGTTGCGCATCAGCATGCAGACGCTGTCGCCCGGCTTGACGCCGAGCTTGTTCAGGCCGCTGGCAATGCGCTCGGTGCGCTCGGCGACCGCAGCGTGATCGCGCCGGCGACCGCCGCTGATAATGCCGAGGAAGGGTTGGGACGTTTCCATTTTGTCTTGATCCGATCTCTCGTCGGGTTACGTGGTCATTCCGGGATGGTCCGAAGGACCAGACCCGGAATCTCGAGATTCCCTGGTGCGCAATTGCGCACCATGGTTCGATGCTACGCATCGCCCCGGAATGACGCGGCGGTCGCTACCGAACATCCGCAAACCTTGGCGCCCGCTTCTCCAGATTGGCGCGCACGGATTCGGTCTGGTTCGGGCTGCCGAGCAACTTCTGCTGCTCGACGGACTCCGCAAGCAGCGCGGCGGCCGGATCGACCGACAGATTGTTCAGCATCCGCTTGGCGGCACGGATCGCATTCGGGCTCTTGCCGGCGATCTCGCGCGCGACTTCGAGCGCGGCGGCACGCGGGTCGTCACAGACGCGGGTGGCGAGGCCGTAAGCCTGGGCTTCCTGCGCCGAGAAGATCCGGCCGGTATAGGTGAGCTCGCGCAGGATATCGTCGCGCACGAGGCTCGCGAGGATCGGCGTGCCCGCCATGTCGGGGACGAGGCCCCATTTGATCTCCATGATCGACATCCGCGCGTCCTGAGAGAGGAAGCGCATGTCGGCGCCGAGCGCGAGCTGGAAGCCGCCGCCGAACGCGACGCCATGGACCGCGGCGATCACGGGCACCGGAAGCTGGCGCCAGCCCCAGACCGCCTGCTGCGCGAAATTGGCCTTGCCGTGGGTGCGAATGGTGAGGTCGCGGTTCTCGCCGCCCGGCACCCCGTTACCGCCATCCTTCATGGCGGCGAACCGGCCCATGTCGAGACCGGCGCAGAAGGCCCGGCCCTCGCCGGACAGCACGACCACCCGGACGCCCTTTTCCTTGGAAAGCCGGTCGGTTGCGGCGACCAATGCCTCGAACATCGCGGCATCGAGCGCGTTCATCTTGTCCGGCCGCACCAGGCGGACATCGGCGATACCGTCTGAAATCGATATCGAAACGCGATCTTCCATCATTCCCTCCGCTTTGTCCTTGAGTTGGCGCTTTACACAAAGGCCGTTGTCCGCTTTTAGTCAATCGACCAATTAACTGACAACCCCCGTGGAGGAAACGATGTTCTCTGACCAGCTTCTTGCCGGGCGGCGCATACTGGTAACCGGTGGTGGCACCGGCCTTGGCAAGGCCATGGCCACGCGGTTCCTGCAGCTCGGAGCCGAGGTGCATATCTGCGGCCGCCGCAAGAGCGTCTGCGACGAGACCGCCACCGAATTGATGGCCGAGCATGGCGGACGCGTGGTCAGCCACGGCGTCGATATCCGCAATGCGATGGCGGTCGACGAGATGATCGAGGCGATCTGGACCACCAGCGGTCCCCTCACCGATCTCATCAACAACGCCGCCGGCAATTTCATCTCGCGCTCGGAAGAGCTCTCCGCGCGCGGGTTCGATGCAGTGGCCAACATCGTGATGCACGGCACCTTCTATGTGACGCATGCGGTGGGCCGGCGCTGGATCGCCGGCGGCCATCGCGGCAACGTGGTGTCGATCACCGTGACCTGGGTGCGCAACGGCTCGCCCTATGTGGTGCCGTCGGCGATGAGCAAGTCGGCGATCCACGCCATGACGATGTCGCTCGCGATCGAATGGGGCCGCCACGGCATCCGCCTCAACACCATCGCCCCGGGCGAGATTCCGACCGAGGGCATGAGCAAGCGCATCAAGCCCGGCGACGAGGCCGGCGCGCGGACCAAGGCGATGAACCCGATGGGCCGGGTCGGCACCATGGAGGAGTTGCAGAACCTCGCGGTATTCCTGATCTCCGGCGGCTGCGACTGGATCAATGGCGAGACCATCGCCATGGACGGCGCGCAGGCGCTCGCGATGGGCGGCAATTTCTATCAGCTGCGCGACTGGAGCGACGACGACTGGACCAAGGCGCGCGACTCGATCAAGGCGCAGAACGAGAAGGATCGTGCAGCGCGGGGTTGAAGCCCGCGCTTGCGCCTCAACCACCACTGTCGTCCCGGCGAAGGCCTGGACCCATAACCACCGCTCTCTGCGGCGGCGCACGCTGTGGCCCCAGCGTCGCGCCAAACCAACATTTGTGGCAATGGGTCCCGGCCTCCGCCGGGACGACGATGTTGAAACATCGCGGCCACTTCCCCCGTATTGTCTTTGCTGCCGGATGCCGCCACACTCCGCGCAACCAAAACAAGACGTCACGGGGGAAACATGTCCGACGCGCCGAAACTGAGCAACCTCGCCGACATGGTGCGCGACCGCGCCAACAGCCGCGGCGATGCGCTGGCCTATGAGTTCGAGGGCCGGCAAACCAGCTTCGCCGAATTCGACGTCAAAACCAACCGCGTCGCCAATGCGCTGATCGCGATGGGCATCAAGAAGGGCGAGCGGATCGCCTATCTCGGCAAGAACAGCGACTTCTATTTTGAATTGCTGATGGGCGCGATGAAGGCCGGCGTGGTGATGGCGCCGGTGAACTGGCGCCTCGCAGGCCCCGAGGTCGCCTTCATCGTCGACGACTGCAGGGCGCCAGTGCTGTTCGTCGGCCCCGAATTCATCACGCAGGCGCGCAACATCAGGGACAAGCTGCCGAGCGTCCGCACCGTCATCACGACCGAGGGCGGGGCACCCGAATGGCCCGACTATCTCGCCTGGCGCGACGCGCAGAGCGGCGACGACCCGCGGGTTGCGATCGAGCCGAAGGACATCGCGATCCAGCTCTACACCTCGGGCACCACGGGCAAGCCGAAGGGCGCGATGCTGTCGCACGCCAACTTCCTCAATCTGGTGCAGAGCGGCAACGAAGCCGAGAAGCCGGAATGGAACCGGTGGACCACCGACGACGTCTCGCTGGTCGCGATGCCGATCTTCCACATCGGCGGCTCGGGTTGGGGCGTCATGGGGCTCTATCACGGCGCCCGCGGCGTCATTGCCCGCGAGTTCGATCCGACCAAGGTGCTCGACTTCTTCGAGCAGTCCGGCATCACCAAGCTGTTCATGGTCCCGGCGGCGATGCAGTTCGTGGTGCGGCAGCCGCGCGCGCGGCAGGTCGACTTCTCGCGCCTGAAATACATGCTGTACGGCGCCTCCCCGATCCCGGCGGCGCTGCTGAAGGAGTGCATCGAGGTCTTCAAATGCGGCTTCGTGCAGATGTACGGCATGACCGAGACCACCGGCACCATCGTCGCGCTGCCGCCGGAGGATCACATCGAGGGGCTCGACCGGATGCGTTCCGCCGGCAAGGCGCTGCCCGGCATCGAGCTTGCGATCCTCGATCCGGACGGCAAGCCGCTGCCGCCGGGCGAGGTCGGCGAGATCGCCACCCGCTCCGGCTCCAACATGGCCGGCTACTGGAATCTGCCCGAGGCCACCGCGCGCACCATCGATAGCGACGGCTGGCTGCGCACCGGCGATGCCGGCTACATGGACAGCGACGGCTATCTCTACATCCACGACCGCATCAAGGACATGATCATCTCCGGCGGCGAGAACATCTATCCGGCCGAAGTCGAGAGCGCGCTGTGCGACCACCCCGACGTGGCGGAAGCCGCCGTGATCGGCATCCCCGACGACAAATGGGGCGAGGCGGTGAAGGCCGTGGTGGTGATGAAGCCGGGCAAGAGCGCGACGGCGACCGACATCATCAACTTCACCCGCGAGCGGATCGCGGGCTACAAGACGCCGAAATCTGTCGACTTCATCCCGGCGCTGCCGCGCAACCCGTCGGGCAAGATTTTGCGGCGGAATTTGCGCGATCCGTACTGGGTGGGGAAGGACCGGCAGGTGAACTAACCTCCCCTGTCGTCCCGGCCCAGCGAAGCGCGAGCCGGGACCAATAACCACCGTTGCTCATTGTCTAGCGACGCTGGGGCCACATCTCGTTCAACCAATAGCCGACTGTGGTTATGGGTCCCTGCTTTCGCAGGGACGACGATGGTGAGAGAAGCGTCCATCAAGTCTTCTTCATCCTCTCCCGCAAGATCCGCCAGCGCTCCTGCGCCTCTTTCGGCCAGACCTCTCGCCGATCGTAATACTCCGCGAACACCTTGGCGCCGGGCGGGAACGTCACCCAAGGCTGCTTCGACGACGTGAAGATGTGGACATCAGGCGGGCACTGGCTCGGATCATCCATCGTGCCGACGCGAACGAAGCGCACCGCCGGTCCCGCGCCCGGATAGTTGCTCCACACCGCGACCTTGCAGCGCGGGCAGCGGGCGATCTTCTGCCCCTTGCCGCTCGCCGATGGCGTGTCGACGATTTCGGGCTCGGCCGCGATGTGCTCGACCCGCTCGGCCTCGTACATCGCGTTGAGCGCATGCACGGTGCCGGTCTCGCGCTGGCACCAGGTGCAGTGGCAGGCGTGCACGATCATCGGCCTGCCGGTCAGGCGGTAGCGGACGTTCCTGCAGGTGCATCCGCCTTCCATGTCGTGCCCCTCCTCGGTTGAGGCCTCAGTGCTTGCCGGCGCCCATGTAGCCGAACAGGAAGCCTGCAACCTTGCGCTTCTGGATTTCCTCGCTGCCCTCGGTGATGCGGTAGCGGCGGTGGTGGCGGTAGATGTGCTCGAACGGCTTGTGGCGCGAATAACCCATGCCGCCATGCACCTGCATCGCGCGGTCGGCGGCCTCGCAGCACAGCCGGTTTGCCCAGAAGTTGCACATCGAGACCCGGTCCGACAGCGTGTGCTCGACCTGCGCCTGGGTCAGCTGATCCATCTCCCACGCGGTCTTGCGGATCAACAGCCGCAGCATCTCGGCCTGGGTCGCAAGCTCGACCAGCGGCCACTGGATCGCCTGGTTCTCCGCCAGCGCCTTGCCGAACGGCTTGCGCTCGCGGGCATACTTGACGCTCTCATTGATGCAATAGACGGCGGCGCCGAGCGAGCTTGCCGCCTGGCGGATCCGGTTCTCGTGCACGAAGCATTGCGCCAGCGACAGGCCACGGCCGACCTCGCCGAACTGCGCATCCTCAGGCACGAACACGTCGGTGAAGCTGACCCGCGGGTGATCGGTCGGCATGTTGAAGGTCCACATGTACTCCTCGACCTTCACGCCCGGCGATTTCGCCGGCACCAGGAAGCAGCTGATGCCGCGAGCGTCGCCGTCATTGCCGGAGGTGCGGGCAAACAGCGCGCAATGCGTCGCCACATGCATGCCTGTGGTCCACATCTTCTCGCCGTTGATGATCCAGCCCTTGACGTTGTCGCGGGTCGCCTGCACCGCCCTGGTCTCCATATGCGTGGCGTCGGAGCCGTGCTCGGGCTCGGTCAGGCCGAACGTGATGCGGTACTTGCCGGTGATCGAGCCGTCGATCATCGCCTTCTGCTCGTCGGTTCCATAGCGATCGAGCATGGTGACCAGCGGAAGATTACCGACGATCGAATGCTCGTTCTGCAGATCGTTGTGCAGGCCGAGCCCCTTCGAGGCAAAATGCTCGCGGATCACAGCCATCCAGAGATTGGAGCCGTCCTTGCCGCCATAGCGCTTCGGGATCGCGAAGCGCAGATGACCCGCGGCGTCGGCCAAGTTCTTGACCTTGCGCAGCAAGAGCTCCCATTCACGGCGCGGCAGGCCGCCCTTGTCGAAATCGGTGCGCGCCCATTCGCGGCGATGATCGAAGAAGCGGATGTTGTCGTCAGCCGCTTCCAGCGGCTTGATCTCGCGTTCGATGAAGCGATCGAGCTCGGCGAGATAGGCTGTCAGGTCAGCCGGCAGATTGAAATCCAAGGCGGTCACTCCCGAAGATATTGTTGATTCTGGTTTTGCGTTTAGGCGCTATCGCGCAGCCGCGTTCGGATCGATTAAGGTGAGAAGCACGCGGCCAAGTCAAGCAGGCCGATGAGGCTTGCGCGCGCGGTCGCATTGCGTAATTGGATGGCGCGGAACGAGGTGCAGGCGGTAGGATAGTGGCCATATTCTTCGCCGCAGAAAATCGACGGGAGCAAACATGGATCTGAAATTCTCCAAGGTGACGCGCAAGGGTCCCATCACCATCGTGACGCTGTCGCGGCCCGAGGTTTACAACGCGCTGCATATCGACGCGCATTTCGAGCTCAACAAGGTGTTCGACGACTTCTCCGCCGATCCCGAGCAGTGGGTCGCGATCGTCACCGGTGCCGGCGACAAGGCGTTCTGCGCCGGCAACGACCTGAAATGGCAGGCCGCCGGCGGCAAGCGCGGCTGGGACAAGGGCGGCTTCGCCGGGCTGACCAGCCGCTTCGACTGCGACAAGCCGATCATCGCCGCCGTCAATGGCGTCGCAATGGGTGGCGGGTTCGAGATCGCGCTGGCCTGCGACCTGATCATTGCCTCGGAGAACGCGACCTTCGCTTTGCCCGAGCCGCGGGTCGGCCTTGCGGCACTCGCTGGCGGAGTCCACCGCTTGCCGCGCCAGATCGGTCTGAAGCGCGCCATGGGCATGATCCTGACCGCGCGCCATGTCAGTGCCAAGGAAGGCCTCGAGCTCGGCTTCGTCAATGAGGTGGTGCCGCAGGGCGAAGCACTGGCCGCCGCCGAGCGCTGGGCCGAGACCATCGCCAAGAACTCGCCGATGTCGATCCGTGCCTCCAAGCAGGCGATCCAGAAGGGCCTCGAAGTCTCGCTGGAGCAGGCGCTGGCCGAGCAGCGCGAGTATCCGGCGGTGAAGGCGATGGCCGCCTCGCAGGATTACATCGAGGGCCCGAAGGCGTTCTCGGAGAAGCGCCCGCCGAAATGGCTGGGACGGTAGCAACAACCTTCCTCCACCCGTCATTCCGGGGCGATGCGTAGCATCGAGCCCGGAATCCATAACCACGATCGTGAGTATGGATTCCGGGCTCGCCGCTTTGCGGCGCCCCGGAATGACGGCTTGTAGGATGGATAGAGCGAAGCGAAACCCATCGACGCTTGCGCCGTTTGTGATGGGTTTCGCTTCGCCCTACCCATCCTACGTATTCCCCAACTCCCTCTTGTAGGACGCGTAGTTCGGCTGATCGACGGCGAGCTTGTCCATCGTGGTCTGCCAGAGATGCTCCGACAACCCCGGCGTTGTCAGGTCGAGCCCGCCGCTTGCGATCTTCTCCGACAGCGCGCGGTTCAGCTCCATCAGCGTGCCGTCCGTGTCGAGCAGCGCCTTCAGCCGCGCGGCCTCGGTCGCATCGCTGGCCTCGGCAAGCGCGAGCTGCCGCGTCACCAGATCGAGCGCGTTGATGCCGACGCGCAGCTTGAAGCTATTGTGCCCCTTGATCGCGGGTGCGATCTCGTTGCGCAGGAAATCGGCGACGGCCTTGATCAGTTCGGTGGGTGTCGGTTCGTCCTGCATCTTACTTTCCTCGCGGAGTTAGCAACCGCAGCAGATCGATCTCGGTCTCCGACGCCCGCCGCCCGATCATCGCGCGCTCCATCGAATGATCGGGGCCCAGGCGGAAGCGCTGCATCATGCCGCAGCACATCACGCCCCAGCGCAGCGTGCCCATCACTTCCCAGAACATCACGCGATCAGGATCGACCTTGCGGCCGGCCTCCGCATAACCCGCGAACAGGTCCTCGCGGGAGCCGAAGCCGCCGACCGGCTTGTCGATCTCGCCGAAGCGCCACGAATTGACGCAGATCCAACCGAGATCCTCCATCGGATCGCCGGTGTGCGCGAGCTCCCAGTCGAGCACCGCGCGCACCCCGTCGGGGCCGATGATCAGATTGCCGTGGCGGAAATCGCCATGCACCAGCGTCACCTCGGACGACGGACCGGGATCGTGATCGCGCAGCCAGCGCAGCGCCAATTCGAACACCGGCCGCGGCCAGTTGAAGCTGTGATACTCGCGGGCGAGATCCTCGATCTCTTTGGTTGCCGTCAGGCCGCGCAGCTGCGGCAATTTTGCTCGCGGCAGGCCATGAATGCCGGCGATGACACGGCCGAGCTGGCGCGCCAGCAGCGGCCGCGCCTTGGCAAATTCCTCGTCGCGCAAAATTTTCCGCGCGATGGTCTCGCCTTCGACCCTCGCCATGATGAAGCCGCGGCCAAGGCCGTCCTCCGGCGTCAAGACATGCATCACCTTCGGCGACGGCAGGCCCGCGTCGTGCGCGAGCTGCATCAGCGTCGCCTCGGCCTCGAGGCCGGCGGCGCGGCCGGGCGCCGCACCATAACCCGGCGGCGCACGGCGCAGGATCGCGCCGATCGTGCCGTTCGGGTGCACGATGTCGAACGTCCAGGTCTCCTGGCTGGCGCCGCCAGATAGTTTTGCGGCGCCGGTGACGCCGGTCGCGCCAGGATGAAACGAGGCGACGCAGCGGGTGAGTTCGGTCTCGATCATTTGCCCGTGAACTTCGCCGGCCGCTTCTCGAGGAACGCGGTGACGCCTTCCTTGAAATCCTCGGCGCGGCCCGCGATCCGCTGCGACTCGAATTCCAGATTGAGCTGATCCTCAAGGGTGTTTTCCGGGCTGTCCCAATAGAGTTTTCTGATCAGCGACAGCGCGACCGTCGGCCCGTTGGCGAGATCGTGCGCGAGCTTCATGGTCTCCTCCATCAGCGCGCCGTCGTCATAGACGCGGTTGACGAGCCCCCATTCCAGCGCCTTCTCGGCCGGCAGCCGCTCACCGAGCAGCGACAGCTCGACCGAGCGCGCCTTGCCGATCAGCCGCGGCAGCAGCCAGGTCGAGCCGCAATCCGGCACCAGGCCGATGCGGCGGAACGCCTGCAGGAAATAGGACGAGCGCGCGCACAGGATGAGGTCGCCCATCAGTGCGAAGCTCATGCCGGCGCCGGCGGCCGGACCGTTCACCGCCGTCACGATCGGACAGTGCAGCTTACGCAATCGGCGCAGGAACGGATGGAACGCGGTCTCCAGCGCGGCGCCGGCGTTGCTCTTGCCGGGCTTCTGCTGCTGGTTGCGGCCCTGCAGATTGGCGCCGGTGCAGAAGGCGCGGCCCGCGCCGGTGATCACCAGGCAGCGCACCTCGTCGCGCTTGTCGTCGATCGCATCGAGCGCCTCGGCAAGGCCGCCCAGCATGTCGATCGAGACCGCGTTCATGACTTCCTGATGGTCGAGTTTGAGGATCGCGACCGATCCGTCGAAGTCGAGCGTGACGTGCTTGAACTGCATGGTTTCCTCTTTACGTTGCTTCGGCGGTGGGTACCGCGGTAGGTCGATGCTTCGACCCATATTTGATTTTTGTGCCGGGCTTGTCCATGGTCGGCAGCAAGCCCATCCGTGAACGCGTGATTAGCGCGCACCAAACCAAATGGAAACCCCAATGAGTGGCATCTTCGATCTCACCGGCCGCGTTGCTGTCATCACCGGCGGCAATGGCGGCATCGGCCTCGGCATCGCGCAGGCGTTGAACGCCGCCGGCTGCAACGTCGCGATCTGGGGCCGCAACGCGGAAAAAAACGCCAACGCCGCGGCCTCGATGAAGGCCGGACCCGGCAAGGTCGCAACCCAATTCTGCGACGTCACCGATCCCGGCTCGGTCAAGACCGCGATGAAGGCGACGCTCGACACCTTCGGCCGCGTCGACGGCTGCTTCGCCAATGCCGGCATCGGCGGCGGCGGACGCCGCTCCTTCATCGACCGCACCGAGGAGGAATGGCGCAAGATGTTCGCGACCAATCTCGACGGCGTCTTCCACGTATTCCAGGCTGCGGCACGCCACATGACCGAGCGCGCCGAGGCCGGCGACAAGTTCGGCCGGCTGGTCGCGACCTCGAGCCTCGCCTCGCTGTTCGGCACCGCGCGCAACGAGCACTATGCCGGCACCAAGGCCGCGCTGAACGCGCTGTGCCGCGCGCTCGGCGTCGAGCTCGCCCGCCACGGCGTCACCGCGAATGCGATCCTGCCCGGCTGGATCAAGAGCGACATGACCGCCGGCATCATGGCCAACGACAAGTTCGTCGCCAATGTGATGCCGCGCATCCCGGTACGCCGCTTCGGTGAGCCGAGCGATTTCGGCGGCATCGCCGTCTACCTCATGAGCAAGGCGTCGTCTTATCATACGGCTGATTGCTTTGTGATCGACGGCGGGTACACGGCTTTCTGAATTGGCTCTTGACGCAACACGGATGTCGTCCCTGCGAAAGCAGGGACCCATAACCACAGGGTCGTGTTGTAGGAGTGAGCTGCGGCCCCAGCGTCGCGCATAACAATCATTGGTGGTTATGGGTCCCGGGTCGCGCGGAGCATGTCATCGGGCGGCGCTTCGCGCCGACCCGTTGGCTTGCCCGGGACGACATCGAATATGTTGCGCGGTCTGTGGGTCATACATCCGCATCCTCGCGGGGCTGCTGCGTCCGGGTCTTGCGTTGACTTGCTCCGAAGGGAGAGTGCGCGGCGCGACGCAGCGTCGCTTCCGTCGCGGCAAAACTGCTGCTAAGCGTTCGAGCGGCAAGCACGCGACAAAGCGGCTTTGGTCAACAACAGGGAGGATATTTCAGATGTTTTCACATGTGATGGTTGGCACCAACGATCTGGACAAGGCCAAGGCGTTTTATGATGCGCTGCTCGGCACGCTCGATGTCCGGCCGGCCCGGGTCGACGGTCACCGCATCATGTACCTCACCAAGGCCGGCATTTTCATGGTTTCCAGGCCGATCAACGGCGAACCGGCGACGCACGCCAATGGCGGCACGATCGGCTTTGCCTGCTCTTCGCCGGAGCAGGTCCATGCCTGGCACGCGGCCGGCATCGCCCATGGTGGCAAGACCTGCGAGGACCCGCCGGGCGTCCGAGAAGGCAACGGCATCAAGCTCTACCTCGCCTATCTGCGTGACCTCGACGGCAACAAGATCTGCGCGATGCACCGGATGACCTAACCGGCATCCGCCGGACTTTTTCACGCTGTCCGCGGCGGCGTTCAAACAACGTTTGAAACGCCGTCGCGAAATTCCGCGATGCGGTAGAGACATCAGGAAAATCGGTACTCGCGCTTCGCGCCGCGCGCGTTTATTGTCCGCCGCGAAACGCGCCTTCGCGACGGGAGAAACGACAATGAAGCATGCCTATGTGCCGCGCACCACGAACTACACGCTCAATCCGGGCGACGAGCTCAACGACCTCCGCATGTCGGACAAGGTCCGCCCGCTCTACGACCATGTGAAGCAGTTCATCCGCGACACGGTCGATCCGATGTCGGTCGAGTTCTATCGCGCCGGCGAGAAGAAGACCGACCGCTGGAGCTTCACGGACCAACAGCTCGCGATCCTGCAGAAGGCCAAGGACAAGGCGAAGGAGGTCGGTCTCTGGAACTTCTTCCTGCCCGACGCCGAAACCGGCGACGGCCTCAACAACCTCGACTACGCCTATATCGCCGCCGAGCTCGGCAAGAGCCCGCTGGCCTCCGAGACGATGAACTGCTCGGCCCCCGACACCGGCAACATGGAAGTGCTGGAGCGCGTCGGCACCAAGGCGCAGAAGGAGAAGTGGCTGAAGCCGCTGCTTAACGGCGAGATCCGCTCGGCCTATGCGATGACCGAGCCGAACGTCGCCTCCTCCGACGCCAAGAACATCTCGACCACCGCAAAGCTGGTCGGCGACGAGTGGGTGATCAACGGCGAGAAGTACTACATCTCCGGCGCCGGCGATCCGCGCTGCAAGATCATGATCGTGATGGTGAAGACCAATCCCGACGCGGCGCCGAGCAAGCAGCAGTCGCAGATCCTGGTGCCGATCGACACCCCCGGCGTCGAGATCCTGGGCCCGATGCACGTGTTCGGCCATGACCATGCGCCGCGCGGCCACATGCATCTGCGCTTCAACAATGTGAAGGTGCCGAAGGAGAACATGCTGCTCGGCGAAGGCCGCGGCTTCGAGATCTCGCAGGTCCGGCTCGGCCCGGGCCGCATCCATCACTGCATGCGCACCATCGGCAAGGCCGAGAAGGCGCTCGACATGATGGTGCAGCGCGGCCTCACCCGCGAAGCGTTCGGCAAAAAGATCGCCCATCTCGGCGGCAACATGCAGATCATCGCCCAGGCGCGCTGCGAGATCGAGGCGATGCGGCTGATGGTGTTGAAGGCGGCCAAGGCGATGGACGTGCTCGGCAACAAGGAAGCCCGCGTCTGGGTTTCGATGGTCAAGGCCATGGTGCCCGAGCGCGCCTGCAAGGTGATCGACCAGGCGATCCAGATGCACGGCGCCACAGGCATCTCGCAATGGTCGCCGCTCGGCGAAATGTACCAGGACGTCCGCCATCTGCGCTTCGCCGACGGTCCGGACGAGGTGCACTGGATGGTGGTCGGCCGCCACGAGCTAAGCATGACGTAGGCTTGTCGTCTCCTCCCCGCGTGCGGGGAGACGAACAAGCGGAAATCGTAAGGCGGGTTAGCGCAAGCGTAACCCGCCTTTTACTTTGCGGTCCGGCAGCGGCGGGTTACGCTTCGCTAACCCGCCCTACGTTGTTCGGATCATCCCATGGAATACGCCGCAAGCGACCTCACCCAGCGCGAACGCTACAAGGTGCTGACCTCCTTCGTGCTGCCGCGACCGATCGCATGGGTAACGAGTCACAACGCGGATGGCGTGGTCAATGCGGCGCCGTTCTCGTTCTTCAACGTGTTCTGCGAAGACCCGCCGCTCTGCATGTTCGCGGTCAACCGCAGGCCCGACGGCCGCGAGAAGGACACGATGGTCAACATCCAGCGCCTCGGCGAGTTCGTGGTCAACCTGACCGACGAGCCGCTGGCGCGCGCGATGCACGAGAGCTCGGGCGACTTCCCGCCCGAGATCGGCGAGCCGGATTATCTCGGCCTCAAGCTCGCACCCTCAAGCAAGATCGCGGTACCCCGGCTTGCCGACGCGCCGTTCGCGATGGAGTGCAAGACCTGGAAGCTGATCGACGTCAATGGCGACCGCCAGCTGATCATGGGCGAAGGCATCCACTTCCACATCCGTGACGAATTGTGGGACCGTGACGCCATGCGCGTCCACATGGAGCGCTACCACCCGATCGGCCGCATGTTCGCCGACCGCTACTGCCGCACCGACGACCGCGTGGTGTTTCCCGCGGCCGCGGGTGCGGCGAAGAAATCATGAGGACAAGACAATGAGCGAAGCATTCCGCGACAACGAGGCCCAGAGCCGGTTCGAACTCGCCGTCGATGGCACCACCGCCTTCGTGGTCTACCGCAAGACGCCGGATACGATCACGCTGGTGCATACCGAGGTGCCGGCGGAGCTCGGCGGCCGCGGCATCGGCTCCAAGCTCGCCCGTGCGACGCTCGATGCCGTCCGCGCGCAGCACATCAAGCTCGTCGTGAAATGCGAGTTCATCCAGGGCTTCATGAAGAAGCATCCGGAGTACGACGATCTGCCGGGGTGACGCGCCGATGCGTAGGGCGGGTTAGCGCAGCGTAACCCGCCGCTCCGGCCGAGAGAATGGCGGATTACGCTACGCTAATCCGCCCTACAAGGTTGTGAAGCTACGACGCCGCCTGATCGCCGATCTTGTCTTGCGTCCTGGTCTCGAAATCGCCGGCGTCATGGCGCTCATGCAGCTGGCTCGACGGCTCGCCCCAGGTGCGGTTGACCATGCGGCCGCGCTTCACCGCGGGCCGCGCCGCGATCGCGTCGGTCCAGCGCTGCACGTTCTTGTAGTCCTGCACCGAGAGGAATTCGCCGCCACCATAGAGCAGGCCCTTGGCGAGGCTGCCGTACCACGGCCACACCGCCATGTCGGCGATGGTGTAGACATCGCCCGCGAGATACTCGTTGTCGGCGAGCCTGCGGTCGAGCACGTCGAGCTGGCGCTTCACCTCCATCGCGAAGCGATCGATGGCGTATTCGATCTTGGTCGGCGCATAGGCATAGAAATGCCCGAAGCCGCCGCCGAGATAGGGCGCGGAGCCCATCTGCCAGAACAGCCAGGAGAAGGTTTCCGCGCGGGTCTTGACATCAGTGGGCAGGAACGCGCCGAATTTTTCCGCAAGGTAGACCAGGATCGAGCCCGACTCGAACACCCTGATCGGCTCAGGCCCGCTGCGGTCCATCAGTGCCGGGATCTTCGAGTTCGGATTGACCGCAACGAAGCCGCTGCCGAACTGGTTGCCGTCGATCTTGATCAGCCAGGCGTCGTACTCCGCGCCCTTGTGACCGGCCGCCAGCAGCTCTTCCAGCATCACGGTGACCTTGACGCCGTTCGGCGTCGCCAGCGAATAGAGTTGCAGCGGATGACGGCCGACCGGCAATTCCTTGTCATGGGTCGGACCGGCGACCGGGCGGTTGATGCTGGCGAAGCGCCCGCCGCTCTCCTTGTTCCAGGTCCAGACTTTCGGCGGCTCGTAGGCAGAGGTGTCAGTCACGTCGTTGGCTCCCGATTTATGTTTTTCCAAAGGCTGGGCCGGCGACCGTCGTGCCCATCCGCATGCTCGCACTAGATGGTGGGCGCGCTCGGCTTTGCCCAGCCCGTGCTCTCGCATTTTCTACCTTGCGGAATGCATCGCGAGGGATGCAGCCAGAGCAGCGCCTGCGCGCAAGATTGCCGTAGTGGAAACCAGCTTGGCTTGACCATCCATGATGCGCTAGCGTCGCGGAAGCCTGATGCCAACAAGCACAAAAGACGGCTGCCGGGAGAAAACCAACCCATGAAATCACCGATCTGCGACATGCTGGGAATCGAATTCCCCCTGCTCGCCTTCAGCCATTGCCGCGACGTGGTCGCGGCGGTCAGCCGTGCCGGCGGCTTCGGCGTGCTTGGCGCAACCGCGCATTCGCCGGAGACGCTGGAGCAGGAGCTGAAGTGGATCGACGCGCATGTCGACGGCAAGCCCTATGGCATCGATGTGCTGATCCCGGAAAACATCTCGACTGCGGGCGAGAAGAACGTCACCTGGAAGAGCCTCGAGGCGCGTGTCTCGCAGGAGCATCGCGACTTCACCCGCAATCTGCTGAAGAAGTACGACATCGAGCTGACCAGCCGAAACGTCGCCGACAACCAGCCGCAACCGTTCGACGCCGAGACTGCGCTGCAATTGCTCGAGGTCTCGTTCCGCCATCCGATCCGGCTGATAGCCAACGCGCTCGGCGTGCCGCCGAAGGCGATGATCGAGATGGGCCGCAAGCACGGTGTGCCGGTAGCAGCGCTGATCGGCTCCAAGGAGCATGCGCTGCGCCAGGTCGCGGCCGGCGTCGACATTCTGGTCGCGCAGGGCACCGAGGCCGGCGGCCATTGCGGCGAGGTCTCGACCATGGTGCTGGTCCCCGAGGTGATCAAGGCGGTCAGGAATATCCGCGACGTGCCGGTGCTTGCCGCCGGCGGCATCATGACCGGCAGCCAGATGGCGGCCTGCATGGCGATGGGCGCGGCCGGCGCCTGGACCGGCTCGGTCTGGCTTGCCACGGTAGAGTCGGAAACCTCGGAGATCTTCCGCGAGAAGATGATCGCGGCGTCCTCGCGCGACGCCATCCGCTCCAAGGGCCGCACCGGCAAGCCGGCGCGGCAGCTCCGCTCGGTGTGGACCGACGCCTGGGACCGTGCGCCGGACAGCCCCGGCGCGCTGCCGATGCCGCTGCAAAGCATCATCAGCCGCGACGCCTTCAACGCCATCGACCGCGCCGCTGCCGCCGGCAACGAGAAGGCGCGGGATCTCGTCAGCTATTTCGTCGGCCAGGGTGTCGGCCTGGTCGACAGCGTGAAGTCGGCCGGCGCCGTGGTGCAGGAGTTCAAGGAAGATTTCGTCGAAGCCGTCGAGCACATGAATGCGCTGGTGGCGGAGTAGCACAACAGCACAACCGTCATTGCGAGGAGCGAAGCGACGAAGCAATCCGCCTCTCCCCGGGTCGAGATATGGATTGCTTCGCTTCGCTCGCAATGACGCCTAGAACAACCATCGAGTCCAATATCCCAGAGTGAAGCAACAAGAATGTCGAACAGCATCCCCGAAGACCGCATTCCCGTCATCGTCGGCGTCGGTGAGGTCGTCGATCGTCCCAAGGACATCGCCGCCGGCCTCGAGCCGCTCACTTTGCTCGAAGAGGCGCTGAAGCGCGCCGAGGCGGACAGCGGCGCAAAACTGCTCGCCGATGTGCAATCGCTCGACGTCGTCAACTTCCTGAGCTGGCGCTACCGCGATCCCGAGAAGCAGCTGGCGCAACGACTCGGCATTGCGCCGGCGCATCTCTATTACGGCCCGGTCGGCGGCGAGAGCCCGATCCGTTATCTGCACGAGGCGGCGCAGCGCATCGCGCGCGGCGAATGCAGCGTTGCCGCGGTCTGCGGCGCGGAGGCGCAGTCGACCGCGACCAAGGCGCAGCGCGCCGGCGTCGAATTGCCGTGGACGCCGTTCGCGCACGACGTGGAGGAGCCGAAGCGCGGCGCCGCATTCCAGAAACCGCTTGCCGTTGCGCTCGGCGTGTTCCGGCCGATCACGGTCTATCCGCTCTATGAGTCCGCGACCTCAGCGCATTGGGGCCAGACGCCGCGCGAGGCGCTGAAGGAGTCCGGCGAGTTGTGGTCGACCTATGCGCGGGTCGCCGCCGACAATCCGAACTCCTGGCTCAAGAAGCGCTTCAGCGGCGACGAGATCACCACGGCGACGCCGGACAACCGGATGATCGCCTGGCCCTACACCAAGCTGATGGTGGCGAATCCGATGGTGAACATGGGCGGCGCGCTGATCCTGACCAGCCTGGCGAAAGCGCGCGCGGCGGGCGTGCCGGAAGACAAGCTGATCTATCCGCTCGGCGGCGCCTCGGCCGAAGAGCCGCGCGACTATCTGATCCGCGATCAGTTCGTCGAGAGCCACGCACAGAATGCGGTGCTGAAGGCGGTGATGGACCTCGTCGGCGGAGACGGCAGGAAGTTCGACGCGATCGAGCTCTATAGCTGCTTCCCCTGCGTGCCGAAGATGGCGCGGCGGACGCTCGGCTTGGGCGCCGACGTGCAGCCGACCGTGACCGGTGGTCTGACGTTCTTCGGCGCGCCGCTCAACACCTACATGACGCATTCGGCCTGCGCGATGGTGCGCAAGCTGCGCGGCTGCGGCACGCTCGGCCTGCTCTACGGCCAGGGCGGCTTCGTCACCAAGCATCATGGCCTCGTGCTGTCGCGCGCGGCGCCGACAGCCGCGCTCGAGCAGGACACGAGCGTGCAGGCGGAGGCCGACCGCAACCGCCGCAACGTGCCCGACTTCACTGCGGAGGCGACAGGGAAAGGCAAGGTCGAGGCCTTCACCGTGATCTATCGCGCCAATGGCGAGGTCGAGCACGGCGTCACCATGCTGCGCACCGAGGACGGCCGCCGCACCCTCGGCCGCATCCCGGCAAGCGACACCGCGACGCTGACGCATCTGCAGGATATGGACCGCACGCCGGTCGGCACCACGGGCAACATTGTCACCGCCGGTGATGGCGTGCAGGAATGGCGGGTGGGGTAGCACTTCCTGCCGCGCCACAAACTCCGCCGTCATCCCTGCGCAAAGGCTTCGCCTTTGTCGCTGGAGGTGCGAGCGGAGCGAGCCTACCTGTCCGCCTTACCCCTTCACATCCTGCTTTTCCGACGCGGTCGTCGGCTTGCTCTTGGCACCGGCACCGGTCACGCGGACATGGTCGCCGTCAGCGAGGCCGTCCGGCGGAGCGGTGATGATGCGGTCGTCGGGGGCGAGGCCCGAGGCGATCTCGATCTCCTTGCCGAGGTCGCGGCCGATCTTGACGGTCTTGAACAGCACCTTGTCATCGGGGCTGACGGTTGCGACGCGCAGGCCGCTGCTGTTGAAGATCAGCGCGCTGGCGGGAATGCTGAGCGGCGCGGCCTCGCGCTGCAAATTGAGCTTCACGCTGGCATAGCTGCCCGGCATCAGTTCGCCGGAGGAATTGTCGAGCCCGAGCTGCATCCGCGTGGTGCCGGAGGCGACATCGACCGCCTGCGAGGAGGCTTCCACCGTCGCCTGGAACGTGCGGTTCGGGTAATCCGGCATCACTAAGGAGGCCTTGGCGCCGATCTTGATCGCCGGAACGTAGTTCTGCGGCACGTTGACGTAGACGCGCAACTTGGTGATGTCCGAGATCGTGAACATCGCGGGACCCGAGTTGCCGCCGGCGTTGATCAGCGCGCCGACGTCGGTGTCGCGCGAGGTCACCACGCCGTCGAACGGCGCCGTGATCTTCTTGTAACCGGCGAGCGCTTCCAGCCGCTCGACATTGGCCTGGCCGGACCTGACCGCACCGTTCTTGTTGGAGAGGTCGGCGGTGCGCTCGTCGATCTCCTGGGCGGAGACGAAGTTCGAGGCCACCAGTGTCTTGCGCCGGGTCAGCGTCGCCTCGGAGAGCTTGGCTGAGGCCTGGGCGCTGGCGAGATCGGCGCGCGCCTGCAGCAATTGCTGATCAAGGTCGGGCGCCTCGATCTCGGCGATCACCTGGCCGGCCTTGACGCGGGCGCCGATGTCGGCGTCCCAGTTCTTGAGATAGCCGGACACCCGGGCGAAGATCGGCGCACGGGAATAGGCCTCGAGCCGACCCGGCAGGTCGATCGTGGGGCTCAGCGCCTTGGCGTTCGGCAGCGCCACGGCGACGGTCGGAATGGCCTGGTCGTCGGTCCATTCCTTCAGCCTTGTGTCCTGCTCCTCACGGGCGCGGATGCCGGTGCCGACGATCAGCCCGGCGCCAACCAGTGCAACCACGCCGAATATGCCCAATTTCCGGCGAGACACCGGTGGGCGCTGTTCAGTGGGCTGCATGCGGAATCTCCGATGAGGCAGCGGCTTTGGCGCCTTGCTTCTTGTGTACCATACTGAATACCACGGGAACAAACATCAGCGTCGCGAAGGTTGCAAAGATCAGGCCGCCGATCACGGCGCGGCCGAGCGGCGCGTTCTGCTCGCCGCCCTCGCCGAGCCCCAGCGCCATCGGCGCCATGCCGATGATCATGGCGAGCGCCGTCATCAGCACCGGGCGGAAGCGGACAAATCCGGCTTCCAGGGCGGCCGCGACGGGATCCCCGAGTTCCTCATAGCGCTCGCGGGCAAAGCTGATCACGAGCACGCTGTTGGCGGTCGCGACGCCCATGCACATGATGGCGCCCGTGAGCGCCGGAACCGACAGCGTGGTCTGGGTCGTGAACAGCATCCAGACGATGCCAGCAAGTGCTGCGGGCAGCGCCGTGATGATCACGAACGGATCCGACCAGGACTGGAAGTTCACCACGATCAGGAAGTAGATCAAGACGACCGCGCCGAGCAGGCCGAACAGCAGGCCGGTGAAGGCCGAGTTCATGGTCTGCACCTGACCGAGCAGCACGACCGAGGAGCCCTTCGGCACTTCCTTGGCGGTGTCGGCGATCAGCTGGCGCACGTCGGTTGCGACGCCGCCGAGATCGCGGCCTTGCGTCGTGGCGTAGATCTGCACCAGCGACTGGATGTCGTATTGCGACACCACCGCGCTCGAGGTCGCGCGCTTGATGTCGGCGATGCCGCCGAGGATCGGCGCCTGGGTGTTGCCGGTCGCGGTGATCGGCAGCGTCTGCAGCGCGCTCAGCGAGTCGATCTGATATTGCGGCGTCTGCATCACGATCGAGTAGGACACGCCGTTATCGGGATTGAGATAGTAGGTCGGCGCGACCTGCGAGGAGCCGGCGAGGTTGACGACCAGCGAGTTGGTGACGTCGCGTTCGGTCAGGCCGACATATTGCGCACGGGTGCGGTCGACATCGATGTTGAAAGTCGGATTGTTCGGCGACTGCTGGATCCGCGCGTCGGCGATGCCGGGGATGCGCTTGATCTTGGCTAGCAGCTTGTTGGCGTAGGCGAAGTTGGCGTCGAGATTGGCGCCGCGGATCTGCAAATCGATCGGCGCCGGCGCGCCGAAGTTCAGGATCTGGCTGACGATGTCGGCCGGCAGGAACGCGAAGCTGGTGCCCGGGAACAGCCGCGGCAACTGCTCACGCAGCGTGCGGACATGCTGCTCGGTCGGCTTGTGGCCTTCCTTCAGGCGGATCTGGATGTCGCCGTCCTGCGGACCGATCACGCCGGTGTTGTTGTAGGTCATGTTGATGCCGGAGATCGGCATGCCGATGTTGTCGGTCATGGTCTCGATCTCGCCGGGGACCAGCTTGCGGATCGCCTTCTGGATGTCGGCGAGCTGATTGGCGGTCTCCTCGACGCGGGTGCCGACCTGGGTACGGACATGCATCAGGATGTTGCCGGCGTCGACCGACGGAAAGAAGTTGCGCCCCAGGAACGGCACCAGCACGAACGACGCGGCGACGACCGCGAGGAAGCCGGTCACGAACACCGTGCGATGACCGAGCGCCATCGCGAGCAGGCCGCGATAACCGCCGCGGATGCGCTCGAACCGCGCCTCGAACCCGCGCTGGAACCAGACCAGCGGATTGCGCGACTTCGGCGGCGCGCCGTCGTGATGGACATGCGCCTGCAGCAAATAGTTCGCCATGGTCGGCACCAACGTGCGCGACAGGATGAACGACCAGATCATCGCGAACATGACAGCTTCGGCCATCGGCACGAACAGGAATCGCGCCACGCCGGTCAGGAAGAACATCGGCACGAACACGATGCAGATGCAGAGCAGCGAGACGAAGGCCGGCGTCACGATCTGGTTGGCACCGTCGAGGATCGATTGCTCGACCGGCTTGCCCTGCTCGAGATGGTAGTTGATGTTCTCGATCGTCACCGTGGCGTCGTCGACCAGGATGCCGACCGCGAGCGCAAGGCCGCCCAGCGTCATGATGTTCAGCGTCTCGCCGATCAGGGACAGCATGATGATGGCCCCGAGCACCGACAGCGGGATCGACACCGCGATGATGACGGTTGAGCGCCAGCTGCCGAGGAACAACAGGATCATCACGCTGGTGAGCAGCGCCGCGATCACGCCCTCGAAGGCGACGCCGGTGATCGCGCCGCGGACGAACACCGACTGGTCGCCGATGAAGCCGATCTTGAGCGCGTCCGGCATCTGGTCCTTGACGTCGATCACCTTCTGCTTGATGCCGGAGATGATATCGAGCGTCGAGGTGGCGCCGGCCTTCAGCACCATCATCAGCACCGAACGGTTGCCATCGACATGGACGATGTTGGTCTGCGGCGGGTTGCCGTCGCGGACGGTGGCGACGTCACGCACATAGACCATTGCGCCGTTGACCTGCTTGATCGGCAGGTCGCCGAGCTCCTCCATCCGGAGCGGCGAGTTGTTCAGGTTTACGGTGTATTCGAAATTGCCGATCTTCTGCGTGCCGACCGGCGTGATCAGGTTTTGTGCCGCGAGCGTGTTGGCGACGTCCTGGCCGGACAGGCCACGCGCCTGCAGCGCGGTCGAATTGAGATCGATCTGGACCTGGCGCTGCTTGCCGCCGAACGGATACGGGATCGCGGCGCCAGGCACCGTGACCAGCGGCGTGCGCAGCTGGTTGATGCCGATGTCGGCGAGGTTCTGCTCGGTCAGGCCTTCGCCCGACAGTGCGACCTGGATGATCGGAACCGTCGAGGCGCTGTAGTTCAGGATCAGCGGCGGCGTCGCGCCCGGCGGCATCTGCTTGAGCAGGGTCTGCGAAATCGCGGTGACCTGCGCATTGGCGGTGCGGATGTCGACATTGGGCTGGAAGAAGATCTTGATGATGCCGAACCCGTTATACGAGTTGGCGGTGATGTGCTCGATGTCATTTACCGTCGTGGTCAGTGCGCGCTGGAACGGCGAAGTAATGCGGCCGGCCATCTGGTCGGGCGGCAGACCGGTGTACTGCCAGACCACGCCGATCACGGGGATACGGATGTCGGGAAAGATGTCGGTCGGCGTGCGCAGCGCCGCCAGCGGTCCGATGATCAAGAGCAGGATCGCGAGCACGACGAAAGTATATGGCCGGCTCAGCGCGATACGGACCAGTGCGATCATAAAAGCAGCATTCCCGAAATGAAGCCCGCCCCGGGCAGAGGAATCGACATTGCAAAAGCCGTTCCGCAGCGGCCGATTTACCCGATGACGGGCAAAACGCCAACCGGCGGAGCCGCGGCGGCCTTCACTTCCTTGGCATAGTACGTGAAGCCGTGCGCTCCGATCGGGTACGCCGGACGCAGTGCCGCCGATCGCGCGCGTATCATCGTCAAGAAAGAGACGGCTCTGCTGTGAATATGCGCTGGCCGAGCACGCCGTTTCGGCCGTCACGAGGCTAGCGCATCGCTGCTCTGCGAAAATGTAGAGCGTGGTGAGCCCGCCGGCTCACCACACCGGGATCGGTTGCCCCGACAACGATGTCTGTACGGCCGAACCGGCGGCGCCCGATCAGGCGGCACGGACGGCGTTGAGGAACTTGCCGACTTCGAGCTTGAGGCGGCTGCTGTCGCCCGAGAGCGACTGCGCCGCCGACAGCACCTGGGTCGACGCCGAGCCGGTCTCATTGGCGCCGTGCTGCACGTCGGTAATGTTGGCCGAGACCTGCTGGGTGCCCTGCGCCGCCTGCTGCACGTTTCTGGATATTTCTTGCGTCGCCGCGCCCTGCTCCTCGATCGCGGCGGCAATGGCGGACGAGATCTCCGACAGCCGCTCGATGGTCGAACCAATGGCGCGGATCGCGGTCACGGAGTCCTCGGTCGCAGCCTGGATGCCGGAAACCTGCTGGCCGATCTCTCCCGTCGCCTTTGCGGTCTGCTCCGCGAGTGCCTTCACCTCCGATGCCACGACAGCGAAACCACGTCCGGCCTCGCCGGCGCGCGCCGCCTCGATGGTGGCGTTCAGCGCCAGCAGATTGGTCTGACCGGCGATGGTGTTGATTAGCTCGACCACGTCGCCGATCCGGGCGGCAGCCTTCGACAGCTCCCCGACCCGGTCGTTGGTCGCACGGGCCTGGTTGACGGCATCGCCCGCCATCCGGGCAGACTCCTGCACCTGCCGGCTGATCTCGTTGACCGAAGATGACAGTTCCTCGGTTGCGGACGCCACCGACTGGACGTTGGTGGTGGCCTCCTCCGAGGCAGCAGCGACGGTGGTGGCAAGGTTTTGCGAACGCTCGGCGGTCGAGGTCAGCGTGGTCGCCGACGCTTCGAGCTCGGTCGAGGCGGATGCGACGGTCTCGACGATCTCGCCGACCGCGCGCTCAAAGCCATCGGCAAGCTGCAGCATGTCGGTGCGGCGCTGCGCGGCGGCGCGCGCTTCGATCTCCTTCTGCTCGCGCTCCATCCGGACCTTGGCAAGGCCGTTGTCCTTGAACACAAGCGCGGTCTTGGCGACGTCGCCGACCTCATCGCGGCGATCGGTGCCGTGCACCGGGATGTCATATTGGCCATTGGCAATCTGCTGCAGCATCGCGACGACAGCACGGATCGGCTTGGCGACACCGTATTGTCCGACGACGAAGCCGAACAGCAACCCGAGCAGGACCCCCGAAGCGGCAAGCAGGATCAACAGCTCCGAGGTCGATACGTACTCCTGCTCACTGGCCTTGACGTTGTCCCTGACCCGCTCGTCCTGGCGGTCGGCGACGGCCCGAACCCTGGCCTGAAGCTCTTCCGCGGCCGCGCGGCTCTTCATCGCGACATCGCGCAGTTTCTCGGCGGACTGGGTCAGGTCGACCGCCTTCGCGCTCTCGACCGTGTCAAGCGTCTGCTTCAGCTGGGCCCGATAGGCCGACAGCGCCGATCGCACGCCGGGCAGCAGCGCGATGGTTTGCGGGTCCTGCGTCTTGCTGATCGTGGCGAGGCGCTCCTCGAGCGATTTGAACTGCTCATCGATCAGCGATCGTGCCGCAAGCCGGTTCTCGTCGCGCGGATCAAGCGCGCTGCGGAATTCGGCGCGATTGATCGCGAGCACGTTCTGGTTGGCCTCAGCCGACAGCAACGCGCGTTCCGCAGCGCGCGCGGTGACGACGCCGCGTTCGCTGAGCGATTTCAACGAGGAGATCCCGAGATAGGCGAGCATCCCGGCGATGATCGAGAGACCGCCCACAATCGCCAGTATCTTCGTGAGAATGCGGAATCTCGCCAGGAACATCATCCGGTGCCTCGTTTGGATTTGGATTTCGCGATTCTGTGCGGGTGGTCGCGTCGCGCCACAGCAGGTTACCGCGCGCGGAACTACGGTTCGTTAATCACACATTCAGTGGAACTACTGAGCACCGCATCCAGGCAAAGAAAAATGCCCGGCCTTTCGACCGGGCATTGTTCGATGGTGAGAGATGCGGCCGGCGTCAGGCCGCGCGGACGGCGTCGAGGAATTTGCCGACCTCGAGCTTGAGGCGGTTGCTGTCACCCGAAAGCGACTGTGCCGCCGACAGCACCTGGGTCGAAGCCGAGCCGGTTTCGTTGGCGCCATGCTGCACGTCGGTGATGTTGGCCGAGACCTGCTGGGTGCCCTGCGCCGCCTGCTGCACGTTGCGGGAAATCTCCTGCGTCGCCGCACCCTGCTCTTCGACTGCAGCGGCGATGGTGGAGGAGATCTCCGACAGCCGCTCGATGGTCGACGAGATCTCCTTGATCGCGCCGACCGACTCCTGGGTCGCGGTCTGGATGCCGGCGATCTGCTGGCCGATCTCGCCGGTCGCCTTCGCGGTCTGCTCGGCCAGCGCCTTCACCTCGGACGCCACGACCGCGAAGCCGCGACCGGCTTCACCGGCGCGCGCCGCCTCGATGGTGGCGTTCAGCGCCAGCAGATTGGTCTGGCCGGCAATCGTGTTGATCAGTTCGACGACGTCGCCGATGCGCGCGGCGGCCTTCGACAGCTCGCTGACGCGATCGTTGGTGGTGCGCGCCTGGCCGACGGCATCGCCCGCCATCCGCGCCGACTCCTGGACCTGGCGGCTGATCTCGGTCACCGACGACGACAGCTCTTCGGTCGCCGACGCCACCGATTGCACGTTGGTCGAGGCTTCCTCGGACGCAGCGGCAACCGAGGTGGTCAATTCCTGCGAACGCCTTGCGGTCGACGACAGCGTGCTGGCCGAGGCTTCGAGCTGGGTCGAGGCCGACGACACGGTCTGCACGATCTCACCGATCATCTGCTCGAAATTGCGGGTGATGGTATCGACCCGGCGCCCGCGCTCGATCTTGGCTTCGGCGTCGGCGGCGGCGGCCTCATCGGCAGCCTTCTTGGCGACCAGGGCCTCCTTGAACACCTGCAATGTGTCGGCCATGGCACCGATTTCGGTCTTCTCGCCCCGATGCGGCACTTCGGCGGTCAGGTCGCCGCGGCCGAGCGCCTGCATCGGGCTCACGATCGAGGCGATGCCCGACGAGATGTCGCGGACCGTGTAGAGGCTGACGCCGACCGCGATCAGGATGGCAAAGCCGAGGATCGCCGCCACCATGATCAGGGCCGAGCTGTAATTGTTCGCAGCGTCCTGCGCGGCCTTGTCGGCACCGGTGTTGTTGAAATCGATGTCCTTGTTCAGGATCTCGTCCGCCTCGAGACCGATCTTGTTCACGACCTTGGTGTTGAGCTCGTGCGCCTCATGCGGAAGCTTGCCGGCTTCCTTGCGCGACAGGCTCATCACCTCCTCGGTGCCCTTGCGGTACTTGTCCCAGGTGTCGGACCACTGCCGGTAGAGCGCCCGCTCTTCGGGTGAAGTGATCATCGGCTCGTACTTGACCCGCGTCTTGGCGGTCATCTCGACGACGCTGGCGAGTGTCTTTTCGGCCGCTTGCTTCTCCTCGAGCGTTTCCGAGAGCATGTGCTCGCGGATCACGTTGCGATAGGTGATGACCCCGGCGCGCAGCTCGCCGAGCACGCGCACGCTCGGCAACCAGTTGGTCGTGATGTCGACGGTGCTGGCGTTGATCGCCCGCATATTCCAGACTGCAAGCAGGCCCATGCCCGTCAGTGCGACGAGCAGGAACGCAACCGCGGCAATGATCTTGGCGCGGATCGAGAATTTGGCGAACATCGTGGGGTCTCATGGGTGCCGGGCTCGCGAGGCCCGTTCGTGCGGAAAGAAGACTGTTGGCGCGGCGGTGCGCCGCAGATATCAAAGCCAGCCCCCCTCCTTAAGTAGGGTTAATTTGCTTCACCGTTGAACTACGGAGATATCAGTCATCAGCCCGACATGATGCGCGACAGGCGCATCATGGCATCAATGCCAGCGCGTCCGAGAAGAACTCCGGCCCGCCGAAATTGCCTGATTTCAGGGCAAGCACCATCTCGCTTTTTCCAGCACCGACCGCGCGCAGAACCGGCACGCCCGCAGCGATTTCCGCCCCGACCAGGAATCCCGGGATACCCAGGCGATCGACCACAGCGCCCGAAGTTTCACCACCGGCGACCACCAACCTGTGCACGCCCGACCGCACCAGCCCCTCCGCGAGGTCGGCCATCGCCTGCTCGATCGCATGTCCGGCTGCATCGCGGCCATGACGGGATTGCAGAGCAGCCACCTCCTCCGGAGTCGAACTGCTGGCAATCAGGATTGGCCCCATGCCGAGCCGCTCTTTGGCCCAGGCGAGCGCGCGCTCGGCCTCGTCCCTGCCGGCGATCACCCGCTCGGGGTCGAGGTGCAGGACCGGCATCACCTTCTCGGCGCTGGCGATCTGGCGCAGGGTCGCCTGCGAGCAACTGCCGGCGAGGCAGGCGGCCGGCCCGCCGATCGCAGCGCTGGTCACGGCATTCACTTCAGCCGATTTGGCCTTGCCTTCGGCGACCAGCGCCCGCGCCAATCCAAGCCCGATGCCGGAGGCGCCGACCGAGAGACCGTGATCCAGCGCCACCTGCCCGATGGTTTCGAGGTCGCGGTCGAACACCGCGTCGACAATCGCAGCGCCGATGCCGCTGCGCGCAAGCTCGGCGAGCTTTGCCCGAACGGCCTCGGTGCCGCGGCTCAGCGTCGCCAGATCGACCAGGCCGATCTTGGTCGTGCTCTGGCGCGCGAGCACGCGGACCAGATTGGAATCATGCATCGGGTTGAGCGGATGGTCCTTCAACGGGCTCTCGTTCAGCGGCACCGAGCCGACGAACAGATTGCCCTGGTAGACGGTGCGGCCGGTTTCCGGGAAAGCCGGCGTCACCAGCACGATATTGTCTTTGGAGTCGGCGCGCAGCGCGTCCATCACCGGTCCGATATTGCCGGCATCGGTGGAATCGAAGGTCGAGCAGATCTTGAACAGGATATGCCCGGCGCCGCGGTCGCGCAGCCAGCTCTCCGCGGCGCGCGAACGCGTCACGGCGAGGCCGGCCTCGATCGAGCGGCTCTTCAGCGACACCACGACGGCGTCGACCTCCGGCAGCACGAGATCGTCGGCGGGCACGCCGATGGTCTGCACCGTGCGCAGGCCGGCGCGGGTCAGCGTGTTGGCGAGGTCGGAGGCGCCGGTATAGTCGTCGGCGATGCAACCGAGAGACAGGTTTCCGGCTCGCGTCACGGCTTCACTCCGGCATAGGGCTTGAACCAGGCGAGACCGTCGGTGGTCTTGCCGCGCGGATTGTATTCGCAGCCGACGAAGCCGCCATAGCCGAGCCGGTCGAGCTCACCGAACAGGAACGGATAGTTCAGCTCCTCGCCGTCGGGCTCGTTGCGCGAGGGGATCGAGGCGATCTGGACGTGGCCAATGATCGGCATCATCTCGCGCAGCCGCATGGTGACGTCGCCATGGATGATCTGGCAGTGATAGATGTCGAACTGCAGCTTGAGGTTTGCGATATCAAGCTCGTTGATAAGGTCGCGCGCGAAGATGAAGTCGTTGAGGAAATAGCCGGGCACATTACGCGAATTGATCGGCTCGATCACGACGTCGAGGCCGTGCGGCGCGAAGAACTCCGCGGCATACGCGACCGATTTGCGAAACGCCGCAACCGCTTTGGCATCGCTGCGGTCGGCGATCCCGGCCATCAGATGCACGCGCTTGACGCCGGTCGCCTGCGCATAAGGCAGCGCGGTCTTCAGGCTCGCTTGCAAATCGGCGAAACGATCGGGCAGCGCGGCAAACCCCTTCTCGCCGGCGTTCCAGTCGCCCGGCGGCAGGTTGAACAGCGCCTGCGTCAGCCCGGCGGCCTTCAGCCGCTTGCCGACCTCCTCGGCCGGATGGTCGTACGGAAACAGGAACTCGACCGCGGTGAAGCCCGCTTTCGCTGCCGCCTCGAAGCGGTCGAGGAACGGGATCTCGTTGAACATCATGGTGAGGTTGGCGGCAAAGTGGGGCATCGCAGGATCCTGTTATTTCGCGCCGGGAAGCTTGGTGCCGGTGACCTGCGCATACATCCGCGCCACCGACGCATCGTCGTCGCGGCCCATCCCGGCGGCTGATGTCATCAGGAACATCTGCAGCGCCGCGGCCGACACCGGCACCGGGAAGCGCGCATTGCGCGCCATGTCCTGGATGATGCCGAGGTCCTTGACGAAGATCTCGACCGCGCTGCGCGGCGCATAGTCGCCGTCGAGCACATGCGGGATGCGGTTCTCGAACATCCAGGAATTGCCGGCGGAGGCCGTGATCACCTCGTAGACCTTGCGGATATCGAGGCCCTGCTTGGCGGCAAAGGCGATCGCCTCCGAGGCGGCGGCAATATGCACACCGGCCAGCAGCTGGTTGATCATCTTGAACGCGGCGCCCTGCCCTGCGGCATCGCCGAGCTCGTAGAGCTTTGCCGCCATCGCATCCAGCGCCGGCCGCGCCTTCGCGAACGCCGCCGCGCTGCCGGACGCCAGAATCGTCAGTTCACCCTGCGCCGCGCGCTGCGCGCCGCCGGAGATCGGGGCATCGAGATAGTGCCGCCCGGTCGCCTCGAGCTGCTTGGCGAGCCGCCGCGCGATGTCGGGATCCATGGTCGCCGAGGAGATGAAGACCGCGTCCTTGGCCAGGGTCTCGGCGGCGCCGTCCTTGCCGAACAGGATGGCTTCGGTCTGCGCCGCATTGACGACGACGCTGACGACGATGTCGGCATCCCTGGCCGCTTCGGCCGGCGTTTTTGCACCCTTGCCGCCATCGGCGACGAAGCGCGCGACGGCATCGGCCGAGACGTCGCAGCCGGTCACCACTAGGCCGGCGCGCTTGAGCGAGGTCGCCATGCCGTATCCCATCGAGCCCAGCCCGATGACAGCGACGTGCGGTGTTGCGGAACTGGACATGCGGCGATCCTCAAATTTTTACTTGATTGCACATGAAACGGTTTCCACTCTTCCGGATCACGCGCGTTGCTGCTTGCCTATCACGCCTTGGCCGTGCTGCCAAAGCATGAGACAAAGCGGAAAACGGATAGCGCCAAGACAAAAGCGGGCGGACGAAACCGGGTGGGCAAAAGCGGATGAGCGAAACAAAGCTTCGTGAGGATATCTGCCGCTTCGGCCGCTCGCTGTTCGAGCGTGGGCTGACGCCGGGCTCCTCGGGCAATATCAGCGTCCGGCTCGACGACGGCGGCTGGCTGGTGACGCCGACCAACGCCTCGCTCGGTTTCCTCGATCCGGCGAAAATGTCGCGGCTCGACGCCGACGGCCGCCTGATCTCCGGCGATGCCCCGACCAAGGAAGTGCCGCTGCACACCGCGCTCTACCAGACCCGCGCCAGCGCCGGCGCGGTGGTGCATCTGCACTCGACCCATTCGGTCGCGCTTTCGATGCTGCCCGACATCGACCCGCGGGCCGTGCTGCCGCCGATGACGGCCTATTACGTCATGAAGTGCGGCCAGACCGCGCTGGTGCCCTATTATCGCCCCGGCGACCCCGCCGTTGCCGACGCGATCAGGGGGCTGGCCGGGAAATATTCATCGGTGCTGCTCGCCAATCACGGTCCCGTCGTCTCCGGCGACACGCTGGAAGCCGCCGTGTTCGCGACCGAGGAGCTGGAGGAAACCGCAAAGCTCTATCTGTTGCTGCGCGGGCTGAACCCGCGCTATCTCTCGCCCGAACAGGTGGCAGATTTGACGAAAGTGTTCGGGCTGACGCTGCCGGAGCACGGGCATTAACTCGTAGCCACATATTCCGGCGTCATCCCCGCGCAAAGGCGAAGCCTTTGTCGCTGGAGGTGCTCGCCGCCTTCGGCGAGCCTCGAAGGATGGGGTTACGGCAGTGCATGCGGCCATCCTTCGAGGCGCGCAAGGGCGCGCACCTCAGGATGACGTGGGCGCGCGTGGAGAGATCCTGCAGGCTACAGCCCCAGATACGCCTTGCGCACGTCGGGATTGCCGGTGATCTCGGCGGCGGTGCCCTGCATCAGCACGCGGCCGGTTTGCAGGATGTAGGCGCGGTCGGCGATCTCCAGGCACTCGGCCATGCGCTGCTCGACGATCAGGACCGTCATGCCGGCGTCGCGGATGCGCTTCACGGCCTGGAATATCTCGTCGACGAGTTTCGGCATGATGCCCTGCGACGGCTCGTCGAGCATCAGGAGCCGCGGCCGCGTCATCAGCGCGCGGCCGATCGCGAGCATCTGCTGCTCGCCGCCGGACAACGTCTCCGCGCGCTGCTCCAGCCGCTCGCCGAGCCGCGGGAACAGATTGAACACCAGATCGAGCGGCGCATCGCGGTCGGATTGGCTGCGATAGAGATAGCTGCCGAGCCGCAGATTGTCGCGCACCGAGAGCCGCGGAAACAGCCGGCGGTTCTCCGGCACGAAGGCGATGCCATCAGCGGTGATGACGTGCTGCGGCTGGCCATCGATGCGCTTGCCGTCGAAGGTGACGGTGCCTGCGCGCGGCCGCTCGGCGCCGGCGATCGATTTCAAAAGCGTCGACTTGCCCGCGCCGTTAGCGCCGGCGACGCAGACGATCTCGCCCTTGGTGACGTCGATCGACACCGAGGAGATCGCAACCAGGCCCTGATAGGCGGTGGTGACTTCACGCACCGACAGCATGACGATCCCCGAGATAGGCAGAAATGACTTCTGGATTGCGGACGACCTCGGTCGGCTTGCCCTCGACCAGCACCTTGCCGAGATTGAGCACGATGGCGCGGTCGACCAGCGGCATCACGATTTCCATCACATGCTCGACCATCAGCACGGTGACGCCGGTGGCGCGCACCTTGCGCACCAGCTCGACGCCGGTCTGCGCCTCGACCGGCGTCAGTCCGGTCAGCACTTCGTCGAGCAGTAGCAGCTTCGGCTCGGTGGCGAGCGCACGGGCGACTTCGAGTCGGCGCTTCTCAGACGGGACGAGATCGGCGGCAAGCTTGTCGGCGCGCGCCGCAAGTCCGCAGAACTCAAGGACCTCATAGGCCTTCTGTCGCGCGATGCGCATCTTGGTGTTGCGGATCAGCGCGCCGACGATGACGTTGTCGATCACCGTCATGGTCTCGAAACTCTTGACCACCTGAAAGGTGCGCCCGACGCCGCGCTGGCAGCGCTCCGCCGCCGGCAGCTTTGTCACGTTCTCGCCGTCGAACATGATCGAGCCTTGGGTGGGCGGCAGCACGCCCGCGATCAAATTGAACAGCGTCGATTTGCCGGCGCCGTTCGGGCCGATCAGGCCGACGATCTCGCCGCGGCCGACCGAGATCGAGACGTCGCTGTTGGCGACGAGGCCGCCGAAGCGCTGCCAGACGCCGCGGGTTTCCAAGAGCGGGGTTTCCAAGAGCGCCGTCATCGCGCGGCCTCCTTGCGCCCGGAGAGCATGCTGAACACGCTGACGAGCCCCTTCGGCAGTGCGAGCGAGATCGCGACGATCAGCGCGCCATAGACGATCAGGTCGACGCCGCGGCCGGAACCGCCGACAAAGGACCGCGTCAGTTCGGTCAGCGGGATCAGGATCACGGCGCCGAGCACCGGCCCCCACAGCGTGCCGATGCCCCCTAACACGGCGGGCAGCGCCATCAGCAGCGAGAACTGGAAGCCCATCACGCTTTCGGGGTCGATATAGGAGACGAACTGGGCGTAGAAGCTGCCGCCGACGGCGACGAGGAAGGCCGAGACCGCCGCCGCGCCCATCTTGGAATTGAATACGACGACGCCAAGGCTTTCGGCCGCATCGGGATTATCCTTCACCGCGCGCCACCAATAGCCCCATTTGGAATCTTCCAGCCACCAGGTGACGAGCCAAGCGACGCAGGCCAGCGCCAGCGCGAAATAGAAGTACGGCAGCTTGGAGCGGGTGAACTGGAATTTCAGCCAGCTGTCGCCGCGCACCGGGATATCGATGCCGAGGGCTGCGCCCGCCCAATCCCAGTTCTGGATCAGGAGCAGCGCGATCTCGGCGATCACGATGGTCGCGATCACGAAATAATGCCCGCGCAGGCGGAAGCAGGGATAGCCGAGCGCCATCGCGATCACCGCGGAGATCGCCCCGCCCGCCAGCATGCCGAACCACGGCAGCACGCCGAACTTGGTGAACAAGAGTGCGGTGGTGTAGGCGCCGAGCCCGAAATACAGCGCATGGCCGAGCGAGATCTGTCCGCAATAGCCGGACAGGATGTTCCAGCTCTGCGACAGCGCGGCATACATCAGGGTCAAGACCATGATGTTCTGGATGTAGACGTCCTTGACGAACAGCGGCACTAACGCTGCGATCACCGCAAGGCAGGCCGCCACGATCAGGTCACGCCTGCGGCGTTGGGCGAAGTGGGTGTCCATCACATCGATCCGAACAGGCCACGCGGGCGGATGAAGACGACCAGGAGATAGACGGCGTAGATGCCGACCGATTTCAGCGACGGCGGCAGGATCATCGCGGTGGTCGCCTCGACCAGGCCGACGATGATGCCGCCGGCAAAGGCGCCGAACACGCTGCCGAAGCCGCCGAGCGCCACGGTGACGTAGGCGATCAGCGCAAACGACGCGCCGACGTCGGGATAGACATAGAAGAAGATCGCCATGATGGCGCCGGCCAGGCCGACCAGCGCCGCACCAAGGCCCCAGCCGAGCGCGAACACCCGGTTCTTGTCGATGCCGACCAGCGCCACCGCGCCGGCGTCTTCGCGCGTCGCCTCGAGCGCACGGCCGAAATCGGTGCGATTGATGAAGAAGTAGAGCGCGACGAAAGCCGCGATCGACAGCATCGCGCCGATCAGCTGCGGCTCCGGCAGATAGATGCCGCCAATCGAGATCGTCTTGCCGCCGACCCAGGAGTTGGTGACGCTGCGGTAGTCGGGCGTGAAGAAGAACTGGGCGAGGCCCCGCATCACGATCGCAAGACCGAAGGTGGAGAAGATCTGCACCATGCCGGCATTGGCCTTGGCGCGCATCGCAAAGCGGACCACCAGCAGGTAGACCACCGCGCCGAACACGAACAATGCCGCGGCGACCAACGGCGCCGCAAGCAAGGGATCGATCGCGAAGAACGCGAACAGAAAGAAGGTCACGTACATCGCGATCATCAGGAATTCGCCGTGCGCGAAATTCACGACGTCCATCAATCCGAAGATCAATGCGAGGCCGGCGGCGATCAGTCCGTAGAGCAGCCCCATCAAGAGGCCGCTCGCCAAACTCTGGATAATGGTCTCGGCTGTCACCGCTGCGCCCCAGTCAACATGTTTCTCCCGCGTCGTCCTGGCGAAGGCCAGGACCCATAACCACAAATGCATCGGTAGAAGGACCAACAACCAATCATCGCAAAACGCCTGCCTGTGTTACGCGATGAGTGCACGCACTCGCGCGGGGCGTCCCGGGTCGCGCTTCGCTTGCCCGGGACGACGTAGGGACGCGTCCGCCCGATCAGCTGTTCATCGGCCAGATCGCCTCGGAGACGGCGGCCTGCTCGGGGAAGATCGTCACGAAGTTCTTCGCGGTATATTGCAGCAGCACCGGATCGGCGAAGTTGTTCTGCCCCATCTCGTCGAACTTGACGCGCCGCCACGGCATGATGGTCACGTCGCCCGGCATGTCGGTGGCGACCAGCGCCTCGCGTATCTTCTCGCCGTCGGTCGACTTGGCGCGGTTGATGGCGTCGGCCATCACGATCAGACCCATGAACTGGCGCGACGAGTAGTCGTTGAAGTCCTTGCCGGACTTGGCGCGGTACATCTCGTTGATGAGTCCGACCATCGGCCGCTTCTGCGCCAGGTCGAGCGAGAAGCTGCCGCGCGAGATCACGCCCTCGAGCTTGTCGCCGACCGCGTCATACGTCGCCTTCTCCGAGAAGCCGGCATCCTGCGCCATGATGTTCTTCGGCTTGTAGCCGAGCTCCGCCATGGTCTTGACCAGCAGGATCGAGTCGGTGGTGTAGCTCGACGGCATCAGAACGTCGGCATTCGCCGCCTTGAGCTGCTGCACCTCAGCGGTCAGCGATGGCGAGTTGGCGCGGTACTTGATGTCGGCCACGATCTTGTAGCCGCGCTCGCCGGCGAGCTTGGTCTGGGCGTTCGCCGAATCGGTGCCGAAGATGGTGTCCTCGTGGAACAGCGCCAGGGTTTCGATCTTCTGGCCCTTCTTCTTCATCGCATCGAAGAAGTCGAACATCGCGGCCGAGAACATCTCGTCATGCGGCGAGGCGCGGAAGTAATACTTCAGGCCGCGGCGATGCAGGCTCGGCGAGGAATTGTCGGCCGAGATGAACGGAACGCCGTAGCGCTCGCAGGTCTGGCTGACGGTGACGGCAACCGCGCTCTGATAAGTGCCGACGACGGCACAGACCTTCTCCTGGGTGATCAGGCGCTCGGTCTCGGCGCGGCCCTTCTGCGGATCGGCCTGGTGGTCGGCGAACACGAGGCGGACCTTGGCGCCGCCGAGGCCGGACAAGCCCTCGCCCTTGGCGAGCGGCAGCGCGAAATCATAGTTCTTGTTGATGATCTCGGCCGCGGTATTGAAGGCGTGCTGCGCGTCGACGCCGATCGCGGCGCTGGAGCCGGACAGCGGATAGATCACGCCGATTGCAACTTCGCTTGTCTGCGCGCGCGCGGCCATCGGACCGAGCGCAGCGGCGGCAGTGGCACCCAGCAACACGTTACGGCGAGAGATCGTCATCGAAATTCCCCTTAGGTCAGCTTGTTATTATCGATGTGATGCTTGTAGCGCGCAGTAAAGCCTCAATGAATTGCACGAATTGCCTATTCAGAGCACAGCGAGCTGCCTGTTCCTGAGATCGGTCACCAGCATCAGGCCCGGCGAATGCGTGATTGCGAACGGCAGCTTCGCATTTGCGATCACCGATTGCGGCGTGACGCCACAGGCCCAGAACACCGGGATCTCGTCATCGGCGACCGGCACCGCATCACCATAGTCGGGCTTGGCGATATCCTTGATGCCGATCGCATGCGGGTGGCCGAGATGGACCGGTGCGCCATGCACCGACGGGAAGCGCGAGGTGATCTGCACCGCGCGGATCGCATCCGCCGGCTTGAACGGGCGCATCGACACCACCATCGGTCCCGCGAACGGCCCCGACGGCTGGCAGGCGATGTTGGTCCGGTACATTGGCACACGCAGGTTGCGTTCGATGTGACGGATCGGCAGCCCGTCCTCCAGCAGCGCTTCCTCGAACGAATAGGAGCAGCCGAGCACGAAGGTGACGAGATCGTCGCGCCAGTATTTGGTGATGTCAGTCGGCTCGTCCGCCACCTCGCCGTCGCGCCAGACCCGGTAGCGCGGCACGTCGGTGCGGATGTCGAGGTCGAGGCCGAGCGCGGGGATTCTGGGATCGCCAACGTCGGACATGCCGATGATCGGGCACGGTTTTGGATTGAGCTGGCAGAAGCGGTGGAAGGCGCCGGCGAGTTTCTCCGGCAGGATCGCCAGATTGCCCTGGACGAAACCGTTGGCGAGCCCGGCCGTGGTGGCCGAGGCCATGCCGTTGCGGCTGGCGCGCCGCGCTTCGACGCTCGCCAGCACCGGCTCCCCCTGAGATCGCTGCACTGCCGCAAAAACAGTCATGGGATTCTCCTGCCCATAATCTCGACAAGGACAAACCAACACCAAGCGTGATATAATGTCTAATCGTCCTTTCTAATCAAAATCGATAAATAGAATTTATCGATCGGGGATATGCTTCCAATGACGGACTTCCGCTCGATCGAAACCTTCCTCTGGGTCGTCAAGCTCGGCAGCTTCCGCGGCGCCGCCCAGCGGCTCAACACCACCCAGCCGGCGATCTCCCAGCGCATCGCCCAGCTCGAGCGCGAGATGGGGGTCAAGCTGTTGAACCGCGATCACCGGGTGGCCTCGCCGACGCCGAGCGGGCGGCTGATGATGACCTACGCCGAGAAGCTGATCGGCCTGCGTTCGGAGATGATGGCGGAGGTCGGCGACCGTTCGGCGATGCGCGGCGCGCTGCGGCTCGGTGTCGCGGAGACCATCGTGCACACCTGGCTGCCGCGGCTGGTCAAGAGCGTCAACGAGATCTACCCGAACCTGTCGCTGGAGATCGAGGTCGACATCACGCCGAACCTGACCCCGCGACTGCTGGCGCAGGAGATCGAGCTCGCCTTCGTGCTCGGACCGGTCTCGGCGTCCGGCGCGCACAATCATGTACTGTGCGATTACCCGATCGGCTTCCTGGCGAGCCCGTCGCTCGGCCTCGGCCCCGGCCCGGTGGCGCGGCGGGATCTGGCGCGGTTTCCGATCATCACGTTTCCGCGCAAGACTCAGCCCTATGAGACCGTGCGCGCGCTGTTCAATGCCCCCGATCTGCCGCCGATCCGGCTGCACGCCTCGACCTCGCTCGCGACCGTGATCCACATGGCCAATGAAGGCCTTGGCATTGCGGTGATTCCGTCGGCGATCGTCGAGAACGAACTCGCAGACGGCCGCTTGCAATTGCTCGATACCGACCTCAAGCTGCCTCCCCTCACCTTCACCGCGAGCTGGCTCGCCTCCCCCGATGCGGTCGCCATCGAACGTGTCGCCCATCTCGCCAGGCAGATCGCGCAGGCGAGCGTGGCGGTTGACGCGATGGAAGCGGCGCGCCATTGAACGAGTGCCGGATAATCAAACGTCATTCCGGGATGGTCCGAAGGACCGGACCCGGGATCTCGAGATTCCGGGTTCGATGCTGACGCATCGCCCCGGAAAGACAGCTGAAATGGACTGACGACATGAGCCGAGCCGCCACCAACCTGCAGATCGATTCCGCCCGCCTCTGGGGCACTATCCACGAAACCGCGCAGTTCGGTGCAACGCCAAAGGGCGGCGTGCGGCGGCTGACCCTCAGCGCCGAGGACAAGCAAGTACGCGACTGGTTCCGCAAGGCGTGCGAGAGCGCCGGCCTCGAGGTGCAGGTCGATGCGCTCGGCTCGATGTTCGGGTTGCGGAAAGGACGGGATATGTCGAAGCCGCCGATCGGCGTCGGCTCGCATCTCGACACCCAGCCGACCGGCGGCAAATATGACGGCATCCTCGGCACGCTGGCCGCGCTCGAGATGGTGCGCACGCTCAACGATGCCGGCATCGAGACCGAGCTGCCGATCTGCATCTGCAACTGGACCAACGAGGAAGGCTCGCGCTTTGCGCCGGCGATGATGGCCTCGGCCGCTTACGTCGGCGATTTCACCACCGACGACATTCTGTCGCGCAAGGACGCCGAGGGCGTCACGGTGGCGCAGGCGCTGGATTCGATTGGTTATCGCGGCGATGCCCCGGTCGGCCGCCAGAAGTTCACCAGCTTCGTCGAGCTGCATATCGAACAGGGCCCGATCCTGGAGGCCGAGGGCAAGACCATCGGCGTGGTCGATTCCGGCCAGGGCGTGTTGTGGTACGACGGCAAGATCACGGGCTTCGAGAGCCACGCCGGCTCGACCCCGATGCCGCTGCGCCGCGATGCGCTGGCGACACTGTCGGAGATCGTGCTGGCGATGGAAAGCATCGCCAAGAAGCACGGGCCGAAGGCGGTCGGCACCATCGGCGAGGCCGTGATCGCAGCGCCCTCGCGCAACGTCATCCCCGGCGAGATCGCCTTCACGGTGGATTGCCGCAGCGCCGACGCCGCGATCATGGACGCGCTGGATCGCGACCTCCGTGCCGCCGTCACCGAGATCGCAGCAAAGCGCAAGGTCGAGGTCCAGCTCGACCTGGTCTGGCGCAAGGCGCCGACGCATTTCGATCCGAAGCTGGTCGACGCGGTGGAGAACGCGGCCCAGCAGCTCGGCTATTCGCACCGCCGCATCACCTCCGGCGCCGGCCACGACGCCTGCAACCTCAACACGGTGATGCCGGCGGCGATGGTGTTCGTGCCCTGCAAGGATGGCATCAGCCACAACGAGCTGGAAGACGCCACGCAGACCGACTGCGCCGCCGGCGCCAACGTCCTGATGCATACGGTGCTGGCGCTCGCCGGCGTCGCATCCTGATCATCCCTTCTTCCTTCGATGGAGGCTTTCGTGCGCGCAGTGTTTGTCGACGCCAATGAATCGCTCGCTGTCATCACGGAGCGGTTGGAGAAGTCAGGCGATCCCCAGATGCGGATCAACCGCAACCCGGACATCAAGCCGGAGGATTATCCTGCGGTGCTCGACGGCGCCGAGATCGCGGTCGTCGATCACACCGCGCTTCCGACCGACGTCGCGAAAAAATGCGCCGGCCTGAAGCATGTCGTGTTCCTCGGCACCGGCGCGCGGAGCTACATGAATCCGGAAGAGCTGGCCGAGCTCGGCATCTCCGTGCATCTGATCAAGGGCTATGGCGACACCGCGGTTGCGGAATCCGCGATCGCGCTGATGTGGTCGTCGGCGCGGGTGATTGCGCAGATGGACCGCGAGATGCGCGCCGGCAACTGGCTGCGCGAGGACGGCATGCAGCTCACCGGCAAGACGCTCGGCCTGGTCGGCTTCGGCGGCATCGCCGCCGAGGTCGCCCGCATCGCGCTCGGCAGCGGCATGAAGGTGATCGCCTGGAACCGGTCGCCGAAGAGCCATCCGGGCGTCGAATTCACCGAGCTCGACACCGTGCTGGCGAACAGCGACGTGGTCTCGATCCATCTGCTATTGAACGACGAGACCCGCGGGATGATCACGCGCGACAAGATCGCCAAGATGAAGAAGGGCGTGGTGCTGATCAACACCGCCCGCGGCGCGATCGTCGATGAGCAGGCGATGATCGATGCGCTCAACTCCGGCCACATCCGCCACGCCGGCCTCGACGTCTACAACATCGAGCCGCTGCCGAAGGATCATCCGCTGACGAAGATCCCGAACGTGACGCTGTCGGCGCATTCGGCGTTCCGCACGCCCGAAGCGAGCGAGAACCTGATCCACGCGGCATGGGAGCATTGCCGACGGATCGTGAAGCAATAATCATCGACGTCGTCCTGGACAAGCGAGCGTAGCGAGCGCGATCCAGGACCCATTACCACCGGCCTGTGTCATCGCGCAGGGCGGTGGTCAGACCTATCAAGCCAATAAGCACTCGGGGTAATGGGTCCTGGCTTTCGCCAGGACGACCCCGTCGTTGACAGCGCAGCCTAATCCACCATCTCCGCCACCGCCTTGCCGCAGGCCGTGGTGTCGGCATTGCCGCCGAGGTCGCGGGTGCGCAGCGTGCGTTCGCCGAGCGTGCGCTCGATCGCGCCGACGATGGCGCTAGCTGCCTGCTTCTCGCCGAGGTGCTCCAGCATCATCGCGCCCGACCAGATCATGCCGATCGGGTTGGCAATGCCCTGCCCCGCGATATCAGGCGCCGAGCCGTGCACCGGCTCGAACACTGACGGGAAATTGCCTTCCGGATTGATGTTGCCCGACGGCGCGATGCCGATCGTGCCGGTGCAGGCCGGACCGAGGTCGGACAGAATGTCCCCGAACAGATTGGAACCGACCACGACGTCGAACCAGTCCGGATGCAGCACGAAGTTCGCGGTGAGAATATCGATGTGGTACTTGTCCCACTTCACGCCGGGATACTTCTTGGCCATCGCCTCCACGCGCTCGTCCCAATAGGGCATGGTGATGGAGATGCCGTTCGACTTGGTCGCCGAAGTCAGATGCTTCTTCGGCCGCGACTGCGCCAGGTCGAATGCGAATTTCAGGATACGGTCGACGCCAATACGGGTCATCACGGTCTGCTGCGTGACGAATTCGCGGTCGGTATCCGGGAACATGCGGCCGCCGACCGAGGAATATTCACCCTCGGTGTTCTCGCGCACCACCCAGAAATCGATGTCGCCGGGCTTGCGGCCCGCCAGCGGCGACGGCACGCCGGGCATCAGCCGCACCGGGCGCAAATTGACGTACTGGTCGAACTCGCGGCGGAATTTTATGAGCGAACCCCACAGCGAAATATGATCCGGGATCTTGGCCGGCCAGCCGACCGCGCCGAAATAGATCGCGTCGTGCTTGCCGATCTGGTCCTTCCAGTCGGCCGGCATCATCTCGCCGTGCTTCTCGTAATAGTCGTAGGAGGCGAAGTCGAAATGGTCGAACTTGACGTCGACGCCGTGCTTCTTCGCCGCCGCCTCGATGACGCGCAGGCCCTCCGGCATCACTTCCTTGCCGATGCCGTCACCGGGAATGACCGCAATCCAATACTGCTTTTTTGCGCTGCTCATCGAGAACACCCTTGTGATTTGCCCGGCCGGCAATGCCGCCTATCCTGATGGTCCTGCAATGGACCAAACTTCGCGCGAGCGCAACGCTGCAGTGCAGTGTTGACCGCGGCGCGACCCTGACCCACCAATTTCGCGGACATCCCACTCCTCATACCAAAGCGAGACATCCCATGGATCTGCATCTGCGCGGCAAGCGTGTCCTGATCACCGGCGCCTCCAAGGGCATTGGCGCGGCCGCCGCCGAAGCCTTTGCCGAGGAAGGCGCCAATCTGCTGCTCGCCGCTCGCAACGGCGAGCAATTGAAGGCGCTGGCCGATCGGCTGCGCTCGGCGCATCAAATCGATGCGGCGATCAGCGTCGTCGACCTGCGCAAGCCCGAGGATCTCGCGCGGCTGGCCAAGGAAGCGGCCGATATCGACATCCTCGTCAACAATGCCGGCGACATCCCGGGCGGCTCAATCGACAAGATCGACGAGGCGACCTGGCGGCACGCCTGGGAGCTCAAGGTGTTCGGCTACGTCAATTTGACGCGCACGATCTATGCTCAGATGAAGGCACGCGGCGGCGGTGTGATCGTCAACGACATCGGCGCGGCCGGCGAGAAGTTCGACGCCAACTACATCTGCGGCAGCGCCGGCAATGCGGCGCTGATGTCGTTCACCCGTGCGCTCGGCGGCAAGAGCCTCGCCGACAACATCCGGGTCGTCGGCATCAACCCCGGCCCTGTCGGCACCGACCGCCACGTCACGCTGCTCAAGACCCGCGCCAAGAACCAGTTCGGCGACGAGAACCGCTACAAGGAATTCCAGAAGGGCCTGCCGCTCGGCCGCCCCGCGCATGCGCGCGAGATCGGCGATCTGATGGCGTTCCTCGCCTCCGATCGCGCAGGCTATACGTCGGGCGTGATCTACACGGTGGATGGCGGGCTGACGTCGGGGTGGGGCTGACCCTCTCCGCGTCATTGCGAGCGAAACGAAGCAATCCATAGTCCCGCAGCGGGAACATGGATTGCTTCGTCGCTTCGCTCCTCGCAATGACGGCCTAGTCGGCTGTCCGCTCGCACAATTGCCGGATCAGCGTGGTGATGCGGCCTTGTGGTGCCAGCATCTGGTTCATGATCGAGAAGTGGTCGGCGCCGGCGATCTCCTCATAGGTCACCGGCAAGCCGTAGCGGGCGCGATGGCCGGCGAGATCGGCGGTCTGCTTGCGCAGCAGCGGCAGTTCGGCACTGCCGACCACCAGCGACAGCGGTTTTGCCGTGCCACCTTGCTGCATCATCGGCGAATTGCGCCGCGACGTGGCTTCGTCGAGCTTGAGCTTCTCGTTGAGGTAGGACTGCCTGATCGGCTCGAGATCATAGATGCCGGAGATCGCCATGCCGGCCCGGACATGGGCGTTCGACAACGCCATCGATGTCAGATGGCCGCCGGCCGACCAGCCCGACACGACGATGCCTTCGGCAGCGGCACCGAGCGCGGGCAACTGCCCGGCCAGAAAATCGATGCCTGCGTGAATCTCGGCGACGATGTCATCGAGCGTCGCATCCGGCGCCAGCGTGTAGCCGATCAGGGCCACATTGATGCCGTGCGCCATCGGCCCCTCCGCGAAAATCGTGAACACCTCCTTGGCGCGGGTCTGCCAATAACCGCCGTGGATGAACAGCAACGTCGGCGCGCCATCGCGGGCTTTGAGGAAATCGATCCGGTTGCGCTCACGCGGGCCGTATCGGAGGTCGAGATGCTCGGGATGTTTCTGCCGCAGCGCCGCGGAGCGCTGCTCCCAGCCGGCGACGATTTCGGCGCTGCCCTTGACCGCAACGCCATTGTTCAAGCCGAGGTCCCGCTCCTGCTGGCTCATCGCGCGCCAGTCCAGCGCGGAAAACAACGCTGCCATCCCTGCCTCTTCGGTTCTCGTCGCATTGCCACGACGGCAGGAAATGTTCTACAGCACAAGCAAACGGAAGACATAGGAGCAACGGCGCATGGCTGATCAGGGCTTGGTGAAGGAAACGGCGTGTGCCGTCGTCGCGAAACTGAAAGCCGGCGACGTCACGCCGCTCGACCTGCTCGACGTGCTGGAAAAGCGCATCGCCGAGGTCGACGGCAAGGTCAACGCGCTGCCGACGCTCTGCTTCGACCGCGCCCGCACCCATGCCAAGGCCCTGATGCAGAAGCCGGCCAGCGAGCGCGGCCTGCTCGCGGGTCTTCCGGTCCCGATCAAGGACCTCACCGCCGTCTCCGGCGTGCTCACCACGCTGGGCTCGCCGATCTTCAAGGACAACATCCCCGCGAAGTCGGACATCCTGGTCGAGCGCCTCGAACAGAACGGCGGCGTGATCTACGCCAAGTCGAACACGCCGGAATTCGGCGCCGGCGCCAACACCTTCAACGAGGTGTTCGGTCCGACACGCAATCCCTGGGACACATCGCGCTCGGCCGCCGGCTCCTCCGGCGGTGCCGCAGCGGCGCTGGCCAGCGGCACCGCGTGGCTCGCCCACGGCTCCGACATGGGCGGCAGCTTGCGCAACCCGGCGAGCTTCTGCGGCGTCGTAGGCCTCCGGCCGTCGATCGGCCGGGTCGCCCACACGCCGAAATTCGGGGTCGACCGCACGCTCGGCGTGCAGGGACCGATGGCGCGCAATGTCGAGGACCTCGCGCTGCTGCTCGATGCGATGAGCGGCGAGCATGCCGCCGATCCGCTGTCGCTGCCGGTGCTTCCGACGTCGTTCCTGTCTGCGGCACGTTCCGGCAGCAAGCCGAAGCGCATCGCCTACTCACCCGATCTCGGCATCACGCCCGTCGATCCCGAGGTCAAGGCCGTGACCCGCAAGGCCGCGGAGCGGTTCGCGGAAGCCGGTGCGATCGTCGAGGAGGCGCATCCCGACTTCCACGAGGCCCATGAATGCTTCCACGTGCTGCGCGCGTTCGATTTCGCGATCAGCAAGGCCGAATTGCTGCGCACCAAGCGCGACCTGCTCAAGCCCGAAGTGATCTGGAACATCGAGGAAGGGCTGAAGCTCACCGTCGAAAAGCTCGAGCGCGCCGAGGCGCAGCGTGTGGCGATGACCGCGCGTGCGCTCGAATTCTTCGAGAGATACGATTTGCTGCTGGCGCCCGCGACCATCGTGCCGCCATTCCCGGTCGAGAACCGCTATGTCGCCGAATGCGACGGCAAGAAGTTCGACAATTACGTCGAATGGCTCGGCATCGTCTATGCGATCACGCTGGCCTGCTGCCCGGCGCTGTCGCTGCCCTGCGGCTTCACTGTGTCTGGCCTGCCGGTCGGCCTGCAGATGATCGCCAAGCCGCGCGCCGAGGCGCAGCTTCTCGCCGGCGCGAAAGTGCTGGAGGACATTCTGGGCGTGCGTGGCACCACCCCGATCGATCCGCGGCCTCCGAGATAAGGCGTTCTACGCCTTTTCCTCCGTCGCATGCAGCGCGACAGTGAGTGCGAGCTTGGTCTGCTCGACGATCTCGTCCATCAGTTCCTCGCGGCTGATCTGGCCGACCTCGCCGGTGAGCAGGCCCTGCTCGGCGAGCATCACGATGCCGTGGAGCCCGGCCCAGATCTTCAGCGCCTGCCGTTCGCGCAACAGCCCGACGGCCGGTGCCTCGAACGACTCGATCAGCAGCGCCAGCGTTTCCATCGCTGCGACGTGCAGCTCGCTGCCCACGGGCGCGCAGGCCATGGTTCTGGACGCGAACATCAACCGGTAGATGCCGTGGCGCTCGAGCCCGAAGGCCAGCGCAGCCTGGGCAAAGCGCGACAGTTTCGAGCCCTTGCCGGGCCGCTCGATCGCCTCGCGCATGATCACGTTGAACTGCCGGAACGCTTCCGCGGTCACCGCCTCCAGCAACGCCTCGCGGTCGGCGAAATGCCGGTACGGCGCCGGCTGCGAGACGCCGAGCTGCCTGGCCAGCGCCTTGATGCTGATCGCTTCGGGGCCACCGAGCTCGACCTCGCGTAACGCCGCCTGAATCAGGGCTTCGCGGAGGTCGCCATGGTGGTAGGTTTTCAACGGCTTACGAACGATTTGTCCCATTGCGGCAATGATTGCTCGAGTGTGATGCCCATCGAGAGGACAGGATAGCGAAATCAAAGGCTTACGTCACCCCTTCGAATGGGGGATGCGATATCCGCAATGCCGGTGGCGGCGACCTGCCGGATCCTCCGGCCATATCCGCGAAGCTTGCCTCGTTCGCCCGGGCGCTTCACTTCTTCTTGCCGCGCCTGCGGCGGCAAGAAGCCGAACCGAGTTCGGTTTGCGCAAGATGAAGCTCAACTGTTGGCTGCATACTTAGCGAAGTAAACCGAATAGGGCCGCAAAATGTTTACCACTCCCGCAAATCACCTCTGAGCCTGTGAACGATCTCACTAACGAACGACCGCAACGGGTCTAGCATGCTGGTTGCAAGGATCGAGAATACCACTGCACAGGTCGCATCCGTTCCGAAGCCAGTATTGGGCAAGGAGGAAGGCATGCAAGACAAACGGTTCGATCAATATTTCTAGTTTTTCCAATGCATCTTGATGCCGGCGCAAACTGCGACCGCAATTATCAATCCTGGGAACTTCCCAAACTTGCTCATCGTGCGACCCGCGCCTTCGAATGGAAGTATCGCGTGACCGCGAATTGACGGATGAGCAGCCACCAATGGCTGAACTCGATTTTTCGGTATCCCTCCATCTGGAGAGATCCCGCGCAACTTTCATCGGCGAGGCGGCTTCACAAATTCTCTGAGCGCCGTCGATCGCCGCAACCCAAGCGGAGTATCATTATGGTGACGCCAGTTGGACCGCTTTTCGCAGTCGGCAATCAGGTCGTGACGAAATCTGGGTGGCGTATCAGCTACTGGGTCGATGCGCACAACCAGCAACTGCAGGCAGCCGGGCAAGCGCCGGTGTATTACTGGCTGCCCGAGCAGGTCAATCTCGCGCGGAAGCCCAACGGCGACTACAAGTTCAGCATGATCCACTTCGCCGGCGTGCGATCGAGCGGCACCACTGTCGGCGAAACCAGTTCCGACAACGAAGTGGCAGGCGGGCTGATCAATTTCGCGACGACTGCGGCGCCGCCGGACAACGTGCTGGCCGATGCCCATGCGGCGCTGATCGATCAGGTTCGCAGCCATGACAATCCGCTGTGGCGATACACCTCGAATCAGAAGCCCTGGTTCACTTTCATTCCCATCGTCAGCAATCAGTGCGTGCTCTCCAACACCCTGCCGGGCGACAGCCGTGGCATTCCGGCCGTGATGTCGAGCAAGAGCCCAATCGCAGGAGCGCCACCGACGATCGGGCTCAACCGCTCCTATCTGCCGGCGGGAGTCATGCCCCGCACGGTGCCGCAGAGCTATCGCGGCACCAACATCGACCCGATGTTCGTGAAGCTGTCAGGGCAAGGCCCCGGCACCATCGATCCAGGCGCGGAGAAGGCTTACAGCGCGCTGCTCGGCAGCATCCCGGCGGCGGTTGCCTATAACGGCTTTCATAATCTCGGCACCGGCGTGATGAACGTGACGCAGAACATGATGGTCCGGGTGGTCAGTCCCCTGATGACGATCGATATCACCGGTCATTGGTCGAGAATCCAGGATCACTTCTCAGGTGCCGGACACGCCGGCGGTCTGTTCTGGAGTGCCGACATTCAAGCCCAATACGACAGCCTCCGCGAATCCGGCGACATCGAGGTCCATACATTCGTCGACCAGTCGCTGCCTGGGGCAGACAAGCTGCAAGAATATATGGACAAGCGGAGCGACTTGATCTTCCAGAAGTTCATGGACCTGGCGAAGCAGGTGATCTTCGACCCGGCACCATTCAACGAGCAACCGGCACAGGCCAGTGGCGGCTTCCTCGGCTTCGGTGGCGGCGCCGCGTTCAAACTGCGCGAGCAGCGCACCAACCTCGATCTGGAGTATCACGAGACCAAGGAAATCGCCTACCTGCAGAACTATCAGGTCGGCGGCACGCTCGACGGCGTGGCGGATGAAATCCGGGCCAATCCCGCCAAGGACAAGGTCTACTTCCTTACGGTCGATATCGGCGACTGGGACCGCAAGGTCGCGCGCGTCTTCAAGCCGGTGGTGAACTGGCCGGATCCGACGCAGAAGTGGGTCGGTGAACCCGTGGCATTCCTGTCCTGTCAGGTTGGCTATCCCAACGCCGACGGCGCCCTGCAATGGGATGGACACGTATTCAGTCCGTCCGATGGACCGGACGCCCATTTCGATACCGCGACGTTCATGAAGCAGAAGAGCGACGTTGCCCATCCGCCGGCGGGCTGGGAGCCGGACAAGATGTTCCTGAAGCGGCAGATTCACTTTACCGAGCCGCCGAGCGAATTCGAGAATCCATATGCACGCGTGCAGGTCGAGAAGGACATCGTCGATCTCGACCCAAGCCCGCTCGGAACGCCCGACAACACAATCGCGGTTGAAGTCCGCGTCGAGGAAGCCGGCACGCTCTCGGTCGGGCCGATCCTGCTTGGCGCCAATCTGACCGACGACACCCAATACGTCGAGGTGACGATGCAGGCGCTGGGCAAGCGCGACGACGGCAATGACCGGGATCCGGTCAAGTTCACCTTCAAGTTCGCGGATCAAAACACGCCGCGCTACTGGCTGGTTTACACCGGGCAGAAGAATTTCGTGCCGAAGTTTCAATATTCGGTTCGCGTCGTGGTCAAAGGCACGCTGTTCACCCACGGACAGGAATGGTCGACGACCACTCCGATCTCGACGGGCGGCAGCGGCGGGCTGATGGTGACGGTACCGACGCCGGATGATCCCAACGTCACGAAGAAGGATGTCCCGTTGTCTGCGATCGCCTCAACGACAACTGGACAAGGTGCGCCGGCAACGCCGCCGCCCTCGACCGGTCACGTCGTACCTCCGCCCAGTACGTTGAAACCAACGGCGCCTCCGCCGACCGGCAAGGGCGCGCCCGGTTCCGGCGGCTATGGCGAAGTCGGCGGCTGGGCGGCGTCCCCCGGAGATGGCGGCGCATCGAAGGGTGCACCGGCTCCAAAGGACGAGGTTGTGTTTTCGAGCTTCGAACCAGCCTAGTCGGGCGGAGCAGCCATGTCTGCCCTTGGACCACACATCGCGCCGAGCACGACATCCGGCTGGAGCAGGCTTGATCTGCCGGGTCCAGCATCGGTCCAGGTGCGGCGTACGAGAGATGGTTACGACCATCTCTCGGGCAAGCCGCGGGTGGCGCGCGACATCGCCGGCCGCCCGCGGGTGGCGTTGACACTGGTGCTGTCGCGCATGCCGACGCTCGACGACGCCTCCATCGCACCGCTGGTGACATGCGGTTCGCTGTCGCTGGTGATTGCGTTCGAGACCCCCGAACAGGACATCGCGGCCCTCGCCTCGCGGCTGGACGCACCATGCCGGAAGCTGTTCGTCCGTGCCGGCCGGTGCTCGCTGCGTGACAGTCGCGCATTCTATGCCGGCACCGACCTGTTCGGAACGCGGGTCGAGGGCACCATCGCCACGTCCCTGCCGCCGGAAGCCGCGCTCGACGTGCTCTACGCGTTCGACCGACGGGCATCGCGGCTTCGACTTGTGACCGAGATCGTCGACGGTCCACCAATTGACGATTTGTCGCTCGACCTCGTGCTTGGCGGGATTCTCGATGGCCTGGATCGCAACCTTTATTTGTCTCTGCTGGTCGTGAATGCCGACGGCACCGCGAACCGTGTGCCGCCGTTGCGGAAGAACCTGTCGGGCGGTGAAACGGCATTGCGGGCGGCGCCGGCGGCGGTGCCGCTTGTTGCAATGAACAACCGGCTCACCTCCCTGCCGTTCGCGATGACAGCAAGCCACATCGTGCAGCCTTCGGCGGCCGCGCTGATCTCGGGCGGCGCCACGAGCCAGGGCATCGCTCTCAATGCGCACGCACATACGTTCATCGGCAACGATATGTACGTGCTGCCGCTGCACCTCGATGATACCCAGTCTCCCACCCAGAACTACCCGGTGGTGTCCGATGTCGCCGCGCATTGGTGGCCCGATGCGCTCGACCCGAAGGCCGGCTGGTATGCACCGACCTTCACATTGGTGAAGCCGGCGGCCAGCGACAATGCCGCGAACGCGGCGTTCTCCTTTGTGCTGGCAAAAACCGGCTCGGTGCTTGGCTCGGACGGCACCGCAAGAACCGGATTGACAGCAACCGTGCGGCTCACCGTCAAGGCCGCGATGACACCAGAGACGGCCGCCGCCGCCGCCAATCCGGATCGCAAGCTGCAAGCGGTTCCGTTGCAAAATCTGTCATGCGCGCTGCAGATTCCGTATCGCCGTGCGGGCACCAGCGAGATTCAATCCCAGCGATTTCCCGGGACGGTGTCCCAGACCGGCGACCAGATCACGATCACCGTTGCGTTGCTCGACGACTGGGTGCGGCTGACCTATGCGTCACTGGCATTTCCCGGAACCGGTGAGCCGCCGCGCGTCGTCGTCTCCTACGCTTTCACCTCCTACCAGTACATCTTTTACAGCCCCCAGACGTTCCACGTGATCGGAGGCGGCCTCGTCCACCAGATTGCCAAGGTGGCCACCGTCAACGATCTGCCGGCGCAGGTGCGCGGACCAACGCTGGTCAGGCAGGACCTGAAGATCGTCAGTGCGTCTGGTTCGGTGCAGTTCGACCGCGAGAGCCCTTCGATTGCCGGACGGGCACCGGCGACACCGGCCGTCTCGCACCTCACGGTCACGCCAATACCGCCTGCGGACATTCAGCCGCATCTTATCCCGGCAACAATCACTCCGCACCGGACGCTGGTGACGCGTTCGTTGGTACGCGAGGAGACCACCGACGCTTCGCTGCCGTGCGGCAGCTACGGGAACTTCTATCTCCAGCGCAATGACGCCGGGGTTGCAACAGCGATCGGCTGCCAGGATTCCCTGAAGCTCGGCGAAACCGCGCTGAAAGCATTCGATGAAGTCACCACGTTGCGTGATCCGGCGTTCCGCGTGTTTCGCTCGCTGCAACAGCCAGGACGCTTCATGGTCGCGCCGACCGCGTACCGGGTCGGGCGTTTCGGCGACGGAAGCGGCAGCAAGGCCTTCCGACCGATGATCATGCTGTATGGCCTGCTCGATGTCGATCCGGCGAACAATCGGTACGCCTTGACCACGACACTGATTCCGGACGTCTCTCCCGGGGCGTTGCTGCAGCTCGGCGCGAAGCTTGTCGCCCTGACGCCGTCGGGCAGCACGCCGGCGATCGTCTATCCGACGGATCCGTTCGTCGCGGCCACGGTCGGCTATTCGTGGGCGTTAACCGCCGAATTGGGCACGCCGCAAGCAGTCACCGTACTCGACGCCATCACCATTACTCTCAGCCTGCCGCTGGCCAATGCCGCGCTCCTTACCGCCGTGCTCGATCGCACCGGCATTCAGGGCGGCGTTACCTTCACGCTGCCGGACGGCAGCAGCGTCAACGCCGCGCTGATCGTCGACAGCAATGTGGTTGGACCTCCCGAATCCGGCCCGGTGACGGTGGCACTGCAAGGCGACACCGCGACACTCACCAATCGCACACAGCAGGCCATGAACGTCACGGACCTGGTCACGTCGACGGCAAGCGGGACAAGCCAGGTTGTGGCCGTAAACACCACGCTCGCGCCAGGGACGACCGTCACCGCGAAAGTTGATCCGGCGACCACGCGAGCGTTTGCCAACGCCACCGCAGTCGCTGCGACGTCGATCGAGGAGCTTGACGTGTTCGTCGAAGACGTCACCAGCACCGTGACGTTCATCAATCAGCTCAACTTTTCCAACCATCAGTTGACTGCACTTGCCGTCCAGGCACGCCTCGAGGGAAACAGCCACATCGAGACCATCAGTCTGGCTGAAGCCAGTACGGCCGACGCTTCGTTTACGCTGCCGATCAACGACTATCTGGCACATCAGACACTGCAGTTCGCGCTGGTCGAGACCCGCGCAAGCGGCACGCTCACGACCGCCTGGCGCAATTGGGACCTTAACAAGGGCAGCGTCATCGGAATTACCGCTGATCTTCTGTAGGAGGAGAATGTTATGAGTCAGGGCTTTTCGCTACATGTTGGTTTGAACGGCGTCGATGCATCGAAGTACAACGGCTGGGCGGGCACGCTGGCCGGCTGCATCAACGATGCCAATGCGATGGAGACGATTTGTCAGTCGCAGGGTTTCACGACGCAGAAGCTTCTTGATGGTGAGGCGACCGCCGACGCCATTCTCGGAGCCATCGGCCAGGCTGCGTACAATTTGCAGTCCGGAGATACCTGCGTCATCTCCTATTCCGGTCACGGCGGCCAGGTCCCGGACACGACCGGCGACTCGCCCAATGGTCTTGACGACACCTGGGTGGCTTACGACCGCATGGTCCTCGGACACGAGCTCTACAATCTGTGGGGCCAGTTTGCGGCCAACGTGCGCATCGAGGTCTATTCGGACAGTTGCCACAGCGGCACCGTCATTCGAGAGCTGTTCATCCCGAGCGGCATCCGATGGCCGCAGTCGAAACACAAAGCAATTCCAATCTTCCCGCAGGGCCGCGGACTACAGAACCTCAAGTCGGTTTACGCGCCTGCTGCAAATACGCGTGCGCGCGGCCCCGCCCCTGACGTTGCCGCGACACAAAAGCGGTCGATTCCTCCCTCCGTCGCACTCGATGTCTTCGAGCGCGACCTGCCGATGTACGAAGCCGCGCAATGGACCCGCAAGCGTGGCGAGATTACCGCTTCGGTGATCCTGATCTCCGGCTGTCAAGACAATCAGGAATCGCAGGACGGCCAGAGCAACGGGCTCTTTACCGAAAAACTCCTGTCAGTCTGGAACAGCGGCAATTTCACCGGCTCGCTGCCGCAATTCCATCAAGCGATCCTGGCGCTGATGCCACCCGAACAGACACCGAACTACTTTACGGTCGGGGTCAACGATGACGTCTTCACCAACTCGAAGCCACTGACGATCGTGGTCGATCAACGCACCTCGGCGACGGGCCAACCGGCAAAGCCGCCCACCACCCAGCAGGGTCCTGTGGTCACCGGCCCCAACACTTACGATCGTTCGAAAAGCAACGGCCCCGCCTTCAACGTAACGCCCGGCGCCAACGCGTATTATGCATTTGAGATCACGAGCGACCCGAACTGTTTTGGCTATCCGGCACAACGAACCGCCGACAATTTCTACGCCTCGTGGAACGACCCGCAGGTCAAGTCGCGCTTCACCGGCGCCACATATAACCTGCCACCCTATGCTTGGGCGGCATTACGCAATAACAGTGCGCTTTACTTCCGAATTCTCACCGCGAGCACATTTGATCTGGGCCGATGGGACAATTACGCGGTCTCGACGGCTGATTCAGACGCGGCATCCGCGCCGACGATCGCCTTGAATGGCGCAATCGCATCACCGCCACTCGTACCGGCATAGCCGCCGACGACCTGCTGCCGCGCGCGGCGACAGAGCGCCGCCGCGCGGCAGGGGGTGCGAGCATTGTGCCGGTCGATCGCGAGAGATCCCCAGCGCAACGTGGCGCGAGGTCATGGCCACAGACGTCGATGGCGTCTTGTCGGCTGCCGCGCCACCAGTCTCACCTTGAGAAGACAACACGCCCGATCGCGGACACCGCTTCCCTCGCCGGGACCGGCGGGGACCCAGGCATCAGCCTCCGGGCACCCAAAAATCAGTAGTTGCGAAGGTTTTCGTAACCTGTGGCGGGACTGCCCCCCGCTGAATTTTCGCTTGACGGACAACCGCGACAGTAATGTAATATGCTATAACTTGGCGGCCGGTAAGAGGCCGCCCAAGCAAGCTGGAACTTGCATAAACTAAAATGAGGAACCCGGCGCGCCCTACCTGTGCGCCAGAGCCGAGGGAGAGTGCTTGCATGTCCAAGCTCAAAATCCGCGTCGACCAGGACAAGTGCCAGGGTCACGCCCGCTGCAAATCGCTCGCCCCCGAACTGTTCGAGCTCGACGAATACGGCAACGCCCATGAAGTCGGCGACGGGACCGTTCCGGCCGGGCTCGAGGACAAGGCCTGGCTCGCGCAGACCAACTGCCCGGAAATCGCGATCGAAGTCACCGAGGAATAGCGGCCAGCAGGGATGGCCGGGTGCCTCCCGTTGAGCCGACCAGCGTTTTGATCGAACGAGAAGGAAACGAGCCGATGTCCGATTCCCCGTCCGCAACCTATCTGCCCGAACATCCCCCCGTCACCGACTGGGTCCATGATTTCGACCATACCGATCCGGTGTGGACCGACGACCCGTTCCCGATCTGGGAGACGCTGCGCACCGCCTCGCCGGTCGTGCACACCGAGCGCTTCCTCGGCTGCTACATGCCGACCACCTATCAGGCGGTGAAGGAGATCGCCTACGACACCGAGCACTTCTCCTCGCGCCGCGTCATCGTGCGCGACGTCCGCCCCGAGATCACCGCCCGCGCGCCGCCGATCACCTCCGATCCGCCGGAGCACAAGCCCGCCAAGCAGGTGCTGCTGCCGCCCTTCACGCCGGACGCGATGAAGCGGCTGGAGCCGCGGGTGCGCGCGATCTGCAACGAGCTGATCGACGAATTCATCGCCGATGGCCATTGCGACGCCGCGGCGCGCTACACCAAGCACATCCCGGTGCGCGCGATCGCGCACATGCTGGGGATTCCGGAGAAGGACGGCGACCTTTTCATCAAGTGGATCCACCAGATCCTCGAGCTCGGCATCAAGGACGAGAACGAGATGATGAGCGGCGTGCGCGAGATGACCGGCTACTTCATGGCCCATCTCGAGCAGCGCAAGCTTGAGCCGGGCGACGATCTGATCTCGCAGCTGCTGCGGGCCAAGGGCCCCGGCGGCCAGCCGCTGACCGACGAGCACGTGCTCGGCTCGCTGCGGCTGCTCCTGATCGCCGGCATCGACACCACCTGGAGCGCGCTCGGCTCCTCGCTCTGGCACCTCGCCAAGACGCCCGCCGATCGCGAGCGGCTGGTCGCGGAGCCGGCGCTGATCCCGACCGCGATCGAGGAATTCCTGCGCGCCTATTCGCCGGTAACGATGGCGCGCGAGGTGATGAAGGAAACCACGATCTCCGGCTGCCCGGTCAAAGCGGGCAACATGGTGCTGCTGTCCTTCCCCGCGGCCAACCGCGACCCCGCCATGTTCCCCGATGCGGACAAGGTCGTGATCGACCGCAAGGAGAACCGTCACGCCGCCTTCGGCCTCGGCATCCACCGCTGCGTCGGTTCCAACCTGGCGCGGATGGAGATGCAGGTGGCGATCGAGGAATGGCTGAAGCGGATTCCGGATTTCCGCCTCGACCCGGCCGGCAAGGTCACCTGGTCCGAAGGCACGGTGCGCGGCCCTCGTCAACTGCCCGTTCTGTTCGGCAAGAACGCCTAAAGGAACAGGACAGCAGTTACATCGCACCACGCAAATGAGATAGGTTGCCCCCGGAATCGCGCCAGAGAATCCGGGGAGGCCTGCCAATGTCCGAACAAACCGCTCGATCCGCGAGCGACCATCTCGACATCCATGACGTCGAGCGGCGGGTCAAGGCGATCTTCATCGGCTCGGTCGGCAATCTGGTCGAGTGGTACGATTTCTACGCCTACACCGCGTTCGCGCTTTATTTCGCGCCGGCGTTCTTCCCGCACAGCGATCCGGTGGTGCAGCAGCTCAATGCGGCCGTGCTGTTTGCCGCGACCTTCCTGATGCGCCCGCTCGGCGGCTGGCTGTTCGGCTACATCGCCGACCGCTATGGCAGGCGGCTGTCGCTGACACTCTCGGTGGTCTGCATGTGCTTCGGCTCGCTGATCATCGCGGTGACGCCGACCTATGCGACGATCGGCATTGCCGCGCCGGCGATCCTGGCGCTCGCCCGCATCATCGAGGGCCTGAGCCTCGGCGGCGAGTATGGCGCCAGCGCCACCTATCTCAGCGAGGTCGCCGACGCCAAGCATCGCGGCTTCTATTCGAGCTTCCAGTACGTCACGCTGATCGGCGGCCAGCTCACCGCGATCATCGTGCTGCTGTTGCTGCAAAAGGTGTTCCTGACGCCGGACGAGCTGAAGGCCTGGGGCTGGCGGATTCCGTTCGTGATCGGCGCCATGCTCGCGATCTTCGCGGCGGTGATGCGGCGCGGCCTGCACGAGACCGAGGCGTTCGAGGAGGCCAAGAAGGTCTCCAAGCCGACCGGCTCGATCGTCGGCCTGTTGAACTATCCGCGCGAATTGCTGCTGGTGGTCGGCCTCACCGCCGGCGGCACCGCGGCGTTCTATACCTTCACCACCTACATGCAGACCTTCGTGAAACTGTCGGTCGGCCTCACCGAGGACCAGACCACCTTCGTGATCTTCGGCTCGCTGATCTTCGCGACCTTCCTGCAGCCGATCTATGGCGCGCTGTCGGACCGCATCGGCCGCAAGCCGCTTTTGATCTTTTTCGGCGTCGTCGGCACGCTGGCGACGATCCCGATCCTGACCGCCCTGAAGGAGACCAAGTCGCCCTTCATCGCTTTCCTCTTGATCTGCGGCGCCTGGATCTTCGTCGCCGGCTATACCTCGATCAATGCGATCGTGAAGGCCGAGCTGTTCCCGACCAATGTCCGCGCGCTCGGCGTCGGCTTGCCCTACGCCATCACGGTGTCGATCTTCGGCGGCACTGCGCCTGCGGTCGCGCTCTATTTCAAGAGCATCGGGCATGAGGACTGGTTCTACTATTATCTCAGCGGCATGATCTTCCTGTCGCTCCTGATCTACTCGACCATGCGCGACACCAAGCACGACTCCGCGATGCATCGCCACGAATGATGGCGCAACGCCCATGACCGACGACGCCGAGCCACCCGAGAGCAAGCTGACGCGCAGCAAGCAGCGCTGGGCGCGCGAGGGCAAATTCCTCACCGGCAAGATCACCCGGCCGGAGGAGCAGCGCCTGCCGCCCGGCCAGCATCTGACGGCGGACTGGCCGGTGCTCGATCTCGGGCTGATGCCGAACGTGACGCGGGAGCGCTGGCGGCTCGACGTCTACGGCGCGGTCGAGCAGACGATCTACTGGAACTGGTCGCAATTCGCGGCGCAGCCGCAGACCCAATTCGTCTCCGACATTCACTGCGTCACCACCTGGTCACGCTACGACAATCAGTGGGAGGGGCTTTCGACCCGCGACCTGCTCGCCGCCTGCCAGCCGCGCGAGGAGGCACGCTTCGTCGCCCTGCATTGCTATGACGGTTATACGACAAACCTGTCGCTCGAGGATTTTGCAGCCGAGGACGCGCTGCTCGCCCATAGCTGGTCGGGCAAGCCGCTGGAGCACGAGCATGGCGGCCCGGTGCGGCTCGTGGTGCCGCATCTCTATTTCTGGAAGAGCGCGAAGTGGCTGCAGCGCATCGAATTCTTAACCGAAGATGCGCCGGGCTTCTGGGAGATGCGCGGCTATCACAATCGCGGTGATCCCTGGGCCGAACAGCGCTATTCTAGCGACTGACGGATCAACACAATGATGGAGCCTGCCCGTGCCGCATGAACGCTTTCAATTCACCGGTGTGGGCGGCCATCAGCTTGCCGCCGCGCTTGATACGCCGGACGGCCCGATCAAGGCCTATGTGCTGTTCGCACACTGCTTCACCTGCGGCAAGGACGTGCTGGCGGCCAAGCGCATCGCGGTTGCCCTCGCCGCCAAGGGCATCGCCACGTTGCGTTTCGACTTCACCGGCCTCGGCTCCAGCGAAGGCGACTTTGCCAATTCGACATTCTCGTCGAACGTCGACGATCTCGTCCGCGCCGCCGACCATCTGCGCGAGACGCGCAAGGCGCCCGCGATCCTGATCGGCCACAGCCTCGGCGGCGCCGCGATCCTCGCGGCCGCCGGCCAGATTCCCGAGGCGAAGGCGGTCGCCACCATCGCCGCGCCGTCCGATCCCGTCCATGTCACGCACTTTTTCAGGGACCGGATCGAGGACATCCGCGCGCAGGGTGAAGGCGAAGTGTCGCTCGCCGGCCGCCCCTTCCGCATCAAGCGCGAATTCCTCGACGACGTCGCCGAGCAAAACCTGATGGCGCAGGTAAAGCAGCTGCACAAGGCGCTGCTGGTCATGCACTCGCCGACCGACGACACCGTCGGCATCGACAACGCCACCAATATCTTCATTGCGGCCAAGCATCCCAAGAGCTTCGTCTCGCTTGCGGGCGCGGATCATCTCCTGAGCGGCAAGCAGGACGCCGCCTATGTCGCCGACGTGATCGGCGCATGGGCCGAGCGCTACGTCGATCTTGCACCGCAGCCGGTGGCTGACACCGGCAGCGCGCCGCGCAACGTCGTGGTGCAGGAGACCCGCGCCAGCAAATTCCAGCAGACCGTCACGACGGGTCCGCATCGCATGCTGGCCGACGAGCCGGTTGCCGTCGGCGGCCAGGATTCCGGCCCCGGGCCTTACGATTTCCTGCTCACGGGTCTCGGCGCCTGCACCTCGATGACGATGCGGATGTATGCCGACCGCAAGTCGCTGCCGGTCGATCGCATCACCGTAACGCTCCAGCACAACAAGATTTATGCCAAAGATTGCGAGGAGTGCGAGACGCACGACGGCATGCTCGACCAGATCGACCGGGTGATCAAGATCGAGGGCGACCTCGATGCCGATCAGCGCAAGCGGCTGATGGAGATCGCCGACAAGTGCCCGGTGCACAAGACGCTGACGTCGGAGGTGCGGATCGTCACCAAGGCGGCGGAGTGAGGGGCGCGCTGAGAAAAATCGAAAACAACCCCATGCACAGTAGCCGGCGGCCGCCGGCGCTCGACAAGGCGACTTGACACGTCGGGCAACTCAGGGATACATTTCCATTATTCCGAAATCGTGCGAACGCCTCTCAGCCACGCGCCGCACGCTTCCCCGTCAGGCAATTCGCCATGATGCGGACCGCGGCGCCGATCTCGTTCTCGCGCCAAGCGGCGAAACCGAGCAGCAGGCCGTGGTCGTGCGGCCGCTCCAGTGCGAGGCTCGACAGCGCGCGCACCTCGACGCCGGCGGCGACCAGCCGCGCCACGGCGCTCCGGTCCGCGGCGCCATCCCTGAAACGCGCGATCAGCTGCATGCCGCCCGGCGGGACCTCGGCCGTGAGCACCGGCTCGAGGTGCCGCGCCAGCGCCGCCGCGAGGTGATCGCGGCGCGCGCGATAGATCCGCCGCATCCGCCTGACATGCGCCAGGAAATGCCCGTCGGCCATGAAGCCGGCCAGCGCCTCCTGGACGTGCACGGAAGCCATCAGCCCGAGATGGCGCTGCGCGATCTCCATCGTCCGCGCCAGTTGTGGCGGCACCACCAGATAACCGATGCGGATATCGGCGGTCGTCGCCTTGGCGAAGGTGCCGAGATAGAGCACGCGTCCCTCGCGATCGAGCCCTTGCAAAGCCGGCATCGGGCGGCTGTCATAGTGAAACTCGCCGTCGTAATCATCCTCGACGATCCAGGTCTTGCCAGGCTCGGCCGCCGCCAACAGCTCGGTGCGGCGCGCAACCGGCATCACCCGCCCGGTCGGGTGCTGATGCGACGGCGTCGTGAAGATCAGCTTCGGCGCCCGCGCCTCGCGCGTCCGCATCATGCCCCATTGATCGAGCCTGACACCGACGACGTCGGCGCCGGCCGCGCGAAACGCCGCCGCGGCGCCGGGATAGCCGGGATCCTCGGTCCACACCGCATCACCGGTCACGATGATGATCGCGGCGATCAGCGTCAGCGCCGCCTGCGCGGTCGGCAGGATCAGGATCTGATCGGCCTCGGCGCGCACGCCGCGGCTGATCTCGAGATAGTCGCGCAAGGCCTCGCGCAGGCTCGGCCGGTTGATCACGGTCTGGTCGTTGAAGCGACGCAGCAATGCGCTGCGCCGCAGGCAGCGCGCCCAGATCTCGTGCGGAAATTCGCGCGCATCCGCAAGCCCGGGACGCAGCGGCCGGAAATCGGCCTGGTAGGACAGCGGCCAATCCGTGTCGGAGAGCTGCAAGGCCCAGGGCGACAGCAACGGCTTGCGGGCGGCATCGCGGCGCGGGGCCGGCACCGCCCTGGCGAAGCGCGCCTCGATATCGTCTGACACCACCGGCCGCCGCCGCGCGGCGACGCGCAGATACCCTTCGGCCGCGAGCTGCTCATAGGCATGCGTCACCGTGTTGCGCGACACGTCGAGCTCGGCCGCAAGCGTGCGGCTCGACGGCAGCACGGCCCCGCTCCTGATCCGGCCGCCCGCCATCAGGGTACGCAGCTGCTGCGTCAGCTGCGCGGTCAGGCCGGCATCATCGGCACGCTTCAGCGCGAGCAGTTCGGCGAGGATCAATCTGGCTCCTTTGATCTGTCAAATCTGGCTCTTTCGAGAGAGCCAGTGCGATCCTATTCAGAAGCGGTATCGCCTGCAAGGATGCCGCCCGTGAACCCATCGCTCTCCCCTGCCAAGGCCGCCGGTTTGTTCATCGTCGTGGTGCTGGCCTGGGGCATCAACTGGTCGGTGACGAAATCGGTGGTCGAGGCGGTGCCGCCGCTGTGGACCGCATCGATCCGCAGCTGGGTCGCCCTGGTCGCCCTGCTGGTGATCCTGCGCGCCAGCGGCAATTTGATCATTCCGCGGATCGCCGATGTCCCTGTCGTGCTCAGCGTCGCGCTCCTGCACATGACGTTCTTCTCGACCCTGGTCGCGGCCGGCCTGCGCTATCTGCCGGCGAGCAAGGGCATCGTGCTCGGCTACACCACGCCGCTCTGGGTCGCGCTCGCCGCCGGCGCCGCGCGGACTGAACGGCTCGGCACGCTGAAACTTGTCGGTGTCGCTTCCGGGCTCGCCGGGCTCTGCGTGATCCTCAACCCGGCGTCGCTGGACTGGAGCAATCTGCATGTCATCGCCGGCGCCGGCATGATCATCCTCGCCGCGATCTGCTGGGCCGCGAACATCATCTATATCCGCTCGCACCGCTGGATCGCGACGCCGCTGCAGCTCCTGCTGTGGCAGGTGCTGGTCGCGACCTTGGTGCTGACGACGACCGCGCTGGTCACCGAGGGCGTGCCCACGGTGACATGGTCGCCGCACCTCGTGCTGCTGTTTCTCTATTCCGGCTTCATCGGCACCGCGCTGGCCTATTGGGCGATGTCGATGGTCAACAAGAGCCTGCCAGCGCTGACGACCTCGCTCGGCACGACGGGGACGCCGATCGTCGGCATCGTGACTGCTGCATTTCTGCTCGGCGAGCCGATCGATCTGTCGCTCGCGATCGCCGCGGCGCTGATCGTCGGCGGCATCGCGCTGAGCGCGCTCGCGGACGCGCCGTCGCGGGCGTAATAAGGGCCTGTACTCATACATTTTATCACGTCCGCTTCGGTCTCCGAAGCCGACTTCGAAACCGACGTCGCTGCATGTCGGTTGGGCATCAGGCGACATTAGCAATGTGGCACGGTCGCCCGATCCGTCGTACAATATCTCGTCGGTTGGGTTGAGAGCCATGGTGCAGGAGCGGCCATTCCCTGTCGAGCGCAGGTTGTCGGCGATATTGGCCGCCGATGTGGCTGGCTATTCGCGGCTCATGCACGACGACGAAGAGGCGACACATGCCAAATTGACAGCGCTCTTGGCGGACGCTGTCGTGCCAGCAATCGCTGAACACGGCGGGCGTATCGTGAAGAACACCGGCGATGGGTTCCTGGCGGAGTTTACAAGCTCAGTTGAGGCTGTCCGAGCCGCCGTACGGTTTCAGACCCGCATCAAGGAACTTTCAATCCACGAGAAAGAAGACAGGCGCGTTTCCTTCCGCGTGGGCGTCAACATCGGCGACGTAATCGTCGAGGCCCATGACATATTCGGAGACGGCGTTAACATCGCGGCGCGGCTCGAGGGTATCGCAGAGCCTGGCGGCATCTGCATCGCGTCTTCTGCCTACGATCAAGTAAGGGGCAAGGTGGGGGTTCGGTTCGCCGATTTGGGCGACCAGAACTTAAAAAACATCGCCCGCCCAGTCCGGACCTATGCCGTGATCTGGGATGAACACGGCCTAACGATGCGGTCTCACCGCGCGGGATCGAGCGCCCTTTCACCGCCTCGTCTTTCCATCGTTGTGCTGCCTTTCGCCAACCTCAGCGGCGATCCCGAGCAAGACTACTTTGTCGATGGTGTAACCGAGAACTTAACAACGGACCTGTCGCGCATCGGTGGCTTGTTCGTAATTGCCCGGAACAGCGCGTTCTCGTACAAGGGCAAGCCAATCGACGTACGGCAAGTCGGCCGCGAGTTGAACGTCCGGTACGTGCTTGAAGGTTCCATGCAGCGCAGTGGCAAGCGGCTTCGAGTGAACGTGCAGCTCATCGATGCCGAAAGCCGCAAACATCTTTGGGCAGAGCGCTTCGAAAAGCCTGTCGCCGATCTTTTCGATATGCAGGACGAAATCGTATCGAGGCTCGCCAACTCGTTAGGTGCCCAGCTCATTGTGGCCGAGGCACGAACAGCGGAGCGGTCGCTGCATCCCGACGCACTAGACCTGTTCTTTCAGGGTACTGCCTGCTTCTACAAAGGGCCAACCCTTGAGCACGCGACCCGGGCGCGCGACTTTTTTGAGCGTGCCTTTGCGATCGATCCCCAAGGGGGCGGAGCGATTTGGGCGTTGATCGGTATGGCAAACGTCGATCTAACCGTGGGAACCGACCTGTTAACGGATGACCGGGCCGCGCTCCTTTCGGCGGCCGAAGCCAACACGATCAAAGCACTTTCACTATCCCCCAACCTTGCAATGGCCCGCGTGATATTGGCTCTCGTGTACATTAGTACAAATCGCGCAGCACAAGGGATTACCGAATGCGAGCAGGCATTGTCGCTTAATCGCAATTTGGCTTATGCTCATGGCGCTATTGGTTTGGCCAAATTCTATATGGGTCGCCCTACCGAGACTGAAGACCACGTACTCGAGGCTCTCCGTCTGTCCCCCCGCGATCTCGTTGCCAACCGGTTGATGCGTTTTGTGGGCGCGGCAAAGCTACAGGTCGGTGCGGATGCCGAAGCCGTCAGTTGGCTGCGACGAAGCATTGAGGCCAACCGCACTCATGCTCCCGCGCATTTTTTGCTCGCCGCGGCCTTGGGCTTGCTCGGCGCGCTGGATGAGGCGCGAACAGCTGCGAAAGCGGGATTTGCGCTCAACCCAGGCTTTACGATCCGCCGCTTGCGCGCCGCGAAAATAAGCGACAATCCTATTTATCTCGCTGGACAAGAGCGCCTCTGCCAGGGCATGCGCATAGCCGGGGTGCCGGAGGGGTGATGTCGGAGATGGGCCATAAGCCGCCGATAACTACCGAACTGGCAACTTCCGCTTCATGACTGGAAGCCGCCGGTTATGAGTACACGCCCTAGGCCATCGCGAGCGGCCTGACCCGCAAGCTTCCGCGCAGCCCGGCGCCGGTGCCGAGCATGATGCCGGCGATCGCGATGAAGGACGACAGCGACAGCGTCGACAATCCGGTCAGCCCCTGCCCGACCGAGCAGCCGAACGCCATCACGCCGCCGGCGCCCATCAGTGCGGCGCCGCTTGCCGAGCGCAGCATGTGCTGCGGCGAGCGATAGCCTTCGAGCTGGAAGCGCCTGGTGGCAATCGCAGTGATCAGGCTGCCGGCAAACACGCCGAACACGGTGACGATACCGAAATTGAGCGTCGAGCCGGTCGACAGCATCACGTATTGCAGGGCATCGGCGATCGGCGCGATGAAGGTGAGCGACGTCACCGGCACCGGGTTGAAATCATCGGCGCCGAGATAGCCGGTCGCGTACCAGCCGCCCGCCACCAGCAGGCCGACGATCAGGCCGGCCGCGATCTGGCCCGGCGACTTGCGGAACGGCGCATGAACAAAGGCGAAGATGATCAGGACCGCCGCGAGCACCGAGGCGGCTACCATTCGCGCCGGGAGCGCGCCAAGGCCGCTGCCTGCCAACAGCGCCGGCACCGAATTGGCTGACACCGTGGCCTGCGAGGCCTGCACCATCGCGATCCGCAGCGGCGCGATCAGGCCCTTCAGCGTCATCTCGGCAAAGATGCCGAGCACGATGACGACCACGAAGGAACGCAGGTTGCCGCGCCCGAGCAGCACCAGCGCCCGCGAGCCGCAGCCGTTCGACAGCACCATGCCGTAGCCGAACAACAGCCCGCCGAGGAACATCACCGGCGCCGAGAACGACGGCTGCAGATAGATCGACTTGCCGAGATCGACGAGACCGGCCGCCGCCAGCAGCTGCGAGGCCGCGATCGCAACCCCCATCGCCAGCGCATAGGTGCGCACCAGCCGACCGTCGCCGTCCGCCCACCAGCCGCGCAGGCCGCTCATCATACAGAAGCCGCTGACGAGCCCGACCGAGCCATAGATCAGGCCGATGATCAGGGCGGCGAGGATGACAATCGTGGCGGGGTCCATAACAATCCTTCAATTGCCTTCGTCATTGCGGGCGAAGCGAAAAGCGCGCCGCAAGGCGCGTGGATCGTGGCAGCCAGGCGGCCCAAACCATGACTAATCGACTGACCGATCAATTCAAGGGGCTTGTTACCGCCGGCGAGTCAGAGCTTCGGTGGTGGGGCCGTGCCCAGGATCGCCTCGATCGACAGGCCGAGCCCGAGCAAACTGGCATCGCTGCCGACCGGACCGTCGAGTTCGAGCCCAACCGGCAGGCCATCCGGCGTCATGCCGGCATAGAGCGAGAGCCCGGGAAGGCCGGCATTGCTGCCGGGATCGGTGTTGCGGATCATGGAGCCGAAGGTCGGCACCGGTTCGCCGCCATTGACCGACATCTCGCCGGAGCCGGTCTTCTCGTCGATGACAGGTGCAGGCGCGATCGTGGTCGGAAACAGGATGGCGTCCAGTTTGTTGTCCCTGAGATAGGCGGCATAGATCGCCTGCAGCGCCGGCCGCTGCACCTTGATCGCATCATCATAGGCGGCGCCGAAGGCGTCCGCGGTGATGGCGCCGAATGCGCCGACCACGTCGGGACTTGCGATGCCGGCCGCGATGTCGGACAGCGTGATCCCCTCGATTCCGGAGGCGGCGAGCCAGGCCGGGATATCGGCGATCGGTTCATGCAGCGCCAGCACGAACGAGACCTTGTCGTTCTGCTCGAACAAATCGGGCATATCGACATCGACCAGCACAGCGCCGGCAGCCGTGAGCCGGGCGCAGGCTGAGTGGGCAACGGCCTCGACATCGCGATCGAGACCGCTCCAGAAACAGGCGGGAATGCCGAGGCGCACGCCGCATAGCGGAACGGCTGACGCCTGTGACGTGCCGGTGATGACGGCATCGAGCAGCGCGACATCGGCAACCGTGCGTCCCATCGGGCCGACGGTGTCGCGGGTATGGCTGATCGGAACCACCTGGTTGTCGTCGTGGTAGCGCCGCTCGGCGCCGCCATTGCCGACCGAAGGCCGCAAGCCCACGGTCCCGGTCAGCGCCGCGGGCACGCGGGTCGAGCCGCCGGTGTCCGAGCCGAGGCCGCAGGTGGCGATCCGTGCGGCGATCGCCGCCGACGTTCCGCCGGACGAGCCGCCCGGGATCCGAGCCGTGTCATATGGATTCCGCACCGGTCCCGCGAATGGCGCGAGATTGGTGCTGGTGATGCCGAAGGCGAGCTCGTGCAGATTGGTCTTGCCGATGACCACAGCCCCCGCGTCGAGCAGCTTTTTCAGCGACGGCGCATTGCGCGCAGGCCGGGCGTGTTGCAGCGCCGGGGTGCCGCCCGATGTCGGCATATCTGATGTGTTGATGTTGTCCTTCACGACGATCGGAAGCCCGGCCAGCACGCCGGCGCGCGTGCCGGCATCGACCTGGCGCGCCGCCGCCAGCGCGCCGTCGCGGTTCAGCACGATGAAGGCGTTGAGGTGCTTGAGCCGCTCCGCACGATCGAGCGCCGCCTCGACGACGCTGACCGCCGTCACCTTCCGGCCGCGGATGTCGGCCACGATCTGCGCCGCGGTTGCTTCGTTGCTATCGGCCATGGAAACCCCGCACCCTCTTGCATTGCGGGCGAGAGGCTATTCTTTCGGCCGCTTGTCGTAAACACGTTTCGCCTTGCCGAGCGAACGCTCCAACGTCTCGGGGGCGACGACGCGGACGCGGGTGGAGATGCCGATCGTGTTCTTGATGAAGGCGGAGACCTTCTCGGCGTGCGCGGTCAGCCCTTCACCGTCCCAGCTCTCGGGCCGGGCTTCGGCGAGCACCGTCATCTCGTCCATGCGGCCCTCGCGGGTCAGTTCTATAACAAAGTGGCCGCCGCACCAGTCGGTCGCCAGCAGCGCTTCCTCGATCTGGGTCGGGAACACGTTGACGCCGCGCAGGATGATCATGTCGTCGGAGCGGCCGGTCACCTTCTCCATCCGGCGCATGCCGGGCCGCGCCGTGCCGGGCAACAGCCGCGTCAGGTCGCGGGTGCGGTAACGGATGATCGGGAAGCCTTCCTTGGTCAACGAGGTGAACACCAGTTCGCCCTTCTCGCCGTCGGGCAGCACCTTGCCGGTCAGGGGATCGATCACCTCGGGATAGAAGTGATCTTCCCAGATGTGCAGGCCGTCCTTGGTCTCCACGCATTCTTGCGCGACGCCGGGGCCGATCACCTCGGAGAGGCCGTAGATATCTGTCGCATCCATGTCGAAGGCCTGCTCGATCTCGACGCGCATCGCGTTGGTCCACGGCTCGGCGCCGAAGATGCCGAACTTCAGCGACGATTTGCGCGGGTCAAGCCCCTGCCGCTTGAACTCATCGAGGATCGCCAGCATGTAGCTCGGCGTCACCGTGATGATGTCGGGCCGGAAATCGTTGATCAGCTGCACCTGCCGCTCGGTCATGCCGCCGGAGACCGGGATCACGGTGCAGCCGAGCCGCTCGGCGCCGTAATGCGCGCCGAGGCCGCCGGTGAACAGGCCATAGCCATAGGCATTGTGCATCAGCATGCCGGTGCGGCCGCCGGCGGCACGGATCGAGCGCGCCATCACGTCGGCCCAGGTGTCGATGTCTCCTTTGGTGTAGCCGACCACGATCGGTTTGCCTGTTGTCCCCGAGGAGCCATGGACCCGCACCAGCTGTTCGCGCGGCACCGCGAACATGTTGAAGGGATAATTGTCGCGCAGATCCGTCTTCACCGTGAAGGGAAATTTTGCGAGATCTGCAAGCTGCTTGAAATCTGTGGGGTGCACGCCCGCCGCGTCGAACGCCTTCTTGTAGTGCGCGACATTGTCATAGGCATGCTTGAGCGACCAGGCGAGCCGCCTGGTCTGCAGCGCCATGATCTCGTCGCGCGAGGCGCGTTCGGCCGCATCGAGCTCGGCGTGATAACCGCCGTCCTTGACCTTGAGCTTTGCCGTTGCCATCGACGTTTCCCCTGAAGCCTTATGCCTTGATGTCCGTGTCCGGCAGCCAGGTGCCTTGTATCACGCGCGAATGTCCGCGAAATTCAGCGATCACGCCGTCGCCGGCGGTGACGCGCACGTCGTAGATTCCCGAACGGCCGCTGCGCGAGATCTCGCGCGCCGTCGCCACCAGACGGTCGCCGAGCTTGCCGGGCCGGATGAATGTGACGTTGCCCTGCGCCGCCACCGCGCGATCGTTGCGGCTGTTGCAGGCAAAGGCGAAGGCTGAGTCAGCGAGCGTGAAGATGTAGCCGCCATGGCAGATGCGCTGGCCGTTGACCATGTGCGGCAGCACCGTCATCGCCATCACCGCCTGCCCCGGCTTGATCTCGACGAGCTCCATGCCGAGGCCCTTGCTGGCGTCGTCTTCCTTCCACATCGCATCCGCGCAGGCGCGTGCGACATCCTCGGGCGATAGCGTGGCCTTCACGTTCACATCGAACTCCCTGTGCGTGGGCCCGTTTGCAGCGGGCCTCTTGGTGTCAGTGTTGGGCGCGACGCGCGAGGTGTCAACGCGCAGAAAGAATTAGACGTGGTCGTAATCGACCACGACCTTGCCCGAACATGGCTTGGCCTGGCAGGTGAGGATGAACCCCGCCTTCAGCTCCCACGGCTCCAGCGAATAATTCAGATCCATCGGCGCCTCGCCTTCGACCAGCTTGGCGCGGCAGGTCGAGCACATGCCGCCCTTGCAGGCGAACGGCAGGTCCATGCCGGCGCGCAGCGCGGCATCGAGGATCGACTCGCCGTCGGCCACCGGCACCTCGCGGCGCTTGCCGTCGATGATCAGTCCGGCGATCGCCTTCGGCGGCGCGCCGGCCGGAACGACGACCTTCGCCCGCGGCTTGCCGCCGAATTCCGACACGAAGCGCTCGACATGGATGCGCTCGTCGGCGATGCCGATTTCGCGGCAAGTCGCCTCGATCGTCTCGCTCATGGCGGCCGGGCCGCAGACGAAGACGTGATCGACGGTCGCAGCCGGCACCAGCGAGCGCAGCAGCACCCGCACCTTCTCGCCGTCGAGCCGGCCGTGCAGGATCGGGATGTCCTGCTCCTCGCCCGAGATGACGTGGAATACCGAGAGCCGCTGCATGAAGCGGTCCTTCAGCTCCTCCAGCTCCTCGCGGAACATGACGCCTTCGGTGGAGCGGTTGCCGTAAAACAGGAAGAAGCGGCTATCCGGCTCGCGCGCCAGCACGCCCTTGACGATCGAGAGGATCGGCGTGATGCCGCTGCCGGCGGCGAAACCGACATAGGTTCGCGCCTCGCCGGGCGTATGCGCAACGCCGAAACGGCCGGTCGGCGTCATCACGTCGAGCTCGTCGCCGGCCTTCAACTCTTCGGCGGCCCAGTTCGAGAAGGCGCCGCCGTCGACCTTCTTCACGGCGATGCGCAGCTCGCCGTCATCGGGACCGGAGCAGATCGAGTAGGAACGGCGGACTTCCTCGCCGTCCATCGTGGTGCGCAGCGTCAGATACTGGCCAGGCGTGAAGCGGTAGTCACCTTGCAGATCATCAGGGATCGCGAAGGTCATCGAGATGGCGTCCGACGCCTCGCGGCGCAGATCGCTGACGGACAGACGGTGGAATCGTGGGGTCGACATGGTCAATGACACTTGAAGTAGTCGAAGGGTTCACGGCAGCTCTTGCAACGCCACAGCGCCTTGCAGGAGGTCGAGCCGAATTCGGACAGCAGTTCGGTATCGCCTGACCCGCATTGCGGGCATGCGACCGCCTGCTCGCCGAACAGCGCGCGGCGCGAAGAGCCCGGCAGCGGCGGCGCGATACCGTACTCTTTGAGCTTGCGCCGGCCGTCCTCGCTCATCCAGTCGGTGGTCCAGGCCGGCGACAGCACGGTGCGGACCTTCGGCTGATGTATCCCCTCGCGTTCCAGCGCGAGCTCGATCTCGAGCGCGATCATGTTCATCGCCGGACAGCCCGAATAAGTCGGCGTGATCGCGACCTCGACATGGCCGTCGTGGACCGCGACATCGCGCAGCACGCCGAGGTCGGCGATGGTCAGCACCGGAATTTCGGGATCGACCACCTGCGCGGCCGCGCTCCAGGCGCGCCGGCGCAGATCGGCATCGCTGAGCGCGACCGTCACCATGTTGCCCCCGGAAAGGTCCGCTGCATCGATTGCAGCTCGCTGAGGAGATGGCCGAGATGCTCGCTGTGGCTGCCGGTGCGGCCGCCCTGCTGCATCCAGTTGCCCGATGGCAGCGACAGCGTCGCCTCGTTGACGATGCCGGTGACCGTCTTCAGCCAGCGCGGCTTTAGCGCCGCCGGATCAATCGCGATGCCGGCCTCGATCAGGCCGCGCTCGCTGTCGTCGACCACGAACATCTCGCCGGTATAGGCCCAGAGATCGTCGATCGCATACTGCGCGCGGCGATGGCTCTCTTCGGTGCCGTCGCCGAGACGGACGATCCATTCCGACGAATGCCTGACATGATAGGCGCTCTCCTTCTCCGACTTCGCAGCGATCGCGGCCAGCGTCGGATCGGACGAGGCCATCATCGCGCGCCAATAGAGATCGGCGAACGCCGCGTAGAAGAACTGCCGCACCATGGTGCGGGCAAAGTCGCCGTTCGGCTGCTCGACCAGCAGCAGATTGCGGTACTGCCTGACGTCGCGCAGGTAGGCGAACTTGTCTTCGTCGTTGCCCTTGCCTTCGACCTTGGCCGCGTAGCTGTAGAGCTCGCGGGCCTGGCCGAGCAGGTCGAGACCCATATTGGCGAGCGCCATGTCCTCTTCCATTGCCGGCGCGTGGCCACACCATTCGGACAGTCGATGTCCGAGGATCAGCGCATCGTCGGCGCGGCGCAGCGCATAGAGCACCAGCGGCGTTTCGGAGACTTCGATGTTGGCGGTTGCCATGTTCTCTATTCCACCTGCATCCACTTGCTCGACGTCATCCCGAGGAGCCTGCGCAGCAGGCGTCTCGAAGGATGGCCGCGGTTACGATCGGGGCGTCATGGTCCGAGAGAGCGCTACGCGCCTCCCCGCCGTGACAGGTGAAATTCACATATGCCCGACTTCGTCGGGCACGTCGTAGAAGGTCGGGTGACGGTAGATCTTGGACTCCGCCGGCTCGAACATCATGCCCTTCTCGGACGGATCGGACGCGGTGATCGCGTTCGAGGGCACCACCCAGATCGACAGCCCTTCGCCGCGGCGGGTGTAGATGTCGCGCGCGGCCTGCAGGGCGAGCGTCGAGTCCGCCGCATGCAGCGAGCCGACATGCTTGTGCGCAAGCCCATTGCGGCTGCGGATGAAGACTTCCCAGAGCGGAACGTTCGGCGTGGCCATCTTGAGCGCTCCCTTATTCTGCGGCTTGCGCGAGCTGGCGGCTCTTGCGCTTCTCGGCATAGGCCATCGCGGCCTCGCGCACCCAGGCGCCTTCGTCATGCGCCTTGCGGCGCGCGGCGAGACGATCGCGGTTGCAGGGGCCGTTGCCGGCCAGCACCTGCTTGAACTCGTCCCAGTCGATCGGGCTGTGTTCCCAATTGCCGTTCTCGTTCTGCTTCATGCCGGGATCGGGAATCGTCAGCCCGAGGAATTCGGCCTGCGGTACGGTGGCGTCGATGAATTTCTGGCGCAGCTCGTCGTTGGAGAAGCGCTTGATCTTCCACTTGGTCGAGGTGTCGCTGTGCTGGCTGACCTGGTCCGGCGGGCCGAACATCATCAGCACCGGCCACCACCAGCGATCGAGCGCGTTCTGCGCCATCGCCTTCTGCTCCGCAGTGCCGCGGCACAGCGTCACCATGATCTCGAAGCCCTGGCGCTGGTGGAACGACTCTTCCTTGCAGACGCGGATCATTGCGCGCGCATAGGGGCCGTAGGAGCAGCGGCACAGCGGGATCTGGTTCATGATCGCGGCGCCGTCGACCAGCCAGCCGATGGTGCCGATATCGGCCCAGGTCAGGGTCGGGTAATTGAAGATCGAGGAATATTTCGCCTTGCCCGAGAGCATGCCGTCGACCAGTTCTTCGCGCGAGGTGCCGAGCGTCTCGGCTGCGGCGTAGAGATAGAGCCCGTGGCCGCATTCATCCTGCACCTTGGCGAGCAGTGCGGCCTTGCGGCGCAGCGACGGCGCACGGGTGATCCAGTTGCCTTCGGGCAGCATGCCGACGATTTCGGAATGGGCGTGCTGGGAAATCTGCCGGGTCAGCGTCTTGCGGTAGGCCGCGGGCATCCAGTCGTTCGGCTCGATACGCTCGTCGGCATCGATGCGGGCCTGGAACTGACTGGCGCGGGCGACATCCTCGACGCCGCGATCGTCGCCGTCGGATGAGTTGAGCGCCTGCGTGTACATGGCCGACCTCCCAGTGTGTTGTTAGGCAGGAATATATAACACAAATTTCCAAATGCAATATATTTCTGTAATATGTTCAGGTGCCCTCGAAACGGCGCGCCACGGCCCCGTTGGGCTTCGGCAGCTGCCCGTCCTCATTGGTTGCATGATCGTCAAGCCATTGTTCCGACGGCGGAAGCAGCCCGCGATAGATCTCGCCGCAGAGCTTGCGGGCTGCCCTGCCCGGCCAGTCCTTCGGCAATAGCTGATACGGCAGCAGCGGATCGCGCAGCACGACCCGGCGATAATGATGGATCAGCAGGATGCGCGCGGTGAAGGCGTCGCCATCGGTCAGCTTCTCGCCCCTGGTGATCCAGCCGTGCAGCGGCTCGAACGTCTTCATGAACTTCAGATAGGCGTCTGCGGTGCGATCGAGCGGCCAGCTCTCGCTGAGCAGCCTGCGCCCGCTGTCGTCTTCCGCCGACACTTCGAGACGGATCGCGCGCGACGCTTCATCGGGGATCGGCGCGCCCGATGGCGCAACCCATACGCCGGGTAGCGGGCTGCCGAAGCCGGCATTCTTCAACGCCTCGCGCGCGGCGTCGCGATCCTCGGCATTGCCGATCAACAGCAGCTCGAAGCGGCCGGTCCAGTCCGACGGCGGCGGATCGTAGATGTGCCGGGTCGCGGTGTCGAAGGTCTGCCGGCCCTTCGCATTCAAGCGATAAAAGCTGTTGCGGCCGACCTTGCTGCGCTCGAGCCAGCCGTCGGCGGCGAGCCGCGACATCGCGGTACGCACCACATTGCCGTCGATGTCGAGCGACTTGAAGAATTCGAGCAGCGTACCGAGCCACACCGAGCCGCCGCGCGGCACGATGGAATCGCCGAACACGGTGATGATGATCGAGCCGGTGCGTGACGGCTCGCGCTTCAGCTGATCGACGATGCGGGCAAGCGGCTGTGGCATGCCCAACGCATAGCGCGTTTTGTCGATTCACGACAATGCGGGCGTCTTCTCCTTCTCCCCGCGTGCGGGGAGAAGGTCGGGAGGGGGAGTCTCCGCAAATACGGTGAGAGACGACTCGCGGAGACGGGGCGAGGCAAGTAAGTCAGCGGTTCGGATCCGGATAGACGAAGCTGCGCCAGCCGCTGCGATCGAACGGCGCCCACTCGCCGTCATTCTGCGCGAGACGATCGGCCACCGCGTAGACCACGGCAGGATGATGGCCCATGCCGCAATGGCTGCTCTCGACCTCGATGCTGTCGGTCATCGACGAAGCCTGCTCGCGGCAACCCTGCCAGGCGCAGACGCCGTCGGTGCGGCTGAAGATCGCGGTGGTCGGCACCGGCGGCGCGCTGGCGAGCGAGCCGCCGAAGCGCGCATCCTCTTCGTCGGCACGGCGACCGCTGGCCATCTCGTAGACGCGCCAGGCGTTGGTCGCCTTCGGGCCCGCGGCGAACGGGCTGCCGAGGGTGATCACCTGGCGCACGCGCTCCGGCATCATCTTGGCGAGCTGGCGCGCATAGAGGCCGCCAAGGCTCCAGCCGACCACCGAGACCTTGCGGCCGCTGGTCTCATTCATCTCCTGCAGCAGATCGACCATCCCGTCCTGCACGCCGGCGCGAAGCCCGAGGTTGCGGCCCTGACGCCAGCCGCTGACGGCGTAGCCCTTGCTCTTGAGGAAGTCGCGCAGCGGGCGCGTCGACATGTCGGAGGCAATCAGCCCGGGCAGCACCAGCACCGGATGCCCATCGCCGCGCGGCGCGAGGCTCAGCAGCGGCAATGCACCAAGAAAGGCACCGAGCTCGTGAATGGCGCGGCCTTCCAGAAACATCAGTGTCCTGGACGGCGGGCGTAGCGTCTGCGCAGCAACGGACATTTCAACTCCTCTTCGGCACGACCCCTGACGTCTCGGCGGCCGGCAATGGAATCAACGGAAATGGGTCAACAGGATTGACGCAAACCCGGCGGAATCGTTCCGCAACGCAACAATCAACCTTGAAAAGCTAGGGAACCGATCACTTTGGTGCAAGCGGTCCAGGTCACACTTGCCACAACTAAAGTGATCTCCGTGCCCAATCGGTCACAGCAGCCGCAGCACATATTCCAGCGTGTAAAGTGCCAACCCAGCAAGCCCGCCGATCAACGAGCCGTTGAAGCGGATGTATTGCAGGTCCTTGCCGACATTGACCTCGATGAGCGAGATCAATTGCTCCATGTCCCAGCTCTTCATCTGGTCGGCGATGAACGTCGAGACGCCGCTCTTCTGCTCGGCAACGACCGAGCGCAGGATCGCGACCAGGCCCTGATTGATTTCGGCGCGCAGCTCGGCGTCGCCGTCGAGCGCGTCGCCGGCCTCGACGAACATCCGTGCCAGCTGATGCTGCAGCACCTGCGATTCACCCGAGGCGCTGCGCTCGATGAAATCCTTGACGTTGGCCCAGATGGTGCGCCCGAGATTGGCGAGCTCCGGCCGCGCCATCAGATCGCGCTTGAGACCGTCGATGCGATCGGCGAATGCCTTGTCGCTGCCGAGCCGATCGACGAACGACAGCAGCATGCGGTCGAACTCGCCGCGGAACGGATGTTGCGGATCGTTGCGCACTTCCTCGAAGAATTTCGTGGCCGAGGCGATGATCCGGTTCACCACGAACTTGTCGGCACGATAGAGCCTCAAGAGCGTCGGCATCTCCGCGCGGACCTTGTCGCGGATCACGGCCATGGTCTCCTGCTGCGTCAGCGTCTGGTGCAGCACGCGCAGGATGTCGTCGAGCAGGCCGCCATGCTTGCCCTCCTGCACGAAGCCGCGCAGCGCGCCGGCCGCAAGCGGCGCGAGGTCGATCGAAAGCACCTGGGTCGTGACGCGGCGGCTGATGAACTGCATGAGGCCCGAACTCTCGGTCGCCGCAAACGCTTCGGGCAGCATCCGCAGCACGAAGCGGGCGAGATCTTCCGAACGTTTGCGGTCGCGCAGCCAGTCGGCGATGAAGCTGCCGAAATCGATCTCGCGCAGCTTGGCCTCGACGGGCCCGGATTCCAGGAAATTGTTCTCGATGAATTCGCCGAGCTTCTCGGCGATGCGCTCCTGATTGCTCTGGATGATCGCGGTGTGCGGGATCGGCAGCCCCAGCGGCCGCTTGAACAGGGCGACGACGGCATACCAGTCGGCCAGCCCGCCGATGGTCGCGGCCTCGGCAAAGGCCGCGATGAAGCCGAAGGCGGGATGCACCGCAAGCAGCGCCTTCGAGGCGATGAAGATGACGAGGGTGGCCGCCAGCACGCCGGTTGCCAGCCACTTTACGCGCCGCAGCTCGGCCGCGCGTTCGGCGTCGACGGGCGTTGCGATGAGGGCGGCGGGAAGGGTCATGGGGGCTTCCGAATGTACGCTAGTTTGCCTCCGCTCGCACCTCCGGCGCCAAAGGCGAAGCCTTTGCGCAGGGGTGACGGATTAGCTTACTCAGCGTGCTCAGTGTCATCACCCGCGCATGCGGGTGATCCAGTATTCCAGAGACGGTCGTGCTTGAGCCGATAGGCCGCGGCGTACTGGGTCGCCCGGTCGAGCCGGGCGACGACAACAAGCAAAAAAGAAGGCCCGCAAAATGGCGGGCCTCCGAAAAGGGCAGTGGTCAGTGCAAGCGCGATCAGGCGGTCTTGCTGTAGACCTTGGCGAAGTTGTCCTGCGCGGTCTTCGCACCGTCGGTGACGAGCTTGCCGAGATACTCGGTGGTGGCCTTCGCCCGCGAAACGAACAGTTCGCCACGCGCACGGACCATGTCCGACTGGATCTGGGCGGCTTCGCTCAGCGACTTGGCGGAAGCGAGCTTGTCGATGCCGGCGAAGAACGCCTCGGCGTCCTGGTAGAGCGCCTGCTGGATGTTGCGGCTGATCTTGGCGGCTTCGGTCACCGAACCGGCAACGGCGGTCTCGATCACGTTGGTCACCTTCTCGGAGCCGGCATACGCATCGGCGGCGCGGGTCTTGGCGGCCTCGGCCTGCTTCTTCACGAACTCACGGGCGGCTTCCGGAACTTCCATGTTCTGGAGCTTGGTGAACGCCTCGGTGACGGGCGCGAAGGCTTCCTTGACGCTGTTCAGCACGGAATTGGTTTCGGTGGTCATTGGGGTCTCTCCATCCTCAGGTTTGAGCTATGGGCTCACCCCGTCCGGATTGGCCCGGGGCAAGGCTGTTGTGTCACAATCCATGGTGCGTTGCAACATCGATGTTGCACCGCGATATCACGAACGTGTGAACAGGATGAATAACCGGCAGATTGCCTAAGGAACCGGCGGATTGAGGTTTCTAAATACCACCAACCGCTTCAGATACCCCATATGCCTCCATCTGCGCCCGGACCTGCGCCACATTGTGCCCGAGCACGACGATGTCGTGGGTCTTGCCCTCGACGTCGCGGACATGGTCGCGCAGCAGGGCCTCCGCCTTGAAGCCGAGGCTTTCGAACAGCGCGATTGCCGCCCGCTGGTCGACTGTCATCTGCACCGAGAACTTCTCCAGCCCGGCGCCCAGCGCGATGGCGAAGGTCTCCTGCGACAGTGCCCGGCCGACGCCCTGCCCGCGCACGTCGAGCGACACCACCATCCGGATCTCGCCGACATGCGGCGACCAGGAATGCGGATCGCGCACCAGGGTGCCGCAGCCGACCACCTTGCCGTCCTTGACCGCTAGCAGGCTCGTGATGTCGCCGCGCTCGATCTCGTTGATCCAGGCCGACAGCACCTTCGGCTGGCTGATGTTGCGCGGCAGGAACAGCAGATCATGCGTCGGCAGGTTCTGCGCGAAGGCCAGCACCGCGGCCTCGTCGGCCCGCTTCATCAGCCGGAACTCGATGTCGCCGGCCTCGGTCTTGACGTGGCGCGGATAGGAACGTTGTTCGGTCATGTCGATCTCTCTCAAGTCGACCCTTCTTAGGTCGATCTTTTGCTCAACCAGGAGTCCAGTTTCGGCCACAGCCGCTTGATTGCATTGGCGCCGGCGACCAGCGAGACGTGACCGCCTTTCAGCATCACCTCCTCCTTGTCCTCGGAGCCGATCTTGGGGATCAGGTGCTTTGCCGCATCATACGGCACGATGTGGTCGTGCTCGGCGACCGCGTGCAGGATCGGCACCTTGATGTCGGCGAGTTTCGCCGCGCGGCCGCCGACCGTCATGGTGTCGTTGTAGAGCTTGTTGTCCCACATCAGGTCCTTGGTGATGGCGCGGAAATATTCGCCCGCCAGCGGCAGCGTGTCGGTCGCCCAGCGGTCGAACATCCGGTACGACTTGACGAACTCGTCGTTCCAGATGTTGTCCCAGAGCTGAATCTGGCCGACCACGCGCGCGGCCGGCCGCAACATGTCGAACGATTGCAGGATCAGTTCGGGCGGCATGTTGCCGGTGCTGTCGATCAGGCGGTCGACGTCGAAATAGCGCCGGTCGGCGAAATTCGAGAACAGCTTCATCTCGCGGAAATCGATCGGCGTGGTGAAGCAGATCAAATTCTTCATCGGCCCGTCGTTGAAGATCGAGCCATAGAGCAGCGACAATACGCCGCCGAAACAATAGCCGATCACGGAGACTTCCTTTTCGCCGGAATCCTGCTGCACGCGGCGGACCGATTCCGGAATGAAGTCGAGGACGTAGTCCTCCATGCGCAGCGATTTCTCCTCGGGCTTCGGCGCGGTCCAGTCCAGCATGTAGACGTCGAAGCCGCGCTTGAGCAGGAACTCGATGAAGCTCTGCCCCGGCACCAGGTCGAGGATGTAGCCGCGGTTGGTGGTCGCCATCACGATCAGGACCGGCACGCGATAGACTTCGTCGGCCTGCGGCCGGTAGTGATAGAGGTTCATGGTGCCGCGCGAATACAGCACGTCCTTCGGCGTCGAGCCGAGCTCGGGGCCGGAGCTCGAGAAATACTCGACGCCCTTGATGCTGCGCTGGATCGCACGCTGCACCTCGGACTGGACTCGCTCGGAGATCGAGGCGAAATCAAACCCGGTGGGAGCATTCATTTGCTGTCTCCCTCCGATGGCGGGCGCCTGGTGCGCGGCGGCCGTGGCGTTGCGCCGTAGCCGTCGTCCGGCGCCAGCGAATTGTGGTGCACCTGCTGCAGCAGCGTCTTGATCTCGTTGAGCTGGGTCTCCATCGACTGCAGGCGCTCGGCCATGCCGACGAGCTGGGCGCGGCTCGGCAGGTTCATCGCCAGCAGATATTTCTCCATCATCTCGCCGAGCTGCTTCTGCGCGCCCGCCGCGGCGCTGCCGGCCTGATTCATCACCTTGGAGAATTCAGGCGAGCTCATCAACTGGTTGCCGAAGGAGTTGAACCCCTTCTCCATCTCGCCAATCATCGCCTGCCAGATCACGGCAGGGTCGTTGCCCTTGTCGGCCATGCGGCCCTCCTCCACGTCAATTCCGAGCGCTTGTCGCGCTTCAGTTTGTTTGTGCCATACGACACTGTTGCCGCTGATCGGTCAACAGTGCGGCGCGCCCGGCGACGTTGACGCTCTTCTGCGCTGCGTCAATCCGTGGCAGCATGCAGGCTCCTGACCGCGAATCCAGGAGAGGACGCCCGTGACCACGCTCGCCCATCAGTTGCCGCAACTAACCCGCGCCAACGGCATCGACATCTGCTACGAGATTTTTGGCGATGCGAATGCGGAGCCGCTGCTTCTGATCATGGGCCTCGGCGCCCAGATGATCCATTGGGACGACGAATTCTGTCGCCAGCTTGCTGCGCGCGGTTTTCGCGTGATCCGGTTCGACAACAGGGATATCGGCAAGTCCTCCCGCATGAGCGGCGGCAAGCGGCTGACCGCCCTCGAGCTGCTCAAGCTGCGCTTCCTGAAGATTCCGGTCGCAGCGCCCTACCGGCTGGCCGACATGGCGCGGGACACGATCGGATTGATGGATGCGCTCGGCATCCGCACCGCGCACCTGGTCGGCGCCTCGATGGGCGGCATGATCGCGCAGGAGGTTGCGATCACCTTCCCCGAGCGGGTGCGCTCACTGACCTCGATCATGTCGACCACAGGCAATCCGAAGATTCCGGGGCCGACCCGCGAGGCGACCGCAGTGCTGATGGCGCCGCCGCCGAAGAGCAAGGAGGAGTACTTCGTGCGTTTCGGCCAGACATGGAAGGTGCTGCGCAACGGCTCGTTCCCTGAAGATGAGGCGCTTGACCCCGAACGCGCGCGGCGCACCTTTGAGCGCGGTCTCAATCCGGAGGGCGTCGGCCGCCAGCTGCGCGCCATCCTCGCCTCGGGCAGCCGCAAGGAGCGGCTGCGCAGCGTCAAGGCGCCGACGCTGGTGATCCACGGCACCGTCGATCCGCTGGTGCATCCCGAAGGCGGCAAGGACACCGCAGTCTCGATCCCCGGCGCAAAGCTCCTGATGGTCGAGGGCATGGGCCATGCGCTGCCGATCCCGATGTGGCCGCGGATCATCGACGCCATCGACAAGCACGCGCATGGGGCGGCGGTGAAGGCGGCGTGAGGCCAGAGCGTTTTCGAGCGAAGTGGATACCGGTTCGCGTCAAGAAAACGCGTCAAACAAGAATCCAGAGCCCCGTTCCGGTTCAATCGGAACGGGGCTCTGGTATCTTCCGGTGACCATGTGAGCCGGGGGTGCGTTCTTCCGGGGACGGCATGGAGGCTGTAGACAGCGCCATGCACCGCGCAGATCGCGCGCCATCAGCCACCGGGAGTCATCAGATGAAGACCCTTCTCCGGCCGCGAACAGCCGTCGCCGCGCTCCTCCTCGCGCTCGCGTCTTCCACCGCGATGGCCGCCACCAGCGACGCGCAGCAGGAAGCCAACCGCAAGGCGGTGCTGGCCTTCTACGAGAAGGGGCTGAACCAGAAGGACGCCGACGCGGCGCTCGCCTATGTCGGCAACCGCTATGTGCAGCACAATCCCGGCGCGGCCGACGGTGCGGAAGGCTTCCGCAAGTTCATCGCCTTCCTGCGCGAGAAGTTTCCGAACTCGCACAGCGAGATCAAGCGCTCCTTCGTCGACGGCGACTACGTGATCCTGCACGTCCACGCCGTGCGCGAGCCCGGCACCCGCGGCAATGCGATCGTCGACATCTTCAAGCTCGAGGATGGCAAGATCGTCGAGCATTGGGACGTGGTGCAGCCCGTTCCGGAGAATCCGGCGAACAACAACACGATGTTCTGAGGCTCCAAGAGCACAGGCGATAGCGAGACAAAAGTCTGACGTCGCCCTGGCAAAATCAAAAACGACGCGCCGCTGTTAGTCCCGTCATCCTGAGGAGCGCGAAGCGCGTCTCGAAGGATCAACGGCCCGGCTGGTGGCCGTCGACCCTTCGAGACGCGCGCAAGGGCGCGCTCCTCAGGGTGACGGGTTGAGGACGCGGGATCGCGCAGCCGGACCTACCGACTGCGGCCGAGCCAGCGCTGTGTCGGAAACAGCTGCACCTGCCAGCGCCGCGCCGCCGCGCCCCATACGCCCCTCGGCATGAACAGCATGATCAGGATGGCGAGCGTGCCGAGCACGACCAGATAGAGGCTGCCATACTGGGCGAGATAAGTGACGAGCCCCCACAACAGGAGCACGCCGACCATCGGGCCTTCGATGGTGCGCACGCCGCCGATCACGACGATGAAGATCACATAGGCAGTCCAGTCGGTGACGCTGAAGGCCGCGTCCGGCGAGATGCGCGCCTTCTGCAGATAGACCACCGCGCCGACCATGCCGGTGGCGAAGGCGACTGCGATCCACAGCAGATGGCGAATCCGCGCGGTGCGCACGCCGACGCTGCGCGCCGCCGCCGCATTGTCCCGGCTTGCGGCGAGCGCGAGGCCATGGCGCGAGCGGATGAAGGCGTAGATGCCGAGCGTGACCAGCACGGCGAGCAGCAGCGCCAGCCAGTAGACCAGCACGTCGCGCGCGGCCGCCGGACGCAGGCCGAGCAGCGCCTGCACCGGCTTCAGCCCGACCATCTGCGACAGCTCGCCCGGCGAGATCGACATCCCGGTGCCGCCGCCGAGCGACTTGAACTGGGCGCAGATCAGCCGCAGCGCTTCGGCGGCAACCCAGCTACCGATCGCGAAATACGGCCCCTCCAGCCGGAACAGCAACGGGCCGAGCACCGCCGCGATCAGCGCCGCGAACAGCCCGGCCAGCGGGATCGCCGCAACGGGATCGAGCCCGGCCATCACGATGCCGGCGAACAGCGCATAGGCGCCGAGCCCGACAAAGGCCTGCTGCCCGACCGACACCAGTCCGCCCCAGCCGGCCAACACGTTCCAGAGCTGCGCCAGCGTCAGCATGGTGAGGACGAAGATCAGATCCTGGATCAAATTGCGCGAAGCGATCGCCGGCAGCGCGGCGAGCACCACGACCAGCGCGATGCCGACGACGGCAGCTCCGCGCGATAGGCGTGTGCCGACCCGAATTTGCCAGACCGGCAAATCTGCCGGGCGTTCCCCTCGGCTTGCCGGGACATGGATGCTTTCGACGCTCATGTCCGCCTCGCCGGGAAGAGCCCACGCGGCCGCACCATCAGCACGGCAAGGAAGGTGAGATGGCCGGCCAGGATCTGCCACTCCGGATTGATCCGCCCTCCGATCGCCTGCGCGAGCCCGAGCACGATGCCGCCCGCCAGCGTCCCCCACAGGCTGCCGAGGCCGCCGATGATCACGGCCTCGAACGCATAGAGCAACCGCGCCGGGCCGATCGACGGATCGAAGCTGGCGCGGATGCCGAACACGACAGCGGCGATCACCGACACCGCGAGCGAGAGACCCACCGCGATCGCATAGACATTGCGCTCATTGACACCCATCAATTGCGCGATCGCGGGATTGTCGGCGGTGGCGCGGAAGGCGCGGCCGAGCGAGGTGCGATAGAAAATGAGTTGCAGCAGCGCGACGGCGGCGATCGCCGTCACCAGCGCGGTCAGCGGCGCGAGGCCAACGCTCAGGCCGGGGGCCAGCGTCACCGACGAGGATTCGAAGGCGCCGGCCTGCAGCCGCCGGCTGTCGGCACCATAGCCGAGCAGCAGTCCGTTCTGGATCACGATCGACAGGCCGAAGGTGACGAGCAGCGGCGGCAGGATGTCGTCGCCGAGCACGCGCTCCAGCACCAGCCGCTGCAACACGAAGCCGAGCACGAACATCGTCACGACCACCAGCAGGGCTGCAGCTGCAAGCGGCAGGCCGAGCGCCGTGGTCGCGCTGAGCACCAGATAGGCCGCGAGCAGGATCAGATCGCCATGCGCCAGATTGACCAGACGCATGATGCCGAAGATCAGCGACAGGCCGAGCGCGAACAGCGCATAGACGCCGCCGAGCAGCACGCCCTCGATGATGGTATCGAACCCGCTCATGGCTCCCTCATGCTCCGAAATAGGCTGCGCGGATCGTGTCCTGATCCACATCCTTGGGCCGTCCGCTCAGCGTCACGCGCCCCTCCTGCAGGCAGTAGAACCGATCGGCGGCCCGCAGCGCGCGGGCGATGTCCTGCTCGACCAGCACGACCGCGGTGCCGCCGGCGCGGATCTGCGGCAGCATGCGGTAGATGTCCTCCACCACGATCGGCGCGAGGCCGAGGCTGATCTCGTCGCACAGCAGGACCTGTGGGTTCGACATCAGCGCACGGCCGATCGCCACCATCTGCTGCTGGCCGCCCGACAGCGCCGTGACCGCGCCGCGCCGCCGCTCCTTCAGCACCGGAAACATCCGGTAGACCGCCGCGAGATCCCACGGAGTTGCTCGTTCGCCGCCATAGGCGCCGATCAAGAGGTTCTCCTCGACGCTGAGCGAAGGAAACAGCTGGCGGCCCTCGGGGACCAGCGCAAGCCCGAGCCGCACGATGCTGGCGGCGGATGCATCGCCGATCGCCCGCCCGCCGAGGCGGATCGCATCGGAACGGTTCTTCACGAGCCCGGCCAGCGACTTCAGCATGGTCGACTTGCCGGCGCCGTTGGCGCCGATCACCGCGACCGCCTCGCCCTCCGCCAGTTCGAAGTCGATGCCGAACAGCGCCTGGAAGTCGCCATAGAACGCATCGAGCGCCGTGACATTGAGCAGCGCGGTCATGCCGGCACTCCCATGTAGATGGTCTCGACCTCGCGCGAGCGCATCACCTCCGCCGGTACGCCTTGCGCGACCACCTTGCCGAAGTTCAGGACCACCAGGCGCTGCACCACCGCGAGCAGCGCGTGCACGACATGCTCGATCCAGATGATGCCGACACCTTCGGCGTGGATGGTGCGGATGGTCTCGACCAGCTCATGACATTCGGCATCGGTGAGACCGCCTGCGATCTCGTCGAGCAGCAGCGTGCGTGGCTTGGTGGCGAGCGCCCGCGCCAGCTCGAGCCGCTTGCGATCGAGCAGCGGCAGGCTGCCGGCGAGCCGATTGGCCTTGGCTTCGAGCCCCGTCAGATCAAGCATGCGGCCGCAATGCTGGACCGCGTCCGCCTCCGAGAGCCCGCCGCCGAACAAGGCCGCGACCGCAAGGTTCTCGAACACCGAGAGGTGATCGAACGGCTGCGGGATCTGGAACGAACGCCCGACGCCCGCCCGACAGCGTGCTTCGGGAGAGAGAGCCGTGATGTCGACGCCGTCGAGGACGATGCGGCCGGCATCCGGCCGCAGCAGCCCGGTGATCAGGTTGAACAGCGTCGATTTGCCGGCGCCGTTCGGCCCGATCACGCCCAGCGCCTCGCCAGACGGAAGCGTCAGATCGATCGCGTCGGCAACGACGATGGCGCCGAACCTTTTCGAGATGGCATGGAGTTCGAGCATGGTCGCCCACTGTCTGATTGCGGCAGAGAGAAGATGCGCGGCAATGCCACGCATCTCCTGTCTTCGATTGTTGCCTGCGATGAAGCGCCGACTTGCGCTAGCTCAACGCCTGCATGTCGCCGCCGAGCGGGATCTGCGGCGCCAGCTTGTTGTCCGTGATCACCATGTCGTACTTGTCGCCGTTCAGCCGCCATTGGCCGCCGACCAGCGGCGTCTTGGCGACGTTCTTCGCCGCGAACGGCGGCACCGCGCCGGAGCCGAACGCGACCTGGCCCACGATGGTATCGAGCTTGGTGGCGCCGATCGCTTTCGCCAGCGCCGCGCCATCGGCCGGATCGCCGGAGCGCCTGATCGCGTCGATCGCGACCTCGAACAGCGAATGCACGAAGCCGATCGGCTGGGTCCATTGCTTGCCGGAGGCCTGCTCGTATCCCTTGGCGAGATCGGCCGCGCTGACGCCGCTGAGGCTCGACTTGTAGGGATGCGTCGGCGTCCACCACACCTCGGTGGAGATATTGTTGCCACCCTTGCCGAGCGCCTGCACCGATGCCGGGAACAGCAACGCCTTGGCGACCGATACGACCTTCGGCTTCAGCCCCTTCTGCCGCGCCTGGTTCCAGAACGTGGTGAAGTCGGGCGGAATGATCACGCCGGTGATGATCTCGGCATCGGCGCCGCGGAAGGCGGCGATCTGCGAGCTGAAATCATCGGTGAGATTCTGGAAGCGGCCGGGATCGGTGAGCTTGAATCCCTGCTTGGCCATGACAGGTGGGAAGCCGATCGTGGTGTCGCCCCAGGCGTTGCCGTCGGCATCGTTCGGAAACAGCGCGCCGACCGATTTGTTGGTCGCGACCTGGCTCCACATGCTGGTGAAGACGCCGATCACGTCCTCGAGGCCCCAGAAATAGTGGAACGTGTAGTCGAACGGCTTCCAGCTCTTGGGATCGCCCGGATTGGCCTGCCGGCCGATGAAGTTGGTCTGCCACGGTGCGACGGTGGAGATGCACGGCACCTGCTCGAGCTCGCACTGCGTCGCCACCGGATTGTTGGTCTCCGGCGTGGCGCCGACCACGATCAGGCTGACATTGTCGCGGGTGATCAGTTCCTTGGCGACTTCAGCGGCGCGGTTCGGATTCGACTGGCTGTCTTTCGTCACCACCTCGACCGGATAGGTCTGCGATCCAACCTTGACGCCATCCTTGATGAACTTTCGGAATTCGCCGAGCACAAAATCGTCGGCTTCCGCGAAGGCAGCGAGCGGTCCGCTCTTCGGTGAGACATAGCCGATCTTGATCGGCTTGTTGGCGGCGCGCACGGCCGGCGCGAACATTGTGGTCGTGCCTGCGGCAGCGAAACCACCGGCGATGCCTTGCAGCACACGGCGGCGATCGAAAGACATGACGTTCAAATGGTCTTTGGTCATTTTCCCCTCCCTTGAGGCAAGCCGGTTTCAGGCCGGCTGCCGTTCATTCCATTCTGAAAAAGAATTGCCGGCGTCGCGCCGCATCACGCGGCGGCGACGGACTTCGTCTGCGCCTTCGCGCTGCGGCCGAGGATCTGGCCGAACACGTCGAGCAGCACATCGGAGGCGTCAGCCGCCGCCTCCCTGGCGCGCCAGGCGACGTACATGTCGGGGCGCACCAGCACGCAGCCGTCCTCGTCGACCTCGCTCTGGCGATACCAGTCGGCATAGATGTCGAGCGCATCGCAGCCTTGCGGCCCGATGGTGACGACGTCGACCGGCAAGCCGTAGGCCTTCTCGACCGCGGCGGCAGCCGCCTTCCAGCCGTCGCCGCCGATCCCGGTGAGCAGCGTGAAGCGGCCCTTGCCGGTGAGATCGAGCGTCGACTTCCGCTCGCCCTGATGCTCGACCCAGACATGCGGCAAATGCGCACCGGGCCAGGTGGTGGCCTGATAATAGAGCTCGTGATCCCTGGTGAACGCCGGCATCGGCGTGCCGTCGGACACCACGGCGGTCGACCCGTAGCGCTGGTTCATCTCGACGCCGTGGCAATTGAACTCGTAGCTCTTGTTGGCGATGGCCTCATAGAGTTTCTTGCGACGCGCCTTGCCCTCGGCGGTCGGCGCCTTGCGCGCGGCGATCGCCTTGCGCGCTTCAGCCGGATCGGTCGAGGCGACGAGGCCCACCGCCTCGAAGATCGGCGGGAAGTCGCCGATGCTCTTGTTGGCGCGGGTCACGATCTGCTTGCCGACCGGCTGGCGCTCGGCCGAATAGGTCTCGAGCAGCGACGGCGCCGCGTGGCCCTCGAGCACCAGCTTCAACTTCCAGCACAGATTGAAGGAATCCTGGATCGAGGTATTGGAGCCGAGGCCGTTGGTCGGCGGATGGCGGTGCACGGCGTCGCCGACGCAGAACACGCGGCCCGACGAATAGTGGCCGGCATACATCTCGTTCACGGTCCAGGTCGAGGTGGAGCGCACCTTGACCTCGAGGGTCTCGTCGCCGACGAGATTGCGCACGATCGAGATCGCCTCGTCATTAGAGAGCTTGCGCTCGCCCTGCTCGATGTCGTAGCCCCAGATGATCAGCCACTCATTCCACGGCCGCACCATGCGGATCAGGCCGGCACCGATGCCGCCGATCTCCGCGCCCGGCTGCAGCACCCAGTACAGCACGCTCGGCCGGTGCGCGACGTACTTGCTCAAGTCCGCCTGTACGATGATGTTCATGCTGCCGGCGCGGCCCATCTGGCCCTCCATCGGCAGTCCGATCACTTCGGCGACCCGGCTGCGGCCGCCATCGGCGCCGATCAGGTATTTGGCGCGGATCTGGTAGGTCTCGCCGGACAGGCGATCCTTCACCGTCGCGGTGACGCCGTCGGCGTCCTGCGCCAGGTCGACGAACTCGGTGTTGAAGCACAGCGAGGTGCCGCGCTGGCCGGCGGCTTCGATCAGGATCGGCTCGAGGAAATTCTGCGGCAGGTCGCAGATGCGCGCCGGACTGGCGAGATCGTAATCCGCCTTGCGCGAGGGATGATTGCCCCAGGAATACAGCCGGCCGAACTCCTCGCCGGCGAGGCTCTCGCAGAACACGTTGTTGGCCATCAGGTGCTGCGGCACGGCCTGCGCCACGGCCTTCTCCTCGAGGCCGAGATCGCGCAGCACCTCCATCGCGCGCTGGTTGGTGATGTGGGCGCGTGGCGTGTCGGCCAACCAGCCATATTTCGTCACCAGGATATGCTTGACGCCATACATGCCGAGCAGCGCCGCCGCCGTCGCGCCGGCCGGGCCACTGCCGACGACAAGGACGTCGGTCTCAATCGATTTGCTGGTCATGGTCCTCTCCCTGGTCGTCTTGTTGGTTGTGATCGTCATTCCGCGGCCATCATTGGCTTCGGCACCAGGCCCGCGCCGGGCTTCATCTGGAAATCGTAAGTCATCAGGTGCCACGGGCCGGAGACCCGCTCGCCGTTCGGCAGCGCCGGCTCGTTGCGCGGCTCGACGCGCGCAATGAGCTCGTCCTTGACGCCGAACACCACGTCGCTGCGCAGATATTCGTCGCCATCGAGGAAGACGTGGGTGATCAGCGGCTCATAGCCCTCGGCCTTGACCAGGAAATGCACATGCGCCGGCCGCATCGGATGACGTTTCGTCGCGGTGATGAGATCGCCGACCGGGCCGTCGGTCGGGATCGGATAACTGCACGGCAGGATGGTGCGGAACGAGAAACGGCCGTCGGCATCGGTGACGAAGCGTGCGCGCAACGATGGGCCGTGAACCGCGTAGTCCGCCTTCTGCGAATCGTAGAAGCCGTCGTCGTCGGCGTGCCAGACGTCGATCTCGGCGCCAGCGAGCGGCTTGCCGGCGAGGTCGGTGACGCGGCTCTGCACGAACATCACTTCGCCGTCGATCCCCTCCGAGATGTTGGCGCCGTGCGGCGTGACGCGGTGCTCGCCGACATAGAACGGGCCGAGCACGGTGGTCTCGGTCGCGCCCTCGCGCTCGCGGTGATTGACCGCGTCGACCAGCATCGAGACGCCGAGCACGTCGGACAGCAGGATGAACTCCTGGCGCAGCGGCGTGCAGGTCTGGCCGGTGCGGGTCAGGAATTCGATCGCCTGATTCCATTCCTCGAAGGTGAGCTCGGTGCGGCGCACCAGATCGTGCAGCGACTTGACCGTCTCCTCGATGAGGAACTTCAGGCGCTTGTTCGGCGTGTTGGCGAAGCTGCGAAGAACCTCGTCGGTGAGGTCATGTTCGTTGAAATTGGCCATCGTGTTGTCCTTGATCTTGAGATGTCAGTGCTGCACGGGCTCATCGCCGCGCCAGGCTGCCGCAATCAACTGCTCGATCGGGGCGCGATCGATCGGTCTGGGGTTGGCGTAGGGGTTGCGCACCGCCATCTCGGCAGCGCGCGCGATGCCGTCCTCGGGCATTCCGATGCCGGAAAGCGCGCGCGGCAGTCCGAGCTGCCGGTCAAGGTCAAACAGGCCCTGCGGTGCATTGGCGCTGCGCAGTGCGCGCGCCACCCGGATCATCGCCTCCGGCGCCGCGGCGGCGTTGTAGGCAGCCGCGTGGGGCAGCACGATCGCGTGGGTTTCGGCATGCGGCAGGTTGAACATGCCGCCCAGCACGTGGCAGAGCTTGTGGTGCAGCGACATCCCGACCGCGCCGAGGCAGACGCCGCACAGCCAGGCACCATAGAGCGCGTCGCGGCGAGCGCCGGGATCGGCCGGCGCCGTCATGATGCGCGGCAATGCGCGGGCGAGCGCGGCGATGCCCTCCTCCGCCATCAGCGAGGTCAGCGGATTGGCGTCGGGCGCATAAAGCGCCTCGACGGCGTGGGCGATCGCATTCATGCCGCTGGCGGCGGAGATGTGCGGCGGCAGGCTGACGGTGAGATCGACGTCGTAGATGACGGTGTCCGGCACCAGATCCTGGGACTGCTGCGTGGTCTTGATGCCGTTGCTGGTTTCGCCAAGGATCGGCGTCATCTCCGAGCCGGCATAAGTGGTCGGCATCGCGATATGCGGCAGCCCGGTGCGCAGCGACAGCGCCTTGCCGAGCCCGACCGTCGAGCCGCCGCCGATTGCGACCAGCCCGTCGATGTCGCGGGACTCGACGATGCGAAGCGCCTCGTTGGTGACCTCGACCGGCGTATGCATGCGCGCGCCGGCAAACAGCCCGGCGAGCCTGTCGCCGAGGCCTGCGCCGAGCCGGCGCCCGAGGTCCTGCTGCTCGCTCGTGGTCAGCACCAGCGCCCGCTTGATGCCAAGGCGCTCGCTTTCCTCGCCAAGCCGCGCCGAGGTGCCGGTGCCGAACACCACGCGATATTGCTGCGAGCAATAGGCAAATGTGCCGCTGCCCGCATCACCGGCCGCCGCAACGGACGCAATGGATGCGCCTCCGGCATCCGGCATCGCGACACTCATGGCATTTCTCCCAAGCCGGCGAACCGGCAATCTCGTCTTGTTGGGAGAAAGCTAGCGGCGGGCGGCCCCGGCCGGCCTGCACGAAACCGGAGAAAATCTGCACGAAACCGGAAAAATCATCCGTGGGCTCGGGCCGGCGCCCATGCCTGTCCCGGCCGCCGATAATCGGGAGCTAGTGGCTGCGCCGATATCGCCCCGGCGTCACGCCGGTGAAGCGGCGGAACATGCGCGTAAAATGCTCCTGATGGGAGAAGCCGCAGGCCAGCGCGATGTCGGCGAGGCTCTGCGTCTCGTCGGCGAGCAGCGCCCTGGCGCGTTCGATGCGCAGATTGAGCACGTATTGGTAGGGCGAGATGCCGCTGGTCGCCTTGAACAGGCGCACGAAATATTCGGTGCTGCGGCCGCACAGCTCCGCCAGCTGGTCGAGCCGGATATCGCTATCGAGATTGGTGTCGACGAACTCGCGGATCCGCGCCATCTGCCTGACGCTCAGCAGGTTCGGATGCTTGCCGGCCTCGACGCTCGGCTTGTGGAAATTGATCGCGACGAAGCGGTTGGCGATCGCCTGCGCGATCGGATCGACGAACAGCGACGAAGCCGGCAGGCCGCTGGTGATGGTGTCGCCGATCGCCGCGGCGAGATGCTCCAGCACGGCATCCTGATCGCCGAGCATCGGCGCGAGCCCGCCGATCAGGCTCGCCGCCCCGTCCCGGCCCGCGAACAGGTCGGAGCGCAGATAGATGTGGGTGGATTCCAGCGCCTCGCGCAGCACCACATTGCAGGCGTGCCCAGCCGGCAGGAAGAACACCCCGCCGCGCGGGATCTGCCGGGCAACCGACTTGCCGTCCATCACATAGGTGATGTCGACCGGGCCACCCCGGTGCAGCACCATCAGATTGTCGGATAGCGCGTGGAAGTGCCCGTCAAACGGCCGCTCGCGCTGGACCGAGGCATACGCCGTCGACCAGCCGAGCCCTTCGCTCGAGCCGCGGAATTCGGCCTGGAAACGGTCCAGGATCCCGTGCGTCTCCTGCACGCCAAAATTCGACGTCGCCTGCATCCGACAGACCAAGGGCTCGAGGCTTCGGTGCCATCGAGTGAAACCCAACGGCCCTCGATTTTCAACACAATCGAACCGATGGCGCTGCTGGAGGTCTTGCTGCGTCGCAATAGCGGCGCCTGCTACTCCTTGACCGCGATCCAGATCACGTGGCGCACGCCGCGGCCGCGGCCGGTGGCGCGGACGGCGACCTCATTGACCGCGAACCCGGCGCGGGACAGCGATTTCGGGAACTTGACGTTCGGACCGGACGACCAGACGGCGAGCACGCCGCCGCGCCGCAGCGCCGTGTGGGCGATCTTCAGTCCAGAGATGTCATACAGCGCGTCATTGGCCTTGCGGGTCAGGCCTTCGGGGCCGTTATCGACGTCGAGGAGAATGGCATCGTAGGTGCGCGGATTGCGCTCGATCACGTCAGCGACATCCACCTCCTGGATGCTGACGCGCGGATCGTTCAGGCTGTCGCCGAAGATCTCCGCCATCGGGCCTCTCGCCCAGGCGACCACAGCCGGCACCAGCTCGGCCACTGTGATTTCCGCCTCGGCTGCAAGCACGGCGAGCGCGGCCCGCAGCGTAAAGCCCATGCCGAGGCCGCCGATCAGGAAACGCGGCTTTGCGACCTTCTCGATCTTCTTCGCCGCGAGTGTCGCCAGTGCCGCTTCCGAGCCCGACAGGCGGCTGTTCATCAGCTCGTTGGTGCCGAGCATGATCGAGAACTCGCGGCCGCGCCGCATCAGGCGCAATTCGCCTTCGGTGCCGGGAATGCGCGCGGTATCGATCTTTTCCCAGGGAATCATGCGGCGGCTTGTAGCATGGCCCACGCCTTTGCGTAGCCCGGATGGAGCGCAGCGCAATCCGGGACGGTGTCACACGCGGATTGACTGGCCCCGGATTTCGCTTCGCTCCATCCGGGCTACAAGGGCGGAAAAACTACCCGCCGGCCCAAACGTCGAGCACGTAGCGGTTCCTGGTGCCCATTTCTTCGATCCAGCGCGCGGCGGCATCGGTGTCGGCTCCGGTGCGCTCGCGATAGATCGACATCAGGGTTGCCTTGACGTCGGGCTCCATCTTGCTGCCGTCGCCGCAGACATAGACGATGGCGCCTTTCTCGATCAGCTCCCAGACCCGATCCTTCTGCGCGGCGACGAGGTGCTGCACATAGGTCTTGGGCCCGTCGGCGCGCGAAAAGGCGGTATGGAGTTCACTGACACCATCGGCGGCGAACGCCTTCAGCTCATCCGCATAGATGAAGTCCTGCTCCGGATGACGGCAGCCGAAGAACAGCATTGCGGGGCCCAGCGTCGCGCCCTTTGCCTTGCGCGCGGCGCGCTCCTGCAGGAAACCGCGGAACGGCGCGAGCCCGGTGCCCGGCCCGATCATGATGATCGGCACGGCGTTGTCGTCAGGCAGGCGGAAGCCGGCCTTGGTCTCCTTGATCGTGGCGTGGACGGTGTCGCCGGCGCGGCGGCGCGCGAGATAGTTCGAGCAGACGCCCTTGTAGATGCCGCGTCCCGAGCTCGCAGGCGCTTCCACGACGCCGACGGTGGCGCTGCAGCGCTGCGCCTCGCCGGCCGGAGACGACGAGATCGAGTAATAGCGCGGCGCCAGCAGCGACAGCATTTCGAGGTAGAGATGGAACGGCAGCTCGCAGGCCGGATATTCCTCGAGCAGGTCGAACACCGATTTGCGCCTGGCCAGCACCTCGGAGCGATAGCGCCCGGCCGAAGCCTCGTCGTCGCCGACATAGGCCATCAGCTTCGGCTTGGTCACCGGGCAGCGCGTGTGCTCGGCCATGATCTGGATCTGCTTGCGGGTCGCGACCTGCTGCAGCTCGACGAACTCGGTGAGCAGCCGCCCGACCGACACGGCGTTGCCGACCGGCAGTTGCGCGCGGCGGCCTTCCGAGACTTGCAGGCGGATCTGGTCGGCCGGCAGGAAGCCGAACCGGCGCGCAACGGAATCGACCAGGGTCGGATCGTTGCGCGGCACCACGCTGAGATGATCGCCGACGCGGTATTTCAGGCTGGCCGGCAGCTCGACCTCGATATGCCGGGTCGAGCGTTCCGACGGATGGGCACCTTCCTTGTTCTGGAGCTCGTTGTTGGCGAGCACCTTCATCGGCACCGCGCCGCCCTGCGTCACGATGGTGTTGACCGCGCCCTGCGCCACCGGCTCGATCGCATAGAGCGGTTCGTCCTCGGCGGTGCGGGTGAAATTCCAGTCGATGCCGAATTCCTTGGTCGCGACCTTCGCGGCCTCCGGGAACCATTTCTGGAACTGGCCGTCGAGATCGCTGCGCGCATCGCCCTCGCCGCGCGGATAGACGGCGCGCGCGCCATGCTTGGTCAATTGCTCGTCGATGAAGCGCGGCACCGACTGGTAGGTCGCGGCCCAATCGCTGTTGCCGCAGCCGAACACCGCATAGCGCACCTTGGCGAAGGCGTCCTTCGGCAGATCGGTCGCAAGCCATTTGACGAATTGCGTCGCATTGTCGGGCGCCGCGCCATTATAGGAGGCGCAGATGATCAGGACGCCGCCCTCCTCCGGCAGCTTGCCGACATAGTCGTCGAGCGGCCCAAGGCGGGTCGCAAAACCGTTGATCTCCGACAAATCGGCCATGCGGGTCGCGAGCTCCTCGGCCGAACCGAGGTTGGAGCCGTACAGCACCAACATCGGCGTGTTGTGGCCGGGGCGCGTGGTTGGTGCGCGCGGTGCCTTCGGCGCTGCCGCAACGGCGCCCGTGCTGCCGGCGAACGCACCGCGATCCCTGTCGTCGCGCGGCCGCACCTTGATCCTGAAACCGTCGGGCTTGACCGTCAGCGTCTCCTTCAGATGCATCTGGTAGCGATGCACGTCGAGTAGCCTGAAGCGCTGCAGGATCATCCCGATCGCGAGCGCGGCCTCGTGCATGGCAAAGCCGCGGCCGATACAGGCGCGCTGGCCGTTGCCGAACGGCTTCCAGGCATTGATCGGGCGCCTGGCCTCCGCCTCGCGGCTGAAATTCTCGGGATCGAACACGTCGGGATTCGGTCCCCAGACGCTGGGATCGCGATGCAGCGCCATCACCAGAATGGTGATGAAGGTGTTCTTCTTCAGCTTGTACTTGCCGCCGATCGTCTCGTCGCTCAGCGGCGCAATGCCGTAAGCCGGCGCCGGCGGCCACAGCCGCAGCGCTTCCTTCAGGCATTGGGTGATGTAGGTGAGCTGCGTCACCTGCTGATAGGTCGGCCTCGCATCGACATCGGGACCGAGGACGCGATCGACCTCCTCATAGGCCTTCTTCAGCACCTCGGGATGCTTCAAGAGCGCATAGATCGTGCACGACAGCAGGCCGCTGGTGGTCTCGTGGCCGGCGATCAGGAAGGTGTTGATCTGGTAGCGGATGTTGACGTCGTCGAGCTGCTCGCCGGTGGCGCGGTCGACGCCGGTCATCATCGCCGCCAGCATGTCCTTCTTGTCGCTGGTCACGTCGGTGTTGCCGCGCCGCTCGGCGATGATCTCGTCGACCATCTTGTTCATGAAGGCGACGTCGTCGGCGAGTGTCTTGCGCCGCTTCTGCATCCACAGACCCTCGAGCGGCAGGCCGCGGGTCATCATGATGGTTTCGAGCGAGCGCACCAGCGATTCCACGAAAGGGTGGTAGTCGCGGCGGTAGAACGAATTGAAGCGGTAGTCGAAGCCGCAGAGCCCGATGGTGTCGAGGGTCAGCGCCGTCATGTCGTGGACGACCTCGATCTCCTCGTCGGCATTGAGGCGCTCCCATTTCTTGACGAGCTGCTCGGCGATATCGACCATGCTCGGGTGATACGACTGCATGGCGCGGTTGCCGAACGGCTGCATCAGGATGTTGTGCGCCTTGCTCCAGTTCGGCTCCTTGGTGTCGGCGGTGAACAGCCCGTCGCCGCCGACCGCACGCACCCGGCGCAGCGAGCCGCGTACCGCCTTGTCGAAGCGCTTCTCGTCCGAGAGCTCGTCGACCAGATCGTGACCGGAGACGATCACGATCGGCGCGCCCATCATGTCGAGCCAGAAGATCGGTCCGAGCTCCTTGGAGAGCTTGACCAGATGCTGCACCGGCGCGTTCGAATCCAGCGACAGCATGTTGCCGACCACCGGCTTCGTCGGCGGATGCGGAATCGGACTCAGTCTGTTGCCGGACGCCATCTCGGAAGTGCCCCCCCTCTAGCCTCGAACCCCGATCGTCATTCCGGGATGGTCCGAAGGACCAGACCCGGAATCTCGAGATTCCGGGTTCGATGCTGCGCATCGCCCCGGAATGACGACTTCTTCGTTCACCCGAATTTTCGCTTACGCCACTCGATCAGCTTGGCGCTGACCTCGTCCGGCTTTTCCTGCTGTGTCCAATGGCCGCTGTCGTGGACCAGATATTTTTCGAGGTCCGGCACCAGCTTCTCCATGCCATCGGCGGCCGAGGGCGGCAGCACCGCGTCGTTCTCGGCCATGATCATCAGCGATGGCACCCGCACATTGTGGTCCAGCTCCGCTGAACGTTCCCAGTTGCGGGTGAAGTTGCGATACCAGTTGATGCCGCCGGTGAAGCCGGTCCTGGTGAAGGTGTCGACGAACACCTTCTTCTCATCCGCGGACAAGATCGGCGTCCGCGGATCGTGCTTGGCGTCGTAGTTCGCGATCATCTGCGGGAACGCCAGGTTCAGCCGCGCCGAGGCGCCGACGCCGGCGATCGGCTGTTCCTCCGGCGTGCCTGCGGGGCGGGCCGCCGGCTTGCGCATGAAGGCGTCGAAGGTCTGCTCCACGCGGCTGCCGAAGATGCGGTCGGGCTCGCGCGCCGGATCCTGGAACTGGACGATGTACATCTGGTCGCCGAAGCGCTGGCGGAACAGCGCGATCGGATCCATCGGCGCGCGGTTCAAATGCGGCGTGTTGACGCCGACGACGCCGGCAACCCGCGACGGATGCCTGAGCGGCATCTGCCAGACGACAAAGCCGCCCCAGTCGTGGCCGACGAAGATCGCCTTGTCGATCTTGAGATGGTCGAGCAGGCCGACCAGATCGCCGGTCAGGTGCTCCATATCATAGGCTTCGACCGGTTCCGGCCGGTCGGTCGCGCCATAGCCGCGCTGATCGGGCGCAATCACCCGGATGCCGGCCTCGCCCAGCGCCTTGATCTGGTGGCGCCAGGAGAACGCCAGTTCTGGCCAGCCGTGGCACAACACCACGGGCGGCGTGTCGGTCTTGGGGCCAGCTTCGTAAAACCCCATGCGGATGCCGTTGGTCTCGGCGAACTGCAGCGGTGGCATTTCGATCATTGACAGGATTCCTATTCGGCCGCGCCCTTGATGTCGGCAGGCGGCGGCGCGAACGCCGCCTCGAGTGCATCGAATTCCAGCGGCAGCATGTCGCACATCACCTGTACATGCGGAATGATGTTGGCACCGACGATGAAGCCGAAATCGAGCTGATCGCGGTAGCTCTGCACGGTGATGTTGAGCGCGATCCCGTGGGTCGAGATCGAGACCGGGAAGATGTGCAGCAGCTCTGCGCCAGCCGCGTACAGCGTCTGCCGCGGCCCCGGCACGTTGGACACCGTGATGTTGGTGGCTGGCGGCAGCACGTTGGACAGGTCGGAGCGGCTGTAGAGCAGCGCCATGACCTGCACCAGGATCGGTGCGCCGAGCAGCGAGATGTTGGAGACCTGCGGCACCAGGGCGCGCAGCGGATGCGACATCTCCTTGGACTTGGTGGATTGCGCGATGATGGTCTCGAGCCGCTTCTTCGGGTCCTCGACGTCGGTCGCGATCGAGCAGATCATGCCGAACACCTGGTTGTTGGATTCGGCGTTGCCTTCCTCGCGCAGCGAGATCGGCACGCCGGCCGTCAGCGACTTGTTCGGCAGCGCGCCCTGGCTGATCAGATAGCGCCGCACCACGCCGGAGGCGAGCGCCAGCACGACGTCGTTGAGCTTGCCGCCCGAGGCCTTCGCCAGCGCCTTGGCGCGCGACAGCGAGATCGAGGTGCCGGCAAAGCTGCGCTCCGACGAGATCGCCTTGTTGAGGATGGTCGGCGGCGAGGACATCGCCTGCAGACTCTCGCGCGACCTCGGATCGGCGATCTTGGCGACGACGTCGGACAGGCTCTTGAGCACGGTCGGCATGGCGCCGGCGAACTTCACCGCGCTCTCGATCTGGAACATGGCATTGTCGAACAGGATCGAGCCGAGGTCGCTCTTGCCGGAGCGCGGCAGCTCCAGGCTCTTCTGTGCGGTGGCGGCCGCCTCGAACGGCTGGGTCCAGAGCTGCTGATAGGCGTCGATCAAATTGGCCGCGATGTCGCGCGGCTCCTGCGCGACCTTTTTCGCGCTTGGCGGCTCGATCTGCCGGGGCACCGGCGTGAGGTCGTAGATCATGCTGGTCAGCGCCGCGCCGGCGCCGCCGTCGATGCAGGCGTGGTGCATCTTGGAATAAAGCCCGATCTCGTTGTCCTTCATGCCCTCGAAGACGTAGAACTCCCAGAGCGGGCGGGCGCGGTTCAACAGCTTGGCGTGCATCCAGCCGACGATGCGCTCCAGCGTCGCGCGGTCGTGCGGCGCGGGCAGGCTGGCGCGGAAGATGTGGCGGTCGATGTCGAACTGGTCGTCCTCGACCCAGGACGGATGATCGATGTCGAGCGGCGCCTTCTGCAGACGCGCCTTGAGGATCGGCGCAATGTGCAGCCGCGAGGCGATCATCGCCTTGAACTCCTCGAAGAAGTCGCCCTTGTAGCCGTCGGGCAGCCGGAAGATCGCCATGCTGCCGACATGCATCGGCATTTCCGGCGTTTCCAGATACAGAAACGATGCGTCCAGCGAGGACAGCTTTTTGGCGTCGCTCATGATCTCCTCCCGAGAGCCAACTCACGCGGGCGCCTTGGCGGCGCTTCTCGTCGTTCGGTCAGGATAGTGCCTGTTCTGCCGGCCCATAGGCAATGGCAAAGGGGCCCGAGCGGCCAAAATGCCGGAACTCGCCTTCCGGCTGCGCCAGCCGGTCCGCGATCGCCCACAGCGCCGCGGGGTTGACGCCGAGGCCGAGGTGGCTGGCGAAGTGCACCTCGACGTTCTCGGCAGTCGCCGACGGCCGCACCCGCGAGGTCCGCCAGTTCACAATGCCGTCGGTGCGGGAATAGATCGAGGTTGCCGGCACCGGCATGTCGCCGGCGATCGCCGCACGAATCTCGGGAATATCGTCCACCCCCTCGCCGGACAGCAGCTCGTACAGCCGGGTCGCATTGGTGGCGCGGATATCGTCGGCGAACGGGCTGCCCAGCGTGATGATGGAGCGCACCAGCTCAGGCATCTGCGACGCCAGGTCGCGCGCATAGACGCCGCCGAGGCTCCAGCCGATGATCGAGACCTTGCGCCCCGACGCCTCATGGACGCGTTTCAGCAGGTCGCGCAGCGCAGTCCGCCTGCTGGAGATGCCGCCGAAATTGCGGCCCATGTTCCAGGCGTAGGCGTCATAGCCGAGCTCCTTCAGATAGCGCCGCATCGGCGCCATCGAAAGGTCGCTGGCGAGGAAGCCGGGCAGCGCCAGCACCGGATGACCGTCGCCCTTCGGCGCCTGCATCAGCAGCGGCGACAGCAGCAGGCTCGAATTCAGCTCGAGCACGCCGCGCGCTTCCGCCAGCATCAGCAACAGGCTGGGTGGACGCAACCGGCGTTCGGCCGCATCAACGCTCCCTTTCGCGGCCGCCACTATTTCTTGTCCTTTTTGCCCATGCCGCCGAGGCCGGCCATCGTCACGAACATGTCCTGGAAGCGCTCGGCGAGCTTGGGATCGAAAGTGAACCAGCTTTGCAGCAACGCTTCCGGCGAAACCTTCTCGATGTTCGACAGCATCTGCTGCTGCAGCCTGTCCATCACCGCGTTCTGCATCGGTGCCACGTCCGGCAGGCCGAAGAACTGCCGCGCTTCAAGGGGCGTACAATCTATCTCGACGTTGACCTTCATATCCGCCTCCTCAAATGCGCCTGGCCCGCCTTAGTATCGCCGGGACGGGGCCGGTCACGCAAGCGAGCCGTACCTGCCCCCATGGATAGTCGGCCTCAATCATCCGTTATGGTCAACCAAACCGTTTGGAACGACGGCTCCAAACCGTTTGGAGCGACCGCTCCAAATCGCTTGGCGGGACCGGCATCAGCCGGCTCGCCGGCGATCATTCCAGCGATCGGCAAGCAGCACTCCGAAAGTCGAATGTCACGCGTCCGCACCAACCGCCTACTCTCCTTGCGCATTCATTGCGCTGCACCCGCTCGAACCGATTAACCCTTTGGGAAATCGCGCTTGCGCGGCCGGTAAACTCTGGCAACATGCATCAATAATACCAGCCGGACAAAGCAGCCGGCGGACAAAAACGGGGACGCGGGATCACATGTCGGTACGTTGGAGTTTGTTTGCGGCGACTGCCGTCGCGCTGGTTGCCCTTGCCTTGCCGGCATCGGCCCAGACACTGAAATATGCCAATCAGGGCGAGCTGAAGTCGCTGGATCCTTACACGCTGAAGGAAACCACGACGATCGCGCACCACGCCCACGTCTACGAGGGCCTCACCGCGCGCGACAAGGACCTCAAGATCATTCCGGCACTGGCGGAAAGCTGGGAGACGCTGAGCCCGACCAAATGGCGCTTCCATCTGCGCAAGGGCGTGAAATTCCACAATGGTGATCCTTTCACCGCCGACGACGTGCTGTTCTCCGCCGACCGCGTCCGCGCCAAGGGCTCCAATTTCCTCAGCAATGTCCCGGCCGACGCCAAGTTCACCAAGGTCGACGACTACACGGTCGACGTGACGCTGGATTCGCCCAATCCCATCCTGACCTCGCAGTGGGATAGCTGGTACATCATGGACAAGAAGTGGTGCGAGGAGAACAACGCCGTCGCACCGACGCCGGCCTCCGCGACCACGCCGAGCTACGCAGCGCTGCACGAGAACGGCACCGGCCCCTTCACGATCGAGAGCCACCAGCCCGGCGTGAAGACCGTGTTCAAGGCGTTTCCAGGCTATTGGCGCAAGCCCGAGCATAATCTCCAGGAGATCATCTTCACCCCGATCGGCTCCGACGCCACCCGCGTTGCCGCGCTGCTCTCGGGCGAGGTCGATGTCATCGAGCCGGTTCCGCTGCAGGACATCCAGCGCGTCAATTCCAGCGGCGTCGCCACCGTCATGACCGCGCCGGAGATCCGCACCATCTTCATCGGCATGGACATGGCGCGCGACGAGCTGCTGTACTCCAACGTCAAGGGCAAGAATCCGTTCAAGGACATCAAAGTCCGCGAAGCCTTCTACAAGACGATCGACGTCGAGCTGATCAAGACCCGCGTCATGCGCGGCATGTCGACGCCCTCGACGCTGATGATCGCGCCCGAACTCTATCCGCTGTCGAAGGAGTTCACCCGGCCGAAGCTCGATCCCGATGGCGCCAAGAAGCTGTTGGCCGAGGCGGGCTATCCGAACGGCTTCGAAGTCACGATGGATTGCCCGAACGACCGCTACGTCAACGACGCTGCGATCTGCCAGGCGGTGGTCGGCATGCTGGCCCGCATCGGCGTCAAGGTGAACCTGCTGGCGCAGCCGAAGGCACAGTATTTCGCCAAGGTGCTGAAGCCCGGCGGCTACCAGACCTCGTTGTTCATGCTGGGCTGGACGCCTGCGACATCGGATTCCCACAACGTGCTGCACGACATCCTCGGCTGCCGCGACGACCCGAAGGACTCCACCCGAGGCGAAGCCAATCTCGGCGGTTACTGCAACAAGGAAGTCGACGCGCTCGCCGACAAGGTTCTGGTCGAGACTGACACTGCCAAGCGCGACCAGTTGATCAAGCAAGCCTACGAGATCGTCATCAAGGATTACGGCTACATTCCGCTGCATCAGCAACCGCTGGTGTGGGGCGTGTCAAAGAAGGTCAAATTGACCCAGCGCGCGGACAACCAGGTGCTGCTGTACTGGGCGACCAAGCAAGGTGAATAGTGGTTGCAGCGAATTGGGTCCCGGAAGCGCAGGCTTCCGGGACCTCTCGGTTTTCGGCCGCGCAAAGCCGCGCGCGCCGGATGTCAAAAGCAGTGAAAGGTAGAGATGCTCGCTTTCACTCTTCGCCGCGTGCTGCAGGCGATCGGCGTGATGCTCGCCGTAGGCGTCATTGCGTTCGCGATGTTCCGCTTCGCCGGCGATCCGGTGAGCCAGATCGTCTCGATCGACACCTCGGCCGCGCAACGCGCTGAAATCCGGCGCTCGCTCGGCCTGGATGATTCGGTGCTGGTGCAGTTCGGCCGCTACTTCATCAATGCGCTGCAGTTCAAGTTTGGCGTGTCCTACCAGTTCCGCCTGCCGGTCTCATCGCTGCTGGCCGAGCGCCTGCCGGCGACGCTGGAGCTTGCGATCTGCGCCACGCTGTTCGCGATGGTCGCCGGCATCCTGATGGGGGTCTACTCGGCGCTGCGCCGCGACACCGTGCTCGCCAAATTATTCCAGGCGGTATCGCTGATCGGCATTTCGCTGCCGACCTTCCTGATCGGCATCCTCCTGATCTATCTGTTCGCGGTGACCTTGGGCTGGCTGCCCTCCTTCGGCCGCGGCGAGGTGGTGAAGCTCGGCTGGTGGACCACCGGGCTGCTCACTGTCTCCGGCCTGAAGGCGCTGATCATGCCGGCGATCACGCTCGGACTGTTCCAGATGACCCTGATCATGCGGCTGGTGCGCGCCGAAATGCTGGAAGTGCTGCGGACCGACTATATCCGCTTCGCCCGCGCCCGCGGGCTGACCACGCGCGCGATCCATTTCGGCCATGCGCTGAAGAACACCCTGGTTCCGGTGATCACGGTCGCCGGCCTGCAGTTTGGCTCGGTTATTGCTTTCTCGATCATCACCGAAACCGTGTTCCAATGGCCGGGCATGGGACTTCTGTTCGTGCAGGCCGTGCAAAACGTCGATATCCCGATCATGGCCGCGTATCTCCTGATGGTCTCGCTGATCTTCGTCACCATCAATCTCGTGGTCGACATCCTCTACACCGTGGTCGATCCGCGATTGCGCTCGACCATTGGCCGCGCGGCGTGAGGGGGCAACCGATGTCCGACGCCGTCGTCCCCCATCGCTCCGAAGATCACCCACAGGCACCTGCCGGCTGGTTCGGGCGCACGCTCGACAGCGACATCCTCTATTCGTTCCGCCGTTCCAGGCTGACGATGGTCGCCGCCGTGATCACGCTGTTGTTCTTCCTGCTGGCAATCTTTGCGTCATGGCTTGCGGTGCAGAACCCGTTCGATCCGGCGCAGCTGCAGCTGATCAACTCGCGGATCGCGCCGTTGTGGACCGCCGACGGCCAGAGTCCGTTCCTGCTCGGCACCGACGAGCAGGGCCGCGACGTGCTCTCAGCGATCCTCTACGGCCTGCGCATCTCGCTTGCGGTCGGCGTTGCCGGCGTGGTCTTCGCCGGCGCGCTCGGTATCGCCCTTGGGCTGGTCGCCGGTTATTTCGGCGGCGTGGTCGACAGCGTGATCATGCGGATCGCCGACGTGCAGCTCACCTTCCCGGCGATCCTGATCGCGCTCCTGGTCAACGGTGTCGCCAAATCGCTGCTCGGCAACCGGCTCGACGAAATGAGTACGTTCGGCGTGCTGATCATCGCGATCGGCCTCAGTTTCTGGGTGCAATATGCCCGCACCGTGCGCGGCTCGGTCATGGTCGAGAAGAACAAGGATTATGTGGCGGCGGCGCAGCTGATCGGCCTGCCGGCGCCGAAGATCATGCTGCGGCACGTGCTGCCGAACACGATGGGCCCGATCCTGGTCATCGCCACCATCAACCTCGCGCTCGCGATCATCACCGAGGCGACGCTGTCTTTCCTCGGCGCCGGCATGCCCGACACCATGCCCTCGCTCGGCACCCTGATCCGGATCGGCAACAACTACCTGTTTGCCGGCGAATGGTGGATCGTCGCCTTCCCGGGCATCGCACTGGCAGGCCTGATCCTCTCCATCAATCTGCTCGGCGACTGGCTGCGCGACGCATTGAACCCAAGGCTCCGATGACCCAGCCTGTTCTCTCCGTGCGCAATCTCGAGGTGGAATTCGTCACCCGCCGCGCGACGCTGCGCGCCATCAACGGTGTGTCGTTCGACATCGCCAAGGGCGAGGTGCTCGGTGTGGTCGGCGAGTCCGGCGCCGGCAAATCGGTCACCGGGCTTGCGGTGATCGGGCTGATCGATCCGCCCGGCCGTATCTCCGGCGGCCAGATCGAGCTGTCGGGCACCCGGATCGACCATCTTCCGCCGGAGGAGATCCGGCGCATCAGGGGCAAGCGGATCGGCATGATCTTCCAGGATCCGCTGACCAGCCTCAATCCGCTCTACCGGATCGGCGACCAGATCATCGAGACCATTCGCACCCACACCAATCTGAGCGAAAGCGCCGCGCGCCGGCGCGCCATCGATCTGCTGGCCGAGGTCGGCATCCCCGCGCCGGAGAAGCGCATCGACGGCTACCCGCACGAATTCTCCGGCGGGATGCGCCAGCGCGTCGTCATCGCACTTGCGATCTGCGCCGAGCCCGAGCTGATCATCGCCGACGAGCCGACCACCGCGCTCGACGTCTCGGTGCAGGCGCAGATCATCACGCTGATCAAACGGCTCGGCCGCGACCACGGCACTGCCGTGATGCTGGTCACCCACGACATGGGCGTGATCGCCGAGACCTGCGACCGCGTCGCAGTGATGTATTCCGGCCGCATCGCCGAGATCGGCCCGGTGCAGGAAGTGGTGCGCAACCCGCTGCATCCCTACGCCAGGGGCTTGATGGGCGCGATCCCAACGCTCGCGGGCGAGGACAAGCGCCTGGTGCAGATCCCGGGCTCGATGCCGCGGCTGTCGGCAATCCCGCCCGGCTGCCCGTTCAATCCACGCTGCGCGTTTGTCTTCGATCGGTGCCGCGTCGAACGCCCCGAGCCGATCCGGCAGGGCACCCAATCGGTCGCCTGCCATCTGTTCGAGCCGGCGAAGGAGACGGCGGCATGAGCGGGACGCTGATCGAGGTCAAGAACCTGCGCCGCGTCTTCGACGTCTCCAAGCCGTGGCTCAACCGCGTGATCGAGGGCGGCCATCTCGAATTCCTGAAAGCCGTCGACGGCGTCAGCTTCGACATCAAGCGCGGCGAGACGTTTGCGCTGGTCGGCGAATCCGGCTCCGGCAAGACCACGGTTGCGCGCATGGTCGTCGGCCTGCTGCCGCCGAGCTCGGGCGAAGTCGTCATCGACGGCGTCTCGATGACCGATCCGCGGCAGGCGCAGGCGCGCCGCCGGCTGCGTCGGCGCATCCAGATGGTCTTCCAGGACCCCTATGCCAGCCTCAATCCGCGCTACCGGGTCGCCGCCATCGTCGCCGAGCCGATCCGCGCCTTCGACCTGATCGAGGGTGAACGCGACATCAAGGCCCGGGTCGGCGACTTGCTCTCGCTGGTCGGCCTGCACCCCGACGACGGCCAAAAATTCCCGCACGAATTTTCCGGCGGCCAGCGCCAGCGCATCGCGATCGCCCGCGCACTGGCGTCCGAGGCCGAATTCATCGTCTGCGACGAGCCCACCTCGGCGCTCGACGTCTCGGTGCAAGCGCAGATCCTCAATCTGATGCGCGACCTGCAGGACAAGTTCGGCCTGACCTATCTCTTCATCAGCCACAATCTCGCGGTTGTCCGCCACATGGCGACGAGAATCGGCGTGATGTATCTCGGCCGCATCGTCGAGATCGCCGAGGGCCGAAAATTGTTCGAGAACCCGCGGATGCCCTACACCAAGATGCTGCTCGGCGCGGTTCCGGACCTTGCGATGTCCGGCCGCCAACGGATCCCGGTCAAAGGGGAGATTCCAAACCCGATCGATCCGCCGCGGGGCTGCGCGTTCAATCCGCGCTGTCCCCTCGCCTTCGATCTCTGCCGCGAGAAGGCGCCGGAACTGATCGACGGCGTCGCCTGCCACGCCGTCAACAGCCCTGCCGCCGCCGTTCTGGCATGATCACGCGGATGGGAGCGGCCATGTCCACCAAGCGGTTGGCATACCAGCCGGCCTGTGATCAAGTGCGCGCGCCACAAGACCTAGCCGGAAGCGCAGCCCCATGAGCAACGTCAATCCCGATCCGTTCACCACAAGGCCCGAGATCGAAGGCACCTTCGGCGTCGTCACCTCGACCCACTGGATCGCGACCGCCGTCGGCATGGCGGCGTTGGAGAAAGGCGGCAACGCCTTCGACGCCGGCGTTGCGGCCGCGTTCACGTTGCAGGTGGTCGAGCCGCATCTGAACGGCCCCGGCGGCGACGTCCCGCTCATCGTGCACGACGTCAAGCGCGGCAAAACCGAAGTGATCTGCGGCCAGGGACCAGCGCCGGCCAAGGCGACGATCGCGCATTATCGCAGCGAAGGCCTCGAAATGGTGCCCGGCACCGGCCTGCTCGCCGCCTGCGTGCCCGGCACGTTCGAAACCTGGATGCTGTTGCTGCGCGATTACGGCACGATGAAGCTGCGCGACGTGCTGGAGCCCGCGATCGCCTATGCCCGCGACGGCCATCCGCTGGTCGAGCGCGCCTCGGCCACCATCAAGACCGTCGAGCAGCTGTTCCGGAAATACTGGCCCACGTCGGCCGAGGTCTATCTGCCTGATGGCGAGGTGCCGAAACCCGGCACCATGTTCACCAACAAGAAGCTCGCCGAGACCTACGCACGCATCCTGACCGAGGCGGAGAGCGCAGGCGGCGACCGCGTGGCGCAGATCGAGCGCGCGCGGCAGGCCTGGTCGAAGGGCTTCGTCGCCGAAGCGATCGACAGATTCTGCCGCACCCAGGAGGTGATGGACGTCTCCGGCTCGCCGCATCGCGGCGTGCTGTCGGCCGACGACATGGCGCGCTGGCAGCCGACCATCGAGGCGCCGCTGACCTACGATTACGGCCGCTACACGGTGCAGAAGTGCGGCGTCTGGAGCCAGGGTCCGGTGATGCTGCAGCAGCTCGCGCTGCTGAAGGGCTTTGAGCTCGACGGGCTCGATCCCGCGGGCCCCGACTTCATCCATTTGCAGATCGAAGCCGCCAAGCTCGCCTATGCCGATCGCGAGACGTTCTACGGCGATCCCAAGTTCACTGAGATCCCGATCGAAACGCTGCTGTCCGATGCCTATAACAACGAACGGCGCAAGCTGATCTCACGCGACAAGGCTTCGCTCGATTTTCGCCCCGGCTCGGTCACAGGCTTCGGCGGCGTCGTGAAGCTGCGACACGCCGAAGGGCATCGCGAGGCGGTCGGCGCCATGGGCGCGGGCGAACCGACGGTCGGCCGGTTCGGCGAGGTGCGCGGCGACACCGTACATTTCGACATCATCGACAAGGCCGGCAACATGATCTCGGCGACGCCGTCCGGTGGCTGGCTGCAATCCTCGCCGGTGATTCCCGAGATCGGCTTCTGCCTCGGCAGCCGCGCCCAGATGTTCTGGCTGGAGGAAAACCACCCGGCCTCGCTGGCGCCGGGCAAGCGGCCGCGCACCACGCTGTCACCGACCATGGCGCTGCGCGACGGCGAACCGTATCTCTCCTGGGGCTCGCCGGGCGGTGACCAGCAGGATCAATGGATCACGCAGTTCTTCCTGCGCCATGTCCACGCCAGGCTCAATTTGCAGGAGGCGATCGACGCGCCGGCCTGGCACTCCGAGCATTTCCCGATCTCGTTCTGGCCGCGCACTTCGCGCCCCGGTGTGCTGGTGCTGGAAAATCGCGTGCCGAAATCGACCATCGACGAGTTGAAACGTCGCGGCCATGTGGTGGAGATTGGCCCGGATTGGTCGGAAGGCCGCCTCACCGCGGCCTCGAAGGTCGGCCCCCGCCGCCGCGCCGCCGCCAACCCGCGCGGCATGCAGGGTTACGCTGCGGGCCGCTAGAGGTTTGAGATGACCTGGTCGATCATCGCCCGCGACAGCGCCACCGGCCAGCTCGGCATCGCCGTCGCGACGCGGTTCTTCGCGGTCGGCGCCCTCGTGCCGCACATTGCACCTGACATCGGCGCCATTGCGACGCAGGCGCTGGTCAATCCCTATTACGGCATCGACGGCCTCGCGCTGTTACGCAGCGGCAAGAGCCCGCATGAGACGATCGCCGCGCTGCTCACGCCTGACGGCGGCCGCGAGAGCCGGCAGCTGCATGTCATGGACAGCAAGGGCCGGATCGCCGCGCACTCCGGCAAGGATTGCATCGACTGGTTCGGCCATATCGCCGGCGACGGCTTCTCGATCGCCGGCAATATGCTGGCCGGGCCCGCCGTGCTCGACGAGACCGCGCGCGTCTATGCCGCGAACGCGAAGCTGCCGTTCGCGGAGCGGCTGATCAAGGCGATGTTCGCCGGCGAGGCGGCCGGCGGCGACAAGCGCGGTAGGCAATCGGCGGCCCTTCTGATCCACGGCACCGAGCAATGGCCGTTGCTCGACCTGCGGGTCGACGACCACGCCGATCCCTTGCGCGAGCTGGAACGGCTGGAAGCGGTCAGCCGCGAACACTGGGTGCCGTTCCGGGGTTTCATGCCGACCCGCGACAATCCGGCCGGAATCAGCGACCGCGCCAGGATCGAGGCCGGCACCGCAGCGGCAACCAAGAGCCGCGAATGACCGCCGGCCCGCTGATCGAGATCGAGGGCCTGCGCGTCACCTTCCAGGGTGACGACGGCCGCATGACGCATGCCGTCGACAGCGTCGACCTTTCCGTCGCCAACGGCGCCACGCTCGGCCTGGTCGGCGAGTCCGGCTGCGGCAAGAGCGTCACCTCGCTCGCCATCATGGGGCTGTTGCCGAAGCAGTCCGCCGCAGTCTCCGGCGCGATCCGCTTCGACGGCTTCGACCTGCTCGACGTGCCGGACGCGACGCTGCGCGACCTGCGCGGCAATCGTCTCGCGATGATCTTTCAGGAGCCGATGACCTCGCTCAACCCGAGCTTCACCATCGGCGACCAGATCGCCGAGACCATTTTGCGCCACCGTGGCGGTTCCCGGCGCGCGGCGCGCGAGCGCACCATCGAGCTGCTGCGCCGCGTGCATATCTCCTCGCCCGAGAAGCGCATCGACGAATATCCGCACAAGCTCTCCGGCGGCATGCGCCAGCGCGTGATGATCGCGATGGCGCTGGCCTGCGATCCGCAGCTCTTGATCGCCGACGAGCCGACCACCGCGCTCGACGTTACGTTGCAGGCCCAGATCCTCGATTTGATGCGCGAGCTGAAGGCCGCCAGCGGCGCTGCGATCATCTTGATCACCCACGATCTCGGCGTGGTCGCCGAAGTCTGCGACGAGGTCGCGGTGATGTATGCCGGCGAGATCGTCGAGCGCGCGCCGGTCGACGAGCTGTTTGCCAATCCGCAGCATCCCTACACGGTCGGCCTGCTCGGCTCGATCCCGCGGCTCGACCGCCGCACCAGCCATCTCGCCACGATCGAGGGCATGGTGCCGAACATGATGAACCCGCCGGCGGGCTGCCGCTTTGCCGCGCGCTGTCCGTTCGTGGAAGATGCCTGCACCCGGTCGCCGCCGCCGCTCGCGCTGCTGAGCCCGACCCACGCTTCGCGCTGCATCCGCGCGCCCCTGGAGCAGCTGGTATCATGACTGCGCTGCTCGAGGTCGAGGGGCTGGTGAAGCATTTCGTCGCCGAACGCTCGGTGTTCGGCCGGCCAACCGCTTATGTGAAGGCGGTCGACGGCGTCAGCTTCACGGTCGAGGCCGGCAAGACGCTGGCGCTGGTCGGCGAATCCGGCTGCGGCAAATCCACCGTCAGCCGCCTGGTGCTGCGGCTGATCGAGCCGGACGCCGGACGTGTCAGCTTCGAAGGCCGCGACCTCGGCGCGCTCAATGCCGAGCAGCTGCGCGCGTTCCGCCGCGACGCGCAGCTGATCTTCCAGGACCCCTACGCCTCGCTCAACCCGCGCATGACGGTGAGCCAGATCCTGACCGAGCCGCTGGCGCTGCACAATCTTGTCCCGGCGGCGGGCCGCCGCGAGCGGGTCGAGGAACTGCTGCGTCTGGTCGGGCTCGAGCCGCGCTTCGCGCGCCGCTATCCGCATGAATTCTCCGGCGGCCAACGCCAGCGCATCGCGATTGCGCGCGCGCTTGCGGTTGAGCCGAAGCTGATCATCTGCGACGAGCCGGTGTCGGCGCTCGACGTCTCGATCCGCTCGCAGATCCTGAATTTGCTGCGTGACCTGCAGGATCGCCTGAAGCTCGCCTACATCTTCGTCTCGCACGATCTCGCCGTGGTGAAGCACATCGCCGACCGCGTCGCCGTGATGAATCTCGGCACCATCGTCGAGACGGCGGAGGCGCAAGCGCTGTTCGCCGCCCCGCGCCATCCCTATAGCCGCGCGCTGCTGTCGGCGATCCCGGTGCCGAAGCCGCGCGCCAGGCGCAGCCGCATCGTGCTGGAGGGCGAGCTGCCGAGCGCGCTCAATCCGCCCTCCGGCTGCCGCTTCCACACCCGCTGCCCCTATGTGATCGCGCGCTGCCGCAACGAAGTGCCGCAGTTGCGCGAAGATGGCACCGGATATGCAACGGCCTGTCACCGGACGGGCGAGCTACCCGGCGCGGAGGCGATCGTGCCGTCCGATGGCGGGTTCTCGCCGACACTGGAAAAGCTGGTGGCGGCGTTCAATGCGGCGGAAGCCTCGGGGCGGCCCGGGGTTATTTCGTAAGGAACAAATGCGCAGGGGGATTAAGGGGTTGGCGATGAGATTTTGGCGCTTGGCGGTCCTGATGGCAGCCCTCGTGACCTGGTGCGGAACGAGCGCGCGTGCCGAGACGACGCTTCGCATCGGGCTGGCCGAGGACCCCGACATCCTCGATCCTTCAATCGGACGCACCTATGTCGGCCGCATCGTCTTTTCGGCCTTCTGCGACAAGCTGTTCGACATCGACGAGAAGCTGAACATCGTTCCGCAGCTCGCGCTGTCCTACGAGAACTCGGCCGACGGCAAGGAGATGACGATCAAGCTCCGGCCGGGCGTCAAGTTCCACGACGGTGAGCCGTTCGACGCCGAAGCCGCCAAATTCTCGCTGGAGCGCCATCTGACGCTGCCGACCTCGTTTCGCAAACCGGAACTGGCCGCGCTCGACCATGTCGACGTCGTCGATCCGCTGACCATCAAGCTGGTGCTCAAGACGCCCTACTCGCCGCTGATCGCCCAGTTGACCGACCGCGCCGGCATGATGGTCTCGCCGAAGGCGGTGAAGGAAGCGGGCGACAAATTCGGCCTGCATCCGGTCTGCGCCGGACCCTACAAGTTCGTCGAACGCGTGCAGCAGGACCGCATGGTGTTCGAGAAGTTCGGGGATTACTGGAACAAGGACAACGTCTTCATCGATCGCATCGTGTTCCTTCCCATCGTCGATGCCACGGTGCGGCTCGCCAATCTGAAATCCGGCGGGCTCGATCTGATCGAGCGCGTGCTCGCCACCGACATCAAGGACGTCCGCGCCGACAAGCGGCTCGTGCTGTCGACCGCCCCCGAACTCGGCTATCTCGGCCTCACCATCAACATCGGCAACGACAAGAGCAAGGGGCCGCTCAGCCAGTCGGAAAAGGTGCGCCAGGCGCTCGACCTGTCGATTGACCGCGAGGCGCTCAACCAGGTCGTCTTCAACGGCGAGTTCACGCCCGGCAATCAATGGGTCAGCCCGGTGCATCCTTACTATCAGAAGGCGTTTCCGGTTCGGGGACGCGACATTGCCAAGGCCAAGGCGCTGCTGAAGGAGGCCGGTGTCACGCTGCCCGTCGCCATCGACTACATGGTCCCCAAAGGGGCCGAGAACGAGGCCGTGGCCCAGGTCGTGCAGTCGATGGCGGCCGAAGCCGGCTTCGACATCAAGATCCGCGTGGTCGAATTTGCGACGACCTTCAAGCAGGCCCAAGCCGGCGAATTTCAGGTGTTTCAGATCAACTGGAGCGGCCGGATCGATCCTGACGGCAATTCCTATGTCTTCCTGCACACCAAGGCGCCGCAGAACGACGGCGGCTATTCCAACGCGGAAGCCGACAAGCTGATGGAAGATGCGCGGCTGATCAACGATCCAGCCCAACGCAAGGCGATCTACGAGAAGATGACCAAGATCGTGCTCAACGACGAGCCGATCATCTACATCTATCACCGCACACTCCTGATCGCGCACACCATCAAGGTCGAGGGTTACCGGCAGATGCCGGATGGATTGGTGCGCGTGGTCGGGCTGAAATTGAAATGACCAACACAGCGCAGGGCACGCGGGGCCGACGATGCTGAACTTCCTCGCCAAGCGGCTGGTTCAGCTGATCCCGACGCTGTTCTTCGTCTCGCTCCTGATCTTCTCGCTGCAACACCTGCTGCCCGGCGATCCGGCACTCGTGATGGCCGGCGAGGAGCGCGATCCGGCCGTCATCGAACAGATCCGCCAGCAGTACCACCTGGATCGAGCGATCCCGGTGCAATACGCCTATTGGGTCAAGGGCGTGCTGATGGGCGACTTCGGCGAGTCCCTGCGCAACAAGATGCCGGTGTCGAGCCTGATCGCGCAGAAGCTGCCGGTTACGATGCAAATCGCCGGCATGGCGATCGTGGTCGCCTTCCTGATCGGGATTCCCGCCGGCATCGTCTCGGCGGTGAAGAAAGGCACCGCCTGGGATTACGGCGCCAATCTGTTCGCGCTGTGGGGTATCTCGACGCCGAATTTCTGGCTCGGCATCATGCTGATCTTCCTGTTCTCCGTCGAACTTGGCTGGCTGCCGGCCTCCGGCTACGTGCCGCTGAGCGAAAACTGGCGCGCGAGCCTCGCCGCATCCGTCATGCCGGCCTTCGTGCTCGGCAATGCGATCGCCGCGATCCTGATGCGGCACACCCGAAGCGCCATGCTGCAGGTACTCGAGAGCGACTATGTCCGCACCGCGCGGGCGAAGGGCCTGTCCGAGCGCACGGTGATCCTCAAGCATGCGATGCGCAACGCGCTGACGCCGATCATCACGCTCGGCGCGCTCGAGCTCGGTACGCTGCTGTCGGGCGCAGTCCTCACCGAGCAGATCTTCTCGATCCCGGGCTTCGGCAAGCTGATCGTCGATGCCGTATTCAACCGCGACTACGCGGTCGTGCAGGGCGTGGTGCTGACGACAGCGACGATCTACATCACGCTCAACCTGATCGCCGACATCGCCTACATCCTGGTCAATCCGCGGCTGAGGGGCTGACTAGATGACGGACGCCGTGCTCAGGACATCAGCTTCGCTTGCCGCCGCCGAGACGCTGGAGAGCCCGGCACGGCGCGCCGGGCGGCGGCTGATCCGGCGCAAGGGTGCCGTGCTCGGGCTCGCCGTGATCGCGCTCTTTGTTCTGCTCGCCGTCTTCGCGCCGCTGATCGTGCCCTATGATCCGATCGCGACCAGCTGGTCGCTGGTCCGCAAGGCGCCGTCGCTGCAGCACTGGTTCGGCACCGACGAGCTCGGCCGCGACGTGCTCGCCCGCGTCGTGTTCGGCGCCCGCGCCTCGCTGCTTGCCGGCGTCATCTCGGTCAGCATCGCGGTTGCGATCGGCGTGCCGCTCGGATTGCTCGCGGGCTATCGCGGCGGCTTCATCGACGCACTGATCAGCCGCATCACCGATGCGATGCTGGCCTGCCCGTTCCTGATCCTGGCGATCGCGCTCGCAGCGTTCCTCGGCCCGAGCCTCGGCAATGCGATGATCGCGATCGGCGTCTCGGCGACCCCGATCTTCATTCGCCTGACCCGCGGCCAGGTGATGAGCGTCAAGGTCGAGGACTACGTCGAGGCGGCGCGCGCCATGGGCAATCCGCGCTGGCGCATCGCGCTGGTCCACATCCTGCCCAACATCCTGCCGGCTCTCTTGGTGCAGGCAACGCTGTCGATCGCGGCCGCGATCATCGCCGAGGCCGCACTGTCCTTCCTCGGCCTCGGCCAGCAGCCGCCGGCCCCGTCCTGGGGCAGCATGCTCAACGCCGCGCAACGCTTCCTGACCAGCGCGCCGTGGATGGCGATCTGGCCGGGGCTTGCGATCTTCCTGGTCGTGCTGTCGTTCAACCTGGTCGGCGACGGCCTGCGCGACGCGCTCGATCCGAAGGCGCGGTGATGTTGGCCTCCGTCGCAGCGGGCGCCATTCTTCCCCGTCATCCTGAGGAGCGCGGAACGCGCGTCTCGAAGGGTCGACGGCCACCAGCCGGGCCGTGCATCCTTCGAGGCTCGCTCCGCTCGCACCTCAGGATGACGGGACAAGCAACGTGCGGCTAGCGAAACTGTTCGACCTAAATCACCACCTCGCGCAGCACCCTCCTGCAATCCATCTCGTATTCGAGATCGACGACCGGCGGGCGGCAGAAGTGCCAGGTCAGGCCGGAGCGCGTGGCGCCGCGGCGGACCAGCTCGTCGACGATCACGGGATGGATGTCGTGCACGGTGTAGGCCTGCACGGTTGTCGTCTCCTGCCAGCCGAAGCTGAACTCCGCAAGACGGCGCTCCATCTCGCCGGTGGTGAAGCGGACCTTCTCCCGCCACGCGCCGGGGCTGAGATCGCGGTAGCAGACGATGCGGTCGGGATAGCTGGCAGTACCACTGCGTGCTTCGGCGCCACCCGCGATCACGAAGGACGGCGACGTGCTCGTACTCGGCCGTGTGAACGAGAACGCATGGAACGACGGCTCGGCCGGCGGATCGATCTCGGGACAGACATTGCTGCGCGCCACCGGATTGATGGTGCCGTCGAACAGGCCCCATTCGGCAAGCGTCTTGACGTAGTGCTGGTTGAAGGCGCGGAAGCCGTCCTCGGTAAAGGCGGCCGGCGAACGCAGTTCGCAGGCGCAGAACGAGGTCAGCGGCCGGCCGGCGTCCTTGATGTAGGCCGCAATGCGCGCAAAACCTTCTGCAAGCGGCACCAGGCGATCGAAGCGCACCCGCTCGATCTCATAGCCGGCGTTCGCCTGCGCACCGCTTGAATATTGGAACACGGCCGGAATGAACCGGTAACTGCCCGCCGCAAATTCGCTCGCCATGCCTGTTTCCTCCAGATCTTGTGAGGCGAGCATAGCGGTTTCGAGCGAAGTGGTCTTCCGGTTCGCGTGAAGAAAACGCGTCAAACCAAAGGGTCTTCGGCCCGCCCATCGGCAAGGCTATCACGAGACAAAGAAAAGGCGGCAGTGGCTTTCGCCAGTGCCGCCTTTCCTGCGAGCATGAGCTTGGAGAGCTCAGGTCGGTTTCAGTGCGCCCTCGCGGCCGTCGAGTTCGTAGTCGGCGATCTGCTTGGCGCGCTCGGACCGGGCCGCGGCCTGGTGGTCGGTCGCAATCGTCATGTAGACGGCCGGCAGCACGAACAGGGTGAACAGCGTGCCGATCGTCATGCCGGCGACGACCACGAGCCCGATCGAGAAGCGGCTGGCAGCGCCGGCGCCCGAGGCGGTGAGCAGCGGCAACAGGCCGGTGACCATGGCCGCCGTCGTCATCAGGATCGGACGCAAACGAATCCGGGCCGACATCTCGATCGCCGAACGGCGGTCCAGTCCCTCCTTGAGCTGCAGCTCGTTGGCGAACTCCACCATCAGGATGCCGTGCTTGGTGATCAGTCCGACCAGCGTCAGCAGGCCCACCTGGGTGTAGATGTTCATGGTGGCGACACCAAAGAACAGCGGGATCAGGGCGCCGACGATCGCCATCGGCACGCTGATCATGATCACGAAGGGATCGCGCAGGCTCTCGAACTGCGCCGCCAGCACCAGGAAGATGATGATGATGGCGAACGCGAAGGTGACCAGCAGCTGGTTGCCTTCGTGGACGTACTGGCGGGAGTCGGCCAGGAAGTCGTAGCTGAAGCCGGACGGCAGCTTCTTGGCTTCACCCTGCAGGAACTCGACCGCCTGCCCCATCGAAACGCCGGGCATCGGCACCGCCTGGAAGGTCGACGAGTTGAGCTGGTTGTAGTGGGTCAGCGCGTTCGGATCGACGCCGGTCTCGACCGTAACCACGGTCGACAGCCGCACCAGCTGCCCGGTCGCGGTCGGGACGTAGAAGTTGTCGAACGATTCCGGCGCGAGCCGGCTGACGCGCGGCACCTGCGGGATCACCTGATAGGAGCGCCCTTCGAGGTTGAAGCGGTTGACGTAGTTGCCGCCGAGCAGCGTCGCCAGCGCACCGCCGATCGACTGCATGGTGATGCCGAGGTCGCTCGCCTTGGAGCGATCGACCTTCACCCGGACCACCGGCTGGTTGAAGTCGAGGTCACTGTCGGTGACGATGAACAGGCCGCTCTTGCGCGCGGCATCCTTCAGCTTGCTCATCTGGTCGAACACCTGCTGGAATCCGGCCGTCGATGAGATCACCATCTGCACCGGCAGACCGCCGGGACCGCCGGGCAACGGCGGCAGGCTGAACGCGAACGCGCTGACGCCCTCGATCTTCGACAGCTCGGCCTGCACCAGCGGCTGCAGCGCCTGAGCCGAGCGCTTGCGCTCATCCCACGGCTTGAGCAGCATGCCGGCGAAGCCGCCCTGCGGACCGGTGATGCCGTTCAGGATGAACCGCAGGTCGGTCTCCGGGAACTTCTTGAACTCCTTGTCCATCTTGTCGCCGTAGAAATCGATGTAGTCGATGTTGGCGTATTTCGGCGCCTTGGTCACCGCGAACACGATGCCCTGGTCTTCCTGCGGCGCCAGCTCCTTCTGGATGTGCATGTAGAGGAAGCCGACCAGACCGAGGATGGTCACGGCAAAAAGGGCCGTGATCGGGCGGTAATCGAGCGAACGGTCGAGCTGGCGGCCATAGGCGCGCGTCAACGCGCCGAACACGCGATTGACCAGCCTGGCGAAACGCCCCTCTTCCGCGCTCTTCAGGAACACCGAGCACATCATCGGCGACAGCGTCAGCGCGATCACGCCCGACACGATCACGGAGCCCGCCAGCGTGAAGGCGAATTCGCGGAACAGCGTGCCGGTGACGCCGCCGAGGAAGCCGATCGGCGCATACACCGCCGCGAGCGTGATCGTCATCGAGACGACCGGGCCCACGATCTCGCGCGCACCTTTGAGCGATGCCTGCACTGGTGGCAGGCCCTCCTCGAGATGTCGATGGATGTTCTCCACCACCACAATGGCGTCGTCGACCACGAGACCGATCGCCAGCACCATCGCCAGCAGCGTCAGCAGGTTGAAGCTGAAGCCTGCGGCCAGCATCAGGATGCAGACGCCGATCAGCGACAGCGGAATGGTGACGACGGGGATGATCACCGAGCGCAGCGACGCCAGGAACAGGAAGATGACGACGACGACGATCAGAACCGCTTCAGTCAGCGTCTTCTCGACCTCGTCGATCGACGATTGGATGAACTTGGTGGAGTCGTAGGCCACCTTCATCTTCATCGACGGCGGCAGGTTGCGCTCGAGGTCGGGGAACAGCGCGCGCACGCCCTTCACCAGGGTCAGCGGGTTGCCTTGCGGCGTCGCCTTGATGCCGATGAAGATCGCATGCTCGCCGTTGAAGGCGACGCTGGCGTCGGTCGACTGCGCCGCGAGCTCCACGGTCGCGATGTCCTCGATGCGCACGAAGCCGCCGTCCTTCGCCTTCACGATCATCCGCTTGAACTGATCGATGTTCTGAAGGTCGGTATTGGCCGAGACGTTCGAGACGATGAAGAAGCCCTTGGTCTGGCCGGCGGCCGCCTGGAAGTTGTTGGCGGCGATCGCAGCGGCGACGTCGTTGGGCGACACGCCGCGTCCAGCCATCCGGTTCGGATCGAGCCAGACACGCATCGCAAAGGTCTGGCCGCCCAGGATGTCGGCCGAAGCGACGCCGTCGACCGTCGAGAGCACCGGCTGCACGACGCGGGTCAGATAGTCCGAGATCGCCGATCCGGTCAGCTCTTCGCTGGAGAAGCCGAGATACATCACGGCGATGGTGTCGCCGGTCGCCTTGCTCACGACCGGATCGAAGGCTTCCTTCGGGATCAGATATTTGACCGAATTGACCTTGGCGAGCACTTCGGTTAGCGCCTGGTTCGGATCGTGATTGAGCTTGACGTAGACCTGGATCGTCGAAGTGCCGAGCACCGAGTTCGACGTCATGTAGTCGACGCCTTCGGCCGAAGCGACGGCCTGCTCGATCGGCGTGGTGATGAAGCCGTTGATCAGCTCGGGCGACGCGCCGGGATATGACGTCGTGATCGTCACGACGGTGTTCGACAGGTTCGGATATTGCCGGATCGGCAGCACCATCGCCGCGCGCAAGCCGATCAAGAGGATCAGCAGGCTGACGACGACCGACAGCACCGGGCGCTTGATGAAAATATCAGTGAAGGCCATCGCCAACTCGATTCGTGTTGTCTGCCGGTTGCGGCAACATGTGGCGGAGGGCCAACCGGCCCTCCGGGTTCAGATGGTCGGGATTAGTAGCGCGGCGGCTCGGCCGGAACCGGCGGCTGCGGATCGTTCGAGATCGCAACAGCCATGCCCGATTGCAGCTTGATCTGGCCGACGGCGACGACCCTGTCCCCGGCCTTCAGGCCCTTGAGGATTTGGACGCGGCCTTCGACGCGGTTGCCCGTCTTCACGAAGGTGCGGTCCGCGGTCAGGCTGGTCTTGCCGTCCTCACCCTTCTTCTCGGTGATCAGGAACACCGAGTCGCCGTACAGCGTGTAGTCGACCGCGGTTTCGGGAATGGTCACGACCGGCGGCTTCTCGGGCAGCACGATCGTGGTGGTCGCGAACATGCCGGGCTTGAGGATGCTTTCCGGATTCTGGATCGTCGCCTGCACCCGGATGTTGCGGGTCTCGGTCGCGATCTGCGGCTCGATGGTGGTGATCTTGCCCTCGAAGGTGCGGCCCGGATAGGCATCGACCGCGACCCGCACGGCCTGGCCGACCTTGATCTGCGAGCTCTGCTTCTCGGTCACGGTCAGGTTGGCGTACAGCACCGACAGATCGGTGAGCGACACGATCTGCGTGCCCGCCGTCAGATACTGGCCGACTTCGACCTGGCGAACGCCGAGATCACCTTCGAACGGCGCGCGCACCAGCTTCTGCGAGATCAGCGCTTCGGTCTTGGCAATGCCCGCCTTGGCCTGGTCGTAGGTCGCCTGCGCCGTATCGACGGTCGACTGCGGCCCGAACTGGCGTGACGCGAGCTGCTTGGCGCGGTCGAGCTGCTGCTCGCCCACGGTCGCCTGCGCCTTGAAGCTGGCGAGGTCGCCCTGCTCCGGCGCGTCGAACAACTGCACCAGCGGCGTGCCCGCCTTCACATGGCTGCCGGCGGTGAAATGGATCTCGGTGATGCGGCCCGGCACGTCGGTCGTGACATTGACCTGGTGCACGGCGACGAGATCGCCGACGGCGGTCAGCAGGTTCGGAATCACCTCGGTCTTCGCCTCGGCGATCGAGACGTTCGACGGCGGCGGCTTATTGTTGGCGAAGAACTGCGCGATCATGTGGCTGCGGAAGGCGTTGAAGCCGACCAGCGCGCCGACCAGCAGGGCCAGCAACAATCCCACGATGATGAACCAACGCACCAGGCGGACGGGACGCTTGGCTTGCTTCTCCTTGAGCGGTTGCCCCGAGATGTGGCTTTCGGTCTGGATATTCATGTCATGCACTTTCTGCAGTTACCGACGGTCCTGCGCTCGGCGACGGCTGGCGGCCCAAATGAGTTGAAATTGCGGCTTCGGTAAGTCCGATGCCGCGAAGAATGAACTGGCAAAGCTGCCGCTCGGCCGCAGCGGCATCCCCATAGGGGAGACAAGGTGTCGCAGGCAGCTGCGTCAGTGCGCCCATAAGCACGGTATGGTGCGCAAACCAGAACAGGTTGAGCGGCTCGTCACCGATCCGCGTCGCTTCGCCGGCGGCGATCGCACGCTCAAGCGAGGCAGCGAAGGTCGGACCGATCAGCTTGCCGACCTTGTCGTAGAGCAGGCGCGCAAACTCGCCGTCGTCGAGATGGCTCGTCACCATCAGCCGCATCCGCTGCGCCTCTTCCTGGTCGGGCGCATCGCGCAGCTGCATGAAGTGGCCGACCATGCCCTGCACCAGTTCGATCAGCGTCGCTGTGGAGGGCTCTTGGCCGAGCAGATGCGCGAGATCGGGATCCGCCTCGCACTCTTCGGCAAGGATTTCGGCGTAGAGCGCAGCCTTCGACGGGAAGTGCTTGAACAGCAGCCCTTCCGAAATGGCAGCCGCGGCCGCCACGCTCTTTGTCGTGGTGCCGGCAAAGCCGTTGCGGGAGAAACACCGCTTGGCAGCGCTCAGGATCAACTGACGCCGCAAGTCACTCGTCATGCGTAAGGTAGACATTTGGGTCGTGAGTAATCACTCACTTTACCAAAAGTCAAGGTTCTATTGCACCGCGAAAGTCACTTTATATCGGAGTGTGTCCGATCGACCCTCTGATGCGGTTGACGATGTAGGTGCCGTCGCGGCTCGACAGCACGCGTTCCAGATTGGCCCCGTCGATCTTCGCGCTGGCGAACCGTGGTCCCGCCGCAACATCTTGCAAAGACGAAGCAAAAGCCTCGACCTCAGCCATCGTGCTGATCGAGCGGCTATCTCCGATTCCGCAGGCTTTGGCAACACCGACGAGGTCGGCGGGGCCGCCGGTATGGCTGGCCTGGCCGCCGGTCTCGCCATAGGCCTCGTTGTCGAGAACGATGATCGAGAGGTTTTTCGGCTGCTGCAGCGCGACGGTCGCGAGGCTCCCGATCCCCATCAGCATTTCGCCATCGCCGGTGATCACGACGACCGGCAGGGTCGGCTGGGCCAGCGCGAGGCCGAGCCCGATCATCACCGCGCCGCCCATGCCGCCCCAGAGATAGAAATTGCGGTCGTGGTCGCCGGCGGCGGCGATGTCATAGGTCGAGGCGCCAAGGCCGCCGATGGCGAAGGCGCCCTTGCGATCCCTCAGCAGTTCGGCAACCACGGCGCGGCGGTCGAGGAGATTGGCTTTGCTCATTTGGTGAAGACCTTTGCCCCGATTAGGCGCTGCGACAGCAGCACGGCGGTTGGCGTGCAGGCGTTGTAGGCTTGCGCCGCGCCGGCTTCGACGACTTCGCGCACCTCGTCCGGATGCGAGGCGCGCAGCACCTTGATCCCTGCCAATTCGAGAATGCCTTGGGTGTTCGAGCCCATCGGCACCTGCCAGGGATTGAACTCGCCCCATTCGCCGCGCATCGTCACCAGCGTAAGGAACGGCAAGCGGAAGATCTGCACCAGCGACAGCATGTTGATGCAATTGCCGACGCCGCTCGACTGCATCAGCAGCACGCCGCGCTGGCCGCCGGCCCAGGCGCCAGCGAGCAGCGCCACGCCTTCCTCCTCGGTGGTCAGCGCAATGCCGCGCATCGAGGACGATCCCAGCACGCGCTCGATCAGCTCGGAATGCCCGGCGTCCGGCACGTAAGGCACCTGACGCACCTCGAAGCGCTGCAAGATCGAGAAAATCTCCTCGGGCCAGGAGGCCGCGGACTCGGCTCGGGCATGCATCGGCGTTTCCGGTCTCTGTTGTTTGGCCGCGACTGTAGAGGGGCACGCGCGCTTCATCAAAGCGCAATAGCGCATATGGCTCTGCGATTTACTCGCATCGTGCGGCGTGCGCCGCGCTATTCCCGGTACGCAAATTCTGTTGCGTGGCCGCCGCGCGCGGCTTACGATAGTTGCAAATGAAACCAATTGGGCTGGATCGCCATGAACGGGCACGCGCGAGAGCTGGCTGACGGCTTCGACCTGGAAAAGCTGACGGCTGACTTCTACGCGGATCCCTACCCGACCTATCGCGCGCTGCGCGAGCACGCGCCGGTCAAGCGGCTGCCGAACGGCTGCTATTTTCTCACCCGCTACGACGACCTGATCGCCGCCTACAAGAACACCAAGACGTTCTCCTCCGACAAGAAGAAGGAGTTCTTGCCAAAATACGGCAACTCGCTGCTCTACGAGCACCACACGACCAGCCTCGTCTTCAACGACCCGCCGGCGCACACCCGCGTGCGGCGGTTGATCATGGGCGCATTGTCGCCGCGGGCGATTGCCGGCATGGAGCCGGACCTGATTGCGCTCGTCGACAGCCTGCTCGACCGGATCGCCACGAAAGACCGCTTCGAGCTGATCGGCGACTTTGCTTCCGCAATCCCGGTCCAGGTGATCGGCAATTTGCTCGACGTGCCGCACGACGAGCGCGAGCCGCTGCGCGACTGGTCGCTGGCGATTTTGGGCGCGCTGGAGCCCGTGATCGGCAAGGACGCGTTCGACCGCGGCAACGATGCAGTGAAGGATTTCCTCGCCTATCTCGAAACCCTGGTCGAAAGGCGTCGCGCCAAGCCGGGCAATCCCGAGCGCGACGTGCTGACGCGATTGATCCAGGGCGAGGACAATGGCGAGCGGCTGACCGCGAAGGAATTGCTGCACAATTGCATCTTCCTGCTCAATGCCGGCCACGAGACCACGACCAATCTGATCGGCAACGGGCTGGTGACGCTCACCCAATATCCCGAGGAGAAGCAGCGGCTGATCGCGCAGCCCGAGCTGATCAAGATCGCGGTCGAGGAGATGCTGCGCTACGAGAGTTCGAACCAGCTCGGCAACCGGATGATCGTGGAAGAGACCGAGCTCGGCGGCATCAAGATGCCGGCCGGCACGCTGGTCACTTTATGCATCGGCGCGGCCAACCGCGACCCCGCGCAGTTCCCCAACCCTGAAGGCTTCGACGTCGCACGCACGCCGAACCGCCACCTCGCCTTCGGCACCGGCGCGCATCAATGCGCGGGCATGGCGCTGGCGCGCCTCGAAGGCGCCATCGCGATCTCGCGCTTCCTGGCGCGCTTCCCGAACTACGCGCTCGACGGCGCCCCGGTCCGCGGCGGCCGGGTGCGCTTCCGCGGCTTCCTCAGCGTGCCGTGCAGCATCAGCGCATGAATTGTCCCCTGCGAATTTGGTTGGCAAGTCCACTTCCCTGTGGAGGAACTGATACCCAAATCAACTGCAGGCACGGATTGATGTAAGCTCTCGTGCGCTGCAGCGGGAGTGACGCATGATGAATGCATCGGTCACTGATTTCCTCGCAACCGAAGCGCAGTTCGGCACCCACAATTACGAGCCGATCGGGGTGGTGCTGTCCCGCGGCGAAGGCGTCTGGGTCTGGGACACCGATGGCAACCGGTACCTCGACTGTCTCTCCGCCTATTCGGCTGTGAGCCAGGGCCACTGTCATCCGAAGATCCTGGCAGCAATGATCGAGCAGGCGCATCGGCTGACGCTGACCTCGCGTGCCTTCCACAACGACCAGCTCGCCCCCTTCTATCGCGAGCTCGCGGAGCTGACCGGCTCGCACAAGGTGCTGCCGATGAACAGCGGTGCCGAAGCGGTGGAGAGCGCGATCAAGTCGGTGCGCAAATGGGCCTATGAGGTCAAGGGCGTGCCGGACGGGCAGGCCGAGATCATCGTCTGCGCAAATAATTTTCACGGACGCACGCTCGGCATCGTCGGCTTCTCGACCGACCCCGGATCCCGCGACCATTTCGGCCCGTTCGCGCCGGGCTTCAAAATCATCCCGTTCGGCGATGCCGCGGCGCTCGAGCAGGCGATCACGGCGAACACCGCGGCTTTCCTGGTCGAGCCGGTCCAGGGCGAGGCGGGCGTCATCATTCCCCCGCCCGGCTATTTCGCCCGCGTGCGCGAGCTGTGCACGGCGCGCAACGTGATGCTCGTGCTCGACGAGATCCAGACCGGACTCGGCCGCACCGGCAAGCTGCTCGCCGAGCAGCACGAGGGCATAGAGGCCGACGTGACGCTGCTCGGCAAGGCGCTGTCGGGCGGCTTCTATCCGGTGTCGGCGGTGCTCTCCAACAACGCCGTGCTCGGCACGCTGCGGCCGGGCCAGCACGGCTCGACCTTCGGCGGCAACCCGCTTGCATGTGCGGTGGCACGCGCAGCGCTGCGCGTGCTCGTCGAGGAAGGGATGATCGAGAACGCGGCACAACAGGGCGCGCGCTTTCTCGCCGGATTGCAGGACATCCGCGCCAACGTAATCCGCGAGGTGCGCGGGCGCGGGCTGATGCTGGCGATCGAATTACACCCGGAAGCCGGCGGTGCCCGCCGCTACTGCTCGGCGCTGCAGGCGCGTGGCATCCTCGCCAAGGACACCCACGAGCACACCATTCGCATCGCCCCGCCGCTGGTGATCACGGCCGATCAGGTCGACTGGGCGTTGGAGCGGATCGCGTCTGTCCTCACGCAGGATGTCTCCTGACGGTTCCCTGCGTCGGAAGACCGCAGCGCCGGCCGCGGCCAACAAGAACGATTTCGACGCCTGCGCGTTGAAGCCTTGTGGGCAGGGATGGACAGAGAGCCATGCTCATGCCTCCCCGCGGTATTTGTTTTGCTGTGCTTTTGGTTGGTGCCTCGATGCTGGCGGCGAGCGGCGCTGCCGCCCAGCCACACAAGGGTGGACCGCCCGGCGGCGCACGTCCAGCCGCGCCACCAGCAATGGCGCGTCCCGCGCCGATGGTCCACGCCGCCCCGCCCGCAATGGCGAGACCGCCTGCAATGGCTCGGCCACCCGCGATGGCACGGCCGGCAGCACCCGCGTTCCATGCCCCGCAGCGACCGGCGATGGCGCCGCGCCCGGCACCGCATTTCGCCGCCCCGTCGGTGCGCCAAGCCCCCCATATCGCTGCGCCGCGGATCGCAACGCATCGACCCGAATTCCGTCGTGGGGCCCCGCTGCAGCGTCAGGCTCCGCATATTGCCGCGCCATCACGCGCGAGCTCACCGTCGCGCTTGAGCGAGCGACCGTCACCGACGGAGCGATTTCAACAGCGCGCCCAGCAGCATCAGCAATTGATCCAGCAACGCCAGCAGGCGGCGCAGCAGCGGCAGCGTGATGCGCTCTCGCACCAGACCGCGGAGCGGCAGACCCGGATCGATCGTCTGCAGCAACGCGTGCAGCAATTGCAGTCGCAAAAGGTCGAAGGCGCACGCGCGCAACGCGTCCATGACCGTGCGCTGCAGGCGCAGAGCCGCCTTTTACAGCGCGAGCAGCGTGCGCAACAGGCGGACGTTGCCCGTCAGCAGCGATTGGCGCCGGCAACAACGGTTGGGGCCGCCGCAACAACGGTTGGGGCGGCCGCCGCGACCACGGCCGCGACGCAGGCGGCCCAGCGCGAGCGATTTGCCGCACGCTTCCGCGACCAGGCAGGTGCGCAAAGCCAGGCGGCGCTTGCGGTGCGTCAAGGCGGCTGGGCGCCCCGGAATGCCTGGCGACACGGCCACCGCGCGGCGTTCGTGGCGTGGCTTGGCCCGGTGTTCCTGCCTTACGCCTATTCGGACATCTTTGACTACACGTTCTGGTCCTATGCCTACGAGCCCGGCTATTGGGCCTACGCCTATGACGACTTCGTGGACACCGTGTTCTGGGACACCAACAGTCCCTACTCCGCCTATGCCAGCATCAACCCTGGCGACTATCCGGCCACCGCAGGCCGCGATCGGTCCCGTCAACGCGCCGATACGAGTCCGCAGGCAATCAAGCAGTTATGCGGAGAGCCGGACAAGGGCGTCACAGCCTGGCCACTTGCCGACATCACGCGGGCGGTACGGCCGAGCCAGCAGCAGCGCGCGCTCCTCGACGAGTTGAAGACATCAGCGGCGAAGGCAGCCGATATCTTCAAGGATTCCTGCGCGGACAGCTATGCCATGACGCCAACCGGCCGCTTGCGGTCGATGCAAAATCGCATCAGCGCGACGCTCGAGGCGATCAGGATCGTGCGGCCGGCCCTGGAGAATTTCTACAGCTCGCTCAGCGACGAGCAACAGGCCCGCTTCAATGCGCTCGGTCCACATGTCGGCGAGCGTTCGCCGCAACAGCAAACGACCGCGCAATCCGCGAATTGCGGCGATTCGAAATCCGACTTGGCCCAGCTGCCGATCAACAGGATCGAGGCCTCGCTTCATCCGGCGGGCAAGCAGAAGGAAGCGCTCGACCGCCTGAGCGATGCGACCAAAACAGCCATAGCGGACCTGCAGGCAGCCTGCCCGAACGACGTGCCGCTGACGCCAGTCGGCCGCCTGGAGGCGATGCAGCACCGGCTCGAGGCCATGCAGAAGGCCGCGAAGTTGATCGAGCCTGCACTGGACAAGTTCTATGCCATGCTGAGCAGCGAGCAGAAAGCTCGCTTCAACACCCTGCAGCAAGTCGCGAGCCCCTGAGACGGCCGTCCGGCGATCTGGATCGCCGGGCGCGCCGGATGTCGGTCCTCCATCTTGCCTTTGCGGCCGCCGCGCAGCAATGTCTGGCACCAGCATGCTGATGCGATGCCGAATGACGGGGCGGGAATGAAGCGCGGTTGGATGAGGACTGGCGAGCTGCGCGAGCGCTGGGGCGATTCCTTGCTGACCGTGCTCACCATCCTGATCCTTGTGATGATGTTCGTGGTGGCACCCCTGCAGGCGCTCGGCCTGTTCGAATTCCAGATCTTCGAGCTGTTTCTCGCGCTGTTCCTGGTCGGCGGCGTATTCCTGATGTCGGGCAGCGCAATTGCGGTCACCGCGATGCTGGTTGCACTCGCCATGATCGTCACGGGCGGGATCTTGCGGCTGCGCTCGCCCTCGATCCTCGACCTCAATCTGTTCGCGGGCTCGTGGCTGATCGTCGGCATCACCCTGGCCGTGACGGTGGCTCGTGCGACATTTGCGCCGGGCCGCGTGACCTATCACCGCGTGGTCGGCGCCGTCTTGCTCTATCTCTCCGTTGCCGTGATCTTCTCGGCACTCTACACCTTCATCGGCACGCTGCTGCCGAAGGCCTTTTCCGGGATGAAGATGGAGGACAGCCCCGCGCTGGCGAACGAGCTGATTTATTTCAGCTTCATGACGCTGACGACCACGGGCTACGGCGACGTCGCTCCGCTGCATCCGATCGCACGCAGCCTATGCAATCTCGAGGCGATCTTCGGCCAGCTCTATCCCGCAACCCTGCTGGCGCGGCTCGTGACGCTGGAGATCACGCACAGCGATCAGGATTCCTAGAGCGCAGCGGCGCTGACAGGATCGACCCAATTTGGTGCGTGGCATCCTTTAAGCCGGGCGGGCCGATAACCCACACGCAATCAGATCGATTGGGCACTGGAGCAGATCGGCGCCGCGTTGACGCAGGACCTCTGAGCGATCGGGCGGCTATCTGAACCGCAAGTTTGCGCGGGAGAGCTGGCTGATCGAGGAACACCCCATCAGCCGCATGTCCCGCACCAGCTCCGCCTGCAGCAGACCAAGCGCCCGCTCGACTCCGGCCTGGCCGGCCGACGCCAGCGGATAGAGATAGAAGCGTCCTAGGCCGACGGCCTTCGCGCCGAGCGACAGCGCCTTCAAGACATGGCTGCCCCGCTTGATGCCGCCGTCCATCATCACGTCGATCCGGTCGCCCACGGCATCGACGATCTCGGCCAGTTGATCGAACGCCGCCCGCGAGCCATCGAGCTGCCGGCCGCCATGGTTGGACAGGATGATGCCGGTGCAGCCGATCTCAACCGCGCGCTTCGCATCGTCAACCGACATGACGCCCTTCAGGCAGAACTGGCCGTTCCACTGCCGGACCATTTGCGCGACGTCGTCCCATGTCATGGCCGGATCGAGCATTTCCGTGAAATAGCGCCCGATCGACATCGCACCGCCGCTCATATCGACATGCTCGTCGAGCTGCGGCAGCTTGAAGCTCTCATGCGTGACGTAGTTGATGGCCCAGGCAGGCTTGATGGCGAATTGCAGCATGCCGCCGAGCGTGAGCCTGAACGGAATCGAAAACCCGGTCCGCAGGTCGCGCTCGCGGTTGCCCCCGGTGATGCTGTCGACAGTCAACATCATCACGTTGACGCCGGCCTGCTTGGCGCGCTGCATCATCGCCGTGTTCAGGCCTCGATCCCGGTGGAAATAGAACTGATAGACCTGCGGCGTAGCGTAAGCCTTGCGCAATTCCTCCAGACTCACGGTCCCGAGCGAGGACACGCCGAACATCGTTCCGTATTTCGCCGCCGCAGCGGCGACGGCCCGTTCGCCCTCATGATGAAACAGACGCTGCAGCGCGGTCGGCGAACAATAGAACGGCGTTGCCAGCTTCTGGCCCATCACGGTGACCGAGAGATCGACGTTCTCCACACCGCGCAGGACATTGGGCACCAGATCGCAACGCTCGAAGCTCGCGGTGTTCTGCCGAAGCGTCGCCTCATCGTCCGCTCCACCGTCGATGTAGTCGAAGATCGGCCCCGGAAGTCGGCGCCTTGCCAGTTCGCGGAAGTCATGGAAATTGTGGCAATCGCTCAAACGCATGTCGTGCTCCGAAGGTCCGGACCGCGGAGTTCAACGGCCGCCAGTGCCGTTCACACCACAGCATTCGGAATAACCGGCACGCCTCGCCTTGTCCACCGAACCGGTCGTTGGGTCAGACCACCGTCCGATGCCGCTCGATGCAGGTCCGCAGCACGTCGTCCAAGGGCCGGCTCCACCAGTCATTCGAGAAGATCTCGATCTCCGAATAGCCGGCAAAGCCCTCCGCTTCGACCATTGCGCGCACCGATCTGATGTCGATGACGCCGTCGCCCATCATGCCGCGATCGTTGAGGATGTCTTTCGTCGGCACCAGCCAGTCGCAGACGTGGAACGCGAGCAGCCGGTCCTTGCCGGCGCGCGCGATCTGGCTCTTGAGTTCGGGATCCCACCAGATGTGATAGACGTCGAGCGCGACGCCGATCGCGCCGGTGCGGCTAGGATCGAGCGCATCGCAGATGTCGAGCGCATGTTTCGTGGTATTCACACAGGCGCGGTCGGCGGCATAGGCCGGATGCAGCGGTTCGATCGCGAGCGGCAGCTTTGCCTGTTTTGCATACTCCAGCATCTCGGCGATGCCGTCATGCACCTGGTTACGCGACGCCGCGATATCCTTGGATGCAGCGCTGCCCGGCCGCGAATATTGCGGCAGACCGCCTGCCACGAGCACGATGCAGGAGGCGCCGAGCGCGGCCGCCTCGTCGATCGCGCGGCGGTTGTCGTCGCGCGCCTCGCTGCGATGCGCGCTGTCAGCCGTGAACATGCCGCCGCGGCAATAGCCTGACAGATCGAGCCCGGCGTCCTTCACCGCGCGCACCGCGCGATCGAGCCCGACGCCAGCGACCTGGTCGCGCCATGGATCGATAGCCCGGATGCCGTGGCGCGCGCAGGCCTCGATGATGGCGATGAGATCGCCCTGCTTGCGGACCGTCGCCGTGTTCAGCGACAGCCAGCGGTGGTCCTCGGAGAAGTCACGCATCAGCCGTCGATGCCTCGCGTCGCCATGATCGCCGCCATCCGGCGCGTCGCGAGCTCCGGATTGGCGAGCAGCCCCGCCTGGTCGGCGAGCCGGAACAGCTCGGCGAGATGCAGGGTCGAACGCGCGCTCTCCTGTCCACCGACCATCGTGAAGTGATCCTGATGACCGTTGAGGTACGCCATGAACACGATGCCGGTCTTGTAGAAGCGCGTCGGCGCCTTGAAGATGTGGCGCGACAGCGGAACGGTTGGTCCCAGCACGTCGTGGAAGCCGGCCTCGTCACCGACGGCCAGCCGCGACAGCGCGTAGGACGCGGCTGGCGCAATCGCATCGAAGATGCCGAGCAGCGCGTGGGAGAAGCCCTTGGCGTCGCCGGCGATCAGCTCCGCATAGTTGAAGTCGTCGCCGGTGTACATTTTCACGCGCGGATCGAGTCGCCGCCGCATGTCGATCTCGCGCTGCTTGTCGAGCAGCGAAACCTTGACGCCATCCACCTTGGCGGCATTGGCGTTGATGATCGCAACCGCCGTATCCATTGCCTGGTCGAGATCGGCCGTGCCCCAGTAGCCTGACAGAGCCGGATCGAACATGTCGCCGAGCCAGTGGATGATCACGGGCTCACGGACTTGCGACAGCACGCGGTCATAGACCTTCGCGTAGTCGTCCGCATTCCTGCCGAGCTTTGCCAGCGCGCGCGAGGCCATCAGGATGATGCGGCCGCCGGCCTTCTCCACAGCTTCGATCTGCTCCTCATAGGCGCGGATCACGTCATCGATCGACTTCGCGTCTTCCGCCGCAAGATGATCGGTGCCGGCGCCCGAGAACACCAGCGCGTTTCCCTTGGCTTTGGCTGCCTTGACCGAGCGCTGGATCAGTTCGAGCGAGGTCGCCCAATCGAGGCCCATGCCGCGCTGCGCGGTGTCCATCGCCTCGGCCACACCAAGGCGGAGGTCCCAGACGTGTTCGCGGAACGCGATCGTCTTGTCCCAGTCGATCGCGGCCGTCAGCCAGGGATCGACGTCGGCGCGCGGATCGGCGACCACATGGGCGGCAGAGAACGCGATACGATTGAGCGTGCCCTCAAGCTTCGCCGGAAAAGTCCGCGACGCCGCCACGCGATAGGTCTCGAGGCCGCCATCGGCGGTCGGCAGCTTCAGCGACAACGATGACATCGGCAAGATCGGCTTGTTCATGACAACGTCCTCTCTCAGACTGATATCGGGGCAACGTCGATCCAGCGCCGTTCCTTCCAGCTCTTCAGCGCACATTCGGCGAGCTGCACGCCCTTGGCGCCCTCGAGCAGGGTGTATTTGTAGGGCACATCCTCGCAGACATGGCGGATGAACATCTCCCACTGCTCCTTGAAGCCGTTGTCGTAGACGACGTTCTCAGGGAGCTTCTGCCAGTCGGCGTAGAAATCATGCAGCCGCTTCTCGTCCGGATTCCACACCGGCCGAGGCGTCGCCTGTCGCGCCTGGATCACGCAGTCGGTCAGGCCCGCCACCGCCGAGCCGTGGGTGCCGTCGACCTGGAAGGTGACAAGATCGTCACGGTAAACCCGCGTCACCCAGCTCATGTTGATATGCGCGATCACGCCGCCCTTCAGCTTGAAGGTGGCGTAAGCGGAATCGTCGGCCGTCGCCTGGTACTGGTTGCCCCTCTCGTCATAGCGTTCGGGGATATCGGTCGTCCCGATGCAGACCACGCTCTCGACCTCGCCGAACAGGTTGTCGAGCACGTAGCGCCAGTGGCAGACCATATCCAGAATGATGCCGCCGCCATCCTCGGCGCGGTAGTTCCAGGACGGCCGTTGTGCCTCCTGCCAGCCGCCCTCGAACACCCAATACCCGAACTCGCCGCGCACCGAGAGCATGCGGCCGAAGAAGCCGGAGTCGCGCAGGAAGGCGAGCTTCTTCAGGCCGGGCAGGAACAGCTTGTCCTGCACCGTGCCGTGCTTGAGCCCCTTGGCATTGGCGAGCTTCACGACTGCAACGGCTTCTTCGAGATTGGTCGCGATCGGCTTCTCGCAATAGACATGCTTGCCGGCGTTGATCGCCTTGGTCAGCAGCGAGGGCCGCGCCTGCGTGGTGGCGGCGTCGAAGAACACGGTGTCGCCTTTGTCGGCCAGCGCGCGATCGAGATCGGTGGTGTGCCGCTCGATGTTGAAGCGCCTGGCCAGGCTAGCGACCTTCTCGGCGTCGCGGCCGACCAGGATCGGATCGGGCATGATGCGGTCGCCGTTCCCGAGCTGTACGCCGCCCTGCTCGCGGATTGCAACGATCGAGCGGATCAGATGCTGGTTGAGACCCATCCGGCCGGTAATGCCGTTCATGATCAGGCCGAGGCGTTTGGTCGTCATGCTGTCTGCTCCTACGAAACGCGTGGTGTGGGCCGCCTGAGCGGCTGCATGGTGGACCAGTCCGGATGGATCGAACTGGCAAAGCCCGGTGCGGCGGCGATCGACCCTGTCAGCAGATCGCCGTCATGGATCGCGAGGCGGACCTTGCCGCCGGCGCGCGTGTAGAGATCGGGATGCGCGATGAGGAAGGCGTCGGCCTCGTCGGCCGGGGTTTCGGCAAAGCCGTCGACGTAATGATGCCCGTTGCGCTCGGCATGGGTGACGCCGATCAGTGCCCCGAGCGCGAGATCCTGCTGCACGCCGAGCCCGGCCTGGCAGGTCAGGTCCTCGCCGCTGATGAAATACCGGCTATCCGCGCTCCATGCTGCCGCACGCGTCGCATTGATGATCGACTTGTAGATGCCCTTGCACGATTTCGAGGAGATGCCGCGATAGCCGAGCGCCCGCGCCTGCGGGAATGCATCGTAGCAATCGTCGGCCTCGTCGATGATGAAGTTGCGCGCGGCCAGTCCCTCGAGCGGCGAAGCCTTGGTGATATCGCGCGGCATCGGCTGCTCGATGTAGAGCAGGTTTGCCGCGATCGGTTCAAGCGCCGCGTCGTGGTCGAGCCGGTCGACCAGCGCGCTCAGTGCGGCAAGGTCAGCATATTGCTCGTTGGCGTCGAGCGTGACCTTGGTGGCGTAAGGCAGCCTTGCGAGCTCGCTGCCGATCCGCGCCAGCCGCGCCGCGTCATGGGCGGGATCGCCGTTCAGCTTGAGCTTGAAATAGCGCGCACCGGCATTCTCGCCTGCGTCGGCGACACCGCCCTCGCCTTCAACCTTATCGTCCATCCCGACGGTATGCCGGACGGCGACACGGTCGATCCGCTTGCGTGTTGAGAGGAACCGCGCGATGGCCGCATCGTCGAGATCCGGCGTCAGCCGCGCGTCGATGCCGGCGATATTGCCGGTCATGCCGTCAAAGAAATTCGCGCCGGCCACGCGCAGCAGCGCATCCAGGATCGCCTTGTCGATCTCGGCCGGGCCGAAGCTCGCTGCGAGTGGCGGAATGTCCTGCGCAGCGCAGGTCGCGACCTGCGGACCGATGCACGCGGTGTGCAAGGCGAACGCGGTCTCAAAAGTCCGGTTCGTCAGATAGAGCTCGCGTGCAACCGCAAGCGAGCGGCGCAGGCCGTCGAGCGACTGCGCCTCCGTCAGATGCGGCCGCTTGTCGAACCATTTTGGCGCCAGCATCTCGGCGCTGGCGCCGGTCGCCCGGCCCTTGCCCTCCACCTCGATCTCGACCCGCACGAACAGCTGCGTCGACGCGGTGATCGTCACCGCGCCGAAACGGAACGGCCGGGCGAACACCAGCGGTCGTTCAAAGAAGGCGATAGCGTTGACTTTGAGGCGAAGCGGCATTGAAGGCTCGGGTGTTAGTCCAGCGACCCCTGCGTGAAGAAATGTTTCCGGATCCGTTGCACCAGCTCGGTGAAGACGGGATCGGACATCGTCTCCAGCGAGCGCGGCCGTGGCATCGGCACGTCGTAGATCGCGGCGATCGCGCCGGGACGCTCGGTCATGACGAGCACGCGGTCAGCGAGGAACACGGCTTCCGGGATCGAGTGCGTGATCAGCAGCACCGTCTTGCCGGTCTCGCGCTGGATCCGCATCAGCTCGACATTCATCCGCTCGCGCGTCATGGCGTCGAGCGCGCCGAACGGCTCGTCCATCAGCATGATCTTGGGATCATGCACCAGCGCGCGGCAGATCGAGGCGCGCTGCTGCATGCCGCCGGACAGTTGCCAGGGCAGCTTCTTCTCGAAACCCTCGAGCCCGACCAGCTTCAACAGCGCCTTGGCGCGGGCGAGATATTTGTCCCGCGGCAGCTGCTTCATGTCGATCGGCAGCATCACGTTGGACAGGATGTTGCGCCACGGCAGCAGCAGCGCGTTCTGGAACACGATGCCGACATTGCCGTGCGGCCTGGTCACCGGCTCGCCGTCGACCAGCACCTCGCCGGTCGTCGGCGGCAGCAGGCCCGAGATCATCTTGAGCAGCGTGGACTTGCCGCAGCCGGAGGGCCCGACCACGACAAAGAACTCGCCGTCATTGATGGTGAAGTCGAGCGGCCGCAGCGACGGCACGTCGCCATCGCGCGACCGGTAGGTCTTCGACACGCCGGACAGCTTGATGCCTGGCGTGGCGCCGGCGGCGCGGTCGGACACCAGGCGCAGATGCGCGGCGGGCTGGTTGACTTCGGCTGGTTTGGTCGCAGGATTCATCGCAATCCTCTCCACCCGTCGCCTCTGCGAAAGCAGGGATCCTTACGCCGTGCCCTCTCGTTCGGGCACACGGGCTGAGACCTTCCGTGACAATTAAGGTTGGTGGTTATGGGTCCCTGCTTGCGCAGGGACGACAGGGGATATTTGTGGCTCACGAATCGCCCTTCGGCAGATAGTCGTTGGTGTAGAACGCCTTCGGATTGGCCTTGGCCTTGGCGTCGAGGCCGCCATATTCGACCATCAGATTGACCGACTCCGTCATGTTCTGATCGGTGACCTGGAACGGTCGCTTGGCCTTGGTTTCGGGTGTGCGATAGAGCGGGATCGTCAGCTCAAAACCCTGCGTCAGCGTGTCGATCTTGCCGCCCTTCGGGTTGGCGTCGAGGATCGACTGCGCGGCCGCCTTCGGCTGTTTCTCCGCAGCTTCCACCGCCTTGGTGGTCGCCGACATGAAGCGGCGGACCAGGTCGGCATTGGCCTTCACGTAGTCGGAGTTCGCGATGATGCCCGACGAAACCATGTTGATGCCGTAGTCGGCGAACTTGATCGGATAGACGTCTTTGCCGGTGGCGTCCTTGATCTTCATCGACTGGTCCATGACGTAGCCGAGCAGCAGATCGGCCTGGCCGTTAATGACGGCGTTGAGCTTGGTCTGGCCGTCGCCGGCGACGGTCTGGAAGTCGCTTTCCTTGAGGCCGGTCTTCTTCAGGAACAGCGGCCAGATCTGCGTCATCGAATCCGCCGGGGTGATCGCGACCGTCTTGCCCTTGATGTCGTCCGGCTTCCTGATGTTCTTGTCGACGAAGCCCATCGCCGACATCGGGCTGGTCTGCAGCAGCACGCCGGTGGCGATGACCGGCGCGCCCTTCACCGCGGCGCGCATCATCGTGGGCACGTCGACATAGCCGAAATCGGCGGTCTTGGCCGCCACCGCCTGCGTGGTCGCGGCCGAGCCGCGGCCTTCCTGGATCTCGAGGTCGATGCCTTCTGCGGCATAGATGCCCTTGGCCTTGCCGTAATAGAACGGCGCGTGCTCGCCATAGACGTACCAGTTCAGCATCAGCACGACCTTGTCGGCCGCAGACGCAGGAGCCACCGCAAGCGCGGTCCAGGCCAGCGCGGCAATAACGGCAGTGAGCAATCGCATCAGATAATCCTCCCGTTGTTCTTTTTCGTCATTGCGAGCCACCCGGTCGGCGCGAAGCGCCGCCGGATGACAGGCTCCGCGAAGTAATCCATCGTGCAGCAAGTGGAGAAATGGATTGCTTCGTCGCTATCGCTCCTCGCAATGACGCTTGCTGTTGTTTCTGTGCACAAATCCTAGGAAGCGAAGATGATGTCGTCGCGCTGGCTGACGTGCCAGGGGATCACCAGCCGCTCGATGCGGTCGACGATCCAGAACAGGATGACGCCGAGCAGCGCCAGGATCACCAGCGCGGCGAACATCGTCGGCAGGTCGAAGGAGCCGATCGAGCGCTGCATCACATAGCCGATGCCGGAATTGGAGCCGACGAACTCGCCGACCACCGCGCCGACCACGGCGAGCGTCACGGAGACCTTCAAGCCGGAGAAGATCGCGGGCATCGCGTGCGGCAGGTTGACCGCGCAGAACACCTTGAAGCGGCTGCCCTGCATCGCGCGTGCGAGGTCGACCATGTCGGGATCGACCGACTTGAAGCCCTGCACCGCCGAGACCACGACGGGGAAGAAGCCGAGCAGGAACGCGGAAATCACCTTGGGGATGATGCCGAAGCCGAACCACACCACGAACAGCGGCGCGATCGCGATCTTCGGCACCGATTGGGAGAACACCAAGAGCGGATAGACGTAGCTCTCGACCGTCTTCGAGCCCGCGATCAGCATCGCTGTGGGAATGCCGAACAGCGCCGAGAGCAGGAAACCGCAGATCGTCGCATAGGTGGTCGGCCAGGACTGCCGCAGCAGCTCCGGCCAGTCGCTCCACAGCACCGCGACGACGTCGCCGGGCGACGGGATCTGATAGGCCGGGATGTGGAACAGGCGGATCGCGAGGTCCCAAGCCACCACGATGACCACCAGGAACAGGAACGGACGCACCCACGCCGCATTCAGCACCTTCGACACGCCCGAAGGGCTCTTTGCCTCCGCCACGTCACGCTCCCTTGCAGTCTCTGTTGTTCGTCCAGAAATTAACCCGTTGGATAAATACTGTCCAGCCCCTCACACGTGGCAAAATCGCGCCAAAATCCCCTACTTTCGTCAGGCGAGATTTTTATGGACGAACGATGCGTAGCCCGGATGCGGCGCAGCGAAATCCGGGGCCGCATGATCCGCGGATACAGTTTCCCGGATTGCGCTTCGCTTCATCCGGGCTACGGGCCATCGCTTTTCCGGAACGACCGCGCGTGCGGGCCACCGGCGTTCACACCACCCGGTGTTCCGCCGCGCGCCGCGGCGGCATCGCGCTGCCAAACGCGGCGGTGGACTTGCCGGTCAGCGCCGCCAGCACCAGCGCAGTCATGTGCTCGAGGCGCTGGTCGCGGGCGTCCTTCTTGAGCAGGTCGCGGCCGAAGATCACGCTCAGCGTGGCGCTGTTGGAGAGATAGAAGAACGCCAGCCCGGCGATCGAGATATAGAGCTGCACCGGATCGACCGCGTCGCGGAAATCGCCGCTCTCGACCCCGCGCGTTACCACGGTGCGGATCATCTCGACAAAGGGCGAGTGCATCGACTTGACCTTGGTCGAGCGCTTCAGGTGCTTTGCCTTGGCGAGGTTTTCCGTGTTCAGCAGCGCCAGGAACTCGGGATTGCGCAGAAAATAGTTCCACGTGAAGTCGATCAGGCGCCCGATCGCCTCGGGCGGGTCGAGATGCTCGAGGTCGAGCGTGCGCTCCTCGGCGCGGATCTTCTCGTAGGCGCCTTCCAGCACCTCGAGATAGAGATCCTCCTTATTGCCGACGTGGTAGTACAGCATGCGCTTGTTGGCGTCGGCATTGGCCGCGATGCGGTCGACCCGCGCGCCGGCGAGGCCATGGGCGGCGAATTCCTGCTTGGCCGCCTCGAGAATCCGCATCCGCATCCCCTGGGGGTCACGCTGCCATCTCTGTATCCGCTTTGCTTTGGCCAAATCGATCGCCCGTGATGCTGGATTAATGAATGTAGCATGACGCGCGGCGTTTGAGAACGAATGTTGTCGTGACAGCCATGCGGGAATATTTCTCGCAGCTGCGACAAGTATCTCTGTCATTCCGGGGCGTGCGCAGCACGAACCCGGAATCCATCGACCCGCATGTACCGGTGATGAATGGATTCCGGGCTCTCGCTTCGCGAGCCCCGGAATGACGAATAAGACTCATCTGCCCGCGGTGCACGCTGTCGTGACAACGCGCGCATGAACCACGGCCTAGTCTGGCTTTCCCTGTGAGGGCTGCACCAGAAGCGTCGGCACGCCGCACGTGCCGTTGCGCACCGCCATCACGCGCGTGCCGGGCTTGCGGCCGGTGCGAATCTCCGAGACGTCGACGCCGGCGGCAACTAGCCGCGCGCGGGTGGCCTCGATATCGGCGACGCGCCAGCAGATGCCGCGCAGCCGGTCCGGCGCGTCCGTCTCCGCCTTGGTGTTTTCCTTGCCCGGCCGGTGCGTGACCTCGACCACGAGATCACCGCAGCGGAAGAACATCAGCCGGCCCCACTCGGGATGCGACCGGTCGAGCGCCATGTCGAGCCCGAGCCGCGCGCCATAAAGTGCGGCCGCTCGTTCCGGGTCGGCGGTCGAGACCACCACATGATCCATCGCGGTGATCGAGGCCGGCGTGGTGCGCACCGACAGAGGCCGCTCCTGCTCCCGCTCCAGGAAGAACATGCGCACGCCGCGTGTCGCGTCGGTCGCCGCGCGCGTCCGCTTCCACGACAGCGTGGCGCCGCTGGTCTCGTCGCGGCTCTCGACCTCGGCGACGGGCTCGGGCTTCAGGGTCAGCCGCTCGAGCCTGCGGTGTGTCCTGGCGATATCGCTGGTGCGGAAGCAGAGGCTCGCGAGCCCCTCGCCTTGCGTGACGAGCGCGCTGCGGACGCGCTGGGCGGCATCGTCATCGCCGCGCGGCGCCATCAATTCCAGCGTCGTGTTGTCGAGCGTGAACAGCACGCGGTCGGCGCCGTCGCCGCTGTTGCGCCAGGCCGGCGCCCGCGCGAACAGCGTCTCGTAGGCGGCGCTGGCGGCAGCAATGTCGCCGGTGAGGACGACGACATGATCGAGACCGGTGATCATGGCTTTGGCCTCCCCGAATCTGCCGTCATTGTGCTTCTCCTTACGAATCCCGGAACCGCGGCCTGCCACCGGCCGTTATGCCGCATACCAGAACAGGCCGGCACATCCATCATCTCTACCTGTAAACCAAGCAGGGTTGCGAATAATTTCAGCGATATCGGCCGATCAGCGGTGCTAGTCTGATCGTCGGCCGGGACCACACCAAGCGATCACGGGAAGCGAATGCAGGCTCTCTTCATTGGACAGACCTATATCGACGTCACCTTCATCACGGATCACATGCCTGTCGGCGACGAGAAGCACGTTGCAGACGCCTATGCCGTGTCGTTCGGCGGCAACGCGGTGACCGCGGCGTTCTGCTGCGCCAAGCTCGGCGTCGAGCCGGACCTGATCGCCACCATGGCCAATGACTGGCTGGGACGGATGTTTTGGGACATGGCCGACAGGTACGGCATCTCGTTCCATCCCCGCAAGGTGAACTCCTCCTCGCTGTCCTTCATCATGCCCAACGACGGCAAGCGCGCCATCGTCCGCTGCCGCGACGACCAGCACATCCATCCCTTTCCGCTGCTGAACATCAAGGGCTGCCGCGCGCTGCACATCGACGGCCACCAGCCGGACGCCGCGATCCATTACGCGAAGCTGTGCCGTGAGGACGGCATCCTGACCTCGCTCGACGGCGGCGGCCTGCGCACCAACACCCACGAGCTGCTTGCCTTCATCGACGTCGCGATCGTCGCCGAACGGCTGTGCGAGCAGATGGACAAGACGCCGGAGCAGATGCTCGACTATCTCAAGAGCCGCGGCTGCCGGGTCGGCGGCATCACCATGGGTGAGCGCGGCCTGCTCTGGTACGACGAGGCGGGCACGGTGCAAACGCTGCCGGCACTGCCGATTCCGCGCAAGCGCGTGATCGACACCAACGGCGCCGGCGATGTCTTCCACGGCGCCTACATCTATTCCTATCTCGCCAATCCCGGCAAAGCCTGGCGTGAGCATTTCGAGTTCGCGCGCGCAGCGTCGACCTACAAGATCCAGAAGCTCGGCAACGAGGCCGGCCTGCCGACGCTCGCCGACATCGCCGCGGTCAAGCAGGAATTTGGCGCCGCGGTCTGACAGGACGGAGTGGGATTGGGCATGGGGCGCGTCTTCGTCGCCGGCAGCATCAATATGGACGTGGTGGCGACCGCCGAGCGCCATCCGAAGGTCGGCGAGACCGTCGCCGGCGAGGCCGTGCTGTATTTTCCCGGCGGCAAGGGCGCCAACCAGGCGGTATCCTCGGCCAAGCAGGGCGTGCCGACGACACTGGTCGGCCGGCTCGGCACCGATGCGTTCGGGAGGGAGCTTCGAGCCTTCCTTGCCGCGCAAGGTGTCGATCTCAGCTTCGTCAAGGACACCGGCGGCATCCATTCGGGCACAGCGATCATCACGCTTGCCAATGCCGACAACACGATCGTCGTCGTGCCGGGCGCCAACGGACTGGTCGATGCCGATGATGTCGCAGCACCCGTGCTTGCGAAGGGTGACGTCGCGGTCAGCCAGTTCGAGATTCCGCTGCCGACGATCGCCGCATTTTTCAGCCGCGCCCACGCCGCCGGCGCCACCACGATCCTCAATCCGGCACCGGCCAAACCGGCCGACAAGGCGCTGCTCGATCTCGTCGATGTCCTGATCCTCAACGAGACCGAGCTTGGCCTGCTCACCGGAGCGGAGCTGCGCGACAGCGACGACCCATCCCGCTTCGCCGAGGCGGCACTGACCCTGGGGCGTGGCAAGACCGTCTGCGTCACGCTCGGCAAGCGCGGCGTGCTGGCGCTGGTCGAGGACCAACCGCTGCTCGTGCCTGGACGCGAGGTCAAGGCCGTCGACACCACAGGCGCCGGCGATTGCTTCGTCGGCGCCCTCGCCTCGCAGCTCGCCATCGGCAAGCCGCTCGGCGACGCCCTGGCCTACGCCAACATTGCCGCCTCGATTTGCGTGCAACGGATGGGCGCCGCGCCGTCGATGCCGACGGCGCAGGAGGTGGCCGCTATTCTCTCCCCGAGTCGTCCCGGCGAAGGCCGGGACCCATAACCGCCGGCCGTAGAAACAGACACGCGCATAGTGACTGCGTTCATCTCCGCCAATGACCGCCGCGGAGTATGGGTCCCGGCTTTCGCCGGGACGACGCCTACAATTGCGCCAGCGCACTCTTCAAATCAAAGCTCGCATCAGCCGCCTGCTCCGGCGTGATCGAGCCTCCGGCGCCGAGCAGCCGGCGGCCGAACATGTGATCGCCGGCGCGATTGACCGACTCGATGCCGAGCAGCCTGTCGCCGCGATAGCAGAACGCTGAGAACGCGCCCTGCGCGCGGTCGCCGCGCACCACGACGCGGTCGTAGCCGGTGGTAAGACCCGCCATCTGCAGCTTGTCGGGGCCCTGGTCGCTCCAGAACCACGGCAGGCCATCATAGACCTCGGTCTTGCCAGTCAGCCGCGCCGCCACGCAGCGCGCATGGTCGGTCGCGTTCTGCACCGACTCCAGCCGCAGCGATCCGCCGAAGCGCTTGCTGGTGTAGAGCGCGCAATCGCCGATCGCGGAAATATTCGGATCCGCGGTCAAAAGATGCTCGTCGACGATGATGCCCGATGCGACCGGCAGCCCGGCCTCCGCGGCGAGCTCGACATTCGGCAGCACGCCGACGCCGACCACGACGAGATCGGCCGGGATATGCGTGCCGTTGCTCAGGCTGACGCCGGTGACCTTGGCGCCATCGGCCTCGATCGCCGTGACCTGCACACCGAGGTGGATCCGGATGCCGGCCGCGCCGTGGCGCGCCTGCGAGAACTCGGAGATCTCCGCGGTCACCGCCCGCGCCATCACGCGCGAGGCGAGCTCGACCACGTCGACCTCGAGGCCCTTGGCTCGCGCGGTGGCCGCGAATTCGAGCCCGATGAAGCCCGCGCCGATCACCACGACGCGCATGCCGGGTGCGAGCAGGTCGCGCAGCGCCTGGCTCTCGTCGAGGATGCGCAGGTAGCGCACCGCGTCGAGCTTCGCGTTGGGAATATCGAGCAGGCGGTTCCGCGCGCCGGTCGCGAACACCAGGTGGCCGTAGTCGAGCGAGGTGCCGGAGGCCAGCGCCACTTTCCGCGCGTTGCGGTCGACCGCATGGGCGCGATCGGTGATCAGCTCGATCTTGTTGTCCTGGTAGAACTTGTCGGGCCGGAACATCAGGGTCTCGGGCCCGCCGGTCCCCTTCAGATAGGCCTTCGACAAAGGCGGCCGCTGGTACGGCAAATGGCCCTCGTCATTGAGCAGGGCGATGCGCTCGGCAAAGCCGGCCTGGCGCAGCGACGCCGCGAGCTGGAAGCCGGCATGTCCGGCGCCGACGATGATGACCGAGCCTGTCATCGGAACAACCCAAATACGCGCGAGCAGGAGTGACCCATCCCGTTTCCTCTTGTCGATGTTAGCTTGCGTGCCCCGTCACCACAGCGCTCGTGTCTGCGTACCGAAGGCGCGCGCTATTTGGCCCCATGGCTCGCGCTGATGCAAGGGGGTCCCGGGCAAATCTGGGCACCCGAAAGCCGCCTCCAGGCCCCTGCCGGATTGCCACGGCTCCCGCCAAGGCCTTAAATGTCCGGAAATAACAAGCCCAAGGTCCTCAAAAATGCCCGATCCCGCCTCCCCCAACGACCCCGCCTTGCTCCGCATCGACGGCGCCATCGCGACCATCACGCTGAACCGGCCGGCCGCGTTCAACGCCATCGACATGACGATCGCAAAAAGGCTCGAACAGCTCGGCGCCGAGGTCGAAGCCAACAAGGACGTCCGCGTGCTGGTCATCGAGGGCGAAGGCCGCGCCTTCTGCGCCGGCGGCGATCTGCAAACCATCGGTGCTGCGACCGAAGCCAACAACGTCGCGCCCGTGGTCGGCGAGATGCTTCATCACTACCATGCCTTCATCGAGACGGTTCGGCGGATGCCGAAGATCGTGCTGTCCAGCGTGCACGGTTCGGCGGCCGGCGCCGGCATGGGCCTCGCCTTCGTGACCGACCTGTGTATCGCCGCGGAGGATGCCCGCTTCACGCCCGCCTATGCCAAGATTGGCGTATCGCCCGACGGCGGCAGCACGGTCGGCATCGTCGGCACGGTCGGGACCCGTCGCGCGCTGCAGATTTTCCTTGCGGAGGATGGCTTCACCGCGCAGCAGGCCTATGAATGGGGACTGGTCGTCAAGACCGTCCCCGCGACCGAGCTGAAGGCCGCCACCCGACAGCTCGCCGAGCGCCTGGCGAAAAATCCGCCCGCCGCGATCGCGGGAACCAAGTCGCTGGTCTATCAGGCGGCCACCACGCCGACCAAGCAGCAGCTCGATGCCGAGGAGCACAAGATCATCACGTCGATGCATACCGAGGATTTCCGCGTCGCCGTGAAGAAGTTCACCAGCAAGACGAAGTAGGAACCGGGCTCGCTAATTCGGGCAGATGTATCCGGTGCCGCCGGGTGCCTTGAAGCAACCGACCGATTCCGGGATCACCTGCTTCGGCAGCCACAGCACGACCTTCGGAAAATAGATCGTGAAGCAGATCGTGACCAGGAAAACGACGTAGATCGGCAGCGCCGCCCGCAGCGCTTTTGCGAAGCTGATGCCGACGAATTTCGATGCCATCAGCAGCACGAGCCCATAGGGCGGCGTGATCAGGCCGAAGGCCAGCGTCGCGATCAGCACGACGCCCATATGCACGCCATTGATGTCGCCTGCCTGGGTCAGCGCGTTCACCAGCGGCATGAAGATGATGATGGTCGGCACCGGCTCGATGAAGTCGCCGACCACGGTGAACAGCAGCACCATCAGCAGCATGATGAGGTGCGGATCGTTGCCGGCGATCGAGGTGATCCAGTCGGCGATGTAGATGGCGCCGCGCAGATAGGCCAGCATCCAGCCGAATGCGTTCGCGGCGCCGATCGTGATCAGCGGCAGCGAGAAGATCAGGCCGGCCAGGCAGAAGTCATACGGGATCTTTTTCAGATGCCCGCGGTTGAGCGCCGGGATCACGACGAGGATGATGTAGGCGACCGCGACCACGCCGGCCTCGGTCGGCGTGAACCAGCCGGTCAGGATGCCGCCGAGCAGGATCACCGGGATCATCAGCGGCAGCGCGGCGTCGCCGGCGGCGAACGCGATCTGGCGCAGCGGCGCCCGCGGCTTGCGCAGGCCCGACGGCCCGAAGAAATAGCAATAGATCATCAGCCCGAAGCCGATCATCAGGCCGGGCACGACGCCGGCCATGAACAGGCCGGCGATCGAGACATTGCCGACCGCGCCATAGACCACGGCCGTGATGCTCGGCGGCACCAGCGCCGCGATCGTCGAGGCCGAGGCGATGATCGCGGCGATGAAGGCCGGCTCATAGCCCTCCCGCCGCATCGGCCCGCCGAGTGCCCGGCTCATCACGGCGACATCGGCCGTGGTCGAGCCCGACATTTCCGAGAAGAACATGCTGAACACGACGACGACCTGCGACAGCCCGCCCCTGATGTGACCGACCAGCGAGACCGACAGGTTGGCAATGCGGACCACGACATTCGCCGAGCTCATGAGCTCGCCGACCAGCAGGAAGAACGGGATCGCCAGCAGCGCCTCGGAATCGATGCCGTCAAAGATCTTCTGGATGATCGCGGCCAGCGACACATCCGACAGCGCCGCGCCGATGAACACGCCCGCCATCAGCGAGAACGGCACCGGCACACCGAGATAACCGAAGAACAGGAAGCAGGACGACATCAACACCAGCACGACCGGTGCACTCACGGCTGCACTCCCGTGGTCGCACTGGTGTTGATCGCGGGAATCGCAAGATCCTCGTCCGGCGGCTCCGGATGCTCAAATCCGTTGCGGATGCCGTTGACGAGCTGCTCGACCGTGAACAGGCAGATCAAGATGCCGGACAGTGGAATCACCGCATAGAGCGATGCGATCGGCGTTCCGGACGGCAGCCGGAAGCTACCGAAGCCGCGAAGGTAATTTTGATAGCCGTACCGGACCAGGCAAAAGGCGACGCCCAGCACCACCAGGCGGATGACGATCTCGACGACCAGCCGCGACCTGCCGTGCATCGCCTCCGAAAGCGCGGTTAGATAGAGATGGTCGTTGCGCCTGGTCGCGACCGCAGCGCCAACGAAGATCGCGTAGATGAACAGCGTCGAGGTCACCTCCTGCAGCCACAGCCAGGGATGACCGATGGTGCGGGTGACGATGTCGGCGGTGACCGAGAGCGAGAAGCCGAAGCACAACAGGCCGCACAGCATCATCAGGATCAGCTCGAGCCGATCCAGCGCCCGCCATTTCAGATGCCGCTGCCGTTGCAGCACCAGTCTGTCGGCGATGGCCATGGCTCGCGCTCCCCGTCGACCCGGGCTTTAATTGATGGCGCGGATCAGGTTCTTGATCTTCTCCGCATGCGGGCCGAGCTCCTTGGCGAGCTTGTCGAGATAGGGATCGGCGATCGCGGTGAAGCTCTTCTTGTCCACGTCATCGACCACCTTGACGCCGAACGACTTCAGCTTGGTCAGCGCATTCCGCTCCAGCTCGAAGGCCTTCTGCGGCTCCTTGGCGCTGACCTCGTTGGCGGCGGCCTGCACCCATTGCTTCTGCTCGGCGGACAGGCTCTGCCAGAGCTTGTCGGAGACGAACAGCAGGGCATTGTTGGCCTCGTGCTCGGTGATCGACAGCACGGGCGCGACCTCATAGTGCTTGTTGACGAGATAGACGTTGATGCTGTTCTCGGCGGCGTCGACCACGCCGGTCTGCAGCGAGGTGTAGACGCTGCCGAACGGCATGTGCACCGTCTGCGCGCCATAGGCCGGGAACATGGTGTCCTCGGTCGCGGTCGCCTGCACCCGCACCTTCACGCCCTTGAGGTCGCCGACGTTGTGGATTTCCTTCTTGCTGTAGATGTGGCGCACGCCCTGCGAACCGGTGCCGATCACATGCAGGCCCTGCGCGGTCTCGTCGATCATCGTCCTGATGGCGTCGAACACCTGCGGGTCCGCCAGCGCCTTGATCACATGGGCGTCGTTGCGGAACAGGAAGTGCAGCGACATCACGCCGGCCTGCGGCGAGATTGTCGCCGTGTTGGCGGAAGAGACGATCGCGAACTCGATATCGCCTGATTTCACGAGCTGCAGCAGCTGCGGCTCCTGGCCGAGCTGCGCGCCGGGATATTGGTCGACGATCATCGTCCCCTTGCTCAATTCCTTGAGCTTCTCGGCGAACAGATCGCCGGCGACCGAATAGCCGGTGTTGCGCGGCTGGTCATAGGCGAAGCGGAAGTGCTTGACCTCCTGCGCGCCGGCGCGCGCCGTCAGCAGCAGCGCTGCCGCGGCCATGGCGATCCCGACGATCCTGGCTGAATAGCCCATCGCGACGTTCCCCCTGTTTTTGATTGACGCGATCATCCCATCAGCCCCGCGGGATTGTCAATAAAACAGAAGGAATTAGACCATCACTGGCGCGATCGAGCGCTCCGTCACCGAAATTATCGACAATTCAGCTACCACGCCGAACGACGCCGGTTACTTCCCCTTGGCGCGCATGAAGTCGAAATCGCAGCCCTCGTCGGCCTGCAGGATGGTCTCGTTGAAGAGATGCGCGTAACCGCGCTTGGCCCAATCCGGCGCGCCGGCGGGGGCCAGCGCCGCGCGACGCTTCTGCAACTCGGCCTCGTCGACCAGGAGATCGATGCTGCGCTTGGCGACATCGAGCCGGATCATGTCGCCGTTCCACACCAGACCGAGCGGACCGCCGACGGCGGACTCCGGCGTGATGTGCAGCACGATGGTGCCGAACGCGGTGCCGCTCATCCGCGCATCCGAGATGCGGACCATGTCCTTCACGCCGGCGCGCGCGAGCTTCTTCGGGATCGGGAGGTAGCCCGCCTCCGGCATGCCGGGGGCGCCCTTCGGGCCGGCGTTGCGCAGCACCAGCACGTCGTCGGCGGTCACATCGAGCGCGGGGTCGTCGACCCGCAGCGTCATGTCCTCGACCGACTCGAACACCACGGCACGGCCGGTGTGCTGCAGGAGCCTCTCGCTCGCCGCCGACTGCTTGATGACGGCACCGCGCGGCGCGAGATTGCCGTGCAGGATCGCCATCGCGCCTTCGGCCTTGATCGGGTTCGCCTTGGAGCGGATCGCATCCTGCCCCGGCACATCCTCCGCGCCGGCCACAACCTCACGCAAGGTCTGGCCGGTGATGGTTCTGGCATCGAGGTCGATGAGGTCGCCGAGCTGCGCCATCAGCTTCGGCACGCCGCCGGCATGATGGAAATGCTCCATATAGTGTTCGCCCGACGGTTTGAGGTCGACCAGCACGGGCACCTCGCGGCCAAGCTTGTCGAACGCCTCGAGGTCGATCTTGTGCGGCGAGCGGTTGGCGATGGCGGTCAGATGAATGAGCCCGTTGGTCGAGCCGCCGATCGCCTGCATCACGACCTGGGCGTTGCGGAACGACGACGGTGTCAGGATCTCGCTCGGCTTCGGTCCCTTGGTCTTCGCCATTTCGGCGGCGACGCGGCCGCTTGCCTCCGCGGAGCGGAAGCGTTCGGCATGCGGTGCCGGGATCGTCGCGCTCATCGGCAGCGTGAGGCCGAGCGCCTCGGTGATGCAGGCCATGGTGGAGGCCGTGCCCATCACCATGCAGGTGCCGACCGACGGCGCGAGGCGACCGTTCACGGCCTCGATCTCGACATCGTCGATCTCGCCGGCGCGGTACTTGCCCCACAACCTCCGGCAATCGGTGCAGGCGCCGAGCACCTCGCCCTTGTGATGACCGACCACCATCGGCCCGACCGGGATCACAACGGTCGGCAGATCGGCGCTGATGGCGGCCATGAGCTGCGCCGGCAAAGTCTTGTCGCAGCCGCCGATCACGATCACGGAATCCATCGGCTGGGCGCGGATCATCTCCTCGGTATCCATCGCCATCAGATTGCGCAGGTACATCGAGGTCGGATGCGCAAAGCTCTCGGCGATCGAGATCGTCGGGAACACGAACGGCATCGCGCCCGACAGCATCACGCCGCGCTTCACCGCTTCGATAATCTGCGGGACGTTGCCGTGGCAGGGATTGTAATCGCTGTAGGTGTTGGTGATGCCGACGATCGGGCGGTTGAGCGCGTCATCCGAATAGCCCATCGCCTTGATGAAGGCCTTGCGCAGGAACAGCGAGAAGCCGGCGTCACCATAGCTGGTCAGTCCCTTGCGAAGTCCGTCGGCCATTTTCTTCTCTTCCCGTGGTTGTTCGGCCGCACTTAAGGAGCAGCGGGAATTATTGTCAATATGAGATAATCTAGCGGCGGATCGCGACTTGTCTGCGGCAAAATCGCCCCCATTATTGACAATAGCCATAGCGTCATGCTGACCTCCGGCATCGACCCGAAGCCGAGCGCGCATGACAGCCGAGCCCACCTTGCCCGATATCCAGGCCCCCTCGCGGGAGGAGGAACAGGCGGAAGTGATCCGCCGGCTGGAGGAGGACATCATCTTCGGCCGCTTCGCGCCCGGCCTGCGGCTGGTCGAGGATACCCTGATGCAGCGCTACGGCGCGAGCCGGCACTTCGTGCGCCAGGCGCTGTTCCAGCTCGAACGCCAGGGCATCGTGCTGCGCGAGAAGAATGTCGGCGCCACGGTGCGGTTCTATTCGGCCGAGGAAGTGCGGCAGATCTACGAGGTGCGCGAGATGCTGACGCGCCAGGCCGCGCTGATGATCGCCCTGCCCGCGCCTGACAGCCTGGTCGAGCAACTAGGCGAGCTGCAACGGCATTACTGCATCAAGGCCGACGCGCAGGACATGCGCGGAATCCATGAGACCAACGATGCGTTCCACCTCGCGCTGTTCTCCGCCTGCGGCAATCCCTATCTGGTCCGCTCGCTGCAGGACTACATGAACCTGACGCTGCCGATGCGCGCCAAGAACCTCGCCGACAGCGAGGGCCTCGCATTGTCGCGCCGCCAGCACGAATTGATGATTGAACTGCTGAAGGGCCGTGACAGCTGGGCGCTGGCGCAGCTCTGCGTCGATCACATGCAGTACAGCAAGGCGGATTATCTCGTCCGCATCTCCAACGACAAAAAGCCGCAATAGCGCGATACGCGGCCTCCTCGCGAAGGAGACGGCGATGCGTTACGTGGCTTTGTTGATGGGATCGATCGCCGTGCAGCTCGCGCTTGGCGGAATTGCCAACGCGGCCGATCCGCGTGCGACCGAGCTCACCTATGAGCCCTGGACCAAGACCTGCCTGACCGAGGCGAGCTGCTTCGTCGCCGCCGCCGCGCGCGGCCAGTGCGCGCCGTCGGGCGGCTCCATCAGCGTCTCGCCGCAGACCAGCACGCGCGCGCTGCTCACCGCCAATGTCGGAACGCGGACCATGCTGGAAGGCACGATCAGCCTGCGGATCGATCAGGACGAGCCGATGCAGGTCGCCAGAACGCACTGCTACACCCTCGGCTGCGGCGGCACGCTGGAGGCCAATGGCGAGTTGATCGATCGGCTGAAGCACGCGCAAACGATCGTGGTGGAAGCGAAGAACCTGACCGGACAGAAGATCAGCCTCAACTTCCCGCTCGCCCACTTCTCCCAGACCTATGACGGGCCCGGCAGCGCGCCCAAGGCATCCGGACAAGGCTCGAATGAGCCGCAGCGCCAGCACACCGAGGCCGTGAAGCAACTGCCGCAGTGCGACGACTGATCATTTCTTCCAGTCGATCACCCTCGTCTTGTCGCCGTCGAACTCCATGCTGCAGAACGCACCGCCCTGGTAGAAGTCGCCGACCGGGTCCGGCGGCAGCTTGGCCTGCTCGGCCATCGCGTGCTCGCGGAAGTCTTCGCCACGACCGCTCGGACGATAGCCAAGATCGTAGGCGCGGTGATTGTCCCACCACGAGCGCTCGTTGTAGGACGCGCCATACAGCACCTCGAAATGAATATCGGGATGTTCGAGCCCGATGCGGCAGAGCTGCACCAGATCCTCGGGTTTGAGCCAGATCGAGAGCCTGCGGTGATCGAGCGGTACCTCGCCGAAATTGCCGATCCGGATACAGGTCACCTTGATGCCGTGCTTGTCGGCATAGAGCGCGCCGACGCCCTCGCCGAACACCTTGCTCACCCCATAACGGCTGTCCGGCCGCGCGGTGACATCGGTACCGATGCGGTGATGGCGCGGGTAGAAGCCGACCGCGTGATTGGATGAGGCGAAGATCACGCGCTTGACGCCCTTCTTGCGCGCCGCCTCGAACAGATTGTAGCAGCCGATGATGTTGGCCTGCAGGATCGCATCCCAGGAGCCTTCGACCGAATAGCCGCCGAAATGCAGGATGCCGTCGACGCCCTCGCAGATCGCCTCGACCTCAGCGAGATCGGCGAGATCGGCCGCCTTGAATTGTTCATTGCTGCCGAGATCGGAAGGCTTCTTGATGTCGCTCAGCAGGAGATCCGGATAGATCGGCGGCAGCAGCTTGCGCAGGCTCGTGCCGATTCCCCCCGATGCGCCGGTCATCAATATGCGTGGCATGCCGTCCCTCGTCTTTCCTGTTTGCCGCGACCGAATTGCGGTCGCAGACCGACAATGATAGCAAACCATGCGCTCAAGGAAACACCATCGAAACACAACAACGAGAACAGCAAATGTCCGATGTTCATTCCGCCGGCTGGCGTCCCGCGACCTGTTATCCCGATCCCGCGATCCACGCGCTCGACCCGCGCTTCGAGAAATACTGGCTGAAGCTCTCCGCCGTGGAGCGCATCGCCACCGGCCTGCGCTGGGCCGAAGGCCCGGTATGGTTCGGCGACGGCCGCTATCTGTTGTGCAGCGACATCCCGAACCAGCGCATCCTCAAATGGGAGGAAGAGACCGGCGCAGTCAGCATCTTCCGCAAGCCGTCGAACTTCGCCAACGGCAATACCCGCGACCGCCAGGGCCGGCTGATCACCTGCGAGCATGGCGGCCGCCGCGTGGTGCGCACCGAATATGACGGATCGATTACGGTGCTGATCGATTCCTTCGGCGGCAAGCGGCTGAACTCGCCGAACGACGTCGTGGTGAAATCCGACGGCGCGATCTGGTTCACCGATCCGATCTTCGGCCTGCTCGGCAATTACGAGGGCTACAAGGCCGATCCGGAGATCGAGCCCAACGTCTACCGGCTCGATCCCGAAACCGGCAAGGCCGGCATCGTCGCCGAGGGCGTGCTCGGCCCGAACGGGCTGTGCTTCTCGCCGGACGAGAAGATCCTCTATGTCGTGGAATCCCGCGGCGAGCCGAACCGCAAGATCCTGGCCTATGACGTTTCCGCCGACGGCAAGACAATCGCGAACAAGCGCGTGTTCATCGATGCCGGCCCCGGCACGCCCGACGGCATGCGCTGCGACATCGACGGCAATCTGTGGTGCGGCTGGGGCATGGGCGATCCCGAGCTCGACGGCGTCGTGGTGTTCGCGCCCGACGGCGTCATGATCGGCCGCATCGCACTGCCGGAGCGCTGCGCCAACCTCTGCTTCGGCGGACTGAAGCGCAACCGCCTGTTCATGGCGGCAAGCCAGTCGATCTATGCGCTCTACGTCAACACCCAAGGCGCGCTCGGCGGTTAGCTGAAACGTCATTGCGAGGAGCGAAGCGACGAAGCAATCCATCTTTCCGCGCGTGAGGAGAGATGGATTGCTTCGCTTCGCTCGCAATGACGAAGAACCTGCAGTCGTAATCGTCGCTAGACTCGAACTCTCAAAACCTTGCATCCTAAAACGTCTGACGCCGGAGCGGTGATCCGCCCCGGCGCCAAAATGTTCTCTCTCGTGGATCGAGCTTACGCGGCGTTGTAGCCGGCGACCGCCTTGGCCTCGAGATATTCTTCCAGACCGTAACGGCCCCACTCGCGGCCGTTGCCGGACTGCTTGTAGCCGCCGAACGGCGCGGAGCGCTCGTTCGGCACGCCCTGCAGGTTGACGTTGCCGGCGCGGATCTGGCGGCCGACGCGGCGCGCGGTTTCCACGCTGTCGGCCGAGACGTAACCGGCGAGACCATAGGGCGTGTCGTTGGCGATCTTCACCGCCTCAGCCTCGTCCTTGGCGCCGAGGATGGTCAGCACCGGCCCGAAGATTTCCTCGCGGGCGATCGTCATGTCGTTGGTGACGTCGGCGAAGATGGTCGGACGGACATAGAAGCCCTTGTTGACGCCCTCGGGCAGGCCCGGGCCACCGGCGACGAGCGTTGCGCCCTCGTCGATGCCCTTCTGGATCAGCGCCTGGATCTTGTCCCACTGACCGCGGTTGACCACCGGGCCGATCGTGGTGCCGTCGGCGCGCGGATCGCCGGCCTTGGTCTTGTCTGCGACGCCCTTCGCGATCGCGGCCACTTCCTTCATCTTGGAGAGCGGCACGATCATGCGCGACGGCGCGTTGCAGGACTGGCCCGAGTTGTTGAACATGTGCATCACGCCGCCGGTCACCGCCTTGGCGAGGTCGGCACCCTCGAGGATCACGTTCGGCGACTTGCCGCCGAGCTCCTGGCTGACGCGCTTCACGGTCGGCGCCGCGCGCTTGGCGACATCGACGCCGGCGCGGGTGGAGCCGGTGAACGAGATCATGTCGATGTCCGGGTGCTCGCTCATCGCGGCCCCCACCTCCGGGCCGAGGCCGTTGAGGAGGTTGAACACGCCCTTCGGCACGCCCGCTTCATGGAGGATTTCCGCGAAGATCAGCGCCGAGGTCGGGGTGAACTCGGAGGGCTTCAGGATCATGGTGCAGCCGGCGGCGAGCGCGGGCGCGACCTTGCAGGCGATCTGGTTGAGCGGCCAGTTCCAGGGGGTGATCATGCCGACGACGCCGACCGGCTCGCGCACGATCACGGCGGTGCCCATGGTCTCCTCGAACTCGTACTTCTTGAGCACTTCGAGGGTGTTCATGAGGTGGCCAAGGCCGGCACCGGCCTGCAGCTTCTCGGCCATCGGCAGCGGAGCGCCCATCTCGTCGGAGACGGCAGCGCCGATCTCCTTCATGCGGCCCTTGTAGACCTCGACGACCTTGGTGAGCAGTGCGATGCGCTCCTCGCGGCTGGTCCGGGAATAGGTCTCGAACGCACGCTTGGCGGCGGCGACTGCCTTGTCGACATCGGCCTTGGAGCCGAGCGCAACCTCATACATCGCTTCTTCGGTCGCCGGATTGACGACGGGGGTGGACTTGCCTTTGACGACGGGATCGACCCAGGCGCCATCGATGTAGAATTGCATACGATTGACCATCGGAAACCTCTTGTAGGGGGCGTATGGATAAGGGGAACGGAAAGCGTTCGGCAGGCATCCTTGCACGAAAGCAGGGCGAATTGAACCCGCCATATGCGGGGCGCGGCTCGTGCACGCCCACGGCATATAATGTTGCTGCCGCACCGGTGGCAAGGCATGCCACCTGTCCCTTATCTATCGCCTCACACCGCCATCTTGCGGTGCCGAACCGGGGCGCCGACCGACACGCTCTCCGCCGCATCGATGATGGCGTTGGCGTCGATGCCATAGTGCCGGTAGAGGTCTCCGATCGTCCCGGTCTGGCCGAAATGCTCGACGCCGAGCGCCTCGAGGCGGTGGCCGCGCACGCTGCCGAGCCAGCCGAGCGAGGCCGGATGGCCGTCGATCACGGTCACGATGCCGCAGTCGCGGCCAAGCGGCGCCAGCATGCGCTCGATATGACTCAAATGCTGCGTGCCACGGCGATCGCGACGCAAATTCCGCGCGGCGGACCAACCCGCATAGAGCCGGTCGGCAGAGGTTACCGCCAGGAGACCAACATCGCGGTGGCTCTCGCCGATCAGGCCGACCGCCTCGATCGCCTCCGGCGCGACGGTGCCGGCATACGCAACAACGATGTCGCAGTTCGGGCCCGGCTTGCGCATCCAGTAGGCGCCATCGGTGATGTCGCGCTGCAGGTCCGGTGTCATGATCCGCTGCGGTTGCTCCAGCGTCCGGGTCGAGAGTCGCAAGTAAACCGAACCGCCCTCGGCGCCCTCGCGCTGCATATGGCCAAAGCCCCAGCCCATGATCACGGCAAGTTCATCGACGAAGGCCGGATCGAACGAGGCGAGCCCGTCCTGCCCGATCCCGATCAGCGGCGTCTTGATCGACTGATGCGCGCCGCCTTCCGGCGCCAACGAGATGCCTGACGGCGTCGCCGCCACCATGAAGCGGGCGTCCTGGTAGCAGGCATAGTTCAACGCATCGAGGCCGCGCTCGATGAAGGGATCGTACAGCGTTCCGACCGGCAGCAGCCGCGCGCCGTTGATCTGCTGCGACAGGCCGAGCGCCGACAGCATGATGAACAGATTCATCTCGGCGATGCCGAGCTCGAGGTGCTGGCCCTTCGGCGAATATTCCCAGGTGTAGGCTGACGGGATCTTCTCCTGCCGGAACAGGTCGTGGTTCTCCGCCTTCGCAAACAGGCCGCGGCGGTTGACCCAGGCGCCGAGGTTGGTCGACACCGTGACGTCGGGCGAAACGGTGACGATGCGCGACGCAAGCTCGCTGTCGCCGCGTGCGAGCTCATGCAGCACCAGGCCAAAGCCCTGCTGCGTCGACATCTGCGCGGAGGCCTTGAAGGCCAGCCGCTCTGGCACCTCGATTTCAGGCGCCGAGAGCCGGCGGCGTCCCTCGCGGTTGAACGGCGCCTCGGCCAGGAACGCCTCGAGCTTCGCGGGCTCCTGCGACAGGCCCTCGAACTTGTCCCACTCGTGGCCGGTGCGGATGTTCTGCGCGGCGCGCCACTTCTCCATTTGCGCCACCGTCATCAGGCCGGCGTGGTTGTCCTTGTGGCCCTGCATCGGCAGGCCGACGCCCTTGATGGTGTAGGCGATGAAGCAGACCGGACGATCATGGTCGATCGCCTCGAAGGCCTCGATCATGCTCGCCATGTCGTGGCCGCCGAGGTTCGACATCAGCGCCAGCAGCTCGTCGTCGCTGCGGCGATCGATCAGCGCCGACACGTCGCCCTGGTCGCCGATATCGTCCTGCAGATGCTTGCGGAACGCCGCGCCGCCCTGGAAGCAGAGCGCCGCGTACATCTGGTTCGGGCAATTGTCGATCCAGCGCCGCAAGGCCTCGCCGCCCGGCTCGGCAAACGCCTCGAGCATCAGCTTGCCGTATTTCACGATCACCACGTCCCAGCCGAAGTTGCGGAACATGGTCTCGAACTTGGCCCACAGCCCCTCGCGCACCACGGCGTCGAGCGACTGCCTGTTGTAGTCGACCACCCACCAGGTGTTGCGCAGGCCGTGCTTCCAGCCCTCGAGCAGCGCCTCGAAGATGTTGCCCTCGTCCATCTCGGCGTCGCCGACCAGCGCAATCATGCGGCCCTCGGGCCGGTCCTTCAGCCAGCCATGCGCCTTGACGTAGTCCTGCACCAGCGAAGCGAACAGCGTCTGCGCCACGCCGAGACCGACCGAGCCGGTCGAGAAGTCGACGTCGTCGGTGTCCTTGGTGCGCGACGGATAGGACTGCGCGCCCTTGTAGCCGCGGAAATTCTCCAGCTTGTCGCGGGACTGGTGGCCGAACAGATACTGGATCGCATGGAACACCGGGCTCGCATGCGGCTTCACCGCGACGCGGTCCTGCGGGCGCAGCACGGAGAAATAAAGCGCCGACATGATGTTGGCGAGCGAGGCTGACGAGGCCTGATGGCCGCCGACTTTCAGCCCGTCGGCCGAGGGCCGCACATGGTTGGCGTGGTGGATGGTCCACGACGACAGCCACAGCACCTTGCGGGCCAGGGCTGTGAGCATGTCGAGGCGTTCAGGCGCGATTCCCATGGCAATGCTCCCAGCGAATATGCCGATGTTACTGCGGCGGCGGCCGCCGAAAATCTCAATTCCACGCGACAGCACAGGAAAAATTGGGATAAATTCCCACAATCCGGCCCTCACCTGCGAGTTCATCCCAATGCCTGCCCTCGACGCCATCGACCGCAAGATCCTGAGTCTGCTCCAGACCGACAGCCGCATGACCATGCAGGAGCTCGCCGACAAGGTCGGGCTGTCGGTGTCGCCCTGCCACCGCCGGGTCAAGCTGCTCGAGGAGCGCGGCGTGATCTCTCGCTACATCGCGACCGTCGATCAGAAATCGCTCGGGCTGCATGTCTCGGTCTTCATCTCGATCAAGCTGGCGCGCCAGAAGGAAGAAGACCTCAACCGTTTCGCGCGCGCGATCTCGAAATGGGACGAGGTGCTCGAGTGCTATCTGATGACCGGCAACCGCGACTACCTACTGCGCGTCGTCGCCGCCGACCTCTCCTCCTATGAAGCGTTCCTCAAGAACAAGCTGACCCGGCTCGACGGCATCGCCTCGATCGAGTCGAGCTTTGCGCTGAGCCAGGTGAAGTATTCGACCGCGTTGCCGGTGTGAGGGCGCTGGGTTAATAACTCCAGCCGTGCCAACACCACAGTGTCGTCCTGGCGAAAGCCAGGACCCATAACCACCGCATTTGGTTGTGAAGGGAATCTGGCCCCAGCGTCATGCAACGACGAACAATTGGGGTAATGGGTCCTGGCTTTCGTCAGGACGACGATGAGCAAGTCGCAATTCAAGTTGTCACACCACGCGGTGTCATCACCCGCGCATGCGGGTGATCCAGTATTCCAGAGACGTCCGTGCTTGAGCCGAGAAGCCGCGGCGTACTGGATCAGCCGGGCGATGACAGATGCGGATGGAGAAGCAGTTGCGCATCCGTACGCCGGGCAACTCAGTGATTGGCACCTCAGCCGCGGTGAACCAAGCCGGATGTTGCCCTCGCCCAGGTTCCATCCGGCAAATTAGATCGCCGCGACCAGATCGTCGCGGGAACCCGGCGGCGGCCTTCGATGTTGATGTCAGGCATCACTGAGTATCCGAAGGGTGAGGAAAGATGCTGAGGGCTGCCCGCTGCAGACACACCGTGCTGGCACTCGCCACGATCCTCGCGGTCGCGGCATCGGCTGCGCTGCTCGCAGGCAGCGCCGATGCTGCTCGCGGTGGCGGTGGCGGTGGCGGTGGCGGCCACGGCGGTGGAGGTCATGGCGGTGGCGGCTTTCATGGCGGCGGGGGCGGATTTCATGGTGGCGGCGGTGGCTTTCATGGAGGCGGAGGCGGCTTCCACGGTGGTGGTTTCCACGGCGGCGGATTCCACGCCAGCGGAGCGCGTGGCGGCGGCTTTCACACCATTCATCCCGCTGCACGAGCCGGCACGCGGCTCGGTGGCGGCTCCGGCGCGCGTCATAACCAATTCCGGCCTGCTGCTCATGCCGCGCGCGTCGCGCCAAGCGTAGCCGCCGGCCGCCATGCCGCCTCGCCCGCCGCGATGCGGCACAATGCGAGCGCCGTGGGGCACGCGTTGGCCTCGCACCAGGTCCGCGCCGCGATGCAGAGACCGGGCGGCCTGCGCAACCCGATGGCGCGCGCCGCGATCACGACGGCTGCCGCCGGAGCCGCCATGGGTGGCGTTGGGTGGTGGCGCCATCCGAATGGCGGCTATGGCTGGGTCGGCCCGATCTTCTGGCCGTATGCCTATTACGATCTTTATGACTACGCCTGGTGGGGCGGGGGCTATGACCCGTACTTCTGGGATTACGGCTATGGCGATCTGTATGCCGGCCTGTTCGGTCCCTATGACTACGATGCCTTGAGCGGCTATGCCTACTACCTGCCCGGCTATGCCGGTCCTCGGCCGCCGGCCACGGGTCGATCGCGCGCGACCGCTCAGACCACAACCCTTGCCGACATGTGCGGCAGCGACAGAAGCGATATCGCGGGCTTCCCGATCGAGCAATTCCGCAGCGCCATCCAGCCCAATGCGGAGCAGAGCACCGCGCTCGACGACCTCGCCAGCGCATCGCAGAAGGCGTCCGCGACCATTCTCAATTCATGTCCCAAGGACGTGCCGTTGACCGCGCCGAGCCGCCTCGCCGCGATGCAGCAACGCCTCCAGGCCATGCGCGACGCAGTCGGGATTCTTCAGCCGGCGCTGGAGAGGTTCTATGGGCTGCTCAGCGACGATCAGAAAGCGAAGGTGACCGCGCTGGTGGCAGATCAGCACCGCGGCCAGCATGAGGCGACGGCGGACAACGGCAACTGCAATACGGCGCAGCCCGCCGCCATCGCATGGCCCGGCGACATCATCGAACGCAACGTCAAGCCAACCGATGCACAGCGGGCGAGCCTCGATGCCTTGCGGGACGCTGCGACAAAGGCCGAGGACACCCTGAAATCGTCCTGTCCGCCCACCGATGCGCGCACGCCACCGGCACGCCTTGCGGCGGTCGGAGCCAGATTAGATTCCATGCTTCAGGCGATCGGAACGGTACGTCCGGCCGTGGACACTTTCTACAGCGCGCTCAGCGACGAGCAGAAGGCCGCGTTCGACGCTGTCGGCCCCGAGCGGGACGGCGGCAGGAGCGCGATGGCCGCCGCAGGCGGTGACGAACCGCCGCGAAGCCGTCATCGCCGCCATCACCATCATGGCCCAAATGTCGGCGGCATGATCTTCCGGATGATCGGCTTGTAAGGCTCGCCATCGCCTCGCGCCTAGGGTGGTGACATCATCCCGCAATGTCTCAGCGGGACAACCAGCCGGAGCCACCAGGCTACGGCGCGATCCACATGCCAACCACGATGATGGCCAGTGCGACGGCAATCACGAGCATGTCGGTCGTGAGCCAATCAGGCATTCCATTCGATGGCTGCTCGCTCATGTCCGCGACTCCTTCTGTTCGCGTCGAGCCCGTATGCTGAAGCGAAACAGCGTGAACGAGGATGAACTGGATCACACATGGGCGCGACAAGCGGTCGCTCCGAATATCATGCATCCGCGCGCCCTCAAGTTGCAGCACGCGATTGATCTGCCGCGCAGGTTTCTGAACATGTTCGACAACGCCGGCGGCGACAGCAAGCAAGATAGCACGTCAGCGCGCAGCGCGTAGGGTGGGTTAGCCGAAGGCGTAACCCACCATCTTTGCTGCAGGCGACACGGTGGGTTACAGGGAGTTTATCATCGGGCCGCCCTTGGGGCGGACCCGTCCACCCTACGCGTAGCGCTCATCCTCACAGCACCTTGCGCTGCGCGAGATTCTTCATCAGCGCGCCAACGCCGAAGGTCCAGGGCTCGCATTCGTCGCTGCCCCGCATGCGGTTGACGAGCTTGCCGAGCTGGGGCGCTTCGATGGTGACGATGTCGTCGCGCTTGTGGGTGAAGCCTTCGCCCTTGGCGTCGCGGTCCTTGACCGGTGCGAACATCGTGCCGAGGAACAGCGCAAAGCCGTCGGGATATTGATGCACGGGCCCGATGGTCTGGGCAACCAGATCGGTCGGGTCGCGGCTGATTTTGGAGATCGAAGAATGGCCCTCGAGCACGAAGCCGTCGGCGCCCTTCACGGTGAGGCCGACATCCATCTTCCTGACGTCGTCGAGCGAGAAGGTCGCGTCGAACAGCCGCAGCAGCGGGCCGATCGCGCAGGAGGCGTTGTTGTCCTTGGCCTTCGACAGCAGGAGCGCCGAGCGGCCCTCGAAATCGCGCAGGTTGACGTCGTTACCGAGCGCAGCGCCGACGATCTTGCCGGCGCCGGAGACGACAAGCACGACCTCCGGCTCCGGATTGTTCCAGGTCGATTTCGGATGCAGGCCGGCATCCATGCCTGACCCGACCGAGGACAGCGTCGGCGCCTTGGTGAACACTTCGGCGTCGGGACCGATGCCGACCTCGAGATACTGGCTCCAGGCGTTCTGGTCGATCAGCACCTGCTTCAACCGCATCGCCTGCTCGGAGCCCGGCTTCAGCTTGGAGAGATCGTCGCCGACCAGGCGCACCACCTCCTTGCGGATAGCCTCCGCCGACGACGGGTTGCCGCGCGCCCGCTCCTCGATCACGCGCTCCAGCATCGAGATCGCGAAGGTGACGCCGGCGGCCTTCAGCACCTGCAGGTCGACCGGCGCGAGCAGATGCGGTCTTGTCGCGTCGCGACCATCGGGCGGCGTGTTGGCGAGGATGGCGTCAAAATCGCCGATGCGCTCGCCGCGCGTGGCACGCAACGCGGCCGCAGGATCGGCTTCCTCGCACAGCGCGCTCACGGTGGGGAAGCGCGCGGTGACGTCGAACACGCCGTCACCCCGCACCGCGACCACGGCGGGTCCGCCCGCCTGCGGCAGCCAGACCCGTCCGACCAGCGTGCCGGCGGTGCCGTCCTCGGGCAGGACGTCTTTTGGCGTGAGCGAAATCATCGGCGTCTCCTTTTTTGATCTTGTCATCGCTTGTTAGCACAGTCCCGCCCGCTGCGTGAAACAGAGGTCATGCCAATGTCATAGAGGGGTAACATCGCCCGTCAATGCTTCCGTCGATCCATCTAACATACTGAAAGACGGACCTTCATGACCGCCTCCGACCTCACCGACGAAGCCACCCGAGATGAAGCCTTGCGCGACGAAGCCTTGCGCGCCCGCATCCACCAGGAGATGGCCGACAGCCTCGACGAGGAACTCGAGCTGGAGCTCGACGACGTGAGGCTCGACGAGTTCGACCACGACGGGGCCGCCGGAAGCCCGTCGATCGATCGCAAGGTCTACTTCCGCGAATTGCTGCGGTTGCAGGGCGAGCTGGTCAAGTTGCAGGACTGGGTGCAGCACGAGAAGAAGAAGGTCGTCGTGCTGTTCGAGGGCCGCGATTCCGCCGGCAAGGGCGGTGTCATCAAGCGCATCACCCAGCGGCTCAACCCGCGCATCTGCCGTGTCGCGGCGCTGCCGGCGCCGAACGAGCGCGAACGCACGCAATGGTATTTCCAGCGCTATGTCTCGCATCTGCCGGCCGGCGGCGAGATCGTGCTGTTCGACCGCAGCTGGTACAACCGCGCCGGCGTCGAGAAGGTGATGGGGTTCTGCAACGACGACCAGTATGAGGAGTTCTTCAGGTCGGTGCCGGAATTCGAGCGCATGCTGATCCGCTCCGGCATCATCCTGCTGAAATACTGGTTCTCGATCACCGACGAGGAACAGGCGTTCCGCTTCTCGATGCGGATTCACGATCCGCTGAAGCAGTGGAAGCTGAGCCCGATGGATGTCGAGGCGCGGACCCGCTGGGAGCTCTACACCAAGGCCAAGGAAACGATGCTGGAGCGCACGCACCTGCAGGACTCGCCGTGGTGGATCGTCGATGCCGTCGACAAGAAGCGCGCCCGGCTGAACTGCATCTCGCACCTGTTGACCCAGATCCCGTATCAGCAGGTCACGCACCAACCGGTGGTGCTGCCGCCGCGGGTCCGCAACCCCGACTACCACCGCGGCCCGATCCCGCCGGAGATGTACGTGCCGGGAACGTATTGATCGGACCGGGCGAGACTGCGCTCCCTCGCCTCGTTCTTACGGGGAGAGGGTTGGGGTGAGGGGCTGCCTCCGCAAGTACGACGACAGACGAGCCCGCGGAGACTCCCCCTCACCCGGATTGCATCTGCGATGCGACATAGCCGAAGCTCCGCTTCGGCGTTCTTGAGAGACGGCCGCAAAAGGCGGCCTTCGCCTCTCCCCACACGCGGGGCGAGGTGAAGAAATAGCCACCCCTCGCCTACCAATGGCGCAGGCGCGCGCACTTGCTGGCACCGGATACCGACGCTAGGCTTCCTCCGATCTGGTGCAGGGAGGCCCGCTTGACTCAATCCGACGACATCACAATTTCCGAAGATCGCCGCGACGCGCTGCGCTATGCGCTCGGGATCGGCAGCGGCGCGGCGCTGGCGGCCGCCATGGCAACCCCGGCCTCGGCGCAGACCCAAGCCGACAACACCCTGGATCGCATCAGGGCCAACAAGGTGCTGCGGATCGCGGTGCTGCCGGGCGAGCTGCCCTATTTCAACAAGGATCTCGCCACCGGCACCTGGTCCGGTTTCTCGATCGAGATGGCGAACGACCTCGCCAAGCTGCTCGACGTCAAGCTCGAGTATGTCGAGTCGACCTACGGCAATTCGATTCTTGATCTGCAGGCCAACAAGATCGACCTCGGCTTTGCGCTCAACCCGACCCCGCAGCGGGCGCTGGTGGTGGATTTCACCAACCTGGTGTTTCCGCATCCGTTCGGCGCGATGCTGAAAAAGGGCCTGGAGGCCAAGACCTGGGCCGACATCAACAAGCCCGAGGTCAAGATCGCGGTTGACGTCGGATCGGCCAATGAGGCGGTGGCGCGGCGCTTTGCGCCGAACGCCACCATCAAGTCACTGAAGTCGCGCGACGAGGTGATGCTGGAAATGTCGTCGGGCCGCGTCGATTGCGTGGTCAACGCGCTGGTGCTCGGGCTGACCGCGATCGCCAAGAACCCGAACCTCGGCACCTACAAGATCCTGGCCTCGCCCTCGGTGACGATCGCGAGCGGCATGGCGGTGCGGCGCGAGCAAGACAAGCGCTGGCGCGATTTCCTGTCCGTGTGGGTCGACTATAACCGCGGCATCGGCCAGATGCGCGAATGGTTCGTCAAGGGCCTCGGCCTCGCCGGCGTCAAGCCGGAGGACGTGCCGGTGGAGCTGAGTATCTAGCCGCGCGCTCGTCTTCACCTCGCCCCGCTTGCGGGGAGAGGCGAAGACCGCCTTTGGCGGCCGTCTCTCAAGAACGCCGAAGCGGAGCTTCGGCTATGTCGCATCGCCAGATGCGATCCGGGTGGGGGGTACAGGTCTCACCGCGATCCAGACTCGTGGAAGCAACCCCTCACCCCGACCCTCTCCCCGTAAGAACGGGGAGAGGGAGAAGAACGATCACACCTTGTCGTAGGTCAGCCCGCGCTCCAGCCGCCTTGCCACCAGCGTCGAGGGAAACAGGATCGCGAAATAGATCAGCGCCACGATGGTGTAGACCTCGAGCGGCCGATAGGTGTCGGCGTTGATCAGGGTGGCGTTGTAGACGAGATCGGGCACCGCGATGATCGAGACCAGCGAGGTGTTCTTCAGCTGCGTCACCGACTGGTTGACATAGGGCGCCATCATCGGCTTCAGCGCCTGCGGCAGGATCACGAGCCGCATCAGGCGCCAGCCGCGGAAGCCGAGCGCCTTCGCCGCGTCCCACTGCCCGACCGGCACGCTCTCGATCGAGCCGCGTACGATCTCGGCATAGAACGCGCCGCCATAGAGCGACAGCACACTGACCGCTGCTACATGCGCCGGGATGTTGACGCCGATCACGACCGGAAACGCGTAGTAGAACCAGATGATCTGCACCAGCAGCGGCGTGCAGCGGAACAGCTCGATATAGGCGATCAGGAGCCAGTCGATCACCGGAATGCGCCGCAGCCGCAGCATGCCGACGATCAGGCCGATCAGAGTCCCCAGAATGATGGTGCCGATTGTGTAGGCCATGGTCCAACCGAGCCCGAGCCAGAACAGATGGCTGTACTTGGCGAGGATCCCGAAATCCCAGACGTAGTTCATCCTGCCCCTCGGTTGCCGCGCGTCTTGCGCTCGCCTTGCGTTCCCAGCATCGCAGGCGGCCTCGCGCGAGTCACGCGATATACCGGCCCGGCGAAAAGGCCTTCACGTCGAATGGCGGCGCGGCGCCTGCGATCATTGCCGCGACCGCGGCGCCCGTTCCCGGACCGGTGGTGAAGCCGATATGCTGGTTGCCGAAGGCGAGCCAGAGACCGTGATGCCGCGGCGTTTCGCCGATCATCGGCAGGCTGTCCGGCAGCGTCGGCCGCGCGCCGCGCCAGCGCTCGCCGACCGCTTCGCCGAATTCGACCACGCTGCGCGCCATCGGCACCACCGCCTCGAGCTGCGCATAGTTCGACGGCGCATCGCGCGCGGTCAGCTCGACGCCGCTGGTGACGCGAACGCCCTGCTCCATCGGCGTCATCAGAAATGCCCCCTCCGCATCATGGATCGGCCGCAGCAATTTGCGTGCCGGGTTCGGCACGAAATGCTGGTGATAGCCGCGCTCGAACGCCAGGGGCACGCGATAGCCGAGCGGCCGCAACAATTCGGCCGACCACGGCCCGAGCGCGACCACGACGTGGCGCGCGGCGATCGCGCCGTCGGCCAGCTGCACGCGCCAGCCGTCGTCTTGTTGTTCGATCCGTCGGATCTCGGATCGCCGCACGGTGCCGCCGCCGGCGGCGAGCATCTGCGCATAGGCCTTGACCACCGCGCCCGGTGAATCGACCGATGCCGTCTGGGTGTGCAGCAGGCCCGTGCTGTAGGCGGGGATGATGTTCGGCTCGAGCGCGGAGATCGCCTGGCGATCGAGCACCTCGCTTTTGATGCCGAATTCGGCGAGTGCCGCCTGCTCGGCTTTGGCGGATGCAAGCCCGTCGCCGCGCCAGGCCTTGAGCCAGCCGGTCTCTCTGATGCGATGGCCGGCGCCCGCCTGCACGATCCAGTCGCGATGCAGCGCCAGCGATGTCCCGATCAGGCCGTGCAACGCGGCGGCGCGCGGCCTGGTCTGCGACGGTGTCGCCGCGGCGAGGAAGCGGATCACCCAGCCGGCATTGGCGAGCGCCCACGGAAGATTCCAGCGCAGCGCCGGATGCGTGTTGGTGAGATATTTCGGCAGGTTCTTCAAAAGCTGTGGCGTGTTGAGCGGCAGGATCGAGCCGGAAGAGATGATGCCGGCATTGCCGTAGGAGGTCTCGCTGCCGGGCTCGCGGCGGTCGACGATGACGACGGAGAGACCGCGCTGCCGTGCAGCAAGGCCGGCCGAGACGCCGACCATGCCTGCGCCAAGCACGACGACGTCAGCCTGCTGCGCTATCGCACCCTCGCTCATGCCGTCACATCAAGGTCAGGCCACCATCGACCGGCAGCGTGGCGCCGGTGATGTGGCCCGCTTCCGGCGACAGCAGGAAAGCCACGACCGCGGCAACCTCGTCGGGCTCGGCCAGCCGCTGCATCGGATTGGCTTTCGCCACCCGCTCCCAGGTCGAGTAATCCAGCGCGCCGAACAGGCCGGGATCCTTGCGCGTGTAGCCGGGCATCACGGCATTTGAGGTGGCGCCCGATGCTGCGAGCTCGATCGCGAGCGACTTCACCAGCACTTCGAGCGCGGCCTTGGCGGCGGCCGATCCCGGATAGGTCGCGCCCGGCACGAAGCGATGCGGTCCGAAACTGGAGACCGCGACAACGCGGCCCTGCGCGCTGCGCGCGAGATCGGGCAGCGCGGCCGCCGCGATCTCGTGGAATGCCGCCGCCATCACGGCAAAGGCGCGCTCCAGCGCGTCGCGCGGCAGGCTGGCGAAATCGCGGCGATCGGCAAAGCCCGCGGCGTGCACAATGGCATCGATCGGCCCGAAAGCGGCGCGCGCAGCCGCGACCAGCGACGTACCCGCGCCGGCCCCGGCCAGATCGCCGGTAGAGACCGCGACCTTGGCGCCCTTGCTGCGGCATTCCTCCGCAACCGAATTCAGCCGCGCGAGCCCGCTGGCCTCGGCACCCTGGCCATGCAGCATCAGCCCCTGATCGGGGCCGGCGAGCCGGCGCGCAACCGCGGCGCCGATGCCGGAGCCGCCTCCCGTGATGATTGAAACGCGCATGAGGTAGATGCTTCCAGACGACAGCGAACTATAGATTCGGTGTCACGAAATGCAAACCGCGCGGCCGATCTGTAGGGTGGGTTAGCGCAGCGTAACCCACCGACTTCGTGTCTTGAAAAAGATGGTGGGTTACGCCTTCGGCTAACCCACCCTACAAAACCGTGCTCAACGCCACGGCTCAACCAGGATCTTGGTGTGCGCCTCGGGATTGGCGAGATCGGCAAAGGCCTGCGCGACGCCGTTGATGCCGACGCGGCCGGTCACGAGTGATGCCGCATCGACCTGGCCTTCCGCGATCAGACGCAGCGAATAGGCGAACTCCTCCGGCGTGTAGCCGAGCACGTACTGGACGTTGAGCTCCTTGATGATGCCGAGCATCGGCTCGGACTTGTCGGTCTCCATGCAGACCCCGACCACGACGACACGGGCGCTGCGCGGGGCGCCCTCGAACACCTGCTGCAACACGCCGGGCACGCCGACGCATTCGAAGATCAGCGCGGGCTTCAGCGGCGGCAGCAGCGCCTGCATCGGCGGCCGCGCCGCCTTCTCGGCGTCGGTCATCTGGGCGTGCTCGGCCCAGCTCGCATAAGGCTGCGTCTTGGCGGGATCGACCACGACATCGGCGCCCATCTTCTCGGCGAGCAGCCGCCGCGCCGGCGAGTAGTCGGCGGCGACGATCGGGCCGAGCCCCTTGATCTTCAGCGCCGCGATTACCGCAAGGCCGACCGGCCCGCAACCGATCACCAGCGGCACCTCGCCGCCCCTGATGTTGGCCATCGCCACCGCGTGGACGCCGACCGCAAGCGGCTCGGTGAGCGCGGCATGCTCTGCCGCGAGCCCGTTCGGCACCTCGAGCAGCAGCGGCTCGCTGAGCAGCATCTGCTCGGCATAGGCGCCGAGATAGTCGTTGGAATAGCCGATGCCCTTCGGGCCCTCCGGCGTCAGCAGCGCCGGCAACGAGCACACGCGCGTGCCGGGCTTCAGCTTGCGCGTGGTGCCCGGACCGTAATCCAGGATCTCGCAGCAAAACTCGTGGCCGAACACGACGTCGCGCGACAGGTCCATCGGCGTGCGGCCAGGGAGAAACTTGCTCAGCTCCACCATGCGGTGGGCGTGCTTGCGCGCGTGCAGATCGGAACCGCAGATGCCGCAGGCGAGCGATTTGACCAGCACCTGGCCGGCGCCCGGCTTCGGTTCCGGCATCTGGTCGACGACAATCTCGCCATCTCTGAAGATCGCTGCGCGCATGTTCCCTCCCGCGTGGGTTTCTTCCCACTCATTTTGATGCGTATTTCGTCTCGCGAAATACACTGTCGCGGACAAGTCCGGGACAGGCTTTCGCTGCGGCAGGCTATAGCACGGAGGGTCACCACGTATAGCGCATAACGCCTTTGCCGGCGTAGGACTGGGTGACGTTGGAGAATTCACCCTCGAAGGTCGCAGCCGCCGACCAGCCGTTGCGCCACTTGATCTCCGCCGAGGCGGTGGCCAGCGCGGACTCGCTGGCCTGCGCCGCACCGTTGACCACGAAGGCCGCCCCCGGCAGCGCCTGGAACACGGCCGCGGCGCTGCGGTTCGGGTTGAAGTCGTGCGCCCAGGCGACGCGGCCGCGCAACGTCACGATGCCGCCATCGACCGCGAAGGATTTGTCCGAGCGCAGGCCGAGCTCGCTGCGCGTGTCGGTGACGCTCTTCGCCGCATAGTTCAGCGCGAAGGCACCGCCACCGGAAACCACGCTTTCCGCATAGCCTGGCAGCTCGAAGCTGGTGAATTGCGCCGCCGCGTAAGGTGTCAGCCCGATCCAGGGCGTGGCGGCGCGATAGCCGCCTTCGAGCCGGCCCGACCACGCATTGGCGTTGAAGTTCGCCCGCAGATGGTCGACGCCCGCCGCGGTGACGATGCGGTCGGTGGTGATGTCCTGCCAACCATAGGCGAGCCCGGCGCTCAGATACGCCGCGCCGACGGTGTGGCGAACGAACGCGCCGGCCTGGAACAGGTCGGAGCGGCCCCAGCCGAGACCGTTGGTGCTGAAGCTGGTGGCGCCGCCGGCGAGCGCAAAGCCTGCAATGGTGTTCGGCGAGAAACGGTAGTCGGCGCCGACTGCGGTGCCGTAGACGCTGCTGCTGGTGTTGTTCGAGCCCAGCACCGCATTGCCGCTGGTGGTCTGCGAACCGCCATAGCCCGCTGTCCAGATGCTCCAGCGCTGCTCGAAGTCGGGCTGCTGCGGCGGCGGTGCCTTGGAGTAAATCGCGGCCAGCGCATCGCGTGGCTCGGTCGTGCGCGCCGCATACGCCAGCGACGCGCTCTCCTCGGCAAACGGCGTAGCGCTCGCGCCGCCACCAAAACCGCCATCGCGCCCGGCGACGAACGGATCGGTCAGCAGACCGAGGAACTGGTTCATCGCGTTGAACGTCGCCTGCTGCGAGCCGGTCGCGCTCTCGCCCGAGGCCTGGGTCAGGCCGTTCGGCGAGAGTCCCGCATAAGCCACGTTGATGCCGCCATTGGCATTAAAGAAGTTCTGCAGCGTCGCGGCAACATTGATCTGGTTGACGTTGAGCTTCGATTTCACGGCGTAATCGAGCGCGAAATTGAGATAGGCATTGTTTGCGTCGTAGCCGAGCGTTGCAACCAGACCCGACGGCAGCCCGGTTGAAGCGACACCGGCGAACACGCCGTTGCGACCGCCGGCCGCCGACAGGATGGTGTATTGCCTGGCGATCGTGCTGCCGGCAGCGATGCTTACACCCACCGATCCGGCAAGCGCCGCGGTGCCGGTCACCTTGGCTGATGTGGCGGCGGTCGCATTGAGCCCGACCAGATACAGCGCGCCAGACTGGAAAGCGAGATTGCCCGCCACGTTGAGGAATGTGCCCGGTGTCGCATTGCCTGGCAGCAAAATGCCACCGCTCGCAATCGTCGTATTGCCGACGGTGCCGATACCGGAGAGCGCGCCGCCTGAATTCACCGTGACTGAACTCGACGACACGATCGAACCATCGACTTGCAGGACGCCGCCATTGACAACGGTAGCTCCGGTATAGGTGTTGACACCCGAGAGAGTCAGCGTGCCGCTGCCGGTCTTTTCCAGATTGCCAGGCCCGGCCGGGCCGCAACCGCAGGAATTGGAATCCGCGATCACGCCGCTGACGACTGTCGAGAGATTGTTGCCACCGACCGCGAGCGTATTGCCGCTACCGATGTAGTAGGTGCCCGAGCCCGCGATCGAACCTGCCGTGATGCGACCATCACCGTTCGGCCCAAGGCTGCCGCCGAAGTCGACATAGCCGGTTCCCTGGGTGATGAACTGCGCGGCACCGCCGGTCGCGTTGTCGACGAACTTGACGCTCGCGCCGCTCTCGGTCGTGATCACGGCGTTTCCGGCCGTCGCATATGCGGCAAAGACCAGCGCGCCGCCGGACCGGTTGGTGATCGTCGCGTTGCCTGCGGTCGGCGCCTCGGTCGCGTCGCCGATCGGGCCGAAATAGGTCAAGCCGCTGTTGTCGATGGTCGCGTTCGCCGCGGTGCTGCTCTGGAAGAAACTGATATAGCCGGTGGCGGACGTCGTCATCTTCGCCGACGCCGCCGACGAAAATCCGAGGAAATACGTCGAGCCGACGTTGTTACCATTGGTGTTGTCACCATTGGTAATGGTGGAATTGCCCGCGGTGCTGCTGTCGCCAAACACCGTGGCGCCGAAATTCCGGTTGACGATCACGGCCGTCGACGCCGTGGTGGAATTGTGGAACGTCGTGCTGGCGAACCCGTTGAAGCCGTCGTTGACGATCTTGGTGATGCCCGCCGTGTTGGCGTTGACGATCTCGAACCTGCCGTTGACAGTGACTTCGCCGACGATCGAGGCGGTGTGGCTGGCGTCGCCGAGTTGCAGCGTTGCGCAATTGCAGATCGTGGTGCCGCCGGCATAGGTGTTGGAGCCTGTCAACACCACGCGGCCGACGAAGGCCGAAGCGCCCAGCACTGACAGTCCACCGGCGCCGCCAATGTTGCCCGAGTAAGTGAAGGTGGATCCGTTGCCGTCGATGCTGCCGCCGGTGGCGTTGATCTGTGCGTTGTTCGCGATCGTGTAATTGCCGCCGGCCTGCAGCGTCCCGCCGTCGAAGGTCAGCAGGCCGGTGCCGATTGCCGACGAGACGATCGCGCCCGGCGTACCCACGGTGTCGACGCCGACTAGCAGCACGCTGCTGCCGCCGGCAACGCCGCACGCAGTGCCGCAGATCGTGGTGCCGCCGGTATATGTATTCGCGCCGGACAGCACCAGCCTGCCGCCCCCGTTGAGCACGATATCGCCGGCACCGCTGATAGGCCCCGACATCGCGCTTGTGGTACCGGCGGCGACGGTGATGATGGGATCGCTGTTGATGACGATGGTGTTGGCGATGTTGAGGCCGTTGCCGTCCAGCACCAGCTTGGTAAGACCGGCAAGCGTCTCGCCCATCTTCAGCGTGCCGCTGCCGAGTGCGTTGCTGTTGCGGATGACGAGCGTCGATCCGTCGCTCACCGAGGTGCCGCCGGTGTAGGTGCTGGCGCCGGTGACGATCAGCGAGCGCCCACCATCCAGCTTGACGGCAACCGAGGCGTCGGTGGCCAAGCCATCGAGGCCCGTGATGCCGGAGATGGTGACATCGCCCGACGCGCCGGCCGCGCTGGTTTGCAGGAACGTCAGGCTGGCACCGACGCCATTTGCAATCGCAAGATTGCCCCTGAGCATTCCACCGATCGACGTCAGCGTATTGGTTCCGCCGGTGAAGCCGATCGCGTTGCCCTGCGCACCCGGGCCGCCGCCGCCGGTGATCGTCCCGCTGTTGATGATGGTCAAGCCGCTACCGACGATTCCGGAACCGCCCGTGCCTGCTGCACCGGGCTTCCCCCGCGTGCCGCCGGTGGACGGCTCGCCTTGATTCGCGTCGATATCGGACACCTGCGCGCCGCCACCAGCGCCCGCGCCACCCGAGATCGAGCCGGAATTCCTGATCGTTGCGCCTGGCGCACTGACGACGATGCCGGTGCCGCCGTCACCGCCGCCGCCACCGACATCGCCGGCGCCGCCCGCGCCCCCATTGCCGCCTGTGATGCTGCCGCTGTTCGAGTGAATTCCTGCGCCGGTGATGGTGAATGCACTGCCGCCCGCACCACCACCACCGCCGCCGCCAGCGATTTGGGCTGAAGGGTTCGAGGCGTTGACGCCACCGTCGCCACCCTTGCCGCCATTGCCGCCCGTCAATATCCCGTTATTGTTCAGCGTCGCACCGGACGTGCCGCTGAGACCGCCGCCGCCACCGCCACCACCGCTCGCGGTAACTGGACCGATCGTTCCAGCAACGCCATCCTGTCCGGCCGCGCCACCGGCACCGCCGTCGGGAGAGGCGTTATTGCCGCCAGGGCCGCCGGCACCTCCGGCGGCGCCCTCAGCGCCGCCGCCACCACCACCACCGGTGCATTGGCACGGGCGATTCGGAGCGCCGCCGTCGCCGCCGACGCCACCGCTCACACCGGGAATGCCGCCGGCGCCGCCATGTTGTCCTGTCGACTGATAATTACCCTCGCCGCCGACGCCGCCGTTTTGTGCGACAACCGGCCCGGCGAGCAGAGCGGTTGAAAGGATGATCGCGACCATCAACCAGCCTCGCAGACGGATTCGCGCGCAGCCCCACTCCCGCATTGCCCCAGCCCCAAATCGATAGCGCCGCGCGGACGCGGCTTGACCCGAATGGGCTATCTTGCAACTCGCGGGAGGCGCGTCTTCTCAAGCCGTGCACGGTCAGCGCATCAGGTCGGATTCAGGGCATCTGTTGTAAAATGGATACGCGTGGTCAGGCGTTCGGCGACGGCTCGCTGGCCACCGCCAACACTTGCGAGCGGCGCATGCGCTCGCGATGCGCGGTGTAGAGGCCGGAGGCGACGATGAAGCCGGCGCCGAGGATGGTCCAGTAATCCGGCACCTCACCGAAGATCAGGAAGCCGAGGATGCTGACCCACAGCAGCTGCGTGTAGGAGAACGGCGCCAGCACCGAGGCATCGCCATAGCGGAACGCCAGCACGACGATCCACTGTCCGACGGTGGACGCGACGCCAATCAGGATGCCGAACATGATGTCGTGCCAGGTCGGCGTGACCCAGACGAACGGCACCAGCGCGCTGACGATGGCGACGCCGACGATCGACGAATAGGTCATCACCGTGATCGGACGTTCGCTGCCGCTCATCATGCGCGTCAGGATCAGCGTGGCGGCCCAGGCCAGCGCCGAGACGAGCGGGAAGACAGCCGCTGGATGGAAGGCGCTGGTGCCCGGTCGCAGGATGATGAACACACCGGCGAGGCCGACCGCGGTTGCAATCCAGCGTCGCATGCCGACCTTCTCGCCTAGGAAAGCGATCGACAGCGCGGTGACGAACAGCGGCGAGACGAAACTGGTGGCCGAGGCCTCAGCGATCGGCAGGAAGCCCAGCCCCGTGATGAAGATCAGGGAGGAGCCGAGCAGCGCGGCGCCGCGCAGCACATGCAGGCCGGGACGGCTGCTGCGCAGCGCAAACAGCGGCGTGCCCGGCAGCATCGCCGGCGTCATGATCAGCGCGAACACCAGGAAGCGGATCCAGGCGATCTCAATCGAAGGCAGCGAGGACGACAGATATTTCGCGGTGACGTCGGAGGTGCCCAAGAACACCGTCGACAGCAGGATCAGCGCAATGCCTTTGAACGGCCGGTCGGTGCGGGCCGGCGCCTTGCGTGCAACAGATGTCTTCGCGGGCAATGCAAGAGGAACGCTGTCCAGCCTGGCGGCTACGGCGGGGGGCGGTGTCACGGCAATCTCGAACGCGAAATAAGGGGAATCTGCTGTTCGTACAGAACGCCAATTCCGCCGCAAGAACAATGCCCGAAAACGGGACTCCGATATGCACCAGCGTGCGCGACCGCCCGCCGCAGCCTGCGCGCGGCCGCAACTGCAACAGTTTGTTAAGAACTGTGTGGAGCCGGGCTTCCAGTGAATCCCGCGAATTACAGCATCGGCAGCGAGCGCGGCTTCGGCCCGCGCGGGAACGCCGCGTCGAGCGCGGCGATCTCGTCGCCGCCGAGCTTGAGCGTTCCCGCCGCGGCATTCTCCGCCGCGTGGTCCGCGTTCGACGCTTTCGGGATCGCGAGCACCGACGGCAGCCGCGTGAGGAAGCTCAGCGCGACCTGGCGCGGCGTCGCCTGGTGCGCCTGCGCGATCGATTGCAGCACCGCGCCTGATTTGCTCGATAGCGCGGGAAAATCATTGTGGCCAAACGGCGAGTAGGCGACCACGGCCACGCCATGCCGCTCGCACCACGGGATCACGGCGTGCTCGATGGCGCGCTCGCGCAGATGGTAGAGCACCTGGTTGCAGGCGATCTTGCCCTCGCCCGCCACATCGAGCAGTTCATCGAGATCGTCTGCGTCGAAATTGCTGACGCCCCAGGAGCGGATCTTGCCGGCCGCGATCAATTCGTCGAACGCCGCGACCGTCTCGGCGAGCGGATAGGTTCCGCGCCAATGCAGCAGATAGCAATCGAGGCGATCGGTCTTCAGCCGCTTCAGCGAGCGCTCGCAGGCGGTAATGGTCCCACGGCGCGAGGCGTTGCTCGGCAGCACCTTCGAGACCAGGAACAGTTCGTCGCGGCGGCCGGTGATCGCGTCCGCAATCACGAGCTCGGCGTCGCCATACATCTCGGCCGTGTCGATATGCGTCATGCCGGCGTCGATGCCGCGCTTCAGCGCAGCGATCGCCGCCTTGCGGTCACCGCGATCGAGATACCAGGTGCCCTGCCCGATCACCGAGACCCGCGGGCCGTTGTTGCCGAATTTTCTTGTCTGCACGATCGCCTCGTTCCAGCTCGCCCCACGCCGAACGATAGTGCAAACGAGTGACACTGTCTCTTCATCGTCGTCCCGGCGAAGGCCGGGACCCATTACCACAAAAGTCAGTTGTGAAGGTTGCTGCGGCCCCAGCGTGGTCCAACAACGTAGATTTGGGGTTATGGGTCCCGGCCTTCGCCGGGACGACGGCGAATATGTTGCGCGCTCTCACCAATCCCAACAGCGCGGATCCTCCGATCCGCGCTCGCGTTACGCGCGGTCACACGTTGAGATTCATCCACACCGCCTTCGGCTCCGTGAAATTGTCGAGCGCGGCGGTGCCGTGCTCGCGGCCGAGGCCGGAGTCGCGTTCGCCGCCCCATGGCAACCGCACGTCGGTATAGCCATAGGTGTTGATCCACACCGTGCCGGCGCGGGCCTTCTTGGCGAAGCGCTGCACGCGGCCCATATCGGCGCTCCAGACGCCGGCGGCGAGGCTGTAGGCGGTGCCGTTGGCGATGCGCAGCGCATCGGCCTCGTCCTTGAACTTGATCACGCTGACGACGGGACCGAAGATCTCCTCCTGCGAGATGCGCATCTCGTGTGCGACATTGGCGAACACCGCGGGGCTGATGAAATAGCCGCGGTCGCCGACACGTGCGCCGCCGGTGGCGAGATGCGCGCCCTCGTTTTTGCCGATCTCGACATAGTCGAGGATCGAGCGCATCTGCTTCTCGGAGATGACAGGTCCGAGCACAGTAGCGCGATCCGCGGGATCGCCGATGCGCAAGGCTTCTGCGCGGGCGACCAGGCGCTCGACCACTTCGTCATAGGCGTTTTCCTGCACCAGCACGCGTGAGCCGGCCGAGCAAACTTGACCGGCGTTGAAGAAAATGCCGGCCGCGGCCGCCTTTGCGGCGGCCTCAAGATTGGCGTCGTCGAAGATCACATTGGCGGACTTGCCGCCCAATTCGAGCGAGACCCGTTTGAAGTTGCCGGCGGCGCCCTTCATGATGCCGCGGCCGACGCCGGGCGAGCCGGTGAACGTCACCTTGTCGACATCGGGATGATTGACCAGCGCGTCGCCGACGACGCGGCCGGGTCCGGTCACGATGTTGAGCACGCCCTTCGGCAGTCCGGCCTCGAGCGCGACCTCGCCGATCCGCAGCGCCGACAGCGAGGTCAGCTCGGCCGGCTTCATCACGACCGTGCAGCCGCAGGCCAGTGCCGGTGCGAGCTTCCACATGCCGATCATCAGCGGGAAATTCCACGGCACGATCGCGGCGACCACGCCGACCGGCTCGCGCACCGTGTAGGTCAGCGCATCGTCACGCGTCGAGACGACATCGCCGCTGATCTTGTCGGCCCAGCCGGCGTAATAGGTCAACGTATCGATCGCGGCGGGAAAATCCTGGCGCAGCACCGCCGATATCGGCTTGCCGGCATCGAGGCTTTCCAGGGCTGCGATCTCGTCGGCGTGCTGCTTGAGCAGCTCGGCCCATTTCAAGAGGATGTGGCCGCGCTTGGCGGCGCGCATGGTGCGCCACGGGCCTTCGAAGGCGCGGCGGGCGGCGGCGACCGCGCGGTCGACGTCGAGCTCATTGCCTTCGGCAATGGTCGCGATCACCTGCTCGGTGGCGGGATTGAGGGACTTGAAGGTCTTTCCGGACAGCGAGCGGACACGGGTGCCGTCGATCACCAACAGCTCGTCCCGGACGGTCGGGGCGTGGTGGGCGTCGCGCTCATAGTCATATGCAACCGACATCATATTTCCTCCTGGTACTGTGACTCAACGTAGGAAGCTTTTGATCGCAGTAAATATGATATCTTGTGCCTATTGGTATACCAGGATATGAAGTCAACTTCATAGGTGGTGACCACGATGCTGCAGATCGAGATCGAGACCGTCTGGCGCTTTCGGAAAGAGAACAGCCCGCAGACCGCGGTCGTGATGCTCGGCATCCTCAACGAGATCAGGAAGACCGGGAAGATCACCAGCGCCGCCACCGATGCGCAGCTGTCCTATCGCCATGTCTGGAATCTGATCGAGCAATGGTCCGGCTTCTTCGGCGTGCCGCTGGTGGAGACGCAGCGCGGCAAGGGCTCGAAGCTGACGCCGTTCGGCGAGAAGCTGGTGTGGGCCGGCGAGCGCATGCAGGCGCGGCTCGGATTGCAGCTCGAGAACCTCGCGCAGGAACTGGTGACCGAGATCAAGCCGTTCCTCGCGCAGCGGCCGCAGGTCATCCGTGTCCATGCCAGCCACGGCTTTGCCGTGTCCAAGCTGCGCGAGTTCCTCGATCGCGAAGGCGGCGTGGGCGTCGATCTCCGTTACGTCAGCAACCAGAACTCGCTGGTCTCGCTGGCGCAGGGCGCCTGCGATCTCTCCGGCGTGCATCTGCCGCACGGCGAACTGCGCGCGCGGGGCATCAAGGCCTGCCGGGAATGGCTCGACCCGCGCGAGGACCGTGTGATCAACTTCGTCACGCGCGAGATGGGCCTGATGGTCAAGCGCGGCAACCCGCTGAAGATCACCTCGCTGAAGGATCTGGTCGAGCGCAAGGCCCGCTTCGTCAACCGCGACCATGATTCCGGCACGCGGCTGCTGTTCGATCAATTGCTGACGCTGCACAAGATCCCGCAAAGCCGGATCAATGGCGCCCAGCACATGGAGTTCACCCATGCCGCGGTCGCCGCCTATGTCGCAAGCGGCATGGCGGATGCGAGTTTTGGCGTCGAGGCCGCCGCACGGCAGTTCGGCCTCGACTTCATCCGGCTGCTCACGGAGGACTACTTCTTCGTCTGCAAGCGCGCGTTCCTCGAGACCGAGCCGATGCAGCGCGTGCTCGATATCATGAAGAGCAGCGAGTTTCACAAGGCCGTGGGCGCGCTCCCCGGCTATGTCGCCTCGAATACCGGCGCCGTCAGCGGCGTGAAGGATTTTCTCGAGAAGATGCATTCCGACCGCTGATCAGCCCTGTGCCGTGGCGGCTGGACTCGCCGCGATCCGCTGCGCTATATTTTATATTATATAGCGACACACTGGACGTTGCCGATGCGACCACCCCGCTCCGCCATTGCCATCCGCCATGTTGCGTTCGAGGACCTCGGGCTGCTGGCCCCGATCATGGAGCGTGCGGGCTGGAGCGTGTCGTTCTGCGATGCGCCGGTCGACGACCTCTCCGATCGCGCGGTCAGCGACGCGGACCTCCTGATCGTGCTGGGCGGCCCGATCGGGGTCTACGAGACCGACACCTATCCGCTCCTCTCGACCGAGCTTGCGCTCTTGGAACACCGGCTCCGCCGCGGACTGCCGACGCTCGGCATCTGCCTCGGCGCGCAACTGATGGCGCAGGCGCTGGGCGGCCGCGTGTTCCCGGGCAAGGTCAAGGAAATCGGCTGGGGCCCGGTCGAACTGACGGCTGACGGCAAGTCATCCTGCCTGCGCAATCTGCACAGCAAAGTGCTGCACTGGCACGGCGACACGTTCGACCTGCCCAAGGATGCCGTGCGGCTGGCCTCGAATGCCAATTACGAGAACCAGGCCTTCGCTTACGGCCGCAACGCACTCGCGCTGCAATTCCACCTCGAGGCCGATCCGCGGCAGCTCGAGGAATGGTATGTCGGCCACGCCGTCGAACTGTCGGCCGCGAAAGTCTCAATCCCCGAACTGCGCGCGACGACGCAGGCGCTCGCGAGGCCGGTCGCCGCGCAAGCCGAGCAGGTGTTCGGCGACTGGCTGTTGTCCATCGCACCAAGCGACAGCGTGCTTCGTTCCAGCGCAGGTGCGTGACTATCCGTCGAGCCCGCTGATATCGGCGACCAGCACCGTGCCCGTCACCGATTCCGTGATGTAGAGCCGGTCGCGGTTGGCGCCGCCGATCGCGACATTGGTGCAGCTCTGGCCGGCGCGGGACTTGATCCGCGCGATGCACTCGCCGTTCGGAGCGAACACGAAGACGTGGCCGAGCGAGGCGTGCGCGACGAACAACCGCCCCGCCCTGTCCATCGTCATGCCGTCCGGTCCGCTCGGGCCGAACAGCGAGCAGAACCGGCCGACCTTGGACACGCTGCCGTCCTTCATGAACGGCGCGCGCCACACCGCATTGTCGCGTGTCATGGCGACGAACAGCACCGCCTCATGCGGATCGAGCACCAAGCCGTTCGGGCTGACGCCGGTGTCGATCAGGCAGTCGAGCTGCCCGCTGGTTTTCAAGCGATAGACCCGGCCGGTCGGATCGTGCAGCCCGGTCTGGCCCTGGTCGGTGAAGTAGATGTCGCCGTTCGTGGCGATGTGCAGATCGTTGCAGCCGCGGAATGATTCCGAATTGCGCGAGCGCAGCAGCGGCGTGACCTCGCCCGATTTGGCATCGAGCTCCATCAGCCCGTGCCGGTAGTCGGCGATCAGGATGCGGCCTTTGGCGTCGATCTTCAGCCCATTCGGCCAGCCGTCATATTCGGCGACCTGCGTCCATGATTTGTCCGGCGCAATCCTGAAGATGCGGCCGAACGGAATGTCGACGATGTAGAGGTTGCCGTCGGCATCGAACGACGGCCCCTCGATGAAGCAGTCGGTCACCGCGCCCGGCCGGTTGGCATCGGCCCATTCGCTCGCCACCTTGCGGCGGAATTCGGCCGGCACCGCGGAGAAGACCTCGGTCGGGATCAGTTTCGGCGGCGTTTCCAGGAACATCATTTTATTGGTTCACCCGTTGGCGGAGCGGGTGGACCTTAGATCGATCCTTTCGTCATTGCGAGGAGCGATAGCGACGAAGCAATCCATCTCTCGGCTAGCGGAGGTATCGATTGCTTCGCTACGCTCGCAATGACGCGGATGGACGTTCAGTTCCTAGCGGAACTGATTTCGCGCGGCGTGGGCCGATGATCGTCGCCCTACTCCGCCGCCTGCGCGCTGTCATAGGCTTCCGAAATCATGTAGCCGGACAGCGTGCCGTAGGCTGCGGTCCATGCGGCGGCGACATCAGGCGTCCAGGCTTCGCCGAGGCCCTTCTCCAAGGTCCACAGCAATGCGCCGCCGACCACCGGATAATGCTCAGGCCTGGCGCCATAGTCGACATGGCGCTTGGCGAGCGCACTCGCGGCGGGAAGCACCGACGACAGGTTACTCAATCCATTGACGACGACGGCGAGCGTCCCCATCAGCTTCTTGCGCTGCTCGGTCATATCAGAGGGAAACATCGCCTTGACGGCGGGCGCGACCTCGAACAGGCGGTCATAGAAGATGACCGCCGCCTGCTCCGAGATCGGTGCGACCTTGGCGAAGGTCTCCTGGACGAGCTTGACCTGGTCTTCCGTCATGTGTGCCTCCGTGCATGCTGCTTCCTCGCCGCGCCATTGCGGCGAGGCCGAAAAAAGCTCTCACGTGAGCGAGGCGCTGCTCATGCCGCCTCGACGAAGCTGTGGCGCTCATAGAGGAATTCGAGCACGCGCTGCCGGCATTTCAGGTAGCCGGGGTTGGTCGCGAGCTCGAGCCGCTTGCGCTGGCGCGCCAAGGGCACCTCGAGCACCTCGCCGATCCGTGCGCTCGGGCCGTTGGTCATCATGACGATGCGGTCCGACAGCAGCACGGCCTCGTCGACGTCGTGGGTGATCATCAGGATGGTGTTGCCGAGCTTCTGATGCAGCGCCATCACCGAATCCTGCAGATGCGCACGGGTCAGCGCGTCGAGCGCGCCGAACGGCTCGTCGAGCAGCAGCACCTTCGGCTCCATCGCGAGTGCGCGCGCGATGCCGACGCGCTGCTTCATGCCACCCGAGATCTCGCTCGGCCGCTTGTCCTTGGCATGCGCCATCTGCACCAGGCTGAGATTGTGCATCACCCAGGCGTCGCGCTCGGCCCTGCTCTTGGTCCTGGCAAACACCTTGTCGACGCCGAGCTTGACGTTCTCGTAGACGGTCAGCCACGGCAACAGGCTGTGGTTCTGGAACACCACGGCGCGATCCGGCCCCGGCGCGTTGACCTCACGGTTCTCCAGCAGCACGCCGCCATTGGTGGCGCCGGTGAGGCCGGCCACGATATTGAGCAGGGTCGACTTGCCGCAGCCGGAATGGCCGATGATCGAGACATATTCGCCCTTCTCGATGGTCAGGTTGATGTCCTTCAACACCTCGGTGGTAGCGCTGCCGCGGGTGAAAATCTTGTCGATGTGATCGAGCTTCAGATAGGCCTGCATGACTGGTCCTCCTCAGTTCGCAGCCGTGCCGCGGGTCACGACTTTGCCGAGGCCCGCAATGAGCCGGTCGAGCACGAAGCCGATGATGCCGACATAGAACAGCGCCAGGATGATTTCGCTGATGTGCGAGGAATTCCACGCATCCCAGATGAAGAAGCCGATGCCGACGCCGCCGATCAGCATTTCCGCGGCGACGATCGCGAGCCAGGACAGTCCGATGCCGATGCGCAGGCCGGTGAATATGTAGGGCGCGGCCGCCGGGATCATGATCTTGGTGAAGAACTCCAGCGGATTGAGCTGCACCACGGCGGCGACGTTGCGGTAATCCTGCGGGATGTTGCGGATGCCGACCGCGGTGTTGATGATGATCGGCCATACCGAGGTGATGAAGATCACGAAGATCGCCGAGGGCTGGCCGTCGCGGAATGCTGCGAGCGACAGCGGCAGCCAGGCGAGCGGCGGGATGGTGCGCAGCACCTGGAACAGCGGATCGAGCCCGCGCATCGCCCAGACCGACTGGCCGACCAGCGTGCCGAGTGCGATGCCCGCGATCGCCGCCAGCGAATAGCCGTAGGCAACGCGCTGAAGGCTGGCGGAGAGGTGCCAGAACAGGCCCTTGTCGATGCCGCCATTGTCGAAGAACGGATCGAGGATCAGCTCCCTGGTGTCCTTGAACACTTTTGAAGGCGGCGGCAGGCTGGAGCCGGCGCGCCGGCAGATCAGCTCCCACACCACCAGCAGCAGCGCGACCACGATCAACGGCGGCACGACGCGCGCCGCGGTCTCCTTCGCCATCTTGGCGTAGGCTTCGGCGCGCGACGCGCGCTTCGGCGTCATGGTCACGACCGGCGCCGCGGCAGCGGCCTGCGGGATCGCCACCGCTGACACTTCGGTCTTCATGGCAGGCATCGACATTGACAGACAATCTCCGTGGTCAAAGGGAGAGCCGCGCGATGCGCGCGGCTCCACTCACATCAGACATCGACACGCTTGATGGACAGCGACTTCAGGTAAGCGGCGGGATCGGCGGGATCGAACACCTTGCCGTCGAAGAAGGTCTCCTTGCCGCGCGAGGTCGAAGTTGGAATTTCCGATGCCGGCACGCCGAGCTCCTTGGCGGCCTCCTTCCAGAGATCCTCGCGATTGACCTTGGCGATCAGCGCCTTGGTGTCGAAACCCACCTCATACTTGCCCCAGCGGATATCCTCGGTGAGGAACCAGAGGTCGTGGCTCTGATAGGGATAGGATGCGTTGTCCTTCCAGAACCGCATCTGCTGCGGCGAGTTCTCGACCACCCGACCGGTGCCGTAGTCGAACTTGCCTTTCATGCGATCGGTGATGTCCTCGACCGGGCAGTTGATCCATTGCCGCTTGGCGCAGATCGCCGCGGTCTCCTCGCGGTTCTCCGCCTTTTCGCACCACTGCTGGGCTTCCATCACGGCCATCAGCAGTGCCTTCGCAGCCTTCGGGTTCTTGTCGACCCAGGCGGCGCGCAGGCCGAACGATTTCTCCGGATGCTTGTCCCAGAGCTCGCCTGTCGTGATCGCGGTGTAGCCGATGTCCTGATGGATGAGCTGCAGATTCCATGGCTCGCAGACGCAGAAGCAATCCATGGTGCCGACCTTCATGTTGGCCACCATCTGCGGCGGCGGCACCACGATGGTCTCGATGTCCTTGTCGGGATCGATGCCGCCCGCAGCGAGCCAGTAACGAATCCACAGATCATGCGTGCCGCCCGGGAAGGTCATCGCGGCCTTCACCGCCTTGCCGGAGGCCTTCTTCTTCTCCAGCGCCGCCTTGAAGGGCGTGGTGTCGATGCCGACCTTGAGATCGGCATATTCCTTGGCGACCGAGATGCACTGACCGTTCAGATTGAGCCGCGCCATGATGTACATCGGCGTCGGCTGATTGTTCTGCGTCACCTTGCCGGCCGAGATCAGATACGGCATCGGAGTCAGGATATGCGCGCCGTCGATGCCGTTGCCTTCGGAGCCGAGCACGAGGTTGTCGCGCGTGGTGCCCCACGAAGCCTGCTTCTGCACCTCGACATCGGGCATGCCGTATTTGGCGAAGATGCCCTTCTCCTTGGCGACGAACAGCGGCGAGGCGTCGGTGAGCGCGATGAAGCCGAGCTTGGCGCCCTTCACTTCCGGACCCGCGCCTTGCGCGAATGCACCAGCGGGAAAGTTGAGCTTGGCTGCGGCGAGCAGCGCGGCGGCGCCGCCGGTTGCCTTCAGGAGCTGGCGACGGCTGATCGCGCGGCCTCGGGGCGTGTTGCTGGGCTTGGTCATCGGTCGTCCTTTGCGTCGTTGCGTCACGGTGTTGCGTCTTTGCGTCGAGCACCGTTCATCGGGCGGCGACGCGCGCAGGGCGCAAAAGGGCATGCACCGGGGCGGCCCCGGTCTGGCGGCGTCAGAAATCCGATGGGGTGGCCTCGAGGGACGGCTTCAATGGCGTCGGCAGCTGACTATTCAAGCCTTGTGCCAAGCTACCGCAGTGCAAAAACTGATTTTATTGCAATGTTTTGCGCAACTTGTCGCAGCGCGCGCGGAAGTCCCCGCGCGCTGCCAAAAAATGCGATTCGCCCAATTATTGTGCGCCGCACATGAATTGAGCAGAGCGCGTGGACGGCAGTGATCAGGCGTCTTCGGCGACCTTGGTGCCGAGCGGCGCGGGCGCCATTCCGCCGCCGGGCTTCACGTGGAATTCGTAGGTCATCAGGCTCCACGGGCGATCCGAGCGCTGGCCGTCGGGCATCACCGGATCGGTGCGCCGCTCGACCTTGGCGATCAGTTCGTCCTTCACACCGAACACGACATCGGAGTCGATGTACTTGTCGCCTTCGACGAACACATGCGTGATCAGCGGCTCATAGCCCTTGGCATTGACCAGGAAGTGCACATGCGCCGGCCGCATCGGATGCCGGTTGGTCTGCGTGATCATCTGCCCGACGGGACCGTCGGTCGGGATCGGATAGCTGCACGGCACGATGGTGCGGAAGAAGAAGCGGCCGTCGGCATCGGTGATGAAGCGCGCCCGCGAGGACGGGCCTTCGGTGGCATAGCTCGGCTTCTGCGAGTCATAGAACCCGTCGTCATCCGCGTGCCAGATATCGACCGGCACATTGGCCAGCGGCTTGCCGTCGAGGTCGGTGACGCGGCTTTGCACGAACATGCGCTCGCCGGGCAGGCTTGCCGAGATATCGGTGCCGTGCGGCGTCACCTTGTGCTCGCCGACATAGAACGGGCCGAGCACGGTGGTCTCGGTCGCGCCGTCACGATCCCGGTGGTTGACCGCATCGACCAGCATCGACACGCCGAGCACGTCGGACAGCAGGATGAATTCCTGGCGGATGTCCGTGCACTTCTGCCCGGTGCGGGTCAGGAAGCCGATGGCGTGGTCCCATTCCTCGAAGGTGAGATCGGTCTTGCGCACATAGTCGTGCAGCGACTTCACCAGTTCCTGCAGCAGGAACTTGGCCCGCGGATCGGGCGTCTGGTCGAAGCTGCGGATGACGGCTGTGGTGAGCTCGGTTTCGTTGAACTGGGTCATCTCGGCGTTTCCCTTGACGTATCCCTTGAGGGCACGATTGCGGCCCCGACCGTACACGACCGGCCCGGTGCCGGTAAGCGGCGGCCGATTGCTGCAACGGACACTTTTCGGCTATCAAGGCTGCCTCGCCAGCCGGAGAAAATGCCCGATGTTAGCTCCCACGCCTGCCTCGCCCGAATCCGCGGGAATGTCGACCACCGCCCTCAACCGCCTCGAAGCGCATCTGAAGAGCCGCTACATCGATTCCGGCCGCTTTCCCGGCACCCAGCTCCTGATCTATCGCCGCGGCAAGATCGTGCATTCCACCGTCCAGGGCTTTGCCGATCTCGAGCGCAAGGTGCCGGTGAAGGACGACACCATCTTCCGCATCTATTCGATGACCAAGCCGATCACCTCGGTCGCCTTCATGATGCTGGTCGAGGAAGGCAAGGTCGCGCTCGACGAGCCGGTCACCAAATACATTCCGGAATGGAAGAACCTCGGCGTGTTCGTCGCCGGCACCGCGCCCGCCTTCCTGACCCGCCCACCGAGCCGGCCGATGCTTATCGTCGATCTGCTCCGCCACACCTCGGGTCTCACCTACGGCTTCCAGCAGCGCTCCAATGTCGACGCCGCCTATCGCGAAAAGAAGATCGGCGAGGTCATCAAGGCCGGCACGCTCGACAGCATGATCGAGGACCTGGCGAAGATCCCGCTGGAGTTCTCGCCGGGTGAAGCCTGGAATTACTCGGTCTCCACCGACGTGCTCGGCTATCTCGTCGGCAAGATTTCAGGGATGCCGTTCGAGCAGTTCCTGAAGGAGCGAATCTTCAAGCCGCTCGGCATGAACGACACCGACTTCTTCGTGCCGGCCGACAAGGCGCACCGGTTTGCCGCCTGCTATTCCGCCGACCCGCAGGGCGGCTTCAACCCGCTCGCCGCCGAGCGCAAGGGCACGCTGACGCTGCAGGACGATCCGGCCACCAGCTCGTTCCTGTCGCCGCCCTCGCTGGTCTCCGGCGGCGGCGGGCTGTGCTCGACCGCGGCCGACTATCTGACCTTCTGCCGGGCGCTGCTCAACGGCGGCGAGCTCGGCGGCGTCCGGCTGCTCGGCCCGAAGACGCTGAAGCTGATGGCCACCAACCATCTGCCCGGCGGCGTCGATCTGCCGGCGATGTCGCGCTCGATGTTCGCCGAGGCTGCCTATAACGGCATCGGCTTCGGCCTCGGCTTCGCGGTCACCATGCACCCGGCGCAGACCCTGATCGCGGGCAGCCCAGGTGAATTCAACTGGGGCGGCGCCGCGACGACATCGTTCTTCATCGATCCAGCCGAGGAGCTGATCACGATCTTCATGACCCAGGTGCTGCCGTCGAGCGCCTATCCGCTGCGGCGCGAACTGCGCACCATGGTCTACGCCGCGATCACCGAGAGCAATCTCTGACACAACGCCATTCCGCGGCGCACAAACCTCGTTTGAGCATGATCCTTCCGGAAAACCGCTTCACACTTTTCCGGATCATGCTCTGTGCGCCGCGAAATTCCTCCGATTGCCAGTCATTTCCTTTGGCGGACTTTTCCCGCTTCCCCTAAGCTCACCGCAAACGGGCACCGACCCGGGGACATCGTGCCGAAACTGACATTGCCAGTGCGTCTCGCGCTTCTGGTCGCGGGGACGATGTTGCCGCTGATCGTTTTCGCGGTCGGGATCGTCTTCCACAATTACCAACGGGATCGTCAGGCCGCCACGCAGCGCGTGCTGGAGACGGCGCGCAGCATCCGCCTGCTGCTCGATGCGGAAATGCAGCGCATGACCGGCGGACTGCAGGTGCTGGCGCTGACCAACTCGCTGCGCAACAGCGACTTCGACAACTTTCGCCGCGTCGCGGCCGGCTTTCTCGACCAATACGGCAAGGACGGCGTGGTGCTGGTGGCCGACCGCAGGGGACGCCAGGCGTTCTCCTCGCTGACGCCGGACACCGCGAGCCTGCCGCCGCGCAACAATCTCGAGATCGTCGAGAAGGTGTTTGCGACGCGGCAGCCGCAATACTCCAACCTGTTCTTCGGCGAGGTGAAGCAGCAGCTGATCATCACCGTCGAGGTGCCGGTGATACGCGACCGCGAAGTGCTCTACGACATCTCCTTCAGCCCGCCGATCGAGGTGTTCCAGGCCATGATCGAGCGGCAGCGCCTGAACCAGGACTGGACCATCTCGATCTTCGACGGCGACGGCGTCAACCTCGCCCGCGTGCCGAATCCGCAGGCGACCATCGGGCAGCGCGCCTCGCCAACGTTGTTTGCCGAGATGTTCCGCCGCAGCGAGGCGACACTGCCGACCGTCTCGCTCGAAGGCGTCGCGCTGATCACGGGCTTTACCCGATCGCGCGTCACCGGGTGGACCGTCGCGGCGGGCATCGCCGAGAACTCGCTGGTGGCGCCGCTGTGGCGCTCGCTCGCGATCACCAGCGTGATCGGCGGCGTCCTGCTCTTGGTCGGCCTCGGCTTTGCGGTGCGGATGGCGACCACGATCGCGCGCGGCGAGATGCTGCACGACCTCCTGATCGAGGAGCTCAACCACCGCGTCAAGAACACGCTGGCGATCCTGCAATCGATCGCCACGCAGACCTTCCGCAGCGCGAGCCGCGCCGAGCGCGAGAAATTCGAGGGACGGCTCGGCGCGCTGGCCGAGGCGCACAATTTGCTCTCGACCGACAAATGGCAGGGCTCCGACCTGCAGGACGTAGTCAGCCGCGTGCTGCGGCCCTATCTGCTGAACAACACCGCCGAGCGGGTCAAGATGTTCGGGCCGCGCGTGCCGCTGTCGCCCCGGCTTGCTCTGGTGCTGTCGATGCTCCTGCACGAGATGGCGACCAACGCCGCTAAATACGGCGCGTTGTCCAATGACACCGGCACGGTGACGCTGGACTGGGAGATCCTTGACGAGAGTCCCGGGCCGAAGCTCCGGATGATCTGGACAGAGGCCGGCGGACCACCGGTCGCGGCGCCGGTGCAGCGCGGCTTCGGCTCCCGGCTGATCGAGCGCAGCGCCCGCGACCAGCTCGGCGGCGAGGCCACGGTGGATTTCCTGCCCCACGGCGTCGTCTACACGGTGACCAGCACCCTCGAAACCGGCGAATGACTGGGTAAATGGCTCCCAATCCTGCGACATCTTGGCACGCAAGTTGCTAAGATGGGGTGGGATCGGCCGGCAAGAACACCGGCCAAAAACAGGGGGAGTTCATGTCGACCATCGCAGCGGAAGCCACGGTTGCACGCAAGCCGCTCTACACATCGCTGTTCGTGCAGGTGCTCGTTGCGCTGCTGCTCGGCATCATCATCGGCATGGCCGCACCCGATTTCGCGATCGGGTTGAAGATCTTCAGCGATGCCTTCCTGAAGCTGATCTCGATGATCGTGGCGCCGATCGTGTTCTGCGTGGTGGTGCACGGCATCGCGGGCGCCGGCGACCTCAAGAAGGTCGGCCGCGTCGGCGTCAAGGCGCTGGTGTATTTCGAGGCGATGACGACGGTCGCACTCGTGGTCGGCTTGATCCTGGCCTACCTGTTCGGGCCCGGTCACGGCATGAACATCGATACCTCGACGCTGGATGCCAAGGCGCTCGGCAACTATGCCAGCAACGCGCAGAAGCTGAAGGGCGAAGGCATCGGCAGCTTCCTTCTCAACATCATCCCGACCACCTCGTTCGACGCGCTGTCGCGCAACGACGTGCTGCAGGTGCTGTTCTTCGCCATCATCTTCGGCGTCAGCCTGGCGCTGGTCGGCGGCGAGAAGGGCGAGAAGATCACCTCGTTCATCGACGCGGTCTCGACTGTGCTGTTCCGCGCCATGGGCCTGATCGTGCGCTTCGCGCCGATCGGCGTGCTCGGCGCCGTCGCCTACACGGTCGGCAAATACGGTGTCGGCTCGCTGAAGCAGCTGCTGTCGCTGGTGGCGCTGTTCTACGTGTCGGTCGCGATCTTCGTGCTCGGCGTGCTCGGCGGGGTGATGGCGCTGGCCGGCATCAATATCCTCAAGTTCCTCGGCTACCTGCGCGAGGAGCTGATGATCGTGGTCGCCACGGCATCCTCCGACGCGGTGCTGCCGCAGGTGATGCGCAAGCTGGAGCATTTCGGCGTCAAGGATTCGGTGGTCGGCCTCGTGATTCCGACCGGCTATTCGTTCAACCTCGATGCGTTCTCGATCTATCTGACGCTGGCGGTCGTCTTCATCGCGCAGGCAACCAACACACCGCTGTCGTTCGGCGACCTGCTGCTGGTGCTCGGCGTGTCGCTGATCACATCGAAGGGCGCGCACGGCGTGCCGGGCTCGGCGATCGTTATCCTGGCGGCGACGCTCAATGCGGTGCCAAGCATCCCGGCGATCGGCCTCGTGCTGGTGCTCTCGGTTGACTGGTTCATCGGCATGGCGCGCGCCGTCGGCAATCTGATCGGCAACTGCGTCGCCACCGTCGTGGTCGCGGCTTGGGAAGGTGACCTGGACCGGGACAAGGCCCGGCGCGTGCTCGAAGGCACAGAGGCGGTCGACGTGACCGCGGGCTGAGCCACGCGACACAGGGCCGGCAGCGTCCCGCGCATGGCGCGGGGCGCGGGCTTACTTGATCAGCCGCAGATACGGCGGCAACTGCCTGGACGCCGGTTCCTGCACCGGCTCGTCCGACGCGATCATGTCACACAGCGCCTTCAACTCGGAATCCGTCACCTTGTGCAGCTCCATCCGAAGCTCGAGGATGGCAAGGGACAACAGCCGCGCCGTCTCCGTGTTCGCCCGGTCAGTCAGAAATGCCTGACATTCTTCCAGGGTTGCCAGCAGCGCCAGCAACCGTTCTTCCGTATTTGCGACCGGCATATCTTCCACTCCCGAAGCTGCGAGGTAGAGTCGAGGTGTTCCCCTCTTCCGCTTCATTTGGCCTCTCCTGCCAGAGTTCGCCGGCTTTCCGTAGGCGCACAATTGTTCCCGATGATTCAGAACTTTTGGGCAATTGTCCAGCAACATTCCGAAAGCCTGACTTGGACTTACGTCAAACTTTTCGCATCGGCGGCGATTCAGTCAAGCAACCGCGGACCGTCGCCGCGACCTCAGGATGCACTAGCTGGGGTTGCATCCATACTAGGACGCTCGTACAATATTGGCTGCCCGTAGAACTACGGGCGCAGTGCATTGCCGCCCAGTAAGCATGCGCGCAAAATCTGTGTCGATCAAACTCGCGCTAGTTGTGGTTTGGTCAATATTTTGCCAAATGTAGAGGGCGGGGTGTCGACAGACACCTTGGTGCGGTCGACTACAGGTAGTCGACCGATTCGGTACTTGGGTGCTTCCAATGCGCGAGTGCGTTTGGATACCATCCCGCGATCTTCTTGGATTTCGTCGTTCGGACGAACTGACGATCCACTCGAGCTTAACGCGGTACATCATGAACGTGTCCCTGACCCGACCGGGCCAGGGATTCTCGATTTGAAGGACGGGTCACAAGAATGAACAGATCAGCAGCAAAGAAGATGAAGCAGCGCAGCGCCGGCAAGCCGGACATTGAGTTGGGCAAGCGGATTCGTCTGCGCCGTGTCGAGCAGAAGATCTCGCAGGCGGAACTCGGCGACAAGCTGGGCGTCAGCTTCCAGCAGGTTCAGAAGTACGAGAAGGGCGTGAACCGCGTTGGCGCCGCCCGCCTTCAGCAGATCGCGACCGCGCTGGACGTGCCGGTGACCTTCTTCTACGACGGCGACAACAAGGCCCGCGAAGTCGAGAGCCTGCTGTTCCTCGACAGCGCGTTCAGCCTCCGGTTGCTGCGCGCCTACAGCAAGATCAAGGATCAGACCGTGCAGCGCCAACTGGTGTCGCTGATGGAATCGATCGCCGCCAACGAAGACTGAACGGCAGCACAGGTACGATCGCGACACCGCGAACGCGATCGACCAGGGCGAGCGGATCGGCCGCGACCGGTCATTGGGATCGCCACGCGCCGGTCGGACCGGGAAGATATCGAAGCGCTGCCATCGGCGATGGCAGCGCTTTTTCTTTTGCCGTTCGGCGCCGCTAGGTCCGTGCCCTCGGCTTCGGCACAGCGAGCGAGCGATCTCCGCGTTAATGTACGCCACAAGGTCGAGCGGCCGCGATGCGGACGATGGCGCCCGCCCTGGGCCGGCACGACGGTCACGGTAATGTTCCGATCGCAACCAAAACTTAATCAAGACGCAACGGTCTCGGGATAGATCATCACCTTCGTACGAACGCGCCGCCCCCCCTCCATTCATGCGGCCGGGGCCGTGCCTTCCGATTTTTCGCGCAAGCGACGCAGTCCGGAGAATCGAGATATGCAGAGAGTGACACTCGTCGTAGCCACGATGCTTGCGGCCCTACCGGCATTCACCCAAACCACCGGCGCGCCCGGCCCGACTGCGGCAGTCCCGCCTCATCATGCCTTGCCGGCTGCGGCACCGGCGGCCACCCAGCCAGGCCAGGCCAAGCCGGCCGCGTCGACCTCGGTCGCGGAAACGCGATCGGCTGCCGCGCTCGCGCTGTCGCGCGAGCCGACCTACGACCAGGGCAGCGCACAGCGCATTCGCGACGTGGTGAAGAGCTATTCCGATCTCGCCGCCCGCGGCGGTTGGCCCACGATCCCCACGGACGCGAGATTTGCGTTGGGCGTCCAGGGCGCCCATGACGATCTGCTGCGCAACCGTCTGATCATCACCGGCGACCTTGCCGCCGACAAGGCCACCGGCTCCTATGATGAAGTCGTGGCCGGCGCGGTGAAGCGCTTCCAGACACGCCACGGGCTCGCGGCGACCGGCTCGGTGACGCCGCGGACGCTGGCTGCACTCAACGTTCCCGTGCAGAAGCGGATCAAGCAGCTCGAGGCCTCGCTAGAGCGGCTTGACCAGATGGATTTCCAGTTCGGGCAGCGCTATGTCGTCGTCAACATTCCCGCCACCTTCGCCGAGGCCGTCGAGGACGACAAGGTCGTGCGGCGCTACCGCGTGATCGTCGGCAAGACCGAGAAACCCTCGCCGACGCTGACGTCCGAGATCACCGACGTCATTCTCAATCCGACCTGGACGGTGCCGTCATCGATCACGAGGACGGAGATCGCGGCGCATATGCGCAAGGATCCGGCCTACCTGTCGCGCATGCACATGGACGTGCTCGACGCCCACGACAACCCGATCGATCCGCGTTCGGTCGACTGGTCGGGCGATCACACGCCGAATATCACGGTGCGTCAGCAGAGCGGCGCATGGAATGCGCTCGGCGCGGTCAAGATCGACATGCCGAATTCCTATTCGGTCTACATGCACGACACCAATCAGCACAGCCTGTTCAACGACGACTATCGCTTCGATTCGCATGGCTGCTCGCGCGTCGACAATGTCCGCGATCTCGCGGCATGGCTGCTGAAAGACCAGCCGCAGTGGACCCGCACTGCCATCGATGCCGCGATCGCCACCGGACAGCGCCAGGATGTCCGCATGCTGAAGAAGGTGCCGGTGGCCTGGATCTACCTCACGGCGTGGATGACGAAGGACCGGACCGTCCAGTTCCGCAACGACGTCTACGACCAGGACCAGCAACTCCTCGAAGCCACCGCCGAGGAAGCTGCCTTCTTCAACAAGGCCGCCGAACATCCGCCGACCGCGCAGTAGAGCACTTTTCCGCGAAGCGCCACCAAAGGTCATCACGTATTGTTTGCGCCTCGCCATTCTGTCGCGCGGCCAATTGTCGCCAGCGCGCGGAGCGACCTCACAACTCCCGCATTTGCTGCGTTGAACCGGCATCGCCAGAACCCGAGTGCACCTGTCTGGCTTTTTTGTCGCAGCAACGAAGCGGCCGCATGGACGTTTTCAGGCTTCAACCAAGGAGATCTCAATGAATATCAAGCTTGCAATTATTGGACTGGCCGCGCTCGGAAGCGCAGCGTTGATGTCCGGTGCGGCATCGGCGATGCCGAACGGGCTTCCGCAGGCCAGCCACATCGCAGGCGAAACGTCCAATGTCGACAAGGTGCGCCAGGTCTGCGATCGCTGGGGCCGCTGCTATTGGCAACCGGGCTACGGCTACGGACCGCGCCATCACGGATGGCATCATCGTCCGCACTTCTACCCCCGTCATCATCATCACGGGCACCGTCATCACGGCGGCCACCATGGCGGCGGCCACCATGGCGGCGGACATCACGGCGGCGGACATCACGGCGGACACCGGCGCTAGTCGTCAGCGAGGGGGCTTCGGCCCCCTCACCTTTTCGCGCCAGTGCCGGCTACGTCTGTCCCGCGCGGCGGACGAGCATGTTCTCGAGGAAGAGATACTCGATGCCGGTGCCGAGGAAAGTGTCGATGGCCTCGCGCGGCGTGTTGACGATCGGCTGCCCCTTCACGTTGAAGCTCGTGTTCAGCACCATTTCGCGGCCGGTCGCCCGGCCGACCGCTCGCAGCAACGCGTGGAATTCCGGATTGTCCCTGACGCTAACCGTCTGCACCCGGGCCGAGCCGTTGACATGCGTGATCGCCGGCAGCGCGGCGCGGTGCTCGGGACACACGTCGGCGGTCATGATCATGTAGGGAAGCTCGAGCCCCTTCGGCACCTCGAACCAGTCATGCACCTGCTCGAGGCTGACCGCCGGCGCGAACGGGCGGAAGGCTTCGCGCATCTTGACCATCGCGTTGATGCGGTCACGCATGTCAGGATGACCGGGATCGGCCAGGATGCTGCGGTGTCCCAGGGCGCGGGGGCCGAACTCCATGCGTCCGCGGTACCAGCCGAGCACGCGTCCGGCGGCGATCAGCCTGGCCGCCGCTGCGCAGGTCTCGTCGAGATCAGGAAAGCGCGTGACCTCGATGCGGCCGACGGTGTCGGCCAGCGCCCTGTAAATCTCGGTTTGCGTGGGTGCGGGGCCGAGGAAGGGGACCGGCATCCGGACGTTCTTCACGCCGCTGTCGCGCGATGCCGACCAGAGCGCCGCGCCGAGCGCGGAGCCATCGTCGCCGGCGGCCGGCTGAACGTAGATCTCGTCGAACAGGCCGGACTGCAGCAGGCGGCCGTTGGCGGTGCAGTTGAGCGCGACGCCGCCCGCCATCGCGAGCCTGCGCAGGCCGGTGCTGCGGCCGAAATGACCGCAGATGTGGAGCATGACGCTGTCGAGGCATTCCTGCAGCGCTGCGGCGACGTCGCGATGGTCGTCGGTGACGTCGCCGTCGGGCGCGCGTGCCGGGATCAGATACTCACCGAGATGGCGTCGCGTCGCGCCGTAGGTTTCGCGATCATGGCGTTCGGTATTGAGGCGGAGCAGCGGAATCCTGATCAGGCCGTCGTCGCGCAGCTCGACGGTCCGCTCGAAAAAGCGACGGTGGCGGGCGGGATCGCCGTAGGGAGCGAGGCCCATGATCTTGTATTCGTCGGAGTTGAAATCGAAGCCGAGATGCAGCGTCAGCGTGGAATAGAGGATGCCGATCGAATCCTGGGCGGTGATTTCCGCGAGCTTGTCGATCGCGTTGTCGTGCGCGTGATAGACGGTGACGGCGTGGACCTCGCCCATGCCGTCGAGGATCACCACCAGGCATTCGTTCCAGCCGGAGGTGTAGTAGGCGCTGGCGGCGTGGGACAGATGATGGTTGACGTGGTGGACCTTGCGGGCCGGAAATCCGGGCAGGTGCTCATCCACTTGCGAGAGCAGTTTTTCGCGCGAGAAGACCTCCCTGTATTGCTGGGCGGAGGTCGGATCCAGCATGAATGCGGCCTTGTAGGGCGCGTAGTCGAAGCCGTGAGAGATCACGTCGATGTCGGATGGCTTCAGGCCAGCGGTCTCCAGGCAGTAGCTGACAGCGCCGATCGGGAAATCACCGGTGTGTTTCTTGCGGTTGAAGCGCTCTTCGGCGGCACCGGCGACGATCCTGCCGTCGACCACCAGCACTGCGGCGGAATCGTGGCCCTGTGAGATCCGATATTCGCGCTCCTCCAGGCCCGGCCAGTGCTTCCGCTTGAAGGGGATCGAGCTCTCGAATCCACTGATGCCGATGACTTTCGTCATATTCAACACCCCCTGGACGGATCACGCTCAAGGGAAAATCGAGCAGGTGCCGCAGCATCGTTGCAGAGAGGCCGCGGAAATCAAGGTCCGCAAAAGTGCAGTGCGCCGCCCCCGAATAGTCGACCGGGCATCCGTTCCCATCGCTTGACGGAGTACCACCTTTGCGTCGGGGGAGCTCACGAACGCATCTGCTACCATGCCCCCGTTCTCCACCAGCCAAGGCGTTTCGACGCCGTTTGGACGGAGGTGGATGATGGATACGTTTTCCGACATTCGGTTCGACGTCTTCAGCACGTGCCCGCAATCCGGCGCGGTGCAGGCGGCGGACTATGTCGAACGGGTGCAGGCCGTCGCCCGCTGGAGCGAAGAGGCGGGCTGCAAGGGGATCCTGGTCTACACGGAGAATTCCCTGGTCGATCCCTGGCTCGTCTCGCAGGTCATCTTGCAGAGCACCCGGGAGCTCTGTCCGCTGGTGGCGGTGCAGCCGGTCTACATGCACCCGTACAGCATCGCCAAGATGGTGAGTTCGTTCGCGCATATGTACGGACGCCGGCTCTATCTGAACATGGTCGCGGGCGGCTACACGACCGAGCTTGCGGCGCTCGGCGATGCGACGGCGCACGACAAGCGGTACGCGAGGCTCGTCGAATACACCGGCATCATCAAGCTGCTACTGGAGAACGCCGAACCGGTGACCCTCGAAGGGCAATTCCATGCCGTCCGCAATCTGCGGATGACCCCACCGCTGCCGCGGGAATTGCTGCCCGGCATATTCGTGTCGGGCTCCTCGGAAGCGGGGCTCGCGGCCGCCAAGGCCCTGGGCGCGACGCCGGTGAAGTATCCCAAGCCGGCCGCAGAGTACGGGCAGGCCGACGATGACTGCGTCGGCTCGGGCGTGCGCGTCGGCATCATCGCCCGCGCGAACGCCGAAGAGGCCTGGCGCGTCGCGCACGAACGCTTCCCGACCGACAAGAAGGGGCAACTGGCGCACAAGCTGGCCATGAAGGTCTCGGATTCGGCGTGGCACAAGCAGATGTCCGATCTCGCAGCCGAAACGGCCGCCCAGGACACGCCCTATTGGCTGGTGCCGTTCGAAAACTACAAGACCTTCTGCCCGTATTTGGTCGGCGACTACGGGGTCGTCTCCGACGAACTCGCGCGCTACGCCGCGGCCGGCTACGGGACGTTCATCCTGGACATTCCACCCACCCGCGAGGAACTGGTCCATACGGGCGAGGTCTTCGGACAGGCGCTGACGAAGGCCCGGCGTCTGAAGTCGTCAGCGCTTCGCGATCCGACGCGTCAGGGCCTCCCAGGCTAGGCTAGGCAATCGTTCGATGGAGTTGCGCGCGGACGGATCACGGCCGGGATTGTGGACGGGCTTCCTGCGCTCGGCGAAACTGTTTCCCGACCGTCCTGCCGTCGTCGTCGCGCAGGGCACGTCGCTGTCGTATCGGCAGCTGCGCGAGGTCGCCGTCCGCATCGCAGCCTGCATCCAGGCGCATCGCGAAGGGTCGTCGACGCCTCTCACCGCCGTATTCGCGCATCGCAGCGCGACGGCGTTCGCCGGCGTGCTCGGATCGCTTCTGGCCGGAAACGGCTACGTGCCGCTGAACCGCACCTTCCCGGTCGAGCGGACCAGGTCGATGCTCGTCCGCTCGGAGTGCCGATCAATCATCGTCGATGCGGAATCCTTGCCGCAAATTGACGCGCTCATGGCGGGCGTGAACGAACCGCTGCTCGTGATCGCGCCCGGTCTCGAGAATCCCCGCCCCTATCGCGAACGATGGCCCTTGCACATCATCGTCGGAGCTGCCGATCTCGAAGAGTGCGCCGACTGGCGCGAGCCGGACGCGCGCGAGGACGCGATCGCCTATCTGCTGTTCACCTCCGGCAGCACCGGCGTGCCGAAGGGAGTAATGGTCGCGCACCGCAACGTCGCAGCCTATGTCGACCATGCTGCGGAGCGCTTCGCCGTCACGGAGCTGGACATTGTCTCGCAGACGTTCGACATGACGTTCGACCTGTCGGCATCCGACATGTTCGTGGCGTGGGAACGCGGCGCCTGCGTGTGCTGCCCCCCGCAGAAGACGCTGATCAATCCTGGGCGGTTCATCCGCGACCAGGGGCTGACGGTCTGGTTCTCCGTGCCCTCGATGGTCGCGCTGATGAAGCAGTCCGGCCTGCTGAAGCCGGGAGGGTTTCCCTCGCTCAGGCTGAGCCTGTTCTGCGGCGAGCCGCTGCCCGTCGCTAGCGTCGCGGCCTGGGCGATGGCCGCGCCGAACAGCGTCGTAGAGAACCTCTACGGGCCGACGGAGCTGACCATCGCGTGCACCGGCTACCGGTGGGATCCGAAGCGCGCGCCACTCGAAGCGGAGATGGGCATCGTGCCGATCGGCGCGCCATTCCCGGGAATGAACGTGCTCGTCGTCGACGAGCATCTGAACGAGGTCGGGCCGGGCGCGGACGGCGAACTGCTGATGAGCGGTCCGCAGATGTCGCTCGGCTACTGGAAGGATCCCGAGAAGACCGCCGCAGTCTTCGTCGTCCCGCCCGGACGGCAGGAGATGTTCTACCGCACCGGCGACCGCGTGCGCCGGCCCGCCGGCGATGGCCCCCTGACCCATCTCGGCCGCATGGACTCGCAGGTGAAGATCCTTGGCCACAGGGTGGAGCTCGGCGAGGTCGAAGCCGTGGTGCGCGAGGCCTCGGGCGTCGACGGCGTCGTGGCGATCGGCTGGCCTGTCACGTCGAGCGGCTATGGCGGCATCGAAGTGCTCATCGAAGGCGGGCCGGTTGATCTCAACCGGCTTCGCGCGGCGGTCGCCGCCCGGCTGCCAGACTACATGGTCCCGAGACGATGGCACGTCCGCAACCGGTTGCCACGCAACGTCAACGGAAAATACGACCGCAAGGCCATGCCGGCGGTTTTGGGAGACAGCCAATGAGCGGTCCGACCACGGATGACGTCCGCGCGTTCTTCGGAGCCTTCCTCAACCGGAAGCTGGAGGACCGCGGACGACGTCCTTTACGCGATCTCCCCGACGACTACGACCTGCTGCTGTCGGGGGCGCTCGACTCGCTCGCCTTCGTCGAGATGATGATGGCGGCGGGCGAGTACTTCGACGGGGAGATCGATTTCGAGAACCTCGATCCAGAACAGATGACGCTGATCGGCCCCCTGTGCCTGTTCGTGTCCGAGCAATTGACGCAGCCTCGGTGGCGAAATGGCGCCACCGGGTCGTCGCCGCCATTCGGCTAGGGAGGGATTGATGGCGGGGACCCGTGCGCCGGCGCAAAATCAGGCACGCTCCAAATATCACGCCGCCGATATCCTGCTCCGACTCCTGAAAAGCCGGCGCCGTCCTGCGTCCGCTCCAGCCGAAGCGGCGCCGCTCTCCGGAATCGCGTTGGCGCCGGCGAAGCAGCGGGAGGTCCGGTTCGCGGATTTCGAAAGCGTCGCGAGGCTAAAGGAACGCGGGGGACTTGCGAAAGACAGCCCGGAGAACTGGGATCGGCTCTGGCGACAAAATCCCGCGATGGTCGCCGCCAAATCGCAACCCAGCATGGGGTGGGTGCTCGAGACCACGCAGGGGATTGTCGGGTACCAGGGAAACATTCCCGTGCTCTACCAGCTCGAAAGCCGAACGATATTCGCCGCGACAGCAGCTGGCCTCGTGATCGAGCCGGCGTACCGCACGCGCTGCATCGGCCTGCTGGCTTCGTTCTTTCGGCAGCGAGATATCGATCTCCTTGTCATCACGCACTCGACAGCATCGGTGGTCAATCAATCAAAAGCCCTTCATGCGAGGCCGTTGCCTGACCCCGACTACGACAAGATCTTGTTCTGGATCCTGGATGTCCGTCAGTTCGCGCAGGTGCTCGCAGCGAAGTTCGACGTCGGGAGCGGAATGGAGTCTGTCGGAGCTTTCCTTGCCTCGTCGGCCATGCGTTTGGATTCGCTCCGCCGCGGACCACGGGGCCGTCTGACCTGCAAAGTAACGGAAATCGATGTGAAGGACATCGGGGACGAATTCGAAGCGCTGTGGCGACGCAAATTGGGCGAGGCCCCTCGGTTGCTGGCCGACCGAAGTCCCGCCTCTCTCAGGTGGCACTTCACGCTCCCTGGGAGCTCTTCGACGGTTGCCGTGCTTTGCTGCCATCGATTCCAGCGCTTGGCGGGGTATGCCGTCGTTCTGCATGCGGTCGACCGCCAGACAGGTTTGCGACGGTCGATGCTCGCCGACATCCTGGTTGAGCAGGATGACACAGACGTGACCGAGGCGCTGCTCGAGGCGGCCTATGCGAACGCGGTCGCTTCGGGCGGTCATCTCTTCGAGCTGGTCGGCGTGCCCGGACATATCCGGCAGATCTTGATGAGATGGAATCCCTACGTCAGGACTTACCCGACCGATCCGCTCGTCTACAAGACGACGGACGAGGGCCTGGCTCGCGCCCTCGAAGACGAGAGCGCCTGGTACGCCGGCCCGTTCGACGGCGACGCAACGCTGCTGCCGTAACGGCTCCGGTCAGCCAGCGCGGCGGAACGAGGCGGGCTCGGTCTCGTCGCCGTCAAAGCGCCGCCAGCACGGCCTTCGCGACATCAGCGGTACCGTTGCTGCCGCCAAATTCGAACGGCTTGATGCCGCCGGCATAGATCTTGTCGACGGCCCGCTCGATGCTTTCGGCAGCTTCCGCAGCGCTCTCGAGAGAGTGCTTGTCGGCGAGCCAGTCCAGCATCATCGCAGCCGACAGGATCATCGCAGTCGGGTTGGCCTTGCCCTGCCCCATGATGTCGGGCGCCGTGCCGTGACACGGCTGAAACACCGCGTAGCGGTCGCCGATGTCAGCCGACGGCGCCATGCCCATGCCGCCGATCAAGCCTGCGGTGAGGTCGGACAGGATGTCGCCGAACATGTTCTCGGTCACCATGACGTCGAAGTCCCAGGGACGCTTCACCAGCGCAGCCGCCGCCGCGTCGATGTAGAGATGGTCAGCCCTGACGTCGGGGTGACGCTGCGCGGCCTCGTCGAAGATGCTGCGGAAGAACGCGAACGCCTTGAACACGTTTGCCTTGTCGACGCAGGTCAGCCCGCCGCCGACGCGGCCGCGCGCCTTGCGGCGTTCGGCAAGCCGGAACGAGAACTCGAACAGCCGCTCCGATGTTCGGCGCGTGATCACCATGGTCTCGCGCGCCTCGCTGTCGGTGACGACGCCCTTGCCCATCGAGGCGAACAGGCCCTCAGTCGATTCCCTGATCACGACGAGGTCGATGCCCTTCTGATCGGCACCGACGATCGTGCTCGGCACGCCAGGGATCAACCGCGCGGGCCGCACGCCGGCATAGAGATCGAAGATCATCCGCAACTCGATCTGCGGCGCGATCTCGGTGTTGTCAGGGTAGCGCACCGACGGCAGACCGCAGGCCCCGAGCAGGATCGCGTCGGCCTCCTCGCACAGCCGGACCGTGCTCTCCGGCATCGACTTGCCGGTCTCCTTGTAATGGCCAGCGCCGGCCGGCGCCTCGGTGAAGCGGAATTTGAGGCCGGACGACGCCTCGATCCTGCGCAGCACTTCGAGCGCCGGCGCCATTACCTCGGGACCGATGCCATCGCCACCGAGAACTGCGATGTGGAGTGCGTCGTTGGTGGACATGAGGGCTCCCGAAAGATGATCGTCATTCCGGGGCGATGCGCAGCATCGAACCCGGAATCTCGAGATTCCGGTCTGGTGCTGGCGCACCATCCCGGAATGACGGTGACTGGTCTACGGCGTCAGCACGGCGCGGCCGACGAGCTGGCCCTTCTGCAGATTGGTCAGCGCCTCGTTCGCCTTTGCCAGCGGCATCGGCGTGACCGGGATCGCCGGGATCTTCTTGGTCCGGACGAGGTCGAGCAGCTCCTGCGTCTCGCGCAGATTGCCGACATAGCTACCCTGGATGGTGACCGCCTTGATCGGGATCAGCGGCAGCGCCCAGGTCGCGCCACCGCCGAACAGGCCGACGATCACGAGCTTGCCGCCCTTGGTCAGGCAGTCGAAGCCGAGCTGCGAAGTCTGGGCATTGCCGACCAGGTCGATCGCGGCGCGGATCGGCTGACCGGCCTTCTTGATGAGCTGCTCCAGCGCGTCGGGCGCCTTGCCGTCGACGGTCGCGAGTGCACCGGCGGCCTCGGCCGCCTCGCGCTTCCTGGCGTCGATGTCGACCACGATCGCGCCCTTGCCGCCCATCGCCTTCAACAGCGAGAGCGCCATCAGGCCGAGACCGCCGGCGCCGAAGATCACGATCGGCGTGTCGAGATCCTTCTCGACCTTCTTCAGCGCGCTGTAGGTCGTGACTCCAGAGCAGGCATAAGGCGCGGCCGTGACCGGATCGAGCCCGTCGAGGTTGAGCAGGTATTTCGGATGCGGCACCGTCATGTGATCAGCATAGCCGCCGTCGCAATAGACGCCGAGCGCATTCGGCTTGATCGCGCACATGTTCTCGTCGCCGCCGAGGCAGGTCGGGCATTTGCCGCAGCCGAGCCACGGATAGGCCAGCGTGACATCGCCGACCTTGAGGCCGCCCTTGTCAGCGTCCTTCACATCCGGCCCGAAGGCTATGATCTCGCCGACCGTCTCATGGCCCATCGTGCGCGGCAGCGAGACGCCGCGGTCCTTCAGCGACAGCGGCTTGCGGCCATGGCCGAGATCATAACCGCCCTCCCAGATATGCAGGTCGCTGTGGCAGACGCCGGCGGCCTTGACCTTGATCAGCACCTGCGTGCCCGACGGCTGCGGCGTCGGCTGATCGACCTCTTTCAAGGGGGCGTTGAAATCGACGACCTGGAAACTCTTCATCGCTGTTCTCCCGAAACTTGTTCTTGAGGCGGACCTTGCCACGCCTGCCCGCCCGGGACAAACGCTCAAGACCCCATTTTCGAGCAAGCCGCCATGCAGCTCGCTCGAATGCCAACGCGCCACTATTCAGAGGCGTGACTATTCAGATCAGCGGATGATGGCAAGCCGCGAACTGGCCGGGCGCAACCACGCGCAGTTCCGGCACCTCGCTGGCACAGCGTGCATCAGCCCGCGGGCAGCGGGTGCGGAAGCGACAGCCCGACGGCGGCGCGATCGGCGACGGCGGCTCGCCGACCGGCACGCTCTGGGTCGGCCGGACATCCGGATCGGGCACCGGGATCGCTTCGATGAGAAGCGCGGTATAAGGATGCGCCGGCTGTGCAAACAGCTGCTCCGACGGGCCGACCTCGCAGAGCCGCCCAAGATACATCACCGCGACGCGATCCGAGACCGCCTTCACCACCGCGAGGTCGTGGGCGATGAACAGCAGGGTCAGGCCGTAACGTGCCTTCATCTCCTCCAGCAGATTGAGGATCTGCGCACGGATCGAGACGTCGAGCGCGGACACCGGCTCGTCGCAGATCACGAATTCCGGATTGAGCACCAGCGAGCGGGCGATGCAGATGCGCTGGCATTGTCCGCCGGAGAATTCGTGCGGCAGGCGCCCGCTCACCAGCGCGGGGTCGAGCCCGACCGCCGACAGCGCCTCGCTGACGCGCCGCCGGCGTTCCTCGGGATCCTTGACGCCCGCGATCACCAGCGGCTCGGCGACGATGTCGCCGATCCGCCGCCGCGGATTGAGCGAAGCAATCGGGTCCTGGAAGATCAGCTGCACGCGCCGGCGCATCTTGCGCAGCGCCTCGCCCTTCAGGATGGTGAGATCGTGGCCGTCGAACAGCACCTTGCCGGAGACCGCTTGGCGCAATTGCAGCACGGCGCGGCCGAGCGTGGACTTGCCGCAGCCGGATTCGCCGACCAGCCCCAGCGTCTCGCCACGCGCGATCTCGAGGCTGACATCGGAGACGGCATGGATGGTCTTGCCCCCCACCGAATACTCGACGACGAGGTTTTCCACTTTCATCAGCGGATTGGATGCGGCCTGCAACATCATGCGACGCGCCTCGCCGTGATCGGATGGAAGCAGGCATAGAGATGCTCTGGCGTCTCTGCCGGACTGAGCCGCGGCTTCTCCGTGCTGCAGCGCCCGGTGGAATAGCGGCAGCGCGGCGAAAACGAGCAGCCCTTCAGCGGCCGGGTCGGATCGGGCGGCCGTCCCGAAATCGCCGGCAACGGCGTATGCGGCGGCACGTCGAGCCTCGGCAGTGCGGCGAGCAGCGCTTCGGTGTAGGGCATCCGCATCTGCTTGAACAAGGCCGGCGTCGGCGCGCGCTCGACGACGCGCCCCGCATACATCACCGCGACCTCGTCGGTACGGCCGGCGACCACGCCGAGGTCATGCGTGATGATGATCATCGCCATATGACGGCGCTGCTGCTCGCGTGCCAAGAGATCGAGGATCTGCGCCTGGATCGTGACGTCGAGCGCGGTGGTCGGCTCGTCCGCGATCAGGAGCTTCGGCTCGCAGGACAGCGCCACCGCGATCGCGACGCGCTGGCGCATGCCGCCGGAGAGCTGGTGCGGATATTGCGTCAGCCGTTGCTCGGGCGCGGGAATGCCGACCGCCGTAAGCAGTTCGATGCTGCGCTGCCTGGCCTGGGCCAGATCGAGCTCGAGATGTTCCTGGATGGTCTCGATCAGCTGGGTGCCGATGGTCAGCACCGGATTGAGCGAGGTCATGGGATCCTGGAACACGACGGCGAGCGAACGGCCGCGCAGCTTGCGCAATTTCTCCGCCGACAGCGTCGTGAGATCCTGCCCGTCGAACGTCACGCGACCGGACAGCTTGGCCTTCTTGGGCAGCAGCTGCAGGACGGCTCGCGACAGCATGGTCTTGCCGCAGCCGGATTCGCCGACAATGCCGAGCGTCTTGCCGGCGCCAACGGCGAGATCGACATGATCGACCGCCCGCAGATTGCCCCGCGGCGTCGGCAGGTCGACCACTGCGTCCTCGACCGAAAGCAGCGCACCGCTCATAGCGCACCCTGCCGGGGGTCGGTCAGCGCGCGCATGGTGTCGCCGATCAGGTTGAACGAGAGCACCGTCAGGAACATCGCGATCGCCGGGATGAAGGCGAGCTGCGGCGCCACCTCGAGGCTTTCGCGCCCCTCCCCGATCATGCTGCCCCAGCTCGAGATCGGCGGCGGCACGCCGAGGCCGAGGAAGGACAGCGAGCCCTCGACCACGATGGTGACGGCGACGCCGAGCAGGAAGAAGGCGATGAGCGGCAACAGTACGTTGGGCAGCAGCTCGCGCAGCAGGATGCGCGCATGGGTAGCGCCGAGCGCCTGCGCTGCGATGACGAATTCACGCCGTGCCAGCGTCAGCGTCGCCGCCCGCGCCACCCGCATGAAGGCCGGAATGCCGAGCACGCCGAGGATGCAGGTCAGGTTGAAGATCGACTGGCCGAGATAGGCGGTGACCGCAAGCGCCAGGATCAGCGGCGGGAATGCCAGCAGCACATCCATGCCGCCGACCACGACGGATTCGAATCGGCCGCGGAAATAGCCGGCGAGGATGCCGAGCGCGCCGCCGATGGTGACACCGATCATGGGTGCGCAGAGGCCGACGATCAGCGAAATGCGGGCGCCATAGATAAGCCGCGACAATTCATCCCGGCCGAGGCCGTCGGTGCCGAACCAATGCTCGGCCGAAACCGGCGCCCGCCGATCCAGCATGTCCATGTCGGTCGGGCTCGACAGCGGCAGCAGGTCGGCGAAGATCGCGACCGCGAACACCAGCACCATCCAGCCGATCGCCAACCAGAACAGCATGCCGAGCCGGCGGCGGCGCCGCGCCGTCGTCGCACCGGCCTCGTCGAGGCTGAGCTCAAGCGTGGCCATGGCGGATCCTCGGGTCGAGCACGGCGTAAAGCAAGTCGACGATGAAGTTCATGATCACGAAGCCCGCGGCGACCAGCAGCACCACGCCCTGCAGGATGATGAGGTCGCGGGTATAGATCGCGCCGACCAGGAGACGGCCGATCCCCGGCAATGCGAAGATCGATTCGACGATCACGGCGCCGCCGATCAGACGGCCGATATTGATGCCGGTGATGGTGACGAGCGTCAGCGACGACGGCTTAAGTGCATGCACGAACAGGATGCGCGACGGCTTCAGGCCCTTCGCCTTGGCGAGCGCGATATAATCCTCCTGCAGCGCTGCGATCATGTCGGAGCGCAGCACGCGCATGATGCCCGGCCATTCCGCAAGCCCGAGCGTCAGCGCCGGCAGCACCATGAAGCGCAGATTGGCGACGGGGTCCTCGGTGAACGGCACGTAGCCGGTCGCCGGCAACAGCCGCAGCTCGACCGCGAACAAATAGATCAGGAGGATCGCGGACAGGAAGGTCGGCACCGACAGCATGCCGAAGGCCGAGCCGGTCATGAAACGGTCGAACGCGGAGCCCGCCTTGGCGGCACAGGCGATTGCCAGCGGCACGCCGATCGCAAGCCCGATCAGCTCGGCGAGGATCATCAGTTCGAACGACACCGGGACGCGCTCGCTGACCGCCTGCCACACGGTCTGCCCGGTGCGGAACGATCGTCCGAAATCACCCTGCAGGATGTGCCACAGCCAGCTGAGATAGCGCAGCCAGATCGGCTGATCGAGCCCCAAGTCGTGACGCAGGGCCGCGACATTCTCAGGCGTCGCCTGGTCGCCGAGGATCACGTAGGCCAGATCGCCGGGCAGCAGCGACGCGATCACGAAGGTCAGGACCGAGACCGCGATCAGCACCGGCACCAGGTACAGGAGCCTGCGCGCGACAAAGAACAGCATAAAAGGCTATTCCTTCCAGGCGTAGGAGACGTCGAGCACTCCGTTGAACATTTTCGGCACGCCCTTCACCTTCACGCTCGAGATCGCGTAGTAGGTGTTCTGGAAGGTCCAGAACCAGATCGCCTCCTTGTTGATCAGGCGGCTGATCGCGCAATAGTCCTCGGTACGCTGGGCGACATCGGCGGTAGTTCGCGCATGCTCAAGCAGCCGGTCGAGTTCCGGATTGGAGTAATTCGCCAGCGCGACCGGGCTGCCCGTGTGGAAATTGGCGTACATCTGCGGATCGGGATCGGCGAGATCGACGATGCGCCACGGTGTGAGCTGGAACTGGCGCATGAAGGCGCGCGGCGGAATGGTCGCCTGATCGACCTGCTCGATCTCCATATTGGCGCCGATGCGCTTCCAGAATTGCTGCAGGACCTGACCGCCGGTGCGGCCGCGCGGCGTCGCCGTGACCAGCATCTTGAACTCGACCGGCTTGCCGTAATCCTTGAGCAGCGCCTTGGCCTTTTCGACATCGTAGGGCAACGCGCCGTCATCCTTGCACTTCACCCAGGAACCGTCGCCGTAGGGATTGCTGGCCGGTCGCGCCAGGCCATTGGTAATCGCTTGCGACATCTTGTTGCGGTCGAGCGCCATCACCAGCGCCTGGCGCACGCGCACATCGTCGAACGGCGGGACCTTGGTGTTGAAGGCTGCGACTGCAGCCCCCGAGCCTTCATACGTATGCACGGTTAGACTGGTGTCCTTGCGTGCCTTGATAATGTTGTCGGCGTCGGCCTCGTCGTCCCAGACGATGTCGGCCTCGCCCGATTGCAGCGAGGCGAAGCGCGATTGCGCGTCCGGCAGCGGCTTCAGGATGATGCGATCGAGATAGGGCTTGCCCTTGTCCCAATAGTCCGGGTTCTTCTCCAGCACCATGCGATCGCCGGCGTTCCAGGATTTCAGGATGTAGGGACCGGTGCCAACCGGGTTGCGATTGTAATCGTCGCCCTTGGTCTTCCACGCGGTCGGCGATTGCATCACATTGTTGGAACTCTGGATCGATTGCGTCGCCGGGAAGTTCACCGCCGGGTCGCTGAAATTGTAGCGCACCGTGAGGTCATCGACGACGTCCACGCTCTTGATGCTGGTAATGTAGAACGCGCAGCGGCACTTGTTGGCCGGATCCTTCTGGCGGTCGAAATTCTCCTTCACCGCCTGCGCATTGAACGGCGTGCCGTCGTGGAATTTGACGCCGGGCCGCAGCTTGATGGTCCAGGTCTTGAAGTCCTCGGAATGCTCCCAGGACAGCGCGAGCTTCGGCTTCGGCTCGCCCTTCTCGTCGAGCGTCATCAGCGTGTCGAAGATCGAGGCTGCCGCGGTGTTGGCCGATGTATCGTAAACGCCGACCTTGAGCGGGTCGAAGCCCGGAATGTCCAGCTCCTGGCCGACGGTGAGCGTGCCGCCCTGCTTCTGCGCATGGGCCGGTGCAGCGAACGCCGCTACACCTAATCCCGCCACAAGAAATATGCGCGCAACTGCGTGCGCGCGCCCGGCCAGCTTCATCGATGCTCCCTCCCGAATGGGCGACGTCCGGTGTTCCGGATCGTCGTACGTTGGGAGGCAGCTTGTCCGGAATCGCCGCGCGCGACAAGACCGTAAAACGGATGAAAAGCCGCAGGCAGATCACGATGCGATCACGTGGACCTGCATCATGATCTCGTCTAGCTCTTTGAGCACGATCCTTCGGGAAACCGGCATCCCCGTTGCGCCAATGCGGCCCTCCGGGTCCGGATCATGCTCTAGCTGCGCACGGTTTTTGCCGGTTGCGATGCGAAGCCGGCAATCTGATCGTCGGAGAGCCCGATCTCCTTCAGATAGGACAGTGTGTGCCCGCCGAGCGTCGACATCCGCTTGGCCGCACCGACCGCAGCGCCGGACATCCGGAACGGCAGATTGAGCACCTTGAAGCTGCCACCGCCGTCCTCAACCTCGGCCAGCGCACCGCGATGGGCGATTTGCGGATCGGCGAGCGCCTCGCGCACGGTGCGATAGGCCGACGACGGCACGCCACATTCATTGAGCGCGGCGAGACAGGCCTGCGTGCTGACCGCCCGCGACCACGCCTCGACGCCCTCCATCAGGCCCGCCCAATTCTCCCGCCGATCGGAATATTTGGCGAAGCGCGAATCGGACACCCATTCGGGCCGGCCGATCACCTGCATCAGGTTCTGGAAGGTTTTCTCGCTGGCGATCGCCACCATCACGTAACCGTCGCTGGTTTCGATCGGGCCGAACATCGGCCGCTGGGTTTGCTTCACCTCGAATTGCGACCACTGCAGCTCGTTCAGGGTCAGGCTCAGCATCGATTCCAGCATCGAGACGTCGATATGCTGGCCCTTGCCGCTGGCACCGCGCTGATAGAGCGCCGCCGAGATCGCGCCGAAGGCATAGACCCCGGTCAGCACGTCGGCGTGATAGATGCCGCAATAATCGGGCCGGCTGCGGCCCGGCTGGTAGGCGAGATGTGCCATCTCGTAACCTGAGGCGGCATGGATCACCGGCGCATAGGCCGGCAATTCCGCCGACGGGCCGGTCTGGCCGTAGCCGGAGATCGAGCAGAAGATCAGCTTCGGATTGATGTCGCGGATCGAGGCATAGTCGAGCTTGAGCCGGCGCATCACGCCGGGGCGGAAATTCTCCACCAGCACGTCGGCGGTCGCGATCAGCCGGCGCACGGCTTCGACGCCGGCCGGCGACTTCAGGTCGAGCACGAGGCTGTTCTTGCCGATATTGAGCTGGCCGAACGCCGTCGAGCAATGGTTGCGCACCGGCGGCCGCGTCCGCATCGTCTCGCCTTCGACGGGCTCGATCTTGATCACCTCCGCGCCCATGTCGGCGAGCATCCGCGTGCAATGAGGTCCGGCGATCGTGGTCGAAAAATCGAGCACGCGAAGGCCGTCAAAGCTCCGTGTCAAATTCCCCTCATCGTCAGCGGCTATTGTCGTGGCCAAGGCTTCCTCCAGCTTCGTCGTTTCCGTTGTTCGGCGTCGCGCGACCCTAAAGTGAGCCGCCCTGACAGGAAAGCGTCTCGTCCAGACCGGGACCGCGGGCCGTCGTGCATTTTACTCAAAGGCAGATTGGACCCGATCTTGCATGAGCCCTGTCACGGGCTGGAACGAGGGCGCTTGTTGAAGGTCTTATTCGTCACGACCGAGATGGACGATTTCGTCCGCGTGGGCGGCCTCGGCGCCGTTTCCGCTGCACTTCCCCGGGCGCTCCGCTCCTGGAGCGACGTCAGGATCATGCTTCCCGGCTATCGGGATGTCGTCGAACAGTTCACTCATATTGAAATCGTTGGACAATGCGAGGCCCTCGCCGAGATGCCGGCCTGCACGCTCGGGCGCGCGTCGACCAAAGACGGGCTGCCGGTCTACGTGCTGTTGTGTCCGCAGCTCTACGACCGGCCGGGCAATCCCTATGGCGACGAGTCCGGCCGCGACTGGCCCGACAACGACATCCGCTTCGGCCGCTTTGCCTCCGCCGCTGCCGAACTTGCAGCCGGAACGCTGGACAAGAATTGGGCAGCGGACCTCGTTCACGCCAACGACTGGCAGGCCGCGCTCACACCCGCCTACCTCGCATGGCGCGAGGCGCGGATTCCATCGATCCTGACCATCCACAATCTCGCCTATCAGGGCCTGTTTCCGCGGGACTCGCTGCGGCGGATCGGCGCACCGGAAAGCTCATTCCACATCGATGGGCTGGAGTTCTACGACAAGCTGTCCTTCCTCAAGGGCGGCCTCGTCTACGCTTCGCATCTGACCACGGTCAGCGCGACCTATGCGAGGGAGATCACCACCGCCGAGCTCGGCTGCGGGCTGGAGGGCCTGCTGCGCGTGCGCTCCGACGCGGACCAGCTGACCGGCATCCTCAACGGCATCGACGAGAGCTGGGACCCGCGCCACTGCGCGCAGCTCGCGCAGCCGTTCGGCGCCGGCGACTGGAAGGGCAAGCAGGCCAACGCCGACTATGTCCGCCGGCAATTCGGCCTTGCGGTCTCGCGCGGGCCGATCTTCGGCCTGGTTGCGCGGCTCGTGCATCAGAAGGGCGTCGACCTCGTGCTGTCGGCGGCCGACGAGATCATCAGGGACGGCGGACAGATCGTCGTCACCGGCAGCGGCGAGCCGGCGATCGAGGACGCACTGGTGGCCGCGCATCGGCGCCGTCCCGACGCGATCGGCGTGATCATCGGCTTCAACGACGCGCAGGCGCGCCGGATCTTCGCCGGCAGCGATTTCACCCTGATGCCGTCGCGCTTCGAGCCCTGCGGCCTCAGCCAGATGTATGCGCAGCGCTTCGGCTCGTTGCCGATCGGCCACCAGACCGGCGGGCTTGCGGAGACCATCGCCGACGGCGAGACCGGCTTCCTGTTCTCGCAGCCATCGGCGGAATCCTTCCTCGGCGGCGTCAGGCGCGCGTTCGACGCCTACCGCGCCAAGGATCGCCTCAACGCCATGCGCGCCAGCGCGATGGCCAAGTCCTACAGCTGGGACCTGTCGGCCGCCTGCTACGGCGCGCTGTACAGGAGGCTCATCATGCCGCGGGCAGCGGCGTAAGGCGCCCGCCTCGCCGGCTTGTGAAGTCGGTCGTACTGGCATCCCAGCCGCTTCGTGACATTCAGCCTGCGCCGCCAAGCCCATTTCGTGCGATCATGTCCGCGCCCATGGCCTTCTGCCTGGACGATCGCGCACACATGAAATTGGCAATGTTGGACTTTTTGCAAAACCCAATTGCGATGGAGGAACATCATGGACGTCAACGAGGAGCGTCTAAATTCATTCATGGGAAAGATGATTGGCGATGTCGGCGCGGCGATGAACGCCTCGCTGATGCTGCTGGGCGATAAGCTCGGGCTCTACAAGGCGCTCGCGCAGCAAGGACCGATGAATGCGGCGGCGCTGGCCAAGGCAACAGGAACGGCCGGACGTTACGTTCAGGAGTGGCTCTCCGCGCAGGCCGCTTCCGGTTACGTCGAGTACGACAGCGCAACCGGAAAGTTCTCGATGCTGCCCGAGCAGGCGCTCGCGCTTGCCGACGAGGACAGCCCGGTCTTCCTCGGCGCCGTGGGAAGCCTTGTCGGCGCGACATTTCTCGACGAGCCGAAAATTACCGACGCGTTCAAGACCGGCAAGGGCGTCGGCTGGAACAAGCGCAGCGAGTGCCTGTTCTGCGGCACGGCCCGGTTCTTCCGCACCAGCTACAAGCACTATCTGGTGCAGGAATGGCTGCCGGCACTCGAGGGCGTCGTCGACAAGCTGAAGAAGGGTGCTGTCGTCGCTGACGTCGGCTGCGGCCACGGCGTCTCGACCCGGTTGATGGCGGAGGCGTTCCCGAAGTCAACCTTCTACGGCTTCGACTATCATGACGGCTCGATCCAGGCGGCGCGGATGGCTGCGAAGGAGGCGGGATTGTCGGACCGCGTTCATTTCCAGACGCATTCGGCCAAGGACTTCCCTGCCAATCGCTACGACCTGGTGTGCTTCTTCGATTGCCTGCACGACATGGGCGACCCGGTCGGCGCGCTCAAGCACACCCGCTCCACCCTCGCCGACGACGGCACCTGCCTGCTGATCGAGCCGTTCGCCAACGATCGGCTGGAGGACAACCTCAATCCAATCGGGCGCGTCTACTACGCCGCGTCGACGATGATCTGCACGCCGGCATCGCTTGACCAGGAGGTCGGACTTGCACTCGGCGCGCAGGCCGGCGAGACCAGGCTGCGCGAGGTGGCGCGCCAGGGTGGCTTCTCGCGCTTCCGCCGCGCGGCGGAAACGCCGTTCAACCTGATCCTGGAAGCTCGCCCGTAACAATGCTCACGCGATCGGACGGCGGTGTCACGCCGCCGTCCAACGCTCACAGTGCTGTCTGATCCCGCGGCAGCGCCCTACCAGTCCTGTTGCGATTGCCAGTAATACTGGCCGCCGCGCCGGCGCGGATTGGCGGATTGAGGATTGCCATAATACGGGGAGCCGTACTGGGTCGGCGCCTGAGGATTGCCGTATTGGGGATAGCCGTATTGGGTGCCGGACTGGGGATTCCAGCTGCGCTGAGAGAAGAAGCCGAAACCGTCCCCGTCCCCGCTCGCAACCATGTCGTCGGTTTCCATCGGCCTGGTCGGCTTGCGTGTGATGAAACCGCCCTGGGGCTGGTTGCTCAGCACGGCAACGAACTCGGTGCGGTAGTTGGTCTCGGCGCTCAGCGGCTCGTCCGAGATGATGATCGACGAGCGCGGCACGGCGGTCGGCGCGATGCGATCCAGCACATCCTGCGGGATGGTGACGCGGTCGAGCGCGTCCTTGGCGTTGTCGCCGTCGTCGATCGTCACCTCGGTCCAGCGCAGGCCGGTGTCGTTGCGCGCCATCGCCGTGAAGATATGCGTGCCGATCGGCTGATCCGGATCGCGAATGGTAACGGGAACCTCGATGCTTGAATCGAACACCTCGCCACCGTCAGCCCATGGCTTATGGGTGTTGCGCCGGACGTAAAGTTTCTGCGTCGCGCGGCTGATGTAGACAGAGACCGGCTCGAGCGCGAGCTTCGCTTCGGTCGCCGCCTTCTGGGTGTCGGCCTTCTTGGTCTCGGCCGCCTTGGCCGCCTCCTTCGCCGCGGCAGCGGCGTCGAGCTTCGGCTTGGCGTCGCCCTGGGCCGCCTCGAACTGCGTCGTCGCTTCGGCGGCCCTGGCGGCGGCCTTCTGCTTCAGATCCTCGGCGCGCGCCTTGGCCTGGTCGGTCTTGGCATTGGCGAGCGTTTTGTCGGCGAACGCGAGCTCGGCGTCGGCACGGGTCTTGGCCTTTTCCAGCTTGCGCAATGATGCCGGCGTGAACAGTGCAGCTTCCTTGGTCGCGGCCACGGAAGCCTTCTTGGCCTCGTCGGCCAGCTTGGCGGCATCCGCAGCTTCGCGGGACAGCGTCTCGGCACGCGCCGGAGCAGCCGCGATGGCCTGGGCGTTCGGCACGAACAGCGCCGGATGGGTGAAATTCTCCGGCGCCGGATCGTTCGGCGCGATGATCACCCGCATCCCGATTCGCGTCCTGTCGAACAGCTTCTCGGCAAAGTCATAGGGCATCCGCACGCAGCCGTGCGAGGCCGCATAGCCGGGCAGCGGGCCGCCATGCAGCGCGATGCCGTTCCAGGTGATGCGCTGCATGTTCGGCATCCAGGCATCGTCATAAAGCGTCGAGTGGTGGTCCTTGTCCTTCTCGATCAGCGCAAAGACCCCGGCCGGCGTCTCGCGTCCCTTGACGCCGCTCGACACCGGCGCGCGGTAGATCCAGCCGTCGGCGTCGTAGAAAGTCACCTTCTGGGCCTTGATCGACACGATCGCCATGATCGGCTCGCCCGCGGCGCGCGGCGCGGTCGCCTCGACCGTTGCCGCAGGGCGCTGCTGCTTTGCAGCGACGCCGCCGGTCAGTGACGCAAGTGTGACTATCGCCGCGAAAGTCACAAAGGCGGGAGGTCCCCAACGCCGCATCGCTCGGGTGATTTGCGCCGTCGTCGTTCGATTTACCATGCGATTCCTCGGTCGAAATGCCTGCCCGCGCTGCGTCGATCCCTATCAGATCACGATTTTGGATTGATTAATCCACGGGACTATCGGCTCGTTCCGCCAGCAAATCACTCATATATGACGGCGCATGCATGAGGAAGGGTGCCGGGGCGCCAAACCTGCCTGCATCATGCCGTCCGCCGCGTCTCCGGCATCACCAGCCAGATCACGAACAGCCCCAGCGAGGCGACGCCGGCCAGGCCCATGAAGGCGGTGCTGCTGCCGAGCTTGTCGCTGACATAGCCGGCGAGCACCGTGCTGAGCGACGCGCCGATGCCGACCGCGGTTCCGACAATGCCCTGCGCCAGGTTGAAATGGCCGCTGCCGAACGCCACGTCGGCCACGATCAGCGGCACCATTACGCTGAAGATTGCCGCGGTGATGCCGTCGAAGACCTGCACCATGACCAGCAGATAGGGATCCCGCACCGTTGCGAACAACAGGCCGCGGATCGCCAGCGAGGCGAATGCAAGCAACAGCAGCGGCCGCCGCCCCCAAGCCTGGGCCTTGCGGCCGACCGACGGCGAGCACAGCGCGACGATCGCCTGCGGCACGATGATGCAGGCGGCGATCAGGACCGGCGCCCACTGGCTCGACCGTGTCGTGACGACGCCCGCCATCAGCGGCAGCATCGCGGCATTGGCGAGCTGGAACAGCATCATCGCGCCGGCAAAGATCAAGAGCGACCGCCGTCGCACCAGACCGACGATACTGGTCGCTCGTTTGTCGGGAACCTCACGCTTCACCTCGCCATGGGCCTGCGCGATATCGATCTCGCGCTCGCGGATCCGCGCCAGCGACAGCAACGTCGGGATCGCAAGGATGAAGGTCACGAGGAACACCGAGCGGCTCGACAAGAAATAGCCGCAGGCGCCCATCAGCGCCGCGGCCGAGCCGCTGCCGAGCGACGCGAAGCGCGCATTGCGGCCGAGCCGCTCGCCGATCGCCAACGGCCCGACCAGGCCGAGGCTGATCGCGGCGATCGCCGGACCCAGCACACAGCTTGCGAGCGCGTGCAGTGTCGCGGCGAGCGTCACCACCGGAAAGATCGGCCAGAGCGCGTAGGCCAGCGCGGCGGCGCCGATGGCGGCCACCGCCCAGCCCGCGACGACCCGCTCCGAGCGTGCCGCATCGACGATCGCGCCGCCGGGCACCTGGCCCAGCAGGCCGATAATGCCGCCGATCGAGAGCACGAAGCCGATCTCGACCTGGGTCCATTTCTGCGTCGTCAGGTAGACCGCGATGAACGGGCCGAAGCCGGTTTGCACGTCGGCCAGGAAGAAGATGAACCAGTCGAGCCCGCGCTGGCTTTCGCGCGACGGCATGCGCGGTTCATCGGGACTGGGCTGACCGGGAACAAGCGGCACAATATTGGTGTCGCCGGCTGATCGCCCGCCACGATCGTCGCCAACCGTCTCGAAAGCAGAGTCCGGGCGCGCGACCAGCTTTAGCCCCCTAATGTTCGTAATCCCATGGATGAAGACTGCCGGCCGCGCCAAGCACGATCAGCGGCGTATCTTCCTTGTATTCGGGCGCAGCGCTCACCTGCTGCTTGTTGAGGTCCAGCGTGATGCTGTCGCTCTTGCTGGAAACGCCGGCGAAGCGCAGTGCGTTCCAATCGACCACGATCTTGCGGCTGCCGACGCCGAGAAAGCCGCCGAAATCGATCACGGCGGCGCGGACTTTGCCGTCGCGGTCGACGATGACGTCGACAATGCGGCCCATATCCTCATTGGCGGAACTGCGCACGTCGCGCCCGAGAATGCCGTGCGCATCGCGCGCACCGATCACGGTCACCGAAGGCGGCGGCGACGGCTCCTTGGAGGGTTCCTTGGCCTGCTCCTTCGGTGCAGCGGCTGCTGGCGGCGCCGGTGTTGCCGGCGGCGTCTTGCCTTCGTCGTCGGCGGCGCGGACACCCGCGCATGTCAGCAGGACCGCTCCAACCAGCATCACCATGATCCTCGGACGCATATACCTCTCCCCACGATTTCGCGCGCGCGTGCCGTGCGACGACGATCAATGCGTCAGCACGATCGACACCTGGATCTGGCCGCGCGTGCGCAACACTTCGAGTGACACCTCGCCGTCGTGTCGCCGCAGCCGCAAATCGACGCTGGACGCGCCGAGCCGGAGGTCGCGCAGCACCACGTCGTTGAGGAATTCCGGCAGCCGCGGATCGCGCAAGCGTATCTCGCCGCGCGTGGTGTCGAACTCCAGCCCGAGTGCGGCCTCCAGCAGCGTGAACGGCGTCGCGCTCGCCCAGGCCTGCGGTACGCAGGCCACCGGATAAAGCACCGGGCCGCGGCGGCGCTCGCGGCGGAAGCCGCAGAACAGCTCGGGCAGCCGCCGCAGCTCCATATAGCTCGCGGCGTCGAACAGGCCCTTGAACAGATGGGCGACCGAATGCTTCAGGCCGTAGCGGGCAAATCCGAGTGCGATCAGCGCATTGTCATGCGGCCAGATCGAGCCGTCATGATAGGACATCGGGTTGTAGCGCGCCTCGCCCACGGCGACGGTGCGGATGCCCCAGCCCGAGAAGAATCTCTGGCTCATCAGGTCGGCGGCAACCCGCCGCGCGCGGTCTTCGCGCACCATGCCGGAAAACAAGGTCTGTCCGGCATTCGACGTGCGCACCTTGCACGGCCGCTTGGCGCCGTCGAGCGCGAGCGCATAGGTGCCGAGCTCCTCGCACCAGAACGCCGCCTCGAACCGCTCGCGCAGCCGCTCGGCCTCGGCATCAAGCCTAGCGGCTTGGTCCGCGAAGCCGAGCTTACGCGCCGCCCGCGCGGCAAGCTGCTTGCCCGCGAACACGTAGCCCTGCACTTCCGCCAGCGCGATATTGCCCTCGGCAAGCGAGCCGTCGGCGTGGAAGATGGCGTCGAAGGAATCCTTCCAGCCCTGGTTCCGCAGCCCCTCCTCGGTGGCGCGCTGATACTCGACGAATCCATCGCGGTCGGGATCGCCCGGACCGTCGATCCATTGCAAGCCGGCCTCGACCGCCGGCCACAGCTCGCGCAACGTCTCCAAATCGCCGGTGCGCTCCAGATAGAGCCCGGCGAGCAGCACGAACAGCGGGGTCGAATCGACGCTGCCGTAGTAATGCGCGAACGGCACCTCGCGCAGCGCGGCCATCTCGCCACCGCGCATCTCGTGCAGGATCTTGCCCGGCGCGGCATCGGACAAGGGATCGACCACTTTGGCCTGGAACAGCGCGAGCCGCTTCAACACGCCCTTGGCGATCCGCGGATCGACCCACAGCATCTGCAGCGCGGTGATCAGCCCGTCCCGGCCGAACGTCGTCGAATACCAGGGAATGCCGGCATACGGATAGCGTCCCTGCGGCGTCTCCGTCATCAGCATGTTGAGGTCGGCCATCGCCTGGCACAGCACCTCATTGAAGATGTTGTTCGAGGTCTCGATGCTGGCCGCACCGGCCGTCGAGCTCCGCATCTCCCGACGATGCGCCAGGAGCCCGCGGAAGAACGGCACCGGCTTGTGCATGATCGGCTTGTTGCAGGACACCGCGACGAACAGCGACGTCACATGCCCCGGCTCGAGGTCGAAATGATAGGTCGCAGTGTTGACCGACAGCCGGGTCGGCCGCGGATCGAAATGCAGCGCGGTGATCCGCGTCTGCTCGTCGAGGCCGCAATATTCCAGCACAACGTCGGTCGGGCCGAGCAGCTTGCTCGAGCCGATGCCACGCCGCGGCCGCCGCTCGCCGCGCACCTCGAACAGGTCGGCAAAATCATTGTCGAACAGCAGCGTCAGATCGAAGCTCGCGATGTGTTCGCCGTGGTTCTGCAGGCCGATCCGCTGATAGGCGGTGCCGCGCCACAGGAAGATCGAGCGCACGATGTGCAGCGTATCCTTCTGCAGGGTCAGACGGCCGTCGCGATAGACGTCGGAATTGGTGAGATCGACCGTCAGCGCCGAATTGTCGTCGCGCATGTTGGAGCCGAGCAGGAGCGGCTGCACGTCCTCAAGCACCATTTCCAGCCGCGCGAGGTAGCGCGTATCGGCGTTGAACAAGCCGTCCGGCCCGCCGGCCGAGGCGCCGATATCGCCATGGCTGTCGAGCACGATGAAGGTGTCGTCATGCTTGAGCGAGCGCCGCGGCCGCGCCGCGGGCCCGGTCATCGGAATGTAGAACGGCGATTCGGCGACGTGCTCAGTGATGCGAGCAGTGATGATCTGCGTAACGACGTCAGCTGCCATCTGAACCTCTGGCGACTTTGCTTGGCCCGACTCTTGACCTGACTCTTGGCTCGTATCCTGGCTCGAACGAACCCACCGGAACGCAAGACCGCGCTTGATGACGCGGGGTCAGGCCGCGCTGGTGGAGAGGCGGCCCATCTCGCGCGCGACCAGGTCGCGGTACGGACCCCGTCCCTTCACGAGGATGTCGGGCGGACCGTCCTCGACGATCCGGCCGCCCTGCAGCACGAGCACGCGGTCGAAGCTACGCAGCGTCGCGAGGCGGTGCGCGATCGCCACCACCGTACGCCCGCGCATCAGCCGCGACAACGCCTCGCGGATCGCCTCCTCGGAGTCGGCGTCGAGCGCCGCGGTGGCCTCGTCGAGCAGCAGGATCGGCGCGTCCTTCAGGAAGGCGCGCGCGATCGCGATCCGCTGGCGCTGGCCGCCGGAGACCTTGACGCCGCGGTCGCCGACGATGGTGTTCATGCCCTCCGGCAAGCTCTCGATGAAGTCGCAGCGCGCGGCGATCGCCGCCCGCCGCACCTCGTCGTCGGTGGCATCCGGCCGGCCGTAACGGATGTTCTCCAGGATCGACCGGTGGAACAGCGAGATGTCCTGCGGCACGACCGAGATCGCCGCGCGCAGGCTCAGCTGGGTGACGCGCGAGATGTCCTGGCCGTCGACCGTGATGTTGCCCTGCTCGACGTCGTAGAAGCGCTGCAGAAGGGTAAACAGTGTTGACTTGCCGCCGCCGGATTGGCCAACCAGGCCGACCCGCTGTCCGGGTTGGATGCGCAGGCTGAAACGCTCGAACACCTGCAAACCGCCGGGATAGCGGAACGAGACATTGTTGAAGGCGATCGCCGCGCCGCTCTTCACCAGTACCTCGGCTTCGGGATGGTCCTTCAGCTCATGCGGCTGCAACAGCGTCGCCAGCGCCTCGGTAAGCCGGGCGACATGCTGGGTGACGTCGACCAGCGCAACGGCGAGATCGCGGGTGGCGCTGAGGATCGAGATGCCGAGCGTGCAGACCAGCACGACGTCGCCGGTGGTCGCTGCGCCCTGCTGCCAGAGATTGAGAGCCCAGGCCAGCATCGCGATCGTCAGAATGACGGTCACGGCAGCGTGAACGAGGCGAAGCTTTTCGAGATAGCGCAGGGAACGGCCGCGCGCCACAAGTTCCCGATTGACGGTCGCATCGAAGCGGTCGTGCTCATAGCCGAGGCCACAGAACGCGCGCACCAGCGGCAGGTTGTTGATGACGTCGACCATTTCGCCGTCCACCGCCGCCGCCCTGTTGGCGAAATCGTCATGCAGCGGTCTGCCGGCGGCCGCCATGCGGAACATGGCTACCACCATGGTTCCCGCAATCAGGATCAGCACTGCTGACATTGTCACGCTGACGGTTCCAACCAGGGTGATCGCCGCCACGGTCGCGATGCAAGGCGGCAACACGTTCCATACGAACATGTTCTGGACGGTGTAGACCGCGTTCGACGTCGCCGTGATCCGGCTGGTCAGCATGCCCGGCAGCCGGTCCGTGAAGTAGCTCGGCGCGTGGCCGGTGAGATGTCGGAACATGTCGCGGCGAAGGTCGCCGCTGACGCTGACGAAGGTATAGCTCGCGGTCCAGCTCGCGATCCGCCACAAAAAATTGTCGGCTGCGATCAGCGACATGAGCAGAGCGAATGCCAGCCATACGCCATTCGCGGCCGACGGCCCTGCCGACAACGCATCGACCAGATTCTTCACGCCGTATTGCGTGCCTACCGAGCAGGCAACCGCCGCGACGACGGCCGACAAAATCACAACATGCGACGGAAGCCGCCGGCGCAGATAGCGCAGCACAAAGGGGAACGGGCGATGCGCGTATCCTGACAGATGGTCCATGACGTCCTGCAAAAGCTGTTGAAGGTGAACGAGAAAATTTTAGTCGAAGCTCTCGTGCACGATGACGTGAAGGGCGGCGTTGGGATTCCTTGATGCAGCCATCACTGCACGGCATTTTTGCAACGCTGGCGTCGGCAAAAACGTGTTGGAGCGAGATGGCATCAGCAAGACCACAGTGTGATGGAAGAAAGAAGCGGCAGATCTCCCCCACCTAAGGAACCTCGCACGTGCGAGAACGTTCCCGTCATTGGCATGTCGCTGCCATCAGAGGGCTGAGGGCCATCCACACCACAAAACAGGAGACGGAGAAATGCGCATCGCGCAGGTTGCCCCGCTGACGGAGGCTGTTCCCCCCAAGCTCTACGGCGGCACCGAACGGGTCGTGCACTGGCTGACCGAAGAACTTGTAACACTTGGACATGACGTGACGTTGTTCGCCAGCGGCGACTCACAGACCTCCGCGAAGCTCGATGCGACCTGGCCGAAGGCACTGCGGCTCGACGGTTCCGTCCGCGACCCCAATGCGCTGCACATGGTGATGCTGGAGCGCGTCCGGCAGAAAGCCGACGACGACGAGTTCGACTTCCTGCATTTCCATCTCGACTACTATCCGTGGTCGGCGTTCTCGCGGCAGCCGACGCCGTTCGTGACCACGCTGCACGGACGGCTCGACCTGCCGGAGCACCAGCCCGTCTTCAACACCTTCTCCAAGATCCCGGTGATCTCGATCTCCAATGCCCAGCGGCGGCCGGTACCGCAGGCGCACTGGGTGCGCACCATCCATCACGGCCTGCCGGAGAATTTGCTGACGCCGCAACCGACCAAGCAATCCTATCTCGCCGTGCTCGGGCGCATCGCGCCGGAGAAAGGCGTCGATCGCGCGATCAAGATCGCGACCCGCTGCGGCATTCCGCTGAAGATCGCAGCCAAGGTCGATCGCGCCGACCAGGAATATTACGACGAGTTGATCAAGCCGCTGATCACCAACAATCCGCTGATCGAGTTCATCGGCGAGATCAGCGACCGCGAGAAGCCGCATTTTCTCAGCGGCGCGATCGGGCTGCTGGTTCCAATCGACTGGCCCGAGCCGTTCGGCCTCGTGATGATCGAAGCGATGGCCTGCGGCACGCCCGTCATCGCCTATAACCGCGGCTCGGTGCCCGAGATCATCGAGGATGGCCTGACCGGCTTCATCGTCGAGGACGAGATCAGCGCGATCTCCTCGGTCGGCCGGCTTTCGACGCTCAACCGCGACGCCATCCGCAAGCAGTTCGAGACCCGCTTCACCGCGCGCCGGATGGCGCTCGACTATCTCGCCGCTTATCGCAGCCTGATGGAAGCCAAGCCGCGCTTCAAGCTGGTGTCGAGCGCGGAATAGCCGTTGCAGCGGCCGATCGAATGATCCGGCGGACCGGCCGGCACCCCTCTGTGCCGGTCGGTCGGTCATTCGATTGTCAATAATACCATCGCATCCGGCGGGAACTCTCATGCAGCGAAGCGGCTCACATGCGCGCGTCGCGCGATTGCTGCGACGCACCAGCCGCAACGCCTTTCCCCCGTGAACCCGGCCGATATCGCCTTTGCGATTGCCGAATTACGTGCTCTTATGCGCCCCGCTTGAGCAAAAAATAATAAGCGCGCGGGACGGAGCAACTGTGCCGCCGTCGCACAGGGGGAACGCCATGACAGGGGACCGCAAGCCGTCGGCCATTAATAATGCCGCGCCGACCAAGGCCTCACGGACAAAGCTGAACCGCCGCAAGTTCCTGGTCAAAACCGGCGGCGTGCTCGCGGCCGGCGCATTCGGCGCCGTCCCGCTGCGCGGCTGGGCCGCCGACCCGATCAATATCGGCGCGCTCTATCCGAGCACCGGCAGCATGGCGCAGATCGGCGTCGGCTGCGTCGCAGCAGCCAAGCTCGCGGTCGACATGGTCAACGAAGACGGCGGCATCAAGTCGCTCGGCGGCGCCAAGCTCAACCTCATCGTCTCCGACGTGCAGAGCGACACCACGGTGACACGCACCGAGACCGACCGGCTCATCACCGGCAACAAGCTGTCGGCGATCCATGGCTGCTACGCCAGCGCGCTGACCCTGATCGCAAGCGAAGTCTGCGAGCGCGCCAGGGTTCCGATCATCACCGGATCGAGCTCCGACCAGCTCAACAAGGGACGCACCTACACCTTCACGCCGTTCGCGCGCGCCTCGCAATTCGCCAAGGCGCAGTTGCAGATGGCCAAGCTCGTCAGCGACCAGGCCAAAGTCGCCGTCATCTTCGAGAACACCGCATTCGGCACCTCGACCTCGAACGGGCTGAAGGAGCTGGCGCCCGGCGAAGGCGTCGAGATCGTGATGTTCGAGCCCTACTCGGCCGGCTTCACCGATGCGAGCCCGCTGATCAACAAGGTCAAGGCCTCCGGCGCCAACACGCTGTTCTCGCTGTCCTATCTCAACGACCTCATCCTGATCGTGCGCACGGTGAAGCAGGTCGGGCTCAACATCGCGATCAATGGCGGCTCGGGCGGCTTCGTGATGCCGGACTTCTACAAGAATGTCGGCAAGGCCGCCGAAGGCCTGCAGGGCGTCGCGCACTGGAACCACGACGTCAACGACGATGCGCAGAAGGTCAACGCCGAGTTCAAGAAGCGCACCGGCGAGTTCGCGTTCGAATATGCCGGCGGCCTGGTCGCGCAGACCTTCATGCTGGCCGACGCGCTGGAGCGCGCCGCCTCCGCCGATCCGAAGAAGGTGCGCGAGGCACTCTCGACACTCGACGTCTCCTCGGGTTACGCGGCGATGGCCCCGGGCGGCAAGGTGAAGTTCGGCCCCGACGGCAAGAACGTCTATGGCCGTCCGGTCGGCGTGCAGTGGCAGAACGCCGATCTCGCCAGCATCTTCCCCAAGGAAGACGCCCGCGCCCCGCTGATGAAGACCTGAACCGCGGTCGCATCGCATGTGGGAGACATTGGCCCAGGCTGTCATCAACGGCCTGCTCATCGGCGGCATCTACGCGCTGGTCAGCATCGGCGTCACGCTGATCTTCGGCGTGGTCAAGATCGTCAACTTCGCCCAAGGCGAATTCGTGATGATCGGGATGTATATCTCGTTCTTCCTCGCCACTCAGTTCGGCATCGATCCGCTGGTCTCGCTGGTGGTCTCGATGCCGGTGCTGTTCCTCGCCGGCGTCCTGATCCAGCACTTCCTGATCCGCAGGGTGCTCGGGCCGAACGACATGCCGCAGATCTTCCTGACCTTTGCGCTGTCGCTATTGCTACTCAATCTCTCGCTGATGCTGTTCAGCGCCAATTACCGCACCGTCCATACCTCCTATTCGGATGAAGCGTGGCACATCGGCGGGCTGTACATTCCGGTGGCGAAACTGATCGCCTTCGCGGTCGCGATGGCGCTCAGCGGGCTGCTCTGGGTGTTCCTGCACACCACCGATCTCGGCCGCGCCATGCGCGCGGCGTCGCAGAACCGCGACGTCGCGATGCTGATGGGGATCAATCCCAACCGTGTGTTCGCGGTCGCGTTCGGCACTGCACTGGCGCTCGCTGGTGCCGCCGGCTCGCTCTTGATGCCGTTCTATTCGGCCTATCCATTCGTCGGCCAGGTGTTCGTGCTGATGGCGTTCGTCGCCGTCGTGATGGGCACGCTCGGCAATGTGATGGGCGCGCTGGTCGCGAGCCTGATGATGGGCGTGGCGGAATCGCTCGGTATCCAGTTCGTCGGCGCCGATTCAGGCCTGATCGTGGTGTTCGCGCTGCTGCTGTTGACACTTGCCTTCAGGCCGAGCGGGCTCGGCGCCAGGAGGGGCCGCTGATGCTGACCTCCGGCAACATGAAATGGCTGTGGCTCGCTATCGGGGCCGCCGTCATGCTCGTCCTGCCCCAGCTCGTCACCTCGTCTTTTGCGATCGACATCTTCATCCGCATCCTGCTGTTCTCCTTCATCGGCGTCGCCTGGAACCTGATGGGCGGCTATGCCAAGCAGCTGTCGCTCGGTCACGCAGCCTATTTCGGGCTCGGCGCCTACACCTCGACCATCATGCAGGTGAACTACGGCATCTCGCCCTGGATCGGGATGATCGCGGGCGGCGTGGTCGCGATGCTGGCGAGCCTGCCGATCGGCTGGCTCTGCTTCCGTCTGCGCGGCCCCTATTTCACCATCGCCACCATCGCGACCGCCCAGGTGCTGATGCTGATCTTCCTCAAGTTCCGCGACTTCGCCTGGGGCGCCGAAGGCACCACGATCCCGAACCTCGGCAGCGCGCCGCTGATGATGCAGTTCGAGGAGAAGTCGTCGTACTACTACGTCGTGCTTGGCCTGCTCGTGGTCGGCCTGTGGATCACACACCAAATCGAGAAATCCTGGATCGGCTACTACCTCGTTGCGATCGGCGAGGATGAGGATGCGGCCGAGGCGATCGGCGTCAACGCACCGAAGGTCAAGCGCGACATCTACATGATCAGCGCGTTCCTGACCGCGCTCGCTGGCACCTTCTACACCCAGTACATCTACTTCATCGATCCCGCGACCGCGTTCAGCTTCAGCGTCTCGATCGAGGCCGCGCTGGTCTCGATCGTCGGCGGCATCGGCACGTTGTGGGGCCCGGTGATCGGCACCGTGCTGCTGGAGACAACTTCCGCGCTGCTGCAAAGCTGGCTCGGCAGCTCGGTCGGCGGCATCCAGCTCACCGTCTACAGCCTGATCCTGATGGCGGTGATCCTGTGGCGGCCGACCGGGCTGATCGGATTTGCGACCGATATCTATCACCGCTATGTCCGGCGCAAGCCGGCGCGCGCCTGAGGGCCGTTGCGATGGCGGAAGCACTGGTCATCAAGGGTCTCAGCAAGCGCTTCGGCGGCCTGCGCGCGGTGCAGGACGTCAGCTTCACAGTGCAGGAGAACGAGACGGTCGCGCTGATCGGGCCGAACGGCGCCGGCAAGACCACGAGCTTTCATTTGATCACGGGATTTCATCGGCCGGACTTCGGATCGGTGCTCGCCTTCGGCCACGAAGTCGTGGGCTTACGGCCACACGACGTCTGCGCGCTCGGCCTCGCCCGCACCTTCCAGGTGGCGAAGCCGTTCGGCGCGATGACGGTGCTCGCCAATGTGATGACCGGCGCCTTCCTGCGTGACCGCCATGTCGCCGCCGCACGCAACAAGGCGCTTGAGGCGATCGAGTTCGTCGGCCTCGGCGCCAAGGAGCAGACGCCGGCCAAGGATCTCACCACCATCGACCAGCGCCGGCTGGAGATGGCCCGCGCGCTGGCGACCCAGCCACGGATCCTGCTGCTCGACGAGGTGATGGCCGGGCTCAACCCGGCCGAGATCGACCAGGCGGTGGCGCTGGTGAAGAAACTCTCGGCGCGCGGCCTGACAATCGTGATCGTCGAGCACGTGATGCGCGCGATCATGGCGGTGGCCCGTCACATCGTGGTGCTCGACCACGGCCAGAAGATCGCCGAGGGTACGCCAAAGGAGATAGTGGAGAATCCGGAAGTGATCCGCGCCTATCTCGGCTCCTACGTGCATCCGCCGGCGCAGGGAGACGCCCATGCTTGAGCTCTCCCGCGTCAGCGCCAGCTACGGCTCGGTCCCCGCCATCACCGACGTCAGCATCTCCATCGGCGAGGGCGAAGCCGTCGGCCTGCTGGGGGCCAACGGCGCTGGCAAGAGCACGACGCTGCGCGCCGTCTCCGGCCTCGTGAAACTGTTCGCCGGCAAGGTCACCTTCGACGGCGTCGACCTCGCGACGCTGCCGCCCTACCGCATCCCCGAGCTCGGCATCGCGCATGTCCCGGAAGGCCGCCAGGTGTTCCCGGAAATGACGGTACAGGAAAATCTTGAGATCGGCGCCTACACGCCGAAGGCCAAGGCGGATCGCGGGCGCACGATGGAGCTCGTCTACAGCATCTTCCCGCGGCTCGCCGACCGCAGGAAACAGCTCGCCGGCACCATGAGCGGCGGCGAGCAGCAGATGGTCGCGGTCGGCCGCGGGCTGATGCTGAAGCCCCGCCTGTTGATGCTGGACGAGCCTTCGCTGGGCCTTGCGCCTGTCATGACCGACGTCACCTTCGAGAAGATCGCCGAGATCCACAAGATGGGCACCGCGATCCTCTTGGTCGAGCAGAATGTCAGCCGCGCGCTGTCGCTGGTGCAGCGCGCCTATGTGCTGGAAAGCGGCAACGTGATCATGCAGGGAACAAGCGCTGAACTCGCCAACAACAAGCAGGTGCAGGCGGCGTATCTCGGGATTTGACAGGCCCAACTATCGAACCGTCATCCCCGCGCAAAGGCTTCGCCTTTTGTCGCTGGAGGTGCGAGCGGAGCGAGCCTCGAAGGATGAATCGGCCACCAGCCGGGCCGTCGACCCTTCGAGACGCGCTACGCGCTCCTCAGGGTGACGGTGGCGGAGTTGCTCGATCCCGCGACGGATGGATTGCTTCGTCGCTTTGCACCTCGCAATGACGTGGCCACATCTGAATGTCCCGTCATCCTGAGGTGTGAGCGGAGCGAGCCTCGAAGGATGCACGGCCACCAGCCGGGCCGTCGACCCTTCGAGACGCGCGTTCCGCGCTCCTCAGGGTGACGGTTGCAATTCTGCGCGCGGCACTACGTCACCACTGTCCGCTTCGGCTCGACGATCTCGAACATCCGCGGGAATTCGTCCATCAGCATCATCAATTCGCCGAGCCGCAGCGGCTCGCCTGATACCTTGACCTTGCCGGCGCCGACGGCGTCCGGGAACGTGGTCAGCTTGGCGATCACCTCGTCCAGCACGCTGCGCGCCAGCGTGAAGCTGGCGTGCGCATCGGCGGCCTGCGCGCCCTTGACGTAGGTCAGGGCCGAGTTCTCGAGGTTGAGCACGAAGCTCTCGCCCGTATCGGTAAAATTCCAGTTCAGCACGATGCGCTTGCCTTCGGCCTTGGGGCCGTTGAGGCGGACGCCGAGCACGTCCCAGAGCTGCTCGGTGCGGAGTGCAGCCAGCGTCTCGCGCGGCATCGGCGAGCGCGGCGGCGTCTTCGGCATGCCCTGCCGCAGCTCCTGGGCGCCGAACAGATAGGCGTTGCGCCAGGTCGAGCTCTCGGCGGCATAGCCGAGCTGCTCGAACGTGTCGGCCAGCAACGCGCGCGCCGCCTGATTATCAGGCTCGGCGAACACGAGGTGGCTGACCGCCTGCGCCACAAAACGGAATTCACCCTTGGCGAAATCGGCGGTGGCGCGTTTCAGGATCGCGTCGGCGCCGCCCATATACTCGACATACTTCTTGCCGGCATCGACCGGCGGCAAGGAATCGAGGTTGACCGGATTGGCGTCGTACCAGCCGAGATACTTCTGGTAGATCGCCTTCACATTGTGCCTGATGTGGCCGTAATAGCCGCGGCCGTGCCAGGCGCCTTCGAGGCTCGAGGGCAGCCGGATCGTCTCGGCAATCTCGGCCGCATTGAGGCCGTGGTTCATCAGCCGGATGGTCTGGTCATGCGCGTATTTATAGAGATCGCGCTGCTGGCGGATCATGGTGTCGATCCGCTCCCGCCCCCACACCGGCCAATGATGCTGGCCGCACATCGCCTCGGCCTTGCCGCCCCACATCTGCAACGCCTCGCCGAGATATTTCGACCAAGCCAGCGCATCGCGTACATCGGCGCCGCGGAACGGCAGCAGGTTGTGGAAGTTGTGCGTGCAGTTCTCCGCGAGGTTCAAGAGTTTGTAGCGCGGAATGAAGAAGTGCATCTCGGCCGGCGCTTCGCTGTTCGGCGCCATCTGGAATTCGAACTCGACGCCGTCGATCACGCGCTTGTCGCCGGTCGCGATGATCAGATCGGTCGGCCGCAGCAGCGCCACACCGCCCGCCGCCATTGTCTTGCCCAAGCCGCAATCGACCTGGCCGCGCACGCCCTTGGCAAGGAACGGTCCGAACTGGTATTGCGCGCGGCGCAGCATCGCCGGCCCTGCGATGATGTTCTCGGAGACCGCGTGCTCCATGAAGAAGTTCGGCGCGATGATCGGCACGCCGGCCGCCAGCATGGCGTCGTCGAGCACGCCGCGCGCGCCGCCCCAATGGTCGGTGTGGGTATGGGTGAAGATCAAGGCGGCGACCGGCCGCTTGCCGCGATGCTGGAAATACAGCTCCATCGCGGCGCGTGCGCCCTCGATCGAGGTCAGGGTGTCGACCACGATGACGCCCTTCTCGCCCTCGATCAGCGTCATGTTGGCGATGTCGAGCCCGCGCACCTGGTAGACGCCCGGCACCACCTCGAACAGGCCGTGATGCATGTTGAGCCGCGATTGCCGCCACAGGCTCGGATCGACGGTCGCAGGCGCCTTCTCGTCGGAGAGGAAGCCGTAAGGCTCGAGGCTCCAGACCACCCTGCCCTGGGCCGAGGTGACGCGCGCGTTCTCGATGGTGCCGAGGAAGCCGCGCGCGGCATCGTCGAAATCCCTGGTATCGGCGAACGGCAGCGCTTTCAGCGTTGCTTCATGCTGCGCGATGACCGGCGCGGATGCCGCCTTCGGAACTTCGTGCGACGTCTCACCTGCGGTTGTCTGGGTCATACTCAGGCACTCCCTCATCTGGCAGAAAATCAGTCCCGATCGCGCATCCCTCAGCGGAATTGCACGCCTTCGAACTGGCCGCTGCGGCGCCAGCCGTCGATGTATTTGAAGTAGGCCAACGCGCCCGCCGGATAGCCGACATTGAGCTTGGCGGCAGGCCCGGGCTCGCGTCCCTCGTTGTTGTAATAGCCGGGCGTGCAGTCGGGCCCGCCGATCATTCGGCCGACCGCCGTCAGCAGCAGCTCGACCCAGCGATCCTCGGCTTCCTTGCTGACTTCGATTTCCTTGAAGCCATTGTCCTGCGCATGAGCGACCATCAGGGCGATGGTCCGCGCCGCTTCCGTCAGGTTGTGCGGCACGTTGGAAATGAGGTTGGCGCCCTGCGTCGGCTGCACGAAGAACACGTTGGGGAAGCCATGCACGTGAATGCCGTGCTTGGTGCGCATGCCCTTGGCCCAATGCTCCGACAGCTTGAGGCCGTCGCGGCCGGTCAGATCGAAGCCCGCGCGGCGTCGATATTCGGTCCCCACCTCGAAGCCCGACGCATAGATGATGCAGTCGAGCTTGTATTCCTTGCCCGCGACGACAATCCCATTCTCGGTAATCTCTTCGACACCCTTGCCGTCGGTATCCACCAGATGCGTGCCGGGCGTGTTGAAGGCCTGAAGATAGGCGTCGTGGAAGCATGGCCGCTTGCAGAGCTGGCCATACCAGGCCTTGAGGTTTCTGGCCGTCTCGGGGTCGCCGACGATGCTGTCGACCCGGTTGCGGATTTCCTCCATTTTTTCGAAGTCAGAATCCTCGAAAACCGCTCGCATGTTTTCCACAGTCCGCTGCTCGCGCGGCAGCAGCATCACCTTGGCGCGGATCCGCTTCGACAGGTCGGTCCAGCCGTCCTGCACCAGGTCTTCCTCAGCCGATCCGCCGGCCTGGTTGGCGGTGAAATTCTCCAGCCAGCGCTGTTGCCAGCCTGGGGTTGCGATATCGGCGAACCAGTCAGGATCGATCGGGCCATTGCCGCGCACGTCGACCGACGATGGCGTGCGCTGGAACACGTAGAGCTCCTTGCAGGCGCGCGCGAGGTACGGAATGCATTGCACCGAGGTTGCGCCGGTGCCGATGATGCCGACGCACTTGTCGGCAAGCTTGTCCATCAGCGCGCCCCGGGGATCGCCGCCGGTGTAGTCGTAATCCCAGCGGCTGGTGTGGAACGAGTGGCCCTTGAAGCGCTCGATGCCGGGAATGCCGGGCAGCTTCGGCACATGCAGCGGGCCGGTGCCGATACCGACATATTGCGCGGTGAAGGCGTCGCCCCTGGTGGTGCGGACGATCCAGCGCGATTGCGCCGCGTCCCAGTCGAGGCTCGTCACCTCGGTGTGAAACAATGCATTGTCGTAGAGATTGAACTGCCGGCCGATGCGCTGGCAATGCGCCAGGATTTCGGGCGCATGCGCGTATTTCTCCGACGGCATGTGGCCGGTCTCTTCGAGCAGCGGCATGTAGACCATCGACGCCGTGTCGCATTGCGCGCCGGGATACCGGTTCCAGTACCAAGTGCCGCCGAAATCGCCGCCCTTCTCGACAATGCGGACATCCTTGACCCCGGCCTCGGTCAGCCGTGATGCAGTGGCGAGCCCGGCAAAGCCACCGCCGATGAAGGCGAAGGTGACGTGATCGGTCTTCGGCGCGCGCTCCACCACCGGCGTGTAGGGATCCTCGAGATAATGCGCGAGCTGGCCCTTGATCTGGAGATACTGGTCATTGCCGTCGGGACGCAGCCGCTTGTTGCGCTCCTCCTGATATTTCAGGCGCAGCCGCTCCTTGTCGATCGCGGCTGGCTTTGCGTCTCGGGCTTGCTCGGTCATCGTCATCGGAAGGGCGCCTCGTTTCAAGATCATTCGGTGGACACTGTAGCGCCGCTCAGGCGGGATGGGCAGCAAGATAGGGCGAATTGGCGATCGACCATTCCGGCATCGGCTCCATCCGGAAGATCTGCCGCAAATGCACCTCGTCGGGCCCGTCGCCGATCCGGAGCAGGCGTCCCCACGCCAGCGCCTGATGGATCGGCGTATCGTCTGAGCCGCCCATCGCCCCGAACACCTGCATCGCGCGGTCGGCGATCTTTTGCAGCATCGCGGGCACCGCAACCTTGATCAGCGAGACGTCGCGCCAGGCGCCGTGATGGCCGGCCTGATCGAGCCGCCAGGCGCAGCGCCAGGCGAGCAGCCGCGCCTGCTCCAGCTCGACGCGGGCTTCAGCGATCCAGCGCTGGACGGTGTCGTACTGGATCACGGTACGCCCGAATGCACTGCGCTCCGCGGCACGCGCCATCATCAGCTCGATCAGCAGCTCGCAGAGCCCGATCGAGCGCATGCAATGGTGGATGCGCGCCGGGCCGAGCCGGATCTGCGCGACCTTGAAACCCTCGCCCTCGGCGCCGAGCAGATTTTCGACCGGCACGCGTACATTGTCGAACACCAGCTCGCCAATCGGCGCCGTATGATCTTCGCAACCCATCCAGCGCAGCCGCCGCACCAGCCGCACGCCGGGCGCATCCATCGGCACGATGATGCAAGAATGCCGGCTGGTGCGCTCGGCGCCGGCATCGGTCACGCCCATCACGATCAGGAAGCTGCAGCGCGGATGCGCAGCACCGGTGATGAACCATTTGCGGCCGTTGATGGTGTAGTGGTCGCCGTCGCGCACCATCCGCGTTGCGATGTTGGTGGCGTCGGATGAGGCGACATCGGGCTCGGTCATGCCGAAGGCGGAGCGCGTCTCGGCGCTGAGCAGCGGCGCCAGCCAACGCTTCTTCTGCGCCGGCGTCGCGCAGGCCTGCAACGCGATCATGTTCGGCACGTCGGGCGCCTGGCAGTTGAACACCTCCGGCGCCCAGAACAGCCGGCCCATGATCTCCGCCAGCGGCGCGTAGTCGAGATTGGAGAGGCGCGTGCCCGGTTCATCGTCCGCCAATTCGGGCAGACCGAGATTCCACAGGCCCGCCGCACGGGCCTGTTGCTGCAGCTCGGTCATGAACGGCGGCGTGTCGCTGTGCTCGCGGACATGGTCGAGCCAGGCGCGATGGCGCGGCAGCACCGCCTTCTCGAAGAAGGCCAACAGATCTTGCCGCCAGCGTTCCGACCGTTTGGACAGATCGAAATCCATGCCGCCTCCCGTCTTTTGGCCGGGAGATAAACCCATATCGAAACGATTTGCAAATTCATTTCGATATATTGACATCTCTATCTGCTTTGGACCATTATTTCGTATGACGGCATTGTCCTCTCTCGAATCCCAGGCGGATCCCTCCTTTGCGACCACCCTGGCGCACGGGCTCGATCTGCTGGCCGCCTTCCGCAACCACACCGGCCCGCTCTCGAATGCGGAGCTTGCCGAGCACACCGGCCTGTCGCGGCCGACCGTTTCGCGCCTGACCTACACGCTGGAGCAACTCGGCTATCTCAGGCGCGACGCCAAGGGCCGCTTCGTGCTCGGGCTCGGCGTACTTGCCGCCGCCTATCCGGTGCTGTCGTCGCTCAAGGTCCGCCAGCTCGCGCGTCCGCTGATGCGCGACTTCGCGGCCTATACCGGCGGCACGGTGTCGATCGCGATGCCGTTCGGGCTCGACTTCATCTATGTCGAAACGCTGCGCACGACGGACGCGGTGCCGCACGTGCCTGACGTCGGCTTTGTCTCCTCGCTGGCGCCGACTGCGGTCGGGCGCGCTTTGCTGTCGCTGTTCACGAAGGACGAACGCGACGCCTATGTCGCGCGCGTGAAGGCCGAGCGCCCAGAGGAGCTCGACTACGTCGAACGGCGCACGCTGCCGGACGTCGAGCTCTGCAACGAGCGCGGCTTCGCGGTCTCGCTCGGCGAATGGCGACGCGAGATCTTCGGCGTCGCCGCCCCGCTCTATCGCACGCCCGCCGGCGAGTGCCTGTCGGTCAATTGCGGCATCCCCTCGTTCCGCTTCAGCGCCGAGCAGATCGAGCGCGAATGCGGGCCGCGCATGCTCGGGCTCGCCCGCAGCATCCGCTCGCTGGTGGCCAACGACTAGGGCATGATCCGGAAAAGTGTGAAGCGGTTTTCCGAAGAGATCACGCATTAAAGGTACGCATCACGCAGACGATGCGGCAGATATGGGGAGGGGGATATGCGCGGCATCGCAACCGCCATTCGACTGCTCGCGACCATCGCATCCGGCCTGCTGGTTAGCGCCGGCGCCAACGCGCAGGACAATTATCCGAGCCGGCCGATCCACATCATCGTGCCCTACCCTGCCGGCGGCATCGTCGATATCGTCGCGCGCGCCGTGACCGAGCAGGTCGGCCGCGACTGGAAGCAGACCGTCGTGGTGGAGGCACGGCCCGGCGGCAACAGCAATATCGGCACATCAGCCGTCGCACGCAGCGAGCCGGATGGCTACACCTGGGTCGTCACCGGCCCCGCGCTGCTGGTCAACCCGGATCTCTACAAGGACGCCGGCTGGAACGCGGCAAGGGATTTCAGGTGCGTCGGCCTCGCGGTGTGGAATCAGAGCGTGGCGCTAGTGCACCCGTCGATGCCGGTGATGAGCATCGGTGAATTCGTCGAGCTGGCCCGCAAGCAGCCCGGAGAGTTCAATTTCGGCAATCCCGGCACGGGATCGTCGATCGACCTCAGTGCGCAAAAACTGTTTCAGGCCGCCGGCATCAAGCTTACCAATGTCGGCTACAAGGGCCAGCCGCAAGCGCTGATCGACCTGATGACCAACCTGATGCATTTCGAGATCGTCTCGCTCGAGCTCGCGCTGCCGCACATCAAGGCCGGCAGCGTCAAGCCGCTCGCGGTCTTCACCGACAAGCGCGTCCCCGACCTGCCCGACGTCCCGACCATCGCGGAAGCCGGCTTTGCCGAGGCCGCCTACGTTCCCTGGTACGGCATCTACGTGCCGGCCGCGACGCCGGCGCCGCTGCTTGCGAAGATCAACGCGGCGATCAACAAGGCGTTGCAGAATCCCGACGTGCAGCGCCAGCTGTCGCTCGCCAACATTCCGGGCAAGCCGATGTCGCTCGATGAGCTCGCCGCGCTGATGAAGGCCGATCAGCAGAAGCTGACGACCGTGATCAAGACCTCGGGAATGGCGCTGCAGTAGATTTTGGTTTGCATCATTCCAAGGACGTCAGGCGGCGCGCTGGCGGCTGCGATCGTCATCGACGCGTGCCGGCTCGGCCGCGAAGACGTAGCCGCCGCGACGCTCCTTCGCCCGATACAGCGCCGCGTCGGACCGGGACAGCAGCGCCTCAACCGTCCTGCCGTGGTCCGGCGACAGGGCAATGCCGATGCTGGCCCCGATGACGATCTCATGATCGCCTACCTGATAGGGCGCGCTGACCGTGTCGAAGATTCGCTGCGCCATGGCTTCGGCATCGCCGCGGGACTGCGGCGCGCCCTGCAGCAGAATGAATTCATCGCCGCCCATACGGACGACGAGATCGGATCGGCCGGCAAGCGACGACAACCTTGCCGCCACCTGCCGCAGCAGGGCATCGCCGACCGGATGGCCAAAGCGGTCATTGGCTGCTTTGAAATGATCGAGATCGATGGCGTGGACCGCGACCATCGCGCTGCCGCGTTGCGCGATGATCCCGGCGAGGTCGGTGGCAAGCACCGAGCGGTTGAGCAGGCCGGTCATGGGGTCCAGCCGCGCGAGCTGCTCGAACTTCCGCTTCAGCGACATCTGGTTCAGCGTGTTGTCGTAGGACAGACGAACCATCTCGACGCCCGCGACGATGAAGACCAGGAACATGACGCTGAGCGCGACATGCGGCACATCCGACCCCTTCATGAAGCTCGCGACGACCGCAGGTAGACCCACCGCCGCGAAATCCAGGATCGCCACCAACGGCCGCAACGACAGCCGCGCCACGATCCCGGCGCTGAAGCCAAAGGCAATGCCGACCGCCATGACCAGACAGATTGCGTCACCGACGAACAGGCTCCGGCCGGCAAACAACCCGATGATCAAGGCCGCGGCGACGCTGCCGACCGCGTAGCGCCATTCCCAGACCACGGCCTCAGCCCGGTCGCGCAGCGGCCTGCGGCGTGTTTCGGTCCGGAATGCGAGCACGCCGAGCAGCCGTACCACGGCGACGACGACGCCAGCGATGGTCAGCGCCGCGGAGAGGCGGTCCCCGGTCGCGCTGACCGAGATCGCGCCGACAATCGCCAGACAACCGCCTGCAATCAGGATCGGAACCGTGGTCCCATAGAGATTGCCGATAACCTCCAGATAGACAGCATCGGAGATCGATGCGGCGCCAGACCTGAATCTTCCGAACTGCATGGTCTCCCCCGATACGACCGGCAGCATATCGGATGGACGTAAAGGCACCGGGGTCCAGATCTCTAAAATTGAATCGATTGCGTCGCGTTCAGGAAATATTAACTGCGTCCCGCGGCGCCACTAATCATGCGACGCCGGCCCATTGTCACGGTAAGCCCACAGGCATTCGCGCGGCAGCGCGACCTGTGCCTCGACGCCGACCTGATGGCGCGCGGCGGTGCCGAGCTCGATCGCCTCCAGCCGTTTGCCGAACAGCTCGAGGCCGTAGGCGGTCTGCGTGCCCTGGTAGCGCCGGTCTAGCACCTTTGCCGCAAACGTGTTGGCGCCATCGGGCCGGCCGATCGCGATGTTCTCGGGCCGCAGCGCCACCCGCACCTTCTCGTCGGGAGCCAGCGTCTGGAACAGCGCGACCTCGCCTCGCCGGCCATCGCCGAAATCGACCACGCCATAGCCGCCGTTGCACGCGACCAGCGTGCCGGCGAGCTCGTTGGTCGCGCCGGTGAAATTGGCGACGAACAGATCGGCCGGACGATTGTAGATCACGTCGGGCGTGTCCATCTGCAACAGCTTGCCGTCGCGTATCACGCCGATCCGATCGCCGAGCACGACCGCCTCGGCCTGATCATGGGTGACATAGAGCGCGGTCATGCCGGTCTGCTTGAGGATGACGCGGAGGTCGTCGCGCAGCCGCAGGCGCAGTTTGGCATCGAGATTCGACAGCGGCTCGTCAAGCAGCAAGAGTTGCGGCCGGTACACCATGCTGCGTGCCAGCGCGACGCGCTGCATCTGGCCGCCTGAGAGCGCCACCACCGGCCGGTCGGCATAGTCGGACAGCCCGACCAGCGCCAGCGCGTCGTCGACCATGCGCGCGGCATCGGTGCGCCCGATCGTCCGGTGCTTCAGCGGATAGATCACATTCTGCCGCACCGTCATATGCGGCCACACCGCATACGATTGGAACACCATGCCGAGGTTGCGCAAGCGCGGCGGCACGAGAATGCCGCGCGCCGGTGACGACACCACCCGCCCGGAAATGCTGATCTCGCCATCGGTCGGATGCTCGAGCCCCGCGACGCAGCGCAGCGTCGTGGTCTTGCCGCAACCGGACGGCCCGAGCAGCACCACGATCTCGCCGGCCGGCACGCCAAAGCTGACGCCATCGATCGCCGGGCGGCCGATCGCAAACTGCTTCCTGAGATCGCTGACCTCGAGCGTTGCCGTCATCGCTGCACCATCAGCCTATTGCCGGTAACCGAACGTCTTGTCCCACTCCGCCACCCACGCCGCATGCAGCTTCACATACTCGTCGAACTTCGGGTACCAGAGCTTGACCACCTTGGGATCGAACCCCTCCGGAAAGGCCGGCGGCTCCTTCAAGGAGGTGAGATTGCCGAGCTCCTTGATCATGAAGGTCTGTCCTTCCTTCGACAGGCACCAGTTCAGGAACAGCTTTGCCGCATTGGGATGGGCGGCCGTCTTCGGGATGCCGCTTGCATAGGGATTGACCGGCGCACCCTCGGGCGGAAAGAATATCTCGATCGGCGCACCGTCCTTCTTCTTCTGGTAGATCACGTTGTAGAGCAGCGGCGCGATCGCGATCTCGCCGCGCACCAGCGCGTCGGCCGTCGGCGCCCCGGAGGGATAGAGCACGGGATGGGTCGCGGCCTGCCTGGCCCAGTAGTCATCGCCGAGCACCTGGCGTTCGAACATGATCCGGGTCCAGGTGGTGCCGCCGGACTGCGCGAACACCTGCCCGATCAGCTTGTCATATTGCGGCTTGGTCAGGTCCATCCACGATTTCGGCGGATCCTTCACCAGCTCGGTGTTGTAGCCGATCGACCAGGCGATGGTGGCGCGTGGCCACAGCTTCGGCGAGATCAGCGCGTCCTTGCTGTAATCGGCCGCGTTCGGCGGCGCATAGTCCTGGAACAGATCCTCCAGCGGCTGCATCAGCGCGCGATCGGAGTGGTCGACGACGTCGGCGATCAGTTTGCCGGCCGCGGCTTCGGTCTTCACACGGGTAATGAGCTGCCCGCCGGGCGCGCGCACCATCTCGACCGTGATCTCGGGAAAGCGTTTGTTGAACGCCTTGATCACCTGCTGCTCGATCTCGGCAAAATTCGCCGTGTAGAATACGAGCTTGCCTTCGGCCTTCGCGGCCGCGATCAATTCGGCCGAGCCGAACTCCTGCGACCGCGCGGCCGGCGCCAGCGTTGCGACGCTCGCCAAGGCCAGTGTCAAGGCCAGTGTGGTGAAGGTTCGTCTGTCCATCGCCAATCCTCCCCTTATTGTTATCCGGTCCGCGCCACGTTGCCCTGCGCCGCCCCACGCGACAGCCAGTTGGCGCCGCCGATCAGGACGCCGAGCAGCACGGTCTGCACCAGGCTGAAGGCCGCGGTCTTGCCGATGTTGCCGCCCTCGTAATAGTCGAGCAGCAACACCGACATCACCATGGTGTTGCTGGTGTAGAGGAACAACGACGAGCCGAGCTCGCGGATCGCCAGCACGAACAGCAGCGTCATCGACGCCAGCACGCCCGGCCGCGCCAGCGGCAGCACGATCGTCCTGATGGTGCCGAGCATGCCCCGGCCGCAGACCCAGGCGGCCTCCTCGAGCTCGCGATGGATCTGCAGGAACGAGGTCGACAGCGCCTTCACCGTATCGGGCATGAAGCGCGCGATGAAGGCGAGCGCGAGAATCCAGATCGTGCCGTAGAGCCCGCCGGGCACGCCGATCCAGGCCCAGAGATAGGCGACGCCGACCACGAGCCCGGGGATCGCGACCGGCAGCGTCGAGATCAGGTCGATGGCGCCGCGTCCGGCGGCGCGGGTGCGATGGATCGTGTAGCCGATCGCAAAGGCGAGCGCGCCGCCGACGACAGCGGTGATGACACCGACCTCGATCGCGTTGTAGATCGACTTCATCGTCAGCGGATTGTCGAAGATGCTCTCGAAATGCGTCAGCGAGTATTGCCGCATGTCGAACAGGCTCGCGGCGTCGCGGATGAACATGAACTTGCGGAAGGCGGCGACGATCAGCGCCAGCGACGGCAGCACCACGACGATGATGAGATAGACGACCCCGAGCGCGAAGGTGAGCCAGCGCCATGACCCGAGATCGAGGCTGCGCGGCCGGAACGCCTTGCCCGCAACGGTGGTGTAGCTGCGCCCGCTGAGCAATTTCTGCTGCAGATAGACCAGGAGCCCCGTCACCATCATCAGGATGATCGCAACCGCCGCTGCGGTGTTGTAGAGCGGCGGCGACCAGTTGGTGAGCTTGAAGATGTAGGTCGTGAGCACGCTCAGATTGGTCGGCGCGCCGAGCACGGCCGGGATGCCGTAGATGCCAAGCATCACGATGAACGACAGCAGCATGCCCGAGACGATCGCCGGCATGATCAGCGGAAACGTCACCGTGAACAGGGTGGCGAACGCGCTGGCACCGGAGATTTCCGCGGTCTCCTCCAGGCTCGGGTCCATGTTGCGCAGCGCCGACGATGTGAACATGTAGACATAGGGCGCGTAGTAGATGCCGAACACGAACACCAGGCCCCACATCGAATAGAGATCGATGCGCAGGTCGGATCCCATCCACTTGAACATCGTGTTGATCAGCCCGGTCTTCGGCGAGCCGAGGATGGCCCAGGCCACGCCGGCCACCAGCGGCGGCGCGAACAGCGGCAGGACGCTGGCCGCGGCGATGAAGCCCTTGAACGGCGTGTTGGTGCGAACCACGATCCAGGAGAAGAACAGCCCGATCGCAACCGCGATCACCGTGCCGCCGCCGCAGGCGATCAGCGTGTTGAGCAACGCCTCGCCGACATTCGGATTGGCGAGCACGGCGAGGAAATTCGCGATCGACAGATGGCTCAGGCTGAGACGGATGCCGTCGACCACCGGGTTGGTGTCGGTGAGCGCGCCGAGCAGCAGCATCAAGACGGGATAGATGACGAGGAAGCCGAGGATCGCCAGCAGCGCCGCGACCCAGAGGCCGGTGAATGCGCGGCGCCGGGTTCCCTCCCTGGCGCTTCGCATGGCTTCGCTGCGCCGGTCGGTCTGTCCGTGCAATGCGCGCGTCCCCTCTTGCGGCCCGATCTGACGTCGCGCCTGCTTGTATGCCAAGCGTAGTCGATCGCGACCGTGACGCAAGCTATCCGAAAGTCGCTCCGGCGCGCTAATGTGACACAGCGCGGGAGCACGAATTCGATTGATCGCGCTCACGCGCTGCAAACTGAGTGTCGTCCCTGCGAAAGCAGGGACCCATAACCACTGGGTTGCGTTGTGAGAGTGAGCTGCGGCCCCGGCGTCACGCGACAACCAGCATTGGGGGTGATGGGTCCTGGCTTTCGCCAGGACGACGATGAGGATGGTTCTCGCGCGATACGACGTACTTCATCTCGGTGTCATCGCCCGGCTCGACCGGGCGATCCAGTATTCCAGAGACGCCGGCGCTTGAATCGAGAAGCCGCGGCGTACTGGGATCGCCCGGTCGAGCCGGGCGATGACAGTTGAAGTGGAGACGCAGCTCCGCATTCTAGCGACATGGGTTGCCCGAGCTTTGCTCTTCGTTCCGCCCCTCACCCCGAGACCGCCCCCACGGCCGCAGCCGGCCTGCGCGTCCGGCAAGGCCGCTTCGCATATGCATCATGCAATGGCGCGGCTGGGGAATGGGATGCCGCCGTAGTACATGGCGGTCTCGGAGACATTTTCAGGCATGCTCGAGAAGACCCCGACCACCGCGGCAACGGCGCCGATCACCGATGGATTGCCGGATGGATTGCCTTGGGAACGGAGGCGCTGGGCAGTAGCCGCGATCTTCACCGCGCTGGCGATGGCCTCGCTCGATACCGCGATCGCCAACATCGCGCTACCCGCGATCGCCAGCGATCTGCATGTCAGCCCTGCGGAAGTGGTCTGGGTCGTCAACGTCTATCAGATCGCCCTGGTCGCCACGCTGCTGCCGCTCGGTGCGCTCGGCGAAATCGTCGGCCACCAGCGGATCTACATCGGCGGCCTCCTGCTGTTCACATTGGCGTCACTCGGCTGTGCGCTGGCGTGGTCGCTGCCGAGCCTCCTGGTCGCGCGCACCTTGCAGGGGCTCGGCGCCAGCGGCCTGATGAGCGTCAACACCGCGCTGGTCCGCTTCGTTTATCCGAGCCGGATGCTCGGCCGCGGCTTCGGTCACAATGCGCTCGTGGTCGCGAGCGCCATGTCGCTCGGGCCGACCATCGCCTCCGGCATCCTCGCGCTCGGACCGTGGCCCTGGCTGTTCGCCGTCAACATTCCCTTCGGCATCGTCGCGTTGCTGATCGGCATGAAGACGCTGCCGAAGACGCCGCGCGCCACCCACGCCTTCGACTTCGCCGGTGCGGCGCTGGCCTGCGCCTGCCTCGGGCTCTTCATCATCAGCATCGGCAGCGCCGCCCACAAGGCGGCGCCTGCGCTTGTCATCTCGGAGTTTGCCGGCGCCCTCCTGTTCGGCTGGATCCTGACCCGGCGGCATGCCGATCATCCGGCGCCGATGCTGCCGATCGACCTGTTCCGCCGTCCGATCTTCGCGCTGTCGGCCGCGACCGCCGTCTGCTCATTTGCTGTGCAGGGCCTCGCCTTCGTGTCGCTGCCGTTCTACTTCGAGGACATTCTGCACCGCTCGCAGGTCGAGACCGGCTTCTTCATGACGCCCTGGCCGCTGGTGGTCGCCTTCATGGCGCCGATCGGCGGCCGGTTGTCGGATCGCTATCCGGCCGGCATCCTCGGCGGCATCGGCATGCTGCTGCTGGGCGTTGGCATGGTGCTGCTCGCGACCCTGCCGACCGAGCCCGGCATCGCCAACATCGTCTGGCGCACCATGATCTGCGGCATCGGTTTCGGCTTCTTCCAGACCCCCAACATGAAGGCGATCATGTCGAGCGCGCCGTCGCATCGCAGCGGCAGCGCCAGCAGCATCGTTGCGACCGCGCGGTTGACCGGACAGACCGCCGGCGCTGCGCTGGCCGCGCTCTGCTTCGCACTCGCCGATCGCGAGGGCGCCACCGTCGCGCTGGCGCTGGGTGCCGGATTTGCCGCGCTCGGCAGCGTCATGAGCTTCCTGCGTTTGGCCGTCGCCTCACCGCAAAAGACATGACAGGCATGTTGCGCGCGCAGGGGCGCGACCATACACCGCGCCATCAACTTTCTTCCGCACTGCAAGCGCATTTTCTTGATTTGAACCGTTCCAGTTTCAAGGCCAACATCGCCCCGAAGTCCGATCGGAGGATCGGACCATTCAGGGGATCGCGATGGCAAACCTCAAAATCAACGGCAAGACGATCAATGTAGACGTCGAGGACGACACGCCACTTTTGTGGGCGATTCGCGAGAACGTCGGACTGACAGGGACCAAATACGGCTGCGGTATTGCACAGTGCGGCGCCTGCACCGTGCATGTCGACGGGGTCGCGATGCGCTCCTGCGGCGTGACGGTGAACGAAGTGGCCGGCAAGGACATCACCACCATCGAGGGGCTCGCGGCGGGCGGCGTGATGCACAAGGTGCAGCTCGCCTGGATCGCGAGCGACGTGCCGCAATGCGGCTATTGCCAGAGCGGCATGATCATGGCCGTCGCGGCGCTGTTGAAAGAGAATCCGAAGCCGACCGACGACGACATCAACGACGCCATCACCAATATCTGCCGCTGCGGCACCTTCCAGCAGGTGCGCGAGGCGATCCATGCTGCCGCGAACGCGTGAGGAGGCAGCCATGAATCTGCAAGTCAACCAACACGTGCCAAAGCTCTCTTCAAGGCTCAACCGCCGCGCCTTCGTGATCAGCACGGCAACCGCCGGCGCCGGTCTCGCGCTCGGCCTCGATCTGCCGTTCGGCGGCCCCTCCGTGGTGCGCGCCGCGGACGGTGCCCCTGAAGTCAACGCCTGGGTCGTGATCCGGCCCGACGACACCGTGGTGATCCGCATCGCCCGCTCCGAGATGGGCCAGGGCACGCTCACCGGCCTTGCCCAGCTCGTCGCCGAAGAACTGGAATGCGATTGGTCGAAGGTCACGACCGAATTCCCGACGCCCGGCCAGAGCGTCGCCCGCAAGCGCGCCTGGGGCGATTTCTCCACCGGCGGCAGCCGCGGCATCCGCACCTCGCAGGACTATGTCCGCAAGGGCGGCGCCACCGCGCGCGTGATGCTGATCCAGGCCGCGGCGAACGAGTGGAAGGTGCCGGCCACCGAGTGCAAAGCCGCGAACAGCGTCATCACCCACACGCCCTCGGGCAAGACAACGACCTACGGCAAGGTCGCGGAAGCCGCCGCCAAGCTCGAGCCACCGGCCGACGTCAAGCTGAAGGACCCGAAGGACTGGACCATCGCCGGCAAAGGCCTGAAGCGGCTCGACACCGTCGACAAGACCACCGGCAAGATGACCTATGGCATCGACGTCAAGCTGCCGGGCATGCTGAACGCCGCGATCAAGGACTGCCCGGTGTTCGGCGGCAAGCTGAAGAGCTTTGACGAAGCCAAGATCGCCCGCATGAAGGGCGTCAAGAAGGTGGTGCCGGTCGGCGACAGCGCCGTTGCCGTCGTCGCCGACACCTGGTGGCACGCCAAGACCGCGCTGGACGCGCTGCCGATCGTCTGGGACGAAGGCGACAATGCAAAGGTCTCCAGCGAGACGATTGCGAAGTGGCTTGCCGAAGGGCTCGACAATGCGCAGCCGGCCTATGTCGGCAACCAGAACGGCGATGCAAAGGCAGCCATTGCCGGTGCGGCCAAGAAGGTCGAGGCGGTCTACAGCTATCCCTACCAGAACCACGCCACGATGGAGCCGATGAACGCCACCGTGCTCTACACACCTGACAAATGCGAGGTGTGGTGCGGCACGCAGAATGGCGAGGCGGCGTTCGCGGCGGCGCTTGAGGCCTCCGGCCTGCCGGCCGATAAAGTCGACGTGCACAAGCTGATGCTCGGCGGCGGCTTCGGCCGGCGCGGCATGACCGACTATGTCCGACAGGCGGTGGCGATCGCCAAGCAGATGCCGGGCACGCCGATCAAGCTGTTGTGGTCGCGCGAGGAGGACATGCAGCACGGCAAGTATCACCCGATCACGCAGTGCAAGCTGACCGGCGCATTCGATGCCGACAACAATCTGGTCGCGCTGCACTACCGGCTGTCGGGTCAGTCCATCCTGTTCTCGGTGCGCCCGGAAGCGCTGCAGAACGGCATGGACCCCGCCGCGTTCCAGGGCGTCGCGCAATCCGGCGAGGCCGCGATCGGCTATTCGGTGCCGAACCTGCTGGTCGAGCATGCGATGCGCAACCCGCACGTCCCGCCGGGCTTCTGGCGCGGCGTCAACGTCAATCACAACGCGATCTACCTGGAGTGCTTCATGGACGAGCTGGCCCAAGCTGTCGGCCAGGACCCGCTCGAATTCCGCCGCAAGCTGATGGGCAAGCACCCCAAGCATCTCGCCGTGCTCAACGCCGTGGCCGAGAAGATCGGCTGGGGCACGCCGGCGCCGCAGGGCGTCTATCGCGGCATCGCGCAGGTGATGGGCTATGGCAGCTATGTTGCCGGCGCCGCCGAGATCTCGGTGACCGACGGCAGCAAGATCAAGGTGCATCGTATCGTCGCCTCCACCGATCCCGGCTATGTCGTCAACCCGGCGCAGGTGGAGCGGCAGATCGCGGGCTCCTTCGTCTATGGCCTCAGCGCGCTGTTCTATGGCGGCTGCACCGTGAAGGACGGCCGCATCGAGCAGACCAATTTCGACACCTACAACTCGATGCGCATCAACGAAATGCCGAAGGTGGAATCGGTGATGGTGCCGAGCGGCGGGTTCTGGGGCGGCGTCGGCGAGCCGACCATCGGCGTTGCCGCGCCGGCGGTGCTCAACGCCTATTTCGCCGCGACGGGAAAACGCATCCGCACTTTCCCGCTGCGCAACCAGAACATCTCTTTCGCCTGATCAAACCAGAAGCGGCGGCCGGACCGGCCGCCGCTTCCTTTTTCCGGATTCTCGTGCATGGCCGTCACGCGTCATCCGACGCGCAGGGATGTGGTCCGTGGCGCCGCTGTCGTCGCAGCGACGGCCTTGGCGCGTCCGGCGCTGGCGCAAGGCGCGCCGCGCATCGCGGTGATCGGCGGCGGTTTTGGCGGCGCGGTCTGCGCGCGGGCGCTGCGGCGGCTTGATGCAAAACTCCAGGTCACACTGATCGAGCCGAGCAAGGTCTTCACCGCCTGCCCGTTCAGCAACGAGATGATCGCAGGCCTGCGTGAACTCTCGGCGCAGCAGTTCAGCTACGACAAGGTTGCGGCCGACGGCATCACGGTCGCCGCACAGGTGGCCACCAAGGTCGATGCGCAGGCGCGCACCATCACGCTCTCCGATGGCACAACGCTATCCTATGACCGGCTTGTGCTCGCCCCCGGCATCGACATGCGCTTCGACGCCCTCTCCGGCTATGACGAGGCCGCCGCCGAGAAGATGCCGCATGCCTGGAAGGCCGGCGCGCAGACCCTGCTGCTGCGCAAGCAGCTCGAGGCCATGGACGATGGCGGCCTCGTCGTGATCGCGGTGCCGGCCGCGCCGTTGCGCTGTCCGCCGGCGCCTTACGAGCGCGCCAGCCTGATTGCGCATTACCTCAAGGCGAAGAAGCCGAAGTCGAAGATCCTGATGCTCGACGCCAAGGACAATTACTCGCAACAGAAGCTGTTCGAGAAGGCCTGGGCGGAACTCTATCCCGGGATGATCGAGCGAATCGCGCTATCGCAAGGCGGACGGGTGACGTCGGTCAATCCGGCGACCAACGAGATCGTCACCGACTTCGGCAACTACACCGCCGCAGTCGCCAATGTGATTCCGCCGCAGCGGGCCGGCCGCATCGCGGAGATCGCGGGCGCCGCCGACCATACCGGCTGGTGCCCGATCGATCCCGTGACCTTTGCCTCGAAGCTGGTGCCCAATATCTACGTGATCGGCGACGCCGCGATCGCGGGCGGCATTCCGAAATCCGCTTCCGCTGCGGCGGCGCAAGGCCGCGCCTGTGCGGCCGCGATCGTCAATTCGCTCGCAGGCAAGGCGCCGGAGACACCGCGGCTCGACGGCGCCTGCTACAACACAGTCGCGCCGGGCTACGCGTTCTCTTTGAAGGGCATCTATCAGCCCAAGGAGGATCAGTATGCCGAGGCCGAGGTGACCACGAGCCCGGTCGACGCGCCGCGCGAGGTTCGCCAGCGCGAGGCCGACCAGGCGATCGACTGGTTCAGGAGCATCACGGGAGACGCCTTTGGCTAGGCTCGCTCTCGCAACGCTGCTCGCCGCGGCACTACTCGCAGCCTGCGCGCCCGTCGGCGCCGAGCAACTGCGGCCCTACACCGTGGTCGGCGATGCGATTCCCGCCTCGCTGACGGGAACCAAAGGCGACGCCACGCGCGGCCGTGCACTGATCGTCGAGCGTTCCTCCACTTGCATCCTCTGCCACAGCGGCCCATTTCCCGAACAAGCATTCCAGGGCGACCTCGCGCCGAACTTCACCGGCAGCGGCCGCCGCTGGTCGGAAGGACAGTTGCGGCTCCGGCTGGTCGATGCATCACACCTCAATACGGCGACGATCATGCCGTCCTACTATCGCGTCGGCGGGCTTACGCGTGTCGGCGCCTCATGGCGCGGCAAGCCGATCCTGTCGGCGGAGCAGATCGAGGATATCGTGGCCTACCTGATAACGTTGCGAGAATAGAGCATGGCGAATTCAAACCACACCACACGCCGCACGGTTCTGGGCCTCGCCGGAGGCGCCGCAGTGTTGGTGATCGTGCGCCCTGTCGACGCAACGCCGGCGATGCTGTCGGCCGCGATCCGCAATGTCGTCGGCGAAGCCAATGTGCGGACCGGCAAGGTCAAGCTCGACATCCCGCCGCTGGTCGAGAACGGCAACACGGTGCCCATGACGGTCAGCGTCACGAGCCCAATGACGGCGGACGAGTATGTGAAGAGCATCCACGTCTTCAACGAGAAGAACCCGCAGCCGAATATCGGCAACTTCTATCTCGGGCCGCGCGCCGGACGCGCGCAAATATCGACCCGCATCCGCCTCGCCGACAGCCAGAAGGTGACCGCGATCGCGCGGCTCTCCGACGACACGTTCTGGTCGGCAACCGCTGACGTCGTGGTGACGCTCGCCGCCTGCACCGAGGAGGCGATCTGATGCCGTCGGCCCTGATCAACGTGCCGGCCAAGGCCAGGCGCGGCAGCGTCATCGAGATCAAGACGCTGATGTCGCACATCATGGAGACCGGCTATCGCCACACGGCGTCGGGCGACATGGTGCCGCGCGACATCATCACGAGCTTCATTTGCCGCTTCAACGGCACCGAGGTGTTTCGCGCCGATTTGTTTCCCGCGATCGCGGCCAATCCGTTCATCACCTTCTTCACCATGGTGACCGAGAGCGGCAAGTTCGAGTTCGAGTGGATCGGCGACAAGGGATTTTCGGAGACCGCGCAGGCTTCGATCACGGTCGAATGAAGATTGCGGTCTGCATCGCGCTGCTGACGGCGATGGCGGGCGCGGCACTCGCCGCGGAGATTCCGCTATCCGAGCGCCGCTCCGGCTACAGCTTCATGAGCCCGGATACCAGGGCGATGCAGGACGAGGACACCGCCAATCCCGGCATGCTGTTCGTGCTCGACGGCGAGGCGCTGTGGACCCGCAAGGCCGGCAGCGCGGACAAGGCCTGCGCCGATTGTCATAACGATGCGCGGGTCAGCATGAAGGGCGTCGCGGCGCACTATCCGGCCTTCGAGAAGGCGCTGGGCAAGCCGGTCGACATCGAAGCGCGGATCAATCTTTGCCGCACCAACCACCAGCAGGCCTCGCCGTTCGCCTATGAAAGCCGCGAGCTGCTGGCGCTGACCGCTTATGTCGCGCAGCAGTCACGGGGAATGCCGATCGCGGCCACAGACGATCCGGAACTGGCGCCATTCGTCGAGAAGGGCCACGCGCTGTTCATGCAGCGGCAGGGCCAGCTCAATCTCGGCTGCACCAACTGCCACGACGACAATTGGGACAAGAAGCTCGCGGGAAGCGCGATCACGCAAGGACAGCCGACCGGCTATCCGCTGTACCGGCTTGAATGGCAGTCGCTCGGATCGTTGCAGCGGCGGCTGCGCGCCTGCATCACCGGCATCCGCGCGCAAGCCTATGATTATGGGTCGCCCGAGCTGGTCGAGCTCGAGCTCTATCTGATGTCGCGGGCGCGCGGCATGCCGGTCGAGACGCCGGCGGTCAGGCCGTGATTGCACACGACGCCATCCACGTCATTGCGAGCGAAGCGAAGCAATCCATTGCTTCTGGCTGTACCGGAAGATGGATTGCTTCGTCGCTACCGCTCCTCGCAATGACGAACATTTCACGACCCGTCAGGACGAGGAGATAGTAGTTCCAGACGCGACGATTACCGCTCGGCGAACGCCTTCTCCACCACGAACTGCGCGGGCTCGCCGTGATTGCCCTCGACGAAGCCGCGGCCGCCCAGCAGCGTGCGGGTGTCGGCGACCAGCGCCGGCGAGCCGCAGATCATGACGCGGTCATGTGCGGCATCGAGCGCCGGCAGGCCGATGTCGGCGAACAGCTTGCCCGAGGTGATGAGGTCGGTGATGCGGCCGCGGTTGTGGAACGGATCGCGGGTCACGGTCGGGTAGTAGATCAGCTGGTCGCGCACAAGATCGCCGATCAGTTCGTCCTGCGGCAGTTTCTCGGTGATCATCTCGCCATAGGCGAGCTCCTTGACGCGGCGGCAGCCGTGCAGCAGCACGACCTTCTCGAAGCGGTCATAGGTCTCGGGATCCTTGATCACGCTGAGGAACGGCGCAAGCCCCGTGCCGGTGCCGATCAGATAGAGGTTGCGGCCGTCCTCGAGGTTGTCGATGACCAGCGTGCCGGTGGCCTTGCGGCTGACGATGATCTCGTCGCCTTCCTTCAGGTGCTGGAGGCGCGAGGTCAGCGGGCCGTCCGGAACCTTGATCGAGAAGAACTCGAGCGTGTCCTCATAATTCGCGCTGGCGACGCTGTAGGCCCGCAGCAGCGGCTTCTCGCCGACCTTGAGCCCGATCATGGTGAACTCGCCGTTGCGGAAGCGGAACGACGGATTGCGTGTGGTTTTGAAGGAGAACAGCGTGTCGGTCCAGTGATGAACGCTGAGGACGCTTTCCTGGTTGAAATTGCTCATCGCACCAATCCCCGATTTGTGCTGCGGCGGGCAAGGGCCTGAACCAGTTGACCGGCCGGATCGTTTGTATACGATCATTCGTATACAAACGAATAATCCGGCTTGATCGAAAAGTCAAGCCGGGCTCAAATTCCCGGGTAATTTCGGAAAGAAAAAAGGAAAACACCCATGGCTCACGACGCGCCCCAGGCCACCGGCCCCAGCAAGCTGGTGATCCGCAATATCGGGCTACTGCTGTCGGGAGCCCTGGAGAGGCCGATCCTGGACGCCGATACCATCGTCGCCGAGAACGGCAGGATCACCGCGATCGGCCGCTTCAAGGATGTCGACACCGAAGGCGCCACCACGATCGTCGATGCCAACGGCACGACGGTCGCGCCCGGCCTGATCGACAGCCACGTCCATCCCGTCGCCGGCGACTGGACGCCGCGGCAGAACCAGACCAACTGGATCGACAGCTATCTGCATGGCGGCGTCACCACCATGATCTCCGCCGGCGAAGTGCATATGCCCGGCCGGCCGCGCGACGTGGTCGGGTTGAAGGCGATGGCGATCTTCGCGCAGCGCGCATTCTGGACGCTGCGGCCAGGCGGCGTGAAGGTGCATGCCGGCGCGCCCGTGATCGAATGCGAGATGGTCGAGGACGATTTCAAGGAAATGGCCGCGGCCGGCGTCAAGCTGCTCGGCGAGGTCGGGCTAGGTGGTGTGAAGGACGGGCCGACGGCGCGCAAGATGGTCGGCTGGGCGCGCAAATACGGCATTCAGAGCACGATCCACACCGGTGGCCCCTCGATTCCCGGCTCCGGCCTGATCGACAAGGACGTGGTGCTGGAAGCCGACACCGACGTGGTCGGCCACATCAATGGCGGCCACACCGCCCTGCCCGACGACCAGATCCGCTGCATCTGCGAGGGCTGCAAACGCGGTCTCGAGCTGGTGCACAACGGCAATGAGCGTTCGGCGCTGTTCACGCTGCGCACCGCGCGCGAGATGGGCGATTTGCGTCGCGTCATCCTCGGCACCGACGCACCGGCCGGCTCCGGCGTGCAGCCGCTCGGCATCCTGCGCATGGTCTCGCTGTTGTCCTCGCTTGGCGAGCTGCCGGCCGAGCTGGCGTTCTGCCTTGCGACCGGCAACACCGCGCGGATGCGCGAGCTCGATTGCGGCCTGATCGAGGTCGGCCGCTCCGCGGATTTCGTGCTGATGGACAAGGCGCAGCATTCGCCGGGCAAGAACATCCTGGAGAGCGTTCAGCTCGGCGATCTCCCGGGCATCGGCATGACCATCATCGACGGCATCGTCCGCACCCAGCGCAGCCGCAACACGCCACCCGCCGGCAAGGTGCCGGAGATCGTGGCGAAGTAGGTTACGACAGACGACCCGTCATCCTGAGGCGCTCGCGAAGCGAGCCTCGAAGGATGCACGGCCACCAGCCGGGCCGTCGACCCTTCGAGACGGTCGCTTCGCGACCTCCTCAGGGTGACGGTGAGAGATTGGTCCGTAGGGGACAATAAAACGGCGCTTGCTCAACGTCTTGAAGACGCTGCTGGATCACGGCACGGCACCGCGCGTCTTTGCCGCGCCGCCTCCGTAACCGAACCTTGTTTCCACCCGTCATCATTGAGGTGTATCGTGCCGCCACGCGAACGTAGCCGGCGGCGCTCGCAAGAGCCACGCGACGATTAAGTTCCTGCCGCATGCCGCCGTGCCGTTGGTCCACACCAGCAAACAGGAGGCAGCACGATGACGATGAGGCCAGATCCCACGTTTCACGCGTCGCCGAAGCTTGCGATGGAAGCTCCGGCCGAGAACTTCGCCTACACCGTGCTGCTCAGCCCGGACTTTTCCAAGCCGGACGCGCTCGCCGTCATCGACGTCAAGCCGGGCTCGCCGACCTACAGCAAGATCGTCCACACCGTGACAATGCCCAACAAGGGCGACGAGTTTCACCATTTCGGCTGGAACGCATGTTCCTCGGCATTGTCCCCGCTTGCGGGACATGCCTTCATCGAACGCCGCTATCTCATCGTTCCCGGCATGCGGTCGTCGCGGATCTACATCATCGACACCAAGCCGGATCCGACGCAGGCCAGGATCCACAAGATCATCGAGCCCGAGGAGGTCTTCAGGAAGACCGGCTATTCGCGGCCGCATACCATCCACTGCGGCCCGGACGGCATCTACGTCTCTACGCTCGGCGGCGGCGGCAAGGACGGCACCGATGGACCGCCCGGCGTCTTCATCATGGACTGCGAGACCTTCGAGGTGCTCGGACGCTGGGAGATCGATCGCGGTCCCCAGACCAAGCACTATGACTTCTGGTGGAACCTGCCGCGCGACTACATGGTGAGCAGCGAATGGGCGCTGCCGCCGCAGTTCGAGAACGGCATCGTACCGGAGGACCTGCTCTCGAACAAATACGGCCATCGCATCCACTTCTGGGATCTGCGGGCGCGACGCAATGTCCAGACCATCGATCTCGGCGCCAACCATCAAATGGCGCTGGAGGTGCGCCCCGCGCACGATCCGGTTCGCGAATACGGCTTCGTCGGCGTCGTGGTCGATACCACCAACCTCGAGGGCTCGATCTGGACCTGGTGGCGCGAGGGCGGCAAGTTTCACATCGAGAAGACGGCGACGATCCCACCCGAACCCGCGCCGAAGGACCAGTTGCCGCCACTGCTGCAGGGTTTCGGCGCCGTGCCGCCGCTGGTGACCGACATCGACCTGTCGATGGACGACAAATTCCTTTACGTCTCCTGCTGGGCCACCGGCGAGATGCGCCAATACGATGTCAGCGATCCGCACAAGCCGAAGCTCGCCGGATCGGTGCGCATCGGCGGAATCACCCGCCGCACGCCGCATCCCAACGGACAGGCATTTGCCGGCGGTCCGCAGATGGTCGAGATCAGCCGCGACGGCAAGCGGGTCTACTGGACCAACTCGCTTTACTCGACCTGGGACGACCAATTCTATCCGCAAGGCATTCCCGGCGCCGAGGTGATGGCGAATGCAAGCCCGGGCGGCGGCCTCGAACTGGCGAAGGACTATTGGGTCAGCCTCCCCGACGGGTACCGCGCGCACCAGATCCGGCTCGACGGCGGTGACTGCTCGACGGATTCGTTCTGCTATCCATCGGCCTGAATGTGAGTGCAGCCGACTGGACAGCGGCCTGGCTGTGGCTGGCGGTGATTGCGAGCGGCCTCTACCACGGGATCAACCCGGGCATGGGCTGGCCGCTCGCGGTTTCGGCCGGATTGATGGAGAGGAGTTCGCGCGCGCTGCTGGCCGCGCTTGGCCCGCTCGCAATCGGTCACCTGCTGGCGATGCTGCTCGTGATCCTTCCCTTTGCGCTGCTGATCACCCTCGTCGAATGGCAGCGCACGATCCGGATCGGCGCCAGCCTGCTTGTGATCGCCTTCGGCATCTATCGGCTGATCGACCGGCGCCATCCGCGAGCCCTGGCGCGGATACCACCGACGCAACTCGCTTTGTGGTCGTTCGCGGTGGCGATCGCCCATGGCGCGGCGCTGATGCTGGTGCCGATCTATCTCGGACTATGCCGCGAGGCCGAACCGGACCAAGGCCACGCCGCCGCCAGCTCCCTGATCGACACCAGCCTCACGATGGCCGTGCTGGTTTCCATCGTCCATGCCGGCGCAATGATCGCCGCCGGCGGATGTCTGGCATGGCTGGTCTACCGATACCTCGGCCTCAAATTCGTGGCCCGGAGCTGGTTCAATCTGGACACAGTTTGGGCCGTCAGCCTGGTGCTGGTCGGCGCCGTCGCGCTGGTGCTTGGTGTTGCGACATAGTCCGGATGCGACACGGTAGCCACTTTCTTCATCCTCCCCTGGAGGGGGAGGATCGGTTCGCATGAAATGCGAACCGAGGTGGGGTGAACAGTCTCTCCATACAGACTCTGCCCGTGGGGAGAGATCACCCCACCCCGGCTCTCGCATCTCGCTTCGCTCGCTGCGATCCGACCCTCCCCCTCCAGGGGAAGGTAAGGTCAGCGAAGCCTGCCGAGCAGCGCCATCAGCGTCTCGCGCTCCTTGGCGTCGAGCGGCGCCAGCGTCTCCCTGGAAATCACGAGCGCATTCGGCGCGGCTTTGTCGGCCATCTGCTGGCCGGCACGCGTCAGGCTCACCATCAGCCGGCGGCCGTCGTCGGGATCGGGCGAGGTCTCGGTCAGGCCGCGCGCGGTCAGGCGATCGATCACGCCCTTGATGGTCGCAACATCCATCGAGGTGAGCCGCCCGAGCTGGTTCTGCGAGCACGGCCCGACCTCCGACAACTTCGACAGCGCCGCCCACTGCGTCGGGGTCAGGTTGATGCCGATCTCGCGGGCGAAGATCACGGCGTGACGCTGCGATACCTGGCGCAGGATGAAGCCGATCTGCTCATCGAGCACGTAACCGGGCTTGGCCGCCTTGACGCTTCGCTTCTGTGCAGCGCTCCTCGCCATTGTCCACCCCGTCCTTTACAGCGACAGATGCGCGTCGCGGACATCCGGACGCGCATCAAGTTCCGCCATGGTGCCGCCAAAACAGATCCGGCCGCGTTCGATGATGTAGGCGCGATCCGAGATCAGCCGGGCGAAATGCAGATTCTGCTCTGACACGACGATGCTGACGCCCTCTTTCTTCATCGCCAGGATCGCATCGACCATTTGCTCGACGATCTTCGGCGACAGCCCTTCAGAGGGCTCGTCGAGCAGCACCAGCGACGGATTGCCCATCAGCGTGCGCGCGATCGTCAGCATCTGCTGCTCGCCGCCGCTCATGCGCCCGCCGGGCCGGCCGCGCATCTCGCCGAGATTGGGAAACAGCTTGAACAGTTTTTCGCGATCCCATTGCGGCGCGCCCGGCCGCTTCGGCTGGCGGCCGACCTCGAGATTCTCCTCGACCGTCAAGTCGGTGAAGATGCGCCGCTCCTCCGGCACGTAGCCGAGCCCGCCGCGCACGATCGCGTGCGTCGGCAGCTCCGAGACGTCCCTCCCCTCGAACATGACGCGGCCCGAGCGGTTCTCGACCAGGCCGACGATGGAGCGAAACGTGGTCGACTTGCCGGCGCCGTTGCGCCCGAGCAATGCGACCACTTCGCCCTCGCCGACCTCGAGCGCGATGTCGAACAGGATATGCGCCGGACCATAGAAGCTGTTGAGGTCCTTCACCGTGAGCTTCATGCCGATGCTCCCTCGCGGTGCCGGGCGTCGTAGAGGAGGCCTTCGCCGAGGTAGATCGCCCGCACCTGGGCATTGCCGCGCACTTCCTCGGGCGAGCCTTCGGCGATCAGGCTGCCGCGGTTGAGCACCAGGATGCGGTCGGCATGCTCGAACACCACGTCCATGTCGTGCTCGGTGAACAGCACGCCGATCGATTGCTCGCGGGCGATCCGCGCCGTCAGCCGCATCAGCTCGACGCGCTCGCGCGGCGCCATGCCGGCGGTCGGCTCGTCCATCAGCAGCAGTTTCGGCTGGTTGGCGAGCGCGATCGCAAGCTCCAGCCGCTTGACATCGCCATAGGCGAGCTCGCCACAGGGCCGCTCCGCATAGGCGCCCATGCCGACCAGATCGAGCAGCCGCCCGGCCTCGTCGCGCGCCTGCCTCGCGGTAGAGGCCCACAGGTTGAACAATTGCCCGCCGTGCGAGACCAGCGCGACCTGCACATTCTCGCGCACCGTCATGGTTGGGAATGTCGCCGCGATCTGGAAGGTGCGGCCGACGCCCATCCGCCAGATCACGCGCGGCTTCTTGCCGGTGGTCTCAGCTCCCAGCACGCGGATGCGGCCGCTATCGGGAATGTTCTGGCCGTTGAGCATGTCGAAGCAGGTGCTCTTGCCCGCGCCGTTCGGTCCGATCAGCGCCAGGATCTCACCGGCGCGCAGTTCAAACGAGACACCGCGCACGGCGTGCACGCCGCCATAGGATTTGGTCAGCCCCTCGACCGACAGCAATGTGGGAACCATGCTCATTCGGCGGTCTCGATGCGGGAGGTGAGCAGAGGCGACGCCGACGAGGCGGATTTGCGCCGGCGATGCATGAGGGCATCCAGCGTGCCGACGATGCCCTTCGGGAAGGCAACCACGATCAGCACGACGAAGCCGCCGAGCACGAGTTTTGAGAGATCGGTCTGGCTGACCAGCCAGATGTTGAGCGCCTTGTAGACGATCGCGCCGACCACCGCGCCCGACACCGTTTCGACGCCGCCGAGCAGCACCATGACCAGCGCATCGACCGACAGCGAGATGCCCATATTGTCGGGGAACACGCTGCCCTTGAGGTAGGCGAACAGCGCGCCGGCGAGACCGGCGACCGTGCCCGCGATCACGAAGGCGGTCCACTGGATCCGCTTGCCGTCGATGCCGACCGCTTCGCTGCGCAGCGGAGAGTCGCGCGTGGCGCGCAACGCAAAGCCGAACGGCGAGAACACGATGATGCGGAGGATCACGACCGCAAGCGCGGCGACGCCGAGCGACAGCCAGTAGAAATGCGACGGGCTCGCCGCCCATTTTTCCGGCCAGACGCCGAGAATGCCGTTGTCGCCGCCGGTGACCGACACCCACTGGAACGCGATCGACCAGACGATCTGGGCAAAGGCCAGCGTCAGCATCGCGAAATAGACGCCCGAGAGCTGCACCGCGAAGAAGCCGAATACGGCCGCGCCGAGCAGCCCGAGCAGCGGGCCGAGCAGCAGGCAGGCGATCATCGGCAAGCCGGCCATCTTGGCGAGTAGCGCCACGCCATAGGCGCCGAGGCCGAAATAGGCGGCGTGGCCGAACGAGGCGAGCCCGCCGACCGACATCAGGAAGTGCAGGCTGACCGCGAAGATCACGAAGATCGCGATCTCCGAGCCGACTGTGAGCACGTAATTGCCGGCAACGAACGGCAGCGCGGCGGCGACCACGAGCACCGTGATCGCGGCAAGCCGCTCGTTCATCGTCAGCGGCCGCCACGGATTGACGGTGAGGCCCGGTGTGCGCCGCGCCGGCGCTTCCGGCTTGCCGAACAGTCCCCATGGACGGACGATCAGCACCACCGCCATCACCAGGAACACCAGGATGATGGAGATCTTCGGGAAGATCAGGATGCCGAAGGCGTTGAGCTCCGACACCAGCACCGCCGCAACGAAGGCGCCGATGATGCTGCCGAGGCCGCCGATCACGACCACGACGAAGACCTCGACGATGACGCGCAGATCCATCGCATGATTGACCGCATCGCGCGGAATCTGCAGCGCGCCGCCGAGTGCAGCGAGAAAGACGCCGAGCGCGAACACGCTGGTGAACAGCCATTTCTGATTGACGCCGAGCGCTGCGACCATGTCGCGGTCCTGCGTCGCCGCGCGCACCAGCACGCCCCAGCGGGTGCGCTGGAACAAGAGCCAGAGCACACCGAGCACGACCGGCCCGAGCACGATCAGGAACAGATCGTAGCTCGGAATATTCTGGCCGAAGAAATCGATCGCACCCTTGAAGCCGGGTGCGCGGCGGCCGACCAGATCGTCCGGCCCCCAGATCAGCACCACGAGATCCTCGACCATCAGCGTGAGGCCGAAGGTGGCGAGCAACTGAAACAGCTCGGGCGAATGATAGATCCGGCGCAGCAGCACCATCTCGACCAACACGCCGATCACAGCAACAGCGAGTGCGGCAAGCACGATGCCGCCCCAGAAGCCGAACGCGCCCGAGAAGCGCTCGGTCAGGGTGAAGGCGACATAAGCGCCGAGCATGTAGAACGCGCCATGCGCGAAATTCACGATCCGCGTCACGCCGAAGATGATCGACAGACCCGAAGCGACCAGGAACAGCGACGCCGCGCTGGCAAGACCGGTCAGGAACTGGACGACATAGAAGGCCATGGGCGGTCCGCGTTGGAGATCACAAGCGTCACTTTCCTTCACCTCGCCCGCTTGCGGGGAGAGGTCGAATTCAAGCGCCAGTTCGTAGGGCGGGTTAGCGCAAGCGTAACCCGCCGTCGGCTCACGTAATAAAGGCGGTGGGTTACGCCTTCGGCCAACCCACCCTACGCGACGAGGAGAAGCCTCAATCCTTCGGCCGCAGCTTCTCGATTTCGGCATCGCTGGGCAGATAGTCCGAGCCCTTGCGATAGGCGGTATCGACCATGATGCCCTTGCCATCCTTCAGCGCGGTCTTGCCGGTGAAGGCCCCCAGCGTCGACTGGTGATCGATCTTGCGGAAGGTGATCTCGCCGAACGGCGACGGCACCGAGATGCCTTCCGCGGCCGCGATCAGCTTCTCCGGATCGCTCGAGCCGGCTTTCGCGAGGATCGCCGCCGCGGCCTTGATGGTCTGGTAGCCGACGATCGAACCGAGCCGCGGATAGTCGTTGTACTTGGCCTGGTAGGCCTTCAGGAACACGTCGTGCTCGGGCGTCTTGATCGAATACCAGGGATAGCCGGTGACGATCCAGCCCCCCGGGGTCTCGTCCTTCAGCGGATCGAGATATTCCGGCTCGCCGGTCAGGAAGCTCACCACCGTGCGCCCCTTGAACAGGCCGCGGGTGTTGCCTTCGCGCACGAGCTTGACGAGGTCGGCGCCGAAGGTGACGTTGAGGATCGCCTCGGGGTTCGCCGCGGCAGTCGCCTGCACCACCGGGCCAGCATCGATCTTGCCCTGCGGCGGCCACTGCTCGTCGACCCACTGGATGTCGGGCCGTTTCTCCGACATCAGCTTCTTGAACACCGCGACCGCCGACTGGCCGTATTCATAGTTCGGCGCGATCGTCGCCCAGCGCTTCGCGGGGAGCTTCGCCGCTTCCTCCACCAGCATCGCCGCCTGCATGTAGTTGGAGGGACGCAGGCGGAACGTGTAGCGGTTGCCCTTCGACCAGGTGATGGCGTCGGTCAAAGGCTCTGCCGCCAGGAAAAACACCTTCTTCTGGTTGGCGAAGTCGCTGACGGCGAGGCCGATGTTAGAGAGGAACGTGCCGGTGAGCATCGCGACGTTTTCGCTCGACACCAGTTCGTTCGCCGCGGTCTGCGCATCCGCCGGCTTGCCGCCGTCATCCTTGGAAATGACGACGAGCTTCTTGCCGTTGATGCCACCGGCCGCGTTGATCTCTTCCACCGCCAGCTGCCAGCCCTTGCGGTAGGGCTCGGTGAACGCCGGCAGCAAGGAATAAGAGTTGATCTCGCCGATCTTGATCTCGCTCTGCGCCAACGCGTGTGTTGTCATGGCGCTCGTTGCCATGGTCGCGACCGCGATCGCCAATCCCGCCCCTACGAAATAACCACGCATCCCGTCCTCCAGTTTTTCTTCAAAGAGATTATCGCAATCCGTCTTCGCCCTTGACCTCGTCAACCGTCAGCCCGCCGACGCGGGGCAGCGGCCGTCCGCTGTCGGTCACCGCGACCGCGACCATGATCTCGTTGGCCCGCGGCGCGTCGTTGATCTGCACCTCCATGCCGTCGAAATGGCTGCGCACGAAGGCGGCGTCCTTGTGCCCGAGCGGAATGTCCAGCGTGGTGCCGGGACCCGAGCGCTTCTTCGACGACGGGATCAGCGCCGCGCCCTTCGAGAGCACCTTGCGCACCGGTGCGCCCATCTTCGGATGCAAGATCGCTGCCGCGTGCTCGAGCTCGCCATTTTCGCCGACGGCGGCGGCCTTGCCGTAACTGTGCGCCTTGGCGCCGTCGATGCCGAGCGCGGCGACCGCCCGCTTGGAAAGCAATTCGCCGAGTTCCTCGCCGATCGCGATCAGCGGCGACAGATCCTCGACATAGCGGCCGGCAAAGGGATTTTCGATCACGGCGATCGCGGCAGCGCGCCGGGTCGGCGGTGCGATGGTCTTGCCCATCTCCAGATGGGTCTCCTCGACCACGGTGACGATCTTGCGAATGACGGCGCTCATCTTGCCTCGCTCCCGGTCATGCCTGCAGCATGTTGTCTGTCGTTCGTCCCTGAAACGTGTGCGACGCCGGCGTCCCGTTCCCAGTTGCACCGACAATTCGCGTTTCGCCCAGTAGACGCAATGCCGCGCCTTCGATCAATCCCGACGTCAGGAGGTCGCGCACCCGCGCTGCCCCTGCCTCCAGCGCAAGCTCGATCTCATGTTCCGCGAGCGGCCCGACGTCGCGGGTCACCAGCCGTGACCCGAGGTCGCTGTCCGGCTGCAGCTCGCTCGCCGGAACGCGGAGGATCGCGGGATGGTTGGGCAGATCGACCGCATTGGCGATCACGGTCGCGGCGGCATCGGCCTGCGACGCCGTCCGCGCCAGCACGGTGACGGCATCGGCAATCCCGAGCGAGAAGCTGCGGCCATGGCGGCCGCTGGTCGCGATGCCGCGGACCGGCATGTCGCTATCGACGGACATCGTGCGCATCACGCCATGGCGGTCCGGCCGGTCCATCAGGCCGACCGTGAAATGTTCGTTGCCTGTGAGATGCAGCGCGATATCGCCGCCATTGTTGACATAGGCGCGGTCGAGCGCCGCCGCCTGCAGCATCGCGCCGAGGATTTCCTCAGCGACCGAGCCCGCGACTGCCGCCATCGGCGTGATGAAACAACTGGTAGCAAACGGCGCGACCGCCGCATGCATGCGCCGCGCGACCACGCCTTTCAGCGCGCTGTGCTTCGGATGAGCCGCGCTGCGCAGCTCGGCGAGCTCCACGCAGAGTTCGTCGAGCAAACCGGTGAAGCGCGCTGCAGCCGCCTGATAGGCGGCACCGACGTCCGCGTCCCTGCCCTTGGCCTCGATGACCAGATCAATCGGGCCGTCCTGCAAATGCAGCCGCTTGCCGTCAGGAAGAAGCGCGATTTGCGGGAGCCTAGAGCCTTTTCCGTTCCGATTGAATCGGAACGGGGCTCTAGATTCTAGTTTTGACGCGTTTTCTTTGCGCGAACCGGTATCCACTTCGCTGGAAAACGCTCTCGTCATGCGCGCCGCCCGGGAAGATGAGGCATCGGCCGGACTTCGGCGCTGTCCCGCAGCGACGACAGCGGCCGGACAAAATCCATATGGCCGCCGAGCGCCGCATAGTCCGACAGCTTCATCGTGAATTCGATCGGCGCCACCAGCGCCGGGGTCGGCACATAGCCAAAGGCGCCGGCCGGCATCTGCGTGACATCGACCATGAAGGTGATGCCACCGCCCGGCCAGACATAGACCGGCGCGCCGCCGCTGGTCACCCGCGTCAGCGCGTCCTTGACCGAGCGGGTCAGCCGCACCGGGTTGTCGGTCACGCCGGCGCGCAGCGAACCGCCCGCGCCGCCCATGAACAGCACGGTGCACAGCGCCGGCTCGCAATTCTCCCGGATGCGCTCGACCGAGAATTTCAGATCGGCGGGCATCTCGGTCTCGATTGGCTTCAGCGCTTCGTCCAGCACGTAATAGGAAGCATGCTCGCCGGTGGTCGAGACCATCAGCATGGTGAGCCCCGGCCGCGCTTCCTTCGCATTGAAGGGACCCAGGATCGACAGCGGATCGGAGATGTTGGTACCGCCCCATCCCGTGCCGGGATCGGCGACCTGGAAGTAGCGGCCGGGCGTCGAACGGCGCCCCTTCATCTTGATGCCGGTGTCGGCGATGTCGAGCAGCTTGCCGGCCTGGTGCTCGCTGAGCACCCCGGTGATGTGGTCGTCGACCACCACGACCTCGTCGACCTTGCCGTGCCACTGCTTGGCGAACATGCCGATGGTCGCCGAGCCGCAGCCGACCCGCATCCGCTCTTCGGCTATGCCATTGACGATCGGCGGCTTGCCCGCCTGCACTACCACGGTCGCGCTGCCGTCGATGGTCAGCTCCACTGCCTTGCAGTTGGAGAGATCCATCAGCGTATCGCAGGTGACGCGGCCCTCTTTCTTGGAGCCGCCGGTCAGATGATGCACGCCGCCGAGCGAGAGCATCTGCGAGCCATATTCGCTGGTCGTGACATGACCAACCGCCTCGCCGTCGGCGCGGACAACAGCGGTTTCCGGACCGAGATAGCGGTCGGTGTCGATCTTCACCTTGACGCCGCAATAGGAGAAAATGCCCTCGGTCACCACGGTGATCATGTCGACGCCGTCGACCTCCGACGACACGATGAAGGGCGCCGGCTTGTAGTCCGGATAAGTGGTTCCGGCGCCGATCGCGGTGACGAAGAGTTCGGGCTGACGGACGATCTTGCCGTCCCAGTCGCCGCTCGCCTGGAACGGAACCAGCTTGCCGCCGTGCGAGACCGTACGCTCCAGCACGACATGCGGATCGACGCGCACCAGCGTGCCGTCGTGATTGGCATAACGGTCACACGCGCCGGCGGCGCCCGGCTTGATGTAGCACATCACCGGACAGGCATCGCAGCGGATCTTGTCGCCGGCGGCGACGGTCATTGTGTCAGCCATCGTGACCAAGCCTGGACTTGTGGTGGCGGTCGATCATACTGCGCTTCCGCCTCCCCGACTATATCGTTCGTATACGAATGATCCTGCGCGCGAGCCCGGGACCTGTCAAGCGGCCTTTGCAATCAAACGCTGCCATTCGCTTGCGCACCCTGTTCATAAAGCGTGCACGCGCTGCAGCGCGGCATGCCGCCGCTTGCACGTTTGTATACAAACGTTATCCTCATCGGCGGATTTGACGCTGACATTGCAGCGCAAACATCAGGGGAGAACCGGAGCGATGCGCCTGACCGTGAACGGCAGGAATCATGATGTCGACGCCGCTCCCGACACCGCATTGCTTTACGTGCTGCGCAACGATCTCGCATTGAACGGACCGAAATACGGCTGCGGGCTCGGCGAGTGCGGCGCCTGCGCCGTGCTGATCGACGGCGTCGCCGCGCGCGCCTGCGTGATTCCGATCGAAGGCTGCGCGGGGCGCAACATCGTCACGCTCGAAGGGCTTGGCAGCCGCGAGCATCCCGATCCGGTGCAGGATGCCTTCATCCGTGAACAGGCCGCGCAGTGCGGCTATTGCCTCAACGGCATGATCATCACCACCAAGGCGCTGCTCACGCGCAATCCCCATCCTTCCGAGCATGAGGTGCTGGAAGCGCTGCGCTACAATCTCTGCCGCTGCGGCGCACATATCGAAATCATCCGCGCGGCGATGCGTGCCGCCGGCCACGTGCTCGAGGCGCGCGATTGATGGCCGGTTCGGAGCAACGCAAGCGCGGCTCGCTGTCCGTCGTTCGCCCTGCGGTGCTCGGCGCGGAAGGCGCGTTCGAGACCTTCATCACCATCACGGCCGACGGTTCGGTCAGTGCCTATAACGGCCATGTCGATCTCGGCACCGGCATCCGCACCGCGCTCGGACAGATCGTCGCCGAAGAGCTCGACGTCTCCTTTGTCCGCGTGGTCGTGATCCTCGGCGACACCGCCGTGGTGCCGAACCAGGGCGCGACGATCGCAAGCGAGACCATCCAGATCACCGCCATTCCCCTGCGCAGGGCGGCCGCGCAGGCGCGGCACTTTTTGCTCGCGCGCGCGGCGGAGCGGCTCGAACTGCCGGCTGGCGACCTCACGATCGAGGACGGCCTGATCCGTGGTCACGACAACCGCAGCGTCAGCTATGGCGAGTTGATCGCGGATGAGACCATCCGGCTCGAACTCGCCGACGACGTTCCCGTCAAGGCCGTGAGCGCCTATTCCGTCGTCGGCAAGTCGGTGCCGCGCGTCGACCTGCCGGCGAAGGCCACCGGCGAGCTGGTCTATGTCCACGATGTGCGCGTGCCCGGCATGCTGCATGGCCGCGTCGTCCGGCCGCCCTACGCCGGCGTGGATGCCGGCCCGTTCGTCGGCACCAGCCTGATCGCGGTCGATGAAGCCTCGGTGCGGGATGTTCCCGGCCTCGTCGCGGTGGTGCGGATCGGCGACTTCGTCGGCGTCGTCGCCGAGCGCGAGGAGAACGCGATCAAGGCCGCCGCGCAGCTCAAGGTGAGCTGGAAGCCGGGACCGGCGCTGACCGATCTTTCCGACATCGAGAAGGCGCTGCGCGCCAATCCCTCGACGCCGCGCCAGCTGATCGACAGAGGCGACGTCGATGCCGCGATCAAGGCGGCGGCCAAGCCGATGCAACGGACCTACGTCTGGCCCTACCAGATGCACGGCTCGATCGGCCCGTCCTGCGCGGTCGCCGATTACGCAGACGGAGCGATCCGGGTCTGGTCCGGCACGCAGAACCCGCACATCCTGCGCGGCGATCTGGCGCTACTAATTCAGCGGCCCGAATCCGAGATCGACATCGTCAGGATGGAGGCCGCCGGCTGCTACGGCCGCAACTGTGCCGACGATGTCTCCGCCGATGCGCTGCTGCTGTCGCGCGCGGTCGGCCGCCCGGTGCGCGTCCAGCTTACCCGCGAGCAGGAACACGCGTGGGAGCCGAAGGGCACCGCGCAGCTGATGGATGTCAACGGCGGCCTCAACGCCGATGGCAGTGTCGCCGGTTACGACTTCGTCACGCGCTATCCCTCCAACGGCGCGCCTACGCTGGCGCTGCTGCTCACCGGGCGGATCGCACCTGAAGCCGCCGTGTTCGAGATGGGCGACCGCACTGCGATCCCGCCCTACGACTACGAGAACATGCGCGTCGTCGCCAACGACATGCCGCCGATCGTGCGCGCCTCATGGCTTCGCGGCGTCTCGGCGCTGCCCAATACGTTCGCGCATGAATCCTATATCGACGAGCTTGCCGCCGAGGCCGAGGTCGATCCGATCGAATATCGGCTGCGCTATCTCAGGGATAAGCGCGCGATCGACCTCGTCAACGCGGTCGCCGAGCGCGCCGGCTGGACGCCGCGTCCGGTGCGGCAGGAGCCCGAGGCCGAGGGCGATATCGTGCGCGGCCGCGGCTTTGCCTATGCGCTCTACGTACACAGCAAGTTTCCCGGCTACGGCGCGGCATGGTCGGCATGGATCGCCGACGTCGCCGTGAACAAGGCGACCGGCGACGTCAGCGTGACCCGCGTCGTCGCCGGCCAGGATTCCGGGCTGATGATCAATCCGGAGGGCGTGCGGCACCAGATCGAAGGCAATGTCATCCAGTCGACCAGCCGCGCGCTGATGGAAGAAGTCTCGTTCGAGCGCGGCGCTGTCACAGCGCGGGAATGGGGCGCCTATCCCATCATCAAATTCCCCGATCTGCCCGAGATCGATGTGCTGATGCTGCCGCGGCAGGACCAGCCGCCGCTCGGCGTCGGCGAGTCCGCCTCGGTGCCGAGCGCCGCTGCGATCGCCAATGCGATCTATGATGCGACCGGCGTGCGCTTTCGCGAGCCGCCGTTCACGCCGGAACGCATTTTGAAGGGCTTGCGCGGCGAGCATCCCGTGGCGCCCGTACCGCTTGCACCACCCACGCATGCGGCTGACCTCAGCAGATGGCAAAATCCGTTTGTAAAGCGCGGTGGTGTGCTCGCCGGCATTGCCGCGCTCTGCGCCGCGGCGATCGGAATCGGCGCGGCGGTGCTGCCGTGGCGCGCGATTGCGCCGATCGCGCGGCCCGATGCCTCGGTCTATTCCGCCGCGACGATCGCGCGGGGCAAGGAGCTCGCCGCGCTCGGCGCCTGCGCGGTCTGCCATACGTCGGAGCACGGCACCCTGAACGCCGGCGGTCGGCCGCTCGAGACACCGTTCGGCACGATCTACACGACCAACATCACGCCCGATATCGACACCGGCATCGGCGCCTGGTCCTATCCCGCGTTCGAGCGCGCGATGCGCGAGGGCATTCATCGCGACGGGCGCCATCTCTATCCGGCGTTTCCCTACACGCATTTTGCGAAGACCACCGATGCCGACCTGCAGGCGCTGTACGCCTATCTGATGGCGCAGGCGCCGGTGCGCGCCGAGACGTCGGCGAACGCGCTGGCCTTTCCGTTCAACCTGCGCCCGCTGCTCGCGGGATGGAATGCGCTGTTCCATCAGCCCAGCACATTCCAACCCGATCCATCGAAGTCGGCGATCTGGAATCGCGGCGCCTATCTAATCGAGGGTCTCGGCCATTGCAGCGCCTGCCACTCGCCGCGCAATGCGCTGGGCGCCGAACGGCAAGCGGCCTATCTCGCCGGCGGCTTCGCCGAGGGCTGGGAGGCGCCGGCGCTGACGTCGCTGTCGAAGGCGCCGATCCCCTGGAGCGAGGACGAGCTGTACACTTATCTGCGCACCGGCGAGTCCCGCCTGCATGGCGTTGCCGCGGGACCGATGGCGCCGGTCGTGCAGGAGCTCACTATACTGCCCGACCAGGACATCCGCGCGATGGCGGTCTACCTCGCCTCGTTCAACGAGACCGCCGACCGGTCCGCGCACGATGCCGTGGCCGGCAAGCTCGAAACCGCCACCGCCGTCGCCACCGCGGCCTCCACCGGTGCCCGGATCTATCAGGGCGCCTGCGCCGTCTGCCATGAGGTCGGCGGCCCGCCGCTGTTCGGGAGCCGGCCGTCGCTGGCGCTGAACAGCAATTTGCACAGCGACGCCCCCGACAATCTGATCCAGGTGATCCTGCACGGCATCGCCAAGCCGGCCGTGACCGATCTGGGCTACATGCCGGCCTTCAAGGACAGCATGAGCGACGGCCAGGTCGCCGAGCTCGTCGACTTCCTGCGGCAGCAATTCGCCCCGGGCAGGCCGGCCTGGAGCGATGTTGCCACAGCCGTCGGCCGTATCCGGCGGGATATAGCCCGCTGACCTGCCATGTTCCGCCCGAAACCCACTGGGCGGGCGCCGTTCGGCAGGCTACAGTTCCGGCATGGCGGTCACAGATATTGCAACCCGGACCTATAATCACGGCTGGCGGCTCGATCCGATCGTGCGCAGCCTGCTGGACACCGATTTCTACAAGCTGTTGATGATGCAGATGATCCGGGAATGCTACCCGGACACGCAGACGACCTTTTCGGTGATCAACCGCTCGACCCATATCCGGCTGGCCGAGGTCATCGACGAGGGCGAGCTGCGCGCCCAGCTCGACCACGCCCGCACCATCCGCTTCACCAAGAAGGAACTGATCTGGCTCGCCGGCAACACGTTCTACGGCAAGACCCAGATGTTCTCGCCCGACTTCATCAACTGGCTCTCGACCTTCCGCCTGCCCGAATACGAGCTGCACAAGGTCGACGGCCAGTATGAGCTGCATTTCCACGGGCCGTGGACCCACACCACGATGTGGGAGATCCCGGCGCTCGCGATCCTCAACGAACTGCGCTCGCGCGCGGCGACCAAGACCTACGGCCGCTTCGCGCTCGACGTGCTCTACGCCCGCGCCAAGGCCAAGCTGTGGGCCAAGGTCGAGCGGCTGCGCAAGCTGGACGGATTGCGGCTGTCCGATTTCGGCACGCGCCGCCGCCACGGCTTCCTGTGGCAGCGCTGGTGCGTCGAGGCGGTGAAGGAAGGCCTCGGCCCGTCCTTCACCGGAACGTCGAACGTGCTGCTCGCGATGGACAACGACCTCGAGGCGATCGGCACCAACGCGCACGAGCTGCCGATGGTGGCCGCGGCACTCGCCGACGACGACCAGGAGCTGCGCTGGGCGCCCTATCGGATCCTCGACCAATGGCGCCACGCCTATGGCGGCAACCTGCTGATCGCGCTGCCCGATGCCTTCGGCACCAAGCCGTTCCTCCGCGATGCACCGGATTGGGTCGCCGACTGGACCGGCTTTCGTCCCGACAGCGCGCCGCCGATCACCGCCGGCGAAGAGATCATCAAGTGGTGGAAGCATAAGGGCCGCGACCCCAAGGAGAAGCTCCTGGTGTTCTCCGACGCGATGGATGTCGGCTCGATCGAGGAGACGTTCCATCACTTCAAGGGACGCGTGCGCGTCAGCTTCGGCTGGGGCACCAACCTCACGAACGATTTCGTCGGCTGCGCGCCGGACGGCACCGCCGAGCTCGACCCGATCTCGATCGTGTGCAAGGTGACGTCGGTCGACGGCCGACCGGCCGTCAAACTCTCCGACAATCCGGAGAAGGCGACCGGCATCCCGTCCGAAGTCGAGCGCTATCTGCGCGTGTTCGGCAATGTCGGCCGCGTTCGCACCGCAGTTCACGTCTAAACCAACGCACCGATCACTCCGATCGACTGACACGACGAGTTTCGCATGCCCGCACCCAAGCCGCCTGCCTTCGAAACCCTGAGCCTGCACGCCGGCCAGCGCCCCGATCCCGCAACCGGCGCTCGCGCGGTGCCGATCTATCAGACCACGTCCTACGTGTTCCAGGACGCCGACCATGCCGCGGCGCTGTTCAACCTTGAACGCGCCGGCCACATCTATACGCGCATCTCCAATCCGACCACATCAGTGCTGGAAGAGCGCATCTCCGCGCTCGAATGCGGCGTCGGCGCGATCTGCACCGCGAGCGGCATGGCCGCGATGCATCTTGCCATCGCGACGCTGCTCAATGCCGGCGACCACATCGTCGCCTCCGCCTCGCTCTATGGCGGCACCATCAACATTCTGGCGCACACGCTGCCGCGCTTCGGCATCACCACGACCTTCGTGAAGCCGCGCGCGCTGGACGAATTCCGTGCCGCGATCAAGCCGAACACGCGGCTCGTGATCGGCGAGACCATCGGCAATCCGGGCCTCGAAGTGCTCGATATCCCCGCGGTCGCGCAAATCGCGCATGATGCGAAGATTCCACTGCTGATCGACAACACCTTCGCGACGCCTTATCTCAGCCAGCCGATCGAGCTCGGTGCCGACATCACGATGAATTCGGCGACCAAATGGATGGGCGGCCACGGCATCGCGATCGGCGGCGTCATCGTCGACGGCGGCCGGTTCGACTGGCGCGCGTCCGGCAAATTCCCGCAGCTCACCGAGCCCTATGCCGGCTATCACGGCATCGTCTTCGACGAGCAGTTCGGCAAGGCCGCCTTCATCATGCGCGCCCGCACCGAGGGGCTGCGCGATTTCGGCGCCTGCCTGTCGCCGACCAACGCCTTCCAGCTGTTGCAGGGCATCGAGACGCTCGGCGTCCGCATGGATCGCCACATCAGCAACACCCATGCGGTGCTGGACTTCCTCACCACGAACAAGGCGGTCGACTGGGTGCTGCATCCGTCGCTGGAGACGCATCCGGACTACGCGCTGGCGAAGAAGCTGTTGCCGCGCGGCGCCGGCTCGATCGTCAGCTTCGGCATCAAGGGCGGCCGCGCCGCCGGCAAGAAGTTCATCGAGCAGCTGAAGCTGATCAGCCACCTTGCCAATGTCGGCGATGCCAAGACGCTGGTGATCCACCCCGCCAGCACCACGCATCAGCAGATGGACGCCGAGCAGCTCAAGGCCGCCGGTATCGGCGAGGAGCTGGTGCGGCTGTCGGTCGGCATCGAGACCGCGCAGGACATCATCGACGATCTCGGCCAGGCGCTCCGCGCCTCGCAAAGGACTTAGGGCCATGCAGCTTTCCGTCAACGGGTCAGACACCTTCATCGCGACCGGCGGCAAGCCGTTCGATGCATCGCTGCCGGCTGTCGTGATGATCCACGGCGCCGGCTTCGATTCCTCGACCTGGGCGCTGCACAGCCGCTGGTTCGCCCATCACGGCTATTCCGTGCTGGCGCCGGATCTGCCCAGCCACGGCCGCTCCGCCGGCAAGCCGCTTGCGACCGTCGCCGAGATGGCCGACTGGGTCGCGGCGTTGATCACGGCGGCCGGCGCGTCGAAGGCGCGGCTGATCGGCCACTCGATGGGCTCGCTGATCGCGATCGAGACCTCGGTACGGCATCCCGACAAGGTGTCCGGCCTTGCGCTGATTGGCACCGCCGCGACCATGACGGTCGGCCCCGATCTGTTGAAGGCTGCCGAGGCCAATGACACCGCCGCGATCGACATGGTCTCGATCTGGGGCCTCGGCTTCAAGGCCGAGCTCGGCGGCAGCCTCGCGCCCGGCCTCTGGATGCACCAGGGCGCGCAGCGGGTGCTGCAGGAGGCCAAGCCCGGCGTGCTCTACAACGACCTCAACGCCTGCAACGCCTACCAGAACGCGCTCGCGGCTGCGGCCGCGGTCAAGGTGCCCGCGACCTTCATCCTCGGCGAGCGCGACATGATGACCCCCGCCAAGGCCGGCAAGGCGCTCGCCGCGGCGACGCCGAATGCCCGCACCGTGGTGCTGCCAGGCGCCGGCCACATGATGATGGTCGAGCAGCCCGACGAGCTGCTGGCGGCGTTGCAGTAGCGGTGCCGAAATCCCTCTTCCCTTCTCCCCCTTGTGGAGAAGGTGGCGCGCGCAGCGCGCCAGATGAGGGGTTTGTCTCCGCGGATAGAGCTCCCTGAGGCCGCTCAGATGCTTTCGCGTTCGAAGTGCCTTAGCGGCCACTCCCCCAAAATATCGAAAACAACCCCATGCAAAGTAGCAGGGCGGCCGCCGGCCTTCTGACAAGCAACTTGACACGTCGGGCAACTCAGCGATATCTTCTATTATTCCGAAATACCGCGAACGCCCAGTCCGACAGCGTAGGCGTCCGTCGCGAAGAGCGAATTAGCTTGCCTTGCGTTGAGTCCTTTTGCACTCTCAGCTCAGGAGGCCGATGCATGAAGATGAAGATAATGACCGTCGCGTGCGCTCTCGGAACGGCCCTGGTGCTGTGTAACCTCGGGACGTCAGGTGCTGAAGCCGGGACGCGGAAGGCACAAGTCGTTCATGAACGAACGAGGGTCGTGATCTCGACGCCCGTGATAACGCCGACTCCGTGGGATTATTATATTGTTCCACGATATCGCTATCGCCCTGAAGACGACCGGGTCGATCCATATGGGCCGCCCCTGGTGTCGTCTTGGCGGCTCTATGAGGGGTGGCGGTGGCCATACTGGTGGTGAACAGCGATCACGCCAAACAGATCGCATTCCGGGAGAAATAGTGACCGTTCCCTGACGGACGCGGCGGTGGCAGCTTCGGGCCAACAGCCGAAGGTGCGAAACGCGCCGGTTATTGTGGCTCTCTCAGATGCCAATCTCCCTTTCGGCGCTCGATAGAGGTCGGCGACGTTCGTTGCGGCGCTCCCAGTGATGACGCAAGAAGATTGACCCTGGTATTCCCGTCCCAACCAATGAATTCGTAGAGCCATTGCCCATCGTCGGGAGTGCGATAGTGCCATTCCTTGAGAGATGAATTTGGCTTACTCGGAACGATATCCATTCCGTTGGGAGGTCCGGAGGGACCTTCCCCCGAGGCAACGGAGGCCAGCCAGCGCTTGTCGGGAGAATAGTGCGGAGGTGCAACGATGCCTGTATCGTCGCCCGTGTCCGCCCATACAAGCCGCCAACTCACACCTTCCCAATAATCGACTTCGATCAGCAACAGATCGTGCTCGGGAAAATAGCCGGTCAGTTGATATTTGACGCAGCCATCGGCGTCAGTGCTCTGACACTTCGCTTCCTCGTTCAGATAAACTCGCGTCTTCCCGTTCCTGAACGTCAACTGCAAACCAGGACCTACGCGTCGGGCCAATTCGCCAACCTGTTCCAGACAGGCTTTCTCTGAGCGATCAATCTCGCCTACGCCATGGTCGCCGAGGCAGCGGCCGTCCTGCGAAGGATGATCAGAAAAGGAATAGGGAACGTCAGCGAGTGCGGCTGCGTCGATGCAGAGACATGCTGCCGCGGAGGCGATCACCAGCCATGCGAGCAGAGCCCTCATTTTGCCAAGCCCAAGTCAGGAAACGCCGCCCCTGGCGTGATAAGAGAAAACCCTATTGGACGGGTTAATGGCTTAGGTCAAAGTTGCCCGGTCATAGATGTCAGCTTTGGGGTCAAAAGCCGCCGATAGCGATCGAACCTCGGGACTTCCGGTTCACTCCGCAGAGCCGACGTTCTCGATGGTCATCCGGACCGTCAGCTTTGGGCCAGAAGCGGACCCGATCGCATTTCAAGGTTCGGTCCACTCCGGGCCAGTGCGCGCGTACTACCGGATCGCTTCGTATTCGTGCACGGAAATTCTCGTTTCACGGACAAGGTTTGTCAGTGCTGCCGTGAAAAAGCTGAGCGCAACAACAAACAGCACCGCAACGCCGTATTCGTGGCGCAGCTGATAATATGCGCTGATGAAGGCCACGATCACCAGCAGGCAAGTCAGTATCGCGCTGATCCCGGAGTACTGCACCGCCTTGTTCAGCAACTCGGCACGGCGGTTCAACTTAGGGATATCCTTCTTGGGTACGGTCTTGGCACCTTCGCCATCCGGAAGGGCATTAAGAACTTGGATGCGGTCGATCACCCGGTTCATGCGGGACATGAGCAGGGAAACAAACCCTGCAACAGCCCCGAGAAGAAAGGAAGGCGCAGTAACCTGAACGATCACCTGCGATAGTTGCTCAACAGACGGCGTATCGGGAAACAGCATCGCGCCTGCCTCCTTCATGTCATCGAGGTAAGTCGAAATGGCGCTAGGTGGTGGTCACCTTCCGTACCGGCGGCGGTTTCCAGCTCCCGTTGATTATCGACGGTGACTTTTCATTCGGCCAGTACATGCGCAGCATCAGCACGAACTTGCCAGCAGGTGCGGGCAACCAGTTTTCCTCCTTGTCAGGACCCGGGCTGCCCTGCTGGATGTAGAGATCGACCGACCCGTCCGGATTGGTCTTGAGTTTCTGGCGGGCGCTGATGGACTGGCGGTTGATGGGATTGGCGACGAAGAAGTAATTTTCGTCATACATCGTCAGCGACCAGAAGCCTCCGACCGGCGGCAGCTGTCCTTTTGGGAAACGCATGACGTACTTGTTGCTGCCGACATAGTCCTTGCCGTCGGCGTCCTTTTGCGATGTCGGATAGCAGGCATCCTGAATCCGATTGGCCCCAAGCCCGATCGCAGTGACGAGGGCGCGGTTGAGATAATTGGTGCCGTAGACGCCGGCTTCCTGATCGAAAGCCCAGCCATTCGTGTTCCGGATCGCCTTGTTGACCTTGAACTGCAGCATGATGCGGTCGAAGGCGATCTGGGGGATGCGCTTGGCGAATGCGGCATCGAATTCGCGTGCATCAAAGTCCTTGCCCGGAACGAGACCAATCTTTGCGAACTTGGCAACTTCAGCCGCGTCTGCGGCCGCGGGTGGATTGCGCTTCATCAGTTGCGCAAGAAGTGTGAAGTACGCAACAGCGTCTAGGCCGTTAACCTGGTCGCGTACCGCCACTTTCATGTCGATAGAAGGATCGACCTTGCCCGTCGGTGGCGTATACGATTTGCCGTAGGCACTGAGCGGCACCAACTTGAATTGATCCTGTGCGGCGTGCACCGTTGCGTAATCCTCCGGCGTGCCGGTGCAGTAGATGCGGCCGAGGATCCACACGATGCTGGTTGGCGATTTGTATTCCTTGACGCCGGCGGGCAGCGTTCCCTTCCAGCCGGGTCCGGTGATCGCATAGGTCTGCGCGGTCGTGCCGGTCGTGCGTTTGCCCGGTACCTGGAAGACATTGGTCCAGCCATCGAGCATCGGGAAGAGAAAGTAGCGGTCCTTCATGTCCGGCATGCTCAGGACCCAGGGCTCGTCGCCGACGTCGATCCATGCTGACGTGTAGAGGGTATCGGCATTGGGTGCCGTTACATCCTTGAAGGTGGCATCCGGGTACTTGCGGAGCTTGATAAACTGTCCCATCGGCCCGCGCGTGCCCTCAGGCGACGCAACATTGGTCATGATCCGGCGGGTCATCTCCATCGTCAGGAGCGGGTATCCGTAGATATAGGCGTCCTGGGCGAGCCAGAAGTCTTCACCGGCTTCCAACGCCCGAATCACGGGACCATCGGACTGGGCGCTTGCGGCGCGAGACATCGCAAGGGTCGAAACAGCAGCACTCAGCCCGGCAAGTGCCTGACGACGGTCGATTGACATGTTTTGCTCTCCCAGCCTCGTTCAGACGAGAGTAGCGGGCCGAGTTCCATTGCCCTTGATTTATATCAACGGGTGCTGGCGCACTTCTTCCGTGGGCGATGTCCGCTCAGGGTCACAAGCCGCCCTTGGCGGTCGGACCTCAGGACTTCCGGTTCACTTCGCAGAGCCGACGTTCCCGGCGGTCATGCAGACCGTAAGCTATCGGCCAATCCCGACATTCGGTAGTGCTGCACCAGGCTCACCGCTAGCATGGCAAAACTATTTCGGATGAATGACAAAAGCGATGGCCGCGCCGAGCGAAAACCAGATCAACAGGGGCGTCTCTACGCGGATCACCCACTTGCGATAGACACGGCCAGTTAAGTCAACGTCTGTGGGATCGGTCGGAAACACGAAGCCACCAGCGCGAGGAAGATTCCGCAACTCTTAAAATGTCAAGCTTCGGCGAGGAAACCGATGTTGGAGATCATCAGCCTTCTGAGCCAGCCAGCAGAGCTATAGGACCACGTCTTCCTCAGGCTCCGCATCGTAAGAACTCACCCGAAACTCGATAGCGTGAGCTATGTCGCTAAACTTGGACTCCTCGATGCCGCTAAAAACGCGCGTAAGACGCTCCGCATCAAAAACAAATACCTGCTTTTCGGACATAGCCTTCAAAGTATCGTTCGTAAGGAGGTTCTTCACTTCTGAGTTTCGAAGCCACCCGCTAGACGACCACTCTAGGAATACCGGCCACATTGCTCCATCAGCGCTTTCCGTATTTATCAGCTCAAAGATCGCATTGAAGACTGACTTACTCCCATAGCCAAGAAAGTTCATTACCGAAACAATGGAAAGCGCCCCACAATTTCGAACAATTGCGATTGCGATTGCGTCTGGAACTTCGACTTGAAGGAGTTTTGCCGCGAATAGCAGCCAACAGACCTCACTGTCATTGCCAAGCCGGCCATGATGATCCAGCATCGACCTAATCAGTCTGGACCATCGCTCTTCGTCTAGATCGTCCTTCGTCAGTTTACGCCAGACTAGAACACGGACGACATAGTCGAGTGTGTGGCCGAAATGAACTGCCGAACGCATCAAGAATGGCTGAAGGGTTGCCCACTCGTCCCACTGATGGTCCGACCGATCAAGTTGCCGAATTGCATACTTCAGTATCCCATCGTCGCTATCAGCGAGTGATAACTCGAACGCATACTCAAGCGCAGCTCTTAGGCGCTCATCTCGCCGGTGATTCGGCGCCCCCAAGGCAACCTCGAGGCGATTTGCGACATCGGACGGCCATGCATCGGTAAAACGAAAATTGGGACCGTAAATGCGAGTCTTGCTTTCATTGATATCTAGCTCGAACTCGCGCAGGCAATTTCGATATGTCCACAACGCTCGTTCGACATCCGAATGCGACTGCGCCCCGATCCACACGTCATCAACGTGCCGAATAAAGCCGACCTCAGCGTCGACAAATCGAGAGTGGAAGTCAGTATCGATACTTGTACAGATTAATTCGGCTACATAGCGCGAAGCGTCAGGACCAACCGGGATACCAATCGTTTGACCGTCTTGTCCTTGTCGTAACGTAAAATCGAGTCGATTGAAGTAGACGTCCTTAGCGTCGAACTTCCGCGTTTTCTTGGCGACGTCCCTGCTGTGAAAAGCCCAAGAAACAGAATGCGTATAAATCGAGTGATAAAACCGGGAGATGTCGGTTTTGGCTATAAATCTGTAACCGGCCAATCTATTCAGACGTTCAACTTCCAATTGGTTGTGCGACGAGATTTCGATAGCTCGTTCTCCTTGCGGAGTATGGGTGGGCACCGACAAGCTCGACGGATTACTTGCGAAGAGCTTGTCGAGTTCGGGAGCGTGCAGCTGCAAGAATTCTGCTAAATCGTGAGCCGTAATGGGATGAATAGCTGAGAACGTGCGGCGGGACGCGCCGCGTTTGGATGCATTGTAAATCGCCGATCTAAGCGGCTGCTTCGGATCTGATAAATAGCTTGAGGGATTATCCGCGTAGAATTGGGCTATCTGCTCGGTGTGGAATGGCGGGGGCAAGTTCTCCGGGAAGTAGCCAACTCGGAGTAAATCCTGCTTCAGCGACATGAAAGATTCCGCATTTTGGTAAGGGAGCCATCGAATTATCTTGCCGCCGTTGAAGCATGGAGTCCTTCGGAAATGCGGGCGCCTGGATTTCGAAGGGTTTCGCCTCTCTCTTCACGGCCAAAACTTGTACCCATAGAATTCGAATATTTGCTTTTGCTGATCGTTCAACTTCGCCTTCCACGTTGGCGTCGGCTGTAGGGCTACGCCGTAGTCCATGCAGGACCCATTTTCTTTAGCCATGATCGGCTCCACCAGTCTCGCAAATTCAATGTTCCATTTGGTTGGTGGAAGCGTATTGACAGCTTGGTAGAAGGCACTGGTTACGAGGTCAGCAAGCTGGGCACCTGGACTTGCCAGATGCGAAACGGGCTGGGCAAGACGCCAGTCCAGCACTTCCCACATGATCCTGCGCTTCTGAAGGACGAGAGCGCCCGCTTTCGCCTGCACTTTTAGAAGCTCGTGATAGGCGGCCGTTTGCGCATAGGAATGGACGCTGCGCTCGCTATACGCGAGTTTCAGGAAACGCCCCTTTTCACGGTCCTTTGCGGCGTGCCGAAAGCAGAAGTCTGTTACGCGCTCCAAAAGCAGACGTAGACAGTAGTTGTAGAACCATTGCTGGGCTCCTCTGCGCTCGGCTCGTTCATTGCTATGGCGGCGCATGTTCTTTTTGTTCGAAGCAAGCACAAAGCCGCGCAACGGAAGCTGAGCGATCTCGCCTAATGCGATCCTCTTCTGGGAGGCCGATAGATGCCGGTAATGCAGATCACCACGACTACATCCCGCCTTGGATAGGATCGTTCGAACCCAGTCAGTCACCTCGGATTCATGCTTGGCTCTAATCAGCACCGCGCCAAGGCATAGCCATTCCGTCGCGCCAACGGGGTCAATCGGGCGCACCGCTTTCAGTCCGGTGTCGCCCGCCTCGTCGATGAAAGCGACGTAGTAGGGGTCTGGAGCTTGAGTCGCCATGGCGCGCAACTATGGCGTGTCACTCGATGGCGGATCAATCCGTAAGCGGTAATGTGGCTGTGCCTGTGAACAGATAAACCGGGGAAGTTGTTTAGGACACCAAAGGGCACCTGCTCCGGCCAAATAAATTAAGATATTGATACTGCTGTCAATAATGTGAATCGCGGAGCTTGGCGCCTCTCCCACAAGGAGAGAGGGTGCACCTCCTGCATGGCAAACTCGGCGCCCCTCACTGCTTCGCGGGCTTCCTCCCGATCGGGTGGATGTCGATCGCGCGCAGGCGGCCGAGGCGCAGTACGTCCATCGACAGGGTCCGGTCGATCCGGCTGTGATCGAGCGCGCGGATCAGATCGTCGACACCGTGGATCTCGACGCCATCGAGCTTGATCACGACGTCGCCCGGCAACAGGCTGGCGCGTGCGGCCGGGCTGTCGGGCTCGATCTGCATCAACAGCGCGCCCATCTTGTTCTCGACGCCGGCCAGCACCGCATGGCGCCGCGGCACCGGCGCGGTCTGGCCGGCGACGCCGATATAGGCGCGGCGGACATAGCCGTGACGGATGATCTCCGACAGCACGAACTGCGCGGTGTTGCTGGCGACCGCAAAGCAGATGCCCTGCGCGCCGTTGATGATCGCGGTGTTGATGCCGATCACCTCGCCGTTCGACGATACCAGCGGCCCGCCGGAATTGCCGGGATTGAGCGCGGCATCGGTCTGGATCACGTCCTCGATGGTCCGCCCGCTGACCGAGCGGATCGAGCGGCCGAGCGCCGACACCACGCCGGCGGTCACCGTCGATTCGAAGCCGAGCGGATTGCCGATCGCGACCACGAGCTGGCCGCGCCGTAACGACTTGGAGTTGCCGAGCGAGGCATAGGGCAGATCGCGCGCGCCGTCGGCCCGCAGCAGCGCGAGATCTGTGTCGGGATCGACGCCGAGCACATGGGCGTCGGTGACGAAGCCCTCGGTGTCGCGCAGACGGATCTCCTTCGACGATCCGACCACATGGCTGTTGGTCAGCACGAACCCGTCGGGCGAGATGACGATGCCCGAACCGAGCCCGCCGCGCTCGCGCGCATTGCGCACTTTCGGCCCGGTTTCGACGCGGACCACGGCGGGACCGACGCGGTCGGTGACGTCGATCACGGCATTGGAATAGGCGTCGAGCAACACCCGGTCATCGGTTTGAGCAGCATCAGCCGCCCGCGATGACGGCGTGTCAGCGGCGGTATCTGAGGTAAAATCCAGCATGGCGAGAGTCCTTTGGTCACCTCAAATGGTGACCGGTTCCCGCCGCCGCAAGTGGTTACGCCCCGGCCCCGCCCTGCACCTGCCCGATCGGCTAGGGCGCCCGCCGCAGCGTGCCGCCGCGCGCTTTGACCGGATCGAGCAGCGACCAGTCGCCGTCCGGCAGCACGTGGCCCTTGGGGAACGGCGCACGCAGCTCGAGCCCGAGCGAGCGCAGCACGCGGTCGTCGCGGTAGTAGCATTGCAGCACGACGCGGACGAGCGTGGCGGCGGCAGCGCCGCCATGGCTGCGAAACTCCCGCGCCACCGCATCGCGCCTGGCCTCGTCGAGTTCGGCAAGCGGCTTGCCCGCAAGCTGCGCCAGATGATCCAGCGCCTGCGCGACCAGCGCCGTATCGCGGCCCAGCGTTGCGAGCATGTCGGCCTGGATCGCGGCATCATCCGCCCCCGGCACCCTGTACTCGGCGCTTTCGGGAACGATCATCGCGGCGACGGTGCGCAGATCGGCGCGCTGGGCTGCGGTCAGTTGCTTGCTATCGGACATGTCGGTCTCTGGCGGTCTCAGTCGAACAAATTGGCGAGGCGCTGCTTCATCTGGTCGGCGATGTAGAGCGCAAGGGCCTGGATGGTGGAGGTCGGGTTCACGCCGCCCGAGGTGACGAAGATGCTGCCGTCGACGATGAACAGGTTCTTCACGTCATGCGAGCGGCCCCATTCGTTGACCACGGAGCGCGCAGGATCGGTGCCCATCCGCGCCGTGCCGAGCAGATGCCAGCCGCCCCAGGGGATCGGATCGTTGATGCAGATGTCGGTGGCGCCCGCGGCCTCGAGAATCTCGCGGCCCCGCGCCAGGCCGTGGTCCATCATCTTCCGGCTGTTCGCGCTGATCGTGTAGTCGATCTTCGGCGCCGGGATGCCGTGGCTGTCCTTCAGCACAGGATCGAGCGTGACGCGGTTATGCTCTTCCGGCAGATCCTCGCAGATCGCCGACACCGCGAGGCGATGACCGTTGAGCTTGCGGAAGACGCGGTGATGATCCCCACCCCAGGGCAGGATGCCCTTCTGCTCGCTCGCGACCGCCTCGAACACCGGCCCGGCACCGCGACCGAACTGGATGCCGTAGCCGCGGACGAAGCCGCGCGACAGATCCGTATCGTAGAACTCCTTGCTCCACAGGCAGGTCGGCGGCGCGCGGTTGCTGTCGGTCGGCTCCTTCACGAAGCCGTAGACCTGCGCGTAGGGGTGGAACATCAGGTTCTTGCCGACCAGGCCCGACGAATTGGCGAGACCGTTCGGGAATTTTCCCGACACCGAATTGAGCAGCAGCCGCGGCGTGCCGACGCCGTTGCAGGCGATGATGACGACCTCCGCCGGCTGGAATTGCTCGACGCCATCCTTGTCGTAGTAGACGACGCCGGAGGCCATGCCCTGCTCGTTGGTCAGGATCTCCCGCACCCGGCAATGGGTCTTGAGCTCGACCCCGGCGCGGATCGCGTGCGGCCAATAGGTGATGTCGGTCGAGGCCTTGGCGCCCTGGGCACAGGCCGGCGTGCAGTGGCCGAGGTTAATGCAGCGCGCCCTGCCCTCGTAGTCCATCGTCGCAACCGTCGTGTCCGACGGCCACCAGTGCCAGCCGAGCTTGTTCATGGCCTTGCCGATCAGCGGGCCGGATAGCCCGAGCGGCTGCTGCGGCATCGGTGGATGGCTGAGCGGCGACAGCGGATCGCCCGACAGCCCCGAGACGCCCATCATGCGATCGTTCTCCTCGAAGAAAGGCGTGAGCGCGTCGTAGTCGATCGGCCAGTCGTCGGCGACGCCGTCGAGCGTCTTCACCTTGAAGTCGGACGGATGCAGCCGCGGCCAGTGCGCGGTGTACATCACGGTCGAGCCGCCGACGGCGTTGAAATTGACGACCTTGATCGGCGAATTGTCGTCATTGATCGGGTAGTCCTCGGGCCGCTTGCGGACATTCGGGCTGGACGACCACTCGCCGTAGAACTTCGCCTCCCAGTCGCGCCCGGTGCTCGGATATTCGGCAGGGTTCATCCAACCGCCCTGATCGAGGCAGAGGATGTGCATCTTGGTATCGGCGAGGCTCCACGCTATTGCGGCGCCGGAGGCGCCGGCGCCGATGATCAGGACGTCAACGGGATCGTTCTTCATTCTTGTTTCCTGGCGATTCTCCCGTCATTGCGAGGAGCGGAGCGACGACGCAATCCATGCTTCTGCGCATGACGCACGATGGATTGCTTTGCTTCGCTCGCAATGACGCGGTGATGCAGCTCAATTCACGATTCTCACCGGCAAGCTTCGTATACCGCGGATGAAATTGGAATAGAGCCTTTGCGGCGGGCCCATCAGCTCAAAACGCAGATCGCGCGCCAACACCTCCTCCCAGAGGATGCGCAATTGCTGCTCGGCGAGGCGGTCGCCGACGCAGCGGTGGACACCGGCGCCGAAGGCGAGGTGCTGGCGCGGCTTGGCGCGGTCGATGATGAATTCATCGGCACGCTCGATCTTGTCCTCGTCGCGATTGCCGGAGATGTACCACATCACCACCTTGTCGCCCTTCCTGATCCGGCGGCCGGCGAGCTCGACATCGTTGCGCGCGGTGCGGCGCATGTGCAGCACCGGCGTGTGGTAGCGGATGGTCTCAGAGACCAGGTTCGGGATCAGCTCCGGCCTCGCGCGGACCAGCTCGAACTGCCCCGGATTCTCGCACAGCGCCATCAGCCCGGCGGACATCGAGTTGCGCGTGGTGTCGTTGCCACCGACGATCAAAAGCCCGATCGTGCCGATGAACTCGCGCGGCTCCAGATTCCGCGTCGCTTCCGAATGCGCCAGCATCGAGATCAGGTCGAATGTCGGTGGCGCATCGATCCGCGCGTCCCAAAGCTTGCGGAAATATTCTCCCATCTTGACCAGCTCGGCGGTGCGTTCAGCCTCCGAATGCACCACCGCGTCGGGGGACTCGACATTGGCGATCGCGACATCGGACCACCAGGTCAGCTTGGCGCGGTCCTCAGCGGGAAAATCGAACAGCGTCGCCAGCATCATGTTGGTGAGGTCGACCGAGACCCGCTCGGCCCAGTCGAAGGTCTCGTTGCGCGGCAGTGCGTCGAGCACGGCCGCGGTGCGCTGGCGGATCAAGGCATCGAAATTGGCGAGGTTCGACGGCGCCACGATCGGCGCGACCGTGCGGCGCTGCGCGGTGTGGCCGGGCGGGTCCATGCGGATGAAGCTCGGCCGCTCCTGCCCCTTTGGCTGGTCAGCGACCTGGATACCGCCGAGCTCGGAGGCCGAGGAATAGTTCTGATGGTCCAGCTCGACCGCGAAGATGTCGTCGTAGCGCGTCACCGACCAGTACGGACCGTAGGCCGAGGCCTCGCAATAATGCACGGGGTCGTCGCGGCGGAGCTGCGCGAACAGCGGCCGCCAGGTGTCATCCTGATAAAGCCGGGGGTTGCTGACGTCTGTTGACGTCGGCGTGCGCAGCGCCTCTCCCATCGCTTCACTCCCACTGGTTCCGTCGCCGCTTGGCGGGCGATCGTCCTTGTCGGGCCGACGATAGAGGAAATCCCGCGGCTGAGTAAAGCCGCAGGGCGGAGCATCCGCCGCGCGGAATGCGGAGAGGCCGGCGCACCCGGCAAATCGCGATGGCAGCCCCGCTGTTCGATGTTTGTCGGCGGCAAGAAGACCGGCTAGCCTTGCCGGCAATCAACCCATCAGGGAGCGACGACAGGTGGCCGCATTGCGCCAGGACAACAGCCCGCAGTCGGCTGCGCTGGACTACGACGTCATCATCATCGGCGCCGGCCTGTCCGGCATGTACCAGCTCTACCGGCTGCGCGAGCTCGGCCTCTCGGTGCGCGTGTTCGAGGCCGGCACCGGCGTCGGCGGCACCTGGTACTGGAACCGCTATCCCGGCGCGCGGTTCGATTCGGAGAGCTACTCCTACGGCTACTCGTTCTCGAAGGAGCTGCTCGAGGAATGGGAATGGTCGGAGCATTTCGCCGGCCAGCCCGAGACCCTGCGCTACTGCAATTATGTCGCCGACAAGTTCGATCTGCGCCGCGACATCCAGTTCGAGAGCCGCGTCACGTCCGCGATCTACCAGGACGACACGCGAAGCTGGCAGGTCACACTGGAGAACGGCGCGCGCCATAGCTGCCGATTCCTGATCTCCGCAATCGGCCCGTTGTCGACGCCCACCCTGCCGCGCGTCGAGGGCCGTGACGACTTCAAGGGCCAGTCGTTTCACACCGCGCGTTGGCCCAAGGAGAAGGTGGATTTTGCCGGCAAGCGCGTCGCCGTGATCGGCACCGGCGCGACCGGCATCCAGACCATCCAGACCATCGCCGGCGAGGTCGGCCACCTCACCGTGTTCCAGCGCACCGCCAACTGGGCGGCGCCGCTGCACAACGGCAAGATCGATGCGGAGACGCAACGCAGGATCAAGGCCGGCTATCCCGAGATCTTTGCGCGCTGCAAGGAGACCTTCGCCTGCTTCGTGCATACGCCCGATCCGCGCGGCGCATTCGAGGTCAGCGACGCCGAGCGCGAGGCGTTCTACGAGAAGCTCTACGGCGAGCGCGGCTTCGGCATCTGGCAAGGCAACTTCAAGGACATCCTGATCGACCGCAAGGCGAATGCGACGATCAGCGACTTCGTCGCGCGCAAGATCCGCGAGCGCGTCAGGGATCCGGAGGTCGCCGAGAAGCTGATCCCGACGAATCACGGCTTCGGCACGCGGCGGCTGCCGCTCGAGACCTTCTATTACGAGGTCTACAACCGCGACAATGTCGAGCTCGTCGATCTGAAGCAGACGCCGATCGAGCGGATCACGCCCGAGGGCATCCGGACCGCCGACAAGGACTACGCCTTCGACATCATCATCTACGCCACCGGCTTCGATGCCATCACCGGCAGCTTCGACAAGATCGATCTCCGCGGCGCGCAGGGCGCGCGGCTGAAGGAGAAGTGGGCGCACGGCCCGGAAACCTATCTCGGGCTGATGGTCGACGGCTTTCCCAACATGATGATGCTGATGGGCCCGCACACCGCGCTCGGCAACATCCCGCGCAGCATCGAATACAGCGTCGACTGGGTCACCGGCCTGCTCCGCTTCGCACAGGAGAAAGGCCTGACCTTCCTCGACGCCACCCCCGAGGGCACCGCGGGCTGGACCGATCACGTCAAGGCGCTCGGTGTCGGACTTTTGTCCAACGAGGTCGATTCCTGGATGACCGGCATCAACCGCAACATCGAAGGCAAGCAGAGGCGCATCGTCGCCCGCTACAGCGGCAGCGCGCCGGCGTATCGCGCGCGGTGCGATGAGGTGGCGGCGAAGGGATATGCGGAGTTGAGGTTGGGGTGAGCTTGGGATCGCTCTCTCGATGAAGCGAGGCGCCTACCCATCCACCGCCGTCGCCCTGGCGAAGGCCAGGACCCATAACCACCGCATTCAGTGATGAACGGGATCGCGGCCCCAGCGTCGCGCAACAATCAATATTTGGGGTAATGGGTCCTGGCTTTCGCCAGGACGACGATGGGATGGTTGGCAATTCAAGACGTCGAAAAATGCGGTGTCATCACCCGCGCATGCGGGTGATCCAGTATTCCAGAGACAGTGGTTATCGAGCCGATCGGCCGCGGCGTACTGGATCGCCCGGTCGAGCCGGGCGATGACAGTTGGGTTGGGGACGCAGCTTCGCCCTCGCTACCACGCATCAATACACGGCCGCTTACGATGCGTCCGCGGCTCTACCTTCGGCACCGAGCGGAGGCCGGCCATGATCCAATGCCGGGTATCGGCGGGGTCGATCACCTCGTCGATCTCGAGCACCGAGGCGATCGAGACTGCCTTGCCGTTGGCGTACAGCTCGGCGACCTTGGTCTGGAAATACTTTTCGCGCTCCACCGGGTCCGCGATCGCCTCCATCTCCTTGCGGAAGCCGAGGCGGACATACCCCTCGAGGCCCATGCCGCCGAATTCGCCGGTCGGCCACGCCACCGTGAAGAACGAGGCGTGGAAGCCGCCGCCGATCATCGATTGGGCGCCGAGACCGTAGCCTTTGCGCAGCACGATTCCAAACAGCGGCACCGTGATGCTGGCGCCGGTGACGAACATCCGCGCGACGTGGCGCACGATCGCGGTCTTCTCGGCCTCGGGGCCAACCATGAAGCCCGGCGTGTCGCACAGCGAGACGATCGGGATGTCGAAGGCATCGCACAGCTGCATGAAGCGCGCGGCCTTGTCGCCGGCCGCAGCGTCAATCGCGCCGCCGAGATGTTTTGGATTGTTGGCGATCAGGCCGAACGGCTTGCCCTCGATGCGGATGAAAGCCGTGATCATGCCGACGCCGAAATCCCTGCGGATCTCCAGCACCGAACCTTCGTCGGCCATCAGGTCGATCACGTTGCGGATGTCGTAGACCCTGAGGCGATTTTCCGGGATCGCCCGGCGCAGCAGCCGCTGGTCCGGCGCCTTCCAGTCCTGCACCGCGCCCTGGAAGTAGGACAGATATTTCTGCGCGACCGTGGTCGCCTCTTCCTCGTCCTCGACCAGGATGTCGATCACGCCGTTCGGCGACTGGAACGAGACCGGGCCGACCTCGGCGGGATGGTAGACGCCAAGCCCGCCGCCTTCGATCATCGCCGGACCGCCCATGCCGATCGAGGCATTTTTGGTGGCGATGATGACGTCGCAGACGCCGAGCATCGCGGCGTTGCCGGCGAAGCAATAGCCCGAAACGACCCCGATCACGGGCACGAGCCCCGACAGCTTGGCGAACTGCACGAAGGACGGGCCGTCGAGGCCGGTCATGCCGAGCCGGTCGGTATCGCCGGGACGGCCGCCGCCGCCCTCGGCGTAAAACACCAGCGGCATGCGCCACTGCTCGGCAAGACCGAGCATGCGGTCGATCTTCTTGTGGTTCATATGGCCCTGGGTGCCGGCGAGCACGGTGTAGTCGTAGGAGATCACCATGCAGCGCGCGCCGTCAGCGCCGAAATCCCCGGCGTTGACGGTGGCGACACCGGCGATCAGGCCGTCGGCCGGCGTGTTCTTGATCAGGTCCTCGACCTTGCGGCGGCGGCGCTGCGCCGCGATCGCAAGCGAACCGTATTCGACGAACGAGCCCTCATCGACGAGCTGCGCGATGTTCTCGCGCGCGGTTCGCTGGTTGGTCTTGCGGCGGCGCTCCACCGAGGCCGGACGGTTCTCGTCCAGCGTGATCGCCTTGCGCGCGATCAGCTCGCCGAGGTCCGGGCGGATATGATCGAGATCGATCGCAGCCTCTTCTGCCGTAGCATGGCCGTCGACCTCGGCCGGCTCGAGGAACAGGATCGGCTCGCCATGCATCAGGGTGACGCCGGGGCCGCCCGCGATCTTGGTCACCCGGCCACCATGCGGCGCGGTGACGAGATGCTCCATCTTCATCGATTCCAGCACCGCGATCTGCTGGCCGGGACGAACCAGATCGCCCTCCGCGACCTCGATCGCGACGATCGTGCCCTGCAGCGGCGCCGGCACCGGGAGTGATCCTTCGGGCGCCACCGTGGCGACGGCCGTGGCCGTGGCTACCTCGCTGACCTCGACCAATGGCGCGGCGAGATCCCTGGCCGTGCCGACCAGCGCCGCGACATGAGTATCGATGAAGTTGGTGCTGATCTTGTTCCGGGCAAAGCTCTGGTGCGCCAGGATTGCGCCGAGGAATGGAATGTTGGTGGCGACGCCGCCGATGCGGAATTCGCGCAGGGTGCGCGCCGCCTTGTGCACCACGTCGGTCCATTTCGGGCTCGGCGAATGCACGATGACTTTTGCGAGCAGCGAGTCGAACGCGGCGCTGGTCCGGTAGCCGGAATAGCCGAACGTATCGACGCGGACGCCGGGTCCGGACGGCAGGTCGAACACATTGAGCGTGCCGCCGGTCGGTTTTGTCACCCCCTTCTCGTCCATCACCTCCATGTTGACGCGCAGCTGCATCGCATAGCCGCGCGGCAGCGGAACGGCGGCCTGTGCCAACCCGAGCGAAGCCAGCGTGGCGCCGGCGGCGACCGCAAGCTGCGAACGCACGAGGTCGATGCCAAGCACCGCCTCGGTGACGGTATGCTCGACCTGCAGCCGCGGATTGGCCTCGATGAAGGCGAAGGCGCCCTCGCCCTTGCTTTCCTCCGCCTCGTCATCGACCAGGAATTCGAAGGTGCCGAGATTGTCGTAGCGCGCGGCAGAGGCGAGCTGCTTTGCCGCCTCGATGATGCGCGCACGCAGGCTCTCGCTCAGCGACGGGCTCGGCGCCACCTCGATGAGCTTCTGGTTGCGGCGCTGAATGGTGCATTCGCGCTCCCAGAGATGGCTGATCGCGCCATGACGATCGCCGATGATCTGCACCTCGATATGACGCGCCTTGCGGATCAGCCGCTCGACATAGACCGCATCGTTGCCGAACGCCGCCTTGGCCTCCGACTGGCAGCGCGCATAGGCTTCATCGAGCTTCGCCAAATCCTCGACCACCCGCATGCCGCGCCCGCCGCCGCCCGCGATCGCCTTGATCATCACGGCGGCATTCGCGCCGAGCGAGGTGAAGAAGGCCTTTGCCTCGTCGAGTGTCGTTGCGCCGGAGGTGCCGGCGATAATCGGCACGTCGCACTTTTTGGCCAGCGCCTTTGCCTTGGCCTTGTCGCCGAACAGATCGAGCGCCTCCGGCGACGGCCCGACGAAGGTGATCTTCTCCTCGGCACAGCGCCGCGCCAGCTGGGTGTTCTCGCTGAGGAAGCCGTAGCCCGGATGCAACGCGTCGCAGCCCGTGGCTCTGGCCGCCGCGATGACCGCCTCGATGTCGAGATAGGCCCGCGCGCCGCGGCCGGGAATCTCGTGGCTCGCGTCGGCGGATCGGACGTGCAGCGAGGCGGCATCATCGGCGGGATAGATCGCGAGCGTCGCGATACCGCTCTCGGCCGCGGCGCGGGCAATGCGGATCGCGATCTCACCGCGGTTGGCAATCAGCAGTTTCTTGAACGACATAACGGTTTCACCTGAGCTCAACGATCCTTCATGGTCGGATCGAGCACAACACGCAAGGATTCCCCGAGCGCATTGAACGCCAGGGAGACGACGAGAATGGCAAGGCCCGGCGCATACATCTGCTCCGGAGCGATTTCCATATATTGATAGGCGCGCGCCAGCATGGCGCCCCAGCTCGGGTCCGGCGGCTGGATGCCGAGGCCGAGGAACGACAGGCTGGCCTCCGCCAGCAGCGCCGCGGCGAGCAGCAGCGTCACCTGCACGATGACCGGTTGCAGCGTATTCGGCAGCACGTGGCGCCACAGCACATGCCAGGTCGGCGCGCCAAAACCCCGCGACGCGTCGACATAGAGCTCCTGCCGCACGATCAGCGTGCGGGCGCGGACGATGCGCGCCAGCGCCGGAAACATCGTGATGCCGATCGCGATCATGCCGTTGGTAAGCCCAATGCCGAGCGCGCCGGTGACCGCGATCGCCAGCACGATGGCGGGGAACGACAGGAAGGTGTCGATGATCCGGCTGATGATGTCGTCGATCCAGCCGCCGAAATAGCCGGCGATCAGGCCGACGGGCAGCCCGATCAGAACCGCGACGCCGACCGCAAGCAGGCTGGCATAGACGGTGGCCGGCGCGCCGTAGATCAGGCGCGAGAAGATATCGCGGCCGAGATCGTCGGTGCCGAGCAGATGCAGCGGGCCCGGCGGCGCCAGCATGTTGTTGACGTCCTGCGCGGTCGGCGCATAGGGCGCGATCCAGGGCGCGCCGATCGCGACGACCACGAGCACCGAAAGCACCAGGATCGACAGCGCGGCGCGGAGATCGCCGGCGAGCCAACGCAGGAAACGGCGAAGCCGGGTCGGCTTTGCGGGCATCTTCAGCGGAGCGAGCGCGGTGTCGGTCATTGCTCGATCCTCGGATCGACCGCGGCACAGAGGAGATCGGTGATCAGATTGACCGCGATCACGACGACCACCATGGTGAAGACGACGCCTTGCACGATCGGGAAATCGCGCTGGATCGCGCCGCGCACGATCAGGCTGCCGAGACCGGGAATGGCGAACACCGCCTCGATCACGACGGTCGCCGCCAGCATGCGGTTCACCAGCAGGCTGATGATGGTGAGCAGATTGACGCCGACATTCTTCAGGCCGTGCTGCCAGAGAATCCGCGACATCGAGAGCCCCTTGGCATGCAGCGTGCGGACATATTGCGACGACAGCACCTCCAGCAACGCACCGCGCAGCTGGCGCGCGACCTCGGCCATGCCATAGGCCGCGATCGCGATCGCAGGCAGCAGTGCGTGCCGGATCGCATCGATCGGCGAGGCGCTGAAGGATTTTGCGCCGGTCGCCGGCAGCCAGTTCAGCTTCAGCGAGAACTCCGCCACCAGGATCATCGCAAGCCAGAAACCGGGCACCGCGACACCGAGCGAGGCGATCATGCTGATCAGCTTGTCGACCCCGCCGTTCGGCTTGATCGCGGCCATCACGCCCATCGGAATGCCCGTGACCAGCGCCAGCAGCAGCGCGATCACGACGATCAAGAGCGTATTCGGGAAGGCGCGGCCGATCGAGACGGCAACCTTCTCGCCGGTCAACAGCGATTGCGAGAGATCGCCCTGCGCGACATGGCCGAGCCAGGCGCCATATTGCACCAGGAACGGCCGGTCGAGGCCGTAGATCTGCCTGATCTCGGTGATCCGCGCATCGGTCGCGTTGTCGCCCGCCAGCGTCACGGCGATGTCTCCGGGCACCAGCTTGAGCAGCGCGAACACCATGAAGGTCGCGAGCAGGATCACAGGCAGCGCCTGCACGAGGCGGCTGCCGATGACCTTGACTGGTGACCGTCGTGCCATGGTTCAGCCTTCGAGCCAGACGTCGTCGTATTTCGGCTTGCCCAGCAGATTGGGCCGATAGCCCTGCACCTTCTTGTTCATGGCGACCAGCTCGAACTGGAACGCCAGCGGCACGACGAAGGCGTTCTCCATCACCAGCCGCTGCACGGTGGCGAAGGCCTTACGCCTGACCTCGATGTCTTCCGATGCGCGCGAGTCCTTGATCGCGGCTTCGAGCTCAGGAGGCACCGGCGCGCGGCCGGCATTGTAGTAGGCGTCCTTGGTGAACATCAGCGAGTAGGTCAGGCTCGGATCGGGCCGCCCGGTCCAGGCCGAGAGCAGCCCCGCCCCCTTCTTCTCCGCACCGAAGAAGGCCGCGGAAGCTTCCGCGATCGGGGCATTGACGAAACGCACGCCGATGCCGGCCTTGCGCAATTGCTCGATCAGGATCTCCTGACGCTGAACCGAATCCTGGTCCGGATAGCCGCCGAGCTCGATCTGGGTGCCCTCCTTGAAGCCGGCCTCGGCGAGCAGCTTGCGCGCTCGGTCGGGATCATAGGGATAGAGTTTTGCGACTTCGGCGTCATACGCCCAATGCGCCTTCGGCAGGTTCATGTAGGCGGGCTCGGCGAGGCCGGCGAGCGCGGCCTTGACAAAGGACTCGCGATCGATCGCGAAGTTGAGCGCCTGGCGGACCTTGACGTTGTCGAACGGCGGCTTGGCCCAGTTGAGGAAGATCTGGAGCACGTAGAGCGTCGGGCCGTGCACCACCTTGACGCTCGAGGCGCGCTCGATGATCGCCTTCTGCCGCGGCGGCAATTGATAGATCAGATCGTTCTGCCCGGCGGTGACCGAGCGCGCGCCGGTGGTGAGCTCGGGAATGATCGAGAACTCGATGCTGTCAGGACAGGGCCGGTCCGGCTTCCAGTATTTCTCGTTGCGCTTGACCACGATCTTCTCGCCGTCGGCCCAGCTGACGAAGGCATAGGCGCCGGCGCCGACCGGCTTGCGCGTCACGACGCCGCCCTCGGCCGCCTTCAGTGCCGTCGGCGACACCATCATGCCGGCGCGATCGGAGAGAATGCCCGGCAGCGCCGTATCCGGCGTCTTCAGCTTCAAGGTGACCTGCTGCGGCCCGGTGACTTCGACCGCGTCGACCGAGAGCAGATCGGCCTTGATGTTCGACTTCGCATCGCCGCGGTTGCGATCGAGGTTGAACTTGACGGCTTCGGCATCGAGCGGCGTGCCGTCATGGAAGCTGACGCCTGAGCGGATGTTGAGCACCAGCGTATTGGGATCGGTGAACTTCCAGCTTTCGGCGAGCCCCGGCTTCGGCTTCAGCGTCTCGAAATCCCATTCGACCAGCGTGTCGTACATCGTGAACAGGAAGGCGTGGTCGGAGCCGGCGCCGCCGGTTGCCGGATCGAGGCTCGACGGATTGGCCGGCGCTGATATCCGCAAGGTGCCGCCCTTCTTCGGCGCGGCTTGCGCAAACGCGCGGCCACCGAGCGTGGTGCTCGCGAGCGCGCCCGAGATCAGCGCCATGGCCTCGCGTCGTGTCGTCATCGTCATGGCGTTGTCTCCAGTTTGGTTTGGAGCATGATCTTGTCGGAAAACCGCTTCACACTTTTCCGGATCATGCTCTAGTTGTTCGAAAAATCGGGGCGGACGGCGAAATGGCAGGCCACCCAGTGATCGGGCTTCAGCTCGCGCCACTCCGGCACACGCTCGGTGCAGAGCGGCTGCGCGTGCGGGCAGCGGGTGCGGAAGCGGCAGCCTGACGGCGGATCGATCGGACTCGGCACCTCGCCCTGCAGCACGATGCGGCTCTCCTGCCGCATCGCCGACGGCAGCGGCCGTGGCTCGGCGGAAAGCAATGCGATCGTGTAGGGATGCAACGGCCGCTTGGCGACCTCTTCAGTGGGCCCGAGCTCGACGAACTGACCGAGATACATCACAGCGACGCGCTCGCTGATATGCGAGACCACGGCGAGATCATGGGTGATGAAGACATAGGTCAGGCCGAGATCGCGCTGCAGATCGGCAAACAAATTGAGCACGTCGCCGCGGATCGACATGTCGAGCGCGGCCACCACCTCGTCGCAGACGATCAGTTTCGGCTTCAGCGTCAGCGCGCGGGCGATCACGACGCGCTGCTTCTGGCCGCCGGACAGCTGGTGCGGATAGCGCTCGCCGAACTCCTGCGGCAGGCCGACCCGCTCCAATGCCTCCCGCGCTAGGCGCTCGCGATCAGTGCGGCTGCCGACACGAGCGAGTTCCAGCGGCTCCAGCACCGACGCCAGGATGGTCATGCGCGGGTTCAGCGCGGCGTTCGGATCCTGGAAGATGATCTGGTAGTCGCGGCGATGATTTTGAAATTCCCGGCGCGACAGTGCCGTCGGATCGATGCCGTCATGCAGGATGGCGCCCGCGCTGGGGTTGAGCAGAAACACCAGCGCGCGGCCGATCGTGGTCTTGCCCGAGCCTGACTCGCCGATGATGCCGAAGGTCTCGCCGCGGCGGACGTCGAAATTGACGCCGTCGACCGCCTTCACGGTCGCGCGGCGGTCCGAGGTCTGGAAGCGGACCTGGAGGTCGCGCACCGAGACGATGGGCTCGTCGCGCTGTTCAGCGGATGCTGCGGTCATTGCGTCGCGACCTTCGCAGCCATCGGCACATCGGGCGGATGCAGCGCGCCGGGCAGATTGAGCTCGGCAAAGCGCCAGCAGCGCACCTTGCGGCCGCCGCCGGCGTCCTGCAGCGTCTGCTCGGCCTCGCAGCCCTTCGCGGCATGGGCGCAGCGGGCGCGGAAGCGGCAGCCGGCAGGCATCTCCGCGATCGACGGCACCCGGCCCGGGATCGACGGCAATCGGCCGTGGCGCGGGCTCAAATGCGGCAGCGAGCGCAAGAGCCCCGACGTATAGGGATGCAGCGGCCGCACCAGCGCCTCGTCGACGGTGGCGTCCTCGATCACCTCGCCGGCATACATCGTGATCATCCGCGTGCAGGTCTCGGCGACGACGCCGAGATCGTGGGTGATCAGCATCAGCGCCGTCTTCGAGGTCTCGCTGATGTCGCGCAACAATTCGAGGATCTGCGCCTGCACGGTGACGTCGAGCGCGGTGGTCGGCTCGTCCGCGATCAAAAGCTGGGGCCCGCAGATCAGGCTGGCAGCAATCATCACACGCTGGCGCATGCCGCCGGAGAGCTGATGCGGATAGTCGTCGATCCGCCGCTCGGGCGAGGCGATGCCGACGCGGCGGAGCATCTCCAGCGTCTTCGCGCGGGCTTCCTCGTAGGAAACGTCCGTATGGACGCGCAGCGTCTCCGCGATCTGGTGACCGACGGTGAAGACCGGATCGAGCGCGCTCATCGGCTCCTGGAAGATCATCGCGATCCGCTTGCCCCGGATCGCGCGCATCTGCCGCGCGCTGCAGGAGGCGAGATCGGTGCCGTCGAACAGGATCTTGCCGTCGAGCCCGGCAAAATTGCCCGGCAACAGCCGCAGGATCGACAGGCCGGTGATGGTCTTGCCGCAGCCGCTCTCGCCGACGATGCCGACCCGCTCGCCGGGCGCGATGTCGAAATCGATCCGGCGCGTCGCCTGCCAGATGCCCTGCGACGTCTTGAAACGGATGCCGAGCCCGCGCACGGACAGCAGCGGCCGCGCGCCGTCGCGCGCACCCTCCGCCTTGCGCCCTGTCGGCTGGCCTGCCTCCATCAGCCCGCCGCCCGCTTCTTCTCTTGCACCAGCTGCTCCTCCATCAGCATCTCGGTGCCGATAATGCCCTCGCGGCTGAGCTCCTCGAGCTCGGCGTCGGAGAGGCCGAGCATACCGGAGAGGATCTCGCGATTATGCTCGCCGAGCGTCGGCGGCACCGAGCGGATCGCAAACGGTGCATCGCCCTCGCGAAACGGCATCGACGGCTGCGGATGTTTGCCGATGAAGGCGCGGTCGACCTGCTGGATGAAGCCGCGGGCGTCGAGCTGCGGGTCGTCGAGGAGATCGATCGGCAGCCGCGCGACGCCGGAGGCGACACCGGCAGCTTGCAGCGCGGTCATCGCCGCATCGGCATTGCGTGCAGAGGTCCAGGCCTCGATCGCAGCCTCGATCTCGGATTCGATGGCGCGGCGGCCCGCGGCCGTCCTGAGCGTCGCGTCCGCCGCCCAGTCGTCGCGGCCGAGCAGCCGTGCGAGCCTGGGCCACATCGCGTCGTCGGACACCGCCACGACGATCCAGTTGTCCTCGCCATCGCAGCGAAAGCAGCCATGCGGCACGAAATCCGGATGGCGGTTGCCGTATTTCGCAGGCTGCTTGCCGTCGATCGAATGCGCGACGATCCAGGGCGCGGCAAACGGCATCATACATTCGATCTGCGCGAGATCGATGAACTGGCCCTGCCCCGTCAGCTTTGCGTGGATCAACGCGGTCAGCACCGCGGCAGCGCCGTTGAGGCCGCCGACGGCATCGCCGAACGCGGTATGGCTCATCACAGGCGGGCCGCCGGCATCGCCGACCACACTCGGCAGGCCGGAGCCCTGCTCCAATGTCGAGCCGTAAGCGCGGCAGTCGCGGTGCACGCTGCCGGCGCCGAACGCCGACATCGACATCATTACGAGCTTCGGATTGATCTTGCTCAGAACCTCGTAGCCGAGGCCGAGCTTGGGCAGCACCTCGACCGAATAATTGTCGACCACGAGATCGGCATCGGCGAGCAGGCGCTTCGCCAGCGCGAGGCCCTTCGGCCGGGTCAGATCGAGCGTGATGCCGCGCTTGTTGCGGTTCATGATGCAGTAGCGGACCGACTTCTCGTACATCTGCTCCAGCACATAGGCCGGGCGGCGATCGACGCCGCGCCACCAGTCCGGATACTGGGTCGCCTCGATCTTGATCACGTCGGCGCCGAGATCGGCGAGCGTGCGGGTGCAGATCGGCCCGGCCCAGCCCATCGAGAAGTCGACCACGCGGATGCCCTCGAGCGGCAGGTGATTGGTCGGAGCCGGCTTCGGCGCCGGCACACGCGGCGCGGCATCGCGCCTCGCCTGCTGCTCGCCGAGATCAGGCACGCGGCCGCCATGCAGCGGCGGCGTTCCGGTCAGCCGCTGCATCGTGCCGGCGGAAAAGCCGGTCTCGTCGCCGACCGTGATCGGGACAATCGCACCGCGGGCGCGCTTCTCTTCATCAGCAATGAGATCCGCGATCTCCGGCACCGGCACGATCGGGATCTTGCGCTTGAGACCCTCGGCAAACCATTCCTGCGCGGTGCGCTGCTTCAGCTTCGGCAGGATCTTGCCTTCGATCTCGGCGACGCGTTGCAGCCGGTCGACGCCCATGACCAGTGTCGGATCGTCGCACAAATCGGTGAGCCCAAGCATCTCGCAGAACGCGCGCCATTGCGCCGGGGTCACCGTGGTGACGCCGAGCCAGCCCTGCTTGGTCTCGTAGATGCCGACCGGAAAGGTCGGCCAGAACCGGTTGACGCCGATCCGCCGCATGATGTCGCCGCGCTGGAACGCCTCGAACATGATGTATTCGGTGACGGCGATAGAGGCCTCGAACAGGCTGAGATGGCTTTCGCGCCCGCGCCCATCCTGCATGCGGCCGAGCACCGACGAGGCGGCCGCGATGAAGCCCCACAGCCCGCCGAGAATCCCGGTCTGGAAATCCGGCGCGTGCATCGGCGGCCCTTGCTCGGGGCCGACCAGCTTCACGAGCCCCGTGAGTGCGCGGATCGTGGAGTCGGTCGCGGCGAAATCGGCATAGGGACCGCGATCGCCGAACCAGGCGAGGTCGAGATGGATCAGGCCCGGATTGTTCCGCTTGACCGCATCGAGATCGATGCCGGGACAATTGGCCGCATCGATGCCGCGCCCATCGAGCAGGATGTCGCAGCCGGTGATCAGCTCATGCAGGCGCGACGTGGCGCTCGCGTCGTTCTGGTCGAGCACGACACTCGACTTGTTGAAATTGAGAAACGCAAACCATGCGCTGTGCCCCTGCGGCGTCAGCGGCGCAGCGCGGCGAAGCGGATCGCCCGCGGGCGGCTCGACCTTCTGCACATCGGCGCCGAAATCAGCGAACAGCCGCGCGCAATAGCTGGTCGCCGCAGCGCTTCCGATCTCGACTATCCGCAGATGCGACAACGCACCCATCACGCTTCCTCGCGACAAAATGACCAGCCGATGCCATCGGCTGATTCAGTTTCTTGTTGCGTGAACTTGAAGCCGCGCCGACTGTGTGATGCAAGTGGAATTTTCTTCCGCTTGACGGAATTCACGCGATTGCTGCTGCACTTTGCAACAAGCGTGCGCTGACGGTCTGCCGCCGTGCGGTTGACGCATTGCTCGATCCGCTATTGTGCTCTCTTCAACACCAACAAACGCCGGGCAGGAAACCATGAGCAAATCCACCACCATCAAAAGTGTCGAGACGCTCGCCTGCGATGCCGGCTGGCGGAATTATCATTTCGTCAAGGTGACGACGTCAGAGGGGCTGGTCGGCTGGAGCGAATATGACGAGGGCTTTGGCGCGCCCGGTGTGACCGCGGCGATCGAGCGGCTGTCGGCACGCGTGGTCGGCAAGAACGCGTTCGAGCATGAGCGCATCTATGTCGAGCTATTCGCCGCAACGCGCCCCGCCGCCGGCGGCGTGGTGGCGCTGGCGCTCGGGGCGATCGAGAACGCGCTACTCGACGTCAAGGCCAAGGCGCTCGGCGTGCCCTGCTACGACCTGCTTGGCGGCAAGATCCGCGACCGCGTGCGGGTCTATTGGTCGCATTGCGCGACCTGGCGCATCAATCATCCGGATTGGTACAAGCCGCCAATTACCGATCTCGACGGCGTCAAGGCGATCGGCGCCGAGGTGCGCGAGAAGAAATTCTCGGCGATGAAGACCAATATCTTCGTCTACACGGATGGCAAGCCGCAAGGCTGGCGCCCCGGCTTCGGCTCGCCGTTCCAGCCCGAGATCAATGTCGACCGCAATGTGCTGCGCAATCTCTGCATGCATCTGGAGGCGATCCGCGACGGCGCGGGGCCGGATGTCGACCTCCTGCTCGACCTCAACTTCAACGCCAAGACCGAAGGCTATCTCAAGATCCTGCGCGCCATCGAGAAGATAGACATGTTCTGGGTCGAGATCGACACCTTCAACCCGCAGGCGCTCGGCTACATCCGCCGCCAGAGCCGGCACCCGATCTCGTCCTGCGAGACGCTTTTGGGCCTGCGCGAGTTCCTGCCCTACTTTACCGAGCAGGCGATGGATGTCGCGATCATCGACACGCCGTGGAACGGCGTCTGGCAGTCGATGAAGATCGCCGCGGCCGCCGAGCATTTCGAGGTCAACGTCGCGCCGCATAATTTCTACGGCCACCTCTGCACCATGATGAACGCGCATTTCTGCGCGGCGGTGCCGAACCTGCGCATCATGGAAACCGACATCGATCGGCTGGCCTGGGACCACGAGCTGTTCACCCACGTGCCGGAGTTCGTCGACGGCCATCTCGTGATCCCGGATCGCCCGGGCTGGGGCACCGAGCCAAACGAGGAAGGCCTGCGCGCGCATCCGCCGCAGAACAAGGGCGGGCTGCTGAACTACGGGCTGAAGAAGTAAGCGGTCACGCTATCAGACCCGTCATCCTGAGGTGCGAGCGGAGCGAGCCTCGAAGGATGCACGGCCCACCAGCCGGGCCGTCGACCCTTCGAGGGCCGCTGAAGAAGCGGCCACCTCAGGGTGACGGTGATGGAATGGCGGGTGCGGCTTAGCAGCGTCGTCATTGCGAGGAGCGATCGCGACGAAGCAATCCACGCCGCCACCGTGGCGCGGCGGATTGCTTCGCTTCGCTCGCAATGACGTTGCCCCCTCAATTATCCTCACGCACCGGCGTGAACGCGCTTTCGATCACGTCGCCGATCGGCTGCCAGGCGTTGCCGTCGAACTGCACCAGCCGCATCTGTTTGATCGGGCGGAAATCCTTCGGCCCGGTGTTGATCACGATCCCGGGCAACGCGATCGGGCTCTGGTAGTCCTTCAGCGAGGCGGCCTGCCGCATGATGTTCTCGCGCGACAGGTCGTCGCCGCACTGACGCAGCACCTGCATCAGCGTGTCGGCGGCGGCGTAGCCGAACACGGCGTAGATGTCGTCCTTGTCGCCGTCGGGATAGTATTTGTCCATGAAGGCGTCCCACGCCTTGATCTGCGGATCGTTCTTCCAGGAGGCGTCGCCGGCATCCTTCAGGAACGAGGTCGAGATCACGCCAAGCGAGTTCTGCAGGCCCGCCGGCCGCAACGCGCTGGCGATCGAGGCCGACGCGTTGTCGAGGATGAACACCGGGTGCCAGTCGAGGTCCGCCGCCACGCGGATCGCGCGGGCCGCGATCGCCGGCGCGCCGTCGAACACCAGGATGTCGGCGCCGGAGCCTTTCAGGATTCCGACCTGGTTCTGGATCGCGGTCTCCGACGCGTCGAAGGCGAGATCGGCAACGATCATGCCCGCGGTGTCGCCGAGCCCCTCCTGCAATCCCCGGAACAGATCGCGGCCGAACTGGTCGTTCTGCCACAGTACCGCGATCTTGCGCGACGGATAGGCGGCCTGGATGTAGTTGGCGTAGATCCGCCCCTCGGCGCGGAAGGTCGGCTGCCAGCCCATGGTCCAGGGAAAGGTTTTGGGATGCGCCCACTCCTCGTCGCCCGAGGCAACGAACAGCTGCGGGATGTTCTTCTCGTTAAGGTACTTTCGCACGGCGAGATTGCTCGGCGTGCCGAACGAGCCGAACATCAACAGCACGTCCTGCTTCTCGACAAGATCGCGGGTCTGCTCGATCGCGGTCTTCGGATTGGAGCTGTCATCGACCGAGACGAACCTGACCTTGCGGCCGTTGATGCCGCCATGCTCGTTGACCATGTCGAAATAGGCCGCTTCCGCCCGCCCGATGGTCGCGAACGCCGCGAGCGGCCCCGTGTAGGGCATGACATTGCCGACACGGATCTCGCTGCTGCCAGCGCTCTGTGCCTGCTGGGCGTGCAACGGCGCCGCCGCCAGCATCGCTGCGAAGGCGAGCGAAATCGCAAGCGTCGTTTGTCGTTTTGTTTGCATCAACATCGCCACAAACGCCAGCAGCAACCGGCGCTCCCTCCCGAGGAGGCGACCTTATCGCCCAAGCCAATGCGGGGAAAATGAAATGTTGATGCGGAGGCGGACCTCTCTTCACCTCTCCCGCTTGCGGGGTCGAGACGAGCGAAGCTCGCTCTTAGGTCGGATTGCATCGAAGATGCAATCCGGGTGGGGGCTCCTTCCACATAATGGTGGTCCGACTCGCGGCGAGACCCCCACCCCAACCCTCCCCCGCAATCGGGAGAGGGAGCGCAGTTCCAGCATGGCGATCAGCGCAATGTTATGTCGAGCCAGCCCAGCGGGTTGACCGTGACGCGGTCGCCGCTGTCGACCAGAACCGTGGTGGTTTCGGCCTCAATGATCGCGGGACCAGCGAGCGCATGGCCCGGCTTGAGATCGTCGAGCGCGTAGACCGGCACCTCGCGCCAGGCACCGAACCAGGCCTGCCGCTTGCCGCGCGGCGTGCAGGGTGCGACTGAGGCGGCCTCGCCGACATCGCCGCCGCCGCGCGCCACCTTGCCGACCGCGGCGACCCGGGCGTTGACGAACACCACCTCCTGCCCGCGCGAGGCATAGGTGTAGAGTTCCTCGTGGCGGCGATGGAAGCGCTCCTCGATCTGCGCCACGAGGTCCGCGGCGCCGAGATCGAGGTCGCCGAGTGGCACATCGATCTCGAACACCTGCTCGCCGTAGCGCATCTCGGCCGAACGCTCGATAGCGATGTCGCCCTTGAACCAGTCGCGCAGCCGCCCCGCCGCCTGCTCCTCCAAACCGGCGAACAGTGCCCTCACCTCGTCGGCGGAGATCCGTCCGGTGCCGTAATGGGTGCGGCTCACCTCGTAGCGCAGGTCGCTGGTCAGCATGCCCCAGGCCGACAGCACCGAGGCGACCGTCGGCACGATGATGCGCTTGATCTCGAGCTCGCGCGCGACTTCGGCCGCATGCATGCCGGCGGCGCCGCCGAAGCTGAGCAGCGCGAATTTGCGGGGGTCGACGCCGCGGCGCAACGTCATCAGGCGGATGCCGTCGGCCATCTTCAGATTGATCATCTTGTAGATGCCGGCGGCAGCCTCGATCCGCGATAGCTCGAGCGCCTCCGCAATGCGATCAACCGCGGCTTCCGACGCCCCGCGATCGAGCGGGCGCGCGCCGCCCATGAAGGCGGCGGCATCGAGATAGCCGAGCACGACATTGGCATCGGTGACGGTGGCAGCTAGGCCGCCATTGCCGTAGCACGCCGGGCCCGGTACCGAGCCCGCGCTCTCCGGCCCGACCCGCAGCGTGCGACCGCCGTCGACACCGGCAATCGAGCCACCGCCGGCCGCGATGCTGGCGATGTCGAGGCTGCGCAGCGCGATGCGCTGTCCGGCCAGCATGCCGTCGGCCGACAGCGAGGCTTCGCCGTCGGCAATCAGCGAGATGTCGGTCGAGGTGCCACCCATGTCGAACGGCACGAGATCGGGAATCCCGAGCATCTCGGCGCAGCGGCGGCTGCCGGAGATGCCGCCGGCCGGGCCCGACAGCACGGTGCCCGCCGCGAGCCGCGAGGCTTCCTCCACCGGCGCCATGCCGCCATGCGACAGCACGACGAACAGCGAGCCTTTGAAGCCGGCCTCATGCAGGCTGCGCTCCAGATTGGTGAGATAGCGTCGCACCGTCGGCGCGACATAGGCGTTCACGATCGTGGTCGAGACGCGCTCATATTCCTTGATCTGCGGCAGCACGTCGCTGGAGCGCGACACGCTGACATCGGGCAGCTCCTTCGCCAGCCGCTCGACCGCGGCGAGCTCATGCGCCGGGTTGAGATAGGCGTGCAGGAAACAGACCGCGATCGAGTTCGCACCGGACCGTTTCACCTCGGCGATGACATCGCCAAGCGCTGTGGCATCGAGTGCAACCGCCGCGCTGCCGTCGGCCTTCAGCCGCTCGCGCACGCCAAACCGTCGCTCCCGCGGCACCAATGGCTCGGGCGGCGGCGTGCGCAGATCGTAGCGATCCGGCTTCAGCCCCTCGCGCATCTCGACGACGTCGCGATGGCCCTCGGTGGTCAGCAGCGCGACCCTGGCGCCCTTGCGCTCGAGCAGCGCATTGGTCGCAACCGTCGTGCCGTGCACCAGCCGATCGGTCGCGGCGAGCATCGCCGCGCGCGTGACGCCGAGGCGGCGCGCCAGCTCCTCAAGTCCCGCCATGACGCCGATCGACTGATCGGCCGGCGTGGACGGTGATTTCGCGAAAACGGTCCGCCCGGTTTGATCCGTCGCAACCAGGTCGGTGTAGGTGCCGCCGACGTCAACCCCAATCGTGTACATCGCTGCCCTATACCGCTTTCGAAACCAGACCTTGTGCGACGTCGCGCGCCCGCGCCTCCGCCGTTCGCTTCTCGGATGGACCCCAGCCACCGCCACCGGACGAGCGGATCTCCAGGCAATCGCCGGGGCGCAGCTCGATGCCGACCTCCTTGGTCTTCAGCACGCGCGGCGCGCGGCCTTCCGACAAGAGGCGATAGTGATGCGGCTCGCCGTCCTTGCCACCGAGCATGCCGCAGGGGCCGTGGCGCGCGCCGTCGCCGGCGGTGTTGCCCTTGGCGGGCTTTGCCGTCTCCAGCACCATGTCGAGCGCCACGCCGAGCCCGCCACGGTGCTGGCCATCGCCGCCGGAATCCGGCCGGAACTCGTGCTGGCGGAAATACAGCGGAAATCGCACCTCGGCGACCTCGATGCTGCCGAATTTGAGCCCGCCGACCGAGTGCCACTCGCCGATCGAGGAATAGCCGTCGCCGCCCGGCGATGCGCCGCCGCCCGGCCGCGCCTGGAACATGTGCCAGATGAAATTGCGTCCGTTGCGCGGATCCTCGCCCTGGATCGCGATGCGGAAGCGGCGACCCCAGCCGCCCATCACCCGATCCGGACAGGACGCCGACATCGCCTTGATGATCGCTTCAACGATCTCGTTGGAGGGATGGCTGGTGCACAAGGTCACGGGGCGGCCAGGATCGGCCCACACGATGGTGCCCTGCTTCGCCACCACCTTGAGCGGCCGCAGCGCGCCGGTGTTCTTCGGGATGTCGGCGTCGATCAGATAGGCAAAGGCCATCGCCACCGCCGCCTGCATGTTGGCGTGCGAGGAATTCACAAAACTCGTCGACTGCGGATCGGAGCCGGTGAGATCGACCTCGATGTCACTGCCCTTCTTGGTCACCTTGGCCGCGATCTTGATGTCGGTGCGGCCGTGACCGTCATCATCGAGCAGGGCTTCGCCATAGAACACGCCATCCTTCCATGTGGACACCACGGCGCGGGTCTGCTGCTCGGTGGCATCAAGAATGGCCTCAATCGCGGCCTCGACCGTCTCGGCACCGAACTCGCTGAACAGTTTTGAGACGCGGCGCTCGCCGAGATGCGCGGCACCCAGCATCGCCGCAAGGTCGCCGCGGAATTCTCTGGGATTGCGGATGTTGAGCGCCAAAAGGTCGAGCAGGTCCTCACGCGGCTTGCCGGCCTCATAGAGCTTGATCGGCGGAATCCGAATGCCTTCCTGATAGATCTCGGTCGCAGCGGGATTGTAGGCGCCATGGGTGGCGCCGCCGATGTCGCTCTGATGCGCGCGCACGATGGTCCAGAGCAATCGCTTGCCGCCGTCGAACACCGGCACGAAGGCGGTGAGATCGGGCAGATGGCTGCCGCCATGATAGGGATCGTTGAGCAGGATGACGTCGCCGGGCGCGACATCCTTGAAGCGTTCCTCGACCGCGAGCGTCGCCCAAGGTAAGGCACCGACATGGACCGGGATGTGATCGGCCTGCGCGATCAGCCGCCCGCTGGTGTCGCAGATCGCCAGCGAAAAATCGCGGCTGGAATTGAGGATCTGCGAATAGGAGGTGCGAAGCATGGCTTCGCCCATCTCCTTCACGATCGACGACAGGCGGTGCTGGACCACGGAGCGGGTGATTGGATCGATCTTGGCGGACATCTTGGCCTTGTTGGCGCGTGCGATTGCGCGGCGAGGATCGAGGAACCGGCCGAGTGGAACCGGAATTCCCTCTTATAGCCAGTGGCTTGCCGATCGCAAATCGGCCGGTTCGGCCGGAACGGACCATTCGGCCGATCAGCAAGTCGTGATCGACAATCTTTGACCCGGCGACGGAATAGAACTCACACCACCGCGTCCCACCCATGCAAGCCAACTGGATCGCGGGGGCCCTCCGCGACAACCTTCAGGGTGAAACATGATGATCCTGCGATTCCTCAGACCCGGCTTCGGTGCCGCGGTGTTCGGCATGCGCGTTCTGTTCACCGTCGCAGTTTCCCCGGTGGTGCTCGCCCAAGAAGCCCATCAGCCGGCCCAGACCGCGCAGTCGGCCGAAGAGAGCGCCTTCCTCGCCGAGAACGATGCGGCGATGACCAAGATGATGAATGACATGGCCGCCAAACCGAGCGGCGATATCGACCGCGATTTCGTCGCGATGATGACGCCGCACCACCAGGGCGCCATCGACATGGCCGTGATCGAGCTTCGCTACGGCAAGAACGAGCGGCTGCGCCGGATCGCACAGGAGATCATCGTCGAGCAACGCCAGGAGATCGACGCCATGAAGCTCGCACTCGGCGAACAGGTCACGGACACGACCCCCTCCCCGACACAACAACCCGGCGCGAAACCCGGCCGGGCGGCGACCACGCACGATCACATGAACATGCACCACGATATGATGAAGCAGGAGACCAAGTGATGACCGGCCAGTTCATGAAGGGCCTGTTGGCCACCAGCATGATCGCGCTGTCGACGTCCGCGTTTGCGGGGCAGGCGCCGGGCGCTGTGTCCGCGCCCGACATCCCGATCAGCCATCACGACCGTGTCTACGCCGCCGAGCAGTTCTCGAACACGGTGTCGGTCACCGATCCCGTCGACAACAAGCTCATCGGCGTCATCCGGCTCGGCGACCCGCAGCCCGGCAATTTCAGCCCGCTCTACAAGGGGCAGGTATTGGTCCACGGCATGGGCTATTCGCCCGACCACCACACCCTCGCCATCGTCTCGATCGGCTCGAATTCGGTGACCTTCATCGACACGGCAACCAACGCGGTCAAGCACGTCACCTATGTCGGGCGGTCGCCGCACGAGGCGTTCTTCACGCCCGACGGCAAGGAAGTCTGGGTCACCGTGCGCGGCGAGAACTACATTTCGGTGATCGACGCGCAGAGCTTCAAGGAAACGATGCGGATCGAGGTGCCGGCAGGACCGGGCATGCAGATCTTCTCGCCCGACGGCAAGTACGGCTACATCTGCTCCTCGTTCAATCCGGAAACCGATGTGGTCTCGGTCGCCGACCACCAGATCGTGGCGAAGGTGAAGCAGGAAAGCCCGTTCTGCCCCAACATCGCAGCGACGCCCGACGGCGAGCAGGTGTGGTTCACGCTGAAGGATGTCGGCAGGACGCAGGTCTTCAACGCCAAGCCGCCGTTCAACCCGATCAAGACCATCGACACCGGCCCGATCACCAACCACGTCAATTTCGCGAAGACGGCCAAGGGGACCTTCGCCTATGTGACCATCGGCGGCACCAACCAGGTCAAGGTGTTTCGCACCGACGACTTCTCCCAAATCGCGACCATTCCCGTCGGCAATCTCCCGCATGGCGTCTGGCCGTCCGGCGACGGCACGCGGATCTATGTCGGTCTCGAAAATGCCGATGCGCTGGCCGCGATCGACACCGCCACCAACAAGGTGATCGCCAATATCCCGATCGGCCAGGCGCCCCAAGCCATAGCCTACGTGCCGAACGCTGCGCCAAATCCTGACGATCGCCAGAACCTGCAGGCGCTTGGCGCCGCCGGCCAAGTCGCCCACCTCGCGCTCGCGCCGAAGAAGCAGGCCAAGGGCGACAAGCCGACGACCAGCGTCTCGCTGTTCGATCAGGGGCTGATCCAGGTGCTGCAGGCATCGGTCACCGGGCTCGAACCCAAGCAGCACTATGTGCTAGGATTGGCCGAACGTGCCGACGGGACGGGATCGGTAGAGCCTCTGGCAGCCTTCATGACCAATCCCGCCGGCTCCGCCATCGTCAACACCACCGGGCCGATCCGGCAGATCGTGCAGAGCGCCGCCAAGGCCGAACGACGCTATCTCGTCATCACGTCAGGCGAGCCGGCCAAACTCGGCGCGGTCATCCAGGTGCAAACGCCATGAACGACATGCTGCGCCTCGTCGAACCGCTGATACCCGCCTTGCGGCGGTATGCGCGGTCCCTGGTCCGCGACCACGCAGCGGCCGACGATTTGGTGCAGGATTGCCTCGAACGCGCCGTCATCCACTGGGAGCAGCGGCGGTCGGACAATCCGCGGCCGTGGCTGTTCGCCATCCTGCACAACCTCGCCATCAACCAGTTTCGCCGCGCAACGACGCGCGGCGTCCACATCGCGATCGACGAAACCAACGAGGATGCATTCGGTCAGGACGCAGAGCAGGAGCACAAGGTGACGTATCGCGACGTCATGGCGAAGCTCGCAAGGCTTCCGCATGACCAGCGTGCGGTCCTGCTGCTCGTCGGCGTCGAGGACCTGTCCTATGCCGACGCCGCGGAGGTGCTCGGCGTGCCCATTGGCACGGTGATGTCGCGGCTGGCGCGCGCCCGTGAGCGGCTCCATCAAGAGTTGGAGGGCGCTGCCGGCCAACTGGACAATAATGTCGTGCAATTGCGGAACAAGACATGAGCAATCGACCCATTACCGAAGACGATCTGCATGCCTATGTGGATCGCGCGCTGGAGCCGGAGCGCGAGGTGGAAATCATTGCCTATCTGGAAAAGCATCCTGATATGGCCAAGCGCATCGCCGACTACTCCGACGAGCGTAACCTGCTGCGATCGGCATTGCTGCCGATTGCCGAGGAACCGCTGCCGCCGCAGCTCAACCTCGCCAGGATGATCGAGCGCCCGCGCCGCCGCCCCTCGTCGTTCCGTTGGGCGATCGCAGCGATGCTGATGCTCTCGATCGGCGGCCTCGGCGGATGGGCAGTCCGTAGCGCGACCCTGGCACCTGCCGGCGGGATTGCGGCGCTGGCCGAGGAGGCAAGCGATTCCTACAAGGTCTACGCCTCGGATCACACCCGACCGGTCGAGCTGCGCGACAGCACCGAGCTGGTGCAATGGGTCTCGAACCGGCTGCGTCAGCCGGTCAAGCTGCCGGATCTGAGCAAGTCGGGATATCGCTTGATGGGCGGACGGGTGGTGCCGACGCCGCACGGTCCCGCGGCCATGTTCATGTACGACGATGATCACGGCGAGCGGCTTGTGGTCCTCACCCGACCGATGACGTCGGATCAGAACGCGCCGATGGCCGCGCATTCGGGCGGCGACATCGCGGGTTTCTCCTGGGCGGACGGCGGCACGGGCTATAGCCTCGTCGGGCCGCGCGGGGTCGATTCCCTGCGGCCGCTTGCCAACGAAATCCGCAAGCAGGCGCAGGCGATCTAGGCCGCGGAAGGCCGCGTATAGGTCAGGAACAGCACGATCCCGATCACCAGGGCGCCGGCGACGAACAGCAGCACCGCGGGCAGCCCGAACAGCGCCGCAACGCCGGCGGTGCTGAATTGCAGCAGCGCCGCGCCGAGGAAGAAAGCGAGATTGACCGACGACAGCGCCTTGCCGGTGTTCTGGGCGTCGACGAGCTGCCGCGTCATGCCGTAGATCAGCGGCTGCGCCGAGGTCGCAAACCCGATCAGGATCAGCAGCACGAGATCATACCGCACCGGCATCACGGCGACGCCGAGCAGGTTCGAGACCGCCAAATGCGGCGCGCCGGCGGCCATCAGCACCAGCAGCAGCGCGGCGACGGCATGGGTCGACGCCACCATGGTGCGGCGATGCCCGAACTTGCGATCGATCGCGCCGATACAGGCCGGGCCAATGATCATCGCCAGCGTGAACAGGCCGAGCACATTGCCGGCCTCGATGCGGCTCAGGCCCTTCACATCCATCAGCCACGGCCCACCCCACAGGCCGCGCAGCACCAGCGAGGCGCCGAGCGACACCAGCGACAGCGCGATCAATCCGCGCAGGCCGCGCGACAGGCCGAGCCGCAGCACCTCGGCCATCTGCTGCAAGGGTGAGGAATCATCCGCATGCGCCGCCGGCTGCCGTGGCACCAGCGCGAATACCGCGATCAGCACCACAATGCCGAAGCCGGCCGAGCCCCAGAAGCCGGCGCGCCAGCCGAACTGATCGACCACGAAGGCCAGCGGGCTTGCCGACAGCAGCATGCCGATATTGCCGATCGAGAGGATCAGGCCGGACCACAGTCCGAACTTCGCCGCCGACATCTGCTTGGCGGCCAGCGTCATCGGGCACATCAGCATGCCCGAGGTGGCGATGCCGAGCATCAGTTGCCCGAGCACGAAGCTCGCGGGACCCGTGGCGAGCGCCGAGACCAGCGTCCCGACCACGGTACCTCCGAGAAGGCTCAGCGACACCGGCCGCACGCCGAAACGGTCCATCGCGGCGCCGACCGGGATCTGCGAGGCGGCAAAGGAGAAGTGATAGATCGAGGTGAGGCTCGCCAGCGCCTGCGGCGAGGTGCCGAAATCTCGCGCCATCAGATCGAGGCTGATCGCCGGGATCGTGCGCAGCAGCGTCGACAGCATGTGACCAGAGGCCAACGCCAGAAGCGCAAGAACCAGGGCGCGGAACCCGATCCCCGCTGCTTCCTTCGTCACCACGCCGTCCATGAATCGCCCTTCCCCAAGCAGTTAGGGGACGGGCGTAACATTATTGGGCTGATGGTGCCAAGTTTGGGGGCAACGCCCGCGATGCTGTCATCGCCGGGCTTGTCCCGGCGATCCACGTCTTTCTTCACGCGAAGCCGAAGACGTGGATGCGCGGGACATCCGCGCGAAGACGCGCTTCGCGCTTCAGCCCGGGCATGACGAATTTATGGGAAGCGCGCCCCTTACTGCTTATGGAACACCAGCGTGCGCAGCTCGATGCTCTCGCGCGGCGCCGCATCCGCAGGCGTGGTCGGATCGACGAAGGCGGTGTGCGGTCCGAACCGCGTCCGGCCGTCTGTCGCCGAGTCGTAGCATTTCAGCAGGATCGCCTCGTCCGGCGTCATCTCGGGAATGTAGAACCAACGATGGTTCGGATTGTACTTCACCGAATAGGTCTCGCCGCTGCGGTTCGGGTAGATCAGGTCGGATGCGATCAGATCCTCCGGGGCAACCGTGGTGCCGTCGGCCATCGCAAGCGGTGAATCGCGCAAGGGGCCGCGGATCGGACGCCACAGATTGATCACCTGGACGCGGCCCTTGACGAGTTGCTCGGCCTCGTCGGGCAAGTGCTCGAACACCCTGTTGTGGCCGGAAACGGCGGTCTGGTCGACATGGACGCGGGTGGCGGGCTGGCGCGGGCCGCCGCCGCGGATATCAGCCGCACCCTCGACACGCTTGCGCACGGTGTGATCGAAGATGAAGACGCGATCCGCCTTCAGCGTCGCCTTGAGGAAGGCTTCGACGGCCGGGTAGTAAACGTTGCGGACTTCGTTGTCGTCGTAATAGTCCTTCACGAAGGTCGGATGCTTGACCAGCGCAAAGCCCTCGCGGTCGAGCGAGAAGCTGTCGGCGATCAGACGCCCGTCAAAGATCGGGACATTGTGAGCTTCGGGCAGTGCAGTGGATTTGGGTTCGCCGGGCGGCGGATCGAAAGCGTAAGTTCGGGGCTTGCCCGGCGTCGGCGCGAGATAATTCAGTTCAGCGGTCACAAACGGCAGCGACTCGATGCGAGTTTCTTGAAGGCCCACGGTGATCTCCCGGACTCGATTGTTCGTCCGTTTGATCTTGGCAGCGCCGGTGGGTGCGGCAAGGCCGCGGCGAAAATAGCAACGTTGCGGTTTTGGAATGCGCGAAGAGGGGAAAATCCTTGCCGCGCAGCGGCCTGCGGACGAATGGATGTTTTCGAGATCACGGGTTCGTTAGCGGTGCAATCGTGCGACGTTGAACCGCTTCCGCGCAGATGGTCCACATCTCCCGCTTGCAGCGGTCGCCTCTTCAGAATGCGTAAGCCCTCACGCCCGTCGTCCTGGCGAAAGCCAGGACCCATTACCACCGAATTTGATGGTGAGCGGGATCGCGGCCTCAGCGTCCTACAAAAACTAGCATCCGGGGTAATGGGTCCTGGCTTTCGCCAGGACGACGCTGAATGTTTGGCGTCGCTTGCAAATTGCCTACAGCCCGGCGCCCTTCTCCACCGCCGCTGCAAACGACCGATCGACGATGTCGGCGGCGTTGATCTTCTGCCGGATCAGGCCCCAGCGGTCGTAGAGATCGATGGTCTTCTGCTCGTCGGCCACCACGCTGTCGTCGATCGGCGCGATGCGGATCTTTGCGCGTGTCAGCCAGTTCAGCGGCACTGCGGGCGGGATGTTCATCAGCCTGCCCCAGGTCGCAGCATAACCTTCGACATTGTTCTGCGACCATGCGCGCGCGGCCGCGAGGCGACGCACGAAGTCCTCCAGCTCGGCGCGCTTGTCCTTGATCGCATCAGGCGTCGCGACCTGGAAGCCGAGGCCGGGTGTAATGCCGTCAGCCGTGATGACGCGGCGCGACTTGAACAGCACCTCCTCCTGGCTGACATAGGGCTCCCAGGTCGACCACGCGTCGACCGAGCCCTGCGTGTAGGCAACCTTGGCATCCGACGGCGCCAGGAACACGATCTGCACGTCGCTCGCCTGCCAGCCCTTCGATTCCAGCGCGGCCAGGATCAGCTGATGGCCGATCGAGCCCCGGCCGGTTGCGATCTTCTTGCCGCGCAGATCGTCGAAGCTCTTGATCGGAGAATTCTCCGGCACCACGACCGCAAGCCCGTCGCGCGACTGCCGCACGGCCGCGATCGCCTTCACCGGGATCTTGGCGGCGGCCGCGAATGTGAATGGCGCGTCGCCGACCAGGCCGGTGTCGATCGCACCGGCCCCGAGCGCCTCCAGAAGCGGCGCCGCGGCGGCGAACTCCTTCCACTCGATCTTGTAGGGAACGTCCTTGAGCACGCCGGCCGCTTCCATCACGGCCTGCGAATTGCCCTTCTGGTCGCCGACGCGCAGCGTGGTCTGCGCGACGGCCGCGTCGATGGCGGCGAGCGCAAGCGCCGCCGCGACAATGAGACGGATCATTCGGCGGCAATCCCCCGCTGCTGGTCGCGCGCTTCGATCAGCTTGCGGGTCAGCGGGATCAGCTCGCGGCCGTAGTCGATGGCATCGACCAGCGGATCGAAGCCGCGGATCAGGAAGTGGCTGACGCCGAGATCGTAGTAGTCGGCGAACACTTCGGCGACCTGCTCGGGCGTACCGACCAGCGCGGTGGTGTTGCTGTTGGCGCCGGTGAGCTTTGCGATCTCGGTCCACAGCCGCTTGTCGATCCGCGTGCCCTGATCGGCGAGCGCCAGGAGCCGCTTGGCGCCATCGGTCGCGTGATTGGGCCGGCGGTAGCCGGTCTGGTCCTGCAGCGCGGTGGCGCGCGCGAGGATATGCTCCGCCTTCGCCCACGCCTTCTCCTCGGTGTCGGCCAGGATCGGCCGTACCGACAGGCTGAAGCGCGGCGTTGGGCGGCCGTGCTTGGCAGCCGCTGCGCGCACCCGCGCGGTGACGTCGCGCACCTGGGCGTAGGATTCACCCCACAGCGCGAAGGTGTCCGCATGCTTGCCCGCGACCTCGACCGCGGCGTCCGAGCCGCCGCCGACGAAGGTGTAGATGCCGCCCTTCTGCAACGGCTTCACCTGCGAGAAGCCGTTCTCGACGCTGTAATACTTGCCGCTGTAGTTGAACGGCTTCTCGCTGGTCCATTCCAGCCGCACCACGTCGAGGAATTCGCTGGTGCGGGCGTAGCGCTCGTCCTTGTCGTCGAGCGTGTTGCCGTCCTGGCGCAGCTCGATGGCGTTGCCGCCGGTGATGACGTGCAGCGAGACGCGGCCGCCATAGAACTGATCCAGCGTCGCAAGCTGGCGCGCCAGGAGCGTCGGCGCGGTGAAGCCCGGGCGCTGCGCGATCATCACCTTGAGCTGCTTGGTGACAGTCAGCACATGCTGCGCGACCTGCAACGCGTCCGGCGTGGTCGAGTGAAACGCCAGCAGCGCGCGATCGAAGCCGGCCAGCTCATGGGCCTTGGCGACCGTCTCGATATAGGGCGGATCGAGCACCGGGCCGGACCGGACGATGGTCTCGGAGGCATTGTTGTTGGTGATGAAGCCGATGAACTCGACCGGCATGACTGACAACTCCGTTGTTGTTGGCTGTTGTTTTCAGACGCCCAGCGCGGAGCGTCCGGCGGAGACACGGGTGGCATCGTCTTGCGGGGTATGGACGCGGCCGCACAGCACGTCACGGTAATGCCGCTCCAGGGGATTGGTTCGCGACAGGCCGTGATTGCTGGTCAGCGACAAGGCAACCTCCACCACTGCTGCGGCGTTATTGGTCACCGTCAGCTTGATGATGTTAGACTCGATCGCGGACAGCGGGAAGCCGTTATCGAAATCGGCGGCGAAGCTGTCGATCAAGCGGGCATTGACGGCAAGCCGGGCCTCGATGCCGCCGACGACCTCCTGCATGCGCGGCAGCGTCGCCAGCGGCGCGCCGAGATTGGCGGGCACCCGCTCTTTGAGGAATTTGACCAGCCAGTCGCGGGCGGCGCGGGCGATGCCGTCATAGATAGCGGCGACGAAGATCGCATGCACGGTCGCCTGGGTGACGTCAGGAACCTTCCAGTCGTCTGGCCTGCGAACGTCGATCTCAGAATCCAGCGGAAACACGACGTCGTCGAAGATCACGGTGTGGCTGCCGCTGGCGCGCAGGCCGAGATGATCCCAGGTTTCCTCGATCCGCGTTCCCGGCAATCCGGCTGGAACCAGAAACAAACCGACGCGGGTCTCCGGCTCGTCGGTCTTCGCCCAGACCGAATACCATTTCAGGATCGGCGCGCCGGTCGAATAGATCTTGCGGCCGGTCAGCCGCCAGCCGGTTTGGGTGCGGCGCGCCGTGGTCGCCGGCAGGCCGCCGCGCGCGGGCGAGCCGAGCTCGGGCTCGACGCGCAACGCGTTGATCAGCGCCACGCCCTCGACCGTTTCCTTGGCGAGCTTGCGCGACAGACGTGCCGGCCAGCGCGTGCTGCGCGCCATCACCAGATGCTGGATGTAATGCATCGACAGCACCAGCGCGGTCGACGGGTCGGCCTTGCCGATGATGCCGAGCACGCGCGTGGCATCGCGCGCGCCCGCCCCGGCCCCGCCGAGCGCCACGGGCACGGTCAGCGCCAGCAGGCCTTCGCGCGACAGGTCAGCAAAATTCTCGAAGGGAAAGCTGGCGTCGCGATCATGTACGGGGGCGCGCGCGGCAAACACCTCGGCAAGCCGCAACGCGCGCGCGATGTGCTCGGGCTGGTTCGCCGGCGGCAGCTCCCGCGCCGCGGTCGTCACCATGTCGCCTCCAGCCCGAGCAGCCCGAGGATCTGCTTGCGCAGATCAGCCAAATATGGATCGCCGCGATGCCGCGGGTATGGCCGCCCGACCGCGATGTCGGCCTTGATCCGCGCCGGACGGTCGGACAGCACGATGACGCGGTTGGCGAGCACCAGCGCTTCCTCGACGTCATGGGTGACGAGCAGCGTGGTGAAGCCCTTGCGCTGCCACAACGCCACGAGCTCGGCCTGCATCGCGATCCGCGTCAGCGAATCGAGCTTGCCGAGCGGCTCGTCGAGCACCAGGATCTTCGGATCATTGACCAGCGCGCGCGCCAGCGCCACGCGCTGCGCCATGCCGCCGGAGAGCTGGTGCGGATAGGCATTGCGGAACGAGGACAGGCCGACCAGCTCGATCACGGCGTCGACCCGGTGCCGCTGCGCCTTCAGGATACCCTGCGCTTCCAGCCCGAGCGCCACATTGTCCCACACCGAGCGCCACGGAAACAGCGTCGGGTCCTGGAACACCACGACACGCGACGGATGCGGGCCGCTGATGCGGACTTCATCCTCGCGCAGCGCGCCGCTGCGCGGCTTCTCCAGCCCGGCCACCAACCGCAGCAAGGTCGACTTGCCGCAACCAGACGGGCCGAGCAGCGCCACGAACTCGCCCGGTGCGATGGCAAGGTTCACATTGTCAAGCACCGGCAGCACAGCGCCGTTGATATCGAAGGCGTGACTGACGCCTTCGATGTCGAGCTCGGCGCCGATGGCCGGATAGGTGATCGCTTCGGCTGTGGACTGCACTACCATTTGACGACACCCTTCTGCCAGACCAGCAGGCGGTCGCGCGTTCGGAACAGCAGCGTGATCGCGCCGGAGCAGAGCAGCGACATCACGATCAGCGCCGCATACATGTTGGCATAGGCCGCCCAGCCCTGCGCCCATTGCAGGTACCAGCCGAGCCCGGCCTTGACGCCGATCATCTCGGCGACCACGAGCACGGCAAAGGACGAACCAAGCCCCATGAACAGGCCGACGAACACGTGCGGCAGCGCGGCGGGAATCGCGACCTTCAGCACCAGGAATGACGGCTTGGCGCCGAGCGTGCGCGCGACGTCGTAATAGGCGGTGCTGACGCTCGCCACACCCGACCAGGTCAAGACCGTCACCGGAAATCCGGTGGCAAGCGCGATCAGGAAGGTCGAGGCGCTCCAGCTCGACGGGAAGGTGAAGAACGCGATCGGCAGCCAGGCGGTCGCCGGCAGCGGGCCGATGAAGCGCAGCACCGGGTGCACCCAGTAGCCGATCTTCTGCGACCAGCCGATCGAGACGCCCGTCACAAAGCCGATGGTCGCACCAATGATGTAGCCGCCGAGTTGCAGCTTGATCGAGGCGAACACGCTGTCGAGCAGCTTCGGCAGGTCGTCGGTATAAACCTCGAGGATCGACTGCGGCGGCGGGAAAAACGGCAGCGGCAGCCAGGTGAATTTCGCGGTGGCGACCTCCCACAGCGTGACGAACGCGCCGAACGCCACCAGCCATGGCGCGCGCTTGCGCAACGCCTGCCCGGCGCTGCCGAGATAATCCGCGCTGAATGTGCCGAACAGGATGAAGGCCGCGATCACGATTGCACCGATCCCAAGCGACTCCGTCCGCGACCAGTCGCCGACATCGGGCCAATAGAGGCACGACAGCCCGAACGCGAGCCAGGCGAGGGTCGCCGCGAGGCCAATGCCGTAGCTGCCGGAGAGATTCGCGAACGTGACCGCGGCGCGCGGTGCGGCAGCGGCCGTCGTGTCAGACACTGAATACGTCGACATAGATCCGCTCCGCGAATTTGGCCGTGTCGGTGCTCTGCTTGAACACCTGCACCGATTTCAGGTCGTCGGCATAGCCCTTGAGCTCGCGCTTGAGCACTTCGCCGGTGGGATGATGATGATGGGTGTGGTAGCGCGCCATCGCCTCGAGATCGGCGAGGCTCGCCGCCTTCGGCGCATAGGGCTGAAACGATTTTGCCGCCTTGTCCGGGTTCTGCGAGGTGAACATCGCGGCATCGAGCAGCGCCTGGGTGATGGCGCGCGCCACACGCGGCTCCTCGCGCACAAGGCTGCCGCGCAGGCCGACGATGCAGCAGCTCTTGTCGCGGTACTCGCCGTCGAGGTTGGAAGCGACCTCCTTGTACTGCGTGTCCTTCAGCCAGAGATAGGCCAGCGGGTCGGACGACAGGAAGGCCTGCACCTCTCCCTTCTCGACCGCGACGTTCAGGAGATTGCCGGGATAGGCGCGCCAGTCGACATCCCTCACCGGGTCGATGCCGAGCTTGGAGAGCTGGATCGAGAAGAAGTTCTTGTCGGGACCGGCGAGATCGCCGACCGCGACGATCTTGCCCTTGAGGTCGGCGAGCTTGCCGACGCCGGAATTGGTGCGGGTCAGGACGCGCATGCAGCCGCCATGGGTGCCGGCGGCAATCTTGACGTCGAACCCCTGTTCCAGCGGCTTCAACCAGCGCAGCGCCATGCCGAGCCCGGCGTCGCTCTTGCCGGTGGCAATTGCCTCCAGCAGTTGGTCGGTCGAGCCGGAATAGTTGACGAGCTCGACGTCGAGATTCTGCTTCTGGAAGAAGCCGTGGTCGATGGCGACCGGCAGCGGCGCGAGGCAGACCGCACCGGCGTTCCAGGACAGCTTCAGCTTGCGCGGCGCTCCCGTCAGCGGCGGCGCATCGGAGGCGGTCTTGCAGATCGGGAATTCGGAGAAGTCGATCGCCGATGCGACCGGGCGCGGCGCGAACGCTTGCGCGCTATAGGCGCCGATCGGCGCGGCAATAGCTGCAGCGGCGCCTGCACGCAGTAAGGTGCGGCGATCCATCACCGTCTTCTTGTTCGTCGACATCATCACTCCTGCATTTCGGCAAGGCTCCGCCCCGCGCACAAGACGTGTCCGTCTGCGCGCCCCGTCGTTCGAAGCTCATCGTTTAGAAAAAAGCGGATTTCTCCGGCGCTATTGCCCTCAAAGCAACGCGCAAATGATGCGGCGCGACAAGTTCACCGTCAATGAAATGGAATTTCGAATGTAGTCGGCGCGGCAGCTGAACTCTCCACGATCGCAGCGCGCGACGATGAAAGGATTTTCGCTGCTGTCGCGGCGCAGACGCTCGACGGAGCGGCATCGATTGCGCCAAATTTGAGCGAAACATCGCCGCTTGCGCGATGTCTTCTACGCATGACGGTCCGGCGAGATCATCCTTGCTGCGCGCGGGCTGATTTCAGTTTTCCGTTTCGTTGACGACGAACGGCTTGCTCATAGACTTGATCAAACGCCGCCGCGCTTTCCGACGAGCAGCGAATGAATCAGAAAGAAAATGCATATGCGCAAACTGACCCGCCCGGGTTCTCCCCATACATTCACGCGCCGCACCGCGGCCGCGCTGATCACGGCCGTCATCACGCTGTCGACATCGGCCGCAGCCTTCGCGGCTGATGCGATCGTGCTGCGGGTCGGCGACCAGAAGGGCGGCAACCGCTCGCTGCTGGAGATCTCCGGCCTCGCCAAGGACCTGCCCTACAAGATCGAATGGTCGGAATTTCCGGCCGCAGCCCCGATCCTGGAGGCGATCAATGCCGGCGCGCTCGATGTCGGCTACACCGGCGACCTGTCCTTCCTCACGGTCTATGCCTCCGGCGCGCCGATCAAGGCGATCGGCGGCACGCGCTCCGATGCACGGACCCAGGCGATCCTGGTGCGCGGGGATTCGCCGATCAAGACGGCGGCCGATCTGAAGGGCAAGCGCCTCGCCGGCACGCGGGGCGGCTGGGGCCAGTTCCTGATCAATGCGACGCTGGAGAAGGCCGGCAGCAGGATCGAGGAGGCGACCTTCGCCCCGCTCGGCCCGGTCGACGCCAAGATCGCGCTGCTCGCCGGTTCGATCGACGCCTGGGCGGTGTGGGAGCCGTACATCTCTTATGCCAAGCTGAAGGACAATGCGCGCGTCGTCGCCGATGGCGAGGGCCTGACGCCGACCATCACCTTCATCGTCGCCTCCGACAACGCGATCGCGGCCAAGCGCGCGGCGGTGCAGGATCTGGTGCAGCGGCTCAACAAGGCGCGGTTGTGGTCGCTCGACCATCTTGCCGAATACGCGAAGAGCACGGCCGAGCTCACAAAACTGCCGGAAGACGTGCTGCTCGCCGCCTACACTGCACAGAAGACGAGCCCGATCGCGATCAACGAGGCCGTGGTGAAGGAAGTGCAGGCCGCATCCGACCGCGCCACGCGCTACGGCATCCTCGGCAAGACGCTGGATGTCGGCAAGGCCGTCGACCGCAGTTTTACGGCAAGCGCAAGCTTGAACTAGGACGTGCCTGATCCAGTGCGCTCTATCCTCACCTCCCCTTGAAAAGGAGAGGTCGGTTTGCGGAGCAAACCGGGTGGGGATCCTGCCTCCACAGACGCCGGCGTCCGTGGAGAGCAACCCCCACCCCGCCCTCCTCCTTTCAGGGGGAGGGAGACAGACGGCCGTGCCCACCTGACGAAGCATCAAGCCGCGCACCACAATGGAGACATCCGATGTCCGGCCCGCTCCATCTCGCGATAATCGTCACAGCACACCTGCTCTGCATGACCTTGTTGGTCGCGCTGTCGGTTTGATAGCGTTCTCTCAGGGCCAGCCCCAGGGAGAACAACAATGAACCTATCAATGAAGGACCGTGTCGCGGTAGTCACCGGCGGCAGCAAGGGCATCGGGATCGCGGTGGCGCGGCGGTTTGCGGAATCCGGCGCCAAGCTCGCGATCCTCGCGCGGGGCGCGGCCGACCTCGCGGCGGCGCGCGAGGCACTGGCCAAGGACGGCCTCGTGGTGCGCGATTACGTCTGCGACGTCGCGAAGGCCGCCGACATCGCCAAGGCACACGACCAGATTGTCGCGGATCTCGGCAAGATCGACGTGCTGGTCAACAACGCCGGAACCGCGCGCACGCTGGCCTTCGAGAACATCAGCGACGAGGCCTGGCAGGAGGACCTCGACCTGAAACTGTTCGCCGCGATCCGCTTCAGCCGGCTGGTGTGGCCGGGCATGAAGCAGCGCAAATGGGGTCGCATCATCAACGTGCTCAACACCTTTGCGAAGGCGCCGGCCGGCAATTCCGCGCCCACCTCGGTGTCGCGCGCCGCCGGCATGGCGCTGACCAAGGTGATGGCCAATGAAGGCGGCGAGCACAACATCCTGGTGAATGCGCTGCTGGTCGGCCTGATCATGAGCGATCAATGGGTCAAGCGGCACGCGGCCCAGGCGCCGAACACGGATTTCGGGGAATTCGCCAAGGGCCTTGCCAAGGGCACGCCGCTCGGCCGCATCGGGACGGCGGAGGAGTTCGCCAACCTCGCCTGCTTCCTGGCCTCGGAGCAAGGCTCCTACATCACCGGCACCGCCATCAATGTCGATGGTGGCCGGTCGCCGGTGGTCTAGAGCCCCGGTCCTGGCTCAACCAGAAACCGGAGCTCAAGACTTTGCTTTGGCGCGTTTTCTTCACGCGAACCGGTGTCCACTGCGCTCGAAAACGCTCAAGCGGGCAACCAACGGCAGGAAGCGACGGCTCAAAAGCAAAAGGCCTCCGTCACCGGAGGCCTTCTATTCTTAAACCGCGTCCTTGGCGGCCTTGACCGGCCGTGCGCGGACGATCTTCCGGGCCGGCTTGGCCTTGAACATCATCTCTTCACCGGTGAAGGGGTTGGTGCCCTTGCGCGCCTTGGTCGCCGGCTTCTTGACCACAACGAACTTGGCGAAGCCGGGGACGAGGAACACCCCGGCCTTCTTCAGCTCCTTGTGGCCGACATCGACGAGCGAGTCCAAAACGTTCTTGACGTCGCGCTTGGAGAGTTCGGTGGTGGTCGCGATCTTCTCGATCACTTGCGACTTCGACAGTTGGGTAGCCATGGTTGCTCCATTGATTCTGGAGTGGGCACGATATGGCGGAAAACGCCGAGAAAAACAGTGTTTTCTGCACTCACCACAGCAATATCGCTGTGGACAGCCCCCGAATCAGGGTTTTTTCCAGTGTTTTTTCCAGTCAAGTCGCTTCCGACCCCTAAAATTACAGCGTTTGCGCGGCTTCGGGGCTCCCGAAGCGGGCCAGAAAGAGAATCACTCGACGCATCGCACGCGGCCTGTGTGCGACAATGTTGCGTGCAATTCGGGTTGCGGCGCACTGCGGCGGGCCACTTCAGGTTTCGGAAACGATCCTCCAAAAGGCCGAGGCATTAGAAAATGACTCGGGTTCGACTCGGGTTCCCATTCCATCGTAACATCGCAAAGGGGCGCCACGGCCGATCGGCTGGCCACCCCGATGCAAGCCTTTATGTATGTTCCGGAGACCCCGCGTATGGATTTGTCCCGCCTTGAGATCAACCGCCGCACGGCCCTTCTGACCTCGGCCGCGATTGCGGCCAACGTCATCAATCCGATGCGGGCATTCGCGCAGGAAACCCCGCGCAAGGGCGGCGTGTTCAACGTCCATTACGGCGCCGAGCAGCGCCAGCTCAACCCGAGCATCCAGGCCTCGACCGGCGTCTACATCATCGGCGGCAAGATCCAGGAGAATCTGGTCGACCTCGACGCCAACGGCCAGCCGGTCGGCGTGCTCGCCGAGAGCTGGGAGGCGACGCCGGACGGCAAGACCGTTACCTTCAAGCTGCGCAAGGGCGTCACCTGGCACGACGGCAAGCCGTTCACGTCGGAGGACGTCGCCTTCACCGCGATGAACATGTGGAAGAAGATCCTCAACTACGGATCGACGCTGCAGCTGTTCCTCACATCGGTCGATACGCCCGATCCGCAGACCGCGATCTTCCGCTACGAGCGGCCGATGCCGCTGAACCTGCTGCTCCGGGCCCTGCCCGACCTCGGCTACGTCTCCGCCAAGCATCTCTATGAGAGCGGCGACATCAGGCAGAACCCGACCAATCTGGCGCCGGTCGGCACCGGCCCGTTCAAATTCGTCAAATATGAGCGCGGGCAATACATCATCGCCGACCGCAATCCGGATTACTGGCGGCCGAACGCGCCCAATCTCGACCGCATCGTCTGGAAGGTGATCACCGACCGCGCCGCCGCGGCCGCCCAGATGGAGGCCGGCGAATTGCACTACAGCCCGTTCTCGGGGCTGACGATCTCGGACATGGCGCGGCTCGGCAAGGACAAGCGCTTCATCGTCCAGACCAAGGGCAATGAAGGCAACGCCCGCACCAACACCATCGAGTTCAACTTCCGCCGCAAGGAATTGTCCGACATCCGCGTCCGCCGCGCCATCGCGCATGCGATCAACGTGCCGTTCTTCATCGAGAACTTCTTGGGCGATTTCGCCAAGCTCGGCACCGGCCCGATTCCCTCGACCTCGACCGACTTCTTTCCCGGACCGAACACGCCGCAATATCCATATGACAAGGCCAAGGCGATCGCGCTGCTCGACGAGGCCGGCCTCAAGGCCTCAGGCGGCAACCGCTTCTCGCTCAAGCTGCTGCCGGCGCCGTGGGGTGAGGACATCTCGCTGTGGTCGACCTTCATCCAGCAGTCGCTGGGAGAAGTCGGCATTCAGGTCGATATCGTGCGCAACGACGGCGGCGGCTTCCTCAAGCAGGTCTATGACGACCACGCCTTCGATCTTGCGACCGGCTGGCATCAGTACCGCAACGACCCTGCGGTCTCGACCACGGTGTGGTACCGCTCCGGCCAGCCCAAGGGCGCGCCGTGGACCAACCAGTGGGGCTGGGAGGACAAGACCGTCGACAAGACCATCGACGATGCCGCGACCGAAGTCGATCCGGTCAAGCGCAAGGCGCTCTATGCCGATTTCGTCAAGGAGGTGAACACCGAGCTGCCGGTCTGGATGCCGATCGAGCAGATCTTCGTCACCGTGATCACCGCAAAGGCGCGCAACCACTCCAACACGCCGCGCTGGGGCTCGGCGAGCTGGCACGATCTGTGGCTAAGCGCATGAGGCGGCAAGCCTTGCTTCTCCCTCGCCCCGCTCTTGCGGGGAGAGGGCTGGGGTGAGGGGCTCTCTCCGCGATATTGCTCCATCGATAGACCTGTACCCCCTCACCCGGATCGCATCTTCGATGCGATCCGACCTCTCCCCGCAAGCGGGGCGAGGTGACGAGGGGGCCGGCTCTGGTTCAACTCAAAGCCTTCTGGATGCGAACCGGTGTCCACTTCGTTCGAAAACGCTATAGATAACCGATGCGTATCCTGAGCCTTGCGGGGCGGCGGCTGGCCGCCTCGATTCCGACCCTGTTCCTGATCCTGATCGGCGTGTTCCTGCTGTTGCAGCTCGCGCCGGGCGACACCGTCGATGCGCTGATGGCGCAGATGGGCGGCGGCGACGCCGCGACCGCGCAACAGCTGCGCAAGTTCTACGGGCTCGACCTCTCGGTTCCGGCGCAGCTCGCCAACTATCTGTGGCACCTGGTGCGGCTCGATCTCGGCTTCTCCTCGATCTACGGCAAGCCGGTGGCGACCGTGATCCTGGAGCGGCTGCCGCCGACCATCCTGCTGATGACCGCGTCGCTGTCGTTCGCGTTCTTCTTCGGCCTGGTGTTCGGCGTGATCGCCGCGCGCGGCGTCAACCGCTGGCCCGACACGTTGATCTCGACGCTTGGCCTGATCTTCTACGCCACCCCTTCGTTCTGGTTCGGGCTGATGGCGATCGTGGTGTTCTCGGTCTATCTGCAATGGCTGCCATCCGGCGGATTCCAGGACATCGGAACAGTGCAGACCGGCATCCGGGGCGTGCTCGATATCGCGGCCCACCTCGTGCTGCCGACGCTGACGCTCGGGCTGATCTTCCTTGCGATCTATTTGCGCATCATGCGCGCTTCCATGCTCGAGGTCTTGAACCTCGATTTCGTCCGCACCGCCCGCGCGAAGGGACTGGACGAGACCCATGTCATCACCCGCCACGTGCTGCGCAACGCGCTGCTGCCGATGGTGACGCTGATCGGATTGCAGGCCGGCACCATGCTCGGCGGCTCGGTCGTGGTCGAGAGCGTGTTCTCGCTGCCCGGCCTCGGCCGCCTCGCCTATGAGTCCGTGGTGCAGCGCGACCTCAACACCCTGCTCGGCATCGTCTTCGTGTCCGCGCTCCTTGTGATTGTCGTGAACTTCGTGGTCGACCTGCTCTACGCGCGGCTCGACCCGCGCATCGCGGCGGAGGGCTGACGATGGACGCGGTGAAGCGCTACTTCCGCAGCCCGGCCGCCGTGATCGGCCTGATCCTGCTGCTGCTCGTGATCGCAATGGCTGTCAGCGCCGGCTTGCTCTATCCGCGCGACCCACTCGCGCTGGCCGGCCGGCCGCTGGTCTGGCCGTTCTCCAATCCGCGCTTCCTGCTCGGCACCGACAATTCCGGCCGCGACATCGCCGCGCAGATCTTCTACGGCGCACGGATCTCGCTCCTGATCGGCGGCGTCGCCACCGTGATCGCGATCCTGATCGGCATCCTGGTCGGCGCCTTCGCCGGCTATTACGGCGGCTGGGTCGACAACGTCCTGATGCGGATCACCGAAGCGTTCCAGACCCTGCCGAACTTCGTGCTGCTGCTGGTGCTGGTCGCGGTGTTCGGTTCGACGCTGACCACGGTGACCATCGCGGTCGGCGTGGTGTCGTGGCCGGCGCCAGCGCGGCTGACCCGCGCCGAGTTCCTGTCGCTGCGCAACCGCGAATTCGTCCAGGCGGGCAAGACGCTCGGCATGAAGGACCTCCAGCTCATTCTCGGCGAGATCCTGCCCAACGCGCTGCCGCCCGTGATCGTCTATGCCAGCGTGGTGATGGCGGTCGCGATCCTCCTCGAAAGCGCACTCGCGTTCCTGAGGCTGTCCGATCCCAACGTCGCCTCCTGGGGCAATCTGATCGGGCTCGGCCGCGATGTGCTCCGCGTGCAGTGGTACGTCTCGGCGATCCCCGGCATTGCGATCCTCGTCACCGTGCTCGCGGTGTCGCTAGTCGGCCAGGGCCTCAACGATGCGCTCAATCCGAGGCTGAAGAGCCGATGAGCGAGACAGTCCTTTCGCTCGACGGGTTAACCGTGCGCCTGCCCAAAGGCGCCGACCGGCCGCATGCACTGTCCGACGTTTCCCTGTCGGTCGCCTCGAACGAGATCCTTTGCGTGGTCGGCGAATCCGGCTCCGGCAAGTCGATGATGGCGAACGCCATCATGCGGCTGCTGCCGAACGAGGTTGCGATCGAGCAGGGCCGGATGATGTTCGACGGCCGCGATCTCTGCGCCGCCGATCCGGCCGAAATGCGCGAGGTGCGCGGCGCCGGGATCGCGATGATCTTCCAGGAGCCGATGACGGCGCTCAACCCGCTGCGCACCATCGGCGACCAGATCGGCGAGATGTTTGCGATCCACACCGGCCTGTCGAAGGCCGAGATCAACGCACGCGTAGAGGCACTGCTCGAGGATGTCCGCATCCCCGATCCCAGGGCAGCCGCGAAGGCCTATCCGCACGAGCTCTCCGGCGGCCAGCGCCAGCGCGCCATGATCGCGATGGCGCTGGCGCTCGACCCGAAACTCCTGATCGCCGACGAGCCGACCACCGCGCTCGACGTCACGACGCAGGCGCAGATCCTGAAGCTGATCCGCGATCTGCAGCAGCGCAAGAAGACCGCGGTGCTGTTCATCACCCATGATTTCGGCGTGGTCGCCGAGATCGCCGACCGAGTCGTGGTGATGCAGCACGGCGCGATCGTCGAGCAAGGTGCGGCCGACAAGGTGCTGAACGATCCGCAGCATGCCTACACCAAGCAACTGATCGCGGCCGTTCCGCCGCTGAAGGCGCCGCCGCCGCGTATCCTCTCCGGCAAGGACATCCTGACCATCGAGGGCGTCTCGAAAACCTACCGCACCGGCGGTTTCCTCGGCCGCGGCGCGCGGATCACCGAGGCGGTCAAGAACGTCACGCTCCGGCTGCCGCGCGGTGCGACGCTCGGCATTGTCGGCGAATCCGGTTCGGGCAAATCGACGCTGGCGCGCTGCATCGTCCGGCTGATCGATCCCGACAACGGATCGATCGTGCTCAACGGCAAGGACTGGGCGAAGCTCGGCCGCGAGGAGATCAGACGCGAGACCCGCCACATTCAGATGGTGTTCCAGGATCCGTTCGCCTCGCTCAACCCGCGCCGCAAGGCGGCCGAACTCGTGGCGCAGGGACCGATCGTGCACGGCACCGACCGCACCACCGCGATCGCGGAAGCGCGAAAGCTGTTCGAGCTGGTCGGCCTCGATCCGTCCGCCGGCGACCGCTTTCCGCATGAATTCTCCGGCGGCCAGCGGCAGCGCATCGGGCTCGCGCGGGCACTGGCGCTGAAGCCGGATGTGCTGGTCGCCGATGAGCCGGTCTCGGCGCTCGACGTCTCGGTGCAGGCGCAAGTCTTGAGGTTGCTCGCCGGACTGCGCCAGCAGCTTGGGCTCTCCATCATCTTCATCACCCACGATCTGCGGGTTGCCGCGCAGATCTGCGACCTCGTTGCCGTGATGAAGGACGGCGCCGTGGTCGAGCAAGGGTTGACCGCCGAAGTGTTCGGCAGGCCGCAGCATCCCTATACGCAGGCGCTGTTGTCGGCGATCCCCGGCGGTGACTTCACGCGAAAGCGCGATGCCTTGATCGCCTGATCAAGCCATCGCGCGTGGTGCGTCGTTGGTCTGCGCTCACCGTGAGCGGCGCGAGGCGAGGAAGTACTCCGCCCAGCGCAGCAGCTCGAAGCGATCGCCCTTGACCAGCTCCTGCGCATCACGGCGGCGGTAGAGCACCAGCATCCAGGGCGCGAGCTTGCGCAGCAATCCGTGCGCCATGTACTGCACCGGCTCGGTGAACGGCAGCGCCAGCTCGCTTTCCGGCACGCCCTGGACCGCCTTTGCTAATTCGCGGCCGAGCGGGATCGTCAGCGCGACGGCGCGGCCGTTGCAGCCGGTCCAGCCATAGGCGTTCGGTCCGAGGCGATGCATGCGCGGCAGGAAATCCGCGGTCATCCCGACATAACCGTTCCAGACATAGTCGAAGGAGACATCGCCGATCTGCGGCCATATCAGCTGCAACCGCTCGGTCACCCGCGCCTTCAGCCGCGCGGTCTTGTCGCCCGGGCCGAGCACGGCGCCGCCGGTGACGAGGCGATTGCGGGCGTCATAGCGCGCGAAATACAGCTCGCCATGGGTGTCCGACATCGCCTGCCGGCCGGGGATGATAGTCTTGCGGACATTGTCCGACAGCGGCTGCGTCGCCATCTGCCACGACAGCACGGGCATCACCTCGGTCGCGATCTCAGGCACCAGCGATTTCGCGAACTCGCCGCTATAGGCATTGGTCGCGACGACCAGCGCACGGCCGGAGATTTCGCCCTTCTCGGTCTTCACCACCCAGCGATCGCCGCGGCGCTCGAAGCTCAGCGCGGGGGAACGGGCATAGATCCGCGCACCGAGGCCGAGCACGGTCCGCGCCAGGCCCCGCGCCAGCGCCAGCGGATTGACGTGACCGCCGGTCCTATTCCAGAAGCCGCCATACCACGCATCCGAGCCGAGCATGTCCCTGGTCTGGTCGCGCGACAGCAATTCGACCGGCGCGCCGAATTTCGACCATTGCTGCACCCGCCGTTCAGCGATCTTGATCCGGCCCGGCGAATGCACCGGCTGCACCCAGCCGGCCTGCTCCTGCTCGGCCTCGATATTGTAGCGCTTGACGACGTCGAACAGCATTGCCGCGCTGTCGCGCAGCATCGCGACGAAGCGCTCGCCGGCCGCGCCGTGCCTCTTGATGATGTCCTCGGGATCGGGGCGCGACAGCGTCGGGATCACCTGGCCATTGTTGCGGCCCGAGGCGCCCCAGCCCGGCTCGGCGGCCTCGACGATCGCGACGTCGACATTGGCCTCGCGCAGATGCAGCGCGGTCGACAGGCCGGTGAAGCCGCCGCCGATGATGACGACGTCGGCCTGTTGCGCACCCGTCAATTCGGGGCAATCGGGGCCGGGTGGCGTCACTGCTGCCCAGAGCGAATCGGGCCAGCGCACGGCATTGCTGCTCATCATGATCCTTTCTTGCGGGCGCCAGATCATTCTGGTTAGCTTTACTCTCTCATTCCAGCCGGGAAGACAACAAGTGGCACTCAAGAACGTCATCGGAATCGATCACGCCGTGGTCATGGTGAAGGACCTCGACAAGGCCGCCGAGAATTACAAGCGGCTCGGCTTCACCGTGTCGCCGCGCGGCACCCATAGCGCGCATATGGGATCGGGCAACTACACCATCATGTTCGACCCCGACTACATGGAATTGCTCGGCGTGCTGACGCCGACGGAACACAATGCGCCGGCGCGCGCCTTCCTCGAGAAGCGCGGCGAAGGCATCGAACGCATCGCATTCACCGCGGTGGATTCGGCCGCCGGTGCCGAAGAGATCCGCGCACGCGGCTATCCGCCGATCGGGCCGACCGATTTCGAGCGCCCGGTGACCTTGCCGAACGGCACGGTCTCGGCGGCGAAATTCCGCACCTTCCAGTGGCCGACCGCCGAGGCGCCCGGCGGCGTCCGCATCTTCGCCTGTCAGCACAAGACCCGCGAGACGGTGTGGATCCCCGAATTGATGACGCACGCCAATGGGGCAAAACGCCTCAAGCAGGCGCTGATCGTCTCGCCGGATCCGGCAGCCGATGCCGCGCATCTCTCCAGGATGATCGATGTCGCCGCGAGGCACGATCCCGACGGTGCGGTTGCGGTGCCGTCCGGCGGGGATCGCGCCGACTTCGTGTTCCTGACCAGGGATCAGCTCGGCAAGCGTTATCCCGGCGTATCGCTGGATGGCCTGTCCGATCGCGGCGGCGCCGGTCTCGTGATCGCGGCCGACCTCGCCACAACCGAGAAGGCGCTGGGCGCGACCGGCGTCAAGAGCGGCAGCGGCATCACCGTGCCGCCGGCCGCTGCGAACGGCACCCTGCTCGCCTTCGTCAAGGCATAATTGCCATACCATGCGCGGCGCAGCGTTATGCAGCGGCGCCGCGCAAGTGGGGGCTAGGCACGGAAAGTTGAGACGCTCAAACATTGATGCGATTGCAAATCGCATCAATGTTCTCGCTCAATTTCTTGAGCATGATCTGTTCGGAAAACCGGTTTCCACTTTTCCGGATCATGCTCTACTATCTCTCCCAAACAAGAACCGTCCCAGGGAGAGAAACATGTCGCATCACCTGATCTCGCGCCGGCAGATGCTGGCCGGCACCGCAGCCGCCGGCGCGGTTGGATTGACCGGATTTCCGGCCCGCGCCGAGGTCAACTGGAAGAAATATTCCGGGGCCACGCTCGAGGTGATCCTCGCCAAGGGGCCGCGCGGCGACAACCTGCAAAAATACATCAAGGAATTCACCGAGCTCTCCGGCATCAAGGTCGAATCGGAGCAGATTCCCGAGCAGCAGCAGCGCCAGAAATGCGTGATCGAGCTGTCCTCGGGCAAGCCGAGCTTCGACGTCGTGCATCTGAGCTATCACGTGCAGAAGCGGCAATTCGAGAAGGCCGGCTGGCTGGCCGACATGTCGGGCTTCCTCAAGGACCCGAGCCTGACGCCGCCCGACCTCGTCGAGAGCGATTTCTCGGCCGCCGGCCTGCAATATGCGCGCAACGACAAGGGCCAGATGCTGTCGCTGCCCTGGTCGGTCGACTATTTCATCCTCTACTACAACAAGGAGCTGTTCCAGAAGAAGGGTGTCGAGGTCCCGAAGACGCTGGAGGAAATGGCGGTCGCCGCCGAGAAGCTGACCGATCCCAAGGAAGGCATCTACGGCTTCGTCGGCCGTGGCCTGCGCAACGCCAACATGGCGATGTGGACCAACTTCTATCTGAACTATGGCGGCGAATTCCTCGATGCCAAGGGCAACATCCTGACCGACGGCCCCGAGGCCGTCGAAGCCACCAAGCTCTACCAGCGGCTGCTGACGAAATGCGCGCCTCCCGGCGTCGCCGGCTTCAACTGGATGGAATCGATGGCCTCCTTCACGCAAGGCCGCGCGGCGATGTGGATCGACGCCGACGGCTGGGCGCCGCCGCTGGAGGACCCCGCCGCCTCGCGCGTCGTCGGCAAGGTCGGCTACACGCTGGTGCCCGCCGGACCCAAGGGCAAATTCTCGTCGACCTATGGCGACGGCATCGGCATTCCCGCGGCGAGCAAGAACAAGGAAGCCGCCTACCTGCTCTGCCAATGGGTGGTCTCGCGAGGACAAGGCGCCCGCCTGCTGCAGGCCGGCGGCGGCGTGCCGTTCCGCAACTCCATTGTCGACGACCCCGAGGTCGCCAAGGGCGTGAAGACCAAGGAATGGCTGCAGTCGGTGGTCGACTCTGCCAAGATCTCGAAGCTCGGCCTGCCGGTCATCATCCCGGTCGCCGAATTCCGCGACATCGTCGGTGCGGCGCTGACTGCGACGCTCTCGGGCGCCGATCCCGCCACCGAGCTGAAGAAGGCACACGAGCAATTCCGCCCCATCCTGGAGCGTAGTGAAAAAGCGTGAGCGTGGTGACACAGGCTTCGCCGGCGGCGGACAAAGCGTTTTCGAGCGAAGTGGGTACCGGTTCGCGTGGAGAAAACGCGTCAAAACAAGACTCCAGAGCCGGAGGCTCTGGGGACGCCGCGCCGGCGCGTGAATGGCGTCCGCCGTCCTACTGGCCGTTCGTGATCCCGGCACTCGTCGTGGTGCTGGCGGTGATCGTCTTTCCGTGGGTGTTCACGATCTGGATGAGCATGCAGGAGTGGAAGGTCGGCTCGCCGACCGTCTTCGTCGGGCTCGCCAACTATCTGCGGCTGCCGACCGATCCGCGCTTCGTCGAGGCGGTCGGGCACACGCTGTCCTACACCGCGCTGTCGGTGGTGCTGCCGCTGGTGTTCGGCACGCTGGCGGCGGTGGTGTTTCACCAGAAATTCGCCGCGCGCGGCTTCCTCCGCGGCATCTTCATCATGCCGATGATGGCGACCCCGGTGGCGATCGCGCTGGTGTGGACCATGATGTTCCACCCGCAGCTTGGCGTCTTGAACTATCTGCTCTCGCTGGTCGGCCTGCCGCCACAGCTCTGGGTGTTCAACCCGACGACGGTGATCCCCTCGCTGGTGCTGGTCGAGACCTGGCAATGGACGCCGCTGGTGATGCTGATCGTGCTCGGCGGCCTCGCCGCGATCCCGACCGAACCCTATGAGAGCGCGCAGATCGACGGCGCCAATTTCTGGCAGGTGTTCCGCTTCATCACGCTGCCTTTGATCATGCCGTTCCTGTTCATCGCCGGCATGATCCGCATGATCGACGCGGTGAAAAGCTTCGACATCATCTTCGCGATCACCCAGGGAGGACCGGGCTCGGCGTCGGAAACCATCAACGTCTATCTCTACAGCGTCGCCTTCGTCTATTACGACCTCGGCTACGGCTCGGCGATCGCGGTGGTGTTCTTCCTCTTGATCGTGGCGCTGGCGGCGCTGCTGCTTTACCTGCGCAAGCGCCTGCTGTGGACCTCAGAGCTCGGGGACGGCGCATGAACCCGCGTCAGATTCTGGGCCGGATCGGGCTGTGGCTGTCGGTGTTCGTCATCGTCTCGCCGGCGATCCTGTTCTTCCTCTGGATGGCCTCGCTGTCGCTGAAATTCGAGATCGACAACGCCTCCTATCCGCCGGTGTTCATCCCGGAGCATTTCGCCTGGAAGAACTACGCCGACGTGTTCGCCTCCAACCGCTTCCTGACCTATTTCAGCAACAGCCTGATCGTGACCGGCTGCGCCACCGGGCTCGCGATGCTGGTCGGCGTGCCCGCGGGCTACGGCATCGCGCGGATGGCCGCGCATAAATCGGCGATCGTGATCCTGATCGCGCGCATCACGCCCGGTCTGTCGTACCTGATCCCGCTGTTCCTGCTGTTCCAGTGGCTCGGCCTGCTCGGAACGCTGGTGCCGCAGATCATCATCCATCTCGTGGTCACGGTGCCGATCGTGATCTGGATCATGATCGGCTATTTCGAGACCACACCGCTGGAGCTGGAGGAAGCCGCGCTGATCGACGGTGCCACGCGCTGGCAGGTGTTCCGCCATGTCGCGCTGCCGATCGCCAGGCCCGGGCTCGCGGTCGCCTTCATCCTCGCGGTGATCTTCTCCTGGAATAATTTCGTGTTCGGCATCGTGCTGGCCGGGCGCGAGACACGCACGCTGCCGGTCGCGGTCTACAACATGATCTCGTTCGACCAGCTGAGCTGGGGCCCGCTCGCCGCCGCCGCGCTGATCGTGACGGCGCCGGTGCTGCTGCTCACCGTGCTGGCGCAACGGCAGATCGTGGCGGGGCTGACGGCGGGCGCGGTGAAGGGTGGCTAGAGCGTGTACCCATACCGACCGCCGAACGACACCCGCATTACCGTCAGAAGCGGACAAAGAGGCGCGCTCAATGATGTCGGCTAAGGACCAGAACCCGGACGTTACTTCGTCCGGCTCGTTGACGAGAGAATTTGTGCATCCCAGAACGTTTCTGCTTCCGTCGTCAACGCCTCGTTCATCGAGATCACAAAAGGTCCCTCACCAGACCGCAACAGATTATTGCGAATATACGCTAGGAAGGCACGAATTGCAGCGCTCTGATCTGGTGAAATAGTTTCGAGAAGCTCACCCCACCATTTGCTCTTCGGTCTTCGATCTCTTGCCGAGGGAATAATGGCTACGAGCGCCGACTCTAGGTATCCCGGGTCTTCAATGACACCGAGCAACAATGACGGCAAGTAATAGAGGAAGGTTGCTGGCTCCAAGAGCTCTCTGGTTATGCTGAGGTGTCCAGCCATTGCCCAGTCGCGCATCTTGATCTCTGTCCATTGGCGTTCTGCGAGCCATTCAAGCAAATCGCGACGGAACTCATAGCTATTGTCGTGCCGATCTTCCCTCCAAAAGAACTGCGCAGGCATGGGGTGCGGCGGGAACGTCGCAGTTAGCAGCTTTGAGAATTGCTCGTGGTCATGCTTTCTCATAACGTTGGGGCTCGCCACGCTTAAGAATACATCCAAGGATACCATCAATTCGTCATGACCGCTTTGGGTCCAAAAGCCGCCGGTAGCGACCGAACCTAGGCACTTCCGGTTTTCTTCAGAGAGCCGACGTTCTCAGGGGTCATCCAGAGCGTCATCTATGGATCCAGGCTTTGTGAAAACGCTCACAGCCTGGGTCATGAGCGGACATCTGGGCCAAGGTCATTCGGCAACTTCTGCTTCCTGAACGTCCCCTTGCCTTCCTCCGCCGTCAGATCGTCGAGCGGCCCGGTACCGGCCAGGCGACAGGCCGTGATGCCGGAGGAACAACTTCGAAAATGCCGCCGCGGTCGCGTAACCGACCCGGCTTGCAATTCGTGCGATCGGCTCGTCGCTGGTTTCGAGCAGGAACGCCGCTTCTGCCATCCGGCGTTCGATCACATAACGGTGCATGGACTGGCCGACGAGCTTGGTAAAGCGCGCCGAAAATACCGAGCGGCCGAGCCCCACGCGCTGGCCAAGGTCGCTCAGGGTCCAAGGGCGTTCCGGGTTTTCGTGTATCAGTTTGAGCGCCGGTCCGATATGCGGGTCAGATATTGCTCCGAGCCAGCCGCCTTGTCCGGGTTTGAGAGACGCGATCCAGCTTCGCAGCACCTCGACAAAGAGCACTTCCGTCAGTCGTGAAAGCGCAACGCGTTGGCCAGGACGCTCGAGCGCGGACTCGCTGACCATGCGGCGCAGGATTGCTTCAAGCCAACCACCGTCCGCCGTCCGCTTCAGCAGGAGCACGGGCGGAAGCAGCTCCAGCACGCTGCCAAACACCGGCCGTGACACCGTGAAATTGCCGCAGATCATGGTCGAGCGCGGCTTTGCACGGCCGCCTTGACGAACGACGCCAAGACGCGGCGACGATCGATCGATATCCATGATCCGCAAAGGCTTGGCCCGGCGATCCGAATAAAACACATGGGGCTCTCCGCGTGTGATGACGACAAAATCGCCCTCGGTCATCTGGATTTCCTGTCCCGGTCCGAGCGCGAAAGTCGCTGAGCCCTGGCTGAGATAGTGAAACAGAGCGTAGGGACGCGCCGGCAACTCAAGATGCCAGGGATGGCCGAGCTCGAAGTGAAAAAGCAGCGTCCCGCCGAGACGAACGCGATCGAGCACTTGGGCGAGGATGTCCATGCCGCCAAGATTAGACCGGTGGACGATCGGACACAACATCAGGACGATTGATCTCTATCGTCCGAAAGGTCCGCGGAATAGGTCATGTCGCGGCGGGCCGACGTTACGAGCGGCAACCATTTCGCCAACGGCAGATGGAAGAACCGCGACCCTGCTGGAAACGCCTGTCCATTTCCCCGGACCGTGTTCGTCCGACATGCCAACAGGAACAATCAATGCGAAATATCCTCCTCTCAGCCGCCACCGCACTCCTGGCCGGAACGACATTGGTCGGCTCCCTCCATTCCGCCGAACTGCCCAAGGGAGCAGCCCACAACGTCGTGCTCGTGCACGGCGCTTTCGTGGACCAGACGAGCTGGCAGCCCGTTGCCGATATTCTCACGAAGAAAGGCTACAACGTCACGCTCGTCGAAAATCCGCTCACTTCGCTCGCCGCCGACGTTGATGCCACCAAGCAGGCGCTCGCGAAGCAGGACGGCAGGACCGTTCTGGTCGGCCACTCATGGGGCGGCGTGGTGATCACGCAAGCCGGCAACGATCCCAAGGTTTCGGCGCTGGTCTATGTCTCCGCCTTCGCGCCGGAGGTCGGTGAATCCCTGGCGTCGCTGGCAAAAGCCGGCCCGCCCACCGAAGGCGGCAACGCGATCCATCCCGACGCGACGGGCAATTTGTACATCGATCCCAAGGTGTTTCCGTCGGCCGTCGCGGCTGACCTTCCTCCGGAAATCGCAGCGCATCTTGCCAATTCGCAGCTTCCGTTGAATCACGTTGCGTTCGAAGCCCCCGTCGACATTGCGGCTTGGCACGACAAGCCGACGTTCTATGTCATCAGCACCAAGGACAAAGTCCTCGCGCCCGAGGCCCAGAAGTCGTTCGCAGCCAGGATGAAGGCTCAGACGACGGAAGTCGCCGGCAGCCACGCTTCGCTCGTCGTTCATGCCAAGGAAGTCGCCGCGGTGATTGAAAAGGCCGCACTCGCGAAGTGACGGTACCGCTCCCGGCGCGTTCGCGCCGGGAGCGCGCACGCTCGCTCAAAGAATGCAGCACGCATCGGACCGCGATGGCCCAAACCAGCCAAAGCCGCGGAAGCGCCGACGACATCCTGCAGGACCGCCTCGGTCGCTACGCACCGGTCCGCCCACTCGATTATTTTTTGCCAAGCATCCGGAGGATGACATGACTCAACTCGACATCGCGAGCCAGGACGCCTCGCTCGAAACGGCGCCGACCCGTTACATCGAAGGCGGCGGAATCCGCTTCGCCTATCGCCGCCTCGGCCGTTCGACCGGAACGCCGCTGGTGCTCCTGCAGCACTTCTCGGGCAACATCGATGCATGGGATCCCGCCGTCGTCAACGCTCTCGCCACCGATCGACCTGTGGTCGCATTCGACAATGCAGGGGTCGGTCGCTCGACCGGCCAAACGCCTGACAATATCGCAGCGATGGCGAGAGATGCGGTCGCCTTCATCAATCTGCTCGGCTTTTCTGAAGTCGACCTATTGGGCTTTTCTCTCGGCGGCTGCGTCGCCCAACAGATCGCCGCCGAGCACGAACGGCTGGTCCGCAAGCTCATCCTCGTCGGCACCGCGCCGAAAGGCGGAGAGGAACACCTGTTGGCGGTTCTGCAGCAGGCGTTTTCCCAAACCGATGCGCCGGACCCCCGCCTGCCGCTGTTCTTCACGAATTCGTCCGCCAGCCGGTCATCCGGCTTGGCCTTCCTGAAGCGGACGAAGGTGCGTAAGGACGATCGGGACACCGATAACGGCAGCGCGGTAACCGATCCGCAGGCCAAGGCGCTGATCACCTGGTGCGCAACACCCGATCCCGGGCACGCCATTCTGCGCGCCATCCGCCAGCCCGCTCTTGTGGTCAGCGGCAGCCACGACACCATGCTGCCCGCGAACAACGCCTACGCAATGTTCAAGGAACTAAGCAACGCTCAGCTGGTCCTCTATCCCGATTCAGGGCACGGCGCCCTGTTTCAGCACCACGAGATGTTCGTCAGCCACGTCCGGACCTTCCTGGATGCACTGCACGGGGATGCATGACACCCGGTCGTTCCGATGCGGTCAGGCGCGCTTCATCCATGAGAGTTGTTACGGAGGAAAGATGACAATCGTTAAGATCGAGGTTGAGCGTTTCAGCCTCACGAGCTCAAAACCATTCGACGCTGTTGTGGCCGCGCTCAAGTCGGCGATCGGGCAACCCAACATGGTCGAGTTTTTCCAAGAGACGAGGGCGACAAACTCCTTCCCGGATTTGAAGCGCGTTGTACAAAGCGGCCTCGGTCGAACGGACCTTATGCTCTTCGCGGAATTCGACCTGGGCGACATTCTGCGTCGCGAAACTGGATCCAAGACGCCCAGGATCATGCGGTTTGTGGTCGGCAATCCACTCATCATGAAAGAAATGGTCAAGCACGTGCCCGATGCTGGATCTTACGCTCCGGTCACGTTGCTCATTGATGAGCGTCCCGATGGCGTGCACGTCTCTTATGACAAAATGGAGAGTTATCTGCTGCATTATGGCAGCTCGGAAGCCCTTGCCGTCGCCCGAAATCTCGATACGAAGATCACAACCTTGCTACGCGAATGTGCAAGCTGAAACGTCCCGACGACGTCTTCGGCCGATGGAAGTGAGTAAACCAATCGCGGAACGCGACGGCCGTTGTCATGACGCGAACCTGACGTTGGAAGGGAAATTCCGGTATGTACAAGACACTTCTTATCACTCTCACCGCCTTGGCTGTTTCCACCGGGGCTGTCGCGTCTGCTCCCGCCGTCAGGAAAGAGCCGCTGGATGCTGCGACCCTCGGCGCGATAAGATCGAAGTTCGGCCGGCTGATGGAACTGGCCAACAACCACGATTTCAAGGCTCTGCATGGGATGTTCTGGCAATCGCCCTCGACCCTGTTGGTGGCCAAGAGCGCGATCCCGTCCGAGGGGAACTGGGCCGGTTTTTGGGGCAACGAGGCGGTTGATCAAAAGCTGCATGATATCGGAAGCTCCGGTCCGGTCGTGCTCGAGCCAGATTATTCGAAGCTCAAGGTTGTCGGCCTGACGCGCGACGTCGCCGAGTCCTACGTGCCGATGAACATCACGGTCTCTTATGCGGGGCAGGACGGAACGGCCAGGCCGTTTCTCATGATCATCAATTGGCTTCGCGTCGGGAAGGACTGGAAGGTCGCTTCCGAAATCATTCTGCCGGTGCCGCCCGTCCCCGCCGCGAAGGGCTAGGCACTTCGATCCGGCTATGGCTGCGCGTTGATGAGCCCGCGTCCTAATCTCATCATGCTCTACGCAGCAATCGCCTCCAGCACCGCGGCAGACTCGGCGACCCAACCAAAAATGCCACCCTGGGCCTTGATCATCTTCAGGCCCATCTCGTGGAATTCGGGGAAGTAGGACGCGCAGCCGTCTGATATCACGACGCAGCGATAGCCGCGGTCATTGGCCTCGCGCACCGTGGTGTTGACGCAGACTTCGGTGGTGACGCCGCAGACCAGCAGATTCTCGATGCCGTATTTCTGCAGGATGTCGCCGAATTCGGTGGCGTAGAACGCGCCCTTGCCGGGCTTGTCGATCACGATCTCGCTGTCGAGCGGATAAAGCTCGGGGATGATGTCGTGCCCCGCCTCGCCGCGGATCAGGATCCGCCCCATCGGACCGGGATCGCCTATCCGCAAGGACGGCGCGCCGCGCTCGAGCTTCGCCGGCGGCGCGTCGGAGAGATCGGGCAGATGGCCCTCGCGGGTATGGACCACGAGCAAGCCCGCGTCGCGCACCGCGGCGAGGACGGCCGCGATCGGCTGCACCGCGCGGGCGAGCTGGCTGACGTCATTGCCGAGCGTCTCGCCGAAGCCCCCTCGCTCCATGAAATCGCGCTGCATGTCGATAATGACGAGCGCGGTCTTGCTCCAGTCGAGCGTGATCGGCGCCGGCTCCGCCGCGATTGTCCTCGTGTTCGCCATGACGCACGCCCCCAATGGGAGAAGACCCGCATTTGATTAAGCAAACCGCGTGCCATTGCGCAACGATGCGGCTGGCCCCCTGAACCGCCCGAAACGCCCGGCATCTCAATCTGTTGGGACACGCTCGGCCATTTCTCCGCGTCATCTTCCCAGGTCATCACCGGCACCTGATTTGCTGGCCGTTCGATCTTGCTGGCATGATCGTTGCTAGCTAAGGGGCCGGACGGGAGCCCGACCGAACGACGACAATCGTTCGCGAAATGACAGCCCATTTTAATTGGCGGGAGGACAGGCATGAATGGACTTGGCGGCCTCAACAAGTCACCCAACGGCGTGGTGATCGGACTGGTGCAGCTGCAGCTGCCCGTGGTGGCGACCAAAGCCGATCTGGCGCGGCAGACCCAGCGCATCGTCTGGATGGTCGGCAAGGCGCGGCGCAATCTCGCCACCATGGATCTTGTCGTCTTCCCGGAATATTCGCTGCACGGGCTCTCGATGGATACCAATCCGGAGATCATGTGCCGGCTCGACGGCCCCGAAGTCGCGGCCTTCCAGCAGGCCTGCATCGACAACAAGATCTGGGGCTGCTTCTCCATCATGGAGTTAAACCCGCACGGCAACCCCTACAATTCCGGGCTGATCATCGACGATCACGGCGAGATCAAGCTCTATTACCGCAAATTCCATCCCTGGATTCCGGTCGAGCCGTGGGAGCCGGGCGATGTCGGCATTCCCGTGATCGACGGACCGAAGGGCGCGAAGATCGCGCTGATCATCTGCCACGACGGCATGTTCCCGGAAATGGCGCGCGAATGTGCCTACAAGGGCGCCGAGATCATGATCCGCACCGCAGGCTACACCGCGCCGATCCGCGACAGCTGGCGCTTCACCAACCAGGCCAACGCGTTCCAGAACCTGATGGTGACGGCCAATGTCTGCATGTGCGGCTCGGACGGGTCGTTCGACTCGATGGGCGAAGGCATGATCGTCAATTTCGACGGCAGCATCATCGCGCACGGCACCACGGGACGGGCCGACGAGATCATCACCGCCGAGGTGCGGCCCGACCTCGTGCGCGAGGCGCGGATCAACTGGGGCGTCGAGAACAATATCTATCAGCTTTGGCACCGCGGCTATGTCGCGGTGAAAGGCGGCGCGATGGATTGTCCCTACACCTTCATGCAGGACATGGTGTCAGGCCGCTTCCGCCTGCCGTGGGAAGATCAGGTCAAGATCACCGACGGCACGTCCTGCGGCTTTCCCGCACCGACACGGATGTTCGGCAAGACCGCGAAGGCCGCCGAGTAGCCGCCCCGGCGCGGCTACTTGAAGAAATGCACGAGGCCGATGCTCAAGCCCAAGAGCAGCATCAGCGACAGCGTGACCGCTGCCGTCACGCGGCCGCCGACGGTCGAAAGCACGCGCACATCGACGCCGAGCCCAAGCGCTGCCATCGAGACGACGGTGAGGATCGCGGCCGTCTTGGTCACCGGCGCGATCGCGATGTCGGGCACGAGCTGGAACGAGCGCAGCGCGGCCAGCACCAGGAAGCCGATGATGAACCAGGGCACCAGCTTGAACGGGCTGATCGAGGTGGCCTTTGCAGCACCTTCCTTGGCGGTGCCGGCGGCCTTGCGCCGCCGCGCCACGAACAGCGAGAGGCCGACCACGATCGGGCCCAGCATCAGGACGCGCACCAGCTTCACCAGCGTGCCGATCTGGGTGCTCACGATGCCGGCGGGCACGGTCGCCGCCAGCACCTGCGGCACGGCATAGACCGTGAGGCCTGCGAGGATGCCGTATTGCGTTGCCGTCAGCTTCAAGAGTGGGATCAGCAGCGGCAGGCCGAGCACCATCAGCACGCCGAGAATCGCGGTGAACGAGATCGACGAGGCGATGTCGTCGCCATCGGCTTCGATCACGGGTGCGACCGCCGCAATCGCGGAGTTGCCGCAGATCGAATTGCCGCAGGCGATCAGGATCGCGAGTTTGGTCTTGAGCCCGAGGATCCGGCTGAGACCATAGGTCACCGCCAGCATGATCACGACGGTGACGGCGATCGCGCCGATCAGGAGCCCGCCCGACGCCACGATCGCGGCGAAGCTGATGGACGCGCCGAGCAGCATCACCGCGACCTCGAGCAGCTGCTTGGCGCTGAAGGCAATGCCCGAGCGCCAGCGCTCCGGCGGCTCCCAGGCGGTACGGACCGCCATGCCGAGCAGGATCGCGACCACCAGGGCCTCGATATAGGGGTGGTCGAAAACCCGCTCTTCGGCGGCCTGGATGCCGAGCGAGATGATCGTGACTACCCCGCAGAGCAGAATGCCCGGAATGAGCAGGAATATGCGCTTCAGCGCCCCCTGCTTCTGCCCTTGATCTTGTTCTTGTTGCGGCACGACATCCTCTTTTCGGAGAAGATTTTATGCGCCAGGGCGCCCCGCTTGGCTAATATCTTTTCGGACTGCCCCGATAGAGAGAAGTTATGTCCCTTAACCTGCATCTGCTTCGCCTGTTCGCGGCGGTGGCGAGAACCGGAAGTTTCTCGCGCGCCGCCGACCTCCTGCACATCAGCCAGCCCGCGATCTCCAAGGGCGTGCGGGATTTCGAGCTGCAGGTCGGCTGCCGGCTGCTCGACCGCACGCCGAAGGGGGTGCGGCCGACCCGGGAGGGCGCAGCGCTGGCCCGCCATGCCGAGACGTTGTTCGCGGCCGAGCGCGCTGCTGAGGACGAGTTGCAGGCCCTGCGCAACCTCGACAGCGGCTCGCTGCGCATCGGCGCCAGCACGACGATCGCGACCTATATGATCCCGGAATATCTCGGCGTGTTTCACCGCGCCTTTCCCGGCATCGACCTGCATGTCGTAAGCGCCAATACCTCTGATATCGCCGCGCTGATGCTGGGACATGAGATCGAAATCGCCCTGGTCGAGGGGCCTGTCGAGGACGAGAACCTGATCAGCGCAGCGTGGCGTACCGACGTGATGGTGCTGATCGCGGCTCCGGATCACCGCTTCGCAGCCGCTGCGGGCGCGATCGACGTCCGCCTGCTGAACGACGAAATCCTGATCGTGCGCGAGCCCGGCTCAGGCACCCGCGAGGTGGTCGCGCAGGCGCTGGCCGCCCAGCGCGTCGAGCCGCGGCGGACGCTCGAGATCGGCAGCACCGAGGCGATCAAGCAGGCGGTGGCGGCCGGTGTTGGCGTCGCCATCGTATCGGTCGCGACGATCGACGATCAGGTGAAGCTCGGGAAGCTCAAGGTGATCCCGATCAAGGGCGTCCATATCGAGCGCACGCTCTGGCAATTGAAATCGCCCGGCCGGCTGGACGTGCCGGCGGCCGTCGCGTTCGAGGGGATCATTCGGGAGACCCGGGCCGCGAAGACGGCGCCGCGCGCGCCGTCGGCTAAAGCGCGGCGAACAGACCCTGCGCCCACGCCACGGCATGCTCGAAGCTGAACACGCCGGGCTCGAAATAGACCGCGCGCGCCAGCACGATACCGACCACCAGCACCCAGAACACGCTGGTGCCCGCGGTCTTCAGCCATTTCGACACACCTTCGCTCGCGGCCGAAGAATCGACCGCGGGAACCGGCTCGCCGAAGGGATCGAATGCGGATTGGCTCATCGTCTTGACCATCTGGACCGGCCTAGAATGTCGCGATCACGGACGCAGAAGCAAGGGTAACGGACCGTCTTTTACGGCTCCAAGCTGGAAGGACCTTTCGTTCGAGCGGGGGCGAGGAGAGTTTTCTTCTCCGGCAGCTAAAAATAGCCTCGCGGCCACTTTGCCAAGATCGCACGCCACAAACTCCGCGTCGTCCCTGCCTAGTGCGCAATTGCGCACTAGGCAGGGACGACAATCTTTGTACGGCTATCGCTCCTTGCAATAACGGCGACAAGGGGCGTGCGCTGTTTCACCCACCGTGCGGCCGGAAATTCTCGATGAAGCGCAGCGGCACTCGCGCGCGCCGGCGCATCGCCGGGGAGTATTTCCTTCTGAGCGCTCGGAGCATCAACCGTCGGTTCCGCGCTGCGGCGCCACCCGCGGCAGTTCGATCCGCACGCTGGTCCCGATGCCCGGGGCACTGTCCAGATGGAGCTCTCCGCCCAGCCGGTTCGTGACGATGTTGTGAACGATGTGAAGGCCGAGCCCGATACGGCCGATGTCGCGGCGCGTGGTGAAGAATGGATCGAAGGCCTGCCGCAGCACATCACGGCTCATCCCGCAGCCATCGTCGGCGAACAGGATTTCCACCTGGTCCGCACCCGACGCGCGCAGCCGGATCGTGATGGTGCCGCCCTTGCCGTCCGGAAATGCGTGCGCGACCGCATTGACGAACAGATTGGTCAGCGCCTGGCCGTAAGGGCCGGGATAGCTGTTCATCGCGAGACCGGACGGGCAATCGACCTCGAGCGCCAGATTGTTCTTCGGCAACGCCGGACGCAGGTTCGAGAGCGCCTGCTCGGTCACCTCGCCGAGATCGAACTGGCTGCGGTCGAAATAGCTGCGATCGACGGCGACCTGCTTGAACGATTGCACCAGATCCGCGGCGCGCTTGAGGTTGCCGACCAGCAGCGACGACGCGCTCTCGACCACCTCGATGAAATCGCTCAGGCTGGAGCGCTTCAGCTTGCCGCGCGCAGCCTCGGCGGCGAAATCGGCGCATTTCTGCTCCAGCACCGAGGCAACCGTGAGGCTGGTGCCGACCGGACTGTTGATCTCATGCGCGACGCCGGCCACCAGCCGGCCCAGCGCCGCAAGCTTTTCCGCCTCGATCAGCGAGGCCTGGGTCTCCTGCAGATGATGCAGGGCTTTCTCGGCCGCGTCGCGGGCGGCGCGGATCTCGCGTTCGCTGCGTTTGCGGTCGGTGATCTCTTCCGCGGCAACGTTGACCCCGACGATGCTCCCGTTCGGCTCGCGCTGCGGGTGCCAATGCGTGATCCAGCATCGCTCGTCATTGTGGCCCGGGCGCTGTCCGTAGACCTCCACGCCGGTCACGGGTTCTCCGGTCTCCATGATCGAGCGAACGATGCCTTCGACCGCGGTTGCCAATGCGGGCACGCAATCATGCACCGTGCGTCCGAGATGACCTTCGACGGAGATGCCGCAGATCTCGGTGAGGCGCTGGTTGATCTGGAGATAACGGCAATCGGGAGAGAGGTAGGCAAGGCCGATCGGCGCAGTGTCATAGATCAGCTGCAGCGCCGGTTGTTTCGGGAACTGAACGTCCTGGACGACGGACGAGCGCATGTCCTTCCCCCCGTTCGAACAAGTCTAGCGCTTCGGGCCCGGGGCGCAAATAGGCTCGGCCGAGCCGGAAACGGCGGTCTGATCTGTCCGGATTCGGCACGGATTGGGCGACAGCGGACTGGCGCTATACGGGCCGCCAGGCGTGGCGGCCTCAGCTATTCACTGCACCGTGCGGATGAAAATTCTCGATGAAGCGCAGCAGCACAAGCGCGCCGGTGTCGGCGTCGGCGAGTTCGACATGCTCGGCGGGATTGTGGCTGATCCCGCCGCGGCAGCGCACGAAGATCATGCCGATATCGGCGACGTCGACCATCGCCATCCCGTCATGCCCGGCTCCGCTCGGCAGCTCGAACACGGCATGGCCCTCGGCTGCGACCGCCTCGGCGATCTGCGCTTTCAGCCATGGCGCGCAGGGCACGCTGCGGTTCTCGTGGGTGACGTCGATCTGCAACGTGAGTTCGCGGCGCTTGGCGATCGCCTCGATCTGCCGCACGATGTCGGCGACCGCACGCTTGCGATGCATGTCGCTCTGCGAGCGGATGTCCATCGTGAACGACACCTTCCCGGGGATCACGTTGGTGGCGCCGGGCATGGCGCTGATATAGCCGACGGTGCCGACGAGGCCGGCTTCATCGCTCCGGCAAAACTGCTCGATCGCAATGATGCATTCGGCGGCGCCGGTCAGCGCATCGCGCCGCAGCGGCATCGGCACCGTGCCGGCATGGCCGGCAACGCCGGTGAGATTGGCGGCAAGCCGCGTCGCACCTGAGATGGCGGTGACGACGCCGACCGGCAGCGCCTTCTGTTCCAGCACCGGGCCCTGCTCGATGTGTAGCTCGACGTAACCGAGCAGCTCGCGGCGGGCGCGCGCCGCCTTGCCGATATGATCGGGGTCGAGCCCGAAGGCGACCAGCGCGTCACGCATCGACGTGCCGGCGCGATCGCGCGTGTTGAGCACGCTCTCGTCGAACGTGCCGGCCACCGCGCGACTGCCGAGCAGGGTCGACGCAAAGCGCACGCCCTCCTCGTCCGCGAAGCCCACGATCTCGATCGCGAACGGCAACCGCTTGCCCCGCCGGTTCAGATCGGCGACGCAGGCGATCGCGGTGATGACGCCGAGCGGGCCGTCCCATCTGCCGGCATCGCGCACGGTGTCGTAATGCGAGCCGAGCATCAGGGCCGGCAGAGCCGGCCGCTCACCCTCGTAGCGGCCGCAGACATTGCCGATCGCATCGAGATGCGCGCTCATGCCGGCCTCGCGCATCCAGGACAGGATGAGATCGGCCGCCTTGCGATGCTCGTCAGTGAGGAAGACGCGCGCCAGATGCTCCGGCGTCTCCGAGATCGCCGCGAGCTGATCGATCCGCGCCACGATGCCGTCGCCAAGGGAGGCCGGTTTCGCGGACGGTTTCTTCTCGCTCATGCTGTTTCCCATCAGTCCGACCCGCCACCTGGGCCCGGTTCACTCGTAGCAGGCCCGGTCCGATTGACCAGCCGGCAAATGGCGCCCTGACGCCGCCCCCGGCGGGGCTCGCATCGGCCGTCCGGGGGTTAGCGACTGCTTAACGGCATTGCATACAACGACGATTGATCGCTCATCAAATAGGCAATTCGGAATCTGCCGATTCCGCAGGCCGCCCATATTGATTACTATTCGCATTCATATTCAGTCGCTTACAGAACCATGACCGCCAAATGTGCTCTGGCACGAAGCTTGCGACACTCCGTCACGCGCCGCCGTTACGGCGGCTGCGACAAGGACAGGCGGGTCGGCCCCGCCGGAGGGAGCAGGCGATGGATCTTGGCAGGATTTCAAGAAGGCATTTATTGCAGGGAAGCGCGGCATTGGCGCTCGGCAGCACGCTCGGAATTCGCGGCGCGGCGGCAGCGGAAACCACGGTCGGCTTCATCTATGTCGGGTCGCGCGACGACTACGGCTACAATCAGGCCCACGCTCAGGGCGCGGCGGCGCTGAAGAAGCTTCCCGGCATCAAGGTGGTCGAGGAAGAGAAGGTGCCGGAGACCGACGCGGTCGAGAAGACCATCGAGTCCATGATCAATCTCGACGGCGCCACGCTGCTGTTTCCGACCTCGTTCGGCTACTACAACCCGCACGTCGTCAAGATGGCGGCCAAGTTTCCGAAGATGCACTTCGAGCATTGCGGCGGCCTGTGGTCCGACAAGGACCCGAAGAACGCCGGCAGCTATTTCGGCTATATCGACGAGGCGCAATACATCTCCGGCATCGTCGCCGGCTATTCCACCAAGAGCGGCAAGCTCGGCTTCGTCGCGGCCAAGCCGATCCCGCAGGTGCTGCGCAACATCAACGCGTTTACGCTCGGCGCCCGGCTCGCCAATCCGAAGGCAACGACGCAGGTGATCTTCACCGGCGACTGGTCGATGCCGGTCAAGGAAGCCGAGGCCACCAACAGCCTGATCGACCAGGGCGTCGATGTGCTGACCTGCCATGTCGACGGACCGAAGACGATGGTCGAGAACGCCGCGCGCCGTGGCGCGATGGTGTGCGGCTATCACGTCAACCAGTCGCCGCTGGCGCCGAAGGCCTATCTCACCGGCGCCGAATGGAACTGGGAAGCGCTCTATCCGAAATTCGTCAAGATGATCACCGCGGGCGAAGCGATCCCGAACTTCTACCGCGGCGGCCTGAAGGAAGAGATCGTCAAGGTCTCACCCTATGGCGAGATGGTCTCGGCGGAAGCCCGCAAACATGCCGATGACGTCAAGGCCAAGTTCATGTCCGGCGAGTACGCGATCTTCAAGGGCCCGCTGGTCGACAACAAGGGCAAGACGGTGATCGCTTCCGGCACCGACCGCGGCCAGCAGGATCCCGAGCTCGAAAAGATGGACTATCTGGTCGAGGGCGTGATCGGAGCCACCGCGTGACGACCGAGGCGGCGGAATCGGTGGAGGCGGCCGGCGTTGCTCCGGCCGCCGATCCCGGCTTCCTCCAACGCTACGGCGCGAGCATCGAATACATCCTGATTCCGGGCGCGGCGCTGGTCGGCGCGCTCGCGGTATTCGGCGGCTTCATCGCGCTCTACGGCAAGAACCCGCTCGACCTCTATTTCTACATGTATTACGGCGCCTTCGGCACCTGGTTCTCCTGGCAGAACACGCTGACCCGCGCAGCGCCCTTGATCCTGACTGCGCTGTGCACGGCGCTGCCGGCGCAGCTCGGCATGGTGATCATCGGCGGTGAAGGCGCGCTGTTGATCGGCGCGCTGTCGGCGACATCGGCGGCGCTGGCGCTGCAGGGCGCGGCACCGATCGTCGTGCAGACCGCGATGGTGATCGCGGGCATGATCGGCGGCGGCCTCTGGATCACGCTGTCCGGCGGCTTGCGGCAATATCGCGGGGTCAACGAGACGATCTCGAGCCTGCTGCTGGTCTATATCGCGCTCGCGATTCTGAACCATCTGGTCGAAGGGCCGATGCGCGATCCGGCGAGCCTCAACAAGCCGTCGACGCGCGAGATCGGCGCCGCCAACATGATCGGCAGCATTCCCGGCACCGACGTGCATTGGGGCCTGGTGTTCGGCCTCGTCGCGGCTGTTGCCGCCTACATCCTGATCTATCACACCACTTTCGGCTTCGCCGCGCGCGTCGCCGGCGGCAACATCCGCGCCGCCAAGATCGTGGGGCTTTCCGTCGGCAAGCTGATCCTGACCGTCTGCTTCCTCGCCGGCAGCAGCGCGGGACTAGCCGGCATGATCGAGGTCGCGGCCGTGCAGGGCCGCACCAACGCCAACCTCGCCGCGGGCTACGGCTTCACCGGAATCCTGGTCGCATTCCTGGCGCGGCAGAATCCGCTCGCGATCATTCCGGTCGCGATCCTGCTCGGCGGCATCTCGGCCTCCGGCGGCCTGTTGCAGCGGCGGCTCGGCCTGCCCGACGCGTCGGTGCTGGTATTGCAAGGCATCATCTTCGTGTTCGTGCTGGCAAGCGATGCGCTCTACGGGCGGATCGGCTTCCTGAAGGGAAAGTCCTGACATGGCAGATAGCTCGCTCGGGCTCTGGACCGTCCCGCTCGCCGTGTTCGGCGGCGCCATCCGCGTCTCGACGCCGTTCCTGTTCGTCAGCCTCGGCGAGTGCATCACCGAGCGAAGCGGCCGCATCAATCTCGGCCTCGAAGGCACGCTGGTGATGGGCGCGATGAGCGCCTACGGCATCTCCTATCTCTCCGGCTCGCCATGGCTAGGTGTGCTCGCGGCCGGGATCACCGGCGCCTTGTTCGGCGCGCTGCATGCCGGCATCTGCTCGCTGCCGCGGGTCAACGATATCGCGGTCGGCATCGCGCTGATGCTGCTCGGCACCGGGCTTGCGTTCTTCCTCGGCAAGCCGCTGATCGAGCCGACGGCGGCACGGCTGCCGGCGATCGATTTCGGCTGGTGGAGCGACGTGCCGCAGGTGCGCGCGGCGCTGCGCATCAACGTGCTGTTCCTGATCGGCGTCGCGATCGCACCGCTGCTCTATTGGGCGTTCAGGACCACGCGCTGGGGCCTGTTGATCCGCACCGCCGGCGAAAGCGCGGACGCGGCGCGCGCGATGGGCCACTCCGTGCTGCTGATCCGGTTGCGCGCCACCATGGTCGGCGGCTTCCTCGCCGGCATCGGCGGCTCGTTCCTGTCGCTGTTCTATCCGGGCAGCTGGAACGAAGGGCTCTCCTCGGGACAGGGCATCACTGCGGTGGCGCTGGTGATCTTCGCGCGCTGGGACCCGATGCTGTGCCTGTGGGCCTCGCTCGCGTTCGGCGGCGCCGCCGCGCTCGGGCCAGCGCTGCAATCGGTCGGCATCACCTCCGGCTACCACTTGTTCAACGCGGCACCCTACATCCTGACCCTGGCGATCATGATCATCACCTGCTCGCCGAAGCGCACACTGACCGGCGCGCCCGCCGAATTGTCCATCACCCGATAGACGAGCGAGATCATTCCATGCCCGAGCGCTTCATCAAATCCGAGCCCTACGCCTGGCCCTACAATGGCGACCTGCGGCCGCAAAACACCGCGCTCATCATCATCGACATGCAGACCGATTTCTGCGGTGTCGGCGGCTATGTCGACAAGATGGGCTACGATCTGTCGCTGACGCGGGCGCCGATCGAGCCGATCAAGAAACTGCTCGCGGTGATGCGCGCGCAGGGCTTTCACATCATCCACACCCGCGAAGGCCACCGGCCCGACCTTACCGACCTCCCCGACAACAAGCGCTGGCGCTCGCGCCAGATCGGCGCCGGCATCGGCGATCCCGGCCCCTGCGGCCGCATCCTGGTGCGCGGCGAACCCGGCTGGGACATCATCCCCGATCTTGCGCCGCTGCCGGGCGAACCTGTTATCGACAAGCCCGGCAAGGGCTCGTTCTGCGCCACCGACCTCGAGCTGATGCTGCGGCTGCGCGGCATCGAGAACATCGTGCTGACCGGCATCACCACCGACGTCTGCGTCCACACCACGATGCGCGAGGCCAATGACCGCGGCTTCGAATGCGTGCTGGTCGAGGATTGCTGCGGCGCGACCGACAGGAGCAATCACGATCACGCGCTGAAGATGATCAAGATGCAGGGCGGCGTGTTCGGCGCGGTGACCAAATCCGCCGACCTGATCGGGGCGCTGTCGTGATCATCGGCGAACCGGCCGCCCCTTCAGGCGCGTTCGGCGTCGACGCCATCGCGATGACGATGCGGTTCGGCGACTTCGTAGCGCTCGACAATGTCGAGCTCAAGGTGCGGCCCGGCTCGTTCCACGCATTGCTCGGCGAGAATGGCGCGGGCAAGAGCACGCTCGTGAAATGCATCATGGGCTATTACCACGCCACCGAAGGCGACATCCTGGTCGGCGGCCGCCAGCAGACCATCGCCAATCCCAAGAATGCGCATGCGCTCGGGCTCGGCATGGTCTACCAGCACTTTACCCTCGTGCCGGCGATGACGGTCGCCGAGAACCTGGTGCTGGCGCGCGATGACGTGCCTGCCATGGTCGAGTGGCGCAAGGAGAAGAAAGAGCTCGAGGCTTTCCTGGCGCGGATGCCGTTCAAGGTGCCGCTCGACGCGAAAGTCTCCGACATCTCCGCTGGCGAACGGCAGAAGTGCGAGATCCTCAAACAGCTCTATCTGAAGCGCCGTTTCCTGATCCTGGACGAGCCGACCTCGGTGCTGACGCCGGGCGAGGCCGACGAGGTGCTCGGCATGCTGCGCGCCATGGTGGTCGCGGGTGAACTGACCATCCTGATGATCACGCACAAGTTCCGCGAGGTGATGGCGTTTGCCGATGACGTCACGATCCTGCGCCGCGGCAAGCTCGCCGGCACCGGCCGGGTCGCCGATCTCACGCCGGACGAGATGGCCCGCACCATGATCGGCGCCGAACAGCTGACGGTGCAGCCGCCGCGCACCGGCGAGACCGGCGCGCCCCGGCTCGAGCTCGACAGGCTCACCGCGCTCGACGATGCCGGCGCGATCGCCGTGCACGGCGTGTCGCTGACGGTGAAGAGCGGCGAGATCGTCGGCATCGCCGGCGTCTCCGGCAACGGCCAGCGCCAGCTGGTCGAGGTGCTGGCCGGCCAGCGCGAATCCGAGGGCGGCGTGATCCGCGTCCAGGGCGAAACCTATGCGGCAAGCCGCGAGGAGATGCGCCGCCACAAGATGTCACTGCTGCCGGAGGAGCCGCTGAAGAACGCCTGCGTCGGCGGCATGAGCGTCGCCGACAACATCGCGTTCCGCGAGTTCGACCGCGCCCCGTTCGCGCGCGGCGGCTGGTGGCTGAACCGCTCGGCCTTCCGCGAGGACGCGGAGCGCAAGATCAACCGCTACAAGATCAAGACCCGCACGCCGGAGACCCCCATCGCGGCGCTGTCGGGCGGCAATGTGCAGCGCGCGGTGCTGGCGCGCGAGCTCTCGGGCGACGTCGAGGTGCTGATCGCCGCCAACCCGTGCTTCGGGCTCGACTTCGCGGCGGTGGCGCAGATCCACGCCGAGATCATGGCCGCCCGCAACCGTGGCGCCGCGGTGCTGCTGGTCAGCGAAGACCTCGACGAGCTGCTGGAATTGTCGGACCGGCTGGTCGTGATGTTCCACGGCGCATTCGTGCACGAGGCCCGCGCCAGCGAGGCCGACCTCACCGAGATCGGCCGGCACATGGCCGGGCATTAGGAGCTGAAGCGGCGGCAACGGCACCGCGCGCTCCCTCGCCCCGCTCTTGCGGGGAGAGGGTTGGGGTGAGGGGCCGCCTCCGCGTATACGGTGATAGCTGCGCTCGCGGAGACTCCCCTCACCCGGATCGCATTTCATGCGATCCGACCTCTCCCCGCACGCGGGGCGAGGTAAGAAAGAGACCCACACTCGAACCCGAACTTACCCGATCTCGAACGCGTCCGCGGCGAGATGCTTCAGATTGGCGTGCCAATGCTCGGCGATCTGAAGCCGGGTCGGCACCCAGACCCGTTCGTGCTTCTGGATATAATCGAGGAAGCGCATCAGCGCGGCGGCGCGGCCGGGACGGCCGACGACGCGGCAATGCAGGCCGACCGACATCATCTTGGGTCGCGTCGCACCCTCGGCGTAGAGCACGTCAAAGCTGTCCTTCAGATAGGTGTAGAACTCGTCGCCGCCGCCAAAACCCTGGGCGTTGATGAAGCGCATGTCGTTGGCATCGAGCGTATAGGGGATCACGAGATGCGGCTCGGTGCCGGCTGCCTTGATCCAGTATGGCAGATCGTCGGCGTAGGAATCGCAGAGATAGCGTAGCCCGCCCGCCTCCATCAGCAGCCGCAGCGTGTTGATCGAGGAGCGGCCGGTGTACCAGCCGAGCGGCCGCGCGCCGGTCGCCTCGGTATGCACGGCAATGGCGCGGGCAATCTCCGCGCGCTCCTCGTCCTCCGACATGTCCTTGTGTTCGACCCAGCGCAGGCTGTGGCTCGCAATATCCCAGCCCGCCTCCTGCATCGCCGCGACGACATCCGGATTGCGCTTCAGCGCCATTGCGACGCCGAACACCGTGGCCGGCAGCTTGCGCTCGGTGAACATCCGCCACAGCCGCCAGAAGCCGGCGCGCGAGCCATATTCGAACATGGTCTCGATATTGGCGTGACGTTTTCCGACCCAGGGCTGCGCGCCGAGCACGTCGGACAGAAACGCTTCCGAGGCACGATCGCCGTGCAGGATGTTGTTCTCGCCGCCCTCCTCGAAATTGACCACGAACTGCACGGCGACGCGCGCCGCGTCCGGCCATTTCGGATCCGGCGGGTTACGGCCGTAGCCGCTGAGATCGCGCGGATAGCGGGCCTCGGTCACATCAGATTTCCTCGAAACGGATCTGCTGCGCACCCTTCCACAACACGGTCTTGCCGAACGCGGTGAGGTTCTCCAGCCCCGAGGTCAGCGTGATGAAATGATTGCCGGCGAGCTGGCCCATCTTGCTGGCGAAGTGCACGCCGCCATAGGCGAGCAGGATTTCGGTTTCGCTGATGCCGCCCGGGTAGAGGATGATCTGGCCCGGCGCCGGATAGCTGGTGTGGTTTTCGTAGGACACGCCGAAATCGAGATCGCCGAGCGGCATCCACACGCCCTCGCCGCTCCAGCGCACATGGATCGCCTGACTCTCGAACGGCATCGCCTTGCGGAAGGCGGCGACCGTCTTCGGCGCGAGCTGCTCCTCGAAACGCGCGTCAAAGGTGAACTCGCCGGCGCGGACAATCAGTTTGCTCATCGAACTCTCGTGGGTGGGCTGGACGGGACGATGCCCCAACCTTTGACGCCGGCCCGCGCCGGACGCAAGGCCGATTCCGGCCCCAGATGCCGGTTTTTTGCCGCAATGGCGTCCGCGGCAACGCAGATTTGAGCAGGGTTGCGTTGCACCTCGCCTCCCGCTTTGCGAACCTCTCTGCATTCGCAAAGGAGAACAGCCGATGACGACAAACAGTCTGCACGGACATGTGGCGCTGGTGACCGGCGGCTCGCGCGGCATTGGTGCAGCCATCGTCAAGATGCTGGCGGACGCCGGCGCTGCCGTCGCGATCAATTATCGCGAACGGTCGGCTGAAGCGGAAGCGCTGGCGAAGAGCATCATAGCCGCCGGCGGCCGGGCCGCCGCTCTCGGCGCCGACGTCTCGGAAGCCGCCGCTGTCGCCAGCCTGGTCGAACGCGCCAAATCCGAGCTCGGCCCGGTCGACATCCTCGTCAACAATGCCGGGATCGCGATCGTCAGGGGTGTCGACGACCTCACCGAAGAGGATTTCGACCGCACCATCGCGGTCAACCTCAAATCGGCATTCCTCTGCACGCAAGCCGTGCTGCCGATGATGCGCACCCGGAAATGGGGCCGCATCGTCAACATCTCCTCCGGCGCTGCCCGCGGCGCCGGCGCGATCGGGCCGCACTACAACGCCTCGAAGGCGGCGATGGAGGGAATGACCCGCGGCTACGCCGCGCGCCTCGTCAAGGAGGGCATCACCGTCAACGCCGTCGCGCCGTCGCTGATCGAGACCGACATGATGAAGGGACAGAGCGGCCTCGTCAGCCGGATCCCGATCGGCCGCTTCGGCACAGCCGAGGAAGTGGCGCAGGCCGTGATGCTGCTGGTCAACAATCCCTACATGACGGGGCAGACCATCGCGATGAGCGGCGGCATGGCGTTCAACTAGGCATGCTGGCTTGACCGCATCGTAGGTTTGCCCTACCGCTTGCGGCATGAACCGATCGAACCTCATCGCCAATTTCTGGTGGCTCGCCGACTGACAGGCGGGCCGAACGCGTTCATGCATCTTCGGGGCCGCCGCATTGGGCGGCCTTTTTGTTTGGCATCATCCAGCCCGCATGCGGTGTCCCCATTCAACCGAATGGAGATACAAATGACCAAACCGATCATCCTCACCGGCGACCGCACCACCGGGCCGCTGCATCTCGGCCATTACGCCGGCTCGCTCCGAAGCCGCCTGAAATTTCAGGACAGTCACGAGCAGTTCCTGCTGCTTGCCGACATGCAGGCGCTAACCGACAATGCTCACGATATCGGCAAGGTCCGCAGCAACGTCATCGAGGTCGCGCTGGATTATCTTGCCGTCGGGATCGATCCCCATCGAACCTCGATCTGCCTGCAATCGCAGCTCCCGGCGCTGGCGGAACTGTCGATGCTCTATCTCAACCTCGTCACCGTCGCGCGGCTGGAACGCAACCCCACCATCAAGGACGAGATCCGCGCACGCGGTTTCGGACGCGACATCCCGGCAGGTTTCCTGTGCTACCCGGTGGCGCAGGCCGCCGATATCACCGCGTTTCGCGCCACAATCGTGCCGGTCGGCGAGGATCAGGCGCCCCTGATCGAGCAGACCAACGAGATTATCAGGCGGGTCAACGCGCTCGCGAGCCGTACGCTGCTGCAGGAAGCCGAAGCTATCATCCCGCGCGCGGGGCGGCTGCCCGGCGTCGATGGACGCGCGAAGATGAGCAAGTCCGCGGGCAACGCGATTCCGCTTTCGGCCTCGCCCGATGACATCTCGGCCGCGGTGCGCGCGATGTTCACCGACCCCGATCATCTGCGTGTCGCCGACCCCGGCAAGGTCGAGGGCAATGTCGTCTTCACCTATCTCGACGCGTTCGACGACGATCACGACGCCGTCGAAGAACTGAAGGCGCGCTATCGGCGCGGCGGTCTCGGCGATATGACCGTCAAGCGGCGGCTGGAGGATATCCTGCAAGCCCTGATCGCACCGATCCGGACACGGCGCGCCGAGCTGGCCAACGATCGCGACCACGTCGTCGACGTGATCCGGCGCGGAACCGTGAAAGCGCGGGAGATTACCGAGCGCACCAGGCGCGACGTCATGGAGGGGTTTGGCTTGTTCCAGCTCTGAACGCCCGTCATCAAAGCGTGGCAGGAACTGTGCTTGGCTATGGCCGTTGTCCGCTTGGCGAAACCGGATTTGGAGCTTGTCGTGATCGATCCGAAAACGCTTCTCGAACGCGCCGCGCAACTGGCCGATCAGGCCAAGGGCGAGGAAGATGCCGGCATCCGCGAGCGGCTGCTGCGCATGGCCGAGCATTATCGCGATCTCGCCGCACACGAGGCCTGGGCGCATGAAAACCCGCCATCGGTCGGCGCGCTCACGGGTGCGCTCGGCAGCCGCGCGCATTGACCTGATCTGCGATCAGCTCACGCGAATGCGATAGCCCAGCGACCGACGTGCGCCCGGCGCGATGTGCATCAGGCCAGGCTTGTCGGCGAACTCGCCATCGAACTCCGCGGGGCTGGCAAAACCGTGCCACGGCTCGATGCAAAGGAACGGCGCGCCGCCGACCTTCGACCAGATGCCGAGCTCGCGGAAGCCGCGCCAGGACATTTCGATCGCCGGGCCTTGTGTGGCTGCTGCCGGGCCTAGTGTCGCTGTGAAGAGGATCGATGTACTTGCGACCTGATCGAAGACCATCGCGTCGTCATCGAACAGCTCCTCCGACAGCGCAAGCGTTCTGCCCTTGACCGGATTGGGTTCAGGCTGTGGCCGCATCAATCCATTCTTCAGCCGCCGGATCGGCGCAGGTTCAGTCTTGCCGAAGGTCAGCGTGTAAGCCTCCTTCGGCAGCCCCGGCACCAGCGGCCAGTTGAAGGCGGGATGACCACCGAGCGAGGCCGGTAGCATCTCGTCGCCGGTGTTGATGACATCGAAGGCGACATCGAGATCGGCGCCGTCTACGGTGTAGGTGACCTCGAGCCTGAACGCGAAGGGGTAGCGCGCACGGGTTTCCGCATCGTCGGTGAGCGCGAGCTTGCACGATCACGGTCCCTGCTCCAGCCAGGCAAAGCGGCGATCCCGCGCAAAGCCGTGCTGCGTCATCGGATAGGTTTTGCCACGGTGGCGCAGCGTGTCGTTCTTCAACCGGCCGACGATCGGGAACAGGATCGGCGCATGGCGCGGCCATTGCGGGCCGGCCTGCCACAGCAACTCGGTTCCGTCGGCATTCCTGAGCGACGACAATTCGGCGCCTTGCGCCAGGATGGTCACGGCGATTCCATCGCCGCGCAGCGTATGACTGTCGCTCATGCCTCGCCTCGCCGGTTGCGCCATGCCCTGACACGAGATGTTCGATGCCGGCGAAGCCGTCAACCCCAAAGCGAAGGGGGCCGCCCGCTGCGTGGCGGCCCTCAAACCACAAGCCTAACCGGCGATCTTGGAGAAATCAGGCTGCCGCCGCTCGGCAAACGCGGCAAAGGCCTCCCGCGCTTCCGCGCTCATCAGCCGCTGCTGGAAGATTTCGCCCTCGCGCGCCATTTGCGCGCTGATCCTGGCGGGATCGCGCATCAGCGCCTTGGTGTGCTGGAGCGAGCCGAACGGCCGCTTCGCCAGCGCATCCGCCGCCGCGCGGGCCTTGGCGCGGAGATCCGCAAGCGGCACCACGGCATTGGCAAGACCGATGGAGACCGCGGTCTCCGCCTCGACCGGCTCGCCGAGCGCGAACATCGCATAGGCCCGCGCATAGCCGATGCGCTGCGGCAGCAGATAGGTCGACGCCGCCTCCGGCACCAGCGCAAGATTGACGAACGGCGTGATCAGCCGCGCGGTCGGCGCGAGGTAGACGAGGTCGCAATGCAGCAGCATGGTCGTGCCGATGCCGACCGCATTGCCCTGCACCGCGGCAACCAGCGGCCGCGTCGCCTTGGCAAGCCCGGCAAGGAAGCGCGTCACGTGACGCTCGCCCTGCACGCCGCGCGACACCGCCGCGAAATCGGCGAGGTCGTTGCCCGCGGTAAAGCTGTCGCCGTCGCCCTGCAACAGGACGGTGCGGATTGCAGAATCGCCTTCCGCGCGTTCGAGCGCGTCGGCCATCGTGCCATACATCGCGTTGGTGATCGCGTTCTTCTTGTCCGGACGCGCCATCGTCACGGTGAGAACGCCACCGTCCAGTGCTACGACCACTTCACTCATGTCTCACTCCTGTTGCTTGCTGCTTGTTGGACGCGTTTTCGTGACGCGAACCGGTACCCGTTTCGCTTGAAGGCACGCTAGCCGTCCTTGTCCTTCGGAAATTTCTCTTGCAGGCTGGTCAGCCAGCGCGATACCACGTCGATCTCCGCTTCCGAAAACCCGTCCATCAGACGGTTGTTGATCACCCTGGTCCGCGTTGCGGCGCGCTTGCCGAGCTCCTGCCCCGCGGCGGTCAGATGGAGCCGCTGGCTGCGCCCGTCCTCACCGTCGCGCCGTCGCTTCACGAGACCCGCACGCTCCATCCGGTCGGCTAGCCCCGTCATCGCCGACGGCACGATGTCGACCGCCTGCGAGACGTCGCCGATCAGCGCGCCGTCATTGCGCCCGAGGAAGAACAGCACGCCCGCCTGCGCCGACGTCAGATCGTGCGCGGCCGTCTCCTGCTCGATGGCGCGCTGCAGCCGCCGATAGGCCACGGTCAGAAGGAAGATCAACCGGTGTTCCGCTTTCATGTCGCTGTTATATATTTCGCGTGCGAAATATCAAGATACTTCGTGCGCGAAATATCTGGCGATTTCCGTTTGCCGTTTTGCGGCGCCTCAATGCACCGGCATCCAAGGCCCGTAAAATACGCAAATGAGCCCTCTCAACCGCTTTGATTGCGACATTTTGATCGCGACGCCGGACCGCTGCACTGCGCTCCAGCAGAAAACCCTTGATCGACAACGACCAAACGGGAAATCTTCCATCCGGGAGCCGCGGTTTGCATTGCGGCTCGGGCGGGGTCACGAGAGTGTCATGACGTCAGCGGCAAGTTCGGACAGGGACCGCGTTGTCCGCCCGAAGCGGCTACGCCATCTCAGCGAAGCCATGCGTTGTGAGACCGCGTTTCGCCTGATCCTGTCCGAATGCCTCGAGGAAGTCGCAACCAACCACGAGGCCCTGAGCTCCGGCGATCCCACAGCGCTCCACCAGACCCGCATTGCACTGACGCGGCTGAAGGCGGCGATCGCCTTCTACGGCCCGATGGTGGCGGACACCGAATGGACGCGGCTGAAATCCGAGTTGAAATGGCTGAGCGCCTATCTCAGCGCAACGCGCGACCTCGACGTTGCGATCGACAACAGCAAAGGGCTGCCGGAAGAGCGCATGCTCCAGACAGCGCGAACCGATGCGTTCGAAGCGCTCAAGGAAGCCTTGCAAAGCGACCGTTACTGGCAATGGTTCGACGGCATGTGGGACTGGGTCGGCAGCGGCCCCTGGAGCACGCGGCAGAACCGCCGTGCCGCGCAACGGCGCGCCGTGCCGGTCTCGGTCTTTCACGCGCGCCGCCTGGCGCGCTGGCATGGCAAGCTGTGCCAGAAGAGCCGCGGGCTGCAGGGCATGGGCAAGAACAAGCGCCACCGCGTCCGTCTCGCCAGCAAGCGGCTGCGCTACGCCATCGAGTTCTCGGAAGGCGGATTGCCCCCCGACGAATACGCGTCATGGCGGACCGTCCTCAAGCATCTGCGCAAGGGGCAGCAGCTACTCGGCGAATTGAACGATGACGAGGTCCGCCGCGCGCTGCTCGAAAGTGCCGATGCCCTCGCGCGGCGCGCCGACGAGCGCAAGGCCAAGCACCAGCGCGTGCATGAGCGCAAACGCAAGAGCCGCCTGCTGCGCCGCGCTGCAGACGTCTACCGGAAGATCGCCAACTGAAGCGCATCGGCGGCGGCGCGGATGCGGGCCCGAATTGATGGTTGCGCTAGAATTGATGTATAAAACATCACTTATTGGACTTGCCGCATCACTACTTGATGTGCATAAATGACATCCAAACAGACCCGACTCTCAATCGACGGCTTTGATCGATGATCACCGCGGCGCAGCTCCGGGCTGCCAGAGCCTTGCTTGGCATTGACCAAAGGCAGCTCGCCGAGCTGTCCGGACTTTCGGTGCCGACCATCCAGCGCATGGAGGCGAGCGAGGGCACCATTCGCGGCAATGTCGACTCGCTTGTGAAACTGATCGACGCGCTCGGCACGGCCGGCGTCGAGGTCGTCAACGAGGGCGCCGTCAGCAGCGGCGGCGGCCGCGGCGTGCGACTGAAGGCCGGATCCGGCTCGCCGAAGGTGCAGACATGATCCAGGCGGTCACTCAGCAGGTCTGGTGTGTTGCCGCACTGCTGGGAACGACCGCTCTCGCAATCGCAACGACCCGATCGCGCCGATCGACAGCCATCGTCTACGGCGCGACCTTTGCGATTTCGCTGGTCGCATTGGCCGGAGCCCTGTTCTCGCTCATCTCCCACGCCAGCGCGACGGAACTGATACTGCCGATCGGCTTGCCGTGGCTGGGATCGCATTTCCGCCTCGACGCGCTCGCGGCATTCTTTCTTGCCGTGGTCAATCTCGGCGGTGCGGCCGCAAGTCTTTATGGCCTCGGCTATGGCAATCACGAGTCCGCGCCGCAGCGCATCCTTCCCTTCTTTCCGGCATTCCTGGCCGGGATGAACCTCGTTGTGCTGGCCGACGATGCGTTCACCTACCTGCTGTGCTGGGAATTCATGTCGCTTGCGTCCTGGGCGCTCGTGATGGCGCACCACCGCGATGCGGACAATGCGCGCGCGGGCTACGTCTATCTCGTCATGGCAAGCTTCGGAACGCTCGCTTTGTTGCTCGCTTTCGGCCTGCTGTCGGGATCTGGCGGCAGCTACGGTTTTGCGGCCATCCGCAGCGCCCAGCACACCCCGTCCGAAGCCGCCCTGGTGCTCGCGCTGATGCTGCTCGGCGCCGGATCAAAAGCCGGCCTGGTTCCGTTGCACGTGTGGCTGCCGCTGGCCCATCCCGCAGCACCAAGCCATGTCTCGGCGCTGATGAGCGGCGTGATGACCAAGGTCGCGATCTATGGGTTCATCCGCGTCGTGTTCGATCTGCTCGGGCCGCCAAGCTGGTCGGCGGGTGTCGTGGTGCTGGTCCTCGGCGGCGCGACCGCTGTGATGGGGATCCTCTATGCGCTGATGGAAAAGGATCTCAAGCGCCTGCTCGCCTACAGCACGATCGAGAACATCGGCGTCATCTTCGCAAGCCTCGGCCTTGCACTGGCATTTCAGGCGAACGGCCTCGGCCTGGCAGCGGCCCTCGCCTTCACGGCGGCATTGTTCCACGTGCTCAACCATTCGTTCTTCAAGAGCCTGCTGTTCTTCTGCGCCGGCGCCGTGCTGACGTCGACCGGCGAACGCGACATGGAGAAGCTGGGCGGCCTGATCCACCGCATGCCGCTCACCAGCTTCGTCTTTCTCGTCGGCTGCGTTGCGATCTCGGCGCTTCCGCCGTTCAACGGGTTCGTCTCCGAATGGCTGATGTTTCAGGCCGTTCTGCAGAGTCCCGATCTGCCGCAATGGCTACTGAAGATCATGGTGCCCGCAGTCGGCGCCCTGTTGGCGCTGGCGGCGGCGCTCGCCGCCGCATGCTTCGTCAAGGCCTTCGGCATCACGTTCCTCGGCCGCGCGCGGAGCCCGGCCGCGCAAGCCGCAAGCGAAGTCGATCGCTATTCGCTTGCCGCGATGTTCAGCCTCGCCGCGCTCTGCTTCCTCGCCGGCATTCTGCCGGGCGTTGTGATCGACGCGCTCTCGCCCGTCGCACAGGCCATCATCGGCCACCGGATGCCGGTTCAGGCGAACGACCCCTGGCTCTCGATCGTGCCGATCGAGGAGAGCCGTAGTTCCTATAATGGATTGCTCGTCTTTGTTTTCATCACGGCCGCGGCATCACTGGCGGTGTATTTCATCCATCGCTTCGCGTCGCGCGCGATCAGGCGCGGGCCGGCCTGGGGTTGCGGCTTCACCGATCCGACACCGGCCGCACAGTATTCCGGAGCGAGCTTCGTCCAGCCGATCCGCCGCGTGTTCGGCACCTTGGTTTTCCAGGCCCGCGAGCATGTCGACATGCCTTCGCCGGGCGAATTGCGGCCGGCCCGCTTCAGGGTCGATATGCACGATCTGGTCTGGGAGCGGTTATATACGCCCGTGACTGACGTCGTTTGGTTTTGCGCCGATCGGCTGAACCAGCTCCAGTTCCTGACCATTCGCCGCTACCTCAGTCTGGTGTTCGTAACCCTCGTCACATTGCTGCTGGCGCTCGCGATATGGTCGTGATCTCGGACATCCTCGTTCAGTTGGGCCAGATGACGCTCGTGCTGCTGCTCGCGCCGCTGCTGACCGGCGTCGTGCGCAAGGTCAAGGCCCGCCTGTTGCGTCGGAGGGGAGCGTCGATCTTCCAACCCTACCGCGACCTGCTGCGGCTGCTTCGCAAAGAGGTCGTGCTCGCCGAAAACGCGTCCTGGCTGTTCCGTGTCACGCCCTACATAACGTTCGCGGCCATCTGGGTCGCCGCGGCGCTGGTCCCGACATTTGCGACCGGCTTGCAATTCAACTGGAGCGCCGACCTGATCGCGATCGTCGCCCTGCTCGGCAGCGCGCGCTTCTTCCTCGCACTTGCCGGCATGGATGTCGGCACCAGCTTCGGCGGCATCGGCTCCAGCCGCGAGGTGATGATCGCAGCGTTGGCCGAGCCAGCCATGTTGTTGATGGTGTTCTGCGTCGCGCTCATTGCCGGCTCCACCCAGCTGTCAACGGTCGCGACCTTCATGGCGTCGTCCGAAGTGGGACTGCGCGTCTCGCTCGGCATGGCGATGATTGCCCTCATCATGGTGGCGCTTGCCGAAAACGCGCGCATCCCGGTCGACAACCCGGCGACGCATCTGGAGCTGACCATGGTGCACGAGGCGATGATCCTCGAGTATTCCGGGCGTCACCTTGCCATGATCGAGTTTGGCGCCTTTCTCAAGCTGCTGCTGTACATTTCCCTGATCATCTGCGTGTTCTTCCCGTGGCAGATCACCACCGAGGGTGCGGGTCCGCTGTCCTATCTGGTGAGCGTCGCCGCCTACATCCTCAAGCTTGCGGTCGCAAGCTTCCTGCTTGCCGTGTTCGAGACCGCGACGGCGAAGGTGCGGGTTTTCCGTGTCCCCGAGTTCCTCGGCGCCGCGCTCATGCTCGGCCTGCTCGGCACGCTGCTTCGGTTCGTGTCACGGAGCTTCTGATGCATAACCTCGCCTTCGACATCGCCCATCTGCTCGCCGGCGGGCTTGTGCTGATCAGCTTCATGATGCTGTACCAGGACCGCCTGTATGCGCTGCTGAACATCTTCGCACTTCATGCAGTGGTGCTGGCGCTTTCGGTCGCGTGGCAGGCCTACGTGCAGAACGCACCGCATCTCTACGTGACGGCCGTGATCGCGCTGGTCTTCAAGGCGACCATCATCCCGGTGGCGCTGCACCGGATCGTCAAGCAGCTCGGCATTCATCGCGATATCGAGACCTCGGTAGGTATCGGCCTGACCATGCTGGCGGGCATGGGGCTCGTCGCCCTCTCCATGATGGTGATGCTCCGCGTGACCGGCGCCGCCGATCCGCTGGCGCGGGAAGACCTCGCCTTTGCACTGTCGGTGGTGCTGCTGGGATTGCTCGTCATGGTGACGCGACGCAACGCGGTCAGCCAGGTCGTCGGCTTCATGTCGCTGGAGAACGGATTGGTGCTGGCCGCGACCGGCGCCAAGGGCATGCCGCTCGTCGTGGAGATCAGCGTCGCGTTTTCGATCCTGATCGCGTTCATCGTCATCGGCGTGTTCCTGTTCCGGATTCGGGAGCGGTTCGACACCGTCGACGTCGGCGCACTCGATGAATTCAGGGGAGAGCGGCGATGACTGCGGCGTCGGATGCGGTCGCCTGGGTTCTACTGATACCGATCTGCGCCGCGGCGGTGCTTGCGGCGCTGCCCGGCTACCGCCTGACCGCAGCGCTCAATATCCTCGCCAGTCTCGGCACCTTGCTGGCCGCGCTTTCGCTGCTCGTCATCGAGCGCCCGCAACCCAGCCCGTACCTGCTGATTGACGATCTCAACATCGTCTTCATCGTACTCAACACCTTCGTGGGCTTCACCACGAGCGTGTTCAGCGCGAGCTATATCGCCCACGAACTCGAGACCGGGCGGCTCACGCCGGGCTATCTGCGATTCTACCATGCCATGTATCAGGTCATGATGTTCGGCATGAACCTCGCATTCGTGTCGAACAATATCGGCCTGATGTGGGTTGCAGTCGAGATCGCCACGCTGACCACCGTCCTGATGGTCGGCATCTACCGGACCCATGCGGCGCTGGAGGCCGCCTGGAAGTATTTCATCCTCGGCAGCGTCGGTATCGCGCTCGCGCTGTTCGGTACGATCCTAGTGTACATGGCGGCACGGCCGGTCATCGGCGAGGGCCAGGACGCCATGGTCTGGACGGTGTTGATCAGCCGCGCGGCGACGTTCGACCCGGCATTGCTCAACGTCGCCTTCATCTTCCTGCTGCTCGGATACGGCACCAAGGTTGGCCTGGCGCCGCTGCACGCCTGGCTGCCGGATGCCCACGCCGAGGGCCCGACCCCGATCTCCGCCGTGCTCTCCGGCCTCTTGCTCAACGTTGCGCTCTACGCTGTGCTCCGCTTCAAGATCCTGCTCGCCGCCAATCCGGATGCGATATCGCCGGGCCCGCTGATGGTGACGATGGGGCTGACCTCGCTGCTGTTCGCAGCCTTCATGCTTTACCGCCGCCGCGACATCAAACGGCTGTTCGCCTATTCCTCGATCGAGCACATGGGCATCATCGTGTTTGCGTTCGGGATGGGTGGCCCGCTCGCCAACTTTGCCGGCCTGCTGCACATGGTGATGCACAGCCTCACCAAGTCGGGGATCTTCTACGCCGTCGGCCACATCGCACAGGTGAAGGGCACGCAGCGGATCGCCAACATTCGCGGCCTGACCGAAACCCATCCGGCCCTCGGCTGGAGTCTCGTGATCGGCGTGGTCGCGATCGCCGGCCTGCCGCCGCTCGGCATCTTCATGAGCGAATTTCTCATCGTCAGTTCCACCTTCGCGCGCCAGCCGCTGCTCGCCATCCCGCTGGTCTTCGGCCTGCTGCTTGCCCTCGGCGCGCTGATCCTGCGCCTGACCAGCCTTGCTTTCGGCGAGCCGCGCGGCAGTGTCGCGCCGGCGGATGCATCCTATTTGCCGATGTTCGCGCATTTCGCGCTGGTGCTGACTGCGGGCATCTACCTTCCGGGACCGCTGGTTGTCTGGTTCCAGCACGTCGCCAACCTCCTGGGCTAGCGCGAGGGAGAACGGGATATGCCGAAATTGATCGATCTGATCCAGGCGGGCCGCAAGGTCGAACGGCACTATCCGTGGCCACGCGCAGTGGTGGACGACGACGTCTGGCGCTCCGCCGCCAGCGCCCTCGCCGATGGCGGCTTGAGCCTGCTCGGGCTATGGGGCGAAGCATCGTGCGTGCATATGGCCATCCTCGACGACCGCACCTCCGATATCGGCGTGATCAGCCTGGATTGTCCCGATCGCCAATTCCCGTCGGTCGCGGCCTATCATCCTCCGGCGCTCCGACTGGAGCGCACCGTCCACGACCTGTTCGGGCTTCAGGCCGCGGGCACGCCGGATCCCCGTCCCTGGCTCGATCATGGCCGATGGCAAATGCGTTTCCCGCTGGGCGAACGTCTCGATGCATCACCGGATGCGGCGCCTTATCAATTCCTTCCGGCCGAAGGGGACAGCCTGCATCAGATTCCGGTCGGCCCCGTGCATGCCGGCATCATCGAGCCCGGACATTTCCGCTTTACGGCGAGCGGCGAGACCGTGGTCCGCCTGGAGCAGCGGCTCGGCTACACCCATAAGGGCATCGAAGGGCTGATGGCTGGGAGCACCATCGAGCAGGCCGCGCGGCTCGCCGGCCGGGTCTCCGGCGACAGCACGGTCGCCTATGGACTGGCATTCGCGCAAGCCGTCGAGGCCGCGCAGCAGATTGCCGTGCCCCCCCGCGCGCTGTTGCTGCGTGCGCTGATGGCCGAGCTCGAGCGACTGGCCAATCATCTCGGTGACATCGGAGCAATCTGCAACGATGCGTCATTTGCGCTGATGCAGGCACATTGCGCCGTGCTGCGCGAGTGCGTGCTGCGCGCGGCCGACGTTGCATTCGGCCACCGCCTGATGCGCGACCTTATCGTTCCCGGCGGCGTCGCACGCGACATCGCCAGCGACGGACCCAACGCAATCCGGGCCGCGCTCGACCAGATCCGCCGGCATTTCCCTGCGCTGGTCGAACTCTACGACAACACCGCCTCGTTGCAGGATCGCACCGTCACCACCGGCATCGTGACCCCGGCGCTCGCCCGGCAATTCGCAGCCGGTGGCTATGTCGGGCGCGCAAGCGGCCGCAACCATGACGCCCGACGCAGCCCCGGCTATCTCCCCTATGATGGTCTGCGTTTCGACGTCCCCGTTCTCAGCGATGGCGACGTCAACGCCCGCGTCTGGATCCGGATCCGGGAAGTCGAGCAGAGTCTTGCGCTGACGGACCAGATCCTGATCGGCCTCGAGGGCGGCCCCGTCAGAGTGTCGCTGCAAGGTGCGACCGAGCCTTGCGAAGGCATCGCGCTGGTCGAAGGTTTCCGGGGCGACATTCTGGCCTGGCTGCGCCTGAACGGCGATCGGATCGAGCGATGTCATCTGCGCGATCCGTCATGGTTTCAGTGGCCCCTGCTCGAGGCAGCGATCGAAGGCAACATCGTGGCGGACTTCCCACTCTGCAACAAGTCGTTCAACTGCTCCTATTCGGGGCAGGACCTCTGAGGACCGCAGGCGATGCGCAAACTTTTGTTCCAGAGCCTGTTTCGCCAGCCCTTGACCGAACAGGCGCCGCGTCCGGACGACACTGCGCTCGCGGAGCTCGCGGCCACGGTCGGTCGCACCGCACGACGACGCCTCGGCCGCAGCCTTTCGATCCGCGAGGTCGATGCAGGCTCGTGCAATGGATGCGAGCTGGAAATTCACGCGCTGAGCAATGCGTATTACGATGTCGAACGGTTTGGAATCCGGTTCGTCGCCTCGCCGCGTCACGCCGATGTCCTGCTCGTCACAGGTCCGGTCACGCAGAACATGCGCGAGGCGCTGGAGCGCACATACCGCGCGACCCCCGATCCCAAATGGGTCGTCGCTGTGGGCGATTGCGCCAGGGATGGCGGATGCTTTGCCGGCAGCTATGCGGTGGTTGGCGGGGTCTCGGCAGTTGTACCTGTCGATCTCCATATTCCGGGTTGCCCTCCTTCGCCGATGGCCATTCTGCGTGGCCTCATCAGCTTGATCGAGGTGGCGGAGTCCGGCACCGCGGCAAAATGAGAGCAGAGACGCGTTAGCGACCTGCGCCCGCCTGTAGCGGCCGGCGATCGCTAACCGCTGTCGCGCAGCACCAGCTCGAAGCCGAGATCGATGCGGCGCTCACCGCCGCGCTCCAGCATCAGCGTCGCCGCGGTGCGGCCGATCGCGTCACCATGCACGCTGATCGTGCTCAATGTCGGCGAGATCAGCTGGCCCATTTCGAGATCGCCGAGCCCGATCACGGCGACCGGCTGTGCCGACGCGGGCCCGTCGCGCAGCAGGCCGGCCTTGCGCAGCCCCGACATGAAGCCGATCGCATGCGCATCGTTGGCGGCGAACACCGCGTCGACATCGGGCAGGCGCGCATGCGCCGCCACGCTGCCGGAATCCTTGCGGTCGAGGATCAGCCGGCGCGGCTCGGCGAGACCGCTTGCCAGCGCCTCGTCCCGGAAGCCGAACCAGCGCCGCGTGCCGCGCGGATCATCGCCGCCGATGAAGGCGAGCTGCCTGCGCCCTTGTGCAACCAGATGCTTCGCGACAGCGACACCGGCCTGGTAATTGTCGAAGCCCGCGACCGCATCGATCGGGTTGGCCGGCAGATCCCAGGTCTCGACGATCGGAATCCGCGCATTGCGCAGCAGGCGGCTGCCCTCCTCGGTCGCCGGCGAGCCGACCATGATGATCGCCTCCGGCCGCCGCGACAGCAGCGCCGCCAGCACGCGATCCTCGCGCACCGCATCGTAGCGCGACTGCGCCAGGATCACGGAGAAGCCGAGCGGCTCGAGCTTGTCGGACAGACCCTGCACCGTGTCGGCGAAGATCGAGTTGGCGATGGTCGGCACCAACACGCCGACCGAATTGGTCCGTGCACTCGCCAGCGCGCCTGCCACCAGGTTCGGGACATAGCCGAGGTCGCGCATCGCCCGCTCGACCCGCGCCCGGGTCTCGGGGGCGACGAGGTCAGGCATCCGCACCACCCGGCTCACCGTGATCGAGGAGACGCCGGCGCGCTTGGCCACCTCTGAAAGGGTGGGCGCGGCACCGGTCGGGCCGGTCCCGGGTTCGGTCAGGTCGGAGCTCATGGGCCGGACCCTGCACGATTCCGGGTTGCCAAGCCATGATGTTAGCGCTAGCATTGCCTAATGTTAGCGCTAACATGAAACAATAGGGGAGAAGCGGCATGATTTCGGACGAGCAGGCCCAGGCCTACAAGCGCGACGGGGTGATCGTGGTCCCCGAGGTGCTGAACCAGGAGACCCTCGGCAAGGTCCGCACGGTACTCGCCGAGCTGGTGGCCGGCGCCGCTGCTGTCAGCGAGCACACCGACGTCTACGACCTCGAGCCGGGCCATACGCCGGAGACTCCGCGCGTCCGCCGCATCAAGGCGCCGCACAAGGTGCACCCGATCTTCGACGAGATCGTCCGCAGCCCCGCCGTGATCTCGATCCTCACCAAGTTGATCGGCCCCGGGCTTCGGCTGCACGGCGCCAAGCTCAACATGAAGTCGGCGCAATACGGCTCGCCGGTCGAGTGGCATCAGGACTGGGCGTTCTATCCGCACACCAATGACGACATCCTCGCGATCGGCGTGCTGCTCGACGATTGCGATATCGAGAACGGCCCGATGCTGGTGACGCCGGGATCGCACACCGGCAGCACGATGTGGGATCATCACGGCGAGGACGGCTGCTTCGCCGGCTTGATCGATCCGGACCAGATCCAGGACGATATCAAGCGCGCGGTGCCCTGCATGGGCAAGGCCGGCAGCATGTCGTTCCACCACGTGCGCGCGCTGCACGGCTCGGCGACCAACACGTCGGACCGGCCGCGCAACCTGCTTCTCTATGAAGTGGCCGCCAGCGACGCCTGGCCGCTGATGGGCGTGAAGGACTTTGACGAATTCAACAGCCGCCTGCTGGCGGGTCCGCCGGTGGTCACACCGCGGCTGACCGACGTGCCGGTACGGATGCCGCTGCCGCCAGCCAAGCGACAAGGATCGATCTACGAGACCCAGTCGGCGTCGAAGAAATCCTACTTCACGCGCGCCGCCTGAGACTGACGACAATGCCCGCGGCCAGCCGCGGGCATTGCTGCTTTCAAGACATAAAAAACAAAACAACGGGGAAACGAATGACCGAGATGGCAACAGATGGCGCTCGCACATCGCGCCTGCGTGTGATCCTGGCCGCAAGCATCGGCTCCGCGCTCGAATGGTACGATTTCTTCCTGTATGGCACCGCGGCCGCGCTGGTGTTCGGCGAGCTGTTCTTTCCGAAGAGCGATCCGGTGGTCGGCACGCTGCTGTCGTTCCTGACCTTCGGCGTCGGCTTCGTGGTGCGGCCGTTCGGCGGCCTCATATTCGGCATCCTCGGCGATCGCTATGGCCGCAAGCCGGTGCTGGTCGCAACGCTGTTGATGATCGGCATCGGCACCACCGCGATCGGCTTCCTGCCGACTTATGCGCAGATCGGCGTGTGGGCGCCGATCCTCCTGGTCGCGATGCGCGTCATCCAGGGCCTCGGCGCCGGTGCCGAGTATGGCGGCGCGGTGATCTACCTCGTGGAGAACGCGCCGCCGAAGCATCGCGGCTTCTGGGGCGGCTTCGCGCCGCTCGGTGTCTCCGTCGGCAATCTGCTCGCCGCCGCCGCCTTCGCGCTGGTGACGATGCTGCCGCGCGAGGCCCTGATGAGCTGGGGTTGGCGGCTGCCGTTCCTGGCGAGCTTCCTCCTGATCGTCGTCGGCATCTTCGTCCGTATGCGGATCACCGAGACGCCGGTCTACACCCAGGCGGTGGTCGCGCGCGGCAAGGTCGAGAGCAATCCGGCGATGGAGGCGTTGCGCCGGCACCCGCGCAACTTCTTCGTCGTGCTCGGCGCCCGGATGGCCGAAAACGGGCTCGGCTATTTCTTCCCGGTGTTCGGCCTGAGCTACGTCATCACCACGTTGGGCGTACCGAAAGCGGAGGCGCTCAGTGCTCTGATGCTGGCCTTCACGATCGAGCTGTTCGCCATCCTCGGCTTTGCGGCGTTGTCGGACCGGATCGGACGGCGGCCGGTCTACATGTTCGGCGCGCTGGCCGGCGTGGCGCTTTCCTTCCCGTTCTTCTGGATGGTCGGCACCAAGGAATGGGTCATGATTGCGCTTGCGTTCATACTGGCACGCGCCGTGGTGACGGCGGCAATGTTCGGGCCGCAAGCGGCGTATTTCGCCGAACTGTTCCCGCCGCAACGCCGCTTCGCCGGCTTTGCCTTCGCGCGTGAGCTCGGCTCGCTTCTGTCAGGCGGCCCGGCGCCGTTCGTCGCCACCGCGTTGGTGGCGGCCTACGGCACCTGGTGGCCGGTTGCCTGCTACGCGATGTTCCTGTCGGCTTGTACGGTGGTTGCGATCTGGATCGGACCGGAGACCTATCAGGAGAACATCGCCGAAGACGCGAGCGAGCAGGCCGAGCTGCCCGCAGCGATCCCGGCACGGGCTTGATCGGTGGCGCAGCAACTGCGCGTCCTGCAGTCGCTCTGGGCGATGGAGCGACGGCTGGCGGATGAGGACGAATGGCCGCTGCAAACCCAGCTCGCGATGATCCGCGATGCCGCGTTTGACGGCGCCGGCGTGCGCTTCATCGATCCCGCTTTCGCGCGCGAGGTGACAGGCTTCCTTCGCGCGCATGGCATGATCTGGCAGGCGCAATGCTATCCGAAGAATGTTGACGATCTGAAGCCGGTGCTCGAGCTGGTGGCGGAGCTCGGCGCCGATCATGTCAACCTGCAGCCGGACATTCGGCCGCGCCGGATCGCAGATTGCATTCCCCTGCTCGAAGACTGGCGGCGGCTTGGCACGGAGGCCGGCGTCGCCGTGCATGTCGAGACCCATCGCGACCGCATGACGACCGACCTGCTCTTCACGCTCGATCTGCTCGACTGCTTCCCCGATCTGCGGCTGACCGCCGACCTCTCGCACTATCTGGTCGGCCGCGAATTCGCCTGGCCGATCGACGACGTCAATCATGCGATGATCCACCGCATCCTCGACCATGCCTGGGGCATTCACGGCCGCATCGCGAGCCGCGAGCAGGTGCAGATCTCGCTCGGCTTTCCACAGCATCAGGGCTGGGTGTCGCTGTTCATGGACTGGTGGGACTACGGCATCCGCTCCTGGCGGAAGCGCGCCGGGCCCGATGCGACCCTGACCTTCCTGTGCGAGCTCGGTCCCCCGCCCTATGCCATCACCGGACCCGACGGCAGGGAATTGTCCGACCGCTGGCAGGACGCGCTGGTCATGAAGGACATGATCCGCGCGCTGTGGGATCGCATCGCGAACGAGCCAAACGGCGCGGCATCGAGTTGATCCAGAGAAGCTGCGGCTGCATGCTGCGGCGAAGCGCCAATCAGAATGCCGTGACGCCCTTATGCGCGACCACCGGGTTCATCCTCCTCGACGCCTCGCCTGCGTCATTGTGCTCGCCATTGCGGCCTTTGCCGAGCCGAAGGCCGCCGCGGCAGAGCTGACGCTCGACGTCGCCGCCATGCCGCGAGTTGCGACCATCGACCCGCGCTTCCAGTCCTACAACATCGAGATGGTCGAGGTGACCGGCGGTCGATTTTGGAAACCCTATGCCGTCGCACGGCGGGGTGCGAAGCCGGACCGGTTCGCGGCGCGCACGCCGATCGATCTGCACGATAGCAGGCTACGCAAGCTCGCAGCAGCGCTCGCTCCCGCCTACCTTCGCGTGAGCGGGACCTGGGCCAACAGCACGTTCTTTACGGATTCCGACGCGCCACCATCGGCGCCACCGGCCGGCTTCAAGGGCGTGCTGACGCGACAGCAGTGGCAGGGCGTGATCGACTTCTCGCACGCCGTCGACGCCCCCCTCGTCACATCTTTAGCGATCAGCGCCGGCACGCGCGACGCTGACGGCCGATGGAGCTCCGAACAGGCCCGGCAGCTTCTCGCTTTCACGCGATCGGCCGGCGGGCAGATCACCGCAGCGGAGTTCATGAACGAGCCCGATCTGCCGGCCATCGGCGGCGCCCCCGAGCACTACGATGCCGCGGCCTACGGCCGCGATTTCGCAACGTTCCGCGCATTCATGAAGGACACCGCGCCCGACGCGGCGATCCTCGGCCCAGGCACGATCGGAATCGGCGTGGATACAAAGGCCCTCTTTGCGGTTTCAGCGGCGGGCATCGACGCGGTCTCCTACCATCATTATGGCGCGCTCTCGGCGCGATGCTCCGGCGATCGCACGGCACAGCAGGCCTTGTCAGACCAATGGCTGGCACGAGCCGGCAAGACACTCGCCTTCTACCGGGCGCTGCGCGAGCGGCTTGCACCGGGCAAGCCGATCTGGCTGACCGAGACCGCGGAGACCGCGTGCGGCGGCAATCGCTGGGCTGCGACCTTCACCGATACGTTCCGCTATCTCGATCAGCTCGGGCAGCTTGCCAAGGCGGGCGTTCAAGTGGTGATGCACAACACGCTTGCCGCGAGCGACTACGGGCTGCTCGACGAGCAAACCCATCTGCCGCGGCCGAACTACTGGACCGCGCTGCTATGGCGACGGCTGATGGGAACCACCGTGCTCGATGCCGGCGTCGGCGAGCAACCCGGTCTCCACGTCTATGCGCATTGCGCGCGCGATCTGCCTGATGGAATAGCCCTGCTCGTCATCAACAATGACCGGCGGATGCGGCGCAAGCTGACGATGTCGGCGGCATCGCAACGCTACACATTGGCGAGCGAAAGGCCTGTCGACGGCAATGTTCAGCTCAATGGCCGCACGCTTGCGCTTGGGCCTTCCGACCAGATGCCCGCCCTGAATGGCGAGCCGGCCCCGGCGGGAGCAATCGTCTTCGCTCCCGCAACGATCACGTTCCTGACCGTTGCCAATGCGGGCAACACCAACTGCCGGTAACGATCCGACCGCGTCTACGCCGCGTCGCGACTGACGTCGGCGGATTCCGACGGGCGCGCCACCAGGTGACCCAGCATGATGGCGGTCATCAGCCGCTCCATCTCGAGCCATGCGGTGACATGCGACATGGTCGGCCGGCCACCGAGCGCGAGCTGATTGACGTCGTCGACCGCGGTCAATCCGCGCGGATAGAACTCGCGGAAGATCACCCGCTCGACCAGGCCGTCGACCAGGCGGAAACTCAGGGTCTTCGATAGTTCGTTGAGGGCTTCGCCGACCAGCCGCTTGTTGCGTGAACCAATCGTCGAGAGGCGGTTGCGCAGCACCACCCACTCGAATGCCGGCTGATCCTGCGCGCGGCGCTCGCGCCGCGCTTCCTCCACCATCTTCGAATAGTGGCTGATGCCGGTCACCTTGAAGTCGTTAGGATCGACGGTGCCGAGCACGTCGAAGTCGAGGAAGCTGTCGTTCAGCGGCGTAATCAGCGTGTTCGCCAGCGAATGCGTGAACGTCGTCAGATAGGTGTCGTGGCCGGGGCAGTCGATGACGACGAAATCGTGCGACCGGCTGAGCCGCTCGACGATCTCGGCAAGCGCGCTGCGGCCGAGCGTCTCGACTTCACTGCTTCTGCCGCTCACCGTCTCGAAGCACATATGCGCCGGGATATCGAGATTCAGCGAGGTTTGCCGCGCCCAATCCCGCCGGTTATCGACGTAGTGCGTCAGCGACTTCTGCTTGTTGTCGAGATCGATGGTGGCGACACGCTGACCCGCCTTGATCAGCGCGATGGCGACATGCATGGCAATTGTCGACTTGCCCGAGCCGCCCTTGTTATTTCCGACAACAATTACTCGTGCGTTTGTCATGGGAATCCATACCGGACGCTTGAGTGAAAGCAGGACGAAATAGCATTTAATGAATGGATTCGAATCTCCCTGATTCGACGAATCTCGACAAGAGTCGTCGCACGATCATCGTGATCGAAATTGATGCGGCTGCGACAACATTGTCACAACCGCAATCCGAGCACGTATCGTGAACGCAGCGAGCGCCGCTGAGACTAGCGCCCCAGGGACCAGCGCCGCTGCGACTAGCGTCCCTGGAACACCGCGGCGCGGCGCTCGACGAACGACTTGATGCCCTCGGCCGCATCTGATGTGTTGAGCACGCGTTCGCGGATCTGCGGGATGATCGCAATTGCCGCCTGCTCGCCGGCTTCGATGAACTTGCGGCCCGCCTCTTTCGTCACCTGGATTCCAAGCGGCGCGTTGCGCGCGATGATCTCTGCAAGCGCCATCGCGCGCTCGATCTGCTGACCGGCCGGCACGACTTCCTGCACGAGGCCGATCCGATGCGCTTCTGCGGCACTGAACTCGTCGCACAGCAAGAGGTGATACATCGCATCACCCCACCCGGCGCGGCTGATGTAGCGGAAATGCGCGCCGGCCAGCGGCGCGATGCCGCGCCTGGCTTCCATCTGGCAGAACCGGCTGTCGTCGGCGGCAATGACGATATCGCCGGCCAGCATCATCTCGATGCCGACGGTGAACACGATGCCCTGCACCGCCGTGATGATCGGCTTCCGGCACCGCTTCGACAGTCCAAAGGGATCGACATTGCCCTCCGGCAGCGGCTTGCGGCTCGCCGTCGGACCAAAGAACTTCGGCATGTCGAGACCCGCGGTGAAACTGCCGCCGGCGGCACACAGCACGCCGACCCAGAGCCCGTCATCATTGTCGAGCAGCGTCAGCGCGTCGGACAGCTCAGCCATCATCTCCGGGCTGAAGGCGTTCTTCTTCGCCGGATTGTCGATGATGACCTTCAGGATGTGATCATGCCGCTCGTGGCGGACCCGCCCTTCGCTCGCGCTGCCGGACATCTGTTCCTCCCTGCTTTGTGACTGAAATTTTCTGGATGATGGTTGTCATTCAGATGCATGATGGTCATAATCCAGGAAGAGAGTCAAACAGGGGCACTGCGAAATGGGCCATTCCCAGGCCGACAAGGCTAGGAGCCGTGAGCGCATCCTGAACGAGGCTGCGACGCAGATCCGCGACAAGGGGCTCGACGCGCTCAGCATCGGAAGCCTGATGCAGCAGGTGAAGCTGACCCATGGCGGCTTCTATGGCCACTTCGCCTCGCGTTCCGACCTGATCGCCGCGGCGCTGGAACAGGCGCTGACCTTGGGTGAGGCGTCGGCGCGCGCGTCGCGCGATCCCGACAAGCCGGTCAGCGTCAACGCCCTGGTGCGAAGCTATCTCAGCCGCAGCCATCGCGACTCGCCGAAGTCGGGCTGCGCGATCGGCGCGCTGATCTCCGATGTCGGCCGCGCCGATGAGCAGTGCCGCGCGGTGATGGAACCGCACATCGAATCCTTCATCGCCAAGGTCGCCGAGACGTTCGGCGACGCTGACGACAGCGGCGCAATCGTCGCGGTGAGTGCGATGGTCGGCGCACTCGCGATCTCGCGCGTCATCACCGATCCGAAGCGGTCCGATGCCATTCTGCGGACGGTGCGCGATGCCATCGTCGCGATGGCGTCCGACCAATGATTTCGCCCGCGCCGCGGGCACCTTGATGGAGTGAGCCATGAACGACCGATCCGCCCTCGAGCCGACCGCTGTGCAGGGAAGCGTGCTGATTGCCGGCGTCGGCGCATCCCACGGCCTCGGCGCCGCGATCGCGCGCCGCTTTGCGGCCGGTGGCTATCCCGTCGCGATCGCCGGGCGCAACGCCGAGAAGCTCGCCGCGACCGCGGCTGAACTCGCAGCAACCGGCGCCAGGGTCACCCATGTCGTGGGCGATGCCTCAACTGCCGCGGATGTCGCCCGCTTCGTCGAGGCTGCCGGGAAGCTCGCGCCGCTGGCGATGGCCGTGCACAATGCAGGCTCCAACCGGCCGGCGCCGTTCCTCAAGGTCACCGAGCAGCGCTTCGAGGAGCACTGGCGCGAACACGCGCTCGGCGGATTCCAGCTCGCACAGGCCGCGATCCCTGCCCTGCTTGCGCGCGGCGGCGGCACGCTGGTGTTCACCGGCGCCAGTGGCTCGTTGCGCGGCAAGGCCAACTACTCGCCATTCGCCTCCGCCAAGGCCGCGCTGCGCGCGCTGGCGCAGAGCGTGGCGCGGGAGTTCGGGCCGCAGGGCATTCATGTCGGCCATGTCGTGGTCGACGGCGGCATCGAGGGCGATCGCCTGCTGAGCATGCGCCCGCAATTGAAGGACGACCGCGGTCCGGACGGGCTGCTCAACATCGCAGCCATCGCGGACGCCTATTGGGTGCTGCATCATCAGCATCGCAGCGCATGGACGCTGGAGCTCGACCTGCGGCCATGGGCGGAATCGTTCTGACGGCACGGCGCCGTCGTCGTTCTCCAAAGGAAATGGGTTGCGATCCGCCGAAATCTTGTCAGGCTGTGCGACAAGGTCCGAGGAGATCGCAGCCCTATGCCGGGAGAAGGCCATGTCGCAGCCCACGCCGATCCTGCATCATTTCGATCAATCGCCGTTCTCAGAGAAAATCCGCATCATCTTCGGATTCAAGAAGCTCGCCTGGAACTCGGTACGGATTTCCCGGATCATGCCGAGGCCGGATCTGATGCCGATGACCGGCGGCTATCGCCGTACACCGACGATGCAGATCGGCGCGGACATCTATTGTGACACCCAGATCATTATCCGCGAGCTGGAGCGGCGCTATCCGACGCCGACGCTGTTTCCCGCGGGCCATGCCGGGATGCCCTGGGCGCTCGGCATGTGGACCGACCGGCCGTTCTTCCAGAACACGGTCACCCTCGCGTTCGGCTTCATCGGCGACAAGGTCCCGCAGGATTTCATCGAGGATCGCGAGAAGCTGCGCGGCGCCAAGTTCGATGTCGCCGCCATGGCCGCGGCGCTGCCGCAGATGCGCGACCAGTTCCGCGCCAATGTCGACTGGATCGAGGCGCAACTCGGTGACGGCCGACAGTGGCTGTTCGGCGAGTTCAGCCTCGCCGACGTCAGCGCTTACATGAATGTGTGGTACGCACGGCAGAGCGTCGCCACGATCGACGAGATCGTGAAGCCCTTGCCGCGCCTTGCGGCCTGGGAGGAGCGCGTCCGCGCGATTGGCCACGGCGCGCGCACGGAGATGTCGTCAGCCGACGCGCTCGAGATCGCGGCGAAGTCGCGGCCGGAGTCGCCTGTTTTCGGCGACCCTCTGGATCCGAACGGTCGCAAGCCCGGCGACATCGTCAGCGTGATGCCGGACGACTACGGCAAGATCCCAGTCCGCGGCGAGATCGTCTCGCTGTCGGCGCAACACATCGCGATCCGCCGGTCCGACGAACGCACAGGCGAGGTCGTGGTGCATTTCCCGCGGGCCGGCTTCCTGGTCATCCCGGGCTGATCGCCGCAGCCTCGGCCGCAGGCCGAGTACAAGCGACCTGGAAACGCTGCGTTTCGCGGCGTGACCTTGTCGGGCCGCGAACAGGCAATAGCTCCACTGCATCTCCAACCGAAGGCTCCACAGCGCAGGCTTGCGGACATCTCCGCAGCAACACGACCTTTCGGCCTGCGTGCGATGGGTGGCCCGTGGCGGATGCTCCGCCACGCCGACAACTGGACTGATTGATGACGACCTCTCTCGAATTCGGGCTCGACACATTCGGCGACGTCACCAAGGACGCCGCCGGTACGCCGCTGTCCCACGCCCAGGTGATCCGCAACGTCGTCGACGAGGCGGTGCTGGCCGATCAGCTCGGGATCGATTTCATCGGGCTCGGCGAGCACCACCGGGCCGACTTCGCGATCTCCTCCCCCGAGACCGTGCTGGCGGCCATCGCCGCGCGCACCCAAAACATCCGCCTCGGCTCGGCGGTGACCGTGCTGAGCTCGGACGATCCGATCCGCGTCTTCCAGCGCTTCGCAACCGTCGACGCGGTCTCGAACGGCCGTGCCGAGGTGATCCTCGGCCGCGGCTCCTTCACCGAGTCGTTCCCGCTGTTCGGCTTCGACCTGCGGCAATACAGCGAGCTGTTCGAGGAGAAGCTCGACCTGTTCACCGAACTCCTGAAGCAGGAGCCGGTGAGCTGGCAGGGCAAGCTGCGACCGCCGCTCAGCGGCCAGTCGGTCTATCCGCCGGTCGAGCACGGCCGGCTGAAGACCTGGATCGGCGTCGGCGGCAGCCCGGAATCGGTGGTGCGCGCGGCGCATTATGACCTGCCGCTGATGCTCGCCATCATCGGCGGCGATCCCAAGCGCTTTGCGCCCTATGTCGACCTGCACCAGCGGGCCTACCAGCAGTTCGGCCGGACGCCGAAGCCGATCGGCGTGCATTCGCCGGGCTACGTTGCCGAGACCGACGCGCAAGCTCGGGAGGAGCTGTGGCCCGACTACAAGGTCATGCGTGACCGGATCGGCAAGGAGCGCGGCTGGCCGCCGATGAGCCGCGACGAGTTCGTGGCTGAGGCCGAGCACGGTTCGCTCTATGTCGGCGGGCCGGAAACCGTCGCCCGCAAGATCGCGGCGACCGTGAAGGCGCTCGGCGCTGCGCGCTTCCAGCTGAAATATTCGGCAGGCCCGATGCCGCACGAGAAGCTGATGACAAGCATCGAGCTCTACGGCAGCAAGGTGGTGCCGATGGTGCGCGATATGCTCGTCGCCTGATCGGCAAGAGCCAGCCACGCAAAGCAACCCCCCGGCGTTTGGACGCCGGGGACAAGTTGAAGATAGACCATGCGAAGCCCGGCTGCCCGGGACAATCGGATCAGCCCCAATCTTGGCTCAGAGATCGGGCCTTGCGGCGTGATACGTGAACGGGTCCGCCGCCCATCCTCGGCCGTGCCGCTCCAGCCAGCCGGCTGCCACCAACTTTCGACACGTTGGATTGACGCGCTGTATGGAGCCTTCCTCGCCGAAGATGCGCTCGGCAATCTGGCGTTCGGTAAGACCTGGTTGCTCGCGAATGAGGCGAATTATTTGTTGAGCTACCGTCATCGGTTGCCAAACGATCCATCGGTGGGGCGGGTAAGCATTAATGAACAGAATATGACATCGTACAAGAAGATGGCGCTCTTGTGAGAGCTGCTGCGTGGCTGAACAAAGCAAAACCCCCGGCGTTTCCACCGGGGGCTCTGTTAACTTGCAGTCAGATCAACCGGTATTACCAGTTGCGCTGAGCGCGGAGCAGCAGGGTAACCGTATTCTGGTCCTTCAGCTCGTAAAGAGCGGCAGGCTTGCCGATCGCGGCGCTGGGCGCCGAGACCGTACCAGCGTACTTCTGATCCAGGTGGGTGTAGGTCAGGTCTGCCGTGAAGGTCAGGTTCTTGACCGGGGTCCACTGGGTCTGGGTACCAATCTGCGCGATGTTGTAGTCGGGGTTGCAGGTCGTCATCACGCCGCCCAGAGCATTGAGGGTGGTACGAACCGAGCCGCCCACGCCACCGACGCCGCAGAGGAGGGTCTTAGCCGTATCGTTGTAGGTGATGCCGGCATAAGCACCGTAGATCGAGGTGTTCCAGTAGGGGCTCCAGTTGTGCACGTATGCACCGCGGAAACCCCAGGTCGTGACCAGCTGCTGCCCGGTGTTGACGCCACCGATGGCACCGAACACGCTGTCAGGAGCAACGCCGATACCAACGCTCTGGTACGCGCCGGGCAGACCGGTTCCACCATAAATGGTGTTCGCACCAGCCGAACCAGCGAGGTCCTGGATGTTGTAGCGCGTCGCACCGTTGGTATAGACGCCCTGGACGTTGATGGTATCGCCAGGTCCGGTCGGGATGTTCTTGATCGACAAGGCCAACTGACCAGCCCAGCCCCACTTGTCGTCCGGATGACCGGTCAACTCAGTGCCGCCGTAGTAGGCCGCGTGGTTGTCATGCGCCGCGAACGACGCCTGGAACAGACCCCAAGCCTGGTCGACGCGCAGCATCGCGACGAGGTCCGGAGAAATCGTGCCGGCGTAGTCGCTGGTGCCGTAAGCGCCACCCGCGAGGATGTTGTTCACGCCAGCCTGGTAGTAGGCCGTCTGATCCTGAGCCGACAGAGACAGCGACACGCCGTTGCCGAACTGAGCGGTGTAGGTGAACTGGTTCACACCAGTGATCGTACCGCCGCCGCCGACGAGACCGTCGAAGTTGTTGCCCGGATAGTTGGCCCACGGAGCCGAGAACTGCGAGACCGCCTTACCCATGGTGAAGCCGGCGAACTGGATGAAGGCGTAGTAGACGCCGACCGTACCGCCTGCAACCGCGCCGGAGTTGGCGTTGTTCGGAGCCTGAACCGCGCCGATCGGCGAGTAAACGGTCGCGCCGTTACCCTGTCCGGCGTAGGTGTCCGACGTCCACGAGAAGGTCGCATCGAAGAAGGTACGGACGACACCGTATTCGGTCGCCGTGCGCGTATCGATGTTCAGGTCTTCACGAGAGCGCCAAGTATAGCCGTTGGTGAACCGGTTGTTCGCACCGCCGGCACCCGAGGTGTTGCCGGTGTGATCCGAGTTCGAGTTCACGACGACGTCGGCACGCAGGTAGCCGCCCAGCTTGATACAGGTATCGGTGCCCGGGATGTAGTAGAAACCGGGACCATACAGGGAGCAAATCTTCACGTACTCGACCGCTTTGGCCTTGACGGGAAGATCGGCCGCCTGAGCTCCGCCGACCGCGACGAGAGCCGCCGCCGAGCCGAGGATAAGGCTCTTAACCATCTTCATGTTAAACCTCCAAGTTGCTCTATCTCAGGGAAGGTTCCGGATCCGCCGGGTAAAACACCCTCAGGTTGGTTCCCTTTGTCCCTTAAATCCCCGCTCAGTCGCTTCGCGCCTTCGGACACACCCGCATGAACGCGAGGGACTTAAGCGAACCACCTAAAACGGGACGACCTTGGGATGCCCCCCTCCGTCGCAGTTCCATATGAGACAGAAGGCCCCCGATCACGCAACAAAAGACCGCTCGCGTTGAGCCGAGTTGCGGCTGTTTTCGGGCAAATGTTGCACAAATATCACGGGCATTTGAACTGCGGCATATCGACAAGCAATTGAAATATAACGCCAATATTTGAGATACCGCTAGCGGACACAAGTTTGGGCAACACCGGGTGGAACGGTGTGCAAAACGCGTCGTCCTGCCGAGAAAGCGAAAATCGGTGCCCGTTCCGGCACCGCTGATTCCGGCTCCGTGCACAATATTTCGGCTCGAAAATGCCGGTATCTGAACGACATAGCCCGCCCCAAATACCGTCGACTCGCGCCTGAAAGGGGCATTCCGATTGCTCGGAGCAGGCCGGAAGACGACGGACGGAGCGCCTCATATGTCCACTACCGGCGCTACATGTCACGGCGATGTCAGCGCACGGAATAGTCGATTTGTTCTCCGCAGACGCTACGCAGTGAAATATCTCCACTGCGCGCGTGATGCACTCACAAGGGGCGATGCGCTCCTATGCAGTCACCAGACTCGCATCTGACGAGAGTCAGGCGGCGCCGTGAAGCGCGGCGCGGTCGGTCGCATCGGAGATCGCCAACGACGAAGGCTTGGCCAGGAGTAACGCCGTACTCACTCGTCCAAGATATCCAGCAGATCATCGATCCGCTCGAACGGCGGTTCGTTTGTCTTGCCTGAATAAAAGACGCGATCGCCGTCGCGTTGTAGCGACCGTGCTCTGGATTTGGGCAGCCTCCCCGGGAGGAACGTCGCTGCGACGGCCTCCGGCCCGACGTCGAGCCTCACGATACCTCGCCGCTTGCAGTCGATCCTGAGCCTTGCCGCTGTGAAGAAATCCCGGCCGGCCGGCGGCAGCTTGCCGAAGCGGCGAGAGGTCTCTTCCTCCAGATCTTCCAGATCGTCTTCGCTTCGGCACCTCGCGACGCGGCCATAGATTTCAAGGCGCATGGATTCCGATTGCACATAACTCCGGGGCAGCAGGTCGGCGAGTGGAAGGTTGAGATCGGGCACCCACAGATCGGCGGAGCGGTCGTTCGCCTTCTCCGAAGCCTGCTTCAGAAGATGGCTGTAGAGCACCGGCCCGAAAACCTGCACGTGGCCGGATTGCCGCTCGGAAAGCAGATCTCCAGCACCTCTGAGGTCCAGATCGCGCTCGCTGATCGCGAAACCGGCGCCCGGTCTGCTGAACTCCTCGAGAACGGCCAACCGCTTGCCGGATTGCTCCGAGTTCGATTCCGTCAGCATGTACGCGAAGGCGCGCGTGCCACCGCGTCCTACCCGCCCTCTGAGCTGGTGGAGCTGTGCCAGACCAAACTTTTCCGGCCAGCAGACCACGATGGTGTTCGCCCGGGGAATGTCGAGACCGCTTTCCACGATGTTGGTCGCCAGCAACACGTCGGCCTCGCCTTCGACGAAGCTCATCATTCGATCGTCAATCTCGTCGGCCGGTAGCTTGCCATGCAGGCAAACGATGCGCAGCTCCGGGGCCACCGCCTGCACGCGCGCCAACAGCGGATCCAGATCCTGGATGCGCGGACAGATCAGGAAGCTTTGCCCGTGACGTCGCTGCTCGCGCAGCAGTGCAGCGGCAATGGCGGCGTCCGAAAGTGGCGCGATCTTGGTCACGACCGGAAGCCGATGGACCGGCGGGGATGCGATCACGCTCAGGTCCCTGAATCCGGCGAGACCTGCCGCAAGCGTGCGCGGGATCGGCGTGGCACTCATCCAAAGCGTATGGACGCTCTTCGCCAGGCCCGAAAGCTTCGCCTTCTCCGCCGCTCCGAAGTGCTGCTCTTCGTCGACAATGACCAGGCTCAGCTTGGCGAATCTCACGTCCTTCGATGCGATCGCCTGCGTGCCGACCACGATCTTCATCTTTCCGCTTCGCAGGCCTTCCTTCGTCTGCTTCAGCTCCGCAGCCGACGTCGCGCGCGACAAGCTTCCGACCTCGATGCCGAGCGGGGCAAACCGTTTGCGGAACGTTGCGACGTGCTGTCTTGCCAGAACGGTCGTCGGCACGACGACAGCAACCTGCTTGCCAGACAGGGCAACGGCCGCCGCCGCGCGCAAGGCAACCTCGGTCTTGCCAAACCCGACGTCGCCGCAGACGACCCGGTCCATCGGATGACCCGACGCAAGATCATCCAGCACGTCCCGAATCGCCTTCGCCTGGTCGACTGTCGTGAAATATGGAAAGCGCGCGACGAACCGCTCATATGCGGGACCGGGAGCGACCAGCTTGGGAGCGCGCCGGCGGCGTCGCTGCGCGATGTGTTTGGCAAGCGCCTTGGCGGCAAGTTGAATTTCCTGCTCCGCCTTGGTCCGTCGCGCCCACCACGTGCTTCCGTCCGCCTTGTCCAAGGTCAGCTTGCCGCGCTCCGCCGCATACGGCCAGATCAGCGCAAGGTCGGCGGGCGGAACGAGCATGGCATCATCCCCGGCAAATCCCAGCCTGATCATCTCGCGCGATGATCCCTTTCCCATGTCGAGGGTTTGCAAGCCATCGAGCACGGCCAGCCCGCGCGGCAGATGAACGACGACCGCGCCGCGCACCGGCACGTCGGGATGATCGAAAGCCGCACTCCAGGCTCTGGCCATGGGCTGCGGATGATGGGCCCGGCTGCCGAGCACGTCGGTCGCCGTGACGACGACAAGCGGCTTGCGGCCCGAACCGATGAAGCCGGTATCGAAGTCAGCCAGCAGCGCCGCTTCGCCACCCCGCCCCTTCGCCGCCTCGCTCCAATCTCCGACGCGCTCCGCCTTGATCCCGCTCATGCGCTCGATCGCGCGCAGGTCGTCCTCCACCGCCGCGACAAACACCAGCCGCGATCCGGCGCGCTGCGCGTCGGCGACAAATGCGCGGAGCGCCTTTCGCGACGAGGCGACCTTCGAGAAATCGGGCGTCGGGGTGAAGGCCGCCTTGCGAGGCAGCGCACTCATGCGCTTGGTCAGCCGCTTCCAGTCGACGGGGCCGAAGTAGTCGCGATCCGTCTCTCTGCGGCCGGCCGCCTCCTTGATCGTGCTCAGCCAGCTATCGGCATGACCCGCAACTCCGGCGTCCGCGATCCAGTGGGCGCGCTCACAATAATCCGGCAGCGCCGCCCGCTGTGCCCGCTTGCCTCCCAACGCAATCCGTTCCGACATCGGATCGATCAGCAGCTCCTGGGTGTCGAACACGACGTCGTGTTCGTAGGGATCGACCCCGACGATCCTGCGGATCACGCCACCGGAATGCTCGATCCTGTACGGCCCGAGGGCGCCGGCAGGAAACACTTCGAACGTCATTCCGTGGAACAGGACGCTTCCGGGATAGTCCGCCTCTTCGTCGAGATCGTATCCCAGAGATTCCAGACGATCCTTGAGATCCTGCTCGGAATAGCGCGCACCGACCTTCAGGCTGATGCTGAGGCGGCCCCAGCTCGCGGGCAGCGGCAACCGTTCCATGATCGCCTCTGCCGTCGACACCAGGAAGACCGGCTTCCTGCTCTTTGCAAGACGCCGCAACACCGAGCTCCGCCGGCCGGCGATCTCGTGCGCCGGCTCCAGCCCGTCAAACGGCAAGGTATTCAGCCTCGGGAACACCAGCACCTCGAGCGAAGGATCGAGCGAATGCAGCACGCTGCCGAGGCGCTCGGCCCTGTTCTCGCTTTCCGCAAGGAAGACGATGCCGTCGCGCCCGGACTTCTTCCATTGCTCGAGAAGATGCAGCGCCAGCATGCCGAGTGGCGAGGAGGATGAGATCCCGGAACGCGTCAATCCCTTGCTGTTCTTCTTCGCGCCAGCAGCCGCGCGGGCCTTCTTGGTATTCGCCACGTCAAATCCATCGTTATGTCGTAAAGTCCGATCGCCTGGGCACGTCAAGTCGATCGCGGCCCGCCAGCGCCCCCCGACGCCCGTGGCCAGCGCTCTCATTACAGTCTCGCACTCGCGTTGGATAGCGGCAGGTTCGGGATCAATTGCGGCATCGGGGGATGCCTCGCTCCGCGCCACCATTCTGATTGTAATCCAGCCTTCACATTGGATCGCGCCACCCGGGCCTCCGAGAATTCACCGGCCCGAAAAATCACCACAGGCCAGCTGCGCGTCGCGCCAGCTCAGATTGTCTAAGGGGTGTGAGCCACATCGGCGCCGATGCCGACGACGACGCGCAGGGCTGTTCGCTCTGCGCGGCGAACAGCTTCGATTGTCTTGAGACGTTCCTGCAAGGTCTTCTTCATCGCCGTCCCATTCACAAGCCATCGAACAAGACGTTCTGGACATCACTCGGCCGTCAGGCGGTCGCGCGGCGCTGCTGCGTCACGCAACAAAAACAGGGAAGGTTATCATGAAGACGAAATCGTTCGCCGAACGCGTGCTGGGCACGACCTCGCTGGTCGTGTTGTCGGCCGCCGCCATGATCGGAGCCCAGCAACCAGCTGCGGCCCAAACCGGCATCTACGGCGGCGGCAGCACGCTGTCGTCGCTGGCGCTGCGGCAGATCTTCGACTGCTATGCGGGCGCGACGCTGGCCAATGACGGCCAGGCGTTCTCGCCGAGCTTCTCGACCGCAACGCCGAGCCCGAACCTGCTGCCGACCAGCTGCACCATGTTCTCGACATCGGTCGAGGGCCTGTTCGCGGCCGTCGGCTCCGGCAACGGCCAGCGCGCCTACATCGCCGACGATGCGCGGCAACTGTTCCGCGGCAGCCCGGACTCCGCGCCGGCCGTGGTGCGCAAGCCCTCGGCCAAGCCGCCGTTCCGCGACACCGCCAATTCGGCCTTCAAGAGCTATCCCTATCCGCGGCTCGACTTCGCCGCCAGCGACGCGCCGCTCGCCAGCTCGATTGCAAGCCTGACCACCATCTCGTTCAGCAATTTCGTCCCGTCGACCAATTGGCAGAACACGCTGCTGATCGGCGCCCTGAGCAAATCGAACGCCAGCTTCAACACCGCGGCCGTCGGCGCGCCGATCCAGGTCCCGGCCATGGAGGTCCCGGTTGCGATTGCGGTCAACACCTCCAATTCCGCCTCGGGCGTGACCTGGACCAACCAGTCGGCGCTGTCGCCGAACAGCCAGGCCGGCGGCGCGATCCAGCTCTCGGCCGCCCAGCTCTGCGCGATCTTCTCGGCGACCGTGACGGACTGGCACGACACCTCGACGCTGATCCCCGCGCTCGACGCCAACGGCGTGCAGCAATTCCAGCACTTCTACGACGCCAACACCAACGGCTCGCTGACCCCGGTCGCCTATACCAGCGGCCGGCTGCCGATCAAGGTGGTCTACCGCGCGGATGATGCCGGCGCGAGCTTCATCCTCACCAACTACCTCGCCAACCTCTGCCCGCTGCTCGACCCGACCGGCACCTACAACTACAAGAAGATCTTCTCCGGTGTCGGCGTCGGCGGCAGCACCACCGCCAACCTGCCGTCGGGCAAATTCTCCCGCCTGCTCGACAACATCAGGGCGGTGAAGAGCTCCGACCACAGCGACCCCTATGACGTGGATGAAGACGAGGAACGTCCGGATCCGCACTGGATCAGCGCCTCGGGCAGCAACCACGAAGCGCTGAAGATCGGCACGGACCCGCGCTTCGCCGGCCGCATCGGTTATCTCAGCGCCGACTTCACGCAGCCCTATGCGCAGACCGTGACCGAGGAAATCGCCGGTACCACGATCTCCGCGGCGGCTCCGCTGTCGGCCAGTGTCCAGAACGAACGGCAGCGCCTGCTCGGCGTCTATCATCCGGGCCAGGTCGGCAGCAACGGAAGGGCACAGAACTTCGTTCCGCCGACGCCGAACAATGCCGAGCTGGCGTTCGCCAACCTGACCGCCCCGGACATTTCTAGCAGCTATGATGCCTGGAACCTGTATGCGCAGGTCTATCCCGCCGGCACCGTCGTCGGCGGCGTGACCTATGACGGCCTGTCCGTGATCGGCATCCCGCTGCAGTCGCAGGCCGACTATCCGATCACCGGCGCGAGCTTCCTCAACGCGTATAGCTGCTACGGCGACACCGCCGGGACGAGGGTGCCCGCCGTGAAGAACTGGCTTGCCTGGTTCTACGGCGGATCGGTCACCGGGCTGCCGAACTACAATCCGGCAACCTCGAACGCCGACAACCCAGGCTACGATCCGAACGTCGCCAAGGTCATCCGCAACAACGGCTTCCACGAGCTCGACGGCGTGTGGGCGACCAACGTCCTGAATGCCTACCTGACCTCGAGCGCGGCCGGCGGTTCGTCGACCGCGATCGCCGCCTACAGCACGTCGGGTACGCAGACCGACGGCTGCACGGGCGTCACCGGCGGCGCGAAGTAACACCCAATATGAGATCGTGATCCGGGACGATCCGGATCACGATTTCACGCAAGGCTCAGCAGCCGGGCTCTTGATCGGGGCCCGGCTGTTTTCTGCCGGTCTCTCAGCCGGCCTCTCAGCCGATCTTGGCGGCGGCGCGGTGCGCCGCGGCGAGCTCGAAATAGTGGCTTCCCGCATGGGGGACGATCGCAGCGCGGTTGAGCAAATGCTGGACGCAGATCGCCGCGAGATCGTAGGAGCCGTAGCAGTGATGGGCGACCAGCGCGAGATGCTTGAGCTGCTCGGGGCTCATCGCGTCGGCCTTGGTGAAATCGCGGACATAGACGGCGTCGGCCTCGACCAGCTGATTGAACGCCTCATAGGGATTGACGCCGCGCATCGGCCAGATCATGCGCTTGTCGATCGCCATCAGGGCATGGGGAATGAAGCCCTGGCTGCGCAGCTCGAGGTCGATCTCGCCGAACACCGGCTGCTGCTTGTACAGCGGGAGAAACGAGACCTCGGTCTGGACGAGGACCGCGTCTGCGAGCCGCCGCCGCCCATTCTGGAAGATCGCAAGCTCCGAGCCCTGCACGTCGATCTTGAGGTAGTCCAACGCATCGATCTCGCCGATGTCATCGAGCCGGTGGGTCGCGATCTTGCTGTCGGCGAGGATGCGGCCCCATTCGTTGAATCCCTGAAAGTGCTTCAGCATCACGGGATCGGGCTCCAGCAGGCTGGTCATGCCGGGCGCGGCACAGATGCGAAGGCGCGCTTGCTCGCCGTTGCCAATGACGTAGGGCAAATAGGTTTCGAGCTCGCTCTTGCGGGCATTCAGCTCGGCCAACGCGCTCGGCTGCGGCTCGAAGCCGAACAGCCGGCACAGCCGCTTCTGCAGCAGCGGCACATAGGGCGGGACGTCGATCGGGTTGGCGCCGATATCGACCACCGCAGTGAGGCGTTCGGGTACAAGCAGGGCGCCCAGAGCATCAGTGTCGGCAGATGACGCTGATGGCGTGGACGCGATTGATGCGGATGACGTCATGGGACCTTACAGAGAGCACGAAGTGCGTCTCTGTTCCTCTGAACGGTGAGCTGAAGGGCATTGCGTAGCCCGGATGAGCGCAGCGGGATCCGATCCGCATGCGAACCCGGGTGTCGCTTCGCTCACCCGGGCTTATGGAGATTGCCGACATGACCGCGGCAAGGACTGCTACTGCCCACCGCCGCGGCGACGGCGCTCGTCGTCGCTGCCGTTCGGCTTCTGGTTACTGCCACTGCCGCTGTTGCTCGGCGTCGCGTCATCGCCGCCGCTGCCGCCATAGCCCAAGACCTCGACAATCACGATCGAAGGCTGGTCGTTGGGCTTGTTCGGCGCCGGCTGGCCGGCCTGCTGGGTCGCAGCCGTTGCGTTGTTGGTGACCGCGGACAGCGTGGTGCTCGGCGTTGGCGTGGAGGCGAGGCCCGTCACCGTGCCGGTGGCCTGCAGGTTGAACGCGTTGAGCACGACCGGCGCGACCAGCGTGATCGCGTTGCCGCGGATGCCCGCCGCGCCGAGGTCGATGGTGCCGCGCGGCGCAACCAAAGTAACGTTGCTTTTGGTCGGATCCTGCCCGGGCAGCGTGACCAGCGCGGCGATGCCGGCGCCCGTCACCAGCCCCTGCGGGTTGATGTAGCAATAGCCGTCAACGGTGCAGATCTCGCTGAGCGCCGGGCTCGAAACATAGGTCTTCGGTCCGGCGCCGGCGCTGATGTCGCCATTGGCGGTGAACAGGCCGATGTCGCCGCCCTGCTGGGTCATGATGCGACTCTGATTGACCAGGATCGAGTCGTTGGCAAAGGCACGGATGGTGCCGCCGCCGAGTGTCAGGATGCCCTCCTGGCTCGGACTCAAGGTATCCAGCGAGGAGTGACCGACGGTGATGCCGCCGCCCGGCCCGAGGATGTTGATGTCGCCACCCATCTGGGTCTCGAGCACGGAGGCCGCGACGTTGAACCTGCCGGTCGCGATCTTCGGCGCGGCCTTGCCATCGATGCCCAGGCTGTTGTCGGTGTAGCCGTAGCCGGCCGGGAAGAGAGTGGAGATCGCGGTGTAGGCCCGTGCATTCTGTCCAAAATAGGGGCTCGCCGGATTCTTGAAGTCCTTGCCCACCTGGATCAGGAAATCGAGGAAGGCGCGGTTGACGAGCAGTTGCTGCCGCGCCGGCGACAGGCCCTGGAAGGTGGCCCAGGCCTGATCGCGCGGCTGGCCGAGGACAGCGGCGATGTCGGTGAGGAAGTCGATGCCGCCGGCGCCGGCTTGCGCCGGATCGACATAATCGGCGATTGCCGCCGCATAGTTGATGCCGGGCTTCACGCCGAACAGCAGATCGAGCTCGGCGCCCTTGGACGGCAGATACGGCTTGAGAGGATTTGTCGGCAGACCAGCGAATGCGCCGCCGACCGCGCTTCCGTTGCCGAGCGTCGCGATGCCGCGGGTCGATGTATCGGATGCCGAGAACGGACCCAGATCGTGCCCGGCCTGCAGCACGAAGGTGCCGGGACCATAGAGAAGGTAGGAGCCGCCGACGAGATCGTTACCGGCAACGATGCTGGTGATGTCGGTCGCGTTGTTGTTCTGGCCGATGAAATTAAAGCTACTGGCGCCAGACAGCGGCGTGCCGTTGCTGGTCGTCGAAACGCCGCCACCCGGGGCGATCCCCGCATAGATGTTGTTGCCCGCTTCGATCCGCGCCGGCTTGATCAGCGTCAAGCTGGCCGCGAAATTGCTTACGGGGTTGACGGCATAAATGTCCTTGCCGGCGGCGATGACGACGGGCACCGAATCGTCCGCATGCAGCGCCTGGGTCAAGTTGGCCCACGGCAGCCCGAGCGGGTTGATGGAGTTGCTGACCAACGTGGTTGAATCACTGATGGTGGTTGAGCCGATGTATCGCGCGACGCTGGGATCAAGATCGGGCATCGCAAGACCTAGTCCGAGGTCAATGGTTCCGGCCGCGACGAGGCTGACGTTGCCATTGTTGCTAGGCAGTACGTTGCTTACGTCCGTTTTGCTGAGAGTCAGATTTCCGTTGAGCGCCGTCAGTTCGAACGTGGCGGGCAGCAGCAGCCCGACAATCGAGGCGTTCGCGTCTCCTCCGAGTGCAAAACTACCACTCCCGGCATTGTGCACAAAAAGCCCGGCGATCGATCCGCCGGTCGACGAAACTGTCGGACCTGTCATGTCGCCCGTGAGGCTCGTTAGAGAAACCCCGCTGCCTGAGCCGTAGCTGGTGAAATAATTGCTCCATGCGACATTGCTATCGCTGTTTGCACCAGGCAGGTAGCGACCGGCATTTGTTTGCACCCCGGCATTGAGCGGCAGCGCAGCAGGATCGTAGACGTTGCCGAGCGTCACCGAACCACGAGCAGCCAGCGTAATGAACCCGTCCTGCACCGCCAGCAGCAAGGGTAGTGCGTAGGTGCCGGCGACGGAACTCCCGTCGTTTGTGATCCCGAGCGTCGGCAGGCCCCCGTTCAACGGATTGCTGGTCGTGGCCTGGACCGCGCCGCCCACCCGGATCAGACCCGCGCCGCGGCCGACCAGGAAATCACTGCTCAGGAGGTTGCCGCCTGCGGTCACGCTGAGATTGCCGCCGCCGTAGTACGTCACCTTGGGCGGATTGGCCGACGTGAAACCGCCGCCGACCACGAGCGTCTCCGGCAACGACGCGCCGATATCGATGATATCGGCCCCCGCGGCCAAACTGATGTTGCCGCCGCCGAGTGCGCCGAAGCCCTGGAAGAAGGTGGCATAGTTGATCCAGGCCGCGGTCTGGCAGGCGACCGAGCCCGCGGCGGCGCAAGCCGCGAACGGCGTCGACGTGCCGTTGGAGAGGCCATAGTGAATGTACCAGTCGCTCCACATCTGGCCGGTCGAAGCGCCGGTCACGCCGGTCTGGCTGCCGTCTGCGTCGATCGGCATCTCGATGCCGATGATCGATCCGCCGGCGGTCACGGTGACCGCGCCGCCGGCGCTGGCCCAGGCCGGTGCGCTGACGAGCCCGTTCGGCTGGAGGGTGTAGAGCGCAGGTACGGTCGGCGCATTGAAATCCGCCGGCGTGGCCACGGCAGCGCCAGCGGTGTAGACCGCGCCCGGCGCTACCTGATCGCGCAGTTCGACATTGCCGGCCGCCGTTATCGTGATGGAGCCGGTGCCAGTGCGTACGAGGGTCGGGATGTAGACTGTCTTGGTTCCAAGCGGCGACAGCGGGTTCAGATATGAGGTGTGGCCATCGATGGCGACGTCGCCTGTGACCGCCGGCGACTGCGATGACAAAGAAACCACGGCGTTTGGATCGGCCGACGGCGCGTTGCCCGCAAACGCCGCGCCGGCGACGATGTCGTAGGAGAAGCTCCCCTTCCCGCTCACGGCCGCCGACATCAGTTGCGACGCCGCCGTGGCGTTGTAGACGATGCCGTAGCCGCCCCCGACCGGGTTGTAGACCGATGGATTGTTCGCGATCCGGTCGGCGGGAGGGGGCGAACTTGACGACGGCAGGTAGGTGCTCCGCACCGTGTCGTAGGCCGGCGGCGGCGCCGGCGGCGTTACCGCAATCGCGGCGAGAACGCCGTTTGCGTAGTCAAGTCCGGCCGCATAGTCCATGCCGCCGCCCGCCGTGAGGATCTCGCGGGGGATATAAATGTTCAGCCTAGACTTACCGCTGTTCAGCAGGTTGGTGTTGATGACACTGAGGAAATAGGCCGTCCACTTTGACGCATAGTCTCCCGTCCGGGCGATCAGGTTGCCGTTGGGACTGATCAAGAAATTGCCGATGCCCGTTCCCAGGTTGAAATACTCCGACGATAGGGTCGGCGCGGCCGGGATCGCGTTGCGAGACGGATTCAGTCCAGCGCTACCCGGTATCGTGCTGGTGTAATCGACGAAGTCTGCATAGGACAGCACGATCCCGCCGCGTGCCGAAACGCCCGTCGACGGATTGATCCCGTTGACATTGACCCCGATCAGCTCGGTTTCGTAGGCACGGAACATCCTCAGATACTCGGAATAGTACTGATTGTATTGATCGACGACCCTCGCATCGCCGGAGGAAATGACGAACGGCTGCGCCAGCTCGAACTGTAGCCGAAGTGCGTCGTAAGCTGCCTGCGACAATCCGAAGAAGGACGCGCTGGGCGACGCCGGCGACGACGGCAGACCGGACCACGAGCCGCCGGTTTTGACCAGATAATCGGCGATTCCGCTTGAACTGTATTGCAGGACGCCGTTGCTGTTGAACATGCCGTGATAGGCGTTGTAGAGACTCGAATTGAGCTCGCTCGCGTAGAGCGCGGACGCATCTGCGCCTTGGGGAGCCTTGTAGTTGACGAAGAAGCCGTCGCTCACCGTCGCGTTGATGTTGACGTTGTTCCTCGCCTGCAGGAGCAACGTTCCCGGCTCGCCGCCGGTCGCGGTGCGATACACCAGCGAGACGTGGCCGGATGCATCGACGCTGCCTGCGCCCAGATTCCAGTTGCTGGCGACCGTGATGTTGCCCTTGTTGATGTCGAGGCTCGGATTGATCAGATCGATCTCGGGCCGCACATGCATATTGGCGAAGCTCGCTCCGCCTCCTGCCGGCGTCACGGCAAGGTTCTGCACGAAGCTCGCCAGCGTGTTCTGATAGAAGCCGACGTGATCGGCATTCGGCGCCGTCACGATGAAGATCGTACCGGTCGCCAGCGGCGCCTGCGGCGTCGGCGCCACGATCGCATTGCCGTTCTGATCGGTCGTGTTGCCGTGCTGATCGGTGCCCGGCAACGGATTGCCGGCGGCATCGAACCATCCGGCCGGATCGATGATGCCGTCGAAATGCTGCGCGCCGGTCGAGCTGTCGGTGGTGCTCCACACCGCGTAGGGATTGAGCACGACACCCTTGCCGATCGGATTGCCGCCGCCATCGACCACGCCGATGACGGTGCCGCGGAAATCGACGTTGACGGTGTTGTTGGTGAGGATCGGCGCGCGGATGATGACCGCCCCGCCGGCATTGTTGATGTTCGCGCCACCCGGGCCGCCGCTGACGTCGAACAGCGCACCCGGCGCGACGCTGATAGCGCCCGAGGTCGAGATGTTCTGGTAGCCATAGGTGGCGTTGACGCCACCGTTTGAATCGGGCGTGCCGGTGGTGCCCAGCGTGATGGTGCCGCCGGTCTGCACCAGGCTGGCGGCGGCGTAGGCCGGATCGGACGGATCGCCTGCAGCGTAGGACGCCTTGAGGACGGCGCTGCCGCCGATGCTGACGCCGCCCGTGGTCACGCCGCCTGCGGTAACGCCGGCGCCGTAGAGCGAGATCTGGCCGCCGCTCGGCCCGCTCGCATCGATGGTGCCGTTGACGACCACGCTGCCATTATTGGCAACCAGCAGCACCTTGCCGGAGTTGAGCGTCTGGCCAGCCTCGATGCGGATGTCGCCGGTGCCGAGCCGCACCGAGAAGCCGCCGCTGAATGCCGCGAGCGGCAGGCCGGCCGCCCCGCCGAGGCTTCCTGCCTGCAAGGTGAAACTGCCGCCGAGGTCCTTGAACGCGGCGCTGCCGTCGAGCGCGCCGTCGAGCGACGCGGCGTTCGCAGCCAGGATCGACAACGATCCTGCAAAGCCGCGGCCTGCCCCGGCGACGCTGACGGTGGCGCCCTGCCCGACGATCACATTGCCGGTGGTCGACGCGAGTTGCACATTGCCGCCCGGCGCGTCCTGGACCACGTCGAGGATCGTGATGCGCGAGCCGGACGCATCGATGAGAGCGCCGCTACCCAGCACAACGTCGCCCGCGGTCGCGGTCAGGCTGACCTTGCCGGACAGCGCCTGGATCGTCGCGCTGTCCGTGATCGACCCGCCCGCGACAGCGAGAACGCCGCCGATATTGCTGGCGACGCTGGCGGGCCTGGTGCCCGCGCCGGTGATCAGACTGACATTGCCCAGCGTGCTCAGCGATTGCGTCGCGCCGCTGTTGACGACGAATGCCGGCGCGGACAGCACCATGTTCGCGGCGGCAGCGCCGCCGCCCGAGAACGTCACCGTCGGCAGGCTCGAATAGCCGGTACCGGCATTGATCAGCGTCACTCCGGTGACGGCGCCGCCGGACACGGTGGCTGTCGCCGTCGTGCCGGATCCGCTGATCTTGATGGTCGGGGTGCCCAGGTAACCGTCACCCGGATTGGTCAGATTGATTCCCGTCACATTGACGACGGCCTGCGCCGTCGTCGCCACGCCGCCCCCGCCGTTCGCGAAGGAGAAGGTCGGCATACTGGTGTAACCGGAGCCCGGATTGGTGACGGACACGCCGACCACGCCCAGCGCCGCGGTCAACTGGGCGCCGCCGTCCCCGGTGGCGCTATCGACGGAGATGGAGTCGACAAAGCCGGGGAAGCCGGAACCGGACGAGGTGAGCTTGATGCCGGTGACCGCACCGTTGGCATTGACGATGGCCGTACCGGTCGCCGTGACCGGGTTGCCATTATTGTCGGTTCCGGACACCGTGACCAGATCGCCATTGCTGTAGCCCGAACCGCCGCTGACAACGGCAAAGCTGACCACGCCAAGCAACGCGGCGGCTTGGGCGCCGGATCCGCCGCCGCCCGAGATGGTCACGTCCGGGATGCTGGTATAGCCGGTGCCGGGGTTCGCGATCGTTACTCCGCCGATATCGAACAGCAGCGCCGCAGCCGCAACCGATCCTGTATCGAGCGTGCCGTTGCCGCTGAATGCAATCGCCCTGCCGGCGTTGAAATAAATCTGGCTGAAGCCACCAAGGTGCTTGGTGCCAACGTCCTCGGTGATGACCTGCGAAGCATTGAGCGTGAGGATGCCGCCGGCGCCGGTGATGCCCGTGCCGGTCGCGCCACTGGTGTTGGCGAGATCGATGTTGGTGGCATTGACGGTGGTGTTGCCACCCTGGCTGTAGAGCCCGGCGCTGTCGAAGGTCAGCGTGCCGATCGGATGCGCGGCATCGCCGATCTGCAGTCCGTTGGCGTCGTACAGGTTGATCACGGTCGCGCTGCGCAGCCGGACCGAGACCGCATCGTTGAAATTCGCCAGCACCGCGGGATTCAGCACAATGCCGGTGCTGCCGCCGCCGATGTTGATGACCGATCCGGCGATGTCATAGTTCCTGGCGTTCAGGATGGCGTTGGAGGCGAGCGTGCCGCTGCCGCTGGTGTCGAGCGTCAGCGCATTGCCGCCGTCGATGACCGCGCCGGCGCCGATCGAGAAGGCGCCTAGCGGTGTCTGGCTGCTCGGCGGCGGACCGTTGCCCGCATATTGCCCGGGGACATAAATCCGGCTGACCTTCACCGTCGAGCCGTTCGAGACGCGCAGCAGCGCGCCGTCGCCGCTGGCGAAGACATAGCTGCCGTCGGACTGTTTGACCGGAAGCGCGCCGATCGTGATGTCACGGTCGGTACCGCCCGGCACTGCGCCGATTGCCCTGACAACGCTGCCGTCACCGATGACAAGACCCCTGCCGGTAACGAGATTTCCATCACCGGCAAGCGAGACAAGGAGCAGCTCGGGCCCGGTCAACGGATGCGCCGCGTCGGTCAGGACCTCAAGATTGAGCGCGCTGGCGGTGATGTTCTGCACGCCATCGACGACCTGCGCGGTGCCGCCGATCAACACCGATGACGCCCCGAGGCGGCTGATCTGATCGGCATCGAGCACGAGGTAGTTGACCGAACCGGTGCAGCCCGGCGCGCTTCCGGCAAGGCAATCGCCCACCGGCACCGCCTGGTCGGCGGCGCGGATCAGGATGTTGCTACCGCCGATCTGCACCTGGCCGCCGCCGCCGACGAGGCCCGGCGCGAGATCGCTGGTGCCCGGCGCGAAGCGGTTGGTGCCGGCAAGGTCGAGCGAGTTGATGGCGCCGAGCACCAGTACACCGCCGTCGATCGGCAGCGGCGGCGGCGCCTTGCCCGCGGCGAGCGCCTGGTTGCGGAAGAACGTCGTGCCGGAGGTGATGTCGATGCGGGAGTATCGCGACCACACCGCTTGCGACTGCAACTGGAACACGGCCGATTGCGACGAACGCGCGCCGGTCAACGTATTGCCGAGTGTGCCGGCGATATATTGCGAGCCGTCAGCGCTGAAGGTGCTCGCGACCGCATTCGGATTGACGTTGTTGGCAACCTGGACCACGCGGTAGGCGCCGGGCAGCGTTGCATACATTCCCGGCAGCAGCGTGTAGCTGCCGGCTGGGATGCCGCTGCCGCCGCCGATAGTCACCGACTGGCCCGGTGCGATCCCGTTCGCGAACGGCTGCCTGGCACCGGCTGCGGCCGTGGCGTTGGCACCGGCCGGAATCACCAGGCCAGAATAATATGGAGCGAAGGCAAGATTGGAATCGTAGGCTGCAACAGTCGCCGAATAGGTCGGCACCAGGGCGTAGACCTGGCGACCGTCAGCGTAGGTCGATGTGATGCTGCCGTTGGCAAGGTTCTGCTGGTAGGTCGCGAGCACGTTGCGGCTGCCGCCGGTGCCTGCGACAAACTCGGTCGCATAGACATCACCACCGCCGTTGAGATCGAGAACGGCGCCGGATTGGGTCGCCACATCGGTGCCGAACAGGCTGATCGATTTGCTGGGCGGCGCGGCGAGCACCGGCGGCACGATGGCTGTGCTGATGTTATTGCCCTCGTACCAGGTGGTGCCGTCGATGGTGTAGCCGTCGGGGATCACAAGGCCCGCCGCCGAGACCGAGGTCAGGCTGCCCGCGGTCAACTTCACGCTCCCCGTCGACGCTAATGCCTGTTGGGTAAAGTCGACGCCAGTCGCGTTCTTGATCGCGCGGCCGATCTGAGTCGGGAGGTCGCTGGCCGTCCGCAAGCCCAGGATGATGTTGCCAAGCGGCGCCCAGAGCGTGCCGCCCTGCACGATAGTCTGCGCGCTCACCACGATGCTTCCGCCGGCCGAGAGCGGTGCCGTCGGCACACCGTTCTGTGCAATGGTGACGGTACTGGCGGAGAGTGACGTGCCGGTCGACATCAACAGGAAGGCGGTGTTGCTGACCGGATAGATTTCGGCCGCACGCAGCGTGAGATTGCCCGGAACGGCCAGCGCGCCGCCAAAGATCGTCTCTCCTGAGCCTGGACCGCCGTCGACAAAGCCATAGTAGTTCGGCAGCAACCGGATGGCGCCGGCACTTGTGAAGTTCGCGTCGCCGACATTGTCGAGCCCAATGCCGCGCTCGAGGTCGATCCATTGCGCCGTCACGTTCAATACGCCGGCGCCGGCGGCCGGCACGATCGATCCGAGGGCGCCGGTGCCGCCGACCACACGGACATAGCCGGCGTTGAGATTGACGACGGATGCATCCGCAATCGCAAAACGCCCGTTGCGCGCATAAAGGGTCAGCGCGCCGGGGATCGCGACATTGAGCGAGCCGTCGAACGCAATGGTTCGACCATTGAGCGTCACGGAATCGAAGCCGCTGTTGCTCAGCGTATCGGCCCCAATGAATGCGCCCGGTGTGGCCGTCGCGCCCGAAGCCGGCAGGTTCGTTGCGACCACGCCTGGCTGCTCCACCACGATGCTGTCCGGCGTCGGCGGGGCTCCAATCGCATTGTTGTTGATGACGCCAATGGTCAGGCTGCCGCCGGCTGCAAGCGGCGCGCCGCCGGCCGCATCGACGGTGCCGGCAAAATAGACCGTCGTGCCGGAGAGCAGCAGACTGCCGCCGTTGCTCCAGGCTGCCTGCCCGACGAAGTGCGGTCCGAAACCGCTCTGTGGCACCTGGATCAGGTTGCTTTCCGCGGTCACGGCTGCGCCCTTCAGATTGAACTGCGCGCCCGGCTCCGCCACCACGGTGGTGGCCAACAGCGAGATGGTGCCGCCATCGCGCACCGTGCCGGTGGAATAGGTTTTCACCTGCGGATTGGGCACGAATACGCCACTCACATCGAGCGTGGCGGTGGCGCCGATGCGCACTACGGAGCCCGCAGCGGCGATGCTGCCAGCGGTGATGCTACCTGCGGGCACAACGATGCTGCCGAGAATGTCGGCCGTCCCAATCGGACTGAGCGTGACCGTGGCCAGCGGATCGGTGACGATGGCAGCGCCGCGATCAACCAGCACATTCGTTCCGCCCAGCGTCAGGCTGACCGGCTTGCGCAGGCCGTCCGGCAGCAGTCCCAACGATGCGAAGTCGCGCACCCGCGCGCCGGTCGGAATCTGCACCTCGCGGCCCGAGAGCAGGGCGGTCGGCTGCCGTTGCAGCAGCAGCTGCGTGCCAGCGGTGATCGTGGTGCCACCATAGGCGTCGGTCAAAGTGTATTGAGAGAAGCTGCCGCTGGTGAAGAACGAGGGCGGCAGAACGAGCTGGCCGGCCTTCGCGTCCGATACTGCGAAGCCCGGCACCGGAATTCTGGTATTGTTTGCGATGGCGTTGGCCGTCGCGCCGGAAGCATATGACGTAACGTCCGCGGTCGCGCCGTCGACCACAATGGTCGATGCCTGCAGCGTCAGCGTCCCACCGCCGTCGAAGCCGCCCGCGTAGATCGTGCCCCCGAGCAGCACATTGGCCTGATCGGGATGGTTGACGGTGCCGTCAGGATTGGTTCCATGCGGAGGAACGTTGAAGCCGGAATCGCCGTCTTGGTTACCGGGATGACCGGAAAAGGTGCCGGTGTAGAGGGAGAGTGTCAAACTGCCACCCTTCCCGACCGGCAGGCCATCGGACCCGATCTTCACTTTCCCGGTCGTATCGACATAACCGCCGCCCGACAGGTCGATCACGCTTCCGGGCAAGAGCACAATGCTCTGGGTGACGTCGATGAACGCGCCGTCACCTCTGACCGGCCCGTTGCTGGCAGCAATCGTCGAGATACTCACGCTGCCGCCGTTGACGTAGGCGCGCCCCTCGAGCTGATCCGCCGACAGGCCGCTGTCGTTAACCCAACGACCGCGTACGTCGAGCACTGCATGTGGTCCGATGACCAGGGCCGGAACCGGCGGCTGCGCTGGCTGCTTCTGCGTGGGATAGGTGAAGCCGGTGAGGCTGATCTGCCCGGCCGGTGCGCTGAGTGTACCGTCGATGGTGACGACGTTGTCGAGCGTGATGCTGCCGCCGGGCCGCACCGACAGAACGGCGTTCGTCGCCATGTCGAGCCGCTGCGCACCCTTGATCGAGACGGCACCCAGCGATGAATTGGAGAGCACGTCGGTGAACATCGGAAATAGGCCGTTGGCAAGCCCGGGCGACCAGTTCGCCGCGTTGGCGAAGCTCAGGCCGCTGAGGCCGTACGGATCCGGCCCGGCATCCGCCTGCGACGTAAGCACCACGTTGTTCTGGTTGCCGGTCCCAGTCTGAGCCGTGAAAGTGATGCTCAGCGACGCGCCCTTCGGCATCTGGTCGGCGGGCGAGAGATTCGACGAGCCCGCCAGCGCGCGCTGGCGGCTGCCCGCCACCACATTGCCGATGATGTCATTGACGATCGGATTGATGGCCGCGACGGTGACCGAGCCGGCATTGGCGCCGGTGACGTAGCTCGCCTCATAGTGCGTATTGCTGCCGCCGCCCCATGGACTGAGATAGATTTCGGTCAGCTTCGTATCGACGACGCCGTTGACCTTGTGCAGCACCGTGAAGCCACTGCCGACGCCGACATAGGCGATGGTGGGATCGGCGCGGCCGATGTCGTAGATGCGCCCGTCGGCACCGAGCAAGCGGGTGGTGCTGATCATGCCGCCGGTGTACTGCACGTAGCCGGCCGACACGTTGATGCTCGCGCCCGGCTGCTGCACGACATTCTTTCCCGACGTCGTGAAATTGCCGCCGACGGTGAGGATCTGGTCGATGCTCTGCGGGATCAGGCCGACATAGCCGGCCGCGTTGAGCAGCGGCGAGCCGACCCACTGCACGCCGTCGGCGCGCGTGCCGCTGAGCCGCGCATCGATGGTGACGGTCTTGCCGATCAGGGCCTGGGCGAGCGGACTGTCGGCCACCTCGGCCGCGGTGACGAGGATGCTGATCTGGTTGATCGACATCGGCAGCGTCACGCCGGCGATACCGGAGAGATCGACGGTGCTGCCCTTCTCAAGCAGGACCGTGCCGTTAACACTGTCGGCGCCGATCGTCAGCGCGGCGCCGGGCGCCTTGATCAAGGCACCGGCGCCGCCCGCGCCGCTGCCCTGCACGTCGACACTGCCCACCGCCGTGATATTGATCTGCGGCTGCAGCACCGTCTGGAAATACGGCGCGTTGCGGACGCCGTTCGCCGACGTCGGTGTATTGAGCGTCGCGGTCGGCAGGGTTCCGCTGGTCTCATCCGGCAGGATCGACGTGAGGCTTGCCGCCCCCAGCACGATATTGCCATCGGTTCCGGGTAAGCATGCGCCCTGCCCGCAGACCGTCGTCAATTTGATTGAGCCGGTGCGCGTGGTCGCGGTGCTGGCGACGATGGCCCCGAGCTGGTTGATCGACCCGCCGGCCAGCGTGACTGCGCCGGAGTTCGACACCAGCAGCCCGGAGGCCTGGTTGGTGACCACCCCGGAGCCGGACGGTAGCGGGTTGACGGCGGCGTTGCCGGTTGTGCCAACGACGACCTGCATCGCCGTCTGAGTGCCGACGGCTGTCGACAGCGGCGTTGCCAAGGTGACGGAAGCGTCCGAAGCAAGGATGATCTGGCCATTCCTGGTGTTGATCGCACCGGCGTTGCTGACGCCGCCGTCAGCGAGCAACGCCACATAACCGCCGTCGCCATTCGCGCTCAGCTTGCCCGTCGTGTCGATGGTCGCGCCAGGCTGGACTATGACCTTTCCACCATTGCCCTGGTTGAAGATCGTGGCTCCCGACGCAGCGTTGGCAGGAACACCGGCGGTCAACGGGTCGCCCAACAGCGAGAACAGTCCGCTCTGCAGATAAACCTGATAGTTGCTGCCGCTCAGCTTGGACGGAAGGTCCAGCGTCGATGCGATCAGGGTGTGAACGTTGATCTGGCTGGTGCCGCCGAAGATGATGCCGTTCTGGTTGATCAGATAGACCGCACCATCGGCCCTGATCGATCCCAGTATCTGGCTCGGCACGCCGGTCGATGCGATCTTGTTCAGCGCCGCCCAGTTCGCGTTGCCCTGCTGGTTGAAATTGACTGTGGTGTCCCTGCCGACGTTGAACGACTGCCAGTTCAACACCGCCCGGGCCTGGGTCTGGTTGATATTGACCGTGGTCTGGCTGCCGCTGCTGGTCTGCGTCGGCGTGTTGGCGCCGACCCAGTTGGTGACGGGATTAGCGACGCCGGACGCGGCGAGACCGGTGTTCGGCACCAGGCCGCCCGCATTGAGACCGTTGGGCACCGTGCTCGGCGCGTTCGCTGCAAGCCCGCGCGCGACGCTCTGGGCCGCCTGCAATGCCTGGATCGCCTGCGCGGCCCGCGTCATCGACGCTTGCGAGTTCTGCGCGGCCTGCTGCGCCTGCTGTGCGGCTGCCTGCGCCGCGCTGACCGCCGCCTGCGTGGCCGCGGTGCTGACGCCACCCCACGTGCCGAACGGGCGCGCTGCCGCGGGCGAGCCCATTGCGATCGCGATCGAACTTACACCTGCGAGCAACAGGCCACGGCGCGAGGTCGAGCGAGGGAGCGAATGCATGCGGGCCTTCCAATGCAGCAGGCGATGCGAACGATCGTGACGCAACAAGGCACCGGCCAGCCTGCAACCAGTTGGCCCGATGCCGACAACTCGATGAAAGGCGCGCAACTCAACCGGCGCAGCCGCCCCCAAGCGGACACGCCCGACAGTTCGGGACGCCTCTCCTGTTTCTAAGACAGTTTGAGAGGGGCTAACGCGAAGCGATTTCGCAAAAAAGTTTTAACCCTGCGGTGGAACTCAACCTCGGCGCGAACAGGCAATTCACCGAGCAGGCCAAAAACAGCGCCGCGTCAATTGGTTGGCGCTGCTGTCTTGGTCTGCCGGATCGGCCGCTCGGCAGGCTTCGGGGGCTTCGCCGCACCGGTGAACAAGGCGAAATCCACCGAGCGCTCGCCCTGTTTGAGCACAAGCCGGCGCGGCTCGATCCGCTCGACCTTCCAGCCGCTCACGTCGTCCCCCGTGCGGACACGCAGCACCTTGTCGCCCTTGCTCGCCGCCCGAATCGCGGCGTGACCGTCGCCGTTCTCGCTAACGATGCCGAGCACCACCACGCTCGGCGGCGGCGGTGGCGGTGGCGGCGGTTCCTGCCGCGCCACCGGCGCGACCGGCTTCGCAGGCGGCCGCCGTGCGGCCGAGAACAGCGGCTTGTCCCTGGTCGCACTCAGCTGTTGCAGCGGCTGGAGCTCCACCGGATTGTCGGCGACGACCTCGCCACCTGCTGGAACTTCCGCAGCGCGCGCAAACGACGCGCAAAGACAAAGCACAGCGACCATCAACGACTGCAATGCGATCGACATCTGCCGGCTGTCCATTTGTCTGCGTGTAGTTGCGTGCGTCTATGTGCACCAGCGTCGACGGATCGTCATCCGCGCGTGCAACTATCAACCTGCGCCAGCAGCGTGCGTGTTGCAAGCCTTCTCGTTGCACGCGGCGCGCAAGGTGTCGCGCATCGCAGCGTGTATGCGTCAAATCTGTGAAGATGAATCACAGCCGGGCATTGTCGCCATGCACGTCGCGCGAGAGCTGTTGTAACGACGGCGTCATCCAAGCCGCTCACACTCCAAGCGTGCAGTAGACGGCATCCAGCCGACGCTGCGGCTTCCGTCGACACCAAGATCGTCGAGACGAAACACCGGTATCAAAGACGTGGCGTCATGCGTTCGAGTCGCATCCGTGCCGGCCTCATGCCGCTGCTGCTCGGCGCCCTGTTCCTGGCGCTGGATTGCATTGTGACGTGCAGCACCGGGGCCGGACAGGCGCTCGCCGCGTGCGAGCTGCGCTCGCGCGGCGGTGTGATCAAGCGCGTCGTGCAGATCGAGCTCGACAACGTTCACCTGCGCCGCGACAATCCGAACGTTCCGTCGGACCTCGAGCAGATGCCACATTTGCGCGATTTCATCACGCGCGACGGAATCATCGGGAGCAATCACCAGACCTCGCCGCTGGCCCAGACAGCCACGGACGCGCTCACGATCCTGACCGGTTTGCATGGCGACCGCATGGGCGTGCCGATCGGCGACAGCAGCGCTGCGTTCCGCAGCGACGGCAGCGTTGGCTTCGCCAGCGCCTTCGCCTACTGGACCGCGAACAGCAGCGACGGCAAGCCGCTGATGCTGGCCGACACCGGCAAGACCGTGCCCGCGCCCTGGGTGCCGTTCACCGCCGCCGGCTGCGACGTCGGCGCGTTCGCAACGACAGGTCTGACGCTGCAGGAGATCGGCCCCGAAATCGCGGCCACGCTCGGCGCGTCCGAACTGCGCGCTGCGGCCGGCGATCCGATCAAAGCGCACGCCGATCTGCTCGGCATCGCCATCCATTGCGCCCGCGGCAGTGCATTGTGCAGCAACGCCAATGCGCGTCCCGATCTGCTGCCCGATGAGCCGGGCGGCTACGCCGGCTTCAGCGCGTTGTTCGGAAACCGCAATGTGCAGCCGGTGATCTCGCCGGACGGCCCGGTCAAGGATCTTGGCGGCGACATCATCGACGACGACGCAGGCCACCCCGGCTTTCCCGGCGCGTCGGAGACAACGGCCGCCCAATCGCTCGGCTATGCCGCGGCGATGCTGGAGGCCGGCGTCCCGGTGATCTATGTCGGAATCGGCAATGCGCACCGGCCGGCCGCCGCGCGCCGGCGCGCCCTCGGCCCCGGCGAACGTGACCATGTCGCAAGGCTCGCGGCCGACGATGCGGCCTTCAAGGCCTTTATCGACCGGCTCGCGGCAAGCGGGATCTCCACGCGCAACACGCTGTTCGTCGTGGTGCCCACAGGCAACGACCGCTTTGTCGGCGGGCCACCCAGCCCGCCGGCGTGCGATGGCGTCGCGGTGCCGTGCAGCTACGGGCCGACCGGCGCGATTAGCATCGCCATCGATCGGCTGCTCGCGACCGAGCGGCGCAACGTCACCGCATTCAATGTTCAAGCCGGCAACACGCCGCCGTTCTACATTCGCGGCAATCCGCTATCCACCGATCCGCTGACGCGCACGCTCGCGCAGGACGTCGGCAAGCTTGGCATCGTCAACCCGGTCACCGGCAAGAGCGATCGCCTGACATCGATGGTCGCGGACCGCGCCCAGATGCAGCTCATGCACATGGTCACGGCAAGCCCCGCGCGCACCCCGCATGTCCTGATGTTCGCCGATCCCGACTACATCATCCGGACGGCCGCCAGCCGCGCCGATTGCGCACAGCCGCCGGCCTGCATTGCGGTCAATTCCGACACGGCGTGGGTGCGCGGCGACATCGCGCAGATTCTCGGTGGCAGCTGGTTCGGCATGGCCGGACCGGGCATAGCTCACCGTGGCGAGACACCGGACATCCTCTCGCACCACGCGGACCTGCGGCCCACCATGCTGGCATTGCTGGGCCTGATCGACCGCTACATCCACGACGGCGTCGTGCTTGTGGATGCGCTCGAAGCGAACGCGCTGCCAGCGGAGCTCGCAATCGATCGCGAGACCTACAGGGATCTGGCGCGCGCCGCCAAGACGATCAACGATCCGCTCGGCCAACTCGGACGCAACGGCCTTGCCCTTGCGACCCAAGCCATCAAGGGCGGCGACGTCGGCTATCAGCGCTATCTCGACACGATCGGCGCGATCACTGCGAGACGAGGCGCCCTGACACGCGAGATCAACACGCAACTCGATGGCGCGGCTTTCGGGCATCGACCGCTCAATCCGCCTTACGCCCGCGCACTGATCGGTCGCGCCGAGGCGCTGGTCAACGAGGTCGAGGATCTCGCCGGCAGCAGCCTGGCTCCTGCCGATCGTCCCTGGAAGGCAGCAAGCGATGCGCATTGACAACCGATCTGCCGGTGACACCGCGGCACCCCCGCGAGGCGGACAAGAGGGGCCGGTCGCGCAACGTCTCCAACCGTCCTGCCTCCCGCGCATGGCGTCGGTTGGCGCCGTGACCGGCACCTGGCTTGCGCTCGCCGGCCTGCTTGGCGGCTGCATGATGGACAAGGGCATCGACTTGCCTGGCCGCGACCAGGTGACCGACCCGATCCGCGATGCCGACTTGCGCGCGCGCTGGAACGGCCCGGTCGGCGGGACCTCCTCCGCCGTAACGGCATCCGCGCGCACGCAGCCGATGGTGTTTCCCGGCGCCGATCAGGATCTCGCGCCGGCGCCCGCGCAACGAGACGCCGCCACAACGGCGACGACCCGCCTGGCGAACGCCGTCGACAGCGACGTCGTCAGCGAGGGCGGCGGCATCGAGCTGAACTTTGACAATGCCGATATTCCGACGGTGGTGAAATCCGTGGTCGGTGACAGCCTCGGAATGAACTACGTCGTCGACCCGCGCGTGCAGGGCGTGATCACGCTGGCCTCCGCACAGCGGATTCCGCGCAAGGACGTGTTGCCGATCTTCGAGAGCGTGCTGCGAATGTCGAACGCGGCGCTGCTGCGCGAGGACAATCTGATCCGCATCGTGCCGCTGCCGGAGGCAGCCGGCGCCGGCGTCTCGGTCGTCGGGGCCGGACAGCCCGGCTATGGCGTCTCGATCGTACCCTTGCGCTTTGTCTCTGCCGCCGCGATCGGCAAGACCGCGGAAAGCTTCCTGTCGCGACCCGGCGCTGTGCGCGTCGATCAGGCCCGCAACGTGCTGTTGATCCAGGGCACCGCCTCCGAGCGCCAGGCGGCGCTCGGCGTCATCGGCACGCTCGATGTGGAGTGGCTGCGCAATCAATCGGTCGGGCTCTATCCGCTGAAGTCGACCGCGCCCGAGACCATGATCCGCGAGCTCGAGAAAGTCTTCGACACCGCCGACGGCGGACAGGGACAGGGCGTGATCAAGTTTCAGCCGGTGTCGCGCATGAACGCGGTGCTGGCAGTGAGCAAGAACAGCAAGGTGCTGGAACGCGCCACCCAATGGGTGCGGCGGCTGGACCGCTCCGATCCCACCGGCACGACGGTGCGGGTCTACAGCCTGCGCTTCGGCAACGCGCGCAGCATTGCCCGCATCCTCAACGAGATGTTCGTCGGCCGCAGCTCGCAATCGGCCGGTGACGGCCAGACCAGTCCGACCGCGCCCGGTCAGAGCGGAACGACATCGCGGATCGACTCGCTCGGTGCCGGCACGCTCAGCAGCAGCAACAATCCGACGACGGCCACCCAGGGCGGCACCGACAATTCCGGCACCGCCAATCGCAACGGCGCGGCCCAGGTCGGATTCTCCGATCGCAAGGACGACGACCAGGATACTGCGGGACCGGGCGGCGGCGGGACCGGGCTGGGCTCGCTTCCGCGCGGCATATTTCAGAATGTTCGGGTCACCGCCGACAAATCGACCAATGCGATCATGGTCTATTCCAACCAGGAGGACTATCTCGTGATCGAGCGGGCGATCGAGTCGCTGGATCGGCCGCGGCTGCAAGTCGCCGTCGATGCCATGGTCGCCGAGGTTACACTCACCGACCAGCTGCAGTATGGCGTGCAGGCCTATCTGACCAGCGCCAACGCCGGCGCCGGCCCCGACAAGGGTTCGGTCGGCCTGTTCGGCGCCGCGCAATCCGCCGCCCAGACCGCGCTGCTCGCACGGGTGCTGCCGGGATTCAACCTGCTGCTCGGTGCCGAGGCCAACCCCAAGCTGGTGCTCAACGCGCTGTCCACCCTGACCACCGTCAAGGTGCTGTCGGCTCCGTCGCTCGTGGTCTCCGACAACGAGCCGGCGATCCTCGAGGTCGGCGACCAGGTGCCGATTTCGACCGGCAGCACCGTCACCGGCCTCAATGTGGTGAGTAGCATCAGCCGGCAGAACACCGGCATCATCCTGAAGGTTCTGCCGCACGTGCATCCGAACGGATCGATCGAGCTCGAGATCGAGCAGGAGGTCTCCAATGTCGTCAATCCGGGCGGCGCGAGCGCCCAGAACCTGACGCCCACCATCTCGCAGCGGCGGATCCATTCGACGGTCGGCACCAGCAGCGGCCAGACCGTGCTGCTCGGCGGTCTCATCAAGGAGGACGACGAGCGTTCGGTGGCCGGATTGCCCGGCCTCAACCAGATCAAATATCTCGGCGACCTGCTCAGCCAGAAGAGCGACACCAAGCTCCGCTCCGAGATCATCGTGTTCGTCACGACGAAGCTGGTGCGCAACGGCCACGACGCCCAGGTGGTGGCCGAGGAATTCCGCGAGCGTCTCGACAGCATGCGGCGCGCACCCTCGACCTTCGATGCGCCGGGCGCGGCACCGCCATCTGTCGCGCGCAAATGAGACCGAGGCCGCCGATGGCGATGGTGTCATCCATGCTGCGGGTCCTGGGAGCGGCCATCTTCGGCACGGCCGCGACCGCCGCCGAGCTGAGCAGCGTGGCTCTCAAAGGCGACGTCACCATCATCGCGCTCAGCGGCGATGTCGCCCAAGGCGACACGGAGGCTGCGGAAACACTGATCAAGGCGGCCAATGACGGCAACCGCCTGATCTCGGCCGTACGGCTCGATTCACCGGGCGGCAGCCTCGCCGAGGCGGTCAAGCTCGCCGGCCTGATCCGCAGGGCGAAGCTGCCGACTATCGTTGCGGCCGGATCGCGCTGCGCGTCGGCCTGCTTCATCGTATTCGCGGCGGGAAACGAGAAATTCGCCAGCTATGAGGCCGCGATCGGCGTCCACGGCGTGTCCGATAAATTCGGCCATGAGACCGCGCAAACCGAAGAGGCGACCATCGCCATGGCGCGCATCGCAAGCGGGTTCGGCGTGCCGCCGCGCATCATCGGACAGATGCTGGCGACGCACGCCCACGAGATCGCGTGGCTGACGCCCGACGATCTGCGCGCCATGGGCGCCATCATGACCGATCGGCCAGGACGCCACGCCCCGCCGCCAACATCGCCTGACGATCGCTGGCTTGCCGGGCTCGATCATCAACCGGAAGACGGAACGACGAGATCGCAAGGGGCCGATCAGCGCGCGCACGAGGCCGCGGGCAAACCCGGGGCGCACGCGTTGCCATGGCAGAAGAGGTAAGGCGGTGTCATTGCTCGTTGCTGGCGGCGCTGGTCAGCTTCTCCAACGAGATGTCTCCGGCAGTCCCGCTGCCTCCCTCCTGGCCATCGGAGCCATAAGAGAGGATATCGTAAGCATCATGTTCGCCGGGCGCCCGATAGATATAAGGATGGCTCCATGGGTCATTTGGAACCATTCCGCCCTTGAGGTAGGGACCGTTCCAGTTGGCAGCGCCTGACGTCCGCTGCACCAGCGCCGTGAGCCCCTCCGCAGTCGACGGGTAACGGCCGGTATCGAGCTGGAACAGGTCGAGTGCGCTCGCAAAGCTCCGCATCTGGATCTTGGCGGCCTTGACCTTCGATTCACTCAGGTAACTCAGCACGCGTGGGCCGACCAGCCCCATGATCAAGCCGATAATGGCGATGACAACCAGCATCTCGACAAGCGTGAATCCGCGCTCGCTCTGCCGCGTCGCGTTCCGACCGATACGCCGCGAAGTCAGGATCGCATTTTGCTTCGGCATCGTTGTTTGTCCGGTGAGCTTCAAGGTCGAGAGCCGTCACGGTTGTTGTCGGCGCCCAGCGAATAATTCCGGGCGCCTCGAAGAGGCGCCCGGTCGCGTCATGTGCTTGACACTGTCCTGGCGTGGCGCAACCGGAATTGCGCCACCCGCAACCGCGTCGCTTTACTTGGCGCCGCCGCTGGCGCCGTTGGCAACGTTCAGGCAGCCGTTCGCCTGGGTGGCGGCCGCGGCGGAGATGGCGGTCGTCAAAGAGCCCCAGTACTGCTTCTTGATGTTCTGGGCATAATTGACCGGAACCAGGTGGAAGCCTGCGTTCTGGACCACCGCCGAGACATCCGGATCAAAGTTGCCATCGCCGGAATCGGCGCCGGCAATGTACGTCGTCAGGAAGTTGACAAGGTTGGTGACGCGGTTGGAGTCGGCCTGGACATTGTAGCAGCTATACAGGTCGAGGAAGGTGGTGCCGCTGAGCGGATAGGCGTTCAGCCTGTTCGTGAGCGGCAGCACCGGCAGGCCCGTCACGGTCACGCCGGACTGGGTGACGGCGCCGAACACGTTGGCATAGATGTTGTAGTCGTTCCAGGTCCAGGTCGTGGACGGCGTCTTGAGCCTGGTGTCACCCCATGCGGCGTTGGCGCCAGCCGGCGTCGGCGCGATGAACGTCAAGTTCGCCGGACGGGTGGCCGGCGGGGTCACAGAGTTGTTCGGAACGTAGGTCCCCGCGCTGCGGAGCTGCTCGTTCTGCAGCGCTGCCGAGAGCGGCGCGGCGATGGTCCCAACCTGGGTGGTGTAGGGCTGGGTGAAGTCGGCGCTGACATATCCGATGCGGCCTGCATTGCCGCTGCCGGTGCTGATCGCCGATGCCACGCCACCACTGCCGGTCGCGGGGACCCAGGCGTTTGTCGCCGTCGTGTTGTTCCAGCCACCCGCGCCGCGGACGGCGTTGATACGGGTGATCAGGTTGCTGAAGGACGTGCTCGGCAGGGTCGTGGTGTTGAAGATCGAGGTGTAGCCGAACGCACCGGTGGAATCGAGCAGCGGGCAGACCGCCTTGAGATAGTTGGTCAGGATGAAGCTCGTGCCGCTGCCATCGCCGCGGTACACGATCTTGATCGGCAGCGACGAGCTCGAATAGGCCTGCAGCGTTCCCCCGCTGTTGGCGTTGGCGTAATTGAAAGCCGCGAGCTGCTGCGTCCCGGTCTTGTCCAGGTACGGGATCTTGTTGGCGGTGACATCGTTCCAGTCGGTGACCAGACCGGTGAAGATCGCGCACAGTTGCCCCGTGGTGAGCTGGATGGCGGCGCCCTGGTTGGCCTGGGTGCCGGGCGTGGTGCCTGCGCCCGCGACCGACGAGTTCACCGTCATCGTGCTGGTGTTGACGCCGATCGCGACGTTGACTTCGAAAGCCGGGATCTGGATCGGATTGCCGTACACGGTCGTCTGATAGGCGACCGACGCCGTCGAGGTGCTGTTCAGCGTGATCTGGGTCAGCGCGCCGCCGGTGGTGGTCCAGCCCTGCGTCGGGTTGAAGCTGACCGACGATGTCGTGAGCGCCGCCAGGGTGCTGCCGAGCGGCGAGTCCGACAGGCCGATATCGACGCGCGGATAGGGATAGCTGCCGAACTTGGTCGCCGGGCTTCCCGGATTGGCGAGGTCGATCATCGCGGGTTGGTTCGCGGGCAGCGGCGTGGCGATCGAAATGTTGGCCGACGCGTTCGGCGTGACCGTGCCGTTGTACCACTGCCGCGGATTGTTGGTGATGAAGCCGCGCACGCCGTTGCCGCTGCCGACACCGGCATACATGCCTTGCACCGGCACGCTCACCAGCGTGCAGGTGGTCGGCAGTTTGCCCCGGGCCGGGAAGCTGGAGTCGAACGCGAAGCCGTCGGGATAAGTGGTGCCGGAGCCGACGATGCCGCCCATGTAACAGTCGAAGATCTGCCGGAAGGCTTCCGAGGCGAGCGTGCTGCCGCCCGCGTAGATACCGGCCGTGGCGGTGGAGGCCTGCGCGTTCGCGGGCGTGATGGTCGAGGACGCGAGCAGGGCGAGCACCGAGGCGGTGCCGAGCATGTATCTGGACGATTGCATTTTCATTGCGCTGTTCCTGTGGGGTTGATCACCACCGGCACATCGTCATCGCGTCGTCATCAGAGCGCAAAGTAATCTTCAAACAAGAAGAAGTTTATTTTGCCACTCAATCAAGATTTGTTGGAACAAATCTACGATCAAGAAAGTATCTCTGCCGTCGACGTCATGTCTCCGTCGCCGATGATTGACTTCACGTCTGATAGACAATTCGACGATCGGCTTCGCGCAGGGATTATTTTCGATGAGCATCCGAAAAACATCTTGGCAATACCACATCGGATGCTCTATGGACTCCTCGTCCGATGGCTCGCCGTATGATCGCAAACTATCGATAGAGCAATCTCTGCGGGCTTTCATTCAAGCGAGGCCTCCCACATGGAAGACAACTCGAGCGGACGTCTTGCGATTCGTGTGGGGCATGGCGGCCATGCAATTTTGGCGCGCCCGCTGACAAATTATCCGGCAACCAACTTGAAGCGGGCGCAAGCTCTGCATCAAGAGGGCGTGGCGCACGCACGGCAGGATCGCTGGCGCCAGGCACTGCGCGCATTCAACGAAGCCGCGCGGCTCGCGCCCGACCAGTCCGGCTTCAATTATTGCAAGGGCGTTGCGCTGTGCCGGTTCGATCGTTTCGACGACGCGCGCGAGGCATTCGCCGCGGAACTCAGGGTGACACCGACGCATGCGCCGGCGCTTGCCGAAATCGGCACCTGCCTTGCCCGCACCGGACGCACCCGGGACGGCATTCCCTATCTCCAGGATGGGCTGCGTCTGCTGCCGAACATGCCGCTCGCACAATACAGTCTCGGTCTCGCGCTTCTGACCGAGAACCGGCGCAGCGAGGCGCTCGCGGCGCTGGACAAGGCGATCGAGCTCGATGCCGGATATGGCGAAGCCTACCGTACCCGCGGCCTCGCCTATGTGATGGACGGACAGTTCGACAAGGCGGTCGACGATCTCCGCGCCGCCTCAACGATCGACAGCGACAATTACAAGGCGATCATCGAACTCGGCATGAACTTCGGTGTCGCCGCGCGCGACCAGCAGGCGGCGCGGTTGTTCGAGATCGCCGCCGAGAGCGCGCCGACTGTCGCGCTGCCGCAATATCTCTATGGTCACTTCCTGATCAATCATCGCGCGTTCGAGCGCGGACTCTCTTATGTCGATCGCGCGCTCGCAATCGATCCCCTGCAGGCGGAGCATCATGTCGGCCGCGGCTTCGGATTGCTCGGACAGGGCCGCATCGAGGAGGCCGTCGCAGCCTATCGGCGCGCAGGCGAGCTCGATCCCGGTAGCGCCGGCATCGCCGGAACCCTGCTGTTCGCACTTCAGCACAAACCAGGCGTGACCCGCGAGGAGCTGCTGCGCGAGCACAGGCGATGGGCGGTGCTCTACCGGCCGAGCGCGCCGTTCAGTCGTCTTGCATTCGCCAACGCGCCGGATCCGGCGCGCAAGCCGCGGCTCGGCCTGGTGTCGGCGGACCTGCATCGCCATGCGGTCTCGTTCCTCGTCCTGCGCGCCTTCGAGGCGCTCGCCGCACTCGGCTACGAGATCTTCTGCTACAAGACCGACAGCAAGCGGCAAGACGACGACTTCAGCGAACGCTACAAGGAGATCTCGCTCTCCTGGCGCGACGTATCCGGGATGGACGACCCGGCGCTGGGACGGCAGATTGCCGAGGACCGTGTCGACGTCCTGTTCGATCTCGCCGGCCACACCGCCGGCAACCGCCTCTCGCTGTTCGCAATGCGCGCGGCGCCGATCCAGCTCAGCTGGGCCGGCTATGTCGGCACGGTCGGGCTCGATACCTATGACGGCCTGATCGCCGATCCGGTCGAGATTCCGCCGGAGCATGACGCGAGCTATGTCGAGCGCCCGATCCGCCTGCCCGACTGCTATGTCTGCTATCATCCGCCGGCGAAGGCCCCCGAGGTGCCGCCGCTGCCAAGCTTGAGCGGTGGCCGCTTCACGTTCGGCTGCTTCAATCGTCCGGCCAAGCTCAACAGCGAGCTTGGCAAGGCTTGGGCGCGGATTCTCGCGCAAGTGCCGGACTCGCGCATCCTGATGGTTTACGGCGGCCTCGGCGAGACCAGCACGCGCGACGCGGTCTACAACGTGCTCGGCCAGGGCGGCGTTCCGCGCGAGCGGGTCGAGCTGGTCGGCGAAACCGAGCAGGACAAGCTGCTGGTGGCCTATGGCGAGGTCGATATCGCGCTCGATCCGTTTCCTTATTCTGCCGGCGTCACGACGCTCGAGGCGATGTGGATGGGCGTTCCGACCGTGACTTTCGTCGGCGACACCTTCGCCGGCCGTCACTCGGCGGCCCACCTCACCGCAGCGGGGCTGGGCAGCTTTTGCACGCACAGCATCGACGACTACGTGGCGATGGCAGTTGGCTGGACGCACCGGCGCGATGAACTCGCCGAGTTGCGCCGCACCCTGCGCGACCGCGTAGCCGCCTCACCGCTCTGCGACGCCCCGCGTTTCGCCGACAATCTCTCCCGCGAACTGATGAAACTCTGGGCGGAGTGGTGCGAGACCCGCGCGAACGCGGTGGCCTAGCCGCGATCGCAGGCGAAGCGGACAAGGGTGCGGTCCTCCGCAGTATCGCGAAGGACACGCAGGTCGACAGTCAAAGGGTGCGTCGATGTCGAAAGCAGGGTTCAGCGAAGCGCAGACGATGCGTGCAGGGCTGGCGATGCTCAATCAGGCTTCATCCGGGCGGCGCGCGGAATTCATCCAGACTGTCATGGACCGCGCCATCGTGCTGTTTCGTGACGGCCAGCTGGACAGCGCGGATCTGCTGCTCGAGACGATGGAGCAGGAACCCGAGGTGCGGTCGCACGTCCTGCATATCCGCGGCGTGATCGCGCTGCAGCGGAACGAGGACGAGCGCGCGCTGGAGCTGATCGAGGAAGCGGTCAGGCTCAATCCCGCCGACGGCGAGGCGCATGGCAATCTCGGCGTTCTGCTGCTGAAGAGCCGCCAGTACCCGCAGGCGCTGGCCGCCTACACCGCCGCGCTGACGCTGCGGCCGGACAATGCGGCGGCGCAGCTCGGCCTCGCCCGCGCACTGGCGATGCTCGAGCTGAGCGATTTCGCCGACGACGTATTCCGCGACCTGATCAGGAGTTCCCCCGATTACATCGATGCGATCGTCGATTTCGGATGGCTGCTCAGCGACACCAACCGGCACGACGCGGGCATCGCGTTGCTGCACGACGCGCTGGAACGATATCCCACCCGCACAGAGCTGCGCACCGTGCTCGCCGTCTGCCTGTTCGGCGTCGGCAACTGGTCGGCGGCCTGGGCGGAATATGAGGGGCGGCTGTCGGATCCGCGTGTCAACAGGCATCTGATCTCGACCGACCGGCCGCGCTGGCAGGGTGAGGATCTTGCCGGCAGGACCATCCTGCTGCAATCCGAGCAAGGCTTTGGCGACACCCTTCAATTCGTGCGCTACGCACCGATGGTGAAAGCGCGGGGCGGCCGCGTGATCCTGCGAACGCCGCCAGTCTTGCTGTCCCTGATGCAAACCGTCGCAGGCGTCGATGCTGTCGTCAGCGACGCGACCGCAGCGCCGGCATTCGACGTCCACCTGCCGCTGCTGTCCTTGCCGCTGATCTTCGATACCCAGATCGACACGGTTCCGGCGGCAGCTCCCTATGTCATCCCCGATCCGGATCTGGTCACGCGATGGCGCGAGCGCCTCGGCGGCAACTCCGGCCCCGGCATGTCCGTTGGCCTGGTGTGGCAAGGCAATCCCGGCCATCTCAATGATCAGCGCCGCTCGATCCGGCTCGATCTGCTACGCCCCCTGCTCGACTGTCCGGGCGCACGATTTGTCAGCCTGCAGATCGGACGCGGGCGCGAGCAGCTCGCCGACTTCGACGATCGCATCCTCGATACCGGTGCGCAGATCGATGCGGCATCCTTCGCCGATGCCGCCGCGATCATCGGCAATCTCGACCTCGTCGTCTCGATCGACAGTGCCATCGCGCATCTGGCCGGCGCGATGGGCAAGCCGGTCTGGATCCTGCTCGCCAATGGCAGCGATTGGCGTTGGCTCCGCGATCGCAACGATACCCCGTGGTATCCACAAGCCCGGCTATTCCGGCAAGCAAGACCGGGCGATTGGGCTGAAGTGATCGGACGGTTGAACTGCGAACTCAGGTCCCTCGCCGGGGCCGGGTCTGCGTTGCCGGCGGAACCGATCGCGGACCCGATCACGAACTCCGCGCTCAAGATGACGGTGCCCCATGACGAGGGCGACGCGCTGGTATGCGATGCCCTGTTCGTCGAGGCGTGCCGCCAGCATCGTGCAGGCAAACCGGATCGCGCAGCGAAACTATTCGAGCATGTCCTTTCCCTCGACCACGGACACATCAACACACTGTGCAATCTCGGCGCGATCGAGCTCGGCTTCGGCCATCATGAGCGCGCGTACACGCTGTTGCAGACCGCGGTGGCGGCGGCGCCCAATCTGCCGCCGGCGCGCATCGCGCTCGCTGACGTGCTGATCGCGACGCATAGGACGGAACAGGCGGTTGCTCAGTACCGCAAGGCGGTCGAGCTTGCGCCAACGAGCGTCGACGCTCACGCGGCATACGCAAATGCGCTGCGGAAGCTTGGCCGTGATGAGCAGCCGAGCGGCATGCACGCCGATATGGTGAAGCGCCAACTTCATCAGCACTACCGCAAGGCGCTGGAACTCGCCCCCGCCAGTGACGCACTGCATGCGCAATATGCACTGGCATTGTGCGAACTTGGCGATCTCGATAACGCCATGCCGCATTTCCTGGCAGCGACGAAGATCAATCAGCAGCAATCTTCGGAATTCTACGAAGCGCTTGGGCGCGCATGCGCCGCACGCGGCAATTCGCAGGGCGCCGAAATCAGCCTGAAACACGCAGTTGCACTCGATCCGCGCCGCGTAACCGCCCATTGTGCACTTGCCGACGTCTATCTCATGCTCGAACGACCCGATGAAGCATCGGCAAGTTTCCATGAAGCGCTGGCGATCGATGCCGCAAGTACGGCCGCGCTACACGGACTTCAACGGACGCTTACAGCGCAGCGGAACACAGTCATCAACGGACTATCGTGACATGCGTTGCGTTGCCGGTGATCGCGTTGTTGCCCGCGTCGCAGCCGATGTCCGCGATAGACTTGGGGAATGCGCAATCACACCGGACAAAAATCAATTCTGCATCATCGACTGTGACGCGGCATGTCGCGACGTGAGCACTCGTTGTGGTTTCATTTCCATGTCACCAACCACAGATAGAAGTGTCGCGACCGACTTGAAATGTGACGATTGCCGCGGTTGGGGATGGGGCCCCTGCAATGAGCGACACCAATCGAACGGCGTTGCTCGCGCTCCTCGTCACAAGCTACGACGATCTCAAACAACGTTTGACGCGCCGGACCGGGTCGGCCGATCTCGCCGACGAGGCCTTGCAGGATACGTTTCTGCGCTTGAGCAAGGCAGACGGCATCGGACCCGTTCGCGATTTGCCTGCATATCTGTTCCGCGTGGCGATGAGCGCCATCAGCAATCGGCGCGTTGCCGAACGGCGCCGTCGCACAGTGCCGCAAGCGGATGCGCTATTCGATCTACCGGACGATACTCCCGGCCCGGACCGCATCATCGAGGCGCGATCCGAGATCGGAGCGCTGCGCCGCGCCATCCAGGAGCTACCGACCCGTCGCCGGGAGATCTTCATGGCGATATGTGTTGAAGAAGTACCGTTGCAACAAGTGGCAAAACGGTTCGGCATCAGCGTGCGCACGGTCCAGGTCGAGATCAAGCAGGCGCTGGTGCATTGCGCGGTGTGCATCGATCGGAACGCGCATATGCCGCGGGCTGCGTTTCGGCGCCGATTTCCATTCACCGAGCGGGAGCGCGCGGCGCTGCATCCAGCCGGCGATGGCGATACGGTGCTCGACCGGCGATTGCCCTTGGGCGGCAGCAGGTGATGCGCAATGGCAAGACAAATCCATATCGTCCGTCGTGCCGAGGTGGCCACATCGCGCCCGGCGCTTGAGGTGCAATGTCTTCACCACGTTCGGCAACGCTCTGCGCGACGATCACGCGGCCAGCAGCCGCACGGCATAGTCGACCAGCTGTGCAGGCCGGTTCAATCGGAGTTGCGCGATGCTAGCGCATGAGAGCGATGCGCCTGCGACACCGGCCGCACCGCCGGTCGACTTCATGACGTATCTCGCCGGCAAGGGCGCATTGCGCGACAGCCAGAAGGATGAAGGGGCTGCTCGCCCGCGTCACGCCGACGGATCAGCCGGCCATGTCGACTGGAGCGCCATCTCCAAGCTGACACCCTCGGCGCTGGCCGACGAGCTGGCCAGCTTTTACCGATGCGACCGGGTTCGTCGCGACGATCTGGTCGACGGGCGCTTTGCCGGCGGCGAGATGTCGACCCGCTTCCTCAAGGAGGAGCGCCTCTTTCCCTACGAGGGCGCGGCCGGGACGTTACGTCTCGCACTGGCCTCCCCGATTGACGATGAAACGTTGCGCGCGGTCGAACTCATGCTGCGCCGGCCGGTCGCGCTTGCGGCAGCGACCGCCGACGATCTGGAAGCCGCATTGTCGCTACGGCTCGAACCCGATCAAACAAGCGACGCCCCGCAGCCCGGGACGGCCGGTGGCGAGGACGATCTCGACAATCTGCGCGACCTCGCGCGCGGTGCGCCGGTGGTGCGAGCGCTTGACGACCTGCTCCGCCTGGCCGTCGAGCAGCGGGCGACCGATCTGCACATCGAGCCGACCGGCAATACACTGCAGGTTCGCCTGCGCGTCGACGGCATGCTGAAGAACGTGCCGGCACCGCCGATGGCGATGGCCAAGGGCATCCTGTCACGCCTCAAGATCATGGCCGGCCTTAACATCACCGAGCGCCGGCTGTCGCAGGACGGGCGCGCCCACATCCTGGTCGGCGGCAACGAGATCGACCTGCGGGTCGCCACCATGCCGACGATGCACGGCGAATGCGCCGTCATTCGGCTGTTGCGCAAGGGAGCCGGCCTGGTCTCGCTCGACCAGATCGGGCTCAACGCGCATCACGAGGCGGTTCTGCGCAAGGCGTTGCTTGCACCATACGGAATGGTCATCGTCACCGGCCCGACCGGGTCCGGCAAGACGACGACGCTCGCGGCATCGCTTGCCGCGATCAATGAACCCACCCGCAAGATCCTGACCATCGAGGACCCCGTCGAGTATCAGATCCCGGGTATCACCCAGACCCAGGTGCATCCAGGCATCGGGCTCACCTTCGCATCCGCGCTGCGCTCCTTCATGCGGCTCGACCCCGACGTCATCATGGTTGGCGAGATGCGCGATGCCGAGACCGCCCATATCGGCGTCCACGCTGCGCTGACCGGCCATCTGGTGCTGACGACGCTGCACACCAACACCGCCGCGGGCGCCGTGACGCGCCTGATCGACATGGGAATCGAGAGCTTCCTGCTGGCATCGTGCGCGCGGGTGATCGTGGCGCAGCGGCTGGTCCGGATCCTGTGCGACCACTGCAAGCAACATTACACCCTGTCGGCAGCGGATATCGCGGCGGATGAACGCTATGCGGCGCTTGGCATCGAGGCTGGCGAGGTGGTCTGCCGGCCCAAGGGCTGCGATTGGTGCAGCAACACAGGCTTCCGCGGACGCAAGGGCGTGTTCGAGATCATGGAGATCGGCGCGACGCTGCGACGGTCGATCGGCCCGAAGACCGATGCCTCCGAGCTCGAAGCCGAGGCCCGGCGCGCCGGCATGATTTCGATGACGGAGGATGGTGTCGCAAAATTGCGCGCCGGACAGACCACGCTCGACGAGATCTTCCGCCTGACCATGAGCCTGTAGGACGGTCATGCCGCACTACCGCTACCGCGCATTGACCAAGGCCGGCGAGATCATTCTCGGCGACGTCGACGCGCCCTCGCGCGAGGAGGTGCTGCGGCGCATCGAGTATCTCGGCCACCTGCCGGTCGAGGCCGAGATCGCAGGCCGCAGCGCGCTGCGCGCCAGCGTTTCGGGCGGGAGCCTGCCCCGGCAACGCGAGCTGACCACGTTCCTGCGCCTGCTGGCGCTGCTGCTTCGCTCCGGACTGACGCTGGAAGCTGCGCTCCAGACGCTGGAGGAAGACACCAACAAGGCGGTGGCCCGCTTTGCCGGCGGGCTGCGCTCCGCGGTCTCCGGCGGCGACGGCTTCGCCGAGGCACTCGAGCGCCACAACCAGATCATCGAGCCAATCTACATCGCGATGGTGCGCGCCGGCGAAGCGTCCGGCAAGCTGGAAGTGGTGCTGCGGGCGATCGTCGAGGACCGGACCCGGCGCGAGCAGTTGTCGCAACGGATCACGTCGGCGGTCCGCTATCCGATGTTCCTGGTCGGGTCGGCGCTCGTCATCCTGTTTTTCTTCCTGCTCTATGTCGTGCCGCAATTCGAGTCGGTATTCAGCGAGCTGCGCGGACGTCTCAATTCCGGCGCGGCCTTTGCGCTCACGATGTCCACCTGGCTGCGCGCCCATCTCGACACGTTCCTTGGCGGCTGCGGCGCGGTGCTGGTGCTGGGTTGGCTGATCCTGCGTCAGCCGGCCGCGCGCGCATCGCTGATGTCTTTGCTCGCGACCATTCCCGGCATCTCCGGCCCGATGCATGATCGTCGCACCGCCCGCTTCATCGGGACGCTCGGGCTGCTGGTCGAGAACGGGGTCGCCTTGCCGACCGCGCTGAAGATCCTGCGCGATATCATGACCGAGCCCCGCTACGCGGCGGCCGTCGATAAGGTGCACGAGCAGGTGCGCAACGGCCGCCGCTTCATCGAGGCGCTGGCCGAGAGCGACCTGGTGCCGCCGCTTGCGGTCCGCATGCTCCGGGTCGGTGACGAGACCGGAGACCTGTCGGCCATCGCGCAGCACGCCGCCGACCTTTATGAGCAGCGGCTCGCCATCGGCCTCGACCGGCTGATGGGTGCGATCGGACCGATCACCATCATCGCAGTCAGCATCGGTATCGGAACGCTGGTGGTATCGATCATGAGTGCACTGCTCAGCATCACCGAGCTTGCGATGTAGGAATGGCTGATGACGCGCGCGACGATCACCGGTTCGACGGCGGGCTCCACCCTGATCGAGATGATGGCGGTGATGCTGATCATCGCGATGTTGGCATCGCTGGTGGTGACGATGGTTCCGGGCACCGGGCGCGCCAGCCTGAAGGCCTTGACGCTGCAGACCGCCGCGCTGCTGCGACGCGAGCGGCTTGCGGCAATTCTCACCGGGCAAAGCCGCCGCGTGTCGCTCGACGGAAATGCGCGGACGATCGTCGGGCAGGCCGGCACGATTGCGATCCCTCGCGACGTCCGGGTCGATGTGATCGGCGTGAACGAGCTCTGGTCGGGACGACAGGCGGTGGTGCGGTTCGAGCCGGACGGCGCTTCGACCGGATCGGTGCTGAAATTCTCGTGGGAGAATGTGCGCTATGAGGTGGACGTCAACTGGTATGATGGCCGCGTTGCGGTCGATCTGCCCTGAACCGCGTTCGGCGAATGCGGGGTTCACCTTGATCGAGGCGCTGGTGGCATTGGCGCTGCTGCTGGCGTTCGTGTCGGTGCTCGGTCCGCATCTGTTTTACGCGCGCCGGATCGCGGACCGGATCGACGGCCGTATTGCGGCACAGGTCATGTTGCGCACGATCCTGGATTCGCCGGTCGACCGTTCGATCCTCGTCAATGGAACGCGTGACGGCGAGACCGCCGGTCTGCGCTGGTCCGTCACATCGGAGCCCATGTTCGTCGATGCCATGGCCGTGCGGCGGGACGCGCCGGCCGCAGCCGCACCGGACAAGAAGGAGGAGCCCGGAGCCAAACGCCCAAACTGGATCGCCTACCATCTCGTTGCGACGGTGTCGTGGGCGCCCGGACAGATGGTCAGCGCGGATACGCTGCGGCTCGGATTGGGAGCCGACGAATGAGCGCAGCGCTTCGAAGCGGGCTCCGTGCGGCATCCGGCTTCACGCTGATCGAGGTGCTGGCCGCGCTCGCGATCGGATCTGCGGTAATCGCCGCAACTGCTGCTCTGATCAACAACGTTGCGCTGAACTTCGATCGCAGGACAGGCCTGGTGGGAAAGACGGATCAGTTGCTGCTCGCGGTCGACCGCCTCGCGGCGGACATCGGGTCCGCCCGGCAAGTGAAACAGGGTAACGGCGCGGACGCGACGGCCGCTTTCAACGGCGATGCGAACCAGATGACGTTCGTCACCGGAAGCAATGCGGGCGGCGGCCGGGGTGAGGAAGTGGTCAGCCTGCAGGTCGAGGAGACGGATGGCGTCAACCATCTGGTCCGGCGCCGTGCTCGATGGCAAGAACAACGCACGCCGTTTGCGAGCGTCGCGCTGCAGGACCCCGTCGTTGTGATCGAAGGCCATATCGACATTGCGTTTGCATTCGGAAGCACTGGTCCGGACGGCACCTTGTCCTGGAGCACGACATGGATCGGGCAGCCGCTCTTGCCGCGCTTGGTGCGGCTGACCGTTCGAGACCGCGCGAGCGGGGCCGATCTGTTGCCCGGCGTTCAGTTCACGCTGCGCGCCGACGCGCCGATCGGCTGCGCCCAGCCCGGCGCCGGCGCCGACTGCGTCACTGGCAAGTCCGCGTCGCCGAAAGAGACGCCGGCCAAGGACCCGCCGCCGGGAGCGCGCCGATGAGCAGCCTTCGCACCCAACGCGGCATGGTCCTGCTCGCTGTGCTATGGGCGATCGCGCTGTGCGCCGCCCTCGCCATGGCAACGTCGACGACGTTTCGCAGCCTCGCCGGCATCGCTCGGATCGACCGGGAGCGTTTGCAAGCCGACGGACTCCTGACCGCGGGTCTCGAGGCCGCCGCCGGTATTGTTGCGGCGCTGCGAGACGCCCCGCCCGCCGAGCGCACCGCTACGCTGACATTCGCGACCGGATCCGTTCAGCTTACCATCAGCGATGAGGGCGGCCGGATCGACATCGGAAAGGCACCGGTCGAACTGCTCGCCTCACTGCTCCGCTATGTCGGTGCCGAGGATGACGATGCCGGCATCGTCGCGCAACGGATCGTCGCGCTGCGCGACATCGCAGGGCAAGCGCGATCGAACGATGCGCAGCCGCGGCCGGGCGATGCGGCGAAGCCACCGGCACCCGGTACACCTGACCAGCCGGCGGCAGCGCCCGCGCCGTTCACCGATATTGGGCAGATCGCTGATATCCCCGGCATGCAGCCGCAATGGATGGCAGCGATGGCGCCCCTGATCACCGTCTTCGGCAGCGACGGCGTCAATCCGCTCACCGCGCCGGTCGCGGTGCTGCGGGCCTTGCCGTCGTTCGATGCGGAGCATCTTGATGCCTTCCTCGACATGCGGAGCTCGCCGTTCGTTGATCCCGAGCGGCTCTCCTTCCTGCTCGGACCGGCGCAGAAATACCTGAAGGTTCCGCAGACGCATGTGGTCGCGGTGGACCTCGTCGCCGGCACGACCGGCGGATACAGCGCCGCAGCCAGGGCGTTCATCGTGCTGCTCCCCGACGACAAGCAACCGTATCGGGTCCTAGCCTGGACACCGATATCGCGGTTCGCAAGGACAGGCGTCGTCGCATCGCTGGAGGCGCGCTGATGAACATCGAATTGATCATGCGGCGCTGGATCGACATCCTCGCCCGTCTGTGGCTCGGCTGGCAGGAGCGGCGCCGCGCCAGGCACTGGTTGAAGGTGACGAGGGTCGGCAGCGACTGGGTCGTTGAAGACGCGACGAAATCGGCGAGATCGACCTTCGCGGCGGGGGCTGCGGAAAACGCGCTACCGGATGAGATCATCCGCGCCGCACAGAAATCCTTCGTCATTCTCGAGCTTCCTGCCTCCGATATCGTTTCGCGCGCGATGAATGTTCCGGCGCAGGCACGCGATCTGCTAGCCGGCATCGTGCGCAACCAGATCGAGCGGCTGTTTCCGTGGCGGGCGAGCCAGGCCGCCTACGGCTTCAATGTGGCAACCACCGCGGATGCAAACATCCTCAATGTCGAGATCCTCGCCACCTCGCGCGCGACACTCGACGAGGCGTGCGGCCAGCTCGGCGCGTTGGGGCTGCGGGTCGACCGGGTCGTCGCGGACAAGGACCGCGGTGACGGAACGGTCACACTGTGGTCCCGCCTCGCTGAGGCGACCGACAGCAATCTCTCGCGGACGCGCCGAATCGTCGTCGGCCTGATGGTCGCGGCGGTCTGTCTGACGCTGGTGGTCAACGTCTGGGCCTTCATGAACGCTGCATCCGCGGACAGCGAGAGCGACGAGATCGGATCGCGCCTTGCGACGCTGCAGCGCCAGATCAAGGGCAATTCGTCGAAAGAGGCGATCGCCTCGCTGGCGCCGGCTGAACGCGCGCGCGCCCTGAAGGAGACATCGCCGGTCGCGGTGGTCGTCGTCGAAGCACTGTCGCGCGCCCTCCCCGACACGTCCTATCTGACGGAGCTGAATATGGACGGCTCGACGCTGCGCATCGTCGGCCTCGCCGGCGACGCACCGTCGCTGATCGCACCGCTCGAGCGCTCCGGACATTTCAGGGATGTGCATTTCTTTGCCCCGACAACGCGCAATGCCGACGGCGCTCGCTTCGTGTTTCACATCGAGGCACGCGTCGAGCCGCATGTCAGGATCGATGGAGAGTGAAGCGTGCTGAAGGCGAAGCTGAACCTCAACTTCGACATCAACCGCGAGCAAGTTCTCGCGACCGGCGGTTTCTGCGCGCTGCTGCTGATCTGCGCGATCGCGATTGCGGGCGCGTTGCAGGCACGCTCCAGCGCCCTGCAGCACCTCGCCGAACAGCGCGACGAACTGGCGGCGCTCGAGCTGCGTTCGCGGCCGACCGCCAACAAGCGTACACAGACCCAACGCCTCGCTGCGCCGGCGGCGGCTTTCCTCGATGCGCCGACCAGCGGCCTCGCCACCGCGCAGCTCCAGGCTTATCTGTCCGAACTGGTGCTGAACCAGCACGCAGTGCTGGTCTCGTCCGGGATTCCCGCTGATCGCGACGACAAGAACGACGCCATCAGGCTCCAGATCTCCCTCAATGCCTCGCTGGCGGCATTGCAGACGTTGCTGTACCGGCTTGAAAGCGGCGCGCCCTATGTGTTCGTCGACGCATTGCTGGTGCAGCCGGGGGGATCAACCGAGCGAACTGCCGCCGATCCGGTCCTGAAGGTCACTCTGACGGTGCACGCTTTCTGGCGCCGCCGGACGGCTTGATCGATCGCAACCGTGCAAGGGCGGGCGAACTCAAAGGATGCTATTCGGCCGCTGCTCTCAACTGGCTCCGGAAGTAATCGATCGTTCGCTCGAGGCCACGGCCGAGATCAATGGTCGGTTCCCAGCCCAGCACAGCGCGCGCCAGCGAAATGTCCGGCTGCCTCTGACGAGGATCATCGGACGGCAGCGGCGCGAACACCAGCCTGCTTCTTGATCCGGTCATTGCAATGACCTGCTCGGCCAGCTCGCGGATGGTGAACTCCCTGGGATTGCCGATGTTGATCGGCCCGGTGAAATCGTTGGGCGTGTTCATGGCCCGGATCATCGCCTCGATCAGATCGTCGACGTAGCAGAAGCTGCGGGTCTGGCGGCCATCTCCGTAGATGGTGATGTCGTTGCCGCCGAGCGCCTGGACGATGAAGTTCGACACCACACGACCATCGTTGGGGTGCATGCGGGGACCGTAGGTATTGAATATCCGCACAACCTTGATCCGGAGGCCGTGCTGGCGCCAATAGTCGAAGAACAGCGTCTCGGCGCAGCGCTTGCCTTCGTCATAGCAGGAGCGCAGCCCGATCGGATTGACGTGTCCCCAGTAGGATTCGACCTGCGGATGGATTTCCGGATCGCCATAGACCTCCGAGGTCGAGGCCTGGAGGATCTTGGCCTTCACGCGCTTGGCAAGTCCGAGCATGTTGATGGCGCCGTGGACGCTGGTCTTGGTCGTTTGCACCGGGTCGAACTGGTAATGGATCGGCGAAGCGGGGCACGCCAGATTGTAGATCTGGTCGACTTCGACATAGAGCGGAAACGTCACATCGTGGCGCATGATCTCGAAGCGTGGACTGCCGATCAGATGCGCGATGTTGGCCCTGCTGCCGGTGAAGTAGTTGTCGACGCAGAGCACATCGTGGCCCTGCCCGACCAGCCGCTCGCACAGATGCGAACCTAGAAATCCGGCTCCGCCGGTCACCAGCACCTTTGCCACGTCACTCTCTCTTCATGTCGGGGCTTGAAGCCGGTTGCCAGACCCACGCACGTCGAGCCGCGGGAACATAGCGCGCGACATGCGAGCAATCGCCGCTCTGCGAGCCGAACACCGTCCACTGTGTGATCTTCCAGACTTCGTTGCGGCGAAGCGACGCGCCGGCAAGGACACAGCTATTCCAGGGAGCAACCACGAATTGGATATCGTAGCAGCCCGGCACGATGCGCGAGACCGTGTGAAATCGCGAAGGCGGCAACGCCCCGGCAAACTGGTCCGGCCCCCATTGCCCTGCCCCGCACGGCGAAATGTAGAGGTGCTGCAGCGGCGTGTTCGAGGCGTTGACGATGGTAAATTCAGCCGCGTCCGCAGCAGACGAGAGCATCGCCGCCATCGCCGTCACAACGAGCCGTTGATAAGATGAGCGATGCATGTGAGGCGAACGCACTGCGGACATTGATTGCAGCTGCCGCGTGGCAGGCAATGAAGGATAGCATCGCGCCATTGCAGTTTTATGGCGTTTCCCGTTGTAATTGTCTCGTCCGCAGTGCGATGCGTGAATGCCTGCGCAGTGCCGAGCGTTCGCGGCGGGCCATCCTGCAGAGCTTGCGTTTGCTACGGTGCACGAAGTGAGCTGACACCACCTCGCGCAACGCGAGAGCTCTCGGTGAACTGCGACGATTCAGGCGACCCTAACCCGCAAAATTTTTCGCAGGTCAACACGGCGGAAGGCTCCTCGCCAAACGATATCGGCAACTACCGCTCTTGCACCAAAAGCTCCGGCATCGCTTCGCAAGCTTGTAGATCAGCGACGGCATTGGCTGGAGACAGAGATGATCTGCCCGAGAATTGCAGGTTCCGCCCCAGTTCAATGTCGAGCTCGGCTTCGTCCTTGCCGATCTCGATGCGGCGCCCCTGCCTTGGGAAGCACTGCCGGGAGCCCAGTTGAGCGCGGATGCTCACGATTTGCCCATTCGGCTGTCCGGGGAAGAAATAATACCCGTCCTGATCGGTCGCGGTAGAGCTGATGCGTCCGGACTCTGTCGCCGCGCGTACTTCCATTCCCGGCGCGGGCATCCGGCCGTCCAGGGTGACGCGGCCCGCGACCAACTTGGACCCGTCTGAAGCCTGACCGTTCCCGGAGGGTCGCAAAGCCCTGAAATTTTGCACGTCGAGCGTCGTGCCGGCAGGCGCGTTCATCAACGACACCCTCACCTCCTTGACCCTCCCGAGCGGGAGAGGTGGCCGACGCCAGTCGTCGCCCTCGTCGATGAATTTGGTCCAAGCCAACTGCGTCACATCGAGCGTATGCGATACCCACTCATCGAGCTTTTTCAGACGCGGGACAGACCATGTGCTGGATGACACACGCCTATCCGGTGGCTGATCTTCCAGAATGGAAACCGTGCCGCCATCCTGCATCAGCAATTCAATCTTGAAACGGGATCCGAGGCAGCTCTCGCCATCCTTGCTTGCACAGCGCTTACGAACAGCAAGCTGCAGGTGGCTCGTGTTCCAGAGGTCGAGCCGCCAGGGTTTGATAACGACGCTTGCGTCGCCGAGTTTGTCGGTTGCAAGACTGACATAGGAATTGGCTGCCGATGCGTCGGTGAAATCTCCTGATAGCGCTTCGATGCTTGCGCGGTCCTTCAAGGAGACCCGGCCGATGATTGAGGTCGGCGCCTGATCGTCGACCAATGTGATCGACGTCCTGCCGGTTTCATCCGGCGGGTTGCGGGTAAATGATTGCGTCTCGTTGTCGCCGATCCTCACCGAGGCGTGTTCGACATCTGGAACGTAAACCGTGAGTCCGTGAAGGTCGCGCGTGCCGGCGCGCATATCGGGCCAGGTTGTTTGCGTGACCGGGTCTGTCCACGGCGTGATCGAGATCGTGGATTTGTCGATTGCGAGGTGAGAGGCGATGTTGGAATGCATCACCTGGTACCGAACCCACGTGTTCGCCGGGGGTGACCAGATGCGCCGGCCGGTACCGATCGAGCCGTCGAAGTCATAGACGTAGTTTGCAAACCGTCGCATCCATTTCCGAACGGCCGGCGTCACCGGCTCCTCCGGCGAGGCCCGAAAAACCGCGGTTCCGTCCTCGGAGCCGAAATGGGTGTAGATCAGGCCCTTCACTTTCTTGCCGCGGCTGATCGATTGGAGGTGAGAAGCAATCAGCATTGCGAGGGCGTTACCCTGAGCCGTGTTGCAGCTCGGACCGCAATAGAGCTCCTTTCTTTCGTCCTCGGGAATATCCGCGAGCAAGGTTCGCGCCGACGCATCAAACTTGTCTTCACCGCTAGTGTCCAACGCTGGCGCTGTCGCACGAGGTAGATCGTAGAGCTGCTGATAGGTCGACGAGAGCGGCAGCAGCCCGTGCTGGACTTCAGGCCCGTCAGGAACAGCGAATATGTCTTTCACATCCACAGGAAAATAGGACCAGACCGCGAGCACCCCAAGCTTTCTCAAAAGGTCGGAGTGGTAGGCATGGCTCTGCTTCTGGTCGGCAAGCGGCACATGCGTATCGACGAGGGCGGGGTGATTGAAGGCAGTAAACTTCCAAACCTTTCCCGGGACGCCGAAGTCCTGAACGAGCGTGTTGCCGCCGTGGGACGTCAGTACGGCGGGGCGAACGTTCCAAGCTTCCAGCCAAGGGATTTCGGATAGAACCGTGTGCCGGCTGAAATGATCACGCTCCACCGTGGTAAGGGAGGCGGAACACCCAGCCGCGCAGGAAGGTGCGATAAACTCAATCCGGTCGATCGACATCGGATCTACAGGGCGCGCCGCGCTGTTCGACCGAAGCGGGACGATCACCTCGACGATCCGGCCGAGCGATCCGACTTCAAACTGAATGTCTTGTCCGCGAGCGATATCTCCCGGACCAAAGATGGTCGATCCACCTTTACTATCGTGCAGCATGATCGAAAGGTCGGCAGGCGGCGCCGCGGAGAAGTAGAATCTCACGTTGCGGCTTGGCTGAGGAGGCAGACCGGCAGAAGACATACTCAGGCTCGATCGTGCCGCGGACAGGGCAAGCGGCGGCTGGATCTCCGTTCGGAGGGCCAATTGACCGTCCTCGTGCCAGCTATGGAAATGGTCGATGTTTCCGCGATGCCATTCTCGCAACAGCAGGGCAAAAGTGGGTTCAGAGCCGATGCCCGAAGGAGATCGATTCAATTGTCCCGGGCCAACAAAAAGCGACGAGATTCCCGGACTCCCTTGCGGCCAAAGCGAATCCGATATCGTCAAACCGAGTTCTTCATTGAAGAAGCGGGTTGCGGCATGACATCGAAGGGCACCCTGAGCGTCTCGCCGGGCCGGTGGTGTACGGCGCGCTCACGGTCGCGAGACTTTCGCATCTGGTCGGAATGCACTTGCCGGGCGACCTCGGGCTGGCGACGAGCTGGCGGATCGACTTCAACAAGCCGCTCTACATCGACGAGGAAGCGACCTTTAACGGCGAGCTCACTCATGTGTCGCAATCCACCCATACCGTCAGCCTGAAGTTTCGGGTGTACGCGGGTGAGAAACTGATAGCCAGCGGCACCGCCGGATCCAAACTTCTAGAAGAATGATTCCATCCTAGGGTCGACGCCATGACGTTTCAGCTTCAAGAACTGCCCTGGTTAGAGGCGCCGCCGACGGACTTCAAGGCGCTATGCAGCGTGCTTGACGCATCCGACGAGCCGAACGGCGCCGAGATCGCCGCACTTGCCGCCAAAAACCTCAACACGGACCAGCTCACGCGCCTTTCGAAGAGCATCGAACGCGCGCGAACCAAGAAGAAGGCGATTTCGCCGCTTCGCGAATTTCATCTTGGATTGCTCGGCAACGGTACGACATGCCTGTTCGCCCCTGCCCTTGCCGCAGGCGCCGCGCGTCATGGCGTCCTGCTCCACGTGACTCAAGCTGATTACGATCAGGTTGTGCAGGAAGCGCTCGATTCATCCTCTGCGATCAACTCCTGCAAGCCCGACGCCGTTCTGCTGGCGCTCGATTTTCACGGATTGCCCCTCAACGACGGCGGCAGCAGCTCGTCGAACCAGTCCGCCCTCGACTACGTGGGCATGATACGTGAAGGTCTCGAGCGCGGCGCCGGGGTGCCGGTCATTTTCCAGACCGTTGCCTGCCCTCCGCAACCACTGTTCGGAAGCATGGACGCGCAAGTATCCATGTCGCTGCGTCGCCAGATTCAGGACTTTAACGACGGCCTTCGCGAGCTCGCCGCCAAGCGGGGTGACTACATACTCGACGTCGCCGCCCTGGCGGAATCGATCGGCACCCAGAACTGGCACAATCCCGTGCAGTGGAATCTCTACAAGCTGCCATTCGCGCAAACGATGGTGCCGGTCTACGTTGAATATGTTGGACGCCTGCTTGGCGCCATCCGCGGCAACGCCCGCAAATGCCTCGTGCTCGATCTCGACAACACGATCTGGGGCGGCACGATCGGCGACGACGGACTCGAAGGGATCGTTCTCGGACAGGGCGACGGGGTCGGAGAAGCCTTCTCCGAAATCCAGCGAACGGCGCTTCAGCTGCGCGATCGCGGCGTCATCCTGGCGGTGTCCTCGAAGAATACGGATGAAGTCGCGCGACAGCCGTTCCGGGAACATCCCGAGATGTTGCTGAAGCTGGACCATATTGCGGTCTTTCAGGCCAACTGGAGCGACAAGGCGACCAACATCGAAGCGATCGCCAAGACGCTAAATATCGGGCTGGATTCCATGGTGCTGCTCGACGACAACCCCGCCGAGCGGAGCCAGGTCCGAGAGGCGCTGCCGATGGTGGCCGTGCCCGAGCTGCCCACCGATCCTTCGCTCTACGCGCGCACGCTCCTGAACGCGGGCTATTTCGAAGCCGTGACGTTTTCCGAAGAGGATCGTCAGCGCGGCGACCTCTATCAGGCAAATGCCCAGCGCGCCGAGCTGTCGGCGAAGTCCCGCGACATGGAAGAATTCCTGGCGTCGCTCGGCATGACGATCGAATTCCACGCGTTCGATGCCGTCAATCTGGGGCGGATCGCGCAGCTCATCAACAAGACCAATCAGTTCAATCTGACGACGCGGCGCTACACGCATTCCGAAGTCGAGACCATGTCGCGTTCGCCCGATTGCCTGACCTTCCAGATCAGGCTTCGCGACCGCTTTGGCGACAACGGGGTCATCGGCGTCGTGATCGCGCGAAAGAAGGACACGACCTACGACATCGACACCTGGTTGATGAGCTGCCGCGTCCTCGGCAGACGGGTTGAGGAAGCCATCATTGCCGAGCTCGTCCGCCATTGCCGTTTGAATGGCGTCGACACGCTGGAGGGAAGCTACCTCCCCACCGCCAAGAACGGGTTGGTGCGCGACCTGTACAAGAAGCTCGGATTTGCGCCGGCCGGCGGCACGGATGACCACCACATCTGGAAGCTGGACATCACCGAATACGACGTCCCGTCCCTGCCGTTCGAGGTTATTCGAGACGCCGAAAATGCCTGAGGTCTGGCGTTCGCGCTTCGCGCCGCTGACCGCGGAGCGGTAACCGCAGCAACCGGATCTCACGCTGGCCGGCCGCGCCGCGCTTTCCTGGCCGAAGACGGTCAACCAGGACGACCGTCTTGGCTGGCAGCCGCGATCGAATCGGCGGATTCGCCGCCAAAACGGGAACTTGCAGCGACGGGCGAGAGATTTTCAATGCTTTCGCCCCGGATGCTGTCGACGTCACGGAGACGGATGCCAGCGCACGGAAGCCGGCCAGTTTCGGCCAGTACACGTGCCTTTTCAGGTACTTAGCTGCCGCGCACGGGATGGCTGGGGCGGGAGGGATCGAACCTCCGAATGGCGGGATCAAAATCAGCGAGGATTTCAAGCAATATCAACGTCGGTTCTGAATTCCGGGCCGGTTCGGCGTCCAATCGAATCAATAGGTTAGACGGCAATTCAGAATGCTTCGTCGCCTGCAAAATGCTTCGTCGCAAGAACCAGTTGAGCGCCCTCGATGCGTCAGCTGCTGGCTATGACACCGGAAAGGAATGGGAAGCGGAGCGACTCTCAGCGGCCGTTTTCACTTTGGTGCATGGCCGTGGCAGCGTTTCCTCACTGCCCAGCCAGCTGGGAGTGACTCTCAGGTTTGTCTCGTCAGGCGGCGTGGTTACTGGCCATGGCCTACCGGCGCCTGCCATAGCGTTCCCAAGTCTGCTGATATTTGAAGGCGGCACCGACGGCCGTGGTTTGTCCCCAAGCTCGACGATGAATCGCGACTTGTATCTGGACCGCCAGATTATCCCCTGCATTCCCTTCGACGATTGGTAGGAGTACAGGTGAAGCTATCAAGAGGGGCAACTGCGCACATCAACCATGCGAATGCTCCGAACTCGAAACCGGAGTGCTTGCGAAAGTCGCCGCATCGGGCTGAGAAGCCGACGACGAAACTGGACGCATACCGAAACTACAGAGCATCGCGGGATCCATGCCGCCGCCGCGGTACTCATCGAAGAGCTGCAGCTGACAGGAAACACTCGACTCATGGCCACACTGGTCGAAATCGCAGCCGCATCGACCATCGCGCAGATCAGCTATCTGTCTCCGGACTGCGATAAAACGAAGAAGGAGGCCGCCTCGGCTGGCGGCCTCCCGATTCTTCGCGCCTTGTTTTTCTTCTTCGTCGCCTCTCGAGCCGAGCTAGCGCTCGATCCGATTCGCGACGTTCAGCTACTGAAGCGTATATCGCCAATACCTGAATTGATGATCGGTATTGACGTTACTGGCGTTATACATATTGCCGGAAACGAAAAAGTCTAGGAAGGGCACCGACGTCATGCCGTTGCTGTTCGGCTGAGCAACCTTGACACTCGTGCCAGGCCCAAACAGGGTGGCGATGTATTGTGCGGGAGCAAACGTCGACAGATCTTTCGACCACGTCACGCCAAAATTCGGATAAGTTATGGGCAAGCTGTAGCCGGCTGGTCCACGGTTGTTGGCAAAGAATACAAAGTTGCCGTTGTCCAGTTTTGTCATCGACATCGCATCAATGTTGCTTGAGTAGGTAAAATACGACGTGAACAGCGATCCGAGATCGGCAACGATGACCGCGCCATCCTTGTACAATTTGAAGCGACGGTTCCAGTTAGGCATCGCATTGGAGCCCCACTTGTTGTTTGGATCGTAGCTTATCAGATCGGTCGCTCGCTCGATCGAATAGACGGAGGTTCCGTCACTGAAATGCGCAAGTGGAAACCGTTCGCTCGCCCAATAGCAGCTGTCTCCATGCCCATCAGCACCGGCGTCAGGTGCGGCATCGCTCCAGGTGCCAGAGATTGCCCCTCCGAATTTTCCCTCATAATTCACAACGTCTTTATAGCTTGTTGTAATGAGCCCATCGCCCGGTTTGCCAGGATCTACGCAAGGGGCACCATTGGCAAGCACTGCAAGAATGCTTAGCGTGCCACCAGTGCTTGGTGCGATCCCATCACTTCGGATCGCGACGTGCGGATACGCTGGATTCCAATACGCTGCTGGTGAAGTAGGATACGAGGTCACGATCTGCGAAGGTGCCCAGGTTGCATAGCCGCTCGCAGCTGTGACTTTTGTCACTTCTAACGTCCGAACATTCGGCCTTTCGCCATGGCCTGCGATGACGATGTCACCGGTCTTCGGATCCATCGCGCCTCCGAGATAGTTGAAGGAGTTACCGACATCGCCAACGTAACTGCTGACCGCCGTCCAATGAGAGCCCGGCGGGACCAAGGAAAACAGTTGCACGAGCGAACGCCCATCGGTTGTGAGAACCCAGAATGCCAAATAGATCGTGTTGGTACTGCTGTTGAAAAAGAGCATGGGAGGTTGGTACGCCTCGGCGCCCGTGAGACCGCTGGGAAGGGCGGTTTGGCCCATAATCATCGCGTCAGATGCAACCACGCCGTTCTTGGTAAGATAGACGCAATAAAAGGACTTTGGCACCCCATTCGAGTTGGTGCAGGAGTAGAAAACGAGGGCATATTGGCCCGCGTTTGGACCGCTTGGGATCGTTACGACCATTGGATCCATGTAACCCCAGCCGATAGGGCTTGATGCGTTCCCATATTGAGGATCGCCAGCGTAGGACGCTGTAACATCTTGCTGCCACTGAAGCGTCAACGCATCAGCATACGCTGTCACTGATAGACCCAGCATAAGCAAGGTAGCGCATACAAGAGCGACTGCTCGTCGCATCAGACTGGTCGCTTTGGCTTTGGTGTTGATCCACATCATTGATGTACCCATGCTTGGTTGGTGAGTTCAGCGACGTTGCCACACACGAGTTTCGTGTGTCCGGTCGCGAGACCAAGAGAAGATATGTCGCGTGCATGACCGCTCTACGACAACCTGTATGAGTGGCACGAGGCGTGCGAGTGATCACCTTCGACGGCTATCACGAGCGGACATATCACCTCGTCGGATGGCGCCGCCTACCTGGGAGCGAACGAGGTCCACGCCCAATCGGCCAGCGGCCCGATCCACGCTGCGGCGATTGCGGCCACCACGGCCCTTCTTGAGGCCGCGCTAGTACCTTCGCGCGACCGACGTCCAAACATTCTTCCAGTCAAAGCCCACCACCCCAGCCCAAAACCCAGCAGTAGTCGCCCAGCAGCGCCCGCTACCAATCCTGCGCATCCTCATCTTCGCGCATGCAATTGCTCACCCCTCACTCGCCGGGATAAAGCAGTAGCTCGATCGAACGCCCGGCCTGCTCAAGCTTGACGCCACCTTTTTCGACCGACTTGACCTTCCATCCCTGAAACGTCTCGCCTTCACCACTCCACCCAGCGCCCATACCGGCCTTGCTATACAAATAGGCCTTGCTCGAGCCGTTCCTGATCATCACGCCGCCGACCGCCAGGCCGGGATCAGCCAGAACGACTGGCGGCGGCGCTCCTGGAGACGGCGGTGGCGGAGATGGTGCAGGAACGAAGGGCTCGCGCGACTTGAAGAACACAGGATGCGCCAGAATCCGCTGATAGCTGTTGAGCGGCCTCTGATTGGTTGCCTTCGCACCGATGTCGGACCAATTGACGGCCCATCGACTGCCGTCGATACGGGCTGCGTTGTTCGATGCAGCCAGACTCCAGATCCATCCCACCAGGCCGGCATTGACTCCCAGCAATATCAACAGACCACTGGCCCGGAGCGGAGCGCCCTGCCATCTCATGGCTGACCTCCAACCTGGATGGCACCGAAAATATCCAGTTGCGCCTGGATCCCGGGTTCCTGAATCCCTCCCTGCCCGGTTGCGGGGACCATCTTCAACGTCGCACCGCTGACAAACAGATACGGCTTCGCATTCTCGATCGCATGAACCGCACGGAGAATGGATTGAAGCGGTCCAAAGATCTCGATCCGTGATCCGCTGTATCTGATCTGATCCGAGACCTTGACGGGGAGCGCCTGGACAGCACGCAAGCGCGCACCTGCCGCTTCGGCGAGCGCCTTCAGGCGTGTCTGGAGGTCAGCACTGATCACGCTCTCATTCGGCCCGGTCAGGAACTCTCCACCCTGCATCTGGGCCTTGGTATCGGACACGATCGACTGCACCGCCGCAGCCTGGGCAGAAATCGCCGACAGCCGCGCAAGCACTTTCTGTTGTTCTGCAATGCGACTATCGCGATCGGTGAAGAACGTCACGATCGGGATAACAACGATGCCGGCTACCAGCGCACACGCCACCAAGTTTCCCGCTATGAACAATAGCTGCCGACGGCGCCGGCCATCAGTGAGTATCCCCTTCATCGCGGGATATCCTTGATCTCGGAGCGCCTCACCTTCGCCTGCAGTGCAAAGCGTTCGCGGCCTTCAGATGCATCGAGTGCGATGGGAGAAGTCAGCGTTGCGTCAATGAACAGCGGCGAGCTATCGACGATGCCAACCAGGCTCGGCGCCGCACCGGAGAACCCCGTCAATGACAGCTGCTGCTCGTGCTTGTCTGCGGATTCCGTCAGCCGAAACTCCGTCAGCCATGAATGCGATGGCAGTATCCGTGTCGTCTCCTCCCATAGATCACCCAATCCTGGAGCCTCACTCCGTTGCAGCCGCAACCGAAGAAGGGAGGCACGCTTCTCCTGCAGCTGATCGACCTGGCCACGAACCTGCTTGGCTTTCGCGCCTGCTGTCACAATCTCTGCTTCGAGGCTGTCCAGCATGACTTGCTGGTTCCAGTACTTCAGGCCGAGTGCGACGAAGAACAGCAATACCGCGCTACAGCAGAGAAAAGACGAGAGCCGCGCGGTCCAGGACGAGTGGATCTCCGCGCCCCGCCGCAAGCTGACAAACGGCACCGGCTGCGTGGCCGCGCTGCTGTCCGACAAGACGAAATTGACATCCGCCATTCCGAGCCGGAGCGGTGTCAGAGCAAGATCAACAAATTGACGACGGACGACCCATTGCCAGACTTCAAATCGCTCATCCTCGGTGTCGTTCCCTGCAGAATGATCGGTATAGACGTCATCCATTTTGAACGGAGTCTTGTTCGTGAGATCTCGGGCAACGACTGCTTCGACATCGTTGCGCGCTTCCGCCGGCAACACCAATCGTCTGGCAAATATGCTTTCGGGCAAAAGCCGGATTCCGATCTCGACATCGCGCCGATCAAGCCCGCGGTCGGTCAGGAATCGATCAATGCATGCCGATGCGCCGCCGTCCGACATTGCGATCCGATCAGCCCCGATCAACGACCGCCTGCCGTTCAGGAGCTCAAGGATAACCGTCCCTTGGTCGGAAGCGACAGCCAGATACCGCTGTTCACGGTGCGAAAACAGCTCCACCAGCCTTCCGGGAAGCAACTGCAGGAGCTCGCTTACCCACCAGGCACCGAAGCGATGCCCGTATTTTCGCACTCGTCCCAGGCTTAGCTGGTTTGCCGATAGCCGCATGATTGCCTCTTTAGCCGGTCTCTCCGGGGACGCTCATGGTTGGTCATCCCATCCGCGTCGCGCGCAGGACCTCGTCGATCGTCGTCTCCCCTCGCCAGACCCTCGTAGCCCCCATTTCATACATGTTGAGCATGCCCCGCGCGCGTGCCGATTTTCCGATCTGGTCATCGGATGCATTCGCCAGTATGAGGCCATGAAACTCGTCGTCGATCATCAGAACTTCGGCGATCGTGGACCGGCCCGAGAAGCCGGTTCCGCCGCACTCCGTGCAACCACGCGCTTCAAGAATGTTTGGCTTACCGAACGATTCGATCTGAGGAATGATGCGGACGAATTCACTTTCCCAATGCTGGGCCTGCCTGTGCTCGCAAGCACAATGCCGGCATATCTTGCGGACCAGACGTTGCGCCACGACGCCCTTGATCGTCGAGGCCAGCAGATAGTTTTCGACCCCGATATCGATCAACCGGGTAATGGCAGCCGCGGCGCTATTGGTATGAAGGGTCGAAAGGACGAGATGACCGGTCAGTGAAGATTGAATCGCGATCCGCGCCGCTTCAAGATCACGGATCTCACCGATCATGATGATGTCCGGATCCTGTCGCAAGATGGCCCTCAGCGCGTGCGGAAAGTCCATTCCGATTTCCGCCTGTACCTGGACCTGATTGATGCCTCTCAACTGGTATTCGATGGGATCTTCGACAGAGAAGATCTTGCGATCCGAGCTGTTGAGCGATTTCAATGCGGTGTAGAGCGTGGTCGTCTTGCCGCTGCCCGTCGGACCGGTCACGAGGATGATGCCGTTCGGCTCATGCAGCAATTGGTCAAATGCTGAGATCTGACCGGCCGGAAATCCGAGCTCGGCAAAGTCGAGCGTGACGCGCGAGCGATCGAGGATGCGCAGCACGACGCTTTCGCCGAAGATCGTCGGAATCGTCGATACTCGAAAGTCAATGTCGATGCCTCTGATCGCAATCTTGATACGTCCGTCTTGCGGCATGCGCCGTTCCGCAATGTCCAGCTTGGACATGATTTTGAGGCGCGAGGTGATGGCCGCGCGCAGCGCCGGCGCCAGCACCTGCGCCGTTCGTAGCATTCCGTCGACGCGGTAGCGCACGACGACCTGGTCGACGTTGGGTTCAATGTGAATGTCTGAGGCTTGTACCTCCACCGCGCCGGCAATGATCTGGTTGACGAGCCGGATGACCGGCGCCTCGCTTGCGATGTCGCGCAGGCGCTGGACGTCGATTTCGCTGGCTTCGCCGTTGCCAAAGGACCCGTTGCTGGCATCCTTGGTCCGGACGGCATAGAGGGTGTCAAATGCCTTCTCGAAATCGGCAAGCGCAAAAAGCCTAACCTCCATTGTCAGGCCGGTGAGATAGGCCAATGCCCGTACCGGCTCCGGATTGAGCGGATCCACAACCCCTACCGAGAGCGTGTTGTCGGCGAGGGCGATGGGCAGGATGCGGTTGCGGCGTACGAAGTCGGCCTCAATGACTTCGGGAAGGACGCATTCAAGAGGCAGATCAGCCGCCAGAACCAGATCGAGGCAAAGAAATTTTGCGAAGGTAACGGCAAGTTGGTTCTCGGCAACCAGTCCGAGCTTGGTTAGAACCCGATCCAGCCGCTCTCCGGTCTTGCGCGCCGCGTTGGTTGCGCGATCGAGGACGATATGGTCGACCACGTTCTCCGCAACGAGAAAGCGGCCAAACTCCTCCTCGAACCGGACGCCGTCGGCGAAGCGGGGCACCGGCGGCGCCGCTTCAGCTATCGCTTCGGCGCTCGCTTGACGATCTTGAATCGTCGCCGCTCGTTCCACGACTAGGTCCTCACCGCGACGGCCGCCAGCCAGCATGCGATCGTGCCGATCCCAAGGAACGGCCCGAACGGCAGCCGCGATGTGCGGCCGAAGCCGCCACCTTGCGTGGATCTGATCGCCGCGAACAGCAGAGCCGAGCAGGAGGCAACCAGCAGCATCGAGGGGATTGCACTCCATCCGATCCAAAGTCCTGCTGCTGCCGAGAACTTCTGGTCTCCGAGCCCGAGCCCGTCGATACCGCGAACCCTCCGGAATAGAGATGCAATCGTCGAAAGGACGGCGAAAGCGAAGGCTGCTCCGAGAACCGCGTCAACTGGCCGAGGCAAGCCGAGGAGGATCGCCTGGCCGGCTCCACCGGCAGCCAGTAACCAGTTGAGGCTGTTCGGCAGGATCATCTCTCGCACGTCGATGACCGACATGACCAGGATCAGACTGACCAGAAGGCAACCAAACACGGCTTTCGATGCGATCAGGATGTGCAAAGAAACAGGGATCATCTGGCCCTCCAGTCAAGCAGCCAGTAGGGCTGATTTGGGTTATCGGTCAGCCGCACGATCGCTTCATTCACGATCTTTCTGTTCGACCATTCGAATTCAGTGCGGATCGCAAACGCGCGGCCTCGCAGCGAGGCCGCGATGTCACCTCCCAATGCTCCCAGCGACACTTGCTGATTGGCCCGGGCAGCCAATAGCGCTTCGACGCCCTCCGCCGACATATTGGGGAGCGCCAGTAAGGCAGCGCGAGGCGCCAGCTGCGGATCGATGAATTGCCGGCCCGAATAGACCGTCAACGCCGGTTCAATCCGCCGTAGCAGCTCCGGCGTCATATCCATGACGAGCAAGAGCTCATCGACGCTTTGGAACGGACCGTTACGTGGAAGATATGTGCTTCCGTGTGCGCGATAATCTTGTTCCTTTGCGCCATTGAGCCGCTTCAGCTGGGTTGCCGTCCGCCAGTCGACGATCTTGTCGGTCAGACTGCCGGCAGCGCTTACATCAAGGCCTGCAGACCTGAGAAGACCAGCGAGCAGCGTCGGCTCGGCCTGATTGAGGTCGATCCTGCCGAGCTCGTCCTGAACCGACACCTTGATGGGAACGCCCTCAAACTCGAAGCTTTGCACGCCTCCATCCGTCCGCCATCTTCGATCCGCCCGTGGATCGAGCAAAGCCGCGACCGCACGATTGATGCCGGCATCGACCGTCGCGTTGACGCGGGCCATCTCCAGGCCATTTTGTGCCAGCCGGTAGGACTGCGTGCCATTCCACAGCAGTGACAGCGAAATGGCCGTCAGCAAGCCTAACCCCCACAGCACAGAAACGATCGGCATCGATCCCTCCGTCCTAGCGCCCGCGGCATCGCATGGTGATCGGCTCATAGACGCAAGCGACGTCGGCCTGGATGCGCGGGGCGATCAATAGATCTGGCCATAGTTCGGGGACGCCGGGAGCTGTCACGACACGGATGCGGACAAGGCTTGGGATATCGGTTCGCTTCGTCCAGCTGTCGTTCCACTGCGGGTCCTGCCCTGGCGCCGGAGTACCGAAGTAGGCAAACTCGGCACGCTCTATTCCGGAGAGCAGGATGGTTCTTGTCGCATTCGACGATACGTTCGGATCCGCGAGCTCGGGCGCGGCGTTCACGACCAGACTAGTTTCGCCGTGCTGCCTCTCGACAAAGACCTTGAACCGGAAGCGGCCACCGTTCGCGACCGTCGGCGCATACCCCAAGAAGCTGATGGCCTCCTTTGCTCCGTCGAAGTCGATATATGGCTGGATCGCTTCTCCTCGCACCAGCATGGGGTAGAAATTTCCGATCGCACGCCGCAGAAGATCCTGGGAGATCATGATGCGCTCGAAGCGCTCGGTGTTGACGCTGCCTCTCTGCCAGGCCTGTAAACCAAACCGCACGTTGCCGAACAGCATCGTTGCGAGGAGGCTGAACAGCGCCAACCCAACGAGCAATTCGACCAGCGTGAAGCCTGCCTCATCATCTGTGCCATGGCTTGCCGCTGCAGCGATGTCCCGGGTCATCGCCGCGTAACCCTTGGACCAAGCCGTAATGTCGTAAGCGCAAAGGAGCGCGCGTCCGCTCCCTCCCCCCATTCCACCTCGGTGGATAAGGCATAGAGCCCAAGCCGTCCTTCGCCTTGATTTGCCTCGGCTAACGGCTGCATTCTGACGCGCCATCGGTATCCGTCGGGGTACTTGCCCTCACGCTCCTCTCGTCCGACCGGCACCTCGGTCCCGACCTTGGCCATGAGAGACTGTGCGATTGAGCCGGCTGTAGCCATTTTCTCGGCGGATGCGGTTCTCTGCAGCGCGCTGGATATCATTCCGAGAACGAGGCTCAATCCGGCCGACAGGATTGCAAGCGCGACGATGATCTCAACCAAAGTAAACCCGGCCTCGCTCTCCACGGAGCCCGATCGGCGTCCCCGACGCGCCGCCCGACTTCGCATCGAGCGCAACCATGCCTCGGCAGCCCAACGACTGCTAACCGTCGCGGCACCAGGATGAGCCCTCCCTTGCGATGCCAGCCGACCGCGCATCGGTGTCACCTCACTGCTGCGAATTGGAAATCAACGCACCCGCAGATGCATCGCCCTCGCGCCCCTCAGGCCCAAGCGAAACGACGTCATAAGGCCCGTGCTGCCCGGGGAACTTGTAAACATAGGGCCGTCCCCACGGATCGTTCGGTACAGCCCCACCGTTCAGATAGGGACCATTCCAGGCAGCGGCGCCATCCGGTCGCTTGGCCAGCGCCCCCAGTCCTTCCGACGAGTTCGGATAGCGCCCATTGTCCAAATAGAACAGATCGAGCGCCGAGGAGAATCCCTGAATTTGAATCCGCGCGGTCTTCACCTTGGAGTCAGAGAGGTAGCTCAGAACGCGCGGGCCAACGAGTCCCATGATGAGGCCGATGATCGTGATCACGACAAGCATCTCGACCAGCGTGAAGCCCGCCTCGGAACGGCGCGAACGGTAATCACAGCTGCCGGCCTTCCGGCGCTGACCGAGCCTTGCCAACAAGGCAACAACATCTATCTTCATTTTGCCCACCATTTCCTTCATGCCTCCCGCCCCTATCGCCGCTTCAACAGGCTGACGCGGCGCGCACAGTTCCGGTCAACCAATCGACACACAGCTTTGTCTGCTTGCCTCGCATTGACAGTGTCACGTCCCCTCCCGTTGATGAGCCATCGGGAAAGAACCTGAACTCCCCTTCCGATCCTCTCGATCCTATTCCCGCTGCAAAGGTGAGCTTTGCGTCTATGCCGGCATCGAATGTGCGCTCGGCAACAACTGACGACTTGAACCTTCTCCGATTGACATCGATCGTCAGGACCGTGGGTCGGTTGCTTGTAATGGCAGCCGATCGCGTTACACGCAGGGCGTTCGTCAATTCGCCGGCGGCCACGTCCAACCGAACACCTTCCGAGCCGCTCGAAAGCATTGGCACGGCGAACGTGGCGGCCAGCGCCAGTATGGCCAACACGACCAACATCTCGATCAAGGTGAACCCCGCGATCCGTCGCCAACGACTATTCACATGCGCCCTCATCGCCCGGCCAGGTCATTGATGCTCAGAACGGCGTTCATGACAGGCATGATCAAGGCTCCGACCATGACCGCGATGCCGACCGTCAAGGCTGGCGCAAGCGCTGCCATGAACCGGTCGATGCTGCTTTGAGTCTGCCGCTCGAGCATGATTGCGACCCGCATCAGCATACGATCGAGCTTCCCCGCTTCCTCACCCACCGAGATCATCTGAAGGGCGATCGCAGGCAGGACAGCCTCATTCCGGAGCGCGCGGTGCAGCGCGCTTCCCTGGTGAACAGCCTCGATCGCGCGGCCCAGCGACGATGCAATGTAGCAGTTCGAAATGACGCTGCTCGCCGATTTCGTCGCCTGAATCAGCGGCACACCGGCTTTGAGCATTGTTCCAAGCGTCCGTGCAAACCGCGCGGCTTCCTGTTGAAGCAGGAAGGCGCCAATCACCGGGAACTTCAACTTGAGACGATCGAGCTCAACGCGGGCATCATTGCGGCGCATGGCGACGGCAACACTTGCCCATGAGCCCATCGCTACGACGGCCATCCCGCCGACAATTTGAGCCCAGTGATCCCTCAAGCCCAGCATGAACTTGATGGTACCGGGCATCGGCTTGCCGCTTTGGCCGAACACGGGCGCGATCGAAGGGATAAGACCTCCGATGATAATCGCAAGCGCACCAAGGCTGAGCGTGACCAGCATGGTCGGATAGATCAGCGCCGACTGGACACGCGACCGGATTTCCGCCCTTCGCTCGAGCAGCTCAGCCAGCTCGGTCAGCACCTCGGAGAGCGTGCCGCCGGTCTCCGCTGCCCTCACGACAGCAATATAGTCCGCCGGAAACACCTTGGCTTGCTTTTGCATCGCGTCAGACAGCGGCGCACCGTTCAGCACCTCGGAGAGCAGACCCTCGACCAGCGCCCGCAGTCGCGACGACGAGGCCTGCGTTTGCAGGATCCGCAACGCATCATCCAGCGCAATCTCGGCGGCGCTCAACATTGCAAACTCGCGCGTGAACGCGACGAGATCCGCCGGCTCGGAGCCGCCTCCGATCGTTATCTCGCGATTCCACCATTTCGTGCCGCCCTCGGCAGACGCACGCATCTGGAATGGGGTCAGCCCCTGCGACCAGAGGATCTCACTGGCCGCATCCACCGATGCGGCGTCAATCGCCCCTTCGGCAAGGCCACCATCCAATCCGTAGGCCCGGTAGCGGAAGGTCGGCATCAGTCAAGTATCCTGCGTCCCACCTCTTCGGGACTCTGGCGTGATTGCCTGCGCTTATGCGGCCCTTCGATTGCCATGTACCGACGGTAATCGTCCGTGATGGATCTTGCCTCGTCGAGATTTCGAACGACGTGCGGCCGGATCAGAATGATCAGCTCCGTCTTGTGAATCAGATTGTCCTTGTTCGACGCGAGGTTGCCGATGAAAGGAATATCACCAAGTATCGGTATCTGCGTTCGCGCGGTCGTCCGTTCGTCCTGGATCATTCCGCCAAGCACCAAAGCGTCGTTGTCGTTCACCACGACGCTGGTCTGAATCCTGCGCTGCCGGATGGTTGGCGAATCTATGTTCGACGTCGTCGTTTGCGCAACGTTGGAGACCTCCTGCTGGATATCGAGCAGGACGCGTCCGCTTTCATTGATCCGCGGTATGATCGAAAGAATGACGCCGGTGTCCTTGTAACTCACCGAATTGACGATTGGCGCACCGGGTGTAATGACACCTGCCGCCGATTGGGTTGTGATCGGCACCTGATCGCCGATCTGGAGGACCGCTGGCTTGTTGTCCATCACAGTCAGCGAGGGCGACGAGATGACGTTGACCTTCGTAATGTCACTCAACGTATTGAGCGTCGCAGCAACGTTCGCAGCGGTCAGCGCATAAGAGAAGCCTGGAAATACTGAGCCGATAGCGCCGGAAGCTGCGTCACTGAAGGTGTATCCGGCGCTCTTTTGCTGCATGTACCAGCGCACGCCGAATTTCAGGTCATCGTTCAATGTAACCTCGGCGATGGTTGCTTCGATCATCACCTGGTTCGGCATACGGTCGAGCCTCCCCATCACGCGCAGGATGCGCTGATAATCGGCCTTCGTCGCCTCGACCAGAATCGCGTTTTTCGCTTCGTCGGCCACGATCTTCACGCGCGGACCGTCGGTATCTCCCTCCTTGCCAAGCTGAACTGCCGTCCCGGAGCTGCCCGGGCTTGCCGTCTGCGTCGCTGGCGCACGGATAGTACCGCCGCTTCCGAAGCCACCGCCCCCGGATCCGATAGAACCGGTGACACCACTCGATGCCTGCGAACCAAAGCCCTGCGATTGTTGCGGCTGCGTGGATTGAACGCTGGCCTCTTGATAGTTCGGCGCAACATTTCGCTTGGCTGTCGCAGTTCCCGTCACTTCATTCGAGAACATCGACTGCAAGACGTCGACCAGCTCCTGGGCGCGCCTGTTCTGCACGGAGTAAGTGAACAGCTCCTTCTCGCTGCCCTGGGCCTGCGCATCGAGCCGTCGAATCCAGGTCTCCGCACGACGAAGATATTCGGCCTGCGGCGAAATCACGAGGATGGCTCCAAGCCGCTTGTTCGGCACAAAGCGCACCATGCCGGCCATCGGACCGTCGCGCTCGGCTGCAAATACTGTCTTCAATTCCCCGGCTATTGCATCTGGCTGCGACGTCTTCACCGGAACGATCGCAAACGACATGCCCTTCATCGTATCGATATCGAACAGCGCGATTGCGTCCATCATCGCCGCAATATCCTGACGATTGCCTGCCAGAGTGATCAGGTTGCGCGCGTCGTCGACGCGGACAATACCGTCCTTGGGTGCGATCGTCTCGAGCACGCGACGGATTTCAGAAGCAGAAACGTATTTGAGTTGCACGACTTGCAAGCCCGAACCGATCATTTCCGTATCCGGCGCATCATCAGTGCGGAAGCTGCTGCCTACGGCAGTCTGGTCCGCAGCGACAATCCGGTAGATCCCCTTGTTGTTGACCATGGCGGCGTTGTTCGACCGCAGCGCCGCCTGAAACAGATCGATGACGCTGGATTTTGCCACCGGCTTGGGCGTCTGAATCGTGATCTTGCCTTCGATGCCGGGATCGACCGTATATTTGACGGCTAAGATATCGCCCAGAATCGTCTTCGCAGCCTGCGGCGCGGGAACGCTGACCAGATTGATCGTAACGCCATCGGTCACATCTTCGGAAGCGGGGTTGATCGACCCCGTCGGCGGCTCGCCGACAAAGCGACCGGACCCTTCGATGATCGTGGACCGCCCACCACGCGGATTGGAGAGTAGAAGTGTCCCGCCAGGTTCTTCTGACGACGGTTCCGCCCGGCTATGCCCTTTAGCCGACGCTGGCGTCGATGCGTACGCCCGCTCAGCAATCGCAGACCGATCCTCAACCGTCTGGCACCCCGAGAGCCAGAGCGCGAGGGGCAACGCCTGGATCCAAAATCGGGAGGCTTCGAATCCCAACGCAAATGCTCCCTGCCGACCCGGCGCTACACTTCAATTGCCCTACGAGCCCGCATCCTACTTCTCAACACGAACCGCCTACTACGCCCCGAGCGTGCACTGTACATCGCAACTCGAATGCCGCTGAAGTTGCCAGCGGAGCGTCGATTGAAGGATACTCTCACCACATACGCTGGCGCCGCCTTCGCATCAGCATCTTGCCTACCGCCACAATCTAGTAGTCGCAACGATGTATCAAACCGCAATTGCGGTTCTCCACAACCACATGTTGATTTCGAACGATAGTACTTCTGATCTGCATGAAGGGCCGACCATGGAAGCCAGATTCGCACAACGCCGCGTCGGCACAATCTCATCAAGAGTTGTGAATCGGCAGCGGATAGGATGAGACAAGCGTGTCATCCGCAAGATCAATCCTATTCGGACTTGCCGCTATTCAAGTTCGGTCAATGAACAAGCAATGGTACTGAACAATTCGATCTGCGCCTTGACACCAAGAATATACTCGGTCGCGTTCTCGCCAGGAAAGTACTGTGCAACTCCGGGAACCAACCGATCTAAGACAGCAACGCCTTCCGTTTCGAAGACATATTCAACGTCGTCCTTATGATATATGCGGAATTTCAGTGGAGGTTTCAGACGAAACCGATTGCCGCCAAGTTCAATCCCGACCTCAAAGATAAGGCCACACGTCGCCTTTCGACGCCAACGACCACGGTGACGCTCGAAAGCTAACGCGGAACAGTATCTTTCCACAAAGGGAATGACATCGCTCTTCTGAACAAACTCGCCGACTGGTTCAATTCCGAATTGGCCAGCCTCGGCCATCCGAAGACGGCCAAAGACTTCAGCCTCCCTTGCCCGAAATTCCGCATCGAACCAAAATTTCTTGAAACGATCGAACATGGACTTAACTAGCGGTGGATTTGGAAATCCTGGCTCCACGAAATCTCTTGCGGCGAAGAGATCATCCAGAAAAGCCGAGCGGTACGTTGGTTCGACCACAAACCTTCTCTGATCCGAATTACCCTTCCCAAGAGATTGCATTGTCTCCAGCGCAACTTCGTCCCAGTATCGATTGAGCACGCCAGCCTGCTGCTCGCCGCAAAAACGAATAACTCTGTCTTGCCACTCTTTATGAATTGAAAAGCCCAAGCTCTCAAATGCGAGCTGCGTCGCAACTCGACCGGGCCATCTCATCAGTATGCCGAGCAGCGGGCGCACTTCCATCGATCACTACCTTAGAAGAAGACTACTAGCTGACGTTGGAGCGAAAAACGCATTCCCTCGAGCTGCCTCAGACAGACTAACTCCTTGTGTTGCTGACCGATAGGGGCTCCAAAGAATAGCGCCATCGCCCGCGTTCACGTAGGTGTAGCTTCCTCTTGTTCCTATGAGCGGCGCGACTGGCAATGGCAAAGCTCCGCCGGGCTGGTAGGCGCTACCTTGAGCAGTGATCGAATAGAATTCAGCCATCACTCGAGCTGCAAAATAGCCTGCAAGATTATTTGGCTTAATCTCCCAAATTTCGCCTGTCACGGAGTTTCCGATGTCGACTCGTCCCGAAAATGACGTGCCATTGCTGTCAGATGCCGCTTCAGTAAAGAGGCCCGGTATCGGCTGTCGTTCGAGCCAATCTTGAAGCGCGCGATGCGCATCTTGGCCGTTCAACATTGCATCAACGCCGCGCTTAACGAGTCCGGCGCCCGCGTTAAACAAATAGCCAAACGCGCCGGTCACAGCGCCATTCTCGAACTTGCCACCTCCTGCAAGCGAAGCGAGCCCCCCGGCGGCAGCCGAAATAATAGTCCCGCCGACCCGAGCCTCCAGGTTCTCCTGCGGCGCCCGAAACACGGAGTTGGTGAGGGGCGACAGTGCCGAACCGACAGCACCCGACAGCGCGCCTGAACCGCACTGACTACCCGACGCAACCGACGACAAACAACCGACCGCGGCATGGCCGGCCACATTTGCAGCATACTGGGGCGTGCCGAATTCAGGTGTATGGCCGGTGAGTTCCCCCACTCCACTGAACGCGAAGGCAGTCGCGCCTGCTATCACTCCTGCCCTCAATATCTGTCCGAGATTGCCGCCGGATAGTCCAGTTGCGATTACGGCGCCGCCTGCAGCTGAGGCGACAGCGAGTGCCATGCTTCCAGCCGTGAGCAAGCCCAATCCGGGTAAAACTACATTCAGAAGGACCGTCGCGCCGATCTGCAGGATGGCTCTTGCGATCGCATTGGTCTGGAGGAAATGCGTGACATCGCGAGCGATGCCGCTGAAGAAGTTGCCGACGGAGTGGAAGAAGTTCGAGAACCAGGAGAATCCGTTGGGATCGGTAAAGGCGAGCGGATCGTTGCCGACGTAGGAATATCGATTCCACCCTTGAGCATTCATTGGATCGGTAACGGTTGGATCCGCGGACGTGAATCGCGCCAGCAGCGGATCGTAGACCCGGCCATTCAGGTGCACGAGGCCCGCGACGGAGAGCTCCTCCTCGCCGGTGAAGCCGCGTGTGGTCTGGCTGGTGATGCTGCCGGCGGTATCGTCGCTGCCGTCGGCATTGCGCCGCTTGCCCCAGGCGTCATAGGAGAGCCGCTCTACGATGGTGCCGGTCTCGTCGGTGATGACCGAGATCGAGCCGAGATGGTCGGTGTGGAAATAGCGCGTGGTCAGCGTCTCCGAGGCGACCTGGAGGGTGCGCATGCCGACCTTGGCGTTGCCGACCGAGAGATATTCGGTCCACTTGGCCGAGCTAGTGCCGGGATTGCTGATCTCCGCCAGGACGCCGAACGCGGCGACATAGAGCGTGGTGCCCTCCGGCGTCACCTGCTTGAAGCGCTGGTGCTCGGTGTCGTCCTGGAAGCTGATGGTCCGCGTGCCCTGGGTGATGCTCGCGGGCTTGTTATAGGAGGTATAGGTGATCGAGCGGCCAAGCCCTGCGGTCTGGTTGCCGTTCGGATCATAGGTAAAGGTGGCGCTGATCGCCCCGCCGCTTATGCCAGCAACCGCATGTGGGAGGGGTGAACCGGCCGTCGCGTAGCTGTAGGTGCCGACGTCCGACTTCGAGATGATGTTGCCGATCGCGCTATAGGAGAAGTTCTTGATCAGCGGCCCCGCGGCCAGGCTGACGGTTGCCGTGGTCAGGCGGTTCAGCGCGTCGTAGCCAAAGCTCTCGCTCAGATTGGTGTTGGCATCGCTACGCGACAGCGGGTTACCGAGCCGATCATAGGTATAGGAGAGATTCTGGACAGCGCCGGCGGTGCCGGTGACGATGGCGGAGAGCCGGCCGGTAGTCGCGCTGAAGGTGCGGACGGTGGCGAGGCCGTTACCCGCGGTCTGCTGGGTCAGATGACCTTCCGCGTCCATCGCGTTCGCGGTCCAGTGCACCTGGCCGGTTGCGTCATCGAGCAACTGGTTGGCGTAACCAAGACTGTTGTAGCCATAGCGAGCGGTGAAGCCGGACGGATAGGTCACCTTGGTGAGACGACTGTTGGCGTCATAGGCCGCCGCCATCACGTAGCTTGCGTCATCGATGGTGGTCGATACCTGCGCGGGGCGGCCCAGCGCGTCATAGCTGATACTGCGGGCAAAGCCATTGCCGGTGCCTGCGATGATGGCTGATGAGGCGAGCTTGCCGATACCATGCGCCGCGGTGTCGTAGGTCCAGACACTGGTCATGTCAGGTTCGACGCGCTGCACCATGCGATTAAGCTTGTCGTAGCTGATCGTCGTGACCTGGCCCTTGGCATCGGTCTGGCTGACGGCCTGCCCAAGCGTGTTGTAGGTGTAAGTCCAGTAGCCGAGATCAGGATCGAGGCTCGAGATCTTGCGGCCCCGCAAATCGTAACCAGCTTTCACCACATTGCTGTCGGGATCGGTGGTCTGCACCATGTTGCCGACGGCGTCATAGGCATAAGTCATGGTCTTGCCGAGCGCGTCGGTGACCGACACCACCTGGCTTTGGCTGTTCTTGATGACCGTGCGGGTCTGGCTCAGCGCGTTGGTCGCGGTGACCGTCAGCCCGTGATAGGCACTGGTGGTCACGCTGCCATCGGGCTCAGTCTGGGTCACCACGCGCCCCAGCGCATCATAGGTATACGTGGTGTATTGCGGCGTGCCGCCGGAGGCAGCATAGGGCCTGCTGGTCAGCGAGACCCGGCTGAGTGCATCGTATTGCTTGACGGCACGCACGGTGCTGCCGTCAAAACCCTGGGTTTCGCGCGAGGTCTCGCGCTCGAGCATATCGAAATAGACGGTGACAGTCGGCGCGTTCAACGTAGTGCCGTCAGCCGCGTAGGACGACGTCGTGATCAGGTATACCGCACCGGCCGGACAGGTGGCGGTGCCACCGGCGTATCCGCTGCAGAATTTGTAGGCCAGCTTGGCCTGGGTGCCGTCGGCGTGCACCTCGCCGATCTTGCGGCCGAAGCTGTCGTAGCTGAAGGTTGTGGTCAGGCCGTTGGGCCCGGTCTGGCTGGTCGGCTTGCCTAGCCGCGCATCGTACTGAAGGCTTTCGCTCTGGCCGAGCGCATTGGTGTTGGTGGTGGCGAATTGGCCTTTGGCGTCGAACGAGCTGCTGCTGCCGCGGCTCGCGATGTCGGCGCCGCTTACCGTGACGGTCAACTTGTTGCCAAAGGCGTCGCAAGTGTAATCGGTCTGCAGCCGCAATGCCGGGGTATCGGGCTCCACCACTTCCTGATTCAGCAATCCGGTGGAATCATAACCGAACGATGAGGTGCGCGTGATGGTGTCGGCCCAGGCCTGGGTTGACAGCATCACGACGGCAGCAGCCACCATCGACCAGGTCGCGATCTTGCTCATGGCATTATTCCCCAAAACCCCAAAAGGAATTCTTTACGTCTGGATTCGCACGCAGCTCCGCGAGACGCCAACGAGCGCCGAACTTGATCGACAAAAAAACGCGAGAGAGCGCTTAGCGCCGCACGCTACGGCGCGACGCTGGTGACCGAGGCCCGAGTCAGCCGGCCGAGATACCAATTGGTGTAGTCATTGGTGTAGGTATTCGCTGTCGTCTTGCTGAAGCCGTCCGGCGTCGACACCACGACCTGTGTCGCATTGTTGTAGGCGTCGTACTGGTTCGTCGTGGTCACTGCCGGCAGTGCTGAGCCATCCAAGTCGAAGCCAGTCGAGACGTTCTGCGACAACGCCACCCGGTAGGGCGCGCTTCCGGGACTGATCGCTGTCCCACCGAGCAGGTTGCTGAATTGATAGGTGTTGATCGACTGGCCCAGCGTCTGCGTGCCGATGGTCCGTGTCGCTGACGATACCAGGCCAATATACGGGAAGTCCTGCCGGTACGTCGTCGAGTCGGAGATGTTGGTCTGAAGATCCTTTACCGTCATCTGCCGGAACCCAAGGAAACCTCTTCCGCTCAAATCGAGCTTTGCCCCAGCATACCGATACGTCGAGCTATACGTTCCCCCGACGCCATTCGAAACGCCGACCTGCGACACCACATTCATCGCGGATTGCCAGTCCACCTGCGGATAAACCGCGGTCGTATCCTTGCTGTAGACACTGCCGTTCGACAGCGGCAAGTATGAGATCGCCGTCTTTGCGCCAAGGCCAGTCGTTATTGTGCCAACCAAATCCGGCGAGACACCATCACTTAACCACATGCTCCGCTTGCCCTGCGAAGGGACGTTGGATTGATTGGGCGTTGCCCCCCCCATTGCGGCCCATTGGGCCTGATTGGCGTTAGGCAGCGTACTGACGTTAGATAGCGTGCCCGGATCGACCAGATTCCAAAATACATCCGCCTTGCCATCGCCGTTGAAATCAGCGAGCGTCGGGAACCATCCGTTGTAGTAGCTATCGAACCCGCCAACGTTGAAGTTTATCGAAAAGGTGCCGTCGCCGTTGCTGAGCCACAGAATCCGCTGGCCCAGAGACCGGCCATCCGCAGACTCATTGTCCCACAAAATGTCGGCCTTGCCGTCACCATTGAAGTCTGCAAACAGGCAACGCCATCCGACATAATAGCCATCGACCCCTGCAACGTTCGAGATGTTCGCAAACGTCCCGTCCCCCTTGCTGAGCCACAACACGCGCTTCCCCGACGAACGGCCATCATTGTAGCCATCTTGGTAGTCCCACAGGATGTCGGTCTTTCCATCGCCATTGAAATCAGCGAACAAAGCTCGCCACCCAATGTAGTAGCCGTCTGCGCCGGCAAAGTTATTGGTCTGAGCGAACGAACTGTTCCCGCTGTTGATCCAAAGAATCCTGGTGCCGGACGATCGACCATCCGCATAGTTGCTGTAGTCCCAGACAATGTCCGTCTTTCCATCACCATTGATATCTGCGAACTGTGCACGCCACCCAATGAAGTAGCCGTCCGCCCCCGCAACATTGCCGATGGTGGAGAACGTTCCGTCACCATTGCTGATCCAAGCATTCCGATTGCCCGACGAACGGCCGTCTGAATAACCGGCCTGATTGTCCCACCAGATGTCGGTCTTTCCATCTCCGTTCAGATCGACGAGGTAAGCGCGCCAGCCGATATAATAGCCGTCTACGCCGGCAACGTTGCCAATTATGTTGAATGTGCCGTCACCATTGCTGATCCAAAGTATGCGATGGCCAGATGACCTGCCGTCCGAATAGCCGCTCGCGTCATCCCATAGAATGTCGCTCTTTCCGTCACCATTGAAGTCGCCGAACAAGGCATGCCACCCCCTGTAGTAACCATCAGCTCCAGCGACATTCGAGGTTGCCGTAAACGTGCCATCGCCGTTGCTCATCCAGATGATGCGATTGCCAGTCGACCGACCGTCCGTGTTGGGATACTGATTATCCCAGAAGATGTCAGTCTTTCCGTCCCCGTTAAAATCAGCGAAAGTCGCCGTCCAACCGATATAGGTGCCATCGGCGTTCTCAAGGTTCAACAAATTCTGAGTTGGCGCCGATGCGCCGTTCTGTGCCGCGAAGACAGTTGAGGGAAGGCAGTTGCCACTCCCATCACACACTGTCACACTCGTTAGCCGGCCGGACTGAGTGGATGGGCTTCGGTCGTAAGCAAGTTGATAGTCTGTCGTGAGGTTAGCTCCGGCATAGGTTTTGACGTCGCTCAGGCGGACGGTGGTCTGAGACAGCGATCCGGCCTGATAGCGCGGAGCGATATCTGGCTTAGCTGCATAAACGAACTGCACGGAATTGTAGGCGCCTACAGACGCCGTTACGTTGCCAGTATAATCGATCCTGCTCGGATAATATTGGCCATTAATCGCGTCGTTGATGTAGGTAACCGCGAAATAGTTGGTCTTGACGTCACTCACCTTGTTGACCGCCCACAATCGCGCGGTGGTCTTTCCCTGAGCCAGAATAAGCGAATCGGCCGTACGTCCGAACTCCATCACTTGGCCGGACTTCGTGTGCACTTCGAACCAGGCCGGCCCGCTGCCAGCGGTACCGTGGGAAATGACCTTCGAGAACGCGTCAATCTCGGTGCGATACTCGGTGCCATCGGCTCCATAAACGCCGTTGAAAGCGACGAGCCGCTGCCCATCCAGGCAAAAGCGATCGTTAGCATCATAATTTACGCTACCGACCACACCATCCTGCGCCAACGTTCGCGAACAGCGCGCGATCGACGGCAAGCCGGCGAGGGTCCACCCCATTCCCAGCAGACCGTCGCCATCCTGACTGCTGTATTGGAGAGACAGAGTCGGAGCCATGCCGGCCGTTCCTGGCGGCACCGCGATAGGAATACTGTAGGTGCCGGCCCCACTCTGACCAACTGTGAACTGGCCCTGAAGCGCCATCGTGCCAGCAGAGGCGCCAGTTGGAAGCAGAGCTAGATGAAAAGCAGATAGAGCAAAAACCGCCTTGGACACGTACGCAAACACGCGTTGGCGACGGCCAACGATGCGATCCACCTGCATCCCCCAATTCCCCTTCCAATCGGCGCAAAACTCAGCAACAGAATACAACCTCTAGATACAAAACCTGTGCGAGCCGTCAACCAGATCGACAACTTTTCCAAAACTAACTTTCTTTTTGCGACATAGGCGCGCCGGAACGGCGCTGAGAGCACATCGGTTTTGTCGCACGACCGCTCTCCAAACATTCGCTCTCACCGGGATTAGAACGTCTAACCGGTCAGACCAGCAGCAAGTAAGCCGCGGCAGCGGTGCTGCGAGCTGAGGAGCCTGAGTGGAAGCCATCCGCAAAGCAGCGCGGCACCCGTCTGGTATTCGGTCGTCGATGGCGTTCGAAATCCTAGCTGGCTTTGGACCGCTTGCGCGTCACGCGACCGGACGACAACGAACGAATCATGCGCAGCGTGCGCCACCCCGGAAGCTTCCACTCGTTGCAAAGCTTCCAGTGGTGTTACGCCGGTGCGGAGTACCGTTCTTGCGCCCGAAAACAGCGGTCACGGCAGCAAAGAAGATTCCCGTTCTATGAGCCCGAGGCCGGCGCCTTCGAATGGCTCACCGCGATACCTGCCCCCAGCACGCCCGCGAGGAAATCGCGCGCGACCTCTGGATGGAACTAGCTTCGCACACGCTCCGTCCCGATGATGCACCGGGCCGGGCGAAATAGCTCTGCCGGAAACACAGCCGCGACTACCCAACGATTGCGCGCGGTCGGGATAGACGTACCGTTGTCACTCGACGATCCGACCTACCTGGAAGGTATGATGCCCCGAGGTGAGACTGTGTCGGAGCGCTTGCAAGAGCGAAGGTAGCGAGCACGACACCAGGCGGCAGCGGCGCCGCCTAGTGCCTCACCGCTACTCACAACCCTCATGCCTATTTCACTATACATCAATCTTAGATTGTCACACGTTTGGCGAAGTTCGTATGTCAAGTGTCGCCGTGGCGCAATCGCCCACAAGCGAATTAACCTAGGGAACCACCTCAATGCCATGGCAGACCGCGACTAATGTCCTGATACCTTCACTGTCCCCCGTCGAATTCCCCGCTGTCTTTCTCAATACTGCTACTGGCGTTTTCCAACTATGCGGCCAACCCGCAGGTGCGATCCCAACCCCGAACGCATGGCACGACCTAGACTTGAAAAGCATCGGAGTGCCAGCGACGGCGCTTGCGGTCGATATTCGGGGTTTCTTGATCATCACCAGCGGGACAGGAACAAGCATCGCCGACCTTGCGGTGGCATTCCGGTCACCCGCATCTGGCGCTTCCGCATACACACCGGGCAGTTATGTTAACCAGACAATCTCGGTATTACCTTCGGGCGGGTCGCGCACGAATGGCACCGCGATCGCTCCCTGCGTCAATGGAGTAACGCAGTGGGCGTGGCTCCGCGGTGATAATGGCAAGGGCGAATGGCCGGATCAGCCCATTCCTCCCTATCCGACCGGTGCATCCTACGGGCTCAATCTGAGTGTGGCGCAGATATTCATGCTGTAGACTGGCGTGGAGGAAGTTTCCAACCCGATCTTTACAAACTTGCGCCAAGTCTGAGGAAGCCATGGGCGAGTGGCGGAGGCGAGCCAACAAGCGCTGGTAGCCCCTGTCACTCGACATGCCGACCTACCTAGACTGGCACAAGACTCCGCGGCTTGACCGTGCCGGACGGATTGCCGAGCTAGCCCATTCGCGCTGCGCTGGACGGCGGTCTCCGCTGTCTGGCGTTCGCAGTACTTACTTATTGTACTGCTTCAGTGGAGACGTACCAAAGACGACCGCCGCAGCTTCCCAAGAGCTGGCAAGCGACTGCTCATTATAGTATGATCGGCCAAGAGCCTGAACGTCGAGCCTCAACCTCACCAAAAATAGCGCAAGCGAAGCTGAGAGTTATGCCGGCCAGCTGCCGCAACGGCGCGTCGCCTCGATGTCTATTTTAGCGTCTGGTTAAGCAGATTGGCCAATCTCGCCGCTGCGAGTGCCGCTTGGCTTCGTGCCACGTTTCGCGCGTTACTTTCATAGTCCCTGGTAAGCTGAACCGGGGTCGCATCGTTCGGGATCGGCGATGCATAGGCGTTCTGCTTGGCAAGCTCGAAGCTTTCCTGCGCCCAAACGGCAGGATCAAGAATTTGCGCCTTGGCCGTGTCCGGCGTGACATTCTTCAGGCCATTGAACTTGTCGTCAGCATCAGCAATCGCTCCGAACACCGACGAATAGCCACCGAACAAGCTGTCCCAGTAGGCATGGAGCAGGACAGTTTCGCCGGTTGCCGGCATGACCTTCTCCGCATTGCCGCCGCGATCGCCGCCATTGTCGGGTAGCTGCGCCGTGTACCGGGCGATCGCATGCAGCGGTTGATGCAAGTCACCCACGAGATGAAGTGTCCAGACAAGGCTATAGGAACGCATGGGGTCCGATGCACTCGCCGATGATGGTAGCTTGGCGAGCAGTGCCTTGAGCTGCGTGACGGCGTCCACCGGATCCGGCGGTGGAAGCAACGTGCCATCTGGCGTATACAGGGTATCTTTGAAGTGCCAATAGGCATGCTTGAGATGGCCGTAGGGCACGATCTGCTTGGCGGTCGAATCTTTGACCTGATCGTCGTAGTAATCTTCCTTGGTCTTGATGTCGTCGGCCCAGGTCGCTGCGTGCACGAAGGCATATAGCTTCTCGGCTCCTGCCGGAGCGCCGGCGATCCAGTTCGCGTAGTCGGGATTGATCCTCAGGAGCGCATCTGCGTGCTCTTTAACCACCGGGTCGAGTTGCTTGTAGGCTAGATAGGCGATTTGCATATGCCCTTCGTCCCACCAAGCCACGGCGGGAGAAAGCGAGAACCACGTGAAGGCGGCAGCTGCGGCAATCGTGCGCATTGATATCCTCCTGACGATGCGGCCGGTCACGCCGCGTAAAATGCTACATCCGGGGCGGCGGTTCGAAGGTTGCTCCCGGCGTCACCCGTGCCGCTAGGAATGGGGCTGCCGAGCCCCCGTTCAAAACGGCTCGATGACCTTGTGGACGGACGGTTGCCCGCCCGAGAACGTTACATCGAGGATCAGATTGAAGACGGTGCGATCCCATGGATCAGGATAAGTGGTGTCAGCGAGCCCAAGCGTGTGCATCATTGATGGAATGTTGCCGTGATGCCAGCACACCGCGGTGATCACGCCCTCAAAGCAGTCTTTCCTTAGAAGATGATGCGCAAGTGCGCCATAGTCCTGATCGGCGAAGGAATCATCGATCGAAATCTTCGTAGCGAAGGATAGCGGATCGAGCGTCTCTATTGGTCTGTAACTGTGTTTGGACCTGGCGGTCGCAAACAGATAGGACGGTGTTGCAAAGCTATGCGGTATGTAGGTAGCAAGCTGTTGAGCTCTTCTCTGTCCGGCGGGAGACAGATGAGGATCATCCGGGTCTTCGGATTTCTCTGCGTGACGCATGATGAGCAATCGACCTGCTTGCATAGAAGCCTCCGCGCAGATGTCGCCTGAGAATGGCGTGTTGCCCCAACGCCCGGACTTTAGCGCCGGTTCATTCGCAGCGTACTGATCTTCAATGGCTCGGCCGCGAGCGCGAAGCTGAGATTGCGTTGCGATGTGTCCTCATGGCTGCGCAGAGCATGGATGACGGCGGCATGGTCGGTCGTGAACAGGAGCTTTTCCTTGAGGCAGGCGTCAACATCGACCTTTGGTCTTTTGGGCGATGTGAGGCCATAGGTGAGGATATGACGGATCATCGGTTCAACCTGAATACCTGGCCTGGTGGCTCCAGTGGGGCCGATATCGGCGTCCGTGCGCCAAAAGTCATCGCCATCGAAGAAGACCATAGGCGTCACGTCTTCCAGTTTTTGAGCATAGAAGTTGCGTTCGACGTCCTGGAAGATTTCGCGCATCGTCCCGCCGCCGCCACGGCCATAGATGATACCTGCTCGTGAATTGAGAATGAGGGCTTCCTCACGCAAGCTGTTCTGAAAATACTTGGCGTAATGGGTGGCGAAGGGCATGGTCGGCTCGGCGCCGTAGAGCCAGGTCGGAATGGCGAGACTCACCGGAAGAATGGGCGGCGCCTTGGCACGCGCGTCAATCGCGGCCTTCAGCCAATCGCGGGCCTGAGCGATGGCTGCGAGCCTATCACTCTTGATCGTCCAATCATCTTCAAAGAGATCATCAAGGGATGGCGCATTGGGCGCCTTGCTTATGACGCCGATCGCTTCGTCAAGCAGGCCGTCAGGACTAGAGGAAAAGGCGACGCCAAGATGCGCCGCTTCCATCACACCCGGCCCGCCACCAGTGACGAGAAGAAAACATTCCCGCGCGAGGTCTCGGGCGAGATGAGCAATCGCCCTATACGCGGCATTGTCGCGCGGCAGGCTGTGACCGCCCATGACGCCGACAAGCGGGCGTTGAACGGTCTTCAGAAAGATCCGCAAGGCATCTGCCATAGCCGCGTCGTGCTCGGCCTGCGCGGCACGAATGGCGAGCGATGCCGGCAGCGGTCCGCCATTTGCAACGAACTCACGATAGATCGCAAAATCTTGCGAGAGCGTGTACCCCATGGGATCCCAGGGGTTGAAGCCACCGAGCAGATCGTTCGACGTGTAGAGCCGGCGGGGAATGACCGTCATGGCTGGTTTCCTGGACGAGCAATTTACGTTTTGGGTGGTTCAAACTTGCCGCTCTTGACCATGTCATCGAGGCTCAGACTCGGCACGAATTTGTGGTCGTTGCGGTAGACGGGCTGCAGCTCGTCTTCAGTATATTCCCTGATCTTGGCCTTCGCGGTCTTCGTGAGCGAGGCACCGCCGCCCTGTGCCCAGGCTGAACTCCAGAGTGCAGCAAGGACTTGCACGCTATCTGCTAACGATTTGACGGTGGCCTTCTGGATCGTACGGTTGTTCCAGAGAGCGGCGGCGCGCTTCGATGGGGGTTGGCTGGGATCATCGGCTTCGATGATCGTCATGGGTTCAAGGCGCTTTTGCGCGTCGGCCATCAGGGTGATGACGGCCTTGGCTGCACCGTGCCCCGATTTATCAACCTTGAGAGCGCTTCGTCCACTCAGTTCATTGTCTATCGCCGCGAGCGCGCTCGCGGTATCGACCTCCAGCATGTTTTCTTCGTAGATGCCGTGGATCTTTGCCTCGGGCGTGGCCTTAAATGCTTTGAACTCCTCACTGTCGCGAGGAACGGGATAGTTGCGGCCACCAACCTTGCGCATCGGCGGAACACCGTGATGCAGATAGGAGCAGTGGAGAGGCTGCGAGGCGTCGCCGACATAGTGCGCCATGACGCCAGCGGCGGCGACGAAGCGCAGAACGTCCTTGGCCTGCAGATACGCGACCATCGCGTCCCATATCTGCCAGACGCGGAACGGCAACGCACCTTCCTCGGGACCGACGCCGGCATTGGCGAAGCCGTCGAAATAATCCTTCCAAACACTGGCCGCGATATTATCCGGATCATCGACGCAGCGTTTGAGCATCGAGGGGCCGCCATTGATGTCTTGAATATCGATATCGGCGAAATGCTGAATGGATTCAGCCTGCCGCCAACTGTGGACCCAGACGTAATCGGGCACATCCGCGAGCGGCACGAACCCCTCGCGGCCGACACGAAATTCCTTACCCTGCGCGATGGTCTCGTCGGGAAAACCTATACGTGCCTGATTGAGCTTCATCAGCTTCCCGAGATCTCCGGACAGCTCATCGCAGGCCTTCCAGCCGATGGAGAAGTGGCCAACCTTACCCCAATACTCGTCGTGGCCGAGGCTCCAGTTGCGCACGACTTCAGCATCGAGCGAGCGGCAGATTGTGGAGAGGAACGATCCCAGTGCATAGGCGCTTCGTTTTCCGTCGTTGGAGCGAACCCGCTGTCCCCCCCATTGCATGGCGATCGGCCGCAAGCGGCGCGCATGAAGGCCCGCCTCGGCGAGTTCGGGGTCCGCACCAAGATCCTCGTTACCGTCCGCGGCCCGCGGCTTGGAGGGCGGGTCGTAGAACCACAGCGTTCCGGAGTCTCCGGGGCGAGTCAGGGGGTGCTCTATCTTCGGGTTCTTGATCTTGGCGTTGTCGTCGTTGCGGCGCGGACCGATGAGCATGTCGGTCACATGTTCTTGGCCGCCAACCACCTCATAGCGGAAGAACAGCGCTCTCACCTCGCCTTCGATGACGCCGCTGGCGCCGCCAAAGGCGCGCACCGGGCAGCCGATCAAATCGAGCGTGACGGAATGCTCGGTGGCATCGAACATCTCGCCGATCTCGCCGATACCGAAGGCCTGGGAGGTCCAATCATTGATGTCGGTGATCTTGACGAGCCCCGCATCGAGGGTCAGCAGTGCGCTCTGTTGGCCCCACAGGGGAAACGCGGCGGCCATCGGCTGGCGGTCGACAGCAATGTTCGAGGTTGTCCCGACGGGCTCGTATGCACCGCGAATATAGGCTTTGACAACTTCCTCGTCGCCGCCGGCGACATGGCGATTGGTCAGCGCGTAGTAGGAGCCTCCCTTGCGCACAAGGCATGCGAAGGTGCCGAGCGCCTGCTCGCCCTGGTGCTCGCGGAGACAGGCATAACCGCCGCCCAAGAGATGGCTTGCGTGAAAGGGCCCGTCGCTAGGCAGCGGTAATTCTTCATCAGGTGGCGCCGCTATAACGCACGTGGGGACGACGCGGCCGTCAGGCAGATACAGAGTGCTCGGAACGATGTCACTGCCAAGCCGGTGGGGCTGCTCCCACTGCCTCACAAACACCAGAACGGCCGGCCACGACCAAGGCCGAATGACGGAGTTTGCGAGGGTGCGCGGCGCCGTGACGCGGGCGACGTTTTTTGGCCGCGGCCGGTCTGGTGGATTCTGCGCGTACCAGTCGTCCTGGTGGATGCAGTAGCGGCCGATTGCGGTCGCGATGACGTTGTCGAGTTGCGACAGGTAGACGTGGTAGGCTTCGCGGGCATCCAGCAGGTCCTTGAGCGAAAGCGACGTGTAATCCCGGCGCGGCGGGAAGATGCTCTTGTTGCCCATCGGGCGGCGGGTTTGGATCGCCATCACATCCTTGGGCGGCCGCGCCGCCGGCTTCCTGCTCATATGATTTCGCTCCGTGAGGCCATGCGGTGGCGAAGGGTCGCAATAAGGCTCTTCAGCCGGGACCGCGAGAAATGAAGATTTGAATTACCAACGTTCTGCGTCCCGGAAGCCGCCGCCAAAACGACAGCAACGTCCCGGAGCCGAGGATAACTAATGAAAAGGTCGCCTGACCTGATGTCTTTCGGGCGCCCTACTGTACAATCATAAATTGATCTTCTGCAAGCCAGGTTGTGCGAGTAGCCGCGGAAATTATGGTCGGGGGCGGGGCGCTCGATCGACCCGGAATGGTCCGTAGGACTGATAACGGGACAGCACGCCAAGCGGCCGAATACCAGCCCCGCTTCTCCTGCGAGCGCGCGCAGAAGGAGGGCCTTGGATTTCTCGCTTAGGCTGGATGGATTTGTACTGAACCTCTAAACTGTGACATTGGCCTTCGATTGGGCCCGCTCGAATCTGTTTTGCCGAGCCAATACTGCCGATCGAATCTATCGAAAAAAGCCGGTCTTGGAATTCAGTGTCATCCAGAGCCTTGATTGTCCGACGAGAATCCGCCCGAAACCAAACCAACTAACGCAACTGTCCGTTAGATACATTCAACCAGACTTCAAACGACCCCTCCGGTGGCTTTATTGGAAGCCCAGAAAGATTCACGAGAGGTATCGAAGCATCTTGCACACCGAGCTGTCCGAGAGCTTCGGCCGTGACGCCAGCAATCTCCTTCGCGGTGGCCTCATCTCCGTTGTAGAAAAGACGTAGGCTTGAATTCCCGACGAAGGGGCGTCCCCCCTCAACGGTCACAGCGTATTTTCCTCCCTCGGACATCCTCGCACTGAGTTTTGCAGGGAAATCTGCGGGCACGCTGCCACCAAGCCGGACAGTTACATGTGGCGCGTTCAGTCTTGCGAGAATCTCGGACTTGTTTCCCTGCCCCTCCAGTCCGGAAATCGTCTTGCGTAGCGTTTCCATCCGGTTGTTGATTCCGTCCATCGCGGACTCCGCAGCCGACCTGAAGGTAGCGAGCTCATCTTCCAGCTTCCTTTCGTCATCCCGTACGGATTCGGCCCTCTCTTTTGAGTCCTTGACAGTGGCATCTACCGTCGCGACTTTATTCTGAAGTCCTTCGACCTGTCCGGAGAGCTGCTTAGCCATTACTTCGTACATTGCAGCCGCCTTGCGCGCGGGCTCCAACATCTTGGATACTTCCGACTCCACGGCGCTCTTGATCAGCGCGATGCCTCCAAACCAGGAAGCGATCGCAAACACCAGCGCCGCCCAGAAATACCGTGACTTGATCTGTTTATCGACGCCGTCTGCAACCTTCTCCGAAATCCTGCGCCAAATTAGTTCCTCGCGCTCTTCGTCGGTCATGATGCCTCCCGGATTATGCGAGAGCAGGTACATCGCCTTTCCAACGGATCAGCATACTCACCCTCAGCCATATTCGACGCAAGTTTGAACGCTCCGCGCGTAAAATTCAATGTGTGCCGGAAGAAGGCGAGGACGAAGCAACGGAGTAATTTGGATGGACAGTGAATTTGAAGAACGTACGGAGCGCGGATTTGGCTCCCTTCTCTCATTCAATCTCGCTTCGGCAACCCTGGCATTATGACCTGCAATTCGATTGCCGATGCTGCGAGGGTAAGTGCACTTCGCGCTCAGGAGTGTTTTTTGGCTCCGCTTCAGACAGGACTTAGTCGCTGTGGGAGCGAGCCACCCTATCTGCGTGACGCCACTGGCCACCCAAAACGGTCCGGTTGCCGGTTCGAGTCCTGCCGGGCCCACCAAGAAGATCAATATCTTACTGGGTTCTCATTGGCCCTCGCGCGACGACGGCACCAGATACATGCACTTTTTGTTCGTAAACACGAGGCTGAGCCCGCAAACGGCAAAGGCGACCCGCCGGTTCCGGATCGGCCACCGTCCGACGTCGTCGATCAGAGCAGGAACGGAAATCGTCCGCATCCGACGCAGAATCCGCCAAAATGCTCGAGCCACTTATCGAGGGGCGACGTGCTCGACCTTTATGCAGATCGGGCCCGGCTCTGTCGCTGCCATCGACCAGGGGCGACTACTTGGGCATCGAGAGCACTGCCGCTTCCGAACCGCCCAGCTTCGGCTGCACTCGAGAGTCCGGAGGCGCCGATAGCCCCCGGTCAAGACGCACAGCGCCGGACATCTGGCCTCGCCCTGTGTCGAGGTGTACGGGCGGCACCCGAACGCAGCCGTCACCGGCGTCGATCGGCCCAGGCAGCGATTAGGTGTGGGTTGTACTGGGCTTGTGCTGCAATCTCCCTTGCGATTGTTGAAAAGGCCGCTTAAGGTCCAAATTATTTTCGGGCATCAATTATGTTGCGCTTCATTTTCATATTCCTGGCCACATTGATCGGCGGTGCAGCCATGGCGGGCACGGACTCACCTTCTGGACCAACGACCAAACAGGGCGACTCGGGTTCAAAGCCGCAGAAGGCTGCCCCTCCCAAACAGCAATCCAGGGCCACGCCGTTGCCTGGAAAGCCAGGCTCATCGACGACCACACGAGTGCCCCTGAAGGACGAGTAGCAATGTCGATCCGTCGGTCTCGCGCAGTACTTTGCCTGTGCGCAGCGCTGTTGGCTGCCTCGTGCGCAGCCGTCGATCAGTTTGGCTCTCGAATCGACGATGCCAACAAGAACTCCCAAGGTGCACTGAACACGGAAACCTTGCTGAACATTCTGCGTGCCAGTCGCATGCAGCCCCTCAATTTCGTTGCCATCACTCAGATAACTGGTGGTCAATCCGAGTCCCTGAATACCGGACTGCCGACTGTCACCATTGGTCCAGCACAAACCGTCGCCCAGCATCAGTTCCAGGTGTCAAATTCAGTGACGAGCGGCGTCAGCAGCGGCTTCCAGTCCAATCCCTTGGTGTCGACGGCCTTTCAGACGGCAATGCTCTCGCCGATCACGCCTCGCGAAGCTGCACTACTGTTGGCCGCCCATCCTCGCGAACCCGTGTTCAACGCTATCCTCCGCCAAATCACGTTCCGTCAGACGGCATCCGGGCGCGTGTACACGTTCACCGGCGATACGATTAATGACACCGCTGACGATTGTCAGATGCAGTACGATCAGGCATCTCCTGAGAAACTCATTAACCTCGCCAAACCCTGCAATTACACGCTTTTCGTCAACTACCTCGCCGTGTTCGTACTAGCCGGACTGTCGGTGGAGCTGCTCCCCGCACCTTCGTCAAAGGCTGGCAAATCGGGGGGCGGTGGGTCCGGAGACACCGGTTCAGACAAGAGCGCTCAATCGCCTGTGGGGCATATTTGCTTTAATCCGAACCAGGCATCGGAGAACGTCCCCGAGCCAAAGTGCGGCTCCCTGAAGGTCGGCAAGGGGCAGCAATCCCCTCTCGTATCCCTCCCGGGATTTGGCGACGTCGAGGTTGAGTTCGGGTTCCGGTCGCCTATCGGCGCATTTAACCACTTCGGCGACCTCCTCCGTCAGCCGAAATACAACATTGCCAACTATCATACCAAGGAATCGACGCTCGTCATTCAATCGGGTGAGCCCTATCTGAACATTACGAATGGCGCCGGCAGAGACTGCTTCTCGGGAGTCGCCTATGGCGGCGGTTTCTATTGCGTGCCTGCAGACTCGGCACACACAGCGATGCTGTTTGATATCCTGATTCAGCTTCGCAACATGAGCATCCAGACGACCGATCTCAATTCAGCCTTTACGGTCAGGCTCACGAACTGAAATCGCCGGCGCATCTCAAGCTGTGTCTTCATCCTGACCTAAGACAATGAGATGCGGTGATGAAGCGCATTATCGTCTGCTGTGATGGCACCTGGAACGCGGACGACGCCCAGACCGACGACACGAACGTCGCGCTTCTCGCACGATCAATCCACGGCTCCCAGCAAACCGGTGGCACGTTGCAGATCGTCCTCGATTTACGGGGCGTAGGAACGACAGGCTTAAAGCTTGAGAGCTGGATCGAAGAGGCCACCGGCGTCGGCGTCGATGACAATATTCGCTCTGCTTATCAATTCATCGCGCAGAACTATCTGCCCAACGACGAGATCTATCCTTTCCGGTTCTCGCACGGCGCGTTTCACCGCCCGTAGTCTTGCGGGCCTGATCACAGCTTGCGGAATTCTATTTCGCCAGTGGCTCGGCACTCTGCCCGATGCCTGGAAATACTACCGCAGCCCTAAGCCTCATTCGCCCAAGGCCTTTGCTGAAGCGTACAAGGCGAAACGCCACCTGGAGCCCAGCATTACGTTCCTCGGAGTCTGGGACACGTGGGAAGCCTTGGCATACCGGGCAGCCTTCTGGCGGCCAGCAACAAGGAGAAGTTCGCGTTCCACGATACAACCCCGTCACCGTTCGTGAAGCACGCGGCGCATGCTCTCGCCATCGATAAACACCGGCACGACAGGCCCCACGTTCTGGACCGGCGACCTCCCCGCAGGTGCCACGATTCAGCAGGTCTGGTTTGCCGGTGCTCACTCCAACGTCGGCGGCGGCTACAACACCCGTACCCGTGCCGACATCCCGCTGGTTTGGATAGCAAAACAGGCCGAAGGAGTCGGTCTTGTCTTGGACTGGACTTGCCTTCCCGATCCCACCATGCTCAAGCCGACAGCGCCCTCACATGACCCCTTTTTGGGCCTGTTCGCGTTGGACCGTTACCATCCGACTATCCGGGATATCGGAATGAAGAAGTGCCCGGTCAAGTTCAATGAAAGCCTTTACTGCACCCTCGATGAAAACGGCAAACCGACTACCACCATCAATGAGAGCGTCCACCGCAGTGTTCTGCCCCGCCACTCAGGCTCCGCGCAGATCTGCTCCGACGACGCCAAAGGAGTTGGCGGCTTGGGGCCGTATAAGCCGGAAAACCTAGTGCCCTTATTCAATGGCGGCACGTTCACCGGTCTGCCAATTGTCGAGTGAAGCTTCGCCAGGAACCTCACCGCGGAGGCGCGTGGCCGGGGCGTCACCGAACCATGGCGAGATACACGATAGACGACGCTCGGCGTCCTCCGACCCGACGATGATAGCGCATTGTGTGGGTTTATGGTGCGCTCGGAGCGGCGGTCTCATTTGCCGCGATTTCAATGGGTTACCTGGATCATTCCTGGGCTAAGGTGGTTTTCGACCTCAAAAGTGCCTTTGGAGATAAGATGCATTGAGGTCATCCCGAAACTCACCTCCCGCACTCGAGCTGAGCTCAACCCTGCATTCGACCGACGGTAGCGGGCACCGTCGGCTGGCCGTCCCGGCAAATCTCGTTCCTCACGCGAGCAAGCAGTCAGTTCCTACCTAAGTTAGAGTTGGCGACCACAGGCGTTCCGCCAAACCCGAACCGTTCATAGCCGAAAGCGACCGGGCTCTGCACTCGCTTCGAAGCGTTCGATTTGCTCTGCATAAGTGAGGTCAAATCGACGTCGTCTATTCCCTTGAGCAGGCAATCCTTACGAAATGAATCGATATCAGAAAGCCAGCCCCTTCCGGCAAGGCGTAGTGCGGCAGCTTCGGCCATCGCAGCCTTCTTGACGCCAGCGACAGCAGTCGCCAAACCATTCTTGAAATCGACGTGCGTGGCAAACACGGGGTTGGCTTCTGCAAGAGCATGCCCGGCGCCGTCCACCCCTTCAAACGCATTCTTGAACGCCGCAAGCCAAAGCCCGACGACCATTTTTTCCCCTGCAAGCACCACAACCTTTTCAACATCATCCTTGGTGAGCTTAATCTCAAACTCGACCGCGAAGGACAGCGCAGAACTTTCTACAGCCTGCGACATAGCTACATTTGCTTCCGGTTGCTGGAAGGTCCGGACGCAAGAACTGCCGGACCAGCGTGCAGATGATTGAGGATTTCTACGCCTCGCATATCAAGAGCATGGTCGACGCCGCGGTTGTCAACGTGCGGCGGCCAAAGCCAAAGAAACCCGCAAAGAGCAAAAAACACTGCAATCACCGGAGAATCCGCTATAGCAATTCTTCGTTGGCCTAAGGGCATCCGCCCGCTAGGATGACGTCACGCGGGCGTGGCAGAATTGGTAGACGCAAGGGACTTAAGCATTTTGAGTGCCCCCGGGGAAACCCGCGGTGCAGAGCTGCCCAAACTCGGGGAACCCGGTAACAGGCAATCCCCAGCCAAGCGCGCCGTTCGAAGGAACGGCGTGAAGGTGTAGAAACCAGACCAGCAGCACCTAAAGCGCGAACGCGCTACGGTGAAGGTAGTCCAGACCACAAACGAGCCGACAGCGCGAACGCGCCAAGGCGAGGCGGCGAAAGCCGTAGTGGTACGAAAATCCCTCGGCTCGAAAGAGCTGGGCCGGTTCGGCCCGGGCCGCCCGCACCATTGAGTTCGATTGTCCCATGGCACCCGACCGGCAATCACCTACAGAAGACGAACTTCTCGCCACAGGCGGCGGCAATGCCACCGCCGCCGGGGTGAGTTTCCAGGCGGCGGTCGGCGCAACATTCGCTTGCCGTCTTCTTGCCGATCGCAGCCTCGACGATCGACTTCGGCTTGGCAACGCGGCTGTTCGTTCCATCCGGTTTGAAACCGAAACCCCGCTCGACGACATTCTCGTCGAAACCAGCGCCGGAGGATGGGTCTTCGTTCAAGCAAAGACCAGCCTTTCCCTTTCGACGCGACTGGACAGCGAACTCGGAAAAACAGCCGAACAGATTGTTCGGCAGTTTCAGGCTTGCGCTTCCGGAACGGGTGAACGCGGCTGGGACCGGCCGTTCATTCCCGGATAAGACCGGATGCTCATTGCGGTCGGGCCCGATGCCCCGAGTACCATCAAACGTGACCTGGCTCTTGCGCTGAATTCAACGCAGGCGCCCGCAACCGCTCCGCTCCCTCAAAGCCAACAGCAAGCTCTCGACAAATTGCGCACGCTGCTCGCAAGCGCTTGGCAGCAGATCAACGGCGCCGTACCTACCAACGACGAGCTAGACTCGCTTATACGGCTTCTTTCGATCATCGATTTCAACCTGGATGGTCCGGACCGCACCGCCGCCGTCGAGACGCTCGTGCATGTCACTGAAGCCGCGGCCGATGCACTCGCAGCTTTCGCGGCTGTCGAACAGCTATGCGCCCGCCTTATGGCGACGAGGCGCGGAACGAACGCTGGCGATCTGCGTCAAGCTTTGGCGAGCCGTGGCGTGCGCCTTCGCGCCGCGCCACGTTATCGTCCCGACGTTGACCGTCTGCGAAACTACAGCACGCGTGTTCAGGCACATCTGACCCAATACGAAGAAACCCGGATTGGCGATGTCGAGATTAAGATTGAGCGCGACTGCACGGCCGCAACAGTCGATGCGGCTAACGGGGGATCGCTAGTTCTCGTCGGTGAACCCGGCGCAGGCAAGAGCGCTGTCGTCAGTGCGGCAGCCGAACATCTGCGCGCGTCAGGCAATGAAGTCATAGAGCTGGCGGTAGACCACCTTCTTGTCGAGTCTCTCGACGAACTACGCATCACGCTGGAACTTGAGCATGGCGTCCGGGAGGTTCTCGAAAACTGGCCCGGCGCCGGTCCTGCCTTTCTGTTCATTGATGCACTTGACGCTACCCGCGGCGGCCGGAGCGAGGCTGTCTTCCGCTCGCTTATCGCCGAAGTGCTCGAACTTCCAGGCCATCGCTGGCGCGTCATCGCATCCATCCGGACATTCGATCTCAAGCTCGGCGAACAGTTTAAGAACCTGTTCGAAGGCCGACCACCATCGGCCCGATATGTCGATCCCGCCTTTCCCAGGGTGCGACACCTCCACGTTCCTCGCTGGTCCGACGATGAGCTAAATCAGCTCAACACGGGGCGCCCTCGATCGCAGCCGCTCTCGATGGCGCGGGCGGTCGGTTGCGCGACCTTGCTCGCGTGCCGTTCAACACGCGCTTGCTGGCCGACCTGATCGGCGACGGCGTCTCTCCGGATGTACTCGGCGGCGTGAGCCTCCAAGTCGAACTGCTTGCGCTCTACTGGCAGCATCGTATCACGCCTCTCGGCAGCGGTGCCGATCTGTGTCTCAAGACCGCAGTCGGACAGATGGTCGCAAACCGCGGCTTGCAAGCGAACCGTTTGACCGTCGCGCAAAGTGACACGACAGCGTTCGATAACCTGATGCGCCACAACGTACTCATCGGTGTATCTGGCGACCGCTACGTCGCATTTCGTCACCACATCCTCTTCGACTATGCTGCCAGCCGCGTCTTCATTGATCCTGCGGATGTCGAGGCCACCGGCAATCTCTTGCGCCGGGATCGTGGCCTCGGCTTGATGCTGGCCCCAGTTCTTTCCTATGCGCTGCAAGATTTGTGGGTCACAGGACCAACCGGACATCAGCAATTCTGGCAAGCCGTCGTGCATTTCGCCGGTGACCACACTTCCGATCCCGTAGCACGCAGTGTCGCTGCCCGCGCAGCATGCGAGCTTCCCGCGATTTCCGACGATATGCGCGGCTTCGTGGCGTTGCTTTCAGCACCTCCGGCCACCCGGCAGCTGGCGTTTCAGGCGTTCTCCCACATCGTGGGGCCGCTCTCTGTCCGGATCGAAGATGGCCAAGTTCTCCAGCTTGACCCGTGGTGCTATTTAGCATCCGCAGTCAGCACACATATCCCCGATATGGCCTGGCCGCTGCGCACGTTGCTTTTCCTGCTTTCGGAACGCGATCTGAACCCGCAGCAATCGACCGAGCTCGGACAAGCTTCACGGCGGCTCCTGGACTACGCCGTTCGTCAGACCGGCCAATGGTCTCAAATTGCATCAGCCGCAGTCGGCTTTGTCGCCGACACCTTCGCAAGCGACCCCGCCGCATCGCGCCGATGTTTGGAACAGCTGCTGACGCCAGACCGCTTGCGGGACCATGCCCATGAAGACATGCCGTGGCTCGCGCGAAACGTGGTCAAAATCGGAGCAATCGACCCGACATTTGTGCCCGACATATACAAGGCCATCTTTAGCCACGCCGTCACAAACGATGAGGCAACCTCCATCGGAAACAGCCAGATTTTGCCGCTAAGCAGCAACCGGCGCCAAGATTATGAGATGGCGCGATGGACATTAAAAGAAGCCTTTCCTCGGTTCCTGCAATCGCATCCGGTTGAAGGCGTCAGGGCCCTCCTCGCGGGACTGGAAGCATACGTCAACGATGCACATCCGCTCGATGAGTCAGCCGAAGAGATCACCGTAAACGTTGGCACATCGACCGGCAGGCTGATCAATGACCAGAGCCACATACGGGCCTGGAACCTGGACGATCGGCACAGCAACAATGCCGTCAGCCTCGTTCAAGCGTTTTCGTCGCGGCTGAGGGAAGCATCTGAAGACGAAGCGCTTCAGCTGATCCACGAGGTTATCGAGCGGAACCGGCTGGCGATTCTCTGGTCGCGATTGTTTAAGGCGGCCTCCACGCGCGGTGGACCGCTTGCCGATCTGCTATGGCCCTTCGCTGGGCAGCGCGCTTTCCTTGTATCGCAGGACACGACCAAGGAGGCGATCGATCTCATCGCATCGGGTTACGCTGTTCAGCCAATCCCGATCAGGGAACGTTTTGAACGCGAGGTGATGGTGCGCGGCCGAAATTTTCTGACCCCGCCGGAGCCGCCCGCGCGGCCCCGGCGCTGGTTTCACTCCGCAGCTTGCGAATGCGGTTCGCTGTCCTGCGCCTCGCTTTGCATAGCGGTTTGCCCCTGCGGCACGGCTGTCCGCAGCAACGACGGCAGCCAGCCGGTCGCCGCCAACAGCTGCTCTGCGGCCTGCGCCATGTCGGCCTTCTTCATGTCCGACATGCGCTCGGCCGCCTCCGCGCCGACGGCTTCGCGGACCGCCGCCAGAATGCCCGCTTTGGTGACGCGGCCGAGATAACTCCGCACCGTCGGCCGCCAGTAGGCGGTCATGTCGAGGGCCACGGCCTCCGCCAGACGGCGGGCCGCCGCCAGAGCGCGCGGCCTCCGGTCAAATGGCAATTTGACCGCATTGACCGTCAGGGAGACGCAATGCGCGAACAGCGCCATGCGGCTGTCGTGGTCGAGTTCGGCCACGAATTCCCACAGTCCGGCGACGTCCTTGGGCATCTGCCGTGCCCAATTGGCATGGCGATCCGACCACGCCTTGCCTGCCGGCGTGTCCTCGATCCCGTCCGCGTGCGCGGCCAGATCAGTCTTCACCGGCTGGATGCCGACCACATGCGCCGCCGCACCGACATAGAAGATTTGGGCGGCGAGTGCGTGGGTAAGCGCTACCATCGCAACGTCAGGCTGCTCACTCAGATTGAGCCGCAGCCCCAAGGTTCGGTGCGCAGTGAGGTCGCGGACGAGCGCGTCGGACAGCTTCTGGTCCTCGTCCTCCTCGTCACTCGCGCCCTCGTCGTCCTCACCGTCCGGCGCGGCTTCCTCGCCTCCCCGGTCCTCGCCATCCCGCCCCTCGGCATCGCTGTCCGGCCCGGTTTCAACCTCGGGTTTCTCGTCTCCGGGACGGATAAAGCCGCGCTCGATCCGCACCGCGCCATCGTGATTGAGGACCACGAAAGCGCCGCCGCGCGCGACGTCGGCGGGATCGTAGGCCTGCCGCTTTGCCTCCAGCCGCTCGATTTCGGCCTCCAATCCGCCGAACCGCGTGTCCACCTCGTCAGGCAGTTCCTCGGCCGCCTGATGCTGCTCGGTCAGCCGGTCGAACTCGGTCTGCACTGCCTGAAGGGCGGCCTGATCCTCCGCCGATAGCTCGACCGGATGCGGGTAGACGCGACGCATGCCGTGAGCATGCGGGAAGTCGAGATGAGCTTCGGTCCACCGCCATCCCTCGGCCGCCCGCAAGGCATCCGCCTCGCGATTGAGCCTTGCCGTCACCAAGAGATCGAGCAGTGAGACGTCTTCCAGATAGCCGCCACGATCCTCGGTAAAGAGGTCGCGCAGCACCGTGCCACCCGCTTCCGTGTAGGCCTCGAGGCCAACAAAGCGCACGCGGCGATCCGTGGCGGCGACATGGGTTTCGGTGAGCAGACGGCGGATGGTCGAGGCATCCGGGTCAAAGGGCAGGCGCTCATAGAGGGCTTCCTGCCGGGCATGATCATCCGTGATGGCAAACGCCATCAGCTGCTCAAGGGTCAGATCGCCATCGCGGTAGACCTGCATCAATTTCGGCGAAACCGCCCCCAACGTCAATCGACCTGCACCTCGCGGCGCCGATGCACTTCCTCTTTCGTGTACTCGCTCATTTCCGAAGCATGCGAGCAACCACCGCCCCAAGTCTGCAATCTGTCGTGCGCCGACCGCCGCAATAGAAACTGAACGCCTATCGCGCATCTTGAGATCGGATCGCGGGACGACATCCAAAATCGAACACCATACCGTCCATTCTGACCTCACGAGCGGGAGCGGGATTCGGGTCACCTTATGGCGCCCCATCTCTCCATGGCTCTTTCGGCAATCGCGAGCAGGAGATAGGCGGCGAGAAGTGCAGCCAGCCCCAGCAAAATCTTTGGCCGAGACAAGGCACTGCTATCGGTTGGCAGGAGGATGGAGCCCGCAATCACAACCAATACAATATTGCGCACGACCAACGGCCAGCTGACCACTTGGCCGTTCCCGCCACATGCGCAATCGATCTCAGCTCGGCCGGCCACCAGCGCGGCCGCCATGGCGACGGCGCAACCTGCGAAGAGCAAAATTGATAGCAAGGCGCCGCCGGCAGCATACGGCGACACCAACAAACAGCTCATCGCCGCCATCTCGGCCGCCATTAGTGCAGCGGCGGCAAAGGGAGCTGATGCGGCAGGCAGAAGACGGTAATCCCTCACGTTCGAAACGAAGCGACTATAAGCGAACACCTTCTCAACCACCGCCCGCGCCAGCACAACGAGGATGGAGCCCGAAGCCAACACGCGGAGCAGCGGATCATTTTGCCAGACCATTACAGGGCCTCGACAATCATGGCGGCCTCGCCGATCCTTGTCTCGGTCACTCCAACAAGAGAGCCGGGGCCGGCCGACGTTGCCGATGCCTCACGCGTCGTCGCGCGTGTATCCCACCTGGACTCCGCCACCACGCACGGCACGGCCGCCAATGGTGGCATGAAGCAGTCGGCCTTCCGCAGGGGTGCTGTGGAAATGGATAGCGATCTCATCATACTCAGCGCACCTCAGGCGACCCACTTCTGAAAAATTCAGCCCGGGCACGAGGCCTCTAGAATTGAGCTTAAGCGAAACTGATATCAGGCAAGCCGGATCCAGGATTGCCAGTTCACGCCAATCTCACGGGACGGTGACAGCTATGCGCAATGCAATCACCGTCCAGACTCCCATCCTGATACCCGGGCCGCTGAGGCGGCGATCGAAGCGGACAGGCAGGACAAAGAGCAAGTCAAATAGCGTGATGCAATGACGCGAAGATGATCGACTTGACCAAACGGCGGTTGGTCATACTCAGATGACGCAAGCATTCCGATCTGTGCGCAAGATGCAGCAATTTTGATTGGCTTGGTATTGAGTGAGCGACGATTGGTGTGCTGGATGGCATGGACAATTCTGCAGCAAGACCGACGCTCCGCAGATACAATTATCCTGACGAGCGATCAGCCACCACCATGAGCTGGCGCGGCAGACCGTATCATGTGACGACAACGTTGAGCCTTCGCCATGCGACGCTGCGCCATCATTCCAACCGGTTCCTGGCCTCGGCGCATGCCGGCCGCAATTGCCGCCGGATATTGCGGTGAGACGACCGTCGAGGCGTTTCTCAAACGAGTCGGCATCGAGTATCCTCAACCACGGATCAAGGAAGGAAGGCGCCAGCTGTGGTTGAGAGACGATCTGGACCGGGCGATAGCTCCGGACCTCGTACCCGGCGACCTCGCCGAGGATTTGTGAGCGTGCAACTGCCGCGTCACGTCATTCCGAAGGTGCTCGCGGCCGGTCGGACGGCGTTCTACTACAACGTCCCGACGCGCTATCGGAAAATGGGCTGCCCGGTGCAGAACGAGCCCTTGGGCACCGACTATGCCAAGGCTTGCGGCGAAGGCGGCCGGGCAGATACGTTGAACGGCCTATTCGATGAATGGATGGATATCCGCAAGGGGCTCCCGGTCTCGAGCGAAGATGCGCCGCGGATCGGTACGATCGACTGGCTCTTTAGGGAGTATCGACAGAGCCGAGCGTATTTGGAGAAGGTCAAACCGCGATCGCGCCGAAATTACGAATGGAACATGCGCGAGATCTGCGACACACTGACCAAACGAGGCGATCGCGTCGGCGGACGGCCGATCAAGGCAGTAACCCCGCTGGGCGCCGACAAGCTGTATGACACGTTCGTCAACGGTGGGAAGGGCAACCGGCTCAGGACCGCCGAAAAGCTTGTCGTGCTTTGTCGCAAGGCATGGCGCGTCGTTCACCGGCTGCACCCTGTCGAGTTTCCACAGGACATTCCTAATCCCTGGCTGGGTGTCACCATGGCGACCCGGGTCAAATTGGTGAAGCACGCAGTGACCCGCGAGCAAGTCTATACGTTCGCGCACGGCTGCGTAGAGCGCGGCGAACCTGAATGTGCCGCAGCCGCGGTCATCTGCTTCGAGTGGCTTCAGCGTCCGGAAAACGTGATTGCCGGCCATATCAAGTGGGGCGGCTACCGAACCGGGCCCAAGCCAACCATTCGGATTGAACACCACAAGACCGGTGCCGTGATCGACCATCCCCTGGAAGAGCGCTTGGTTACCGGTGAGGTTGTCAAATTCTACGAGGAGGCTGAGGCGGTGCTGGCGAAGCTGACGCGCCGTGGTGTCCCGATGATCCTGCGGGAGGTTTTACCCAGGCGCCGTCGTGCCTCGGACGAGGGCCAAAAATCCGTCTCCAGGCCCTACTCGTTCTCCGGCATGCAGAAGATCGTTCAGCGGATGAGAAAGGATATCGGTCTCCCCAAGGAGTTCACCCTGGACGCCTGTCGACACGGCGGGATGACTGAGCTCGAGGAGGCGGAACTGACCGAGGGACAGGGCCGCGCCCTATCCGCGCACCGAACCCGGGAGAGCTATGCCGGCTACGCCAAGCGGACCGAAACCCGAATGCTGTCTGCGACTCGGAAGCGGCATGCGCACCTGCTGGCGAACCAAACGGCAACAGACGTTCAGAATGCGACCGCTGACGACGTTCAGAACACAGAACAAGAATCTTCAAAAATCGCATGACTAATCAATGCGTTATAATGGCTGGGGCGGGAGGGATCGAACCTCCGAATGGCGGAATCAAAATCCGCTGCCTTACCGCTTGGCTACGCCCCAACGCGCCGATCGAAGGCCACGCCGGTCTATAGGGTGAGTCCCGCCATTTCAACAGGGCGGCGCGCGAAAAGGCAGGAAAGCCGCAGGTTGATGCCGGCACCCTCATTATCGGGCGACGCCGCGGTGGCCGAAACAGACCGGGCGATGTCCGCTCGGACAGTTGAGAGGCCGCTGGTTTCATGGGAAGACAATTTCCAAACGCCTCGTCGGGAGTAACGCCATGACCTACCGTGCGCCGATCAACGATATCCTGCTGTCCCTCAACCATGGCGCGGGGCTCGCTGCCGCCGTGGCGGCCGGCCACTACGGCGATTTCGACGGCGACATCACCGCTGCCGTGCTGGAAGAAGCCGGCAAGTTCGCCTCCGAAGTGCTGGCGCCGCTGAACAAGGTCGGCGACGAGCACGGCATCAAGCTCGACAACGGCAAGGTGACGACCGCACCCGGCTGGCCCGACGCCTATCAGCGCTGGACCGCCGCGGGATGGAACGCAGTGTCGGGGCCGGAAGCGTTCGGCGGCCAGGGCCTGCCGCTCGCGATCAACGCCGCCTGCACCGAGATCTGGAGCGCATCGAACGTCGCCTTCGGCCTCTGCCCCTTGCTGACGCTGTCCGCGATCGAGGCGCTCGATGCTCATGGCAGCGCCGAGCTGAAGAAGGTCTATCTCGAGAAGCTCGTCACCGGCGAATGGACCGGCACCATGCAGCTCACCGAGCCCAACGCCGGCTCCGACGTCGGCGCGCTGCGCACCCGCGCCGAACGCGCGCCTGACGGCACCTACCGCATCAAGGGCACCAAGATCTTCATCACCTATGGCGAGCACGACATGACCGACAACATCGTGCACTTCGTGCTCGCACGATTGCCCGATGCGCCCGCCGGCACCAAGGGAATCTCGCTGTTCCTGGTTCCGAAATTCATGGTCAATACCGACGGCTCGCTCGGCGAGCGCAACGACATCCATGCCTCCGGCGTCGAGCACAAGCTCGGCATGCACGCCTCGCCAACCTGCACCATGACCATGGGCGACAAGGGCGGCGCGATCGGCTTTCTGATCGGCGAGGAGAACGCGGGCATGCGCTGCATGTTCACGATGATGAACCAGGCCCGGCTCGGCGTCGGCCTCGAAGGCGTCGGCATTGCCGACCGCGCCTATCAGCAAGCGTTGGCCTATGCGCAGGAGCGCCGCCAAGGCAAGGTGATCGGCCACAAGGGCGACGGGATGGATCCGATCATCGTGCATCCCGACGTCAAGCGCATGCTGATGCAAATGCGCAGCATGACGGCTGCGGCGCGCACGATCTGCTACGCCACCGCGGTCGCGCTCGACGTCTCGGTGCGCGCCAAGGACGCCAAGGTGCGCGCGGACGCCGCAGCACGCGGCGCGCTGCTGACCCCGATCGCCAAGGCGTTCTCCACCGACATCGGCAACGAGGTCGCCTATCTCGGCGTGCAGGTCCACGGCGGCATGGGCTTCATCGAGGAGACCGGCGCCGCGCAGCATTACCGCGACGCCCGCATCACCTCGATCTATGAGGGCACCAACGGCATCCAGTCGATCGACCTCGTCACCCGCAAGCTCGGCGCCAATGGCGGCGCCTCGGTGTGGGCGCTGCTCGACGAGCTCGCCGCCACCATCAAGCAGGTCGAGACCTCCAACGATCCGGCATTCGGCACCACAGGCACGAAGCTGCGCGACGCCCATGCAGCGCTCGAGCGCACCAGCAAATGGTTGCTCGAGCGGCTGGCCTCGGCGCCAAACGAGGCGCTGGCCGGCGCGACACCGTATTTGCGGCTGTTCGGCGCCACGCTCGGCGGCTGCATGCTCGCAAGCGAAGCGCTGGCCGCGAAAGCGAACGGCGAGGCCGAGCCGCAGCGCTACGTCGCACTGGCGCGCTTCTTCGCCGAGAACATCTCGGTGCAGGCGCCGTCGCTGGAGAAGACCGTGACGGAGAGCGCCGAGGCGGTGACCGGCGCGGATGTGGTGCTGGCGGGGTAGGACGCTTTCCGCTGCGATTGCGGGAGAAGGCCCAAAGCGCCGTACTCGCCATAGGCCCATCCCGCTCCATTGACGTGCACGTCGTGCCTCATCGCAACTGTCGTCCCTGCGAAAGCAGGGACCCATACTCCGTGGCGGAGGTTGCAAGCGGGACTCATCGTTGTCGTCCTGGCGAAAGCCAGCACCCATCACCACCGCATTTGATTGTGAACGAGATCGTGGCCCCAGCGTCGCGCAACGATGCGTATTTGGGGCAATGGGTGCTGGCTTTCGCCAGGACGACGGCGAGTACGTGACGCTGCCGTGGACCCTACCTTCGCGTTCCCGCGACCTGATTAGTCCGAGCTTTTTGCATTCTCGTTCCGCCCTCTCTTGAACAGAGGGCACAGGGAAGTCGGGTGCCGATCAACGATCCCGGCGAGACGAGCGAAACTCCCGGGGACCGTCCAGCAGATCATGCTTGCGGGCAGACTGATCGATCCGGCTGGCCGAATGATCTGTCATGGCGTTGATGGCCGTGCCGGCCAGGTTCTGCGCACGTTGCCGTCGCTTCTCATCCTGGGATCGAACATCCCGGTCTTCGGCTCGCCGACGACAGAGTTCGTCAGAGATGCGTTCCTGGAGACATCCATCGCCTCGATAAGGTCGCTGCTTCATCTTGCACGCTCCCTCCAACAGGATTGCGGTACGGAGGACTAACTCTCTCGGGGGCCGCTGGTTCGCGGTGCCAATTGACTGAGTGCCGGGAATTTCGGCGCCAGCAATCTGGGCTTCTTCGGCGGAGCCGCAATCAATCCGTCCCGTATCGCCTGCTTGCGGGCAAGCTTGCGGGCTCGCCGCGCGGCCTCGGCTTTCTCCCGAATCTTTCTTTCCGAAGGCTTTTCGAACGAGCGGCGGCGCTTCATCTCTCTGAAGACGCCTTCGCGCTGCATCTTCTTCTTTAGAACGCGCAGTGCCTGGTCGATATTGTTGTCCCTGACAAGAACCTGCAACGGATCACCTCTCGCGGTAGAAGACACGTCAAGCGCACAAATACGAATGCCCGCTCTATCGGTGACAGAGCGGGCCGCACTGCCATTCCAGTACATCCGTGAAACGGCAGCCGATCAACAAGGTGACGAAAGCTTCAGCTGCAGTGCTGATAGCACTGCGCCTTCCCTTTCATCCGACGATGTCTTTGGAAAAGGGTCCCCTGGGACCGATCTACAAGGCTCAAGGCCAGTCGATACAATACAAGTATACACTTATACCAGCTATGCAAGGTGCAATTGCCAGTTCCGGGATTTATCTCTCGCGCTTCAAGCGTTCGAGATCGTAGCCGGAAGACCGTAGCGGGCCCGAGCGAGTGCGTGAGCGGTTCCTTGAATCGATATCATTGTTGAGTAGCAAATTCGAACCTGCTGACGCAGAGTGCGACGCTGCCGGTGAGTTCAGCGCGCCGGCACTCGAGAGCCTGGGCAGCTCCCATCGCAAGGAGGGAGCCGCAATTGGCAACCCGCTATTATTTCGACATCCGCAACGGCGAGGAACTCTATGCCGACAGGCAGGGTATCGAGCTGCGCGACGAGGAGACTGCTGCCCACGAAGCGATGCAGTCATTGCTCAGCATGGCGAAAGACAACCCGCCGTTGGACAAACACAATTTGTTGGCGTTCGAGGTCCGCACGGACGAAGGGCCGCTGTTTCAGGTCAGCCTCAACCAGGGCATAACGCGGCGTTAAGTGCATCGGCGCGCAACCGAACGTCAATAATTTGGCCGGCGAAGGCGCGCCGGTTCGATCACGTCGAGAGCATTTTCGGTTCTGATCAGATCAGAACCGAAGCTCTAGATTGCTTTGACGCGTTTTCTTCACGCGAACCGGCGGCCACTTCGCTCGAAAACGCTCTAGTGGTCGGACAGGCTGCCGACGATCGATGCGCGACGGGACAGTTCGATCCAGTTGCCGTCCGGATCGAGGATCATGGAAATCCGCGCGACCTCGCCAAGCGTCACCGGCGCGAGGCCCTCGCGCACGCCCCTGGCACGCAGGTCATCGTGCACCGCGTCGATATCGGCGACTTGCAGCGTGATGTAGCGCCAGCCGCGCGCGCCACGAACCGGATCGACGGTCGCGGCCGGATCTTCCCTGAGCAGGATCAGGCTCTCGCCGAGGCGAAACGCCGGACCGCCCGACCAGGATTGCTCGGCGAAACCGAGAATGTCTCCGTAGAACCTCCGATGCGCGGCGAGGTCGCGCACGGCCATGGAAACGGCAATCTGGGTGATACCGTCATGTCCGGGCGCCACTAGGCAAACGCTGTTGCCGTCGGGATCAGCCATGTGCTGCGGCGCTCCAACGCCGTCGCGCGCAACGATCACTTCGCGATAGCCGCTCGGTGCCGCATCCGGCAGCGGCTCGACATGATGGTTGAGCTTGATCACCGAACCATGCGCGTCGTGCCGGTACTGCTTCTGTCCGCGCCGGATCGGCAACATGTGGTCGAAGCGAACGCCGGCATCCTGCTGCCAGAACCGGAGCATCGGCTCCAGATTGTTGGTGGAAAGGCCGACGTCGATCACGTTCTTCGCGAGTTGCATGTCCGGTCTCCCCAGCCGCCGTGCGCGCTCGCTGGGCCGGCTCAGCCGGGAAAGCGATCGCCGAACATCGGCAGTCCGCTGCGCGACTGTTCGCGCGTCGCCTCATCCTGGATGACGTCCCAGTGCTCGGCGAGCACGTCACCCTCCATGCGCACGATGTCGGCGACGACCCATGCCGCCGGCAGACCATGACCGCTGAACCGGCCGTGCAGAATGACGAAATCGCCGCTCGCCGCACCGACATGGTTCTCATAGCGCAGCGTCGCGGGCAAGCCCTTGACGAGATCGAACAGCCCGTCCCGGCCCGGCGCAATGTGCGCGCTGTGCTGAATGTAGCGCGGCGACCAGAGCCGCTCGGCGGCGGCATAGTCGCGCCTGTTGAACAGGGTATCGAACGCGTCCAGCACGAACTGGACGCGGCGATCTTGGTTCGACGCATCCATAGCTTCGTTCCTGATATCAGGGTTGCTTGCGGACCAGCGGAATCTGCAGATTGGTCGGACGATTCTGCTCGGTGTCGAAGCCGCGGCCGTCGACATTGCGGGCGCCCCAGAACAACAGGTCGCCCCTGAGATAGACCAGGTCGTATTCCATGAAGTTGGTGCCTTCCTTCAGCGCAAACGGTGCGAAGGATTTGCCGAAGATGCTCTGCGGCGCGTCGACCGCCCACGGCGCGTAGCCGGCAGAGGCGATTTTGTTGAGCACATCGGCAAACCCCTGCGCCAACGGCGTGACCTCGTAGGCCTCGTCGGCGACGAAGTCGACCTTCTGCGCGCCCGGTGCGATCGGATGCGCGCCCTGCCACTGCATGTGCCCGACGATCCTGATCCGCGCCAGCGGCACCTTGCCATACGGATCGGCCGAGTTAACGACCACGAGCTCGAACCGGTCGGAGGACTGATAGGTGAAGGCGCGCTTGAGATAGAACGGCTTGATGGAGCCGTCGGGATTCTTGCTCGGCCGGATCTCGGGCGCGATGCTCTCCCAATTTCCGGCGAGTGCCTGCTTGATCGTTGCGACGTCCGCATCCATGGCACTTGCCCTCGTTTGATTGCCGGAAGATTGCGCGGCAGCACCGCCGAACCCGGTCAGCACCAGCAGCGGCAACAGCAATGCTCCGAGGCTCATCCGCATGCGCAAGCTCCGGCCTGGTTTTCGCGCGGCCCTCTGCCTGCGAGGCAGAACCCGCAATCGGAATACGCTTCGCTATAGAGGGCGCTGGCCGGCTTGAAAAAGACTTTGTAAGCTGGCCCCATGCCTGCGAGAGATGCCTGTGAGAGATGGCAACGAGACTTGGCAGGCCGTGAATGGGAGAGTGCGATGGAGCTCCGGCATCTCCGCTACTTCGTTGCCGTGGCCGATGCCGGCAGCCTCACGGTTGCCGCCGAGCAGAAGCTCCACACCTCGCAGCCTTCGCTCAGCCGGCAGATCCGCGATCTCGAGGAGGAGGTCGGCGTGCAACTGTTGAATCGCGGCGCGCAGGGCATCGAGCTGACCGCGGCCGGCAAGGCGTTTCTCGACCATGCCCGCATGGCGCTGTTGCAGGCCGAGGCCGCCAAGGAAGCGGCGCTGCGCGCAGCCCAGCCGCCGAAGCCTGTCTTCTCGCTCGGCTTCCTGTCGGGCGCCGAAATCGATCTGCTGCCCGAGGTGACCCGCGTGTTGCGCGAGGAATTTCCCGGCATCGACATCCGCCTGTCGAGCGACTACTCGCCCTTGCTCGCCAAGGCCCTGATGCGGCGCAAGCTCGACGCGGCCTTCATGCGGGCCGACGAGAGCATGGAGGATCTGGCGTACAAGCGCGTGCGCACCGATCCGCTGGTGTACGTGTTTCCGAGCAACCATCGGCTGGCGGCGCAGTCAGCCGTCGCGCCGGAAGACATCGCGGGCGAGACCTTCTATCTGCCGTCCAAATCAGCGCCGGCGGTGCGCCGCGTCGTGCTGGACTATTTCAACCGCGCCGGCGTCGATCCGAGGCCGGAGCACGAGGTGCATAATGTTGTGCATGCGATATCGATGATCACTTCGACGCATGGCGTGATGCTGCTGCCGGCCTACACGGCGCGCTATCTGCCCGATAGCATTAAGACGCGGCCGGTGCAGGGCGAGGCGCCGACGCTGGATCTTGTGATCGCCTATCACAAGGCCAATAAATCGCCGATCCTGAAACTATTGCTGTCGCGGGTCGGCCGGCTGGCCGCGGCGCCGGCCTGATCCCTTCAATCCAGTGAGGACCGAAATGCCCGCAGGCCTCGTTCAGACCTTTCGCGCCTTTGCTTACAACAACGCCTGGGCCAATCATCGCCTGCTCACAACATGCGGCAGTCTCGGCCAGGCGGAGTTCGCCGCCGCGCGGACCGGCTTCTTCCCGAGCCTGCAGGCGACGCTGAACCACATCCATGTCATCGATCTGTTCTACGTCGACGCGCTCGAAGGTGGCTGGCTCGGGCCGAAGGCGTGGGCGAACGAGGTGCCCTACCCGGCGGTCGCGGCGCTGCAAGCAGCGCAAGGCGCGATCGACCAGCGCCTGATCGTTCACTGCGATGCGCTGACGCCTGAACGGCTCGATGACGTGGTCAAGATCAATCGCGACAGCTCGGTGCAGACCGAGCGGCGCGATCGCCTTCTGATGCATCTGTTTCAGCACCAGATCCATCATCGCGGCCAGGCCCATGCCATGCTGTCCGAAACCACGGTCAAGCCGCCGCAGCTCGACGAATTCTTCGCCGCCGGCGAGGCGCCGCTCCGGGCGGCCGAGTTCAAGGACCTTGGCTGGAGCGAAGCCATCGTCTGGGGCGGCTGAACGCCGGGTTCCGCAAGCGATGTGGCGGCGGTGCGGATCGGTTCCCGATCCGGAACAAGGTCTTGAATCCCGACGCCTCCGCGCTCACCTCAGGTGAAACGTGGGGAACTCCAGACATGCCATTCGCCAATCATCGGGGCCAGCGCATCCATTACACCGTTGAAGGGTCCGGGCCGCTGATCGTGCTGCAGCACGGCCTGCTGCTCAACGCCGCCAGCTGGAAGCAGTGCGGCGTCGTCGACGCGCTCGCCGATCGCTTTCGAGTCGTCTGCGTCGATTCGCTCGGACATGGCCTGAGCGACAAGCCCGCCGATCCCGAATTCTACGATCAGGAACAACGTGCCGGCGATATCGTCGCCGTGATCGACGATCTCGGCCACGAGCGCGCCCATGTGGTCGGACATTCGATGGGCGGCTGGGTGGCGGTCGGCGTCGCCCGGTTCTTCCCGGCGCGGCTGGCGTCGCTGGCAATCGGCGGCTGGGACTTCCTCACCGGATTTCCGCGCGGCAACGCCGGCCCGCTGACCTATGGCGCCTTCATGACGTTTGCGCGCCGTACCGCGCCGCAGCTCACGGGATGGGTAACGTCCGACCTCGAGGGCGGCGTGCGTGCCTGCTTCGATGCGCTCGGCCAGATCGATGGCGCCAGGGACGCCGTGCTGTCCTCGCGCGTGCCGGTGCTGCTCTGGAACGGACAGGACGACGCACCACATGTGCCGATGCAGCGCTTTGCCGCGGAGAACGGCCTGGACGCGATGTCGGTCCCAGGCGATCATCTCGGCGCCCTGCTTCATCACGGCGTGGAGGTCGGCCGCGGCATCGGCTCGTTCGTCGGGCGCGGCTGAGCGGAGCACGATGCAGGGTTACGTGCGACGGCGCCGGTTCGGCTTGCGCGGCCGGCGCCTTGCAAATCGCGAATTCCGGTTAACTGCATTGCGCCGTTCTCATGCTCGCCCACGGGGAAAAGCAGAGCAGAACACGCTGGAGCCCTTGGGGCTTGCACGGGATCATGTAGGATAGCAGTCACGACCTCCGCCGGCGACGCTGCCGGCCGACACTCGGACCGCTTACTCTGGGACTGCTTGATGACCGCGCATGTCATAGTCACCGACGAAGCCGCCACACGCGTGATCCGGCTGCGCAGGCCCGAGAAGAAGAACGCGATCACCCAGGAGATGTTTCGCGCGATCAGCGATGCGATCGACAAGGCGCAGAACAATCCGAAGATCCGCTGCCTGATCATCACCGGCGGCTCCGGCGTGTTCACCGCGGGCAACGACATCGAGGACCTGCTCGCGCAGGGCACCTCGACCGGCGAGACGCCGCCCGCCTCCGACCTGGTCAAGTTCCTGTATTCGCTGGCCCACAATGTGAAGCCGATCATTGCCGCCGTCGACGGCGTCGCGATGGGCATCGGCACCACGATGCTGTTTCACTGCGACTATGTGCTGGCGAGCAAGGCCGCGCTGTTCTCGACGCCATTCTCCAATTTCGGCCTGGTGCCGGAAGGCGCCTCCAGCCTGCTGATGCCGCGCACGATGGGCCATCAGCGCGCCTTCGCAATGCTGGTGATGGGCCGCACCATGTCGGCCGACGACGCCCGCGTGGCCGGTTTCGTCAACACCGTGGTGGCGCCGGGACATGCCGAGGTCGAGGCGCACAAGGTGGCACGCGAGATCTGCGCGCTGCCGGCCGACGCGGTGGCGATCTCGCGCCGCCTGATCCGGCTGCCGCCCGAGGACGTCACGCGCCGCATCGAGCAGGAGAACCATCTGTTCAGCGAGCGGATGCGCTCCAACGAGGCGGTCAGCGCCTTCAAGGCCTTCATGGCGCGCACGAAGGATTGAGACGAAGCGTCGCAAAATTGTAGTGGCGTCGCGCCATGATCGTGTGTTCCATGATCGTGCATGCCATGGACAGATCATGAGACAGCCCCGCCTTACGCCCCTCGCCGCGCTCTGCACACTCGGACTGGCCGCGGCAGGCCCCTGCCTGGCGCAGACCGCAGCGCCGGTGAACCTGCGGATTCTCGCGATCAACGATTTCCACGGCTATCTGCGGCCGCCACCGGGCGGCATCCGCGTCACCGATCCCGCTGATGCGACCAAGAAGATCATGGTGCCCGCCGGCGGCGCCGAGCGGGTGGCGACCGTCGTCAAGCAGCTGCGTGAAGGCCACAAGAACAATATCTTCGTCGCGGCCGGCGACCTGATCGGCGCGAGCCCGTTTTTGTCGGCGATGTTTCACGACGAGCCGACCATCGAGTCGCTGTCGATGATGGGGCTTGCGATCTCGTCGGTCGGCAACCACGAATTCGACGAGGGCAAGGACGAGCTCCTGCGGATGCAGAATGGCGGCTGCCACCCGGTCGACAAGTGCCTGGGGCCGCATCCCTTCCTGGGGGCCAAATTCCGCTATCTGGCCGCCTCCACGATCGACAAGGCCTCAGGCAAGCCGGTGTTTCCGCCCTACGAGATCAAGGAATTCGACGGCATACCGGTCGCGTTCATCGGGCTGACGCTGAAGAACACGCCGAACCTGGTGTCGCCGGCCGGCGTCGCCAGCCTCGACTTCCGCGACGAGGCCGAGACCGTCAATGCGCTGGTCCCCGAGCTGAAGGCGAAGGGCGTCGAGGCGATCGTGGTCTTGATCCACGAAGGCGGCTTTCCGACCGGCGACTATAATGAATGCCCGGGCATCTCGGGGCCGATCGTCGACATCGTCAAGAAGTTCGATCGCGCCGTCGACGTCGTGATCTCCGGCCACACCCACCAGGCCTATGTCTGCGAGATCGACGGGCGGCTCGTCACATCAGGCGACAAATACGGCACGCTGGTCACCGCGATCGACCTTCGGCTCGATCCGAACAGCCATGACGTGATCAGCGCCAAGGCCGACAACACCATCGTGAAGATCGGCGGCACAGCCAAGGACCCGGAGCAGAGCGCGCTTTTGGAATCCTACGACCGGCTGGCCGCGCCGATCGCCAACCGCGCGGCGGGCTCGGTGACGGAAACGCTGTCGCGCACGCCGGCCGAGACCGGCGAAAGCCCGCTCGGCGATATCGTCGCCGACGCGCAGTTGCTTGCCACCAGCTCGGAGCCGAATGGCGGCGCGGTGATCGCCTTCACCAATCCCGGCGGCGTGCGCACCGACATCGTCAAGCGCGAGGACGGCGCCGTCACCTATGCCGACATCTTCGCCAGCCAGCCGTTCCGCAACCAGCTGGTGACGATGACGCTGACCGGCAAGCAGCTCAAGGACGTGCTGGAGCAGCAATGGGCCGACCCGAAACGGCCGCGCGCCCTGCAGGTCTCGAAGGGCTTTGCCTATGCGTGGGATGCGAGCAAGCCCGACGGCGCGCGCATCATCGCCGCGCGGATGTCGCTCGACGGCAAGCCGATCGACCCGGCTGCGAGCTACCGCGTCACCGTGAACCATTATCTCGCCGAGGGCGGCGACGGCTTCACGGTGTTCAAGGAAGGAACGGCGCAGCAGTTCGGCATCTACGACGTCGATGCGCTCTATGCCTATTTCAAGGCCAACAGCCCGGTCGGCCCGGCGGCCGGAAAGCGGATCGAGCGGATCAATTGAAGTGCGGGCATGGAACATCAGTGGGGCGGAGACAGGCCTTTCCGGCGGGCCGGTAACGGCCTAAATTAGACGCTCCTCGCACGCGCCCCCCAATGCGCCGGGAATTTGCATGACACTGCTTCTGACGCACACCGCCTGCCTCGATCACCTGACCCCACCCGGACATCCCGAACGCCCCGACCGGCTGCGCGCGGTTGCCGAGGTGCTCGGCGAAGACCGCTTCAAGGCGCTGGTGCGCGATCTCGCGCCGGAAGGCGACCTCGACAGCGTGCTGCTTTGTCACGGCGAGCACTATGTCGGCGAGCTGCGCCACATCGCGCCGACCTCCGGCATGATCTATATCGACGGCGACACCTCGATGTCGCCGGGCACCTGGGAGGCCGTGATGCGCGGCGTCGGCGGCGCGGTGGCGGCGACCGATGCGGTGATGACCGGCGCGCACCAGAACGCCTTCGTCGCGGTGCGCCCGCCCGGGCATCACGCCGAGAAGTCGACGCCGATGGGCTTCTGCTTCTTCGACAATGTCGCGATCGCCGCGCGCCACGCGCAGCGCAAATACGGCATCAAGCGCGCCGCGATCATCGATTTCGACGTCCACCACGGCAACGGCACGCAGGATATCTTCTGGGCCGATCCGACCGTGATGTACTGCTCGACGCATCAGATGCCGCTGTTCCCCGGCACCGGCGCTTCAGGCGAGCGCGGCGAGCATGACACCGTCGTCAACGCGCCGCTGGCGCCCGGCGACGGCGGCACCAAATTCCGCTCCGCCTTCGAGAACCTGATCCTGCCGCAGCTCGAGAAGTTCTCCCCCGAACTCGTCGTCATCTCGGCGGGCTTCGACGCGCATCACCGCGATCCACTGGCCTCGATCAACCTGACCGGCGAGGATTTCGGCTGGGTCACGCGCAAGCTGATGGACCTCGCCGACAAGGGCGCCGGCGGCCGCGTCGTCTCCGTGCTGGAGGGCGGCTACGACCTCGAGGGCCTGAAAGAGTCGGTGGCATCTCACGTCACCGCATTGATGGGCGGGTAAATCCCCGCCACAATACCCCCGCAAAAATTCGATTGATTCTGCGCCGGGGCAAGCATGGCCTGCGACAGGTCATGTTTGGACGACAAGATCCGATCACGGTCTGATCGGCGCACCGGGAACACATAATGGCCGAAAACGCTCAAGCCGACGTCAAGAAGCTCTCCTTTGAACGCGCGATCGAGGAACTCGAATCGATCGTCAAGCGGCTCGAGGACGGCAAGGTCCCGCTTGAGGAATCGGTCGCGATCTATGAGCGCGGCGAGGCGCTGAAGCGGCGGTGCGAGGAATTGCTGCGCCAGGCCGAAGCCCGCGTCGACAAGATCACCACCGACGCCTCGGGCCAGCCGACCGGCACCGAGCCGCTCGACGTGCAGTAGCTAGCGCCGCGAGGCGCAACCCTGCGACAGGATGTCCGCGATGGCGGGCAATTGTTGCTGCCTATTTCCGGCAATCCATCACGCCGCGGAGTGACCGCGGCAACCGGCTGCGGCTGCGAATCCGGCCGATCCGGACCGGCCGGCTGCCGCTAAAATGGCCAAATTGGAACCCGCCTTTGGCCCCAAGCATTGAAAAGTCTAGGTTTTTCAAAACAGCGCATAGGAACCCTGCGCCGCCTATCGGGTTGGCTTTGGTTACGGCTTTGGTGTAATGCTTCCAGTTCTATGGGCATTTGAGGGTGGCGGGCGGCCCGAATTATTCGGGCGGCATGCATCTCAAATGGTTCGACAAAACTGAACCGGGACGGGTGAAGAGCGACCAAGGTGATGCATATCACGTGGTCCAATCCGGAGTGAATCTAGGCTTACAACCAGGCAGGGCCTGCCGGGACGGCACCCAGTGTCTGGAATTCGCTGCGCGGTGAGCGCGCCAACCCATCTCGCGTCGGGCCGTTCGTTCCGACAGGCAAAAATTGGAAATTCGCTGTGACCACATTTAGTAAAACGCCGCTTCTTGACACTATTCACACGCCGGATGACCTGCGCAAGCTGAAGGTCGAGCAGGTGCGGCAGGTTGCCGACGAGCTCCGCCAGGAAACCATCGACGCCGTGTCGGTGACCGGCGGCCATTTCGGCGCCGGCCTCGGCGTGGTCGAACTGACCACCGCCATCCACTACATCTTCGACACCCCGCGCGACCGCCTGATCTGGGACGTCGGCCACCAGGCCTATCCGCACAAGATCCTGACCGGTCGCCGCGACCGCATCCGCACCCTGCGCACCGGCGGTGGCCTCTCCGGCTTCACCAAGCGCACCGAGAGCGACTACGATCCGTTCGGCGCCGCGCACTCCTCGACCTCGATCTCGGCCGGCCTCGGCATGGCCGTGGCGCGCGACCTCTCCGGCGGCAAGAACAACGTTATCGCCGTGATCGGTGACGGCGCGATGTCGGCGGGCATGGCCTATGAGGCCATGAACAACGCCGGCGCGATGAACTCGCGCCTGATCGTGATCCTCAACGACAACGACATGTCGATCGCCCCGCCGGTCGGCGCGATGAGCGCCTATCTGTCGCGCCTCTACTCCGGCAAGACCTACCGTTCGCTGCGCGAGGCGGCCAAGCAGATCAACAAGCGCCTGCCAAAGATCCTCGCCAACCGCGCCAACCGCGTCGAGGAATATTCCCGCGGCTTCATGATGGACGGCGGCACGCTGTTCGAGGAGCTCGGCTTCTATTATGTCGGCCCGATCGACGGCCACAATCTCGACCATCTGCTGCCGGTGCTGAAGAACGTCCGCGACATGGAGACCGGTCCGATCCTGGTTCACGTCGTGACCCAGAAGGGCAAGGGTTATGGCCCGGCCGAGGCTTCCGCCGACAAGTACCACGCCGTGGTCAAGTTCGACGTCGCGACCGGCACCCAGGCCAAGGCCAAGCCGAATGCGCCGGCCTACCAGAACGTGTTCGGCCAGAGCCTCGTCAAGGAAGCGCAGAAGGATGACAAGATCGTCGCCATCACCGCGGCGATGCCGTCGGGCACCGGCGTCGACATCTTCAACAAGGCGTTCCCGGACCGCACCTTCGACGTCGGCATCGCCGAGCAGCACGCGGTGACGTTCGCCGCCGGCCTCGCAACCGAAGGCTACAAGCCGTTCTGCGCGATCTATTCGACCTTCCTGCAGCGCGGCTATGACCAGGTGGTCCATGACGTCGCGATCCAGAGCCTTCCGGTCCGCTTCGCGATCGACCGCGCCGGCCTGGTCGGCGCCGACGGCGCGACGCACGCCGGTTCGTTCGACAACGCCTATCTCGGCTGCCTGCCGAACTTCGTGATCATGGCGGCCTCCGACGAGGCGGAAATGGTTCACATGGTGGCGACGCAGGTTGCGATCAACGATCGTCCGAGCGCACTGCGCTATCCGCGCGGCGAGGGCCGCGGCGTCGAGATGCCGGAAGTCGGCATTCCCCTGGAGATCGGCAAGGGCCGCATCGTCCGCGAGGGCAAGCAGGTCGCGCTGCTGTCGTTCGGCACCCGCCTCGCCGAGTGCGAGAAGGCTGCCGACGAGCTCGCCGCCCACGGCCTGTCCGCCACGATCGCCGACGCGCGCTTCATGAAGCCGCTCGACGAGGAGATGATCATGAAGCTCGCCCGCGACCACGAGATCCTGATCACCATCGAGGAAGGCTCGATCGGCGGCTTCGGCTCGCATGTCATGCAGTTCCTCTCCGACAACGCCATGCTGGACAGCGGCATGCTCAAGTTCCGCTCGATGATCCTGCCCGACGTGTTCCTCGACCACGACTCGCCGGCGGCGATGTATGCCCGCGCGGGTCTCGACGCCAAGAGCATCGTTGCCAAGGTCTTCGAAACCCTCGGCAAGGACTACAAGACCGAGACCGTCAAGCTCGCCTAGAGCCTTTCCGTTCCGATTGAATCGGAACGGAGCTCTGGATTTTTGTTTTGACGCGCTTTCTTCACGCGAAGTCGATACCCACTTCGCTTGAAAACGCTCTCATTGCTCGGGCGGTGCCCCTGGTGCCGGCAAGTCCATGAAAATCTATCTGGCAGGTCCTGACGTGTTCCTGCCGGATGCCGTGGAAATCGGCCGCCGCAAGGCGGAGGTGTGCGCCTATCACGGGCTGACTGGACTCTATCCGCTCGACAACAGCATCAATCCCACAGCCGCCGGCGCTTCACTCACCATCTTCAAAAGCAACGAGGCGATGATGGAGTCGGCCGACGCCGTCATCGCCAATTTGACGCCGTTCCGCGGCCCCAGTGCCGACGCAGGCACCGTCTACGAACTCGGCTACATGGCGGGACGCGGCAAGCTGTGCCTCGCTTATTCGAACGATCCCACGTCCTACGCCAATCGCGTGGCGCGGCTGCAGCAGGTCGTGCCGGCATCCGACGGACGCCTGATCGACGCGGAGGGACTGACGGTGGAAGAGTTTGGCTTGCCAGACAATCTGATGATGATGCATGCGCTCGAGCTGCACGGCAGTCCGCTGGTGACGCCGAGGGAGCCTGCGGCCGACCTCTGGCACGACCTCACCTCCTTCGAGACCTGCGTGCGGCTCGCCGCCGCGCAGCGCCGGCAGGCCGCCAAGTGACCAAGCAAGTGACCAAGCCGGGCGACAACGACAACGACGCATCCGCCGGCAAGCGCATCGACGTGCTGCTGGTCGAGCGCGGCCTGTTCGAAAGCCGGGCCCGGGCCCGCGCCGCAATCGACGCCGGCCTCGTCACCGCCGACGGCAAACAGATTGCAAAAGCCTCCGAGATCGTGGCGCCCGGCGCCGCACTCACGGCCGAACCGGCGCATCCCTATGTCTCGCGCGGCGGCGTCAAGCTCGCCGGCGCGCTCGAGCACTATCCGATCGACATCGAGGGCCATGTCTGCCTCGATGTCGGCGCCTCGACCGGCGGCTTCACCGAAGTGCTGCTTGCCAATGGTGCGAGTCTCGTCTTCGCCATCGATGTCGGCCACGGCCAGCTGCATCCCTCGCTGCAGGGGCATCCGAAGATCGTCTCGATGGAGGAGACCGACATCAGGAATTTCGAGGGCAAGCGGCTGCCGGCGCGGCCCGACGTCGTCGTGATCGACGTCAGCTTCATCTCGCTGAAGCTGGTGCTGCCGGTGGCGCTGTCGCTGGCGGCGGCGCCGATGCATCTCCTGGCGCTGATCAAGCCGCAATTCGAGGCGGCGCGCAAACACGCCAAGCGCGGCGTCATCCGCAACGCGATGGTGCACCAGGAGATCTGCGACGATATCGCCGCCTTTGCCGCCTCGCTCGGCTGCACCGACATTCAGGTGTTCCCATCATCGATCACGGGCGGCGACGGCAACATCGAATTCTTCCTCGGCGCGCGCCGTGGCTGAGCGTCTCACCATCGACCATGTCGGCCATCGCGGCGACGGCGTCGCGATCGACGGCGCGCAATCGATCTTCGTGCCCTACACGCTGGCCGGCGAAACGGTCGAGGTCGACGACGTTCCGGGCAATCATCCCGACCGGCGGCGGCTGGTGCGGGTGATGCAGGAAAGCCCCGAGCGGATCACGCCGTTCTGCCCGCATTTCGGCGTCTGCGGCGGCTGCGCGATCCAGCACTGGAATGACGCGCCCTACCGCGCCTGGAAACGCAACATCGTGGTCGAGACGCTGGCGCAGGCAAAGGTCGCGGCCGAAGTCGCGCCGCTGCTCGACGCCCATGGCTCGGGCCGCCGCCGCATCACGCTGCACGGACGCATGGGCACCCATGAGGTGCTCAAGGTCGGCTTCGCTGCGGCCGGTTCGCACGACATCATCCCGGTCGACCGCTGTCCGATCCTCGATCCGGCGCTCGACGGCGCGCTCGAGGCGGCCTGGGCCACAGCCGAGCCGCTGATCTCGATCGGCAAGCCGCTCGACATCCAGGTGACCGCGACCCTCAATGGCCTCGACGTCGATGTGCGCGGCTCCGGCGCGCTGCCGACCAGCCTGATCACCACTCTGTCGCGGGTCGCCGAGAAACACCGGCTGACACGCCTGACACGGCATGGCGAGCTGGTGCTGCAGCGCGGCTCGCCCGAGATTGCGATCGGAAAGGTGAAGGTCGTGCTGCCGCCGGGCTCGTTCCTGCAGGCGACCGCCAAGGGTGAGGAGACGCTTGCGGCGCTGGTTCGCGAGCATTGCGGACGCGCCAAGCACATCGCCGATCTGTTTTGCGGCGTCGGCCCGTTTGCGCTCCGCCTCGCCGAGAAGGCGCGGGTCACCGCCTTCGACAGCGACGCCGGCGCGATCGCGGCGCTGCAGAAGGCTGCGCAATCGACACCGGGGCTGAAGCCGCTCAGGGCCGAGGCGCGCGACCTGTTCCGACGCCCGCTGATGCCGCAGGAATTGCGCGACTACGACGCCGTCGTGTTCGATCCGCCCCGGCAAGGCGCGCAGGCGCTGGTCACCCAGCTTGCGGCGAGCAAGGTGCCGGTGGTCGTCGCGGTGTCCTGCAACGCCGCGACGTTTGCGCGCGACGCAAAGATCCTGATCGATGGCGGCTACAAGATCGCCGGCGTCACCCCGGTCGATCAGTTCCGCCACACCCCGCATGTCGAGCTGGTGGCGCGGTTTGCGCGCTGAGACATTGCTGCGACTATCGCAGCCCCGCGGCGGTCTCGCTATAATCCGCGTCGCATGTCCCACGATCCGGTGCTCGCGCGCATCATTCCCGTCCTTGCTGGCGTACCGGGCGTCGCCGCCATCGTGCTCGGCGGCTCGCGGGCGCGCGGCACGGCGCATGAGGCCTCCGACACCGATCTCGGCCTCTACTACCGGGACAGCGCCGCGCTGGACGTCGATCGGCTGCGCGCGGCGGTCACGGGCCTGGTCGATGATCCCACCGCTGCCCATGTGACGGCGGTCGGCGAATGGGGACCCTGGATCGTCGGCGGCGCCTGGCTTGCGATCGGCGGTCGCAAGGTCGACCTGCTCTACCGCAGCATCGACCAGGTCACGATGGTGATCGATGCCTGCCGGAACGGCGAGATCAGCATGCACTACCAGCCGGGCCATCCGCACGGCTTCTGCTCGGCGATCTGGATGGGCGAGGTGGCGCTGTGCCGTGCCCTGCATGATCCCGATGGCCTCATCGCGGCGCTGAAGGCGAAGACTGCGCCTTACCCGCCGGCCCTGCGCGAGGCGCTGGTCCGGCGCTTTCAATGGGAAGTCCTGTTCGCGATCGAGAATGCCGAGCTTACCGTGCCGCGCGGCGACGGCACGCATATCGCCGGCTGCGCCTATCGCGCGCTGGCGTGTATCGCGCAGGCGCTGTTTGCACTGAACGGGCAGTATCTGATCAACGAAAAGGGCGCGTTGGCGCAGGCGGCGAATTTTCCGGTGACGGTGCGTGGCCTCGCCGGGCGCGTTGCCGAGGTGTGGCGGCAGATCGGCGCCGCCGAGCACGCCGTCGCGATGCAGACGCTCCGCGAACTCGAGAGCGACGTTCAAGATATTTGCTCGGGGGTTAGCGAACAACCGTAGGATGGGTAGAGCGCAGCGAAACCCATCGCGGCGAAACGAAATTGACGGGTTTCGCTGCGCTCTACCCATCCTACAAACTGAAGAACGACGTCGGAAGATTTGTAGGGCGGGTTAGCGCAGCGTAACCCGCCATGTCTTGCGCAAGAAGCGGTGGATTACGCCTTCGGCTAATCCACCCTACGAATCTACAAGGCTACGCAATCGCTACCGCCCCCAGCGATCCTGCCAGATCTTCTCGCCGATCGTGCAACTGACCCGCGGCTCCTTCTCGGCGGTCCGCACGATCGGGCGCTCGGGGGTGCGGCCGGCGACCTCGAGCAGCAGCTTGGTGCGGATCGCTTCCTTGAACTTCTCGCGATCCTTGATCGACACCACGAAGGAGCCGGGCCCGCCGATCACGCAGTCCTCGTAGTAGTAGTCGAGATTTTCGATATCCATCGTCGAGTAGGACGGCTCCTTCACCATGATCGGCAGGCCGTTGATGACGATGCCCTTGTCGAGCGCTGCATCGCGCGCGGGCGTGATCGGCGTGCCGTTGTTGTTGGGGCCGTCGCCGGAAATATCGATCACGCGGCGCAGGCCGCGATGCGGATTCTCGTCGAACATCGGGATCGCGAAATAGATCGCGCCCGAGATCGAGGTGCGCGAGGCGCGGCGCACCGGCGTCTTCATGATCTCGGCGGAGACTGCATCGGCGGATTCGGGGCCGTCGATCACCCGCCAGGGAATGATGACCTTCTGGTCGTTGGAGGCGGCCCATTCGAAATAGGTGATCGAGATCTTGCCGTTCGGGCCGGCCTTCAGCGCTTGCAGGAACTCCTTGGAAACGATCGCTTGCGCATAGCCCTCGCGCTGGATCGCGAGCTCGTCCATGTCCATCGAGTAGGAGACGTCGACCGCGATGATCAACTCGATGTCGACGCTCGGCGTGGATTCCTTTTCGGCCAGCCGGCCTGTCTGTGTTCCCGGGCCGGGCGCGGCAACACCGGCCACATCGCCGCTGGCCAACATGCCCGCGACAAGCACCGCTCCGATCGAGACATACCAGCGCATTGCGGCCCTCCCGTCGTGTCCCGTCATGGTGACACGCAAATCAGGCGGCGAAAAGCGCAGATATCATCTGTCCTTCACATTCAAGTTAGAGGCCTGCAAGTTAGAGGCCCGCAAGTTAGTCGCTAGCAGGTTGGACGTCGCTTGCCCGAATGCGGCAACACGCGCCGTGCGGTTGCCGCAATGACGCCGTGCAAATCGAACGGTTCCAACACGTGCAGGAAGACGGTATTCTTACGGGCAATCGCGAGGGAGTGCGATGCCCGATACCGTCGTCAAGCCGAGAACCAGGACCAAGACCAAGGTCGAGCGGCCGCGCCTACACAAGGTGATCCTGGTCAACGACGACTACACGCCGCGCGAATTCGTCGTCACCGTGCTGAAGGGTGAATTCCGCATGACCGACGACCAGGCCTACAAGGTGATGCTGACCGCGCATCAGCGCGGCGTCTGCGTGGTTGCGGTGTTTGCCAGGGATATCGCCGAGACCAAGGCGACGCGCGCCACCGACGCCGGCCGCGCCAAGGGTTATCCGCTGCTGTTCACCACCGAGCCCGAGGAGTAGCGGCCATCACCCGCCCGCTGGCCGCGCGAGCTGCGCCCGCTGGCTCAGCGCAATGTCGGCGACGACCGCCCCCATCACCAGCGCGCCGCCGATCAGGGCGCGCGGCGACGGCACCTCGGCAAACGCCAGCCACACCCAGAACGGCATCAGCGGCGTTTCAAGCGTGGCGATCAGCGACGCCTGCGCGGACGGCAGCAATCTCGAGCCGACCGTAAACAGGGTGAGGCCGAGACCGACCTGGCATGCCCCGAACATCGCGAGCACGCCGAGATCGGTGCCGGTGACCGCGCCGACGCCGAGCCCCAGCGGCAAGCTCACGGCGCTGCCGAGAAAGTTCGAGAGCGCCGCGGCGGCAATCATCGGCGTACCCTTGTGCCGCCGGATCACCACCGTCATCAGCGAAATCGCCAGCACCATCACGCAGGCAAGGCCGATGCCCCTGTAATCCGTGATGCCGCCGGCGCCGCTGACGGTAATCGCCACACCTGCGAGTGCGACAAGGCTTGCGAGCAATGTGCCGGGCCGCACCCGCTCACCGAGCCAAAGCCGGGCGATCGCGGCCGCCGCAAACGGCTGCATCGCGATGAGAATGGCGACATTGGCGACGCTGGTCAGTTGCAGCGCCGGAATGAACGTCACCATGCCGAAGGTCGAGAGGCCGGCCACCAGCCATCCGCTCGCGGGCATCACGACGAGATCGCGCGCGCCGCGCCAGCCCTGCGTGGCAACCAGGAAGAGCGCAATCGCGCCGCCACCGAACAACCCGCGCCAGAACAGGATGGTCCAGGAATCGAAGTGCAGCAGCCGGGTGAAGAACGGCGCGGTGCTCCAGGCCGCGGCAGCCGCCACGACCAGCGCGATCCCGGTGCGATGTTGCGCGTCCTTGTCGGCCACCGCACGCAGCCGCTAGCCGGCCGCCGCAATCGGCGCCTCGTCGAACAGGCCGTAGACGCGTTCGGCCTTGGCAAATCCCGCGATCGGAAACTCGCCGAGATCGCTCCAGCCGCTGTCGTGAATGCCGGCGAAGCGCTCGGAAGCCACCACGGTGCGGCCGAGGCGGCCGGCGATCTTCTCGAGCCGCGCGGCGAGATTGACCGCCGGACCGATGCAGGTGAAGTCGAGCCGGTTGCCGCCGCCGATATTGCCGTAGAGCACGCGCCCGAGATGCAGCGCGACGCCGAAGCGGAAGCGCTCCACCGCGTCGCCATTGGGGAATTGCAGCGCCTCGACGCCGGCGCGCGACTCGCGCGCAGCCTCCAGCACCCGCGAGCAAACCTGCGCCTCGTCGCCGAGATATTCGTCGACCGGAAACACCGCGAGCAGGCCGTCGCCCATGAACTTGAGCACCTCGCCGCCATGGTCGCGGATCGCGGTGACCTGGCAATCGAAGTAGAGGTTGAGGATCTCCACGACGGTTTCGGACGGCAAGCGGTCGGACAGCGCGGTGAAGCCGCGCAGGTCGGACAGCCAGATCGCCGCATCCATGGTGTCGGCGCTACCGCGCCTGATCTGGCCGCCCAGGATGCGCTCGCCGGCCCGGTTTCCGACGTAAGTGTCGAGCAGCAGCGTCGCGGTGCGGCGCAGCGTGACGATCTCGATGTAACGCGACAGCGGGATGGTGATCGAGCGGATCGCATCGAGCTGCTCGTCGGTGAAGCCGCCCGGCTGCTTGGTGGTCCAGCTCGAGGCGTTCGGGGGGCCGGCGGTGTTGATCAGCGGCACCGCGATGTAGTCGGTGACACCCTCCGCCTGCAGATCCACGACGATCGGAAAGCGGGTGCTGGCGGGGTCGTCGAGCCGCGCGCGCACTTCAACGCCCTGCTTGAGGACGATCGCCAGCGGGCTGACGGCAAATTCCGGGGCGTCCAGGATGTTGTGATCGACCGTGCCGGTCTCGACCTCGGCGCCAAGCCTCCAGATGAAATGGCGGCCGTAGATCTCGGGATGCAGCGTGCGCACGAAGACGCCGACGCGCCACAGCGGCAGGCCGGCCCGCACCAGGCGTTCGCAGCATTCCGCCATCATTTGCGCCGGGGTCGGTGCCGAACGCGCGCCGCCGATCATCCATTCGATGATGTCCCGAAGCTCCGACGCGTTCATGGCATTCCCCAGGCGAGCACCCGATCCGGTAGCTACCAGTATATAGGGGCTAAGGCATGATCCGGAAAAGTGTGAAGCGGTTTTCCGAAAAGATCATGCCCAAACAAGAAGCTAAGGCGCAGTGATCGCGCCTTAGCGCCCGGTCTGCCCGCGGTCGCGCAGAAAATGATCCGCCAGCACGCAGGCCATCATGGCCTCGCCCACCGGCACCGCGCGGATGCCGACGCAGGGGTCGTGGCGGCCCTTGGTCAGGATGTCGGTGTCGGCGCCCTTGCGGTCCACGGTCCGGCGCGTGGTCAGGATCGAGGACGTCGGCTTGACCGCAAAGCGCACCACCACCGGCTGGCCGGTCGAGATGCCGCCGAGCATGCCGCCAGCATGGTTGGAGAGGAAACGCGTTCCGTTGTTGCCGGTCCGCATCTCGTCGGCGTTCTCCTCGCCGGTGAGTTCGGCGGCGCCGAAGCCGGCACCGATCTCGACGCCCTTGACCGCGTTGATGCTCATCATCGCGGAAGCCAGATCGCTGTCGAGCTTGGCGTAGATCGGCGCGCCGAGCCCGGCCGGCACGCCCTCGGCGACGACCTCGATGACGGCGCCGATCGAGGAGCCGCTCTTCCTGATGCCGTCGAGATAGCTTTCGAAGAACGCCGCCTTGTCCTTGTCGGGACAGAAGAACGGGTTGTTGGCGATCTCGTCCCAGTCCCACTTCTCGCGGTCGATCTTGTGCGGGCCCATCTGCACCAGCGCGCCGCGCACCTTCACCTCGGGCAGGACCTTGCGCGCGATCGCACCCGCCGCGACGCGGGTAGCGGTCTCGCGCGCGGAGGAACGCCCGCCGCCGCGATAGTCGCGCAGGCCGTATTTCGCCTCATAGGTGAAGTCGGCATGGCCGGGGCGGAACTTGTCCTTGATCTCGGAATAATCCTTCGAGCGCTGGTCGGTGTTCTCGATCAGGAGCGCGATCGGCGTGCCGGTCGTGACCTGCACGCCGCTTTCCGGATGCGCCATCACGCCGGACAGTATCTTCACCGCATCCGGCTCCTGGCGCTGGGTGGTGAAACGCGACTGCCCGGGCCGGCGGCGGTCGAGGTCGCGCTGGATCTCCTCCACCGTCAGAGGGATCATCGGCGGGCAGCCGTCCACCACGCAGCCGATCGCGACCCCATGGCTCTCGCCGAAGGTCGTGACGCGGAACATATGGCCGAAAGTATTGAAGGACATAGCGTGTCGTAACGCGCAGGGTCGGCAGCGTCAAACGGGTTTCATGACCCCAAGGACGTGGCTGGCCGGGCGCCCTTAACTATATTTCCGCAGGCCAGCCGCGCTGAACACGTAGACCGCTCCCTGCTCGATTGTGAGGTCGGCGGCCGAGGCCGGCGTCTCGAAGCCGAGCGCCACCATCAGCGCCCGCGCCGTGCCGCCATGGGCGACGGCGACGGTGTCCGACGTCACCGAGCCGTACCACTCGGTCATCCGCGCCTGCACGTCGACATAGCTCTCGCCGCCCTCCGGCGACACCGTCCACTTCTCGGCCAGGCGGCGGGCATAGACGACGGGGTCGGCGGCCTGCGCCTCTGCCAACGTCGAGCCTTCCCACGTCCCGTAAGCGATCTCGCGCAGCCGCGCGTCGAGGGCGTAGTCGCCCGGCGGCAGGCCCAGCTCGGTGCGCACCAGCTCCATGGTCGCGCGGGCCCGGAGCAGTGGGCTTGCGACGAACGGCAGCGTCGTCTTGTCATGGCCGTCGCGCGCCAGGAGATCCGCGAGGATGCGGCCGGATTGTGCCGCCTGGGCGCGGCCGCGCTCGTTGAGAGCAATATCCTGCACGCCCTGAAGCCGGCCTTCGGCGTTCCATGAGGTCTCGCCGTGGCGGATGTAGTAGATCGTTGGCACCGGCATTCGCTTCGAATTTTTCTGGCCCGGAGGTACACCAGCACTTCGGCTGGCGACAAGCCCAAATCGGCCGCAGCCGAGGCGCTATGCGCACAGCTCGGTGCAACCGGAATAGCCACGCCGTTAGGGTGTTATGTTGAGCAAGGCGGCTATCGCCGCAACCATCGAAGACTGGGATGCATGACCGCGTTTCGTCAAAGTGTCGAAGCCATGATTCCAGCGCTCCGCCGCTATGCGCGCGCGCTGGTGCGTGACTCGGATATCGCCGATGATTTGGTGCAGGACACGCTGGTGCGCGCGCTGCGCTCGGAGCGGCTGTTTCTCGGCGGCGACGTCAGGAGCTGGCTGTACACGATCCTGACCAATCTGAACAAGAACCGGAGGCGCTCGCTGGCGCGGCGGCCGGCCTTCATGCCGCTGCTCGACAACAATGCCGACGCCAGCGGCACCGAGGCCGAGGGACGCGACATCGAACGCGCGCTGTCGACGCTGGTCGAGGAGCAGCGCTCGGTGCTGCTGCTCGTGATGCTGGAGGGCATGAGCTACCGGGAGGTCGCTGACATCCAGGGCGTGCCGATCGGCACGGTGATGTCCCGCCTCGCCCGCGCGCGCGCCCATGTACGGGCCTCGATCGAGGGCCAGCGCCCGGCGCTCCGGCGGGTGAAATGATAATGTGCGCGATGACAGATGTTATGCATGAACGTTTTTCGAACAAGATTTGGCAGAGACGATTGATATGACCGACCCGAACATCCCCGTCACCGAAGACGAGCTCCACGCGTACGTCGACAACGAGCTGCCGGCCGAACGCCGTGGCGATGTCGAGGCGTGGCTCGCCACGCATCCCGACGACGCGGCGCGGGTGCAGTCATGGCGCGCGATGGCCGAGACATTGCATGCGCGCTACGACACGGTGCTGGACGAGGCGGTGCCGAAGCGGCTCGAGCTCGAGCGGCTGGTGCGCCAGCCGCGCCGCTGGGTCTATGGCGCGGTGGCGGCGACGCTGATGGCCTTCATCGCCGGCGGTGGCGTCGGCTGGATCGCGCGCGGCGCCGCGGCGACGCCGTCGGCCTTCCAGAGCTTCACGCTCGATGCGCTGGATGCGCACCGGCTCTACGTGGTCGAGGTCCGTCATCCCGTCGAGGTGCCGGGCAGCGAGCGCGACCATCTGCAGCAATGGCTGACCAAGCGCTGCGGCTGGGACGTCCGCGCGCCCGACCTCACCGGGCTGAAGCTGGTCGGCGGCCGCCTGCTGCCGGGGCCGAGCGGGCCGGCGTCGTTCCTGATGTATGAGAGCACGTCCGGCGAGCGCTTCACGGTCTACACCGCCAAGGCGAAAACCGAGGCGACCCAGATGCGCTATGCCGTCCAGGGCGGCGACGGCGCGCTGTTCTGGGCCGATCGCGGCGTCGCCTATGTCGTCAGCGGCGGCACCGACCGCACGCGCCTGACCCAGGTCGCGCAGGCCGTCTACGATCAGATGGAGAAGAACGGCGGCTGATCTCCCGTAGATTTACGGGGCGATCAGCCGCCTCCATTGTGCCGTTTCGAGCAAGTGAATCCAGCCTCACTCGGCGTCCCAATTCCGACATTGAAAATTTCGATTCGCGTCATGGACGCGTCTCATTGTCGTACCGGATGCTCACGCGAAGATGATCCGCGCCCGATCCGCCGATCGGCGCACGCGGCCTCGATTGGGGTTTTGTGTACCGCGCTGGTCCCCCTCTCGAGGCCGCACTCTTTCTCCGGAGTCCGATCTGCACGCCGCAGATTTTGGACTTCGGACGGCCGGTCATCCATTGACGCCCTCGCAACGGCTGCGTCTACCCCGATAGAGTCCGGGGTGGTGCAGTTTCGCGTCTCTTGCGTCTTTTGGGGCGCGCTCTCGGCGGTCAGCCGAGATCGCTGCGCGGATTGTAGGAATTTCGCTCCCGCCACGTCTGCATCAATGCCTCAAGCTCGGCATCGTTCCCGTCGGGTAGGATGATGCGGGTCGTGACATAGAGGTCGCCGACGGCGCCCGCCTTCGACAGCCCCTTGCCCTTGAGGCGGAAGGTACGGCCGCTCGAGGTGTTCTTCGGGATCGACAGTTCGACCGCGCTGCCGAGCGTCGGCACGCGGACCTTGCCGCCCAGCACCGCCTCGTAGAGGGTAATGGGCAGATCGATCCGGAGATCGTTGCCGTCGACCTTGAAGAACGGATGCGGCGCGATCGAGATCGTGATCAGGAGGTCGCCGGGCGGGTGGCCTTGCGCGGTGTCGCCCTGCCCCTTCAGCCGGATCTGCTGGCCTGCGGTGACGCCGGGCGGGATCTTGACGTTGAGCTCACGGCCGGTCGGCAGGCGGACGCGCTTGTCGCCGCCCCCCGCCGATTCCTCCAGCGACACCGTCATGGCGACCGAAAGATCGAGGTCGACGCCGACCCCGCCGCCTTCGAATTCAAACGGGCTGGCCCGCCCTCCGCGCGCGCCAGCGCCGCCACGCGCGGCGTTGCCGAACATGCTGTTGAGGATGTCCTCGAAGCTGCCGCCACCCATGCCGCCGCCGGGGCCGGGGCCGCCGCGGAAACTGTACTCGAAGCCGCCGGGACCGGCACGGCCGCCGGCGCCGGCGCCGCCGCCGGGGAATCCCTGGAAGCGCGGCTTGCCGTCGGCATCGATCTCGCCGCGGTCGAACTGCTTGCGCTTGTCCTCGTCGCCGACGATCTCGTTGGCCGTGTTGATCTCCGCAAAGCGGGCAGCCGCCTTCGGGTCATTCTTGTTGTTATCAGGGTGATGCTTCTTGGCGAGCTTGCGATAGGCGCTCTTGATCGTCGCAGCGCTGGCGCTCCGCTGCACCCCCAAGACCTCATAGGGGTCGCGCATCCGTCACGTCTCCTTCACGGGAAAATCAGTTGTGGCCGGGAACCCATCCGGGCCCACTTTGCCTTCATGTGGGGGCTCAGTGGCATTTTTGCAACTAGCTTGGCGCCGGCATCGGCCGGAACTTTCAGGACTTACTCCAAGGCTTCAGGCTATGGATTTGCCACCGGCCTTGTCCAGACTTGCAGGCGGCGCCCTGCAGCCAGGTCTCGGTGGCTCCATTGACATAGCTGGCGAGAAAATCCCGGCACGTCTTGCCGTCCTCGCCCGCATAGGCCTGGGCCAGTGGCGTCACCGAGCCGCGTGCGCCGGTCTGGGGATTTTCCCAGGGCTGGCTGGAATCCTTGTCGCCCTTGGTCAGCACGTCGGAGGCGGCGTTGCGGGCAAACGCGAGATCGCTGTCGGTCGGCATCACTGCGCTGACCTGGGTCGGGTTGATCGAGCCCGTCACATCCTTGTCGTCCATCTTGGCGAAAGCATCGGTGCGCGACAGGCTGCAGCCGCTTGCACCGACGCCGATCAGGATCAAGGTCACCACCGCGCCCGCAGGGTGGATCGCCGATAGGCCAACGCGCGCCCATGCCCTATATAGGGCTAGAAACGCGCTCTCGGACGCGGGCGAATGCAAATCGGGACTCCTGACATGACCGACACGACCTCCATCAAACACCCGACACCGTTAACATCGGGTGATTTCACCGCGGCGGAGGAGCCGTTCGCCCTGTTCGGCGAATGGTTTGCGGAAGCGGTCAAGTCCGAGCCGAACGATCCGAACGCGATGGCGCTCGCAACCGTCGATGCCGACGGGCTGCCCGACGTGCGGATGGTGCTGATGAAGGGCTTCGATGCCGACGGCTTCGTGTTCTACAGCCACATTGCCAGCGCCAAGGGCCGCGAATTGGCCGCAAACCCTAAGGCCGCTTTACTGTTTCACTGGAAATCGCTGCGCCGTCAGGTGCGCATCCGCGGGGCGGTGACGCCGGTGACGGACGCCGAGGCCGACGCCTATTTCGCCACCCGGCCGAAGCAGGCGCAAATCGGCGCCTGGGCCAGCAAGCAATCGCAGCCGCTGGAGAGTCGCTTCGCGTTCGAGCAGGCGATCGCCAAGGCCGGCGCGAGATACGTCATCGGCGAGGTGCCGCGTCCGCCGGGCTGGAGCGGCTGGCGGATCACGCCGCAGCGCTTCGAGTTCTGGCACGACCGCCCGTTCCGCCTGCACGACCGCATCGAATTCCGCCGCGACGGCGCCGGCAGCGCATGGTCGAAGGTGCGGCTCTATCCGTGATGACGACAGCTTAAAAGACGCCAACCTGAAAGACACCATGTCCCCTCCTTCCAACGCGCCGCGCCGTACCCTGCTCCTGACCGGTGCCAGCCGCGGCATCGGTCACGCCACCGCGATCCGGTTTGCTTCCGCCGGCTGGCGCGTCATCACCTGCTCGCGGCATGCATTTCCGGAAGTCTGCCCCTGGGGCGCTGGACCGGAAGATCACATCGAGGTCGATTTCGGCGACCATGACGACACGGTTCGCGCCATCAGCGAGATCCGCAAACGGTTGGTGAACGACGAGTTGCACGCGCTGGTCAACAATGCCGCGATCTCGCCGAAGGGGGCGGGCGGCGCGCGGCTCGGGACCATGGACACCGATATCGAGACGTGGCTGCACGTGTTCCGCGTCAACTTCTTCGCGCCCATCATGCTGGCCCGTGGACTGATCGACGAGCTCAGGCACGCCAAGGGCGCGGTGGTGAATGTCACCTCGATCGCCGGCTCGCGCGTGCATCCGTTCGCCGGCGTTGCCTATGCGACCTCGAAAGCCGCGCTGGCTTCACTGACGCGGGAAATGGCATCCGACTTCGGCCGCGTCGGCGTGCGCGTCAATTCGATCGCACCGGGCGAGATCGATACTTCGATCCTGTCGCCGGGCACCGAGAAGATCGTCGACCAGCAAATCCCGATGCATCGCCTTGGCACTCCGGACGAGGTCGCCAAGATCATCTACGTGCTGTGCACGGAAACCAGCTCCTACGTGAACGGCGCCGAGATCCACATCAACGGTGGCCAGCACGTCTGAGCTGTGGTTTGGATGTTATTTCGGGGAAGGAAGCGAGAGGTTCGAGGCGATCCCGGCCGCCGCCGCGGCCGTCACGTTGGGATTGCTTCGATTGTAGGCGTAACGACGCAGACGAGGCTTCTGCCTCCAAAAGGCCTCAGCCTCTAGTCCGCATAAAACCGACGAGATTTCTTCTCAAGCGGCTGCAGCGCGATGTCGTTCAACGCGCTGGAGCAATCGTCTTCGTCCTCGCCATCCAGCAACGCAGCGCCACAGTAGCGGCAAAGTCTCGGCGAGATCGCCTGCACCTTGCCTGCTGCGCGGTCGTGTTGATAGCGCGCAAAGTCGATGACGTTACGCCGTGGCGTTATGATCTTCTCAACCATTGCTGTCCTCCGGCTTCGAGGCGGGCGTTATCGCAGACAAGTTTCGCCCAAACGTTCAGCGCAACGCTCAAATTTTAGCAGAGGAAATAAGGCAGAAAGCGCGTCCCAAAACGCGACGTGTGGAACCAGCGCTACAGCCACTTTTTCCACTTGAAAATCCAGTACGGCACGATCGCCGCGATCAGCATCAGCACCAGCGCATACGGATAGCCGTGCGCCCATTCGAGTTCCGGCATTGCCTTGAAATTCATGCCGTAGACCGAGGCGATCAGCGTCGGCGGCATCAGCACCACCGCCATCACCGAGAACAGCTTGATGATGTTGTTCTGTTCCAGATTGACCACGCCGAGCATGGCGTCGAGCACGAAGGTGATCTTGTTGGAGAGATAGGAAGCGTGGTCGGTCAGTGAGGCCACGTCACGCTGCATGGTCTTGAGCTGCTCGCGCATGTCCTTGGACCATTTCACGCCCTCCACGATCGCCGAAAGGAACGTGACGAGGCGGCCGATCGAGACCAGGCTTTCGCGGACCTTCGAGGTCAGGTCGCCCTTGCGGCCAATCGCGATCAGGATCTGCGAATACTGCTTGGCGTGGCCGTGGCGCTGGCTCTCCGGTTCGAAGATGTCATGGGAGACCTGGTCGATGTCGGCCCCGCAGCGCTCCAGAATGTCGGCGCAGCGGTCGATCACCGCATCCAGCAGTTCCATCAGCACCTGCTCGCCGGTGAGGCCGGGGGAACAGGCCCGGGCCAGCTTGTTCTCGACCAGTGCGAACGGCTTCGGCAGGTCGTAGCGCACCGTGACCAGCCGATGGCCGGTCAGGATGAAGGTGACCGCCGTGGTGCGCGGCATATCGGTGTCAGACTGGCACATCAGCGTCGCGGTCATGTAGCGCGCGCTGTTCTCGATATAGAGCCGGCTGGAGATCTCGATCTCCTGCATGTCTTCCCGGGTCGGAACCGCAATCCCCGCGAGCTTCTCGACGGCCCGGTCCTCCTCGACGGTCGGGTTCACCAGGTCGACCCAGACCGCGCCCTCCGGCAGCACGCCGAGGTCGGTGACGGCGGCCTTCTTGAGAGAGAAATCGGAGGGAACGAACACCGACAGCATCACGAACTCCGAGACACAGGATTGGGAACAGGGCTGGCAAGACCCGTCGACTTAGCGCGATTCTGGCTGGCGCTTCATGACCGGGCGATTAACCGGACATCCACCTTTGTGGCGGCAAGGCGGCGGTGAATGTGACGTCGAAGCAGCATCGATTGAACAAGCGTTGCCTGTTTGCACAAAAACTGGCCCCACACCAGAAGACTTGCGGCAAAAAAGCCACAGGCGACGTCCCGCGATGCGGGAAAGGCATCTAAACTCTGGGAATAATGGCACGTTTCGGCAATAATGCCCGTCATGGAATCGTGGCGTTTAGGGCGCAATCGTGGCGCTTTGAGGCGCGGATTTTCGATTGGAACGTAATCATGTCGTCGTTCAAAGTTACCTTTGGGATCCTGGCCGCAGGCCTGATGTTGTCGGGTTGCATGCAGGCCACAACCTATGAGGCCACCAACACCGCCGCCTTCAAGCCGCATGACAAGGAACTGCTGGCCAAGACCAGCTACGTCAAGACGCCGGTGGCCGAGCCGTTCCGCCGCGCCATCGTCGAATATCACCGCAAGGAAGCCGCCGGCTCGATCGTGGTCGATTCCGACAACCATTACCTCTACTACGTGCTGAACGACGGCAAGGCGATCCGCTACGGCATCACCGTCGGCGAAGAAGCCATGGCATGGTCCGGCATTGCCAAGGTCGGCAGCATGACCGAATGGCCGGCTTGGCATCCCACCCCCGGCGAAATCTCGCGCCTCGGCGTTCCGACCTTCGTGGCCCCCGGCCCGGACAATCCGATGGGCTCGCGCGCGATGTATCTCTACTCGGGCGGCAAGGACACGCTGTTCCGCATCCACGGCACCAACCAGCCGGAATACATCGGCTCGTCGATCTCCTCGGGCTGCATCCGCATGACCAACGAGGACGTCATCGACCTCTACAACCGCGTCAAGCTCGGCACCATCGTCGTGGTGCTGGAGCCGAAGCACGGCGACTCGCCCTACAAGCCGCAGATGGCCCTGCAGGGCGCCGGCGGCACGACCTACTGATCGCAATCACGTCGCAGCAATCGCGATCAAAGGCGCCGGCTTTGCCGGCGCTTTTTTGTTGGCTGCGGCTTGGTCTCGGCAGCGCCGTCGGGCGCGGCCGCATCATCTGATTTCGCCGCATCCGGCTCATCGGCCTTGCCGCGGTCGGCTTCGGATCGGTCTGGCTTGGATGAGTCCGGCTTGGACGCGTCCGATTTTGCGGCGACCTCGCGCGGCGGCGCCTCTCCGGGGCGCTCGGCCGGCAACAGCGGCGCGACACGCGGCAGAGGATCGTCAACGTTCCACTGGCAGATCCGGTAATTGTTGCGACGCTCGATCAGGTCGAGATGGACGTGGTCCTCGTGGTACCAGTCCGAGCCCGGGCCGAGCACGGTGGAGAAGCGGGCGCAGACCGAATGCAGCACGGTCTCGCGCAGATCGCGCGGCACGCTGCGGTCGGTCAGCGAGATCGACTTGCCGTTGGCGAGACCGAAGGCGCGCACGTCGAGCGCATTGGCGCGGCCATGTTCGGAGAGCTGCGCGCCGGCGATGCGGTTGCGGCCGCGGCACTCGAACGAGTCGAAATTGTCGAGATTGCTGATCCCGCCCCCGAGGCTCTGCGCCAGCGGCGCGATATCGGTGCGGACCCAGTCGGCGACTGCACTTGCCATCTTGCAGCGGAGGATCGCCGCGGGCTTGACCGCGACCTTGCGCTTGTCCGGCAGCACGATGGCCTCGAGCCGCACCAGATCCTCGCCGCCGCAGCCGCCGGCGCCGTGGATATCCGGAATGCTCGGCGCGATCGCGATCTCCTCGGTCAGCGCCTGCCGGCAGGCCGAAAGCTGCGGCCTCTGAGGCTCGGCAGGCTTGGCTGCTTCGGTCGGCCTGGCCGTCTCGCCGGGCCTGGCAGCCTCGGCAGGCGCGGCCTGTGGCGGTGCCGCAGCCGCTGGCGGCTCGGGCTCCGCGGCCACAGGCGCGTGAGCTGCCTCAGGCGCGTGAGCTGCCGCAGGCGCGTCAGTTGCTGCCGGCGCCTCCGCGGGGCGTGGCTTCGGCAGCGGCACCGCTGAGCGGCGGACCGCCTTGTGCGCCCTGTGCGGCCGGGTGCCGAACAGATCGTCCCAGGGAAAGCCAGGCGCGCCGCGGCCGGCCTGCGCGGGCCCCGCTTGCATGCCAAGGCAGAGCAGCGCGGCGGCAGCGGTAACCATTGCCGCGCCCCCGCGACGAAACGCGCCATCAGGCCATTTTCGGCTTGCTTTCTCCGCGCTACAGTTCATGTCAGTTCCATGATTTTACTGCCGGCCGTCCAAGATGCCGGCGGATCATGCGTGAGGATCGAGGAGGGATTTGCGTATGCTTGGCTTGATGCAAGATTGGCCCTTGCTATGTCACAAGATTATTGAGCACGCCGCCAAATATCACGGCACGCAGGAAGTCGTGACCCGGTCGGTCGAAGGCCCCATTCATCGCACCAACTACGCCCAGATCCATGCGCGCGCGCTGAAGGTCTCGCAGAGCCTCGAGCGCGACGGCATCAAGCTCGGCGATCGCGTCGCCACCATCGCCTGGAACACCTGGCGCCACCTCGAGGTCTGGTACGGCATCATGGGGATCGGCGCGATCTGCCATACGGTCAATCCACGACTGTTTCCGGAACAGATCGCCTGGATCGTCAACCACGCCCAGGACCGCATCGTCGTCACCGACCTCACCTTCGTTCCGGTGCTGGAGAAGATCGCCAGCCAGCTGCCGAGCGTCGAGCGCTACGTGGTGCTGACCGACAAGGCGCACATGCCGCAGACCACGCTGAAGAACGCGGTCGCCTATGAGGACTGGATCGCGGCATCCGACGGCAAGTTCGAGTGGAAGACCTTCGACGAGAACACCGCCGCAGCGATGTGCTACACCTCCGGCACGACGGGCGATCCCAAGGGTGTGCTCTATTCGCACCGGTCCAACGTGTTGCACGCGCTGATGGCCAACTCGAAGGACGCGCTCGGCACCTCCGCGTCGGACACAATGCTTCCGGTGGTGCCCTTGTTCCATGCCAACAGCTGGGGCATCGCGTTCTCCGCGCCGTCGATGGGCACCAAGCTGGTGATGCCCGGCCCGAAGCTCGATGGCGCCTCGGTATACGAACTGCTGTCGACCGAGAAGGTCACCCATACCGCGGGTGTCCCGACGGTGTGGCTGATGCTGCTGCAATACATGGCGGCCAACAATGTCAAGCTGCCGGATCTGCAGATGGTGATCTGCGGCGGTTCGGCGATGCCGCGCTCGATGATCAAGGCGTTCCTCGACATGGGCAGCCAGGTGCGCCACGCCTGGGGCATGACCGAGATGAGCCCGCTCGGCACGCTGGCCACGCTGAAGCCGCCATTCAACACGCGCACCGGCGAGGAGCGGCTCGACATCCTGCAGACCCAGGGCTACCCGCCGTTCGGCGTGGAGATGAAGATCACCGACGATGCCGGCAAGGAGCTGCCGTGGGACGGCAAGACCTTCGGCCGTCTCAAGGTCTCCGGCCCCGCGATCGCAAAAGCCTACTTCCGGGTCGATAGCAACATCCTCGACGATGCCGGCTTTTTCGACACCGGCGACGTCTCGACGATGGACGAGCACGGCTACATGCGGATCACCGACCGCTCCAAGGACGTGATCAAGTCCGGCGGCGAATGGATCTCCTCGATCGATCTCGAGAACCTCGCGGTCGGCCACCCGGCGGTCGCGGAAGCGGCCGTGATCGGCGTCCATCACCCCAAATGGGACGAGCGGCCGCTGCTGATCGTGCAGCTCAAGCAGGGCGAGAGCGCCACCCGCGAGGACATCCTGAAATTCATGGACGGCAAGATCGCCAAATGGTGGATGCCCGACGACGTCGCTTTCGTCGACGGCATCCCCCACACCGCGACCGGCAAGATCCTGAAGACCGCGCTGCGCGACCAGTTCAAGGATTACACCTTCCCGACCGCCGCGGCGTAGGGAAAACCGTAGCCCGGATGGAGCGAAGCGCAATCCGGGGTTCGGCGTTCGACGGAAAGACCTGCCCCGGATTTCGCTTTGCTCCATCCGGGCTACGAAGCTGCTGCGGCTTGAATGACCCTGGTTGACGCCGTGGCCGGGGCATGGCCGCCTGTCCAGGACGCTTCGTCCCCCAAATCCCTTGAATTCGCCGCAGGTCCGTGGTCTCACACGATCATTGGCGGCGGCTGAGGTCGCCCAAGGACATCTCAACCGGCAGATTTTTCGACGATGGCGCGCAGGTTTTCCGCTCCCTACCAGCAGGAGCCCGTGTCCGGTCTCGCCACCTGGTCGCGCAACCTCGCCATCTTCTCCGTCGTCGCGGTGGTGGTCTCGATCATCATCGTTCGCTTCGGGTTCCTGGAGGTCAAACCGGCGCTGGCCACCTTCTTCGGCGCGCTGGGCTTGGCCGGCCTGTCGATCCTGCTCGGGCTGGCCGCCTTCGCCGCGATCTGGCAGAACGGCACCCGCGGCATGGGCCGGATCCTGCTCGCGTTCCTGATCGACGCCGCGATCCTCGGCTACCCGGCCTATCTCACCTATCAGTACCGCAAGCTGCCGCGGATCTACGACGTCACCACCGACGCGATCGACCCGCCGAAATTCGAGGCGCTGGCGCGGCTGCGCACCGGCGAAGGCACCAACCCGGCCGCCTATGCCGGCCTCTATTCGGCCGAGAAGCAGCGCGCCGCCTATCCCGATATCGAAACCGTCGAACTGGAAACCCCGGTCGACCGTGCCTATGAGATGACCTTGCGGCTGGTGAACCGCCGCAAATGGCTCGTCATCGACGCACGCGCGCCGCAGCCGCCGCGCCGGATCGGCCGCATCGAGGCGGTGGCCCGCACGCCGATCATGGGCTTCCGCGAGGACGTCTCGATCCGGGTCACGCCCGACGACGAGGACTCGCGCGTCGATATCCGCTCCGCCTCGCGCTATTTCGACGCCGATCTCGGCAGCAATGCCGCGCGCGTCAAGAAGCTGATCGAGGACCTCAACTCCGCCGCCGACAACGAAAACGCCAAGCCGGCGAAGAAGGCGGCCCCGGTCGCGCCGAAGGCGCCGCCGGCGAAGTCGGTGAAGAAGTGATTCACCTCGTCATTCCGGGGCGCGCGCAGCGCGAACCCCGGAATGACAGTCAGGCTATCCGGTACGTTCCGCCGATCACCGGATCGCCATCCGTCGCCACGATGCCGCGCGCGACCAGATCCTCCAGATGCGCCAGCACCGAATAGCCGGCGGCATTGGCGAGGCGCGGGTCGAGCCCGATATAGATCGCCCGCACCATGGTCGGGATGTCGGCCTCGCCCTTGCCGAGGCGATGCAGGATCGACGCTTCGCGCGCCCGGCGATGCCGCGCCAGGAAACGGACATAGCGCGGGCCTTCCCGAATCTCCGGGCCGTGGCCCGAGAAATAGATCTGCTCGGGCCGCTGCTCCAGCCGCTCCAGCGAGGCCATGTAGTCGATCATCGAACCGTCCGGCGGCGCCACGATCGAGGTCGACCAGCCCATCACATGGTCGCCGACGAAATTGATGCTGCGCTCGGCCCACGCGAACGCCAGGTGGTTGGCGGTGTGGCCGGGCGTCGCGACCGCCTCCAGCGCGAAGCCCGCGCCCTCGATCACGTCGCCGTGCTTGACCTCGATGTCGGGCCGGAAATCGCGGTCGGCGCCGGATTCCGGATTGTGCTTCTCGCTTTCGAAGCGCGGGCGCGAGGCGCGGTGCGGCCCCTCGGCATAGACCGGCGCGCCGGTCGCAGCCTTGATCCGCGGCGTGTTCGGCGAATGGTCGCGATGGGTATGGGTGACCAGGATATGCGTCACGGTTTCGCCCTTGACCGCATCGAGCAGCGCCTTCGCATGCGCCTCATCGTCGGGACCGGGATCGATGATCGCGACCTTGCCCTGACCTACGATGTAGCTGACCGTGCCGGTGAAGGTGAACGGGCTCGGATTGTTGCAGAGGACACGGCGCACGCCGGGGCGGACCTGCTCGACCACGCCGGCCTTCAGCGGAAAATCGCGGTTGAACGGGATGTCGTCGTTGTCGGCCATGGCTTTTGTCCGTGATGTCCGGATTCTCTTTGAACTCGTCATGCCCGGGCTTGTCCCGGGCATCCACGTTGCGAGCCCCAAGACGTGGATGGCCGCGACAAGCGCGGCCATGACGACGTTTAGGTGGGCGCCGCTTTACGAGAACGCCTGGATGCCGGTGATCGCGCGGCCGAGGATCAGCGCATGGACGTCGTGCGTGCCCTCATAGGTGTTCACTGTCTCGAGGTTCGCGGCGTGACGCATCACGTGATACTCGATCTGGATGCCGTTGCCGCCGTGCATGTCGCGCGCCATGCGGGCGATGTCGAGCGACTTGCCGCAATTGTTGCGCTTGACGATCGAGATCATCTCGGGCGCCATCTTGCCCTCGTCCATCAGGCGGCCGACGCGCAACGAGGCCTGCAGGCCGAGCGCGATCTCGGTCTCCATATCGGCGAGCTTCTTCTGCACCAGCTGGGTGGCGGCGAGCGGGCGGCCAAACTGCTTGCGGTCGAGCGTGTACTGACGTGCGCGGTGCATGCAATCCTCGGCGGCGCCGAGCGCGCCCCAGGAGATGCCGTAGCGGGCGCGGTTGAGGCAGCCGAACGGGCCCTTGAGGCCGGAGACGTTGGGCAGCAGTGCGCTTTCCGGCACCACGACGTTGTCGAGCACGATCTCGCCGGTGATCGAGGCACGCAGCGAGAGCTTGCCGCCGATCTTCGGCGCCGACAGGCCCTTCATGCCCTTCTCCAGGATGAAGCCGCGGATCTGGTTGTCATGGGCGGCCGACTTGGCCCACACCACGAACACGTCGGCGATCGGCGCATTCGAGATCCACATCTTGGCGCCGTTGAGCTTGTAGCCGTCGGCCACCTTCTCGGCACGAGTCTTCATGCCGCCGGGATCGGAACCGGCGTCCGGCTCGGTCAGGCCGAAGCAGCCGACCCATTCGCCGGTCGCGAGCTTGGGGAGATACTTCTTGCGCTGGTTCTCGTCGCCATAGGCGTAGATCGGATACATCACCAGCGACGACTGCACCGAGTTCATCGAGCGATAGCCGCTATCGACGCGCTCGATCTCGCGCGCCACCAGGCCATAGGCCACGTAGCTCGCATTGGCACAGCCATATTCCTCGGGCAGCGTCACGCCGATCAGGCCGAGCTCACCCATCTCGTTGAAGATCTCGCGGTCGGTCTTCTCTTCCAGATAGGCCTTGGTGACCCGCGGCAACAGCTTGTCCTGCGCATAGGCCCGCGCCGTGTCGCGGATCAGGCGCTCGTCTTCGGTGAGCTGGTCGTCGAGCAGGAACGGATCATCCCACTGGAAGCTGGCGGCAGCCGGCTTGTCCTTGGCCTGGGGGCGCACGCTCATGAAACATCCTTTCGCATCGTCTCTCGGAAATTGGCGGATAAATTAAAGCGCTATGCTGCGAAGCGCAATTGAATTGGGTTGTCGTCATTCCGGGGCACGCGAGAGCGTAAAATCCCGAGATTCCGGGTTCGATGCTGACGCATCGCCCCGGAATGACGGGTGCTATGCTAGCACTCCAGCCTCTCGTTCGACACGATCTCGATGCCGAAACCGGACAAACCCTTGTAGTCGTGCACCGAAGAGGTCAGGTGGCGGATCGAGGTGATGCCGAGATCGCGCAGGATCTGTGCGCCGACGCCGACCTCGCGCCATTGCTTGTTGCGATCGGCCTCCGCCGATTTCTGCTCGCTCACCGGCTGGACCGGAACACCGGCGGCACCGTCGCGCAGATAGACCAGCACGCCGCGGCCGGCATCCTTGAAGTGCCGCAACACGGCTTCCATCCGCGCCGGACCGGTGAAGAGGTCTGTCACGATATTGGGCTTGTGCAGCCGGGTCAGCACGTCCCGGCCATCCCCGATGCCGTTATAGACGAAGGCGGCATGCATGATCTCGTCGAAGGGCGAGCGATAGGCATAGCCTTGCAGCGGGCCGATCGGGCTTTCGGTGGTGAAGGTCGCGACCCGCTCGATCAGCTTCTCGCGCGCCTGGCGATAGGCGATCATGTCCGCGATCGTGACATGCTTGAGCTTGTGGGCGGCGGCGAATTTCGCGACCTGCTCGCCCTTCATCACGGTTCCATCGTCGTTCATCAGCTCGCTGATGACGCCGACCGGCGGCAGGCCGGAGAGCCGGCACAGATCGACCGCAGCCTCGGTGTGACCGGAGCGCAGCAGCACGCCGCCGTCGCGCGCGATCAGCGGGAAGATGTGGCCGGGGCGCGCAAAATCGTTGGCGCCGGCGTTGGGATTGGCGAGCGCGCGGCAGCAGGAGGCGCGTTCGTCGGCGGAGATGCCGGTGCCGCCATCGGGCTTGTAGTCGATCGAGACGGTGAAGGCCGTGGTGTGGTTGGACTCGTTATGCGCCACCATCGGGTCGAGCCGCAGCCGGCGGGCATCCTCGGTCGTGATCGGCGCGCACACGATGCCGGAGGTGTGACGGATGATGAAGGCCATCTTTTCCGCCGTGCAGAACGACGCCGCGACGATCAAATCGCCCTCGCCTTCCCGATCGTCATCGTCGGTGACGACGACGAGTTCACCCTTCGCAAAGGCTTGCAGCACTTCCTGGATCGTATCGGCCATTGTCCTGACATCTCGCTTTATGCAGGCAGTGGATTAGCCGGGTTCCGATGTCAGCGCCAGTATCATTATGCAACCCGCCATGCGTCCGGCAGGCATACCAGGACGGTGACAGGAGCCTGTAGCCCGGATGGAGCGAAGGACATTTCCGCGTGCGCGGTCCCCGGATTTCGCTTCGCTCCATCCGGGCTACAAGGCTGCCTTGTTTGAGCATGATCTTGTCGGAAAACCGGTCCCCACTTTTCCGGATCATGCTCGCCTACGGCAGCACCTCGCGCCGGTCGCTGAGCTGGGCGTCCAGCTCGGCGCGCTTGTCGTCGAGCAGGCCGGCATCGGCGGCCTCGATCACCGAATAGAGCTCGCCGGCGTCGCTGAGCCGGGTCACCGTGACGTAGTCGGCGCCGGCGGTGTAGAGGTCGTCGACACCGGTCAGGAGATCGGCGGTGGCAACAACCTTCGCGGTCGGGTTCAGGGCGCGGACGTGGCGCACCAGCTTCTCATTGTCGGCACCGACCAAGAGGAAATCAGGCACGCTCAGGATGATGATCTCGGCCTTGCCGATGCCGGCATGAACCAGCGTATCGACATTGCTGATGTCGCCATAGATCACATGCATGCCGCGGTCGGTCAGCGTGCGGAACACCAGCGGGTTGAAGTCGATGACGCTGATCTGCTCGAGCAACGACTGGTTCTGCCGCTCGATCTGGCTGATCAGCGCGCTCGCGGCGCGGAAAAAGCCGAGGATGACGATGCGCCGGATTTCGCCATGTCCCTCCTCCTGGCCGCCCTCCTGCCCGGACGCGCCGCCGCCCTCGCGTCGATGGTCGAGGTCACGCAGCCCGATCCGCTTCAACGGACCGATCAGGCCGCGCACGATCTGGTCGCTGCGGGCCATCGCGAAGGTCGAGAGCACCGCCAGCACCACGAAGGCGAATGAGACCGCATTCGCGGTTTCGGTCCCGATATGGTTGGCGGCAACGCCGGTCTGGATCACCACCAGCGAGAACTCGGAAATCTGCGCCAGATTGATCGCCGGCAGCAGGCTGGCGCGCAGGCCCTGCTTCATCAGATAGAGCGGCGTGAACGTCGTGACCAGGCGGCTCACCACCGTGAAGGCCGCGATGACAAGCGCGAGCCAGATCACCTGTAAGCCTGGGATCGGGATCGTCATGCCGAGCGCGACGAAAAACAGCGTGATGAAGAAATCCCGCAGTGTCGTGACTTTGGCAGTAACGTCGAGCGCGTAGGGAAAGGTCGAGATCGAGACGCCGGCGACCAGCGAGCCCATCTCACGCGACAGATGCAGCCGCTCGGCGATCTCGCCGATCAGGAAGCACCAGGCGAGCGCGCCGAGCAGCACCAGCTCGGGCCGGCGCGCGATCTGGTGGAACAGCCGCGGCAGCACGTAGCGGCTGAGCACCAGCGCGGTCGCGACCAGCACCGCGACGCGGGCGATCGACAGCAGCACGACGCTGATCTGCAGATTGTCCAGGCTCGGCTGCACCGCCAGGAACAGGATCGCGAAGATGTCCTGCAGCACCAGCACGCCGAGCGTGATGCGGCCCGGCAACGTATCCAGCTCGCGCTTCTCGTAGAGCACCTTGACGATGATCACGGTCGAGGACAGCGCGCAGGCGACGCAGAGATAGACCGCATCGAACTTGCCGCCGCCAATCGCAAGCCCGATCCCGGCAAAGAACGCCACGCCGATCAGGCAGCCGCCGATCAGCTCGCCGGCGCCGGCGAACAGGATGACCTTGCCGGCACGGATGATCTTCTTGAGGTCGATTTCCAGCCCGATCATGAACAGCATGAAGATCAGGCCGAGCTCGGAGATGACGCTGATCGACTCCTGGGACTTGATCCAGCCCATGCCGAATGGACCAATGAAAAAGCCGGCGATAAGGTAGGCCAGTATCAGCGGTTGCCGGGAGAAATGGGCGAGCAGCCCAATCCCCCAGGCAAACAGGATACAGAGCGTGATATCGCGAATGAGTTCATGCATACGTCAAAGACTTCCTGTTGCCGCAACCTAGAGGGCCGGGCGTGAGGATCAACCGAGCAATGTGTCACATCCGCGCAGGCGGCATTTTCTTGGCAGTTTTGCTCTGCCTGCCCACCGTGCGCATGACAGAGGCGCTAGCACAATCCCCCGGAAGTATTGAACAAAATTTTGCGAACTCGCTGACCGCGATGCCATCGGAAGGCCTCACCGCCTCCGGTGCATTCTACGTGCCGGTCTATTCCAGCGTGTCGATGAGCCAGGGCAAGCTCAGGGCCGATTTTTCGGTGACGCTCAGCGTGCACAACGCCTCCGAGACGAGGCCGCTGGTGCTGAAGCGGATCGCCTATTTCGACACATCAGGCAAGATGGTGGAGAGTTACCTCAAATCGCCGATCGCGCTAAAACCGTTTGCGACCGTCGAGATCTCGATCGCCACGACCGATACCCGCGGCGGCACCGGCGCGAATTTCGTGGTCGATTGGGCGGCGGCCGGCGAGATCGCGGAACCGGCGGTCGAGGCATTGATGGTCGGCAGCGTCGGTGCCGGGCACTATGCCTTCATCAGCCAGGGTCGCCCGATCAGGCTGACCGGCAAGAATTGACTTCATGGAGGGCCCCCTACCACGGGCCTTCTCAACGACAACAACACGGAGCGAAACGTCCATGTCCACCTCAGCCCAGTTCGACTTTGCACCGCTGCTTCCGGCCGGCCTGCCTGCGCCGGCCGCGCGCTGGACCGGGCTCGCCAAATACAGCTTCGTCGGCGGCAACAACGATCCCGACCAGGTGCCGGTCGACGGGCTGCTGGAAGCCGTCAATGCCGTGCTGAAGCGCGAGGGCAGGAATCTCGCGACCTACAACCTCGCGCACGGGCCGCAGGGCTATCTGCCGTTGCGCCAGTTCCTGACCGAAAAGCTGAAGCGCGATGCCGGCATTGCCTGCACGCCGGACGAGATCATGATCGTCTCCGGCTCGCTGCAGGCGCTCGACCTGGTCAATCACACATTGCTCGCCAAGGGCGACACCGTGCTGATCGAGCAGGAAACCTATCAGGGTTCGCTGAACCGGCTGACCCGGCTCGGCGTCAGCGCGGTCGGCATTCCCCTCGATGGCGACGGCATCCGGATCGATGCGCTGGCCGCAGCGCTCGCCGATCACAAGCGGCGCGGCATCACGCCGAAATACATCTACACCATTCCGACCGTGCAGAACCCGACCGGCTCGATCCTCCCCGAAAGCCGCCGCGCCGAGATGCTGAAGCTGTCGAGAGAATACGGCGTGCCGATCTTCGAGGACGATTGCTATGCCGATCTGATCTGGAACGGCGAACGGCCGCCCGCGATCTATGCCATGAGCAAGCATGGCGGCGTGATCCATATCGGCTCGTTCTCGAAGTCGATCGCGCCGGCGCTGCGGGTCGGCTTCATCGTCGCGCCCTGGGAAATCATGTCGCGGATGCTGCCGCTGAAGACCGACGCCGGCTCCGGCGCGCTGGAGCAGATGGTGCTCTCGGAATATTGCGCGCCGCATTTTGCGACCCACGTGCCGCGGCTGACCAAGGGCCTGCGCGCCAAGCTCGACACGCTGATGGAGGCGCTGAACGAGCAGTTCGGCACTGCGGCCGAATTCGAGGCGCCGAAGGGCGGCATCTTCCTCTGGGTCAAGCTGCCCGACAATGTCGACACCATGAAGCTCTATCAGGCGGCGCTTGCCGCCGGGGTCTCGATCAATCCGGGACCGGAATGGTCGACCAGCAAGGCGCATTCCGGCAGCCGGCTCCGCCTCTGCTTCGCCAGCCCCTCGCATGAGCAGATCCGCGAAGGCGTCGCGGTGCTGGCCGAAGTGTGCCGCAAGGAGTTCGGCGTGCCGGCGCGCAGCAGCAATGTGGAGAAGCGCGGCTAGCGATCCGCATTCGCCGTCTCACGCGGTCAGGTGAAATTCCACATGCACCTGGCCGCTGCCGCTCGACGGGAAGTAGTCGCAGAGTTGCTCGGCGGCGCCACGAAAATCGTACCAGCCCAGCGCGGCAAACAGCATGATGGTATCGGCCATTCCGCCCTCGCCGTTACACCTCGTGGCGTAATCCGGGAGCATGTCGAGGAACTCCCGGTAACGGCGCTGCTGCCACAGCTCGAGAACGCGCAGATCGACCTGGCGGTTGAATTCACTGGCGATCGACGTCCAGGCTTCGGGCCCGAGCTGCTTGTTCGGCAATAGCCGATGCGACAGCGATCCGCTGGCGAGCAGCGCGACCCGCTCGCCGGACAGCGCGACCGCACGGCGGGTCGCCTCGCCGAGCAGCCTGCTTTCCTCGATCGACGTGAAGAGCGGCGATGCGACGGACACGACCTTGGCCGAGCCATCTTGGTTCAGGTAGTGCATCGGGACGATGGTGCCGTATTCAAGACCGAGGCTTTCGACGCGGTGCGCCATCACATTGAGGCCGTCGCCTGCCGCCTCGCGTGCAATCGCTTCCGCAAGCGCGGTATTCCCCGGCCAGTCGTAGCGCAGGTCCTTGATCATCTGCGGTGCCTCGTGGCTCGTGAACGAGCCGCGATGCCGGGTATTGGCGTTGACGTGGTAGCCGAAATTGGACAGCCAATGGGTATCGAACACCACGAAGGTGGACACGCCGCGTTCTCTGGCGCGCCGGCCGAGCTCATGCAATGCCGCGACCGCGCCGGCCCGCGCGTCATGCAGTGGGTGATCCGGGCGTTCCGACAGCATCAGGGACGGTACGTGGCTGACCTTGGCAGCAAGAACGAGTTCACCCATCGGCGTGATCCTCCCCTTCCCGGTCAGGCCGCTTTGGGCGCGTCACTGCGGAACGCGTTCAAAATGCGCAGCAGCAGCACGATCGAGACGTTGCCCTTGCCCGATTCTATGAGAGCAATGTAGCGCTGCGACACGCCGGATCGGCGGGCGAGCTCGCGACGTGTCATACCGATATTCGCCCGTGCCCCGCGCACAGCCGCGCCCAGCTGCAGGAGGAAATCGCTTTCGGAAAACGTCGCACCGCCAGGCGCGGAAGAACGTACCGATCGGTCTATGGAGGAACGATTCCCGGTCACGACATGCCCCTCATGATAGCTCATCATCGACGAGCGGGATTTCCTGTCCTTGACAAGTATCAATGACAGGAAGCCGGCGGGGCTTGCCGCTATCGTACCGAAAACGGCGCCTGATAGGGCCGGCCGAACGGCACGCCGTTGACCACGGTCTGCACCGGCTTCAGTTGCAGATTGCCGTCGCGCTTGTTGTTGCGGGTGTCGACGAAGGAGACCGGGCCTTCGATGAGGTCCATGATCGCGACATCGCCGGGCGCGCCGCGCTGCAGCGTGCCGATTTTCGGGGTCCGGTTGATGATCCGCGCCGGCACCGAGGTCGCCATCGCCACCACCTGCTCCAGCGAGGAGCCCATCGCCAGGAACTTGCTCATCACGTTCGGCAGGAACGGGATGCCGGGCGAATTGCCCGAGAACACGTGGATGTCGGAGGAGATCGTGTCGGGCGTGCAGCCGGCAGGGATCGCGATCTCGGCCACCGTGAAATCGAAGCTGCCGCCGCCATGGCCGACGTCGAACAGCACGCCGCGCTGCTTGGCCGCGAGCGCCGCCGGCAACAGCTTGCCGTCCTGCACGATGTTGGTGAAGGCGCCGGACATGTTCGGCGCGCCGGAATAGGCGTGGGTGAGGATATCGCCCGGCCGCAGCAGGTCGAGGATGCCGGACATCAACTCCCTGGTCTCGACGCCGCCGATATGCACCATCATCCGCGCCGGCCAGCCGCACATCTCACAGGCCTGGATGCCGCGCTTCAGCGGCTCGACGCCGTGCTTGAAGATGACGTTTTCCGACATCCGCACCTTGACCCCGATCAGGAAGTCAGGGTTCTCGGCGAGCGCCATCGCGCAGGCTTCGACCTGGGCGTTGTCGATGTTGTAGAGCTCGGCCACCGGGAAGGCCGACAGGCCGTTGTTGGCGATATGGACGAAGGCATAGATCCGCGTCCGCGATTGCGCGACGATGAAGCGCCGCAGCGCCGCGAGATTGTTGACGCCGGCATCGCCGGCCGAGACGACGGTCGTGGTGCCCTGGAACTGCACCAGCTCGTCGGCGGGAATGCCGATCGCCGAGCCGTAGGGATAGACGTGGCAGTGCAAATCGACGAGGCCCGGCATCACGAGCTTGCCCGATGCGTCGATGGTCTTGGCGGCGCGCGCGGCAGGGATCTCGTCTTCGATCGCCTCGATCAGACCCCAGCGGATGCCGATGTCGCGCTTGCCGCGCAGCGACTGGCTGGGATCGATCACGTCGCCGCTCTTGATCACGAGGTCGAATTTGTCGTCCGGCCCCATCGCCGCAGCGGCCGGCCCTGCGATCACAGCAGCAGCGGCCGATCCCGTACCTTTCAAAAAATCCCGGCGTGAAAATTCACCCACGGCAACGTCCCCCCAAACATTGATACTTATGGCGCGATGATGCGTCGGACGCCGGGGTTAGGCAAGGCCACCGAAAGATGCAGCCACGCTCACGCATCGGTTGTGCAGCGAACGCGCGGCGAGCGTTGCGTTGGGGCCGTTGCTGAACAAGCGTTCAGAAAACTCACTCGGTTCCTGAGGAACGTTTCAACGCCTGCACGGTTGCCTCCTCGCATCATTTGAGGAGGATGAGATGAAAAAGTTTGGTTTTGTTCTTGCGGCGATTGGTGCCCTTGCAGTGGCCGTTCCGTCGATCGCGAGCGCCGAGACCGTCGTGATCAAGCGCGGCGGCCATCACCACTGGGATCGTGGCTGGGGCTCGCGGGCCGAGATGCGCCATGACCGTGGCTGGCATCGCGGCTGGCATCACGACCATGACCGCGCGATGGTGATCAGGCGGGACCGCTACTAAGTACCGACACATACGATAGACCGACACAACGGAAATGGCTCCTCGCGGAGCCATTTTCTTGTTCTACGTCCTCATCCGATGCTCGCAGGACTCAGTCCCACGCCGGAGCAAAGCCCGGATTGACGCAGCGCATGTCCTTGCGCAGCGCAGCGATCGCCTTGCGGTCGTCGTCGTCGAGCTTGACCTTCAGCGCGTCGAGATTGGCCTTCTGGCTTTCTGCGCGCGAGGCCTTCGGTATGGCCGCAACGCCCTCCTGGTCGAGCAGCCATTTCAGCGCCACCTGCGCTGCGGTCGCAGCATGCTTGCTGCCGATTTTCGCCAGCGTCTCGTCGGTTGCGAAACGACCCTGGGCGAGCGGACAATAGGCCACCAGCGGGATCGACTTCGCGGCGAGACATTTGCGCACCGGCGTCTGGTCCAGCATCGCGTGATATTCGATCTGGTTGCAGGCGATCGGCGCCTTGATGTCCTCGACAACGGTCTTGAGCAGTGCGGTGGTGAAATTGGCGACGCCGATCGCGCGGGTGCGGCCCTCCTGCTTCAGCTGCATCAGCGTCTCGAAGACAGCCGGCAGCTTCATGTTCCGCGACGGCCAATGCACCAGATAGAGGTCGACGTGGTCGAGACGCAGCTTCTTCAGGCTGGTGTCGAACGCTCTCCGGATCGCATCCGGCGCCAGGTTCTCGTGCCAGACCTTGGTGGTCACATGCAGGTCCTTGCGCGCGACCTTCGCGTCGGCGATCGCGGCCCCGATCGCCTCCTCATTGCCGTACATCTCGGCGGTGTCGATATGCCGGTAGCCGAGCCCGAGCGCGCTCTCGACCGCCGCGCGGCAGGCATCGCCCTGCATGCGGAAGGTGCCGAGCCCGAGCTGCGGCAGGCTGATGCCCTGTGTCTGCAGATTGTCCATGGATAGCTCCTGACGCGTGGGACGCCGATGTCATCGACGACGTCACGCCAGCAAATCGTCTGGTGGGAATGAAATTGGCAGAACTGCCAGCACGCAGTCTGCCCGCAAACCGGCCCTTCGGGCAAGGCGCCCGCAATCAAGATGTCGCGACGGCTTTCGCGAGCCTAGATATGTTGCGCCATGATCTGGCCGGGCCGCGCATCCGGCCGGGGCTCGATGTCGACCGACCAGAGATCGTGGTTGTCGACGTCCTTCAGCGTTACTTTCATCACGCCGGTCCTGCCGTCGATGTCGACGCGGCCGAAGAATTGCAGGCCGAAGCACGGCGCGAGATTGTCGCCCTGCTCGGCCGAGCAGCCCTTCTGGTACATCGCCTTCGGGCCAAAGGTGTTGTCGAGCTCGCCCGGCGACCAGGTGCCGGCATGCAGCGGGCCGGAGACGAATTCCCAGAACGGCTCGAACTCCTGAAACACGGCGCGGTTCGGATCATAATGATGCGCGGCGGTGTAGTGCATGTCGGCGGTGAGCCAGACCGTATTGCGAATGCCGGCGCGCTTCATGAAGGACAAGAGATCGGCGATCTCGTGCTCGCGCCGCTCCGGCGGGCCGTCGCCGAGCGCGACGGCGTCCAGGCTGACGAGGCCGATCGGCAGATCCGCGGCGATCACCTTCCAGACGGCATCTGATGCCACCAGCTCCCGCTTCAGCCAGGCGAGTTGGCTTTGGCCGAGGATGAATGCCTGGTCCGGGTCGCCCTGCTTGTTCCAGCTGGAATCGCGATAAGAGCGCATGTCGATGATGAAGACGTCGAGCAGCGGCCCGTAGGGGATCTTACGATAGACCCGGCCGTCGCGCTCCGGCATCAGCCGCATCGGCATGAATTCGTGGAAGGCGCGGCGCGCCCGTGCCACCAGGCGCGAGGTGCCGTCCGTGTCGTAACCGGTCGCATCGGCGGTGCCGATTGGCGACCAGTCGTCGGCCACCTCATGGTCGTCCCACTGCGCGAACATCGGCACCTCGGTATGGAAGGCGCGGAAATTCTCGTCGAGCCAGTTGTATTTGTAGTTGCCGCGAAACTGTTCGAGGCTGTGCGCGACCACCGATTTCTCCTCGGTGACGATGTTACGCCAGATCTCGCCGTTGGGCAGGGTCTGCTGCGGCGGCACCGTGCAATCGGCATAGATGTGATCGCCAGAATGGATGAAGAAATCCGGGCGCTCGTTCAGCATGGTGCGATAACTGCGCAGGCCGCCGCGCGCGGGGTCGATGCCCCAGCCCTGCCCGACCACGTCACCGGACCAGACGAAGGAGATCGAGCGGCGGTCGACCGGCGCGGTGCGGAAGTGCCCAATGCGGCTTTCGCCGGCGATGCCGTCGCGATCCTCGAAGCGGACCCGATAGAACAGGTCCTGTCCCGGCGGCAGGCCATCGAGCAGCAGCTTGGCGGTGAAGTCGCGCTCGGGCAGCGCATCGGCGGACGCCGTGCGCAGGATGGTGGCGAAGCTCTCGACCCCTGCGCATTCGATATGCATCCGCGCGGCGCGGTCGGCGCGGGCCCAGATGACAGCAGAATTGCTGGCGACGTCGCCGGACTGGATGCCCGCGATCGCGGGACGATCCGCGGCGCGGCTCAGGTAGGGCCTTGCCAGCGCGCCCAATCCTGCCAGCGCGGCCGTGGACGCCGAGCGCACCAGAAGCTGACGCCTTGTGAGGCCTCGCCCCCTCGCGGAGATCGCTGTCGGCATCGAACAACCTTCGTCGAATCGCAACGAAGGTTTTGCCCGCGCCGTTTGACTCCGCCCTTACGGTTTCTTGACTCTGCGCCGACGGTTTTGCGACGGCGGGATGACTCGGGGATATGGAGATCGGAACGGTGGCGTCAGGCGCCAAGCGCGCAAACGCCAAACCCGTCATCCTGAGGCGCGAGCGGAGCGAGCCTCGAAGGATGAATCGGCCACAGACGGGCCGTCGATCCTTCGAGACGCGCGCAAGAGCGCGCTCCTCAGGATGACGGGTTTGGGATTGGCGCACGTCGGGAGAGCACAGGCGCGGCGGGCACTCTCACCGCTGCCAGTTGCAGATGCCGCCGGTGCGGCACGGCCAGGTCTGGATCCTGGTGTCGCGGGCTTCCGCATCGAGCGGGTTCGAATGGCGCCGTGCGAGCTTGGTGCGGGCCGGAACCTGCGCCACTGCGCGCTTGCGTTCATGCGGTGCCGTCACCCTGCTGGTCCGCACCGCCTTCTGCGGCTCGACTTTCGGCTGCTCGACCTTCGGTTCGACACTGGCGCGCTGATCAGGTCCGTGGTCGGTCTTCGCCTCGACCGGAACCGGCTCGAACTGCGCCGGCGGGCCAAGCGGCTTCGGCGAGAGCACGGCCCGCGAGAGATCGAGGCTGAAGAACTCGCTTGGGCGATAGTCGTCAGCCAACGCCACGCCACCCAACGCCAGGCACGCGGTGCAAACAGTTGCAACAAAAGCGCTTTTCAGGACCATCAAAGGGCCTCCTGAAATCACTCGAACAGAACAGCCATCATGTAGGAGCCCGGCCGCGCGAATCCAGCCATGGCTTACGGGCAGGGTTACCGGTCAACCAAGGCGGCTGTGGAAAGTTCCGCTGCCCGCCACCTGGAGCGCCGTTCCGATGGTATCGGAACGGGTTTCTAGGTTCTTGTTTTGACGCGTTTTCTTCACGCGAACCGGTAGCCACTTCGCTCGAATACGCTCCAGCCTACTCCGCTGCCTGCGCCAGCGGCTGGCCGATCGCACGCTCCAGCCGCGCGCATTCGGTGCGGTAACGCGCGACGTTGCCTTCCTTGATGTGGCCATAGCCGCGCACGAGGTCCGCAGCCTTGGCCAGCGTCACGAGGCGCGGCAAATCGAGCGGCTTCTTGCCGTCGAGGTGACGCAGGATCATCGCCGAGTAATCCACCGGCAGCGCACGCTCCATCTTGCGCTCGGCGGTGTAGCCGAAGATGTCGAACGCGGTGCCGCGCAGGCCCTTCAGACCCGCCAGCAGGCCGAACGCCTTGAAGATCCACGGCCCGAACTCGCGCTTCTGCAAACGCCCGGTGACGGGATCGCGCTGTGCCAGCAGCGGCGGCGCCAGCAGGACCTTCAAGCCGGAATTGCCCTCGAACTGCTCCTTCAACGCCTTGCTGAACTCGCCGTCGGAATAGAGCCGCGCGACTTCGTATTCGTCCTTGTAGGCCATCAGCTTGAACAGGCCCTTTGCAAAGGCCTCGGTCAGGTCCTGCGAGCCCGGCGCTGCCGCGGCTTCAGCGGAGCGGACGCGCGCGACGTCATCGAGATAGCGCTTGGCGTAGGCCGCGTCCTGATAGTCGGTGAGGAACTTGGCGCGGAACGCGATCGCCTCATCGAGCGTCTTCTTCGCCGGTGCCGCGCCAGCATTCTTGAAGCGTGCGGCGCTGACCACGCGCGGCAGATCGTGCGCGGCGAGCCGGCCCCACGAGAACGCGGTCTTGTTCATCTCGATCGCGGCGCCGTTGAGCTCGATCGCCTTCAGGATGGCCTCGAGCGACAGCGGGATCGCGCCGCGCTGGAACGCGAAGCCGAGCATGAAGGCGTTGGTGGCGATGCTGTCGCCCATCAGCGCGGTGGCAAGCCCGGTGGCATCGAGGATGTCGAGATCATCCGGTCTCACCGCGCCGTTCAGCGCGTCGCGCATCGAGCTGGCTTCAAAGTCGATATCGGGATCGATCACGAAGCTCGCGGTCGGCAACAAATCGGCGTTGACGACGGCGCGGGTGACACCGCGCTCGGCGCGGCTCAGCGCCGGCACGCTGGTGGCGACGACGAGGTCGCAGCCGAGGATCAGATTGGCATTGCCGGGCGCGACGCGGACCGTGGTCAGCATGTCGGACGTGGGCGCAAGTCGGACATGGCTCATGACCGCGCCGTTCTTCTGCGACAGGCCGGTGAAGTCGAGCGTCGAGCAGGCGAGCCCCTCGACATGCGCGGCCATGCCGAGCAGCGCGCCGATGGTGATGACGCCGGTGCCGCCGATGCCGGTGATCAGGATGTTGTAGGGGCTGCTCAACGCGGCCGCAGGCGGCGCCGGCAGGTCGGCGAACAGCGCCTTGGGATCGGCGGCGGTGCGGTCGGCCTTGCGCAGCTTGGGATCCTGCACCATCACGAAGCTCGGGCAAAAGCCCTCGATGCAGGAAAAATCCTTGTTGCAGTTCGACTGGTCGATGCGACGCTTGCGGCCGAGCTCGGTCTCCAGCGGCTGCACCGAGACGCAGTTCGACGCCACCGAACAATCGCCGCAGCCTTCGCAGACGCGCTCATTGATGAAGACGCGCTTGGCCGGATCGGGAAACAGCCCGCGCTTGCGGCGGCGGCGCTTCTCGGCAGCGCAGGTCTGGTCATAGATCAGGACAGTGAGGCCCTCGATCTCGCGCAAGGTGCGCTGCACGGCGTCGAGCTCGCGGCGATGGTGGATGGTGGCGCCGGACGGGAAGTAATTGGCGGGATATTTGTCGGGATCGTCGGAGACGATCGCCAGCCGCTTGGTGCCCTCGGCCGCGACCTGGTGCGCGATCTGCGCGACCGTGAAGCCGCCTTCGGCCGGCTGGCCGCCGGTCATTGCGACCGCGTCGTTGTAGAGGATCTTGTAGGTGATGTTGACGCCGGCTGCGGCAGCGGCGCGCAAAGCTAAGAGACCGGAATGCGTGTAGGTGCCGTCGCCGAGATTCTGGAACACGTGCTGTTCGCTGGTGAACGGCGCCTGCCCGATCCAGCTCACGCCCTCGGCGCCCATATGCGAGATGGTCTGGGTGTTGCGGTTCGGTACCGACAGCGCCATGCCGTGACAGCCGATACCGGCCATGGCGCGGCTGCCTTCCGGAATCTTGGTCGACGAGTTGTGCGGGCAGCCCGAGCAGAAATACGGCGTGCGCTGCAGCTTCGCCGTGCCCGTGCCCTCGGCCGGGCGATCGAACGCCTCGAGTTTTGCCAGACGTTGCTCCAGCATCGGACTACGGTGGCCGAGCCTGCGCAACCGCGCGACGACGGCGGCCGCCACCATGGTCGGCGTCAGCTCGCCCTCGCTCGGCAGCAGCGGCGCGCCGCTCTCGTCGCGCTTGCCGACCACGGATGGACGCTTCGACGCGTCCATGTTGTAGAGGATGCGGACCAGCTGGTCCTCGATGAAGCCGCGCTTCTCCTCGACGACCAGCACATCCTGCAAGCCCTCGGCGAAGTCGCGCGCGCCGCGCGCCTCCAGCGGCCAGGTCAGCGCCACCTTGTAGATGCGCAGGCCCAGCGCCTGGGCCTCGGCATCGGTGATGCCGAGATCGGCGAGCGCCTGGCGCAGATCGAGATAGGCCTTGCCGGTCGCCATGATGCCGAGCCGCGCCGGCTTCGAATCCAGCACGATGCGGTCGAACCGGTTAGCGCGGGCGAAGGCCGCGACCGCCTCCATCTTGGGCCCGTGCAGCCTGCGCTCGGCCTCCAGCGGCGGATCCGGCCAGCGGATCGACAGCCCGCCGAGCGGCATCTCGAAATCGTCGGGCATGATGATCTTGATGCGATCGGGATCGCTGACGATCGAGGCCGAGCTTTCGACCGTCTCCGAGATCGCCTTGAAGCCGACCCAGCAGCCGGAATAGCGCGACAGTGCGAAGCCGAGGATGCCGAGGTCGAGATAATCCTGCAGCGTCGCCGGGTTGACCACCGGCATCAACGCCGAGGCGAACACCTGCTCGCTCTGGTGTGCGAGGGTGGAGGATTGGCAGCCATGGTCGTCGCCGGCCAGCGCGATCACGCCGCCATTCGGCGAGGTGCCGGCCGAATTGGCGTGCTTGAGCGCGTCGAGCGAGCGGTCGACGCCGGGACCCTTGCCATACCAGATGCCGAACACGCCATCGACCTTGGCGCCGGGGAACATGCCGACCTGCTGGCTGCCCCACACCGCGGTCGCCGCCAGGTCCTCGTTGAGGCCGGGAACGAAGGCGATGTCGTGCTCCTTGAGGAACGATTTGGCGCGCCACAGCGCGTGGTCGTACATGCCGAGCGGCGAACCGCGATAACCGGAGATGAAACCTGCGGTATTCAGCCCGTGCGCGCGGTCGCGTTCGCGCTGCAACATCGGCAATCGGACCAGAGCCTGGGTACCGGAGAGGAAGATTCGTTTCGTATCCAACCGGTACTTGTCGTCCAGTCCAACTTCCATCAACGCCATCAGTTTCAGGCTCCCCGCCGATCAAGTCACGCCGGTCCGAACCGGTCTCATTCTCTTGCCCATGATCATGCATCAGCATGCACTGATTTTGTTATGCATGAACAGCCCCGTTCCATGGCCGCAGCACATATCTCATGTTGCGGCCTTGTTGCTTTGCGAGGCTTGCCGAACCCCGGCTTCTTTGAAACGGTGGCGCGCAAAGGGAGACCAAGGATGATTAAAGTCGAATCCGCATTCACGACGGAAATCGTGGAGAACGGTAATCTGCTGGTGGGTCCCTGGCGCAGCCCGAAGCAGATGCTGCAGGCCCAGACCTACGACTCCCACGCTTCGATTCACGACGATGCAACCGCGCAGAAGCTCGGCTTCCGCGGCGGCACCATCGAGGGACCGACCCATTTCAGCCAGTTCGCGCCGCTGTGCGAGCGGATCTGGGGCCGGACCTGGTTCATGACCGGATGCCTGTCCGCGCACTACCGCAATCCGGTGTTCGAAGGCGAAGAGGTGCAGGCCCAGATCGAGAAGCCGAAGCCGGGCCAGACCGTTTGCACGATCGGGATGATCAAGCGCGACGGCACCGAGATCCTGCGCGGCACCGCCTCGATCGACGGTGACGGCACGGAGACGGCGCTCGCCCGCAGGCTCGGCGAATTGAAGCCGCTGACCGATCCCGTGATCCTCGCCGACATCAAGGTCGGCATGAAGACGGCCCGGCAGGCGATCAAGATGGATTTCGACCAGAACATGGGCGATCTCTATCCGTTCTCGCTGGCCGACAAGCTCAAGGTGATCACCGAGCCGTCGGATTATTATTCGCTGGAGTACAATCCCTGGGGCCGCGCCATCATCCCGATGGAGATGCTGAGCGTGCTGTTCCAGTATCGCGCGCGCGAGGACCGGCTACCGGTCCGCGGCCCGGCCGTCGGGCTGTTCGCCGATCAGGAGATCCGCCTGCTGCGCGGGCCGCTGTTCCCGGGCGAGACCTATTGGGTCGAGCGCGAGGTCGTGGCGCTCTCGGGCAGCAAGCGCACCGAGAGCATGTGGGTGCGCTCGACCGTGTTCGATGCCGACAACGCCGTGGTCGCGACCATGCTGCTCAACGGCGCCAGCATGAAGGACTCCTACGCCAACTACGAGCGCGAGCACAAAGCGCTTTACGGCTGAAGCGCTAAAGCATGATCCGGAAAAGTGCGAAGCGGTTTTCCGAAAAGATCATGCTCAAACAATGAACTAAAGCGCGATGACGATTCAACCCCAATCTCATCGCGCTTCAGCCGCCCCTTCGCAAGCCGCCGAAGCAAGGACAACAACAATGGCCCGCCTGCCCTATCTCGAAGCCGACCAGGTCGCCCCCGAATATCGCGACATGCTCAAGCGCAACACCAATCTGCACAAGCTGCTGGTGAACTCGCCGGACATGGCGCGCGCCTTCAACGGCATCGGCGGCTACATCCGCTTCAAGAGCAAGCTCGACCCGCGGCTGCGCGAGCTTGCGATCCTGCAGGTCGGCTGGCTCGAGAAGTCGGAATACGAATTCACCCATCATGTGAAGATCGGCAAGGAGTTCGGCGTCACCGACGACGACATCCAGGGCCTGATCGGCGAGACCGAGGGCAAGCCGTCCAAACTCGAGCCGCTGGCAAAGGCGGTCCTCAAGGGCGCCCGCGAGATGGTGCGCGAGCTCGCGATGTCGGAGGCGACCTTCGCCGAGATCAAGCAGCATCTGTCCGACGAGCACATGACCGACCTGGTGCTGACCATCGCGTTCTACTGCGCCGTGGTGCGCGTGCTCGCCACCATGCAGATCGACAATGAGCCAACCTACAAAGAGGTACTGCAGCAGTACCCGATCCCGGGAGTGAAGTGACATGCGCCTGCAAGATCGCGTCGCCATCGTCGTCGGCGCCGGCCAGAGCCCCGGCGAGGGCATCGGCAACGGCCGCGCCACCGCGCTGACCTTCGCGCGCGAAGGCGCCAAGGTGCTGTGCGTCGATCACAATCTGGCGTCGGCGCAGGAAACCGTCGACCTGATCGCGGCCAAGGGCGGCATTGCGGTTGCCTTCAAGGCCGACGTCACCAAAAATGCCGACATCAAGGCGATGGTGGCGGATGCGCATGGCCGCTGGGGCAGCGTCGACATCCTGCACAACAATGTCGGCGTCAGCCTCTCCGGCGGCGATGCCGAGCTGCTCGACATTACCGAGGAGGCGTTCGACCGCTGCGTGGCGATCAACCTGAAGAGCTGCATCCTCGCCGCCAAGCATGTGATCCCGATCATGCGCCAGCAGCAGCGCGGCTCGATCATCAACATCTCGTCGATGGCCGCGATCACGACCTATCCATACGTCGCCTACAAGGCGACCAAGTCAGCGATGATCGCCTTCACTGAACAGCTCGCCTACCAGAATGCGCAATATGGCATTCGCGCCAACGTGATCCTGCCGGGATTGATGAACACGCCGATGGCGGTGGACACGCGCGCACGCGAATTCAAGAAGAGCCGCGCCGAGGTCGAGGCTGAACGTGACAGCAAGGTGCCGCTGCGCCACAAGATGGGCACCGGCTGGGACGTCGCCAATGCCGCGCTGTTCCTCGCCTCGGATGAGGCGAATTTCGTCACCGGTGTGACGTTGCCGGTCGATGGCGGCGCCAGCGTGCGGCGCGGTTAACGAATAGCGAGGAATCCGGCCGGTTAATTGAGACGATTAACCTGTGTGACGATGTGCGATTAATCACTGTGACGGCATCACGTGGCAATGCGCCACAATGATTCGAAAAACTTGAAGTATTCCAATGACACGGCGATGTGACGGCGCGTCCACATAAATCGAAATCCTGACTCGTTGTGGTCGCACGAAATTCATCTGCGCTCTGTATCTCGCACGCCAAGAACTTCTGGAGTGCCTGGACCAATGAGCGAAGAATTCGAACTCAGACCCGATCAGTGGGATGCACTGAAAGCGTTGCGGGCTCCCGCAGCAAACCCTTCACGGCTGAACCGGTTCGCCGTCGAGAGCCTGATCACGCTCGGTTATGTTGCGGTGCGTGGAGATTCGTTTGAACTGACGCCCGCGGGCCGCAAGGTGCTGGTCCGCGGCTCGTCGCAATTGTTGCTCGATATCGCAGCCTGATTCCCTTCAAACTGACACGAGGCTTACACACACGCGGCATCATGCCGCGTGTGCTTTTCCGGGGATAGTCGCCTCGCCGTGCTGCGTCAGCGGCTTCATGCCGGTGACCGTGCGCAGCAGCACATAGAACACCGGCGTCAGGAACAGGCCGAACACGGTGACGCCGATCATGCCGGAGAACACCGCGACGCCCATCGCGCGCCGCATCTCCGAGCCCGCGCCGGTCGACAGCACCAGCGGCAGCACACCCATGATGAACGCCATCGACGTCATCAGGATCGGCCGCAGCCGCAGCCGGCTCGCCTCGATCGCAGCGCGGATCGGGGAGCGCCCGGCGAATTCGAGCTCGCGCGCGAATTCGACGATCAGGATGGCGTTCTTGGCCGACAATCCGACCAGCACGATCAGGCCGATCTGGGTGAAGACGTTGTTGTCACCCTTCGACAGCCAGACGCCGAACATCGCGGCCAAGAGGCCCATCGGCACGATCATGATGATCGACAGCGGCAGCGCCAGGCTCTCGTAGAGCGCGGCGAGCACCAGGAACACCAACAGGATCGCGAGCGGAAACACCCAGATTCCGGAATTGCCGGCGATGAACTCCTGATAGGTCAGGTCGGTCCATTCGAAGGCAAAACCCGGCGGCAGCGTTTCGGCCGCGATCCGCGTTGCCGCCTCCTGCGCCTGGCCGGACGAAAAGCCGGGCGCCGCAGCGGCGTTGATGTCTGACGACAGGAAGCCGTTGTAGCGGATCGCACGCTCCGGACCCGCGCTCTGGCGGACCTTCAGCAAGGCCGACAACGGCACCATGTCGCCCGAGGACGAGCGCACCTTCAACTGCCTGATGTCGTCGGCACGCGCGCGGAACGGCGCGTCCGCCTGCACATAGACCGAATAGGTGCGGCCGAATTTGTTGAAGTCGTTGACATAGTAGGAGCCGAGATAGATCTGCAGCGTGTTGAAGACCTCCGTGACCGGCACGCCGAGCTGCAACGCCTTGGTGCGATCGATGTCGGCGAACAGCTGCGGCACGTTGACCTGGAAGCTCGAGAACACGCCGGCGATCTCCGGCGCCTTCTGCATCGCCGTCATGAACGCCTTGGTCGCGTCGTTCAGCGCCTCATAACCGAGGCCGGCACGGTCCTCGATCTGCAGCTTGAAGCCGCCGATGGTGCCGAGGCCGTTGACCGGCGGCGGCGGGAACATGGCGATGAAGGCATCCTGGATGCCGGCATATTTCTTGTTGAGCGCCGCCGCGATCGCCGGGCCGCTGAGCGACGGATCCTTGCGCTCGTCGAACGGCTTCAGGGTCGAGAACACGATGCCGGCGTTGGACGAGTTGGTGAAGCCGGAGATCGACAGGCCGGGAAACGCCACCGAGCTCTCGACACCCGGCTGGGTCAGCGCGATGTCGCTCATCTTGCGGATCACTTCCTCGGTGCGGTCGAGCGTCGCGCCGTCGGGCAGCCGGGCAAAGCCGACCAGATACTGTTTGTCCTGGCCCGGCACGAAGCCGCTCGGCACCTGCTTGAATAGCACGCCGGTGAGGCCGATCAGCAGCACGTAGAGGCCGATCACCACGGCCTTGCCATAGATCACCTTGGTGACGGTACGGCCGTAGTTCTCGGACGACTTGGTGAAGACCTTGTTGAAGCCGCGGAAGAACCAGCCCAGCGACTTCTCCATGCCTCGGGTCAGCCAATCCTTCGGCTCGTCATGTCCCTTCAACAGCAGCGCCGACAGCGCCGGCGACAGCGTCAGCGAGTTGATCGCCGAGATCACGGTCGAGATCGCGATGGTCAGCGCGAACTGCTTGTAGAACTGTCCGGTGAGGCCGGAGATGAAGGCCAGCGGCACGAACACTGCGATCAGCACCAGCGCGATCGCGATGATCGGGCCGGACACTTCGCGCATCGCCTGGTTGGTGGCGTCGCGTGGCGAAAGGCCCGATTCGATGTTGCGCTCGACGTTCTCGACCACGACGATGGCGTCGTCGACCACGATGCCGATCGCGAGCACGAGGCCGAACAGGCTGAGCGCGTTGATCGAGAAGCCGAACACATGCATCACCGCGAAGGTGCCGACGATCGACACCGGGACTGCGATCAGCGGGATGATCGAGGCGCGCCAGGTCTGCAGGAACAGGATCACGACCAGCACGACGAGCGCGATGGCCTCGAGCAGCGTATGGATGACGGCCTCGATCGAGGAGCGCACGAATTGCGTCGGATCGTAGACGATCTGGTACGACACGCCTTCCGGCATGTTCTTCTTGATCTCGGCCATGGTCGCGCGGACGTGGTCGGAGATCTCCAGCGCGTTCGAACCCGGCGCCTGGAAGATCGGGATCGCGACCGCCTGCTTGTTGTCGAGCAGCGAGCGCAGGCCGTATTCGGAGGCGCCGAGTTCGATCCGCGCGACGTCGCGCAGCCGCACCACCTCTCCGGCCGAGCCGGTCTTCACCACGATGTCGCCGAACTGTTCCTCGGTCGACAGCCGTCCCTCGGCGTTGACGGAGAGCTGGAGGTCGAGGCCTTTGACGCTGGGCGAGGAGCCGACCACGCCGGCGGCGGCCTCGACGTTCTGCGCCTGGATCGCGCGAACGACGTCGCTTGCGGTCAGCGCATGTTCGGCGGCCTTCTGCGGATCGACCCAGACCCGCATCGAATAGTCGCCGGCGCCATAGAGCTGGACGTCGCCGACGCCGTCGATCCGCGCCAGCCGGTCCTTGACGTTGAGCACTGCGTAGTTGCGCAGATACGTCATGTCGTAACGGTTGTTCGGCGAGAGCAGATGCACGACCATGGTGAGGTCGGGCGAGCTCTTCTTGGTGATGATGCCGAGCTGGCGCACCACGGCAGGCAGGCGGGGCTCGGCCTGCTGCACGCGGTTCTGCACCAGCTGGGTCGCCTTGTCGGGGTCGGTGCCGAGACGGAACGTCACCGTCAGCGTCATCGCGCCGTCGGTGGTCGCCTGGCTCGACATATAGAGCATGCCCTCGACGCCGTTGATCTGCTCCTCGATCGGGGTCGCGACCGTCTCGGCGATCACCTTCGGATTGGCACCGGGATAGGTCGCCCGTACGACGACCGACGGCGGCACCACGTCAGGGTATTCCGAGATCGGCATTGCCAGCAGCGAGATCAGGCCGGCCAGGAAGATCAGGATCGATAGCACGCCAGCGAAGATCGGCCGGTCGATGAAGAATTTTGAGAGATTCATGGCTCCGCCCCCGCGTGCAGCGCCTAGCGCTGCACGACGTGCTGGTTGGTTTCAGTGGATGCCTGTTGCATGCCGCGTGCGCCCATCTCGGCGACTTCCATCTTCAGAAGTGCGCCGGGACGCACGCGCTGCAGGCCGTTGACGACGATGCGATCGCCGGATTTCAGGCCAGCGGTCACGATCCGCAGACCATCGACCGCGCCGCCGAGCGTGACGGAGCGATAGACCGCGCGGCTGTCGTCGCCGACCAGCATGACGAACTTCTTGTCCTGGTCAGTGCCGACGGCGCGCTCGTCGATCAGCACCAGCGTCTGCTCTTTCGGCTGGCCCATGCGGACGCGGGCGAACTGTCCGGGGATCAGCCGGCCGTCTTCGTTCTTGAACACGGCGCGGACCCGGATGGTGCCGCTCTGCCCGTTGACCTGGTTGTCGATCAGCTGGATGTGCCCCTTGGCGCTGAGGCCGCCCGACGTCACCATGTCGACCGGGATCTGATCGAGATTGCCGCGCCTGCCGGACGCGTCCGCGATCGAGTTCAGCGCGCGCAGCACGACCTCTTCATCCGCATCGAAGCTCGCATAGATCGGATTGACCGAGACCAGCGAGGTCAGGACCGGCGACGAGGTGCCTGCCGCGACGAGATTGCCGACGGTGATCTCGATCCGGCCGACCCGGCCGTCGACCGGTGCGCGGACTTCGGTGTAGTCGAGATTGAGCTTTGCGGTCTGCAGCGCGGCTTCGGCGGCCTTGACGTTGGCGATCGCCTCGCGATTGGTGTTGTCGCGCTGGTCGAAGTCGCGCTTGGTGACAATGTTGTTGCCGACCAGCTGTGCGCCGCGCTCGACCTCGTTTGCGGCAAAGACCGCGCGGGCCTTCGCGGCCTCGAGCTGCGCCTGGGCCCGATCGACCTCGGCCGCGTAAGGCGCGGGGTCGATCTTGAACAGGACGTCGCCGGACTTCACCAGCGCGCCCTCGGTGAAATTGGTCGCCATAATCGCGCCCGCCACCCGCGGCCGAAGCTGGACGCGGTCGACGGCCTCGAGCCGGCCCGAGAAATCATCGAACAGGGTGGTCGGCCGCGGCTGGATCACGGAGACGGTCACCGGCACCGCCGATTCAGTGGCGGCGGCGGTAGCGGTCGCCTGCGCAGCATGGAAATAATGGCCGGTCGCAATCGAACCGGCCACCGCAAGGGCGCTGAGGATCACAACACCGCCGACGACACGTCGGAAACGGCCGGTACGGGGATTTTGGGTTGACGAGGGCATTCACGCGCTCCAGATATCTGTAGTGTTCGCTACAGATGTGGAGCTGGACGCCGGTCCGCAAGATACTTATGTATCAAGCACTATGAATTTATTATCTCATTCGTGGGGAAATGGGAAGTCGCGGAAAAACACTACGTGCAACAAGAGGATAAGCCAGGGACAATCCGTCACAGAAACGGCACCCGGCTTACGGAGCAACCAAAAATGGGAATGGGACGCCCCCGCGCCTTCGACGCGGACGCCGCTTTGGACCGGGCCATGGACGTGTTCTGGCGCCACGGTTACGAGGGGACCACTATCGCCCAGCTCACCGAGGCGATGAATATCAATCCGCCGAGCCTCTATGCCGCCTTCGGCAGCAAGGAAGGCCTGCTGAAGGCCGCGCTCGACCGCTACTCCGAAAAGCGCGACGCCTGGATGGAAGGGGTCTTGGGCGCCCCCACCGCGCGCGAGGTCGCCGAGCGGCTGCTGATCGGCACCGCCGATGCCCAAACCGATCCCGCAAACCCGCCGGGCTGCCTGCTGGTCCAGGGTGGCCTTGCCTGCGGTACCGGCTCGGCGAACGTTCCGTTTGAGCTGGCGGCACGCCGAATGCACACTGAAGACCAGTTGCGCGAGCGCTTCATGCGCGCGAAAACCGAGGGTGATCTGGCTGAGAGCGCCGATCCCGCCGCGCTGGCGCGCTATCTCTCCGCCGTCACTGCTGGGATGGGCGTGATGGCCTACTCCTCCGACCGCAACGCATTGCGCGAGATCGCCGCGGTGTCGCTGAAAGCGTTCGAGGAACAGGCGAGAGGATAGCGGTTCACGTCAAGCGCATGCGAGCTCCAACGGGGTTGGGAGTGACCGGCGATGAATCATTGGACCGGCTGGCTGCCAGGTCTCAAGACGCTCCGTCGGTATGAAGCGGCGTGGCTTCCACACGACATCTTCGCCGGGCTTGTGCTCGCGACCATGCTGGTCCCGGTCGGCATCGCCTACGCGGAAGCGTCGGGCTTGCCCGGCATCTACGGACTTTACGCCACGATCATCCCGCTCCTCGTGTACGCGTTGTTCGGGCCGAGCCGCATCCTCGTCCTGGGACCAGACTCGGCGCTTGCAGCCGTCATCCTTGGCGTTGTCGTTCCACTGTCGGGCGGCGATTCCCTGCGCGCGGTAACCTTGGCCGCGATGATGGCCATCGTCTCCGGAACGATATGCATTGTGGCGGGCCTCGCACGGTTAGGATTCTTGACCGAGCTCCTGTCCAAGCCGATCCGCTACGGCTACATGAACGGAATCGCCCTGACCGTGCTGATCAGCCAGCTGCCAAAGCTGTTCGGCTTCTCCATCGAAGGCGATGGACCTTTGCGCAGCCTCTGGGCGATCGGCGGAGCGATCCGTGACGGAAAGACCAATTGGGCCGCCCTCGGGATCGGCCTTGCCACCTTGGCGGTGATCCTGCTGCTCGCGCGGAACAAGCGGTTGCCGAGCATTCTGATCGCCGTAGTTGCGGCGACGGCAGTCACCGGCGTGCTCGATCTCGGGGCGCGCTTCGGCGTGAAGGTTCTGGGTCCGCTTCCCGAGGGCCTGCCGGGTTTCGCCATTCCCTGGATCGGCTATGGCGATATCGTGCAAGTGCTGATCGGCGGTTGCGCCGTCGCGCTGGTGTCATTCGCCGACACCAGCGTGCTTTCGCGGGCTTATGCGGGAAGATTGGGCGATCGCGTTGATCCCAACCAGGAAATGGTAGGGCTCGGCGCGGCCAATCTGGCGGCCGGCTTTTTTCAGGGCTTTCCGATCAGCAGCAGCGGTTCGCGCACGCCTGTTGCAGAAGCTGCGGGGGCGCGCACCCAATTGACCAGCGTCATCGGCGCGCTTGCCATCGCCTTTCTGCTGCTGATGGCACCAAACCTGCTTCAGCACTTGCCCACCGCCGCATTGGCCGCCGTCGTCATCGCCGCGGCGATCGGCCTGTTTGAGGTCGGCGACCTCAAGCGAATCTACGACATTCAGCAGTGGGAGTTCTGGCTATCGGTGGTCTGCTTTGTCGGCGTGGCCGTGCTGGGAGTGATTCCGGGAATAGGCCTCGCCATCGTGATCGCCATCGTTGAGTTCTTGTGGGATGGCTGGCGCCCGCATTCCGCCGTACTGGGCCGCGCCTCCGGCGTGAAGGGCTATCACGACATCACGCGATATCCGGACGCGCGCCAAATCCCCGGGCTGGTCCTGTTCCGGTGGGATGCGCCGCTGTTCTTTGCCAATGCCGAGTTCTTCAAGGAGCGTGCGCTGGACGCGGTGGCGAAGTCGCCGACGCCGGTGCGCTGGCTGGTGGTTGCTGCCGAGCCGGTCACCAGCGTGGACGTGACTGCCGGCGACGTCCTCGCCGAGCTGGACCAAGCATTGCATGCAAAGGAGATCGAGCTGTGCTTTGCCGAGCTCAAGGATCCCGTCAAGGACAAGCTGAAGAAATTCGGCTTGTTGGCGCAGCTTGGCGAGAACAACTTCTTCCCGACCATCGGCGTCGCCGTTTCGCGCTACCTCGAGATCAATGACGACGTGGCCTGGGAGGACTGGGAAGACCGGACTCAATCCTAGGTTCAATCCGGCTATCCGGGCGGTTCACCACATCGTCTGTCGCGCGCGCTCCGGCCATTCGCGATCGTATTTTTCGCCGCCGACCGTGTGCTCGCTCATCTCGGCCAGGATCTGGCCTGGCGTCGGCAGAGCCTTCGGATCGACCCGCTTGTCCGGATTCCAGAGGTCGGAGCGCACGATCGCGCGGGCGCACTGGAAGTAGATCTCGTCCACATTCATCACGATCACCGTGCGCGGCGCCTTGCCTTCCATCTTGAAGGAGGCCAACAGCTCCGGCTCGGCGGTGACATAGGCGCGGCCGTTGACGCGCAGCGTGCTGCCCGAACCCGGAATCAGGAACAATAGCCCGACGCGAGGATCGCGAACGATGTTGCGCAGCGAATCGCAGCGATTGTTGCCGCGGCGATCCGGCATCATCAGCGTCTTCGCATCATGGATGCGCACGAAGCCCGGCAGGTCGCCGCGCGGCGAGCAGTCGAGCCCCTCGGGGCCCGAGGTCGCAAGCGACACGAACGGCGACTTCTCGATGAGCACACGATAGAGCGGCGTCACGTGATCGGCGACCTTCACGGTCGACGCGTCGTTCGGGAAGCCGTAGATCGCCTCAAGCTGCTCGATCGTGGAAATCACCGACATTCGTGCTGTTCTCCTTTGTGGCTGTTCGTCTCTTGCTACTCGTCCCAGCGCTCGCCCTTGATGATGCGGACGAACTGTCGCGCGTGATAGTCGGCGGTGCCGGAATTGACGATGGTGAAATCGGGCGTCGATGTGCTTTCGTCGACGGTGCGGGCCAGCCGCTGTGCGAGCAGGCCGTCGCTGCTGCGTGCCCGCGCAGCCAGCCGCGCGGCCAGCACATCCGGCGGCGCCGTGATCGACACCACGACGGCATTGGCGTAGTGGCGGCGCGCTGCTGCGATCACCGTGCGCGAGACATTCGCGATCACGGTGCGCCCGGCGCGGATCTCATCGTTGATCGCGCGCGACAGCGCATAGTGATGGCCGTGCGCTTCCCAGTGCATGGCGTAATCGCCGGCGGCGACCGCACGCTGGAAGGCTTCCGCGTTGACCTCTTCATTGTCTTCCGAGGCCGAGGCCTGGCGGGTGATCAGGCGGCGGGGAAACACGATGTCGCGATCGTCGGCGCAGGCCCCCTTCGCCAGCCCCAGCAGCGTGTCCTTGCCGGCGCCGCTCGGGCCGACCACCAGGATCAACCGGCCGGGACCGATCGCGGTGCGCTGCTCGGCGACGACGGACGCACCGGTCACGCGACCCTCCCCCCTTCGCGCCAGACGCTGCGCACGACAGGCAGATCGCGCGCGACGTGCACGCGGATCAGATCGGCGCGCCTGCCGACCGCGATCTCGCCGCGATCGGACAGGCCGACTGCTTCGGCGGGCGTCTTGGTCACGGTGCGGACAGCGGCGGCAAGATCGATCGCCGGCACATGCCGCGGCAGTTGCAGCGCCGCCATCAGCAGGCTTGAGGGGATGTAGTCCGACGACAGGATATCGAGCATGCCCTCATTGGCGAGATCGACGGCGGCGATGTTGCCGGAGTGCGAGCCGCCGCGCACCACGTTCGGCGCGCCCATCAGGATGTCGATGCCGGCGGCATGCAGCCCGCGCGCGGCTTCCATCGTGGTCGGGAATTCCGCGACCGCGACCTTGTCGTTGACGGCGTCGACCACGTTTTCATCCGTGGTGTCGTCGTGGCTCGCCAGCGGAATCCCGTACTGATGCGCCAGCGCGACGATGGCGCGGGTGTTCGCCACCGCATATTCCTTCTGATAGGCGAAGCGCCGCGCGAACAGCACGTCGAGCTGGGCATCGGTCATGCCGCCGCCCTTGCCGCGGTAGTAATCGCGCAGCTTCACCTCGTCGCGGAACTGGCGCTGGCCCGGCGTATGGTCCATCAGCGACATCAGCCGCACGTCGGGCCGCTCGATCAGCTCCTTGGCCTCGGCGACGACATCAGGCATCGGCACCTCGCAGCGCAGATGCAGGAAGTGATCGGCACGCAGCAGGTCCTCCTCGCGCGCGGCCGAGATCGCCGCCGCGAGCACGCCGGCGCGGCCGTCGACATCCTCGGCGCCGTCCTCGCGCCAGACCCGAAGCGAGTCCAGCACCGTGGTGATGCCCGAGGTCGCGAGCTGGCCGTCATAGGAGATCACGGCCGCGACCGGATTCCAGAACACCTTCGGCCGCGGCACGTAGTGCATTTCGAGATGGTCGGTGTGCAGCTCGATCAGCCCGGGCATCAGGAGATCGCCGCCGGCATCCTCGGCTGCCTCGGGCGCCCTGCCCTCGCCGAATTCGGCGATCTTGCCGTCAGCGATCGCAACCCAGCCCTGCTCGATCACGCGATCGGCGAGGACCAGCCGGGCGTTGCCGATGATGGTGTCTTGCTTGGCGGTCATTTCAAACGGTCCTTCAGGCAGCAGCCGCGAACGAGGTCACATCGACGATACGGTCGGCGATCAGATGGCGGATCTCGTCGTCATGGACAATCGCGACCATCGCGACGCCCTTGGTCTTTTTCTCCGCAATCAGCTCGACCACCACTGCGCGATTCGCCGCATCGAGCGAAGCGGTCGGCTCGTCTAGCAGCAGGATCGGCAGGTCCGAGATGAAGCCGCGCGCGATATTGACCCGCTGCTGCTCGCCGCCGGAGAAGGTCGAGGGCGGCAACGTCCACAGCCGCTCGGGAATGTTGAGCCGACGCAGCAGGCGCCCGGCGCGCTCGCGGGCCTCCTCGCGCGCCACGCCGTTGACGATCAACGGCTCGGCGACGACGTCGATCGTGGCCACCCGCGGCACCGCGCGCAGGAACTGGCTGACATAGCCGATGGTCGAGCGGCGGATGCTCAGCACCTGGCGTGGTTCGGCGGTCGCGAGATCGATCACCTTGCCGCGGTGGCGGATGCCGATCCGGCCGCTGTCGCAGCGATAATTGCCGAAGATCATCTTCAGGATCGAGGATTTGCCGGCGCCCGACGGGCCCGACAGCACCACGCACTCGCCCGGATCGGCGTGGAACGAAACGCCCCGCACCACCGGCAGCTCGACGCCGCCTTGCAGATGCATGGTGAAGGTCTTCTCGGCGTTGGCAAGTTCGATCATCGCGGTCATTGGCAAGCTCATGGCGGCAGTATCGAGGAAACGAGCAGCTGCGTATAGGGCTCGCGGGGATCATCGAGCACCTGGTCGGTGAGACCGGTCTCGATGACGCGGCCGCCCTTCATCACCATCACGCGATGCGACAGCAGGCGCGCGACCGCGAGATCGTGGGTCACGACGATGGCGGCAAGGCCGAGCTCGCTGACGAGATTGCGCATCAGATCGAGCAGGCGCGCCTGCACCGAGACGTCGAGGCCGCCGGTCGGCTCGTCCATGAACACCAGCCGCGGCTCGGTGACGAGGTTGCGCGCGATCTGCAGCCGCTGCCGCATGCCGCCGGAATAGGTCTTCGGCGCATCGTCGATGCGGCCGACATCGATCTCGACCCGATCGAGCCAGGTCGATGCGGTGTCGCGGATCCGGCCGTAGTGATTCCAGCCGACCGCCATCAGCCGCTCGCCGACATTGGCGCCGGCCGAGACGCCCATGCGCAGGCCCTGCGCCGGGTCCTGATGCACAAAGCCCCAGTCGGTGCGGAACAGGAAGCGCCGCTCCGATTCGCCGAGCTCGGCGAGATCGCGCAGCACGCCGTCGCGCATCCGGTAGGACACCCGGCCCGCGCTCGGCGCGAGCTGCGCGGAGAGCAGTTGCAGCAGCGTCGACTTGCCCGAACCGGACTCGCCGACGATCGCCAACACCTCACCGGGATAGAGCGCGAACGAAACGTCGCGGCAGGCCGGGAGCCGGCCGTAATTCTTGGCAAGCCCCTCGGCCACCAGCAGCGGCTGATCGTTGTCGAGGCTCGAGAGCTCAGACATGCGCCTTCTCCTTGTGCGGCGCCGCGCTCTCGGTGCCGTGATGGCCGGTGGCCTGGCGCTGCTCGCAGAAGTCGGTGTCGGAGCAGACGAACATCCGCCCGCCCTTGTCGTCGGTGACGATCTCGTCGAGATAGGAATTATCGGCGCCGCACAGCGCGCAGGGTGCGTCGAAGCGGTAGCGCGTGAACGGATGATCCTCGAAATCCAGCGAGACCACAGTGGTGTAGGGCGGGATCGCGTAGATCCGCTTCTCGCGGCCGGCGCCGAACAGCTGCAGCGCCGCGCAATTGTCCATCTTCGGATTGTCGAATTTCGGCGTCGGCGACGGGTCCATCACGTAGCGCGCGTTCACCTTCACCGGATAGGCGTAGGCGGTCGCGATATGGCCGAAGCGCGCGATGTCCTCGTAGAGCTTGACATGCATCAGCCCGTATTCGGCCAGCGCGTGCATCCGCCGCGTCTCGGTCTCGCGCGGCTCGAGGAAGCGCAGCGGCTCGGGGATCGGCACCTGATAGACCAGCACCTGCCCGGCATGCAGCGACGCCTCGGGAATGCGGTGCCGGGTCTGGATCACGGTCGCGTCCGTCGTTGACGTCGTGGTCGCGACACCAGCGGTCTTGCCGAAGAACTTGCGGATCGAGATCGCGTTGGTGGTGTCGTCCGAACCCTGGTCGATCACCTTCAGCACGTCGTCGGGACCGAGGATCGCAGCCGTCACCTGCACGCCGCCGGTGCCCCAGCCATAGGGCATCGGCATCTCGCGGCTCGCGAACGGCACCTGATAGCCGGGGATCGCGATCGCCTTCAGGATCGCGCGGCGAATCATCCGCTTGGTCTGCTCGTCGAGATAGGCGAAATTGTACGTCGGCGCGTTCATTCCGCGGCCTCCTGCAGTTCCACGGCCGCGTTGGCTTCCGCGAACTCCTGCCGCAGCTTGCGCAGCAGGCCGAGCTCGGACTGGAAGTCGACGTAGTGCGGCAGCTTGAGATGCTCGACGAAGCCGGTCGACTGGACATTGTCGGAGTGCGACATCACGAACTCCTCGTCCTGCGCCGGCGCCGCGGCCTCCTCGCCGAGCTCGCGTGCGCGCAGCGCGCGGTCGACCAGCGCCATCGACATGGTCTTGCGCTCGCTCTGGCCGAAGGCGAGGCCATAGCCACGGGTGAAGCACGGCGCCTCGGTCGTCGAGCCCTTGAACTGGTTGACCATCTGGCACTCGGTGAGCTCGATCGAGCCGAGCGGCACCGCGAAGCCGACGTCTTCGGCTGAGAATTCGACCTCGACCTCGCCGAAGCGGATCTCGCCGGCGAAGGGATGATTGCGGCCGTAGCCGCGCTGCGTCGAATAGCCGAGTGCGAGCAGAAAACCCTCGTCGCCGCGCGCCAGATTCTGCAGCCGCAGATCGCGATCGGCCGGGAAGTTCAGCGGTTCGCGGGTGAGGTCGCCGACCGGCGCGTCGGCATCGGCCCGCGGCGACGATTCGATCAGGCCATCGCGGCCGAGAATGTCGGTGACTCGCGGCGTTGCCGCCTGCGAGGCTTCCGCGGTCGCCGGCTGTTCCGGCACAAAGCCGTCCGCGAGTTGCGGATCGAGCAGGCGATGGGTGTAGTCGAAGGTCGGCCCCAGGATCTGGCCGCCCGGGACGTCCTTGAAGGTCGAGGAGATGCGCCGCCGTACCTGCATCTCGCCGGTATTGACCGGCTCGGTGGCGCCGAAGCGCGGCAGGGTGGCGCGGAAGGCGCGAACCAGGAAGATCGCCTCGATCATGTCGCCGCGCGCCTGCTTGATCGCGAGCGCCGCAAGCTCGCGGTCGTAGAGCGAACCTTCGGTCATCACGCGGTCGACACCAAGCGCGAGCTGCCCGGAGATCTGCGCCAGCGACACCTCGGGCACATCGCGATCGCCGCGCCGCTCATGCGCCAGCAGCCGATGAGCGTTCTCGATGGCGCGCTCGCCTCCCTTGACGGCTACATACATCGCTCACACTCCGCTTGCGATCAGCCGCGTGGTGCGCGGGATCGCGACAATCTTGTCGTCATGGACCAGCACGACGTCGATGCCGCGCGGGAACAGCGCTTCGTTGATCGCCAGCCGCTGGAACAGGTCGCGCGGCTTGATCATCGCCTGCAGCAGCGCGCTGCCGTCGATGCCGGGTCCCTTCAGCTCGAAGGCCGGCCCCTGCGTCAGGCTGTCGACCTGCAGGACCAGCGTGGTCGACCGGTCAGGATATTCGCTGCTGCCGAACGCGAAACGCTCCAGCGCCGGCAGGTTTGCGGCATCGCCGATCAGCGCGAAGCTTGCGATCGCGGAATCCGTAACCACCGGCGCGCTGGCGTGAAACTTCAGCCAGCGGGCGACATCCGGCGTTGCCGACATCGCGGCATCGAGCCAGATCGGCGTGTCGTGATCGAACAGCGTCAGCGCGATCGCGGCCGCGCCGCGCATCATGCCAGCCGGCGTTCCGGCGCTCGCGGCGACGCGCTGCACGCTGCCCGGGCGCGCCATCGCATCCATCACGGAGCGGAATGTGGATTGCGCCGACAGCACCTTGTCGGCAAAGCCTGCGGGCATTTCGGCAATCGTCGTCATTGCATCATCCCTCACCGCGCACCATCGTGTAGAAATCAACCCGGGTAGCCGCGGTCTCGGCAGCCTTGCGGGCGCGTTCGGCATTCATCGCGACACGCAGCGGCGCGATCACCTTGGCCTCGACCTCGCCGGACAGCTCCGCCGATTGCACCATGGCGTCGCACAGCGCGATCATCTGCGCCTTGTGCGCATCGCGGCCGAGCGTGTAGCCGAAGCCGACCTCGCCGGTCGCAAGCCGCACCGCCGCGCGCGATACCGTCGCCTCGCCGAGGTTGAACGGCGCACCGTCACCGCCGATCCGCCCGCGCATCATCACGAGGCCGTTCTCCGGCTCGCGCAGGTTCTCGTGGCTGGGCACCGCGATCGCCGCCAGCCGGCCTGCGATGTCGGCCACGGCGGAGTGCGCCAGCACCGTCATCGCGGCCTTGCGCTGGGCTTGTTTGCTGTCTGGTCCGGTCGAATTCGTGGTTGAATTCATGGGCAACCTTGCTTGCATCAAGTTGTCTATGATACTAGACAACTTGATAGCCGAGCGCCATGACTGTTTCGTGACAAACCGAAGATTTCTGGTATCACCGCACCATGAGCATGCAGGAAAGTTCCGGCGTCGCCTTGTGGCGGCAGGTCGCTGACGGCATCGAGCGCGGCATCGCCGACGGCCGCTTTGCTGCGGGCGAAAAGCTGCCCGGCGAGATGGAGATCGCCGAGACTTACCGGGTCAACCGCCACACAGTGCGGCGGGCGCTCGCCGCATTGGCGGAGCGCGGCCTGGTGCGCGCCGAGCGCGGCAGCGGCACCTATGTCGAAGCCCAGCGCCTTGCCTATCCGCTGCGTTCACGCACGCGATTCTCGGAGATCGTCGGCGCCGGGGGCCACGAGCCGCGCGGCCAGCTGATCGATGCAGGCAACGACGTCGCCAACCGCGAGATCGCGCGCGAGCTGGGTTTGAAGATCGGCGCGCCGCTGATCCGGATCGAAGCGGTGCGGCTCGCGGACCGGACGCCGATCTGCGTGTCCACCACCTGGCTGTCGGCCGAGCGGTTTCCCGATGCCGGCAGCGTGTTCGCCGACGTTCGCTCGATGACGAAGCTGCTCGGGCATTACGGCGTGAAGGATTACCACCGCGCCTCGACCCGGATCACCGCGGCGATCGCCGATGCGACCGACGCCGCGCGGCTCGACCTGCCGCTGGGCCGGCCGGTGCTGGTGGTCGACGCGACCGACGTCGATATGCTGGACCGGCCGCTAGTGACCAAGCGCTCGCGCTTCGCCGCCGAACGCGTGGAGTTTCTGGTCGAGAATAGCTGATCTCTCTGCTCCCTCGCCCCGCTCTTGCGGGGAGAGGGTTGGGGTGAGGGGCTGCCTCCGCGAATCCGACAGATGTGAGTACGGGGACAAACCCCTCACCCGGATTGCACCGGACGATGCTTCGCGTCGCCGAGCGCAATCCGACCTCTCCCCGCAAGCGCGGGCCGAGGTGACCTCCTACACCACCGCCCTTTGGCCGATGATGGCAAAGCGCAGCTTGCTCGAGATGAAATCGATCGCGGCGACCGCGATCAGGATCATCAGGATCAGGAACGACACCTTCTGCCATTCCAGCACGCGGATCTGCTCGGCGAGCTGGAGCCCAATGCCGCCGGCGCCGACGATGCCGATGATGGTGGCCGAACGGGTGTTCGACTCGATGAAGTAGAGCACCTGGCCGGCGATCACAGGCAGCACCTGCGGCAGCAGCCCGAAGCGGATTTCATGCAACGCATTGCCGCCGGAGGCGCGGATGCCCTCGACCTGCTTGCGATCGGCCGCCTCGATCGCCTCCGAGAACAGCTTTCCGAACGCGCCGAAGTCGGAGACCATGATCGCCAGCACGCCGGCGAATGGGCCGAGACCGACGACGTTGATCCAGACCAGCGCCCAGATCAGCGTATCGACGCCGCGGATCGAATCCAGGAAGCGGCGCACCGGAAAGCGGATCAGGTTCGAGGGGATGATGTTGCGCGCCGCCAAGAGGCTGACCGGCAGCGCCAGCACCGCCGCAAGCGTGGTGCCGAGCAGCGCGATCGACAGCGTCTCGCCGAGCGCCTGCATGTAGAGCGGGAACGACGCGCCGGGATTGGGCGGGATCATCATCATGGTGATCCAGCCGAGCTGGCTCATTCCCGAGATCAGCCTGGACGGCGAGAAGTCGAGATCGACCAGGCCGTATGCAAAGATCGCGATCGCCGCCACGATCGTGGCCGGCATCGCCAGCCGCGCCGACGCGGGGCGTTCGAACACGCCGGGGTATTTCGCACGCAAGTCCGCGGTGTCCGGCTTCGGCAGCTGGCTCATCGCCGGGTCTCCTTGCCGAACAGCCGGCCGCGCAGCCAGCCGGTCGAGATGTCGATGATGAAGACGGTGACGATGATGGTGACGAGGATCGCGCTGACGTCGGAATAATAGAACTTGCGGATCGCGACCACGAGCTCCTGGCCGATGCCGCCGGCGCCGACGAAGCCCATCACCGACGCCTCGCGGACGTTGATCTCGAAGCGCAGCAGCGCATAGCTGGCGTAGCCCGCCGAGACCTGCGGCAGGATGGCAAAGCGCATGCAGGACAGCCAGCTCGCGCCGGTGGAGCGGATGCCCTCGACCGGCTTCATGTCGGCATTCTCGACGATCTCGGCGAACAGCTTGCCGAGCGCCCCGGTGGTGTGGATCGCAATCGCCAGCACGCCGGCCATCGGCCCGAGGCCGAACGCGATCACGAAGATCAGCGCGAACACGATACCCGGCACCGTGCGGGCGAATTCGAGCAGGCGACGGACGGTAAAGCGCACCCATGGTCCCGGCGAGGTGTTCTGGGCCGCGAAGAAATTCAGCGCAAAGGCAAACACGGCACCGGTCAAGGTGCCGACATAGCTGATCAGGAGGGTCTCACCGAGCAGCCGCAACCATTTCTTCAGGCCCCAGAACCATTCCACCGGATCGGTCCAGACCCGGGCACCGGAATCCAGCGTCAGGATGCGGTCGAAATAGCTGACGAAGTTGCCGAAATAGGTGAAGAACGTGTGCAGGTTCACATCGGCGCCGAGCGCCGCGATAAACAGCGCCGCGCAGAACACCGCGGCCGCCACCGTCGCCTTGAGCCGCTTGCGCGCGACCGCCTTGCGATAGGCATCGTTCAGCGTCGCCAATTGCTGCGCTGGAAGGATGGAAATGGCGGTCGCCATCGATGCGGGCCAGTCTGCTCGAGGGAGGAACGAAAAGGGCCGGGTTGTCGAAACCCGGCCCAATTCAGCGGCGACGCGCGATCAGGAGCCCTTCTTGCGCAGAGCGTCGACGAACTTGATCAGCTCGATGGTCTTGTCGTAGTCGGCGTTGGTGACCGGCTGCCATGGACGGTTCTTGCCGTCGGACAGCTTCTTGAAGGCTTCCGGATCCTTCGTCGGCATGTCGAGGAAGGCCTGCTTGATCTTCGCCTTCATGTCGTCGGGAAGGCTCTCGAGATAGGCGTAGGGCGAGTTGATGATCAGGTCGGACTTCACGATGATACGGAAGTCCTCCTTCTTCAGCGGCGTGCCGTCGCTCGACTTCACCATGTTCTTGGCGAGCATGCGGGTCAGGTTGGAATCGTCGTCGGCATTCCACCAATTGGCGGCGACGTCGACGGTGCCCTGCGCCAGCGCCAGCACGGCGTTCTCGTGGCTGCCGGTGAAGACGACCTTGGAGAAGTAGGTCTCCGGATCGATCCCCATCTGGTTCAGCTTGAAACGCGGCATGTTGTTGCCGGAGGTCGAGTTGGGATCGACCAGGCCGATATTCTTGCCCTTGAGGTCTTCGACCTTCTGGTACGGGCTCTTGGCGAGCACGTAGAACACCGAATAATAGCCCTTCGAACCGTCGGCATTGACGTCGATCACGAACGCGTCGGTCTTGACGCCGGTGAGGCGAGCGCGGGCGAACGACGCCGGGCCGTAGTAACCGATGTGGATGTTGCCGGCGCGCTGGCCCTCGATGACGGCCGCGTAGTCGTTGGCGACGCGCAGGGTCACCTTGATGCCGAGTTCCTTCGACAGATACTCGGTGAGCGGACCGTAGCGCTCGGTAACGCCGGAGCCGTTCTCGGCGGGAATCACCGCGAAGGTGATCTCCGGATACTTGGTCTTCCAGTCCTCGGCCGAAGCCGATCCTGCAAACGCCAGCGCGGCGGCGCCGGCCAGAATGATGCGACGAGTGATCATGTTACCCCTCTTTGGTAGTTACGCCTGTTGGCCGGGCGAAATGCCCGGTTGCCCTGTTTTTCGAAAATGCGCCGCTCAGGCCGCGGCAGCGGTGCCGAGCGCCGGAGCAGTTGCGCCGTCGGGCGCGGGCATCGGGGCCGCGCCCATGACGTCATTGGCCTCGAGGTCGTAGAGCTCGCGGGCAATATGGTCGGTGAGCGCCGCGGGGGCGCCGTCGAACACCACGCGCCCCGCCGCCATGCCGATCAGGCGGTCGCAATAGCTTCGCGCCAGGTCGAGGGAGTGCAGGTTGCAGAGCACCGTGATGCCGAAATGCTTGTTGATGCGCAGCAGCGCGTCCATCACGATCTTGGTGTTGCGCGGATCGAGCGAGGCGATCGGCTCGTCGGCAAGAATGATGTCGGGTTCCTGCACCAGCGCGCGGGCAATCGCGACCCGCTGCTGCTGGCCGCCGGAGAGCTGATCGGCGCGCTGCGCCGCGAGCTGGGCGATGTCGAACTGCTCGAGCGCGGACAGCGCGAGCGCCCTGTCCTGCTCCGGCCAGACCTGCGCCAGCGAACGCCAGGACGGGATCTGGGCGAGCCGGCCCATCAGAACGTTGGTCAGCACATCGAGGCGGCCGACGAGATTGAATTGCTGGAAGATCATCGCCGAGCGCGCCCGCCACTGCCGCAGCGCCTTGCCGCGCAGCGCGGTCACGTCAGTGCCTTCGAACAGGATACGGCCGGAGGTCGGATCGGCGAGACGGTTGATCATCCGCAGCAGCGTCGACTTGCCGGCACCGGAGCGGCCGATCACGCCGACAAAGCTGCCCGGCGCGATCGAAAAGGATGCGTTATCGACTGCGGCTTTTGTGCCGAACCGGCACGTCAAACCTTCCACCACCAGCATGCAATGCTCCAACCGCGTCGCGTTGGGCCATCGCTATCCCCGGTGCTTGACAGTTATGTGACGTGGCGTTGCAGTGCGGCGATCGTCCACACCCCTTCCCTGCCGTTCGTTTGACGTCATCGCAACGTCATGATGTTGTCATCAAGCATCCTGATGACGAGCCCGCATCTCCCCGGAAGCCAAAGATTTACAAGATTTGCGGAGGCCCTGATGGCCGGAAAAACACTCTCGGTTGTGCCGACGATCGACCCGACTGCGTCGGTGCGCGAGAGCAAGCTCGGCAAATATACCGAGGTCGGCGCGCGCACCATCCTGCTTGAAGTCAGCATGGACGACTATTCCTACGTCGTGAACGACAGCCAGATCACCTACACCTCGATCGGCAAGTTCTGCTCGATCGCGGCGATGACCCGCATCAATCCCGGCAACCACCCGATGCATCGCGCGACGCAGGCACATTTCACCTACCGCGCCAGCGCCTATTTTCCCGGTGAGAGCGACGACACCGATTTCTTCAACTGGCGACGTGCGCATCACGTGCATATCGGCCATGACGTCTGGATCGGTCATGGCGCGATCCTGCTGCCGGGCCGGAACGTCGGAACCGGCGCTGTCGTCGCTGCAGGCGCGATCGTGACCAAGGATGTGCCCGCCTACACCATCGTTGCCGGTAATCCGGCGCGGCCGGTGAAGCGGCGCTTCTCCGAGACAGCAGCGGATCGCCTGACAGCGCTCGCGTGGTGGGACTGGGATCACGAAACACTTCGTCGTGTCCTGCCCGACTTCCGCAAACTCGTGGTCGAGGAATTCCTCGACAAGTATGAGGCCGAGGCCGTATCCCAATCACAGAGCAAGCAATGGAGCGCCGTAAGGTGACGGACATTTTCATTGAAGGCGGACGCACGCTGGTTGACGGTGCGTTGGTCGAGACCTCGCTGCGCACTACCGGCCGCGACATCGGCGCACTCGACGCCGAACAGGGCCGCGCCGCGCTCCACATCAATGCCGGCGGCCTCTTGGTGCTGCCCGGCATCATCGATCTGCACGGCGATGCGTTCGAGCGGCAGATGATGCCGCGCCCCGGCGTCGACTTCCCGACCGACGTGGCGCTGATCGACAGCGACCGGCAGGCGATCGCCAACGGCATCACCACCGTGTTCCATGGCACGACCTGGTCCTGGGAGCCTGGCCTGCGCAGTGCGGAGAATGCACGCAAGCTGCTCGACGCGATCGAGGCGCTGCGGCCGCAGCTCGCCGCCGATACACGCTTCCACCTGCGTCACGAGACCCACAATCTCGAGGCCGAGGCCGAGATCATTCAATGGCTCAGCGAAGGCCGCATCGATCTGTTCGCCTTCAACGACCACAGCAACGTCAAGCCGAAGAAGCGCAACCAGCTCGCCGAACGCACCGGGCTCTCCATCGAAGCCGTCAACGACATGCTCGATCGGATCGTGGCGCGCCGTCCCGAGGTACCCGCCTCGATCGCGCGACTGGCGGCCGCTGCGCGCGCGGCGAACATTCGGATGCTCTCGCATGACGACAACAGCCCGGCGATGCGCCAGGAGTTTCGCGCGCTCGGCGCCACGATCGCTGAATTCCCGGTCAATGAGGAGACCGCGCGCGACGCCGCCGCCGCCGGCGACTTCATCGTGTTCGGCGCGCCGAACGTGGTGCGCGGCGGCAGCCACACCGGCTGGACCAAGGCATCCGACATGATCGCACAGGGCCTCTGCTCGGTGCTGGCGTCGGACTACTATTATCCGGCGCAACTGCTCGCCGCGTTCCGCCTCGCCGCCGACGGCATCCTGCCGCTTGCGAAGGCCTGGGACCTGATCTCGTCGGCACCGGCACGCGCGGCAGGGCTTGCCGATCGCGGCGTGATCGCCGCCGGCCGCCGCGCCGACATCATCGTCGTCGACGACAAGGTGCCGCTGCGGCCGCGCATCGTCGCCGTGATATCAGCCGGACGGCTGGCGCATCTGGCGGACGCGAGCTGCCTCGTTCATTCGCTCGCACCGCGCAAAACGGTTGCGGCAGCATAGTCAGGACCTGTTCTGCCGCCATGGCCAACACTCCGCGCTACGCGATCTATTATGCGCCGTCACCCGACAGCGCCCTGCACCGCTTCGGTTCGACACTGCTCGGCTACGATGCCGTGTCGGGCGACGACCTGCCGTTTTCCGATGGCGTCGCGCCCGACTGGCGCGAGGTGACGGAGGACCCGCGCAAATACGGTTTTCACGCCACGCTGAAGGCACCCACTGCGCTTGCCTATGGCAGGAACGAGTCCGAGCTGCTCGACGCCTGCGCTGCGTTCGCCGGCCGCGCGCGGCGCATTCCGGTGATCGAACCTGTTGTCGATGCCATCAGCGGCTTCATTGCCGTGATCCCGGCGCGCCGCTCGGATGATCTGCAACGGCTTGCCGCCGATTGCGTCACCGAGTTCGACGCATTCCGTGCGCCGCTGACGCCGCAAGATCGCGCGCGGCGCAAGCCCGAACGGCTCACGGAGCGGCAGCGCGACTATCTCGATCGCTGGGGCTATCCTTATGTCATGGAGGAATTCCGCTTCCACATGACGCTGACCGGACGGCTGAGCGACGAGCGGCGCGGCCCGATCGTGGCGCGGCTGCGCGAGCGGTTCGCGGCGATCGAGCTTGCGCGGCTGGCGATCGACCGCATCGCGCTGTTCAGGCAAGCGGATCCAGCTTCTCGCTTCCGCATCATCCGCAGCTGGCCGTTGCGAGCGTAACGGCGGACGCTACTCGTCCACCCGGGTGCGGGCGATGATCTCGGCGGCGCCCTTCGCGAGCAGCTCCATCCCGACGGCGCGGCCGAGCTCGCGCGGCCGGTCCGCCGGTCCGCGCCGCGTCACCTCGATGAAGCCGGCACCGGCCTCGTCGAGCACCGAGGCGCGCAGCGTCATCTCGTTTCCAGCGAGCGTGGCGTGGCCGGCGATCGGCGAATTGCAATGGCCGTTGAGCACCCACAGCACCTCGCGCTCGGCCTCAGCTGCAAGCCGCGACGGCGCATCGTCGATCCCGGCAAGCCGCGCACGCGTCGCCCAGTCGGTCGCGACGCATTCGACCGCGACGATGCCCTGGCCGACCGCCGGCAGCATCTCGTCGACGGAGAAATCATGCGCGATGCGCGCGGTCATGCCGATGCGCTCGAGGCCGGAGCGCGCCATCACCAGTGCATCCGCCGGCCCCACCTCGCCGCCATCGGGCAGCCGCTGCTTGGCGCCGCGATCGAGTTTTGCAATTCGCGTGTCGGCGGCACCGCGGAAATGAATGACCGTCGCCTCCGGAAACAGCCTCCGCAGATAGGCGGCACGGCGCACGGCATTGGTGCCGATCATGAAGCCCTTGCCGCGCGAGGCGCGAAACGCATCCAGCGTCAGGCCCGGCCGCAACACCAAGCTGTCATTGGCCGCATCGCGCGCCAGCATCGCGGCGAGGACGAGACCCGGCGTCTCCTCGTTGCCCGGCACGTCCTTCAGCGAATGCATCGCCGCCTGCAGCGTGCCGGCACGCATGGCTTCCCGGATCTCGGCGACGAAGGCGCCGCCCTTGCCGCCGTGACGCAACAGCTTGCTGGTCTGGTCCTGGTCGCCGCGGGTCTCGAACTTGACGATCTCGACGGCAAGGTCGCCCGCCGAGGCGCGCAGCAGCCGCGCGACCTCGTCCGTCTGCGCGAGCGCCATCGCGCTCTTGCGCGTCCCTATCCGCAAAACCTGTCCCGACACGAAAGCTCCGCTGCGCGTGATCATCAACGGCTGGGGATTAGAACAAAAGGCCAGTCAAAACAATGGTTTTTGCCCCGGCCCGGCCACGCTCAGGGAATCTCCTCAACGAGCGCCACGCCGGCCTCGCGCATCGCCGCGGTGGCGGCAGCAAGCGAACCGCCGAGATCGATGGCGCGGCAGCCCGGCAGCACGACCGCGGTCTCGAAGCCGAGCCGCCGCGCATCGAGCGCCGAATACTGCACGCAAAAATCAGTGGCGAGCCCGGCCATCACGACGCGCCTGAGGCCGCGCTCGCGCAGATAGCCGGCGAGCCCGGTCGGCGTTATCAGGTCGTTCTCGAAGAACGCCGAATAGGAATCGATCGCGGCCCGGAACCCCTTGCGGATCACGAGCTCGGCCCGCTCGGTTGCGAGCTCGGGATGAAACGCGGCGCCCGCGGTGCCCTGGATGCAATGATCCGGCCACAACGTCTGCGGCCCATAGGCCATGGTGATCGAGGAGAACGGCGCGGCGCCCGGATGCGAGGTCGCAAACGAGCTGTGGCCGGCCGGATGCCAGTCCTGGGTCAGCACGACATGGTCGAAGCGCGCCGCGAGCCGGTTGACCACCGGCACCACGGCGTCGCCGTCGGCGACCGCCAGCGCGCCGCCGGGGCAGAAATCGTTCTGCACGTCGATGATCAGGAAGAGATCGTCGGGCCCGATCTTCATCACGTCCCGATCCGCAACGACGCGCGCAGCTTGCGCAGGCAGGCGACCACCGATAGCGCGGTGATGCGGCCGGTCTTCGGATTCTCCGAGGGGATGTTCTCGATCATCATCGAGAACCGCGCGGAATCGGAATCGACCTCGATCCGATGGGTGTTGCGCGTCACCGTCGGATCAGCCCAGATCTCGACCCTTGTGCGATCGGGGCCGATGCCAGCGAGCGACAGCGCCACCGCGACGTTGAGATTGGCCGGAAAGCCCTTTGCCGCGTCGCGCGCGCTGCCCTCGAAGATCCGCAGCGGCTCGGTGATGCCCTCGATCCGGATGTTGTTCTCGACCAGATGCGGCGCGCCGATGAGGCCCGCGACCGGCTTCCGCGTCACCAGCTTCGCCGAATGGATGGTCCCGACCGCGGCCGCGGTGACGGCATCGAGCCCGATCAGCGCGCCGGTCGGCACGATGATCTGGCCGCCATGCGCCTTCGCGAGGTCGACCAGGTCCTCATTCTGCAACAGCGCACCGACGCTGAGCACGATCGCGGTCTTGCCGCGCGCGACCACCGGCGCCACGATCGAGCGCACCAGCTTGCTCGGCGCGCACTCGACCACGATGTCGGCGACCTCAGCCAGCTCATCGATCGGCAGCAGCTTCGGCGCAGACTTGAGCCCTTCGACCCAGCCGCGGTGCTTGTCCGGACTGTTCGCTGACACCGCAACCAGCGTCAGGCCCTCGATGCCCTGATCGAGCGCCTTGACGACGTCGGTGCCGATCGCGCCGAGGCCTGCGACCGCAACACGTGTCTTTGTCTTGCTGTCAGCCATCATTTCCCGCCGGCGAGCATCTTGACCAGGCGATAGAGATACTCCTCGCCCTCGTAGAACGATTTGACGAGCACGCGCTCGTCCTTGCCGTGAGCCCGGTTGTCATCGACATCGGATCCCAGCCCGGAATGGCCGTAGGTCGGAATTCCGGCATTGCGCAGATAGCTGCCGTCGGTGGCACCGGTGCTCATCACGGGAACGATTTCGGCATTCGGCCAGAACTCCTTCGACAGCTTCTCGACCGATCCCATGATCTCTTCGTTCAAGGGTGACGGCGGGCTCAACACGGCTTTGCCGGTCGGGGTCACCTCGATCTGCTTGTCGGCGAGCACGCGCTCGATCGTCGCCTGAACGCCTTCGACCGGCTCGCCGGGCAGGATCCGGCAGTTCACCTTGGCGGTTGCCAGCTGTGGCAGCGCATTGATGGCGTGGCCGCCCTCCAGCATGGTCGCGACGCAGGTGGTGCGGAGCTGCGCATTGTAGCCGGGATTCTCCGACAATCGCGCCAGCGCCGCCGGATCGGGCTGCGGCGCCAAAATGGCCTTGATATCGTCGGCATGCGACTTGTCGACCTCGGCGGTCTTGGTGAAATAGATCCGCGTGGTCTCGTTGAGATTCATCGGGAAGTCGTATTTGGAGAGCCGCACCAGGCCCTCGGCGAGCCGATAGATCGCATTGTCCTTGCGCGGCAGCGAGCTATGGCCACCGCGATCCTTCACGGTGAGCAGGTAGCCGATCGAGACCTTCTCGCTGGTCTGCACGCTGTTGCGGATCGCCTTGCCGTTCTTCAGGCCGACGCCGCCGCCTTCGTTGAGCGCGAACTCGGCGTCGATCAGGTCGCGGTGGTTCTTGATCAGCCACTGCATGCCGAGACCGTTGGAATCGAGGATCTCCTCGTCGGTCTCGAGCGCGACGATGATGTCACGATCGGGCTTGTAGCCCTCCTTCTTGTAGCGGATCAGATTGGTGATGAAGGCCGACGCCATGTATTTGTCGTCGCCCGAGCCGCGGCCGTAGAAATAGCCGTCCTGCTCGGTGAGCTTGAACGGATCGACCGACCAATCCTCGCGGTTGGCGGGCACGACGTCGATATGGGCGACCAGCAGGATCGGCTTGCGCGCGCCGGAGCCGCGCAGCCGCGCCACCAGATTGCCCTTGTGCGGTGCCGGCGAGAACACATGCACGTCGCCCTCGGGGAAGCCCGCCGCGCGGAGCCGCGCGCCCATCGCCTCCGCCGCCTTCTGCGTATCGCCGGTCGCGGTGGTCGTGTTGATCTCGACCAGCTCCTGGTAGATGCCGCGAGCAAATTGCTGCTGCTCGGTCAGTCCCTGCGCGCTCGCGCCGGACGCGAGCAGGACCGGAACGAACGCTGCCGCGAGTTGCAGCGATCGAACCATGTTTCGGGCGTTGTGCGACATCGTGCTCTCCCGGAATTCCACCACCTGATTGGAGATGAATTCAGACAGGCGGCACGCGCTTTGGCAAGACGGCGAGCCCTTCAATTTCCGCGCGCATGCTCCGCGCTTTCGCGCCGGCTATTTGGAGTCCTTATTTGGTGTCCTTGGCCGCAATCACCTCGATCTCGACCAGGAAGCCGGGATTGGCGAGCGCGGCGACGCCGACCACCGAGCGCGCCGGCAGGTTCGGCTGGCTGCCGCCGAAGAACTGGGTGTAGCCCTCCATGAAGGCCTTGAAGTCCATCGGCGCAGCCGTGCTGTGCACCAGGAACACCTGCATCTTGACGACGTCGCCCATGCCAAGCCCCTGGCCTTCCAGAATGGCCTTGATGCGGTTGAACACGCCGACGGTCTGGGTCTTGGTGTCGCCATAGGCCTGCGGGCTCGACGGATCGGCATCCTTGTTGGCGACCGGCGGCACCTGGCCGCTGACATAGACCGTCGTGGTGTTGCCGGTAACCGTCACCGCCTGCGCGATAGGGAAGGTCGAGTTGGGAATCGGATGCCTGACCACGTCAGCCGAGGCAGCGGTCGCCATCACCGACAGCGCGGCGCCCAGTGCGATACCGATGAATTTCATCGAACTCTTCTCCAAAGTGGTTAGCGGCGGGCGTCCTGGACATCCTTGGTCGTCACCGCGTCCTGATAGGTGTTGCCGAAGTGCGTCCGCAGATAGTTCACAACAGCGGCGACCTGACCATCGGTCATCATGTCGCCGAACGCCGGCATGCCGCGGCGGCCGTTGACGACAAGGTAGATCGGATAGCTGCCGGTTTCGAGATTCTTGTTGCCGGCGAGCGAGGGATAGGTGCCGGCGCCGCTTGCGCCCGTCGCATCCGGCATGTGGCAGCCCTGGCAGACATTGCCGAACAGCTCCTCGCCGGTCATCTCCACGAAACGGTAGCCGGAAGAGAAGGTGCGCTTGGTCACCCCGCTGTCCTGCCCGAGGGCCGCAGTCGCCGACAGCAGTGCCAGCGCAGCGACAACCGATGTTCCTGTCCGCACCATCATGTCTTCACCACGCGCTCGTGCAATCGGGTAATGGCGTCGAGCGCGGACAGAATGGCGCCCTCCTGCCAGGCCGGCAGCTGCGAAGCGTGCTCGCCCGCCAGCGCGATGCGGCCGTCGATCTGGCAGAGATTGCGGTAATGCTGCGCCCGCCCGGCTTCGGTCCATTCGCCGGCGCAGCCGAGCGTGAACGGCACCCGATGCCACGCCACCGCAACGCCGTTCTCGAACTCGCTTTTGTACTGCGGATGGATCTTGGCGCCGAACTCGACCGCGCTGGCGACTCGCTCGGCCGGCGTCATCGCCGTGAACTCGAAGGAATTGGCGCCCTCATACAAATAGGCGCCGAGCAGGACACCGCGGCCGCTGCGGTTGAAGCCATAGTTCGGATAGCCGATATTCCGGATCGGCAGGTCGGTGTAGCTGATGCCGCCATAGATCGCCTCATCCTCTTCCCAGAACCGCCGCTTGAACTGCAGCCCAACCTTCACCGAGGCGGCGTAGGGCAAGGAATCGATCGCATTCTTCATCGGCCCGCCGACGTCGATCGGCAGCTGGCTCAGGATCGGCAGCGGAATGGTGCAGATGCACCAGTCGGCGGTCGCCTGCTGCACCACGGAGGGACTGGCGGTGTCGACAAAGCTCACGGTGACGCCCGAGCCGTTCTGCTGGATCTGCGTGACCTTGGCGTTATAGCGGATGAGGTCGCCGACCTCGCGCGCGAACGCCTTGCCGATCATGTCCATGCCGCCGACCGGCTGGAACATGGTGGTCTGGAAATCATAGTGCGCAAAGCTCTGGACGTAGCGCCACATCCGCGACCGCAACAACTCCTGCAGCGAGATCGGATCGCTGGGCAGCGGATCGCCCATCAGGCCGCCGCCGGGATCGCGCGCATAGCCGCGGACGTCGGCGGAGCGCAGATTGGCATTGTACTTGTAGTCGCGATCCAGCGCGCCCCAGTCGCGCAGTGCCTGCAGCAGGATCTCCTGGTCTTCCTTGCTGACGAACTCGTCGAGCCGGCCCTGCTGGCTGACTTTCGCGAGCAGCTCCGACACGCCTCCCTGGAAATCCGCCTTGATGCTGCGAAAGCGCTGCGGCTTGCCGTCGAATGCACGCGTCGCGTGCAGATAGGCATTGTGGTTGAGCTGGATGAAGGGTTCCAGTGTCACGTTGAGCCGGCGGCAGTAATCGAGCAGCGCACGGTGATGATAGGGAATCCGCCACGGGCCGGGATTGAGATAGAGCCCCTGCTCGAACTGGCAGGTCTGCTTGAAGCCGCCGAGCTCGGTAAAACTGTCGCCGCCGCGGATCGACCAGTTGCGGCCGCCGGCGCGGTTGTTGAATTCGAGGATCTGGACCTTGTAGCCGGCCTTGCGCAGCTCCAGCGCCGCCGTCATGCCGGCAAGCCCCGCGCCGAGAATCAGCACCGAAGCGCCCTTCACGTCGCCGGTGAGCTTGAGCGGGCCCTTGTAGGCGGACTCGGATGCGAAGCCGAGGCTCGTCATCGCCTGATACACCGCCGAACTGCCGGCGATGGTCCCGATCAGCGCCAGCAAATCCCGCCGCCTGATCACAGATTGATTCTGCACCCGCGTTCACCCAGCCGCCGATTTCGATGGCGAAGGGAAACGGTTGACGCGACCCGTGTCAAGAAAGGGTACGCGCTTACACATGTGCCCACACGCGCTTTTGATGCATCACGCGACCGAACCATCACACTACGCGTTCGAGTTGCACACGCCGGCAATCCATTTCATAGTCGAGTCCAACCACCGGCGGCCGGTCGAAATGCCAGGTCAGGCCGTTGCGAAGCACGCCACGGCGGCCGAGCTCGCTTTCGAGCACCGGATAAGCGTCGTGCACGGTGTAGAGCTGTACCGCGGTGGTGTCGCGCCAAGAACCGCCGAACGCGCTCATCCGGCGTTCCATCTCGCCAAGCACGAATTGCGCCTTCGCCAGGATGCCGGCCGGGCTGGTGTCGCCGAGCGCGACAGTATGATCGCGATAATTGGCGTTGCCCTCGACCGACTCGCCGCTGCCGGCGACGACGAAGCTCGTCGGTGCATCCTTCGCCGCCGGCACCGTGTAGCAGAAGGCGTGGAACGACGGCTCGGCGGGCGGATCGAGCTTTGGACAGACGTTGCTGCGCGCCACCGGATTGACGCCGTCGCGCATCACGCCCCAGGCGACCAGCGTCTTGATGTAGATTTCGTTGAATGCCTTGAACCCGTCCTCGGTGAACGGCGCCGGCGAGCGCAGTTCGCAGGCCGCTAAAGCGGTCAGCGGACGGCCCGCGCCCCTGATGATCTCGGCAATCCGTTCAAACCCTGCGCTCAAGGATACCGGTTCGGAGAACCTGACCCGCTCGATGGCATAACCGGGCAACGCACCGACGCCGCAGGAATACTGACTGACGCCGGGCATGAAGCGGTAGCCGCCGTCGGGAGCCTCGATGGTGTTGGTCATGGTGCCTCTTGATATGAGCGCGGTGCTACGGCCGCCACGATTACGTTCCGCTTGATTTCATCACAGCTGTCGTCGCTGCGAAAGCAGGGACCCATAGCCACCGCATGTGATTGTGAGAGGGATTGGGTCCGCAGCGTCGCGCAGCAACGACCATTGGGGGTAATGGGTCCTGGCTTTCGCCAGGACGACGATGAGGATGGTTCTCGCGCGATACGACGCGCCGCTATTGCGCACCTCATCTCGGTGTCATCGCCCGGCTCGACCGGGCGATCCAGTATTCCAGAGACGCGGGTGCTTGAATAGAGAAGCCGCGGCGTACTGGATCGCCCGGTCAAGCCGGGGCATCAACGCTGCCCCAACAATTGCGTGCCCGAACGCCTGCTCTGGTCTGACCGCCTCGCGTCCTAATGCGCCTTGGCGAGGTAGGGGCAACCACCTTCATCGAGCGGACGGAAGGCCTGGTCGCCCGGCACCGTCGCGAGATATTCGTAGAGATCCCACTTGCTCTTGGACTCTTCCGGCTTCTTGATGCGCATCAGATACATGTCGTGCACCATGCGGCCGTCCTCGCGCACCACGCCGTTCTGGGCAAAGAAATCATTCACCGGGGTCTTGCGCATCTGCGCGATCACGGTCTCCGAATCCACCGAGTTGGTCGCGGCGACCGCCTTGAAATAGTGCCGCAGCGCCGAGTTGACGCCGGCCTGATAGGCCGTCGGCATCGCGCCATGCCGCTTGAAGAATTCCTGGGCGAAGACGCGCGTCTCGGGCGTGCGGTCCCAATAGAAGGAATCGGTGAACAGCAGATCGTGCGCATGCGCGAGGCCAAGCGCGGGCACGTCGGTGAGCGTCACCTGCAGCGCGACGAGTTGCATGCTGGCGCGGATGTTGAACTCGTCGGCCTGCGACACCGCGTTGCGGAAGTCGGAGCCGGCATTGGCGAGCGCCAGGATCTTGGCGCCGGAGGACTGGGCCTGCAGCAGGAAGGACGAGAAATCGGCGGTGTCGAACGGATGCCGGACCGCGCCGAGCACCTTGCCGCCGGCCGATGTCACTGCCTTGCTGGCATCGCGCTCCAGCGCCTGGCCGAACGCGTAATCCGCCGTGAGGAAGAACCAGGGCGAGCCGCCGCGCGCGACCACGGCTTTCGCCGTGGCGTTCGAGGAGGCATAGGTGTCATAGGTCCACTGCACGCTGGTCGGCGAACACTGCTTGCCAGTGAGGTCAGATGAGCCGGAGCCCGAGATCAGAAACAGCTTCTTGCGTTCGCGCGTGACCGTCTGGATCGCGAGCGCCACCGCGGAATTGACGCCTTCGGCGATCACGTCGACACCCTTGTTGTCGATCCAGTTGCGCACGATGCCGGTTGCCACGTCGGGCTTGTTCTGGTGATCGGCCGAAATGATCTCGATCTTGCGTCCACCGACCTTGCCGCCGATCTCCTCCGCGGCCATTTGCGCCGCGATCACCGATCCCGGGCCGTTGCCGTCGGAATATTGCCCGCTCATGTCGGTGATGATGCCGACCCGCAGGACACCGTCCTCCGCGCGAGCTCCGCCGGCCGCAAAGGAGAGACACACGGCCGCAATTGCGAGCAGGACAGGCGAGCGTTTCGTGATGGACATTTCGTTCCCAAGGGTTCGGATGGTTCGGACGAACTCCTGAAGCAATCAAGGATCGCCGACAACCCCGTGGCCGGCATGGCGCTCTGCGATTCCGCGCAAGAATTCCGGGTGGAGGAACGTGGGCCGGGCGCCGACACGCGCGTCGCCGATCGCACGAACGCCGCGACGAGATCTCGCCGCGGCGTTCCTTACAGTGCTGGATGGTTTCGAAATCGCCTCAGCGCCGCTCCCACAATTGCCTTGCCAGGATGCCGACCTTGCGCTCGATCGCCTCGGCCGCATCGAGACACATGTCCTCGCGATAGCGCGAGCCCACGATCTGGACACCGACCGGCAATCCCTCATGCAGGCCGACCGGCACCACGGCTGCCGGCAGCCCCAGCACGTTCATCGACGAAATGAAGCGCAGGTCGTTCCAGAACAACTCCTTGACGCGCTGGTCGCCGCCGAGATCGGCATTGACCTCCGGCGTCCTGCGCACCGAGGTCGGCATCAGCACCAGCGGATACTGCTCGAGGAACGTCATCCAGTTCCTGATGTGGCGCGAGCGCTCCGCGATCGCCTTCATGTAGCCGGCCTGATCCAACGGATTTGCCAGCGCCATGAAGCCGTGGAACGTCTTCTGGAAGTCGGCACTCGTCGTCGCCAGCATCTGGTCCTGCTGCAACACGCGGGTCTCGGTCATGATCAGATCGCACCAGAGCTGCCAGACCTTGTTGAGATCGGGCACCTCGACCTCGCTGACCGCATAGCCCGCATCGGCCAGATGATCGGCCGCCTTGCGCTGAAGCGCGATCACGCCGCGATCGGTCGCCATGTCTTCAGGGATCTTTGCGACCGCGACCTTGACCGGTGCGGCAGGCTTCGGCCCCGTCAACGGCGCCGGCACGTACCAGGGATCGCGCGGGTCGCGCTGCGCCATCACCTCCAAGCCGAGGCGCACGTCGGCGACGTGGCGCGCCAGCGGTCCTTGCGACGACATGAACTGCGCCATCAGCGGCCGTTCCGCCGTGGCGCTGGGATTGAACGCCGGAATCCGGCCCTGGGTCGGCTTGATGGTGGCGATGCCGTTGCAATGGGCCGGCCAGCGCAACGAGCCGCCGATGTCGTTGCCATGCGCGATGGTGCCGATGCCGGCCGCGATCGACGCGCCGGCGCCGCCCGATGATCCGCCGCAGGTCACGTCCGCGTTCCAGGGATTGCGCGTCAGGCCGTGCAGCGGGTTGTCGGTGAAGCCGCGCAGCGAGAATTCCGGCGTGTTGGTCAGGCCGATGATGATTGCGCCAGCCTTCTTGAGATTGGCCGTTACCGGCGAGTCGCCCGGCGCGATGTTGTCCTTGAACGCGACCACGCCGTTCGAATTGGCCTGGCCTTCGACGTCGATGTTGATCTTGATCGTGACCGGTACGCCGTGCAGCGGTCCGACCTCGCCGCCCTTCCCTTTGCTCGCCGCCAGCGCATCGTCGGCGGCCTTGGCGGCCTTCAGCGCAGCGTCGCCGAGATCGACGACGACGGCATTGAGCGCCGGATTGGCCGCGTGCATACGGTCAAGATGGGCACGAACCACCTGCTCCGACGTCACTTCGCTTTTCTTGATGGCCGCCGCCGTCTCCACGGCGGACCATTGCCAGATCGGTGCATTCGTCACGTTGTGCTCTCCCATGATCCTCAGTGTTTGTTGATGGTTCCGAAAACCGCGTGCCTTCAGTCGCGTGGGTCGATCGGCGTCAGCGTCGACGCACGCGCCTCGATCACCTCGGCGACCGCGAGACAGACATCCTCGCGGAAGCGGCCGGCGATCACCTGCACGCCGACCGGCACGCCGCCGGCGGTCCCCGTCGGCACCACGACCGACGGAAAGCCGAGCGCGGGGACGGCGAGCAGCGGCCGCTGCGCATCGAGCAGCGCGCGCACCACCGTTGCGTCTTCCTGATCCTGATCGAAGCGGAACGGGAGTTGCGCCGAGACCGGCAGGATGATGACCGGGCAACGTTCCTGGAACAGCTGCCAGGCCCGCACGATGGCCAGCCGCTGCTCGAAGCAGGCCAGCACCTGATCGCCGTCGAGCTCTGGCGCATACGCAATATGGCCGTCCAGATTGTAGCGGGCCCTCACGTCGCCGAACTTGCGGATCATCGGCGCGAGCACGCGCCGCTCCTCATTGATGACGAGCCGATGCCAGAGATCGGCGGCCTCCGCGAGCCGCGGCGGCACGGTCTCCTCCACGGCAAAGCCGGCCTCGGCGAGCCAGTGTCCGGCGGCACGCACCGCTGCGCTGACCTCCGGCGTCTCGTCACCGAACGGCGCCGCCGCGATCGCAACGCCGACCGGACGCTTGAGTGGCGCACCTTGCAAGGGCACCGGCAGCCATGTGCCGTCGCGCGCGTCCGGCTGCGCCATTGCGGCGAGGCCCGTGCGCAGATCGGCGACCGAGCGCGCGAGCGGCCCCTGCACCGACATCATCTGCGCCGTGATCGGACGATCTGAAGTCGCCGACGGATTGAACGAAGGAATTCGTCCCGGGGTCGGACGCAGGCCGGCGACGCCGCAGGCATAGGCGGGATAGCGGATCGAGCCGCCGAAATCATTGCCGTGTGCGATCGCGCCCATGCCGGAGGCGACGGCCGATGCCGCGCCGCCGCTGGAGCCGCCCGGCGTCAGCCGCCGGCTCCAGGGATTATAGGTGGCGCCATGCAGATCGTTGTTGGTGAACCAGCGGTGCGAGAAGGCCGGCGTGTTGGTGCGGCCGACAATGACGGCGCCGGCCTTGCGGAAATTCGCGACCACCGGGCTGTCCTCGGTCGCGATGACGTCGCGGAAGGCGACGACGCCGTTGGTGGTGGCGTGGCCGCGCTGATCGACATTGACCTTGATCGTGACCGGCACGCCGTGCAGCATGCCGAGCTCCGCGCCGGATTTCACCGCGGCGTCCGCTGCATCCGCCGCGGCCAGCGCTTCATCGGCGAGCACCTCAACGACGGCGTTCAACGCCGGATTGACCTGCGCGATCCGGTAGAGGCTGGATTGCACGGCTTCCCGGCTCGAGATCACACGCGCCGCGATCGCGCGCGCCAGATCGACGGCCGACCAGCTCCACAATTCATTCTCGCGTCGCGTGACCATGACCGCTTCCTCCAACACTGTTGTTCAGTCGAGCCGCAACGGCTGGTAAAACACCGGCAGATCCATGCGGCGGTCTTCCGCTGGAACGACCACGGCTTCGGCGCTCAGCACATGGTCGAGCATCACGCGCCGGGCGCGCGCGGCGTTGCCGGAGCGGAACGCGGCCATCAGGCGCTTGTGAAACTCGATGTTCTCGCAGGTGAAGCTGGATGCGAATTCCTGCACACCGAGCTTGCCGATCAGATGCCGGATCGCCTCATTGACGAAGCGGGCGACCAGGCCGAGCAGCGGATTGGGACAGGCCTCGATCAGGATGTCGTGGAAATCGATCTCGGCGTGGCGGTGGTGCTCCCAGTCCGCGATGCCGCCGGGATGATGCTCCTGAACCGCGATCGCCTTGTCGAGCGCGGCGAAATGCGCCGCGGTGAGATGGCCGACCACGCTGAAGGCGAGCTCCGGCTCGATCAGCCGGCGGATCTGATAGATCTGCGCGGTGCTGATCGACTGGAAATAGAAGTAGTTGCTGAGCAGGCCGACGATCCGGTTGATCGACACCGGCGCCACCCGCGCGCCGCCGCCGGGACCAGTGGTGTTCTGCACCAGCCCCTGCACTTCCAGTGATTTGAGCGCCTCGCGGATGGTCGAGCGGCTGCAGCCGAACATCTCGATCAGCTCAACCTCCTGCGGCAGCCGGTCGTTCGGCTGCAAGCCGGCCTGGAAGATGTGGCTGCGGATCAGATCGGCGACGGCGTCCGAGCGCTTGCGCTTGATCGAGGCGCGCCGCGACGGGTCCAGGGAGGGGAGAGCCGATTTATCCATTTTATGATCATAAATAGGATCGAGACGGCTTGGCAAGAGGCGATCGCCCCAAAAGATCGTCGTACCCGGGGTTCATCCCGGGCATGACGGCCGACCGGATTTGCAGGAATTGGCGAGAGCCGATCGCTCAGTTGGTTCCGCGCTGAGCCTCGAGGCCGCGGCTGTAGCGCGACATCGCAAAGCAGAACGCGAAGTAGATCACCCCGACGAAGACGTAGACCTCTACGCTGAACGACTGCCAGGCCGGATGGACGATCGCGGTCTTGGCGGTCGTCAGCAAATCGAAGATGCCGATGATCAGCACCAGGCTGGTGTCCTTGAAGAAGGCGATGAAGGTGTTGACCAGCGGCGGGATCACGTGGCGGATCGCCTGCGGCAGCACGATCAGCGCGTTCTTCTCCCAGTACGACAGCCCGAGCGCATCGGCGGCCTCATATTGTCCACGCGGCACCGCCTGCAAGCCGCCGCGCACCACTTCCGCAAGGTAGGCGCCGGCATAGAGGATGAAGGCGATCTGCGCGCGCAGCAATTTGTCGATGTTGACGCCGTCCGGCATGAACAGCGGGAACATCACGCTCGCCATGAACAACAGGCTGATCAGCGGCACGCCGCGGATCAATTCGACATAGAGCACGCAGAGCGAGCGGATCGCCGGCAACCTCGAACGGCGGCCGAGCGCGACCAGAATTCCGAGCGGGAAACCGAACGCCAATCCGAAGGTCGCGAGGATCAAGGTCACCGGCAGCCCGCCCCAGCGGTCCTGTGTGACAAAGGACAGCCCAAGGAAGCCGCCCCACATCAGGCAGCCGATCGCGATCAAGGCTGCGGCCCACAGCAGGAACAGCTCCTTGCGCCAGAAGCTGCGGCGGCTCGAGACCGCGAACAACGCGATGAAGATCAGGACCGCGAGCGCCGGCCGCCACTGCTCGTCGAACGGATAGGTGCCGAACAGGATGAAGCGGTACTTCTCGGGGACGACAGCCCAGCAGGCGCCGACGCCGCGCAGCGCGCGGCAGGCGCTGCTGTCATTGCCGGAGACGATCCAGATCGCGTTGGCAATGCCCCATTGCCAGAGACCGATGCAGGCCTTGCCGAGCACGAACAGCAGCAGCAGCGTCATGATGCTGGACGGGATCGAGGCGAACAAATTGGCGCGCAGCCACGCGGTGAGATGTCCGCCGAGCGCCCGTGGTGCGGGTCGCGGCCCGATCGGCAGCGGATCCTGCGGAAGGTGGGCGACCGAGCTCATCTCAGCGCTCCACCAGCGCGATCCGCGCGTTGTACCAGTTCATGAACAGGCTGATGCCAAGGCTGATGGTGAGGAACACCATCATGATCAGCGCGATCGACTCGATCGCCTGCCCGGTCTGGTTCAGCGTGGTGTTGGCGATCGAGACGATGTCCTGATAACCGACCGCGACCGCGAGCGAGGAATTTTTCGTCAGGTTCAGATACTGGCTGGTCATCGGCGGGATGATGACGCGCAGCGCCTGCGGCAGCACGATCTGCTGCAACACGAAGCTGCGCTTCAGCCCGAGCGCCTTGGCGGCATCCGACTGCCCGCGCGGCACCGCCTGAATGCCGCTGCGCACGATCTCGGCAATGAACGCCGAAGTGTAGGTGACGAGCGCGATCAGCAGCGCAAAGTATTCCGGCGCCAGCGTCAGCCCGCCGACGAAGTTGAAGCCGCGCAGCTCCGGCAGCATGATGCTCCAGCTCGCGCCCAGAAGCCACGAGACCAGCGCGGGCAGCGCGACCACGAGGCCGAGCGCGTAAGGCCAGGCCGGCCGCACTCTGCCGTCGAGCACCTGCTGCGCGATCAGGCGGCGCCTGACGAAGGTGAAGACGATCACGCCAGCGACCAGCGCCAGGATCGTCCACCAATTGGCCTCCTGCAGCGGGACCGACGGCAGGATGAGCCCGCGATTGGAAAGGAACACGCCCTCGACCGGCTTCCACGCCTGACGCGCCGCCGGCAGGCCCTGCATCAGCACGTACCAGAACAACAGCTGCAGCAGCAGCGGCAGGTCGCGCAGCACCTCGACATAGACGGCGGCGAGCCGCGCCAGCAGCCAGTTCGACGACAGCCGCGCGACACCGACCAGCGTGCCGATCACGGTCGCCAGCACGATGCCGATGACAGCGACGCGCAGCGTGTTGACGATGCCGACGATGAAGGCGCGCAGGTAGGTGTTCTTCGGCGAGTAATCGATCCAGGAATCCGCGATCGGCATGCCAGCTTCGCGGCCGAGGAAGGCGAAGCCGGTCGAGATGCGCCGCACCGAGAGATTATGGACCGCGTTCGACCACAGCCAGGCGACGACGGCGACCGCGATGGCGACCACCAGGACCTGCCAGAACAGGCCGGCGACGCGGGGATCGCTGAGCGAAAGGCGCCAGGACCGACTTGGAGCCCGGGCGGGAGGGCGTTTCGGCGTCGATGTCGTCACAGCACAAGGATCCCAGTGAGAAGCGATCTTCTGCCATGCGCAAGAGCCTATTCGGGGCTGCGCACTTCATATGTTGCACCAAATTGATATTCGTGCAACATATGTTTCATGGCCCAGGCTCAGCCGAAACCATCGCCCCTGAACGAATTGTGCAGCGCATTGCCGTCGCTGCCGATGCGTTTGCAGGAGGTCGGGCGTTTTGTCGCAGCCAATGATTACGACGCCACCACCCGCTCGATGCGCGAGCTCGCCTCGGTCGCCGGCGCCGATCCTGCATCCTTCACCCGTCTTGCCAAGGCGCTCGGCTATTCCGGCTGGGACGAATTGCGCGCCGCACTCACCGAGGCGCGACGGCCGGCGCAGGGCTCACCGTTCTCCGGCCGCGCCAAGGGCCGGCGCGCCGGGCCGAATGCCGATGTCAAACTGGTGCACGACAAGATCGAGGCCGAAGCCGCCGGGCTTGCGCGGATTTCCGCGAGCGCGATCGCGGACGCCGCGCGTGCGCTGCACGCCGCCAATCGGATCTGGATCACGGGCTTTCGCAGCTGCCGCAGCGTTGCGGAACTCCTGACCTATCAGCTTCGCCTGTTCCGCCCCGACGCAGTGCAGCTGGTCGGCGGTTCCGGCCCGTTCGACCTCGACCACGGCGCCTTCCGCGCCGAAGACGCCGTGGTCGTGATCGGCTTTGCGCCCTACACATTGGTCAGCGTCGAGACCGCGCGTGCGGCGCATCAGGCGCGCGCCACGCTGATCGCGATCGCCGACACGATCAGCGCGCCGATGGCCGAGGGCGCCGATCATCTCTTGCTGTTCGAGGCCGCCTCCTCGCCCGGTTTCTTCCCGAGTCTCACCGGTGCGATCGCAGTCGCCCAGTCGCTTGCTGCCGTCGCCTTCACGCTGGGCGGCGCGGGTGCAAAGCGCAGGCTGGAGCAGACCGAGGGCCGGCTCGCCGAGATGTCACAATATTTTGTCGAGAAAGGATGAGCGTCATGGCCGCCAACAAGAGCCGCGTGATGCATCGCAGCCTGCGCGAAACCCCGCCGAAAGCGGTCGGCGGCGACGGTGTCTGGCTGATCGCGGAGGACGGCCACCGCATTCTGGATTCCTCCGGCGGCGCCGCGGTGTCCTGCCTCGGGCATCAGCATCCGCGGATTCTCGCCGCGATCGCAAAGCAGGCGTCCAAGCTTGCTTATGCGCATACCGGCTTCTTCTCGTCGGAGCCCGCGGAAGAACTCGCCGAGCGGCTGGTCGGCCACGAGCCCGGCGGTCTCGGCTATGTCTACTTCGTCAGCGGCGGGTCGGAGGCGATCGAGGCCTCGATCAAGCTGGCGCGGCAATATTTCATCGAGCGCGGCGAGCCGAAGCGTGCGCGCTTCATCGCGCGCCGCCAGAGCTATCACGGCAACACGCTCGGCGCGCTGTCGGCCGGCGGCAATGCCTGGCGCCGCGAGCCGTATGCGCCGCTGCTGTCACCCGCGTTCAGCCATGTCACCCCCGCTTTTGCCTATCACGAGAAGCGCGACGATGAATCGGAGGCCGCGTTTGTGGCGCGGCTCGCCTCCGAGCTCGAGGCGGAATTCCAGCGGCTCGGCCCCGCGAACGTTGCCGCCTTCATCGCCGAGCCCGTGGTCGGCGCCACCGCCGGCTGCGTGCCGGCGCCGGACGGTTACTTCAAGGCGGTGCGCGAGATCTGCAACCGTCACGGCGCGCTCTTAATCCTCGACGAGGTGATGTGCGGCATGGGCCGCACCGGCACGCTGCATGCGTGGGAGCAAGAAGGCATCTCGCCGGACATCCAGGCCGTCGCCAAGGGCCTCGGCGGCGGCTATCAACCGATCGGCGCGATGCTTGCCAGCAGCACCATCGTCGACACCGTGCGCAACGGCTCCGGCGCGTTCCAGCACGGCCATACTTATCTCGCGCATCCGCTCGCCTGCGCCGCCGCGCTCGAGGTGCAGAAGGTGATCAGCGAGGAGAAGCTGCTCGACCAGGTCAAGGCGCGCGGCCGCCAGCTCGAGCAGCGGCTTACCGAACGCTTCGGCAATCATCGCCATGTCGGCGACATCCGGGGACGCGGCCTGTTCTGGGGGATCGAGCTGGTCGCCGACCGCGGCACGCGGCAGCCATTCGATCCCAAGCTGAAGCTGCATCAGCGGATCAAGTCCACAGCGTTTGCCGGCGGACTCGGCTGCTATCCGTCGGGCGGCACCGCCGACGGCCAGCGCGGCGACCATGTGCTGCTCGCCCCGCCCTATATCGCAACTTCCGGCGACATCGACATGATCGTCGAAAGGCTCGGCGCTGCGGTCGACAGCGCGCTCAAGGACATTGGTCATTAGGAGGAGGTGTAAAATGTACAGGGGATTGATCACTGCAACCGTTCTTGCCGCGAGCATCACCGGTGCAAGCGCGGCGACGCTCGACACCATCAAGCAGCGCGGCACGCTGGTGTGCGGCGTGTCGACCGGCTTTGCCGGCTTCTCGGCGCCGGACTCGCAGGGCAACTTCAAGGGCCTCGATGTCGACTATTGCCGTGCGCTTGCCGCCGGCGTGCTCGGCGATGCCAATAAGGTGCGCTACGTCGCGCTGACCGCGCAGAACCGCTTCACGGCGCTGCAGTCCGGCGAGATCGACGTGCTCTACCGCAACTCGACACAGACCTATCTGCGCGGCACCACGCTCGGCCTGCGCCAGGGTCCGGTCAATTTCTACGACGGCCAGGGCTTTGTGGTGAAGAAGGACCTCGGCGTGAAGGAGCTGAAGGATCTCAAGGGTGCCACCGTCTGCGTCGCGCAGGGTACCACGCATGAAGTGACGCTCGGCGATTACGGCCGCGCCAACGGCATCGACTGGAAGCCGCTGGTATTCGACCGCCCCGACACCATGTACCAGACCTTCTTCGGCGGCCGCTGCGATGCCATGACCCAGGACGCCTCGGCGCTCGCGGGCGCGGTCGCGACCGCCGCGCCAAAGGCGGAAGATTACGTCGTGCTGCCGCAGACCATCAGCAAGGAGCCGCTCGGCCCGTTCACCCGCAACGGCGACGAGGTCTGGAGCGACATCATCACCTGGCTGCATTACGGCCTCGTCGAAGCCGAAGAGCTCGGCGTCACCCAGGCCAATGTCGACGAGATGACGAAGTCGCAGGTCCCGGCGATCCAGCGCCTGCTCGGCGCGTCCGGCGATCTCGGCTCGCGGCTCGGCCTCGACAACAAATGGCTGGTCGCCGCGATCAAGGCCGGCGGCAATTACGGCGAGATCTTCGAGCGCAATGTCGGCAAGGCAAGCCCCTTGAAGCTCGAGCGCGGCCTCAACGGCACCTGGAGCAAGGGTGGCTTGATGTACGCGATCCCGTTCAAGTAACCGATCACCTCGCCCCGCATACGGGGAGAGAGCCCCTCACCCCAACCCTCTCCCCGCGAAGAGCGGGGAGAGGGAGAAGAAAACAGCGAACATGCGCATCACCCTCATTCATGCCCTGAAGCACTCGATCGTCCCGATCGAGACCTCATTCGCACGCCATTGGCCGGAGGCGCGGCTGATGAACCTGCTCGACGACAGCCTTTCGGCCGACCTCGCGCGCGACGGCAAGCTGACCGAGCGCATGACCGAGCGGTTCCTCACCATGGGCCGCTACGCGGCAAGCACCGGCGCCGACGGCATTCTCTTCACCTGCTCGGCGTTCGGGCCCTGCATCGAGGCGGTGGCGCGCGCGCACGCGCCGATACCGGTGCTGAAGCCGAACGAGGCGATGATCGAACAGGCGGTGGCGAAGGGACAGCGCATCGGCCTGCTCTCGACCTTCCCACCGACGCTGGTGTCGATGCCGCCGGAGTTTCCTGCATCGGTCACGTTGGTGCCGAAACTCGCCGAGGGCGCGCTGGCGGCGCTGGATCGCGGCGACCGCGCCGAGCATGATCGCATCGTGGTCGAGGCAGCCAAGGACTTGCGCGATTGCGACCTGATCGCACTCGCCCAGTACAGCATGGCGCCGGCGGCCGAACGCGTCGCGGAAGTTACCGACCGCGAGGTGCTGACGACGCCCGACAGCGCGGTCAGAAAGCTGAAGGCGATGCTCGTCGGTTAGCGCCGCTGCGTAGGGTGGATTAGCGCAGCGTAATCCACCGCGGCAGAGGAACGGTGGCGGATTACGCCTTCGGCTAATCCGCCCTACAGTGCCTACCCGCCTGCGTCATTCACGTTCAGATCGACGCCCTGCGGATCCTTGATGGTCGACACCGTGATCAGCGAGATCAGCGACAGCACCGCGATATAGACGCCGACGCGCCAGGACTGGCCGTAGGTGCCGATGATCCATTGCGCGATCATCGGCGCGAAGGCGCCGCCGAAGATGGCGCCGAGCGCGTAGCCGATCGAGACGCCGGAATAGCGCACCTTGGCCGGAAACAGCTCGGCATAGAGCGCGGCTTGCGGGCCATAGGACAGGCCGAGCGCGATGGTGAGGCCGACCGCGCTGATGAAGAACAGCAGCAGGTTCTTGCTGTCGATCAAAAACCACATCGGCACCGCCCACAGCACCATCAGGGTGTAGCCGATCTGGAAGCAGCGCACGCGGCCGATCTTGTCGCCGAGGATGCCGCCGAGCAGCGTGAAGATGAACCAGCTCACTGCCGCCAGCGTGCCGATCAGCAGCAGCTGCTCCGACGGCATCTTCAGCGTGTTGGTGCCGTAGCTGATGATGAACGCGATCAGGATGTAACCTGCCGCATTGTTGGCCATGAAGATCAGCGCGGTGCGCAGGATCTCCTTCGCATGATTGCGCATCAATTCCCGCAGCGGCGCGGAGGATTCCTTGTGCCGCCGCTGCATCGCCAGGAACACCGGCGATTCCTCGACGGTGCGCCGGATCACGATGCCGACGACGATCAGGAGGATCGAGAGCAGGAACGGAATCCGCCAGCCCCATTCGATCATCGCCTGCTTGCCGAGCGTCGCGGTCAGCACCCACAACACGCCGGTTGCCAGGATCATGCCGAGCGGCGTGCCGATCTGCGGGAACGAGCCGAAGAAGCTGCGCTTGTCGCGCGGCGCCGATTCCACCGACATCAGCGCCGCGCCGCCCCATTCGCCGCCGGCCGAGAAGCCCTGCAGGATGCGGAGAAGAATCAGGAGTGCCGGCGCCCAGGCGCCGATCTGCGCGTAGGTCGGCAGCAGACCGACCAGCGCGGTCGCAGCGCCCATCAGCAGCAGTGTGACGACGAGCATGTTCTTGCGGCCGAAGCGGTCGCCGAGATGGCCGCAGACGATGGCCCCTAACGGGCGGAACAGGAATGAGAGGCCGAGCGTCGCGAACGAGACGATCTGCGCCAGCAGCGGATTGTTCGCGTTCATCGGCGCAAAGAACAGCGCGCCGAACACCAGGCCCGCGGCCTGGGCGTAGACGAAGAAGTCGTACCACTCGATCGTGGTGCCGACGAGCGTTGCGGTGAGGACCTTGCGCTCCTCATCCGACAGCGTAGCGCCGCGCGAGCGCGCGGAGATTTCGATGGACATTTGGCCTCCCCAAACCCGTTCTTGTCCGTACGGGCATGATCGGCCGCGATGCGCCCTGCCCGGCACGGATGCTGGTACCCGGATAGCAGAGCTTCCGGCGCAGGACGAGTAAAATAGTTGCAGAAGCAACGATATAGCACCAGCCGACGGCCTCGCGGCCGGTTCCATGACCCGGCTACCTCACCCGCCGCCGACGGTCTCCCATCCCAAAACGCCGATTGTGCAATGCAGCAAGGCCGCTATGCTGGAATCTTCCAAGAGGTTTTAAGTGTCTGACATCAATGCCGATGCCTGGGTGTCCTCAGGCCACCGCCCGATGGGCTTTCCGGAATTCGTCGTCGTCATCGCCTCCATCATGGCGCTCAACCCGCTGGCGATGGACATGATGCTGCCGGCGCTGCCGAACATCCGATCTGCGTTCCAGATCGCCGACGCCAACCGTCCGCAGATGGTGCTGTCGATCTTCCTGGTCGGCTTCGGCGTCGGCCAGTTCGTGATGGGCCCGCTGTCGGATCGTTTCGGCCGCCGCCCGGTGCTGCTCGGCGGCATGGCCGTCTACACCATCGCCGGCCTGCTCGCGATCATGGCCCCGTCGTTCGAGACGCTGCTGCTGGCGCGCGCGCTGCAAGGGCTCGGCACCGCCGCAACCCGCGTGATCGCGACCTCGATCGTGCGCGACTGCTATGCCGGCCGGCGCATGGCGAGCGTGATGTCGCTCGCGATGATGGTGTTCATCGCGGTGCCGGTGATCGCGCCGTCATTCGGCCAGGCCGTGATGCTGCTGACGCACTGGCGCGGCATCTTCGTGCTCTTGATGATCTACGGCGTGATCGCGCTGGTCTGGAGCGCGATGCGGATGCCGGAGACGCTGCCGCTCGAATTGCGCAAGTCGCTGGCGATCCCCGAGGTGCTGTCCGCGTTTCGTCAGACCGTCACCAACCGCCAGACGCTCGGCTACGCGCTCGCCGCCGGCGGCGTGCAGGGCTCGCTGTTTGCCTTCGTGTTCTCCTCGCAGCAGATCTTCACCGAGGTCTTCAAGCTCGGACATTACTTCCCGGTCGCCTTCGCCGCGTGTGCGGTCGGCGTCGCGATCGCCGGCTTCCTCAATTCGCGCATCGTCGGCCGCATCGGCATGCGGGTGATCTCGCACGCCGCGCTGACCGGTTTTGCCGTCGTCGCCGCCGCGCTGTTCCTCGCCGTGAAGACCGACACGCTGTCGCTGCCGCTGTTCATGGTCCTCGCCGGCCTGATGATGTTCGCATTCGGGCTGATGATGGCGAACTTCACTGCGCTCGCGATGGAGCCGCAGGGCAAGATCGCCGGCACTGCGTCCTCGCTCTACGGCACCATCACCACCCTGCTCGGGATCGGCGTCGGCACCACGATCGGCCAGGACTACGACGGCACGTTGCTGCCGTTTGCGACCGGCTTCTTCCTCTGCACGCTGGCCGCGCTCGCCGTGGTGCTGGTGACGGAAAAGGGCCGCATGTTCCGGCCGCATCATCATCCGATTTGATCCGTAGCCCGGATGGAGCGAAGCGAAATCCGGGACGGTATCGCCTGCGGCACGAGCCCCGGATTTCGCTTCGCTCCATCCGGGCTACGATCCTGATTTGACCCAGCGCTGTAGCCCGCATGAGCGAAGCGATATGCTGGGCTACTGTTCCCGGATCTCGCTTCGCTCATCCGGGCTACGCAATTGTGTAGGGTGGGTTAGCCGAAGGCGTAACCCACCAACTTTCTCGCGAGTGGAGCGGCGGATTACGCTCCGCTAATCCGCCCTACAGTGCCGGCGTTGGTCCGCGCCCGCACCGGCGCAGCCGCACGCCGCGTCGCCGCAAATCCCTCCATCCCGAGCTGCCACTGCAAGCCGACGATCGCGCCTTTGGTCGGCTGCAATAGTCCGAGCGCGCTGAACAACGTGAACGGCAGCCAGATCGCCAGTTGCAGCCAGGCCGGCGGCGCGTAGGTCATCTCCATCCAGAGCAGCGCCGGCACCACGACGTGGCCGACCACCACGATCACGAGATAGGCCGGGAAATCGTCCGCGCGCTGCGGGGTGAAGTCCTCGCCGCAGACCTCGCAATGATCCGCCACCTTGAGGAAGCGGCCGAACAGATGGCCGCGCCCGCAGTTCGGGCACTTCATCGTGAAGCCGCGCCACATTGCCTTGGGAAGGGAAATCGTCTCCGTCATGACCGTCGTCCTTGACCTGATCTGATGATCCATACAATATGAATTCGAGAGCATACAATCAAAGACAAAGCGCCGGATTGCATGGATTGGATCCCTACGGTTTCGGAATGGCACGGCCCGATGTTCCTACGCATCGTCGATGCGCTTGCCGCCGATATCGCGAGCGGCCGGCTGGTGCGCGGCCAACGGCTGCCGACCCACCGTGCGCTGGCGTCGGCGCTCGACATCGATCTCACCACGGTGACGCGCGCCTATGGCGAGGCGCGGCGGCGCGGACTGCTCGACGCCCGCGTCGGCCAGGGCACCTTCGTCTCGGAGACCACCGCGCGCGCGGCGTCCGACCTGCCCGCGCCCGTCAACATCGACCTGTCGATGAACCTGCCGCCGCAGCCGGTCGAGGCCAATCTCGACCTGCGCATCGCGCAGGGACTTGCGACCATCCGTTCCGAGGCCGGGTTCTCCGCCTATCTCGGCTATACGCGTCCCGGCGGCACCGCTGACGAACGCGAGGCCGGTGCCGCGTGGCTACAGCCGCGCGTGCCGCAGGCGTCGGCCGACCGCATCGTGATCTATCCGGGGTCGCAGGCGATCATCTTCAACGCGCTGCTGGCGCTGACCTCGCCCGGCGATGTCGTGCTGACGGAGGCGTTGACGTTTCCCGGCATCAAGGCCGCGGCGGCGCGGCTGGATGTCCGCCTGGTCGGCGTTGCGATGGACGCTGAAGGCGCCCGTCCCGACGCACTCGACGAGGCCTGCCGCAAGCACAAGCCGAAGGTTGTCTATCTGGTGCCGACGCAGCAGAATCCGACCACGGCGACGATGGGCGCGGCGCGCCGCAAGGCGATCGCCGAGATCATCAGGAAGCGCGGCTGCGTCCTGATCGAGGACGACGTCTACGGCCCGCTCGAGCCGCAGGTGGCGCCGATCGCAACCCTGATTCCCGAACGCACCTACCTCGCCGCGAGCATCGCCAAATGCATCGCGCCCGCCTTGCGCGTCGCCTATCTGCTGGCGCCCGATGCGAGCGCCGAGCAGCGGATGCGCGCCGGCATGCAGGCCACCATGCAGATGCCGCCATCGCTGATGGTCGCGCTGGTCACGCAATGGCTGCGCTCCGGTGTCGCCGCCGACATCATCCGCGCCATCCGCAACGAGGCGGCGGCGCGCCAGCAGCTCGCGGCCCGCTTCCTCAAGGGCGTTACCTATGCGGCGCGTCCGGCGAGCCACCATCTCTGGATGCCGCTGCCAAAACATTTCGACGGCACCGACCTGCTGTCGCACCTGATGCGCAACGGCCTCGCCGTGGTCGGCGAAGACGCCTTTGCGGCAGGTGATGCCGCGCCGCGCGGCTTGCGGGTATCGCTCGGCGCCGCACGCAATCGCGCCGAACTGAGCCAGGCGCTGCAGGTGCTGTCGAACGCCGTGCGCACGCCGGTCGGCGCCACGCAAATTGTATGAATTTCAACTATCGTTAGGGAATAAACTCGCCCGAAAATGATTATGGTGCGGGGGCGCCTGCGCTAAAACTGCGGCGTCCAGGGCATCAGGCAGGGGCGGCTTTCAATGTCAGGCGGATACGATCGAGCATTCCACACTGCCGTGCGGACGCTTCGTGAGGCAGTGACCGTGATCTTGTGTCTTGCATTTGTCACATCGAGTGCCGTGTGCGCCACCGATGCCCCTGCCCCGTCGCCGGAGAAGCTCGAACGCATCACCGCGTTCTTCGACAACGAGGTAGCGACAGGAAAAATTCCAGGCGCAGTCATCCTGATCCAGCAGCACGGCAAGCCGGTCTATCTGAAGACCTTCGGCTATCGCGACGTCACGACCAGGTCGCGGATGCGGCCGGACACGATGTTCGCGCTACATTCGATGACCAAGCCGATCACCAACACCGCCGCGATGATGCTGGTCGACGAAGGGAAGCTGTCGCCGCAGGACCCGCTGTCGAAATACATTCCGGCCTTCGCCGACGTGAAGGTCGGTATCGAGCCGGATGGCGGCAACGATCTGGACAAGCTCGAGCTGGTGCCGCCGATCCGCCCGGTCACGATCGAGGACCTGATGCGGCACACCTCGGGCATCACCTACGAATATATCGGCGCCGACTGGATCCAGAAGCTCTACCGCGCAGGACACCTGTTCGACGGCAAGTTCGACAACAAGGAATTTGTGGCGCGGCTGGCCAAGCTGCCGCTGTCGCGGCAGCCCGGCACGATGTGGCGCTACGGTCATTCCACCGATGTGCTCGGCCGGGTGATCGAGATCGTCGCGGGCAAGACGCTCTATCAGTTCGAGAAGGAGCGCATCTTCGATCCGATGAAGATGAACGACACAAGATACGTGCTCGATGCGGAAACCGAACGGACGCGGCTGGCCGAGCCGCTGCCCTCGGACACGATCCTGATCGCGGGGGAGAACGACCGGCGCGCGCATCCGGAGTGGGAATCCGGCGGCGGCGGCCTGGTGTCGACCATTCTCGATTATGCGCGCTTTGCGCAGATGCTGCTCTATGGCGGCGAGCTCGACGGCAAGCGTTATCTTAGCCCCTTAGCCTTCAAGACCATGACCACGGACCATATCGGGCCGGGCTCCGGCGTCGGCCGCGACTACTGGTACTTCCCCGGCGACGGTTTCGGTTACGGCTACGGCATCGCCGTGCGCACCGATCCCGGCATTGCCAAGCCACCGCCGCCCGGCTCGATCGGCGAATTGAAATGGGACAGCGGCAGCGGCACCTATTTCGGCGTCGATCCGAAGCTCGACATGATCTACATCATGCTCGAGCAGACCCAGAACGAACGCCAGCGCATCACGCCGGCGTTCCGGAAGCTGGTGTACGACGCGTTCAGCCCGGACTGAGCGCCGCACCACTGTCGTCCCTGCGAAAGCAGGGACCCATACTCCGCAGCGGATGTTGTGACCGGGACTCGTCGTTCCAGCAACGCAAGATAATCAGCATCAGTGGTTATGGGTCCCTGCTTTCGCAGGGACGACATTGAGTTTGTTGCAGGGCTCGCGGTGCATTCGTTGCAGACGAACGCACACTCATCCGCAAACAGCCCGATCCGTGGTTCGAATCCGATTGCACCATCGTCGGCGAGCCCATCGATGACGCCAGCGCAGCACACGCATTGGTGGCACGCCGCCAATTCCCGTTCCATGACGCGCCCTCCGGCGCTCGCTGCTTCCCTCTCTGCAGCTTTCCTTGCGCTATATACTATCGTATATATCGAGATGACAAGGCAGGCGGGTGAACAATCCGGTCGGGAACCCTGCAGACAACAACCATCGACCGGAGACGATCGCCTCACAATTCCTGCCTGGTCCAACCAGGTTCATTGAGGAAACGCGATCATGATAAAGAAGAACGGCGACGCGGCACATCCGCGCGCAACGGGAGAACTGCTCAAGACCCGCCGCGCATCGCTTCTGAGCACGGCAGTCATCATCCTTGCGCTCGGCACAGCCGGCATCGCCCGCGCCGAAACCGCTCCGGTCGGAGTTCCCGACAAGAGTTTTCCGGAGAGCGTGACCTCGACCTCCGACGGGACGCTTTACGTCGGCAGCTTCAACCATGGCGGCGTGACCAAGATCTCGGGCGGCAAGGCCGAGCAACTGGTCAAGCCGGGTGCTGCGGACAGCCGCTCGACCTTGGGCGTGCTCGCCGACGAGAAGAGCGGGACGCTCTATGTCTGCTCCAACGACATCAGCGCGATGGGCGTCGCGGGGCCGAGCGACGCCAAGGGCGCTTGGCTGAAGACCTTCGATCTCAAGAGCGGCGCGCCGAAGGGCAGCTTTGCCCTGAGCGACCCGAAATCGTTCTGCAACGACATCGTGGTCGGCGCCGACGGCACCGCCTATGTCAGCGATTCCTTCGCGCCGTTCGTCTACAGCCTGAAGCCCGGCGGCACGGCGCTGGCGACCTTCGCGACCGATCCGCAACTCGCGCCGGCCAAGGACGGTGTCGGGCTCGACGGCATCGCGATCGGCGCCGACGGCAACCTCTATGTTACGACCTTCATTCCAGCCAAGCTGTTCAAGATCGAGATGAAGGACGGCAAGGCGGGCGCCGTGACGGAGCTGAAGCCGTCGCGGCCGCTCGACCATGCCGACGCGCTGCGCGCCCATGGCGGCGGCTTCCTGCTGATCGAGGGCAACGGCAAGCTCGACAAGGTCACGGTGAAGGGCAGCGAGGCCAGCATCGACACCATCAAGGATGGTCTGGCCGAGCCGGTCTCGGTGACGCAGGTCGGCGATGTCGGCTGGGTGGCCGAGGGCAAGCTGTCCTATGTGATCGGCGACAACAAGGGCAAGGACCCCGGCCCGTTCAAGCTGACGCCGGTGGCGCTGCCGAAGTAGCGGCGGGCTGAGTCTCACGGCAAACTCGGTGCACCACTCCCGCTAGCGCGGTCAAGACGAGCGAAGCTCGCTCCTAGGTCGGATCGCATCGATAGATGCGATCCGGCTCCTCACCATGAGGGTCTACAGTCTAGCCGCGAAACAAGCCGTCATCGTGAGAGGATGTGAGGCGATATCCTCGTCCACCGCTGTCATCGCCCGGCTTGACCGGGCGATCCAGTACGCCGCGGCCTCTCGGCTCAAGCACTGCCGTCTCTGGAATACTGGATCACCCGCATGCGCGGGTGATGACACTGCGCAAGCAGAGGGGCGTCTGCACAATTTCGGAATAATGGAAGAATACCGCTGATTTGCCCGACGAGTCAAGTTGCCGTGTCGAACGCGGCAGCCACCGGCTACTTTGCATGGGGTTGTTTTCGATATTTTAGCAGTGGGCCTTGCGACGGCAGGCTATCGCGTCATCCGCTAGATCACATAAAACCCATGCGTGCCGTCACGGCGCAGCTGGTCGACCAGGCCGTACTCCCAATCGAGATAGGCCTGCATCGCCTGCTCTGCGACGCCGGTGCCTTCATAGGGACGCCGGTAGCGGTGCGCGGGATCCGGCCTCGGCACAACGTGCGGCGGCCCGACTTCGCGTGGGGCCTCATAGCCGCCGTCGAGCACATAGACCTCCCAGCCCATCTGCGCGAGCCAGGACGCCGTCATGTCGGCGCGGATGCTCTTGTCGTCGGTCAGCACGATGCGGGCGCCGCGCACCGGCGCGGCCATGTCGATTTCCTGCACCAGCTGGCCGCCCGCATAGTGGCGGAAGCGGGCCAGATGACCGGCGGCGTATTCCTCGGCGTCGCGGACGTCGAAGCGATACAGCGTGCGGTGTGCGTCCTTTTCCAGCGCGGCAAGCTCAGCCGCGCCGATGTGGCGGACGCCGGCGCGATAGGCGACGTCGCGCGCATTGTCGGCGGCGCCCTCGAATGGCCCGACGCCGCCGCGCTTGCCGGCGCCGTGCTCGAGATCGTGTTTCGCAAGCGTCCAGCCGATCGTGCCGTTGCGCAGCGCCCGCACCTTGTTCGGCAGCCCGGCATTGATCAGCGACTGCGTGCCGATGATCGAGCGGGTGCGGCCGGCGCAGTTGACGATGATGGTGGTGTCGGGATCGGGCGCGGCGTGTCCGGCGCGCAGCACCAGCTCGGCGCCGGGCACGCTGACCGAGCCCGGGATGTTCATGGTGGCATATTCGTCGAAGCGGCGAACGTCGAGGATTGCGATGTTGGCTTTGTCCGATATCAGCGCGGCGACCTCGTCGGCGCTCAGTGACGGCGTATGCCTGCGCGACTCGACCAACTCGCCGAAGGCCTTGGCGTAGGAATTGACGTCCTCGAACACCTCGTAGCCGGCCGCCTTCCGGCCCTGCAAGCCACCGGCAAGCGCCGCGACGTTGCTGTAGCCCAGCGCCCGCAACTGGCCGGCCGCGGCAGCGACCAGTCCCTCGCCATTGTCATAGAGAACGATCGGCACGTCCTTGCGCGGCAAGCGCAGCTCGGCTTCGAGCGCGATCCGGCCGGCCGCCATGTTGGCGGCAAACAGCGGATGGCCGGTGGCGAAGTCCGCCTCATGCCTGACGTCGAGCAGCGCGATCTCCCGGCGCAGCAACAGCGTTGCACGGATGGTCTGGGGTGTGACGGAAGAAATGGTCATGGGATGCCGGCCTTGGGCAGGAAATGCGCAGGCCTGCTCTAGGCCGAAATCGCGCGCCGTCAATAGCCTTAACCAGCCCGCAACCCCGATCTTCGGAGGCCGGGATTCGGGGAACGAAAATCCGCCATCCTGCTTTGCCCAACCGGGGCGCGCTTGCTAACGTTCCAATCGGCCCCGTGGCGCCGATCAGGCCTTCCGGACAAGAGAAGGTAGCGGGGCGACGCCTGGAGTTCTGGGAGGATGACCATGAGATCAGTCGGAAATGAACCATTGTCGCGTCACGCCCTCGCCTATGTGCTGGCCGGCGGACGCGGCAGCAGACTTCAGGAGCTCACCGACAGGCGCGCCAAGCCGGCGGTGTATTTCGGCGGCAAGTCCCGCATCATCGATTTCGCACTCTCCAACGCCGTGAACTCGGGCATCCGCCGCATCGCGGTGGCGACCCAGTACAAGGCGCACAGCCTGATCCGACATCTGCAAGGCGGCTGGAACTTCTTCCGCCCGGAACGAAACGAGAGTTTTGACATCCTGCCCGCAAGCCAGCGCGTCTCCGAGACCAACTGGTATCTCGGCACGGCGGACGCCGTGTATCAGAACATCGACATCCTCGAGGCGCACGGCACCAAGTACATCCTGGTGCTCGCCGGCGACCATATCTACAAGATGGACTACGAGGTGATGCTGAAGCAGCATGTCGAGAGCGGCGCCGACGTCACCGTCGGCTGCCTCGAGATGCCGCGCACCGAATCCTCTGGCTTCGGCATCATGCATGTCGACGACAACGGCCTGATCCAGTCGTTCCTGGAGAAGCCGGCCGATCCGCCGCCGATGCCCGGCAAGCCCGACAAGTCGCTCGCCAGCATGGGCATCTACGTGTTCGACTCGCAATTCCTGTTCGATGAATTGCGCCGCGATGCCGCCGATCCCAATTCCAACCATGATTTCGGCAGGGACATCATTCCCTATATCGTCAAGCACGGCCGCGCGGTGGCGCATCAGTTCAACGATTCCTGCGTCCGTTCCGGCGACGATCCCCGCTCCTACTGGCGCGACGTCGGCACCGTCGACGCCTATTGGGGCGCCAACATCGATCTCACCGACGTCGTGCCGGAGCTCGATCTCTATGACCGCGCCTGGCCGATCTGGACCTATGCCGAGATCACCCCGCCCGCCAAGTTCGTCCACGACGAGGACGGACGGCGCGGCCAGGCAGTGACCTCGCTGGTCTCCGGCGCCTGTATCATCTCGGGCGCGGCGCTGCGACGGTCGCTGCTGTTCACCGGCGTCCACGTCAATTCCTACGCCAATGTCGAGAACGCAGTGATCATGCCCTATGTGAATGTCGGCCGCGGCGCGCGGCTCAGAAACGTCGTGATCGATCGCGGCGTGCGGATTCCGGAAGGGCTGGTGGTCGGCGAAGATCCCGAGTTCGACGGCAAGCGCTTCCGCACTACCGAGCAAGGGATCACGCTGATCACGCAACCGATGATCGACAGGCTCCCGACATGACGCCCATCCGCGTCCTCGCGGTCGCCTCGGAAGTCTACCCGATCATCAAGACCGGCGGCCTCGCCGACGTGGTCGGCGCGCTGCCGGCGGCGCTGAAACAGCACGGCGTCGCCACCCGGACGCTGGTGCCCGGCTATCCCGATGTGCTCAAGGCGCTGGCCTCCGCGGAGACGCTGCTGCACCGGGGAGAATTTTACGGCGGCCCGATCCGCGTGCTCGGCGGCACCCATGACGGCCTCGATCTTGTTGCGCTCGACGCGCCGCATCTCTATGCGCGCCCCGGCAATCCCTATGTCGGTCCCGACGGACGCGACTGGCCCGACAACGGCATCCGCTTCGCAGCGCTGTCGCGGATGGCGGCCGAAATCGGCCGGGGTGCGATCGAGGGCTTCGTCCCCGACATCGTGCATGCGCATGACTGGCAGGCCGGGCTCGCGCCGGCTTATCTGCATTATGGTGGGCAACCGCGGCCGGGCACGGTGATGACAGTGCACAACCTCGCCTATCAGGGGCAATTCTCGCCGGACATGCTGGCTGCGTTCGGTCTTCCGGGCGAGGCCTACTCGCTTCACGGCGTCGAATATTACGGCACCATCAGCCTGTTGAAGGCCGGCCTGCAATTCGCCGACCGCATCACCACGGTGTCGCCGACCTATGCACGGGAGATCCAGAGCGACGACGGCGGCATGGGGCTCGGCGGCCTGCTGCGCGAACGCTCCGACGTGCTGAGCGGCATCCTCAACGGCATCGACATCGATGTGTGGAATCCGGCCACCGATCCCGACATCGCGGCGCGCTTCAGCGCCGGGCAAATCGCGGAGCGCGCCGCCAACAAGGCGGCGCTGCAGCAGCGCTTCGGGCTCGAGCCGGCACCGGATGCGATGCTGCTCGGCGTCATCAGCCGGCTGTCATGGCAGAAGGGCCTCGACCTGCTGCTGGAGAACATTCCGACATTGCTCGGCGAAGGCATTCAGCTCGCGCTGCTCGGCAGCGGCGATCGCGATCTGCAGGATCGCTACGCCGCGCTGGCGCGCGACAACCCCGGACGGATCGCCGTCGTGATCGGCTATGACGAGGCGCTGGCGCATCTGATCCAGGCAGGCTCCGATGCGCTCGCGGTGCCGTCGCGGTTCGAGCCGTGCGGCCTCACCCAGCTCTGCGCGCTGCGCTACGGCGCGGTCCCGATCGTTGCCAATGTCGGCGGCCTTGCCGACACCGTGCTCGGCTTCGACGAAGCCGCGGCCACAGGAAGTCCTGCAACCGGCGTCAAGTTCGCACCCGTGACCTCGGAAGCGCTCGCCCATGGCTTGCGCACAGCGAACCTGCTGTTCAACGACAAGGTGACGTGGCGCCGGCTGCAGCAGGCCGGCATGGCCACCGACGTCTCCTGGCACAATCGCGCCGGCCGCTACGCCGCGCTCTATCGTGAGCTCGCCGCCGCGCGAGGATGACGCGCGATCAGTTCAACAGATCGCAGGACGCGATGCGGTTGATGTCGGCCAGGCGGCGGTCGGGATTGCCCTTCAGATCGAGGCTTGCGACGAGATCGAGCAGGCGGCCATAGGCGCGGTCGGCGACCGCGACCGGCAGCGGCTCCTCGTCAAAGGCCTCGATGTAGTTGCCGACGAGACCACTCAGCAGCCGGCACATCGCCCGCTGCTCGGGCTGATGCCGGCTCAAGGACTCGAGTTTTTCCTGGAGCGTTCGGTAGGTCCGCAGGCCGTGGGGTTGCTGCGAAAGCCAAGTATGCAAATCAGGAGCGTGCAAATCAGAATTTTGTAAATCAGTCATATCAGCCTCTTCAAGCAGGAGAAGAAGCTACCGGTTTATATAGCCGATCACGGTTCCGCGCCATGACGAATTTTGCATGCATCCCCTGCCCGGCTGCGCAGGCCGTGTCGTCGGATTGGCACGCAGCATAGCTAAAGTGTCTTGGTTTTGATCAAAGTCGCGCGAGTGCCGGCAGGATCCTGTAGCGCGCGATCTCGTGCGGGTAGTCGCCGCGATTGGCGAGCAGCACGATGCCGAACCGGCGCGCCGGCACCAGGCCGATATAGGCCGAAGCATTGTTGAGGCCGCCGGGCTTGTCGATGACGGTGACGCCGTCCCGCCGTACGTGCTCCCACGCCATCGCCTGCCCGAACGTCGCATCGACACGAAAACTCTCGCGCATGGTCACCTGCAATGCCGCGCGCAATTCGGGATCGATCACCGCGCCGTCGAGACAGGCGCGCAGCAGCATGCCGAGATCACGCGCCGACGAGAACATCTGGCCGGTGCCGGGAAAATCGTAATAGCTCTGCTGATTGCCGGGCGAACCGATCGCCGTGCCGTCATGGGAGTAGCCTTGGACCATGCGCTGCATGATCTCCGGCGCCATCGCCGCACGATTGTCCTCGCCACGATCCGGAACGAAGGTCGAGGTCATGCCGAGCGGCTTGAGGATACGGCTCTCGATCAACGTCGCGATCGGCATGCGATAGCGCTGCTCCAGCACCAGCTGCAGCAGGACATAGCCGGCATGGCTGTAGATGCGCTGCTTGCCCGGCTGCACGCCTTCGGGAGGCATCCAGGCATTGAGCATCGCGATGAACTGATCGCGGCTGAAGGCCTCGTTCGGCCATGGCGGATGATCGGTCGGCAGCAGCAGCCCCGATGTATGGTTGACGAGCTCGCCGACCGTGACGCGGCTGACATAGTCGCCGCGCAACTCGGGCAGATACTTGCCGACGGGATCGTCCAGCCGCAATTCGCCGCGCGCGGTGCCGAGTGCGACCAGTGTCGCCTCGAACAGCTTGCGCAGCGAGGCGAGATTGAACAGCGTGTCCGAGGTGACCGGCCGCTTTGCCGCAGTGTCGGCGAAGCCGTAGTTGAAGAAGGCGACCCGGCCGCCGGCATAGACCGCCGCGGCCAAGCCCCCCGGATCGGCTGCGGTCGCGGTCGGCGCCAGTTCCGTCGTGACGATGTCCCTGATCTGCGCATCCATGTCCGAATCAGCCCGCGCTGCCGTCAGCACGCTAGCGGCAACGGCAAGCAGGACGGCCGCGATCCGGACGAAGAGCCATTGTCTCATGTAGAACGAATTCGGGACGATGTTGCGATGTGACCCGCAGGCGGACCTGTTCAGCCATCGAGAAATGGCGACATCGCGATCCTAGCGGTGGAACCCACGCGTCCGAATTCACGATCGCGCGTCTTGCACCGTTTCCCATTCCGACTGGGGAACGGGCGGCCCGATCGCTGTTCCGGCGGTCACTCCCGGAAACCACGATCGCGACCGCCCTCCCACTCCAGCCACGGCGCGGGAACTGCAATGGAACTAAAAAAATGCGGACGCTTGAAAATACGAGAAATGTGCAGCGACGGAGAGGCAATACCGACGCTTGCCGGGCTCGCCGCCGATATGTCTGACTTCGTCACATTCCGCTCCCAACCGGGGGACGGTTTCTTACTAGCAACAATTCGTCAATCAAGGGTTGAGTAGGCCCATGGGATTCGATTTGCAAGACACGGCTGCGTGCGACGGATTGTCCTGTTCCCGATGCAGGACGCGCGCGATCCCGTGGTTAAACATGGCTTAACTATCAAACGCGCGGCGCACGCACCTATCCGGTCCGCGACCGGACGATCGACCGCGGCAACGACGCCAGCAGCAGCACCAGGCAGACGCACAGCAGCACGATGTCCTTGAACAGGAACTCGCCGGCCAGGTTCCAGGCCATCGGGTCGGTCGACAGGCTCCATTTCACCACCCCGGGTGTCGTGAAGAAGAACGACCAGGTCACTGCAAAGGTGATCACGCCCATCAGTGCGCCGATCGCGGACAGGATCGGGCTGAAGGCGCCGGCGGCAAGCAGCAGGGCGATGCCGAACTCGGTGACGCCGAGCACATAGGCCTCGCCGCGAAGGCCGAACACCGACAGCCACGAGACGAACGGGCTGTTGCTGATGAATTGCACGATGCCTTGCGCCGATTGCAGCGTGAACTTCTGCATGCCGAACGACACGAAGATCACCACCATGACCCAGCGCAGGATCGCGAGCAGACGATAAGGCCCCTCGCCTTGTTCGGCGATGTTGAACGACAAATTCATGCGGATGTTTCTTCCCTTGCTGCGATGCCATCATCAGCCGCGGTTACGGCGTTCGTGGCAGGATTACGCAGCGCGCCCCGCGCGCGTTACGCGCGAGAGGCCGTCACGGCCTTCACAAGGATGTGCGGATGAGGTGATCGGCAGGGACGGCGGACGGCCGCAGCCTCAAGCCGCGGTGAGCAACCCGCCGACCTTCTCGTAGGCTTCGCCCTTGAACTGCATCAGCTGAAACTGCTTGATCGGCACATAGTCGCTCGGCGTGGTGTTGAGCGTGATCCCGGGAATCAGCAGCGGCGCGGCGAAGCTCTTCAGGTTGGTCGCCTGGTGCAGGATATCGGCCCGCGTCAGCTGGTCGCCACATTGCCTGATGACGTGGGCGGCGGTTGCCGCGGCGGTGTAGCCGATGGCGTAGAGGTCGTCGGCGCGATCGGCGTTCGGGACGTAGCGGTCGAGGAACGCCATGTATTGCTTCATATCAGGCGTGTCGGCCCAGAGCGGATTGCCGGGGTCCTGTCGCGTCGCGAAAGCGAGAATGCCCTGCGCGGTCTCGAAGCCGGCAGGCTTGAGCGTCGCGCGGACCGAGGCATTGCCGGCACCGAGAAATATCTGCGGCCGCCATTCGAGCGCGGCCATCTTGCGCAATGCCTGGCTCGCCATCTTCGGGATGGTGATGAGGAACACCACATCGGCGCCGGACAACTTCATCTGGACGATCTGGGAATCGATAGTCGGATCGCCGACCGAGTAGTTCAGCTCCGACGTGATCTGCGCGGTCTTGGCGCCGAGACCGGTCTTCAGGCCTGCCAGCGTTGCCTTGCCGGCATCGTCGTTCTGATACAGCAGGCCGATCTTCGCATCGGGCATGGTGGCGGCGATGTAGCGGCCGACGACACCTCCTTCGATCTCGTAGGTCGATCCGCCGACCATGGTCCATGGATTGGCCTCCGGGTCCGACAGCTTGCTGGCGGCCGCCGCAAGGAACAGCTGCGGGACCTTGCGCGCGTTCATGTATTTCTGCACGGCGATGTTGCCCGGCGTTCCCATCGCGCCCGCGATGAACAGCACCTCGTCGCCTTCGACCAGGCGCCGCGCCGCTTCGACCGATTTCGGCGGGCTGTAGGCGTCGTCATAGTTGATGAACTTGATCTTGCGGCCGTTGATGCCGCCGGCGTCATTCAGCATGCGGAAATAGGCATCCATGGCGTTCGCAAGCACGCCGAACGACGACACCGGGCCGCTGAGCGGGCCGAACTGCCCGATGCGGATTTCCTGATCGCTGGCACCGGGATCATAGGAGGCGCCGGCAAATGCCGCACCGCCAATGGATGCCGCGAGCCCAGCCGCTGCCGTCCCGAGCAGCGTTCGACGGCTGATCGTCTTCATCGGTTTCCTCCACTGGATTTGGACGCCTTATGCGGCGCCTCTTTCGAATGCCGCGCGATATTGCGCGGCGATCTCGTCGACGATGTCGGCCGCTCCCGTCACCGCACGCACGCCGGAGACCGAATGACCGGCACTCCAGACCTCGATCCAGCGCCGCGGTCCTCCCGCGTCGCCCTTTCCGCCGAACTTTTCGCGCGCGCGCGCCTCCGACACGGACTCGTCGAGATTTGCCGGATCGAGACCCGCGGCGACGATCGAGGGCCGCAGCATGCTGGCCTCGAGGCCGGTGAAGGCCTTCGTCAGCATGATGTCGTCGAGCGTGCTGTCGACCAGCATCCTCCGATAGGCATCGCTCGCCATGCTCTCGCGCGCTGCAATGAAGCGCGTTCCCATATAGGCGAGATCGCAGCCGAGCAGCCGCGCCGCGGCGAGCGCGGTGCCGTCAGTCACGCCGCCCGCGAGCACGACCGGACCGTCGAACATGGCGCGCACCGCGCGCACGAAAGCGAATGGATTGGCCCAGCCGGTCTGCCCGCCGGCACCGGCGGTGAGCAGGATCAAACCGTCGGCGCCCGCCTCGATCGCCTTCTCGGCATGCCGCAGCGAGGCGATGTCTGCGAGCACGAGACAACCGACATCATGCAGCGGTGCGACCGCCGCCGCCGGCGACCCCACGCTGGTGATGACCATCTCGACCTTGTGCCGGACGAGACAGGCGAGATCATCCTTGAAGCGCGGTTGGCGGATGATGAGGTTCGGACAATGCGGCGCGGCCGGCCGGCCGAGATCGGCGACATTACGCTCGATCTGATGCAGCCAGGCATCGAGCTCCTCGACCGAGCGGGCGTTCGCGGTTGGAAACGCGCCGATCGCGCCGGAGCGGCAGACCGCCGTCACGAGATCGACGCCGGAGACACGCAGCATGGGAGCTGCGATCAGTGGCAGACGAAGCCGTTCCGCGATCGCGGCGGGGAGCGCGCTCCGGCGCGCAGCGGCCTGCATGATCAACGCCCCTTCCACACCGGCTTGCGTTTCTCGGCGAATGCCTTCAGCCCCTCGGTGCGATCCTCGGACTTCAGCGCGCGTTCCGCGATCGGCCCCTGTGCGGTCCAGCCCTCTTCATCGGTCCAGTTCGCGGCCTGGAAGATGATCTCCTTCGACGCGGCGAGCGCGGTCGGCCCGTTGACCAGGAGCTCGTTGCCGAAGGTAACCGCCGCCTCGAGCGCCTGTCCGGGTTCGACGAGCCGGTTTACGAGGCCGAGGCGTTCGAAGTCCTCCGCGCTCTTGAACTGCCCGGTCAGCGCCAGCTCCATGGCGACGTGATAGGGAATCCGCTTCGGCAGCCGAAACAGGCCGCCACCGATGGCGACGACATTGTGCCTGACTTCCGGCAGACCCAACTTGGCGTCCCGCGCGGCGACGATGAGATCGCAGGACAGGCAGAGCTCGAGCCCGCCGCCGACGGCATAGCCCTCGACGGCTGCGATCAGCGGCTTGCGCGGCGGACGGCGAAACAATCCGAAGCCGCCGCGTTCGGTCACGCCGCGCTCGCCGCGCGCCACCGCCTTGAGATCGGCGCCGGCCGAGAAGTTGCCTCCCGCGCCGGTGATGACGCCGACAAACAGGGCATCTTCCGCGTCGAGCAGATCCATCGCATCGCAGATGCCGCGCGCGAGCGCAGCGTTGCACGCGTTGCGCGCTTCTGGACGGTTCAGCGTGACGACGAGGATGTGGCCGCGCCGTTCGGTCAGAACGACCTGTTCGCTCTCAGTGGTCATCGCTACGCCTCACAATGCGAAGGTAAAGCCGCCATTGACCGGATAGGTCTGGCCGGTGATCCACGCGCTCGCATCGGAGGCGAGGAACAGCACCATGTTGGCGACGTCGGACGGCAGGCCCGGGCGGCGAATGACGTATTTCTCCATCATCTTCTTCTGCCGCTCGGGATCGGCCTTCAGCCGCGCCTCGATCGCGGGCGTTAGCGTCGCGGCAATCGCCACGCAGTTCGCCGTGATGTTGTGGCGGCCGAGCGAGCGCGCGACCGCGCGCGTGAAGCCCGCGGCGCCCGCCTTCGCGCCCGAATAGACCTCGAGGCCCGCCTCGCCGGCGCGGCCGGCATCCGAGATGATGGTGACGATGCGGCCGCCCTTGCGCTCGATCATCTGCGGGATGCAGGCCGAGGCGCAGTTGATGACGCCGTAGAGGTTGACACCGATGAAACTGTTCCAGACCTCCGGACCGGTCTCCCAGAACGGCTTGCGCGCATCGGGATCGGGGGTCGCACCGGCATTGCCGGCATTGTTGACGAGAACATTGACCGGACCGAAGGCCTGCTCGGCCTTGCCAACCATCGCCTTGACCGAGGCGAGATCGGTGACGTCGGCCTGCACCGCGATTGCCTTGCCGCCGGCGGCATTGATTTCCCGCGCGACCTGCTCGGCGCGATCGAGGAAGTAGTCATTGACGACGATGCCCGCCGCGTCGGCGTCGGCGCGGTCTGTTACGTGCACATCCTGCAACGGTGACGCCGCCGCTCGAAGACGCTCCAGCTCACGCGCGCTGGCGCAGCGGCCGTGCGGCGTCCTTGGCCGGCACCGGCATGGTGAAACCGTACAGGAACAGGTCCACCACCATGTCGGCGAACTCGCCGGGATCGACGCCGCCTTTCGGGTCGTACCAAGTGTGGCTGAAGTTCAGGATGCCGAACAGCATCATGCTGTAGATCTTCTTGGTCCGCTTGACGATCTTGCCTTCCTTGTCGAGCTCGACCAGGAGATCCGAGACCGTGTCGACGAGCTGGCGTTCCAGCGCCTTGATCGCATCCTGCTCGGTCTCACCGAGGAACGAGAGGTCGTTGAGGATCACGCGCTGCTCGTCGCTCGAGCGCGCATTCAGTGCGACGATGGCATGGATCGCGGCACGAAACTGCTCCAGCGTCGCCGCCTTGCCGGCCATCGCAGCCTCGACATCGGCGATCATCTCGCGGATATGCGCATCAAGGATCGCGAACAGGATCGCTTCCTTCGAGTCGAAATAGTGATACAGCGCGCCGCGCGACAGCTTGCAGGCATCCGCAAGGTCGGCGATCGAGGCGCGCATATAGCCCTGCCGCGCGAACAGGCCGCAGGCGGTGGTGAGGATGCCCCGCTGGATCTCGTCGTAGTTTTCTGAGCGCGTCCGCGCCATACCCGTTTCCCTCGTGCACCATCGGCGTCGCCGGAATCGGACGACACCCGTCTCTCTATACTACCGCCGCTCCACGCCCTCCTCCCCTTTGCGGGCGCCATCCACCAGAACTCTTCCGTGCTCACCACGACGCGCGACCTGCGTCAAAAAATAATTTGAACGACCGGTCGGATTATATTAGGGTGCCTGCCATCAAGCAAGCAGATTGCGCACGCCGGAACCAATCCGGCGGCATCGAGGGAGGCTGCGCGTGGATTCTCATAAGGTCGATGCTGTCGTGATCGGAGCCGGCGCCGGCGGGCTGTGCGCCGCGGCGCGGCTCGCGCATGGCGGGCTGCATACGCTCGTCGTCGACGACAAGGACCGGCTCGGCGGGCGCGCCTCGACCGAGGAGATCGACGGCTTCAAGGTCAATATCGGCGCGATCGCGATCGAGTTCGGCGGCGTGTTCGAGGAGACCTTCCACACCGTCGGCGCGCCGCTCGATATCCGCGCGCCGGAGCCTGCGAGCTCGTTCTTCATCGACGGCAATGTGATCGATGTCGGCCGCGGCGGCTGGTCGCTGCTGCTCGGGCAGCTCACGAAACAAGCCTCGCGCATCCTGGAGAAATTCGCCGATGCCCGCTCCGGCAACCTGCCCGACGGGCGGCAATCGACCGAGGACTGGCTGAAGGGCTACACCAGCAACACGACGGTGCACGCACTGTTCCGCAACCTCTGCGCGGCGATCTTCGCCTGCAACGCCGCCGAGCTGCCGGCCCGCGCCTTCCTCACCTATTTCACCAGCAAGGGTGCCTTCAAGAAGTTCGGCTTCTGCCCGCAGGGCACGATCGGCGTCTGGAACAGCCTGGGCAGCGCGATCAGGCGCAATGGCGACATCTGGCTCGGCACGCCGGCGACCACGATCCACACCGCCAACGGCCGCGTCGAAGGCGTCACCGTGCTCCGGAACGGCGAGAAGGTGCGGATCGACACCGATCTCGTGATCAGCAATGCCGGACCGAAAGCCACCGTCGCGCTTGCCGGCAGCGAGGCCTTCCCGGCGGACTACATCGCCAAGGTGAAGAACGACCTTCGCCCCGCCGCCAACATCGTGATCAACGTCGCGAGCCGCGAGCCGCTGATCAACCATCCCGGCATCATCACCTTCGGCAAGACGCGCCGGCTCTGCAACATGGCGAACCTCTCCGCCACCTGTCCCGAGCTCGCGCCGCCCGGCTGGCACCTCTACGTCGCCTACGCCGTGCCGGTGCCGGCGCTCGGCGATTTCGACTCCGATGCCGAGGTCGCGCTCGCGCTCGAAGACCTTCGCGAGCAGTTCGCCAATTTCGATCAGGCGAAAATCCTCTCGATCCGCGTGATGCGCGACGACTGGCCGGCGCAACGCAGCTGCGCCGGTTACGACCTGCCGCGCGAGACCGGCATCGAAGGCCTGTGGTGCGTCGGCGACGCCGTGAAGCAATACGGCAATGGCGGCACCCAGGCTTGTGCCGAGACCGCCAGGATCGTGACCGATGCGATCTTCGCCGCGCGGCCGCGCCGATCGGCCGGCCGGGTCTGAGCGCGATGCCGACGACCATTCCGCATTCGACGCCACCGGCAGCGCCCCAGGCCACACCGGCGCCGGAGTGTCTGCTCGAATTCCGCAACATCCGGATCGTCTACGACAATGCGATCGAGGCGATCCGCGATGTCTCGATCGCGGTGCCCGAGGGCAACATCGTCGCCCTGCTCGGCTCCAACGGCGCCGGCAAATCGACATTACTCAAAGCGATGTCCGGCATCCTCTACACCGAGGAAGGCGTGATCGAGAACGGCAGTATCCGCTTCCGCAATGACGAGGTGCATTGCCTCGCGCCGGACGAGCTGGTGCGCCGCGGCATCGTGCAGGTGCCGGAAGGCCGCCGCGTGTTCGCGGCGCTGACCATCGACGAGAATTTGCAAATGGGCGGCTACACCAGGACCGGCGCCGAGGCGCGCGAGCGCCGCGACAAGGTGTTTGCGCTGTTTCCGCGGCTCTATGAGCGGCGCGACCAGATCGCCGGCTACATGTCCGGCGGCGAGCAACAGATGCTCGCGATCGGCCGCGCGCTGATGACCGATCCCGTGCTGCTGGCGCTCGACGAGCCGTCGCTCGGCCTTGCGCCCTTGATCATCGACCGCATCTATGAGGTGATCGTCCGGCTGCGCGACGAGCTGAAGATGACCGTGCTGCTGGTGGAGCAGAACGCGCAGCGCGCGCTCGATATCGCCGATTACGGCTACATCCTGGAGACCGGCCGCGTCGTGCTCGACGGCACGGCCGCGAGGCTCACCGCCAACGAGGACGTCCGGGAATTCTACCTCGGCGTCTCCTCCACCGGCCGCAAGAGCCTGCGCGACGTCAAGCATTACAAGCGCCGCAAGCGGTGGCTGTCGTGACCGCGCTGCTCACAGTCGAGAACCTGTCCAAGCGCTTCGGCGGCCTGCAGGCGGTCGCCGATGTCAGCCTTGAAGTCGCGGCGGGCGAGATCTGCAGCGTGATCGGCCCGAACGGCGCCGGCAAGACCACGCTGTTCAACATGATCTCGGGCGTGCTGCGGCCGAGCGGCGGCCGGATCACCTTCGACGGCATCGACCTTTCGACCATCTCGCCATGGAAGTTCGCCGCTGTCGGGATCGGCCGCACCTTCCAGAATCTGGCGCTGTTCAAGCACGGCACTGTGGTCGAGAACATCCTGACCGGCCGCCACACCCATCTGCGCTCGACCGTGCTCGACGCCGTGGTGTTCTTCGGCCGCACCCGCAAGGAGGAGATCGCGGCCCGGCAGCGGGTCGAGCACATCATCGAATTCCTTGAGATCGAGCATATCAGGGACGCCGTGGTCGGCACGCTTTCCTACGGCCAGCAGAAGCGTGTCGAACTCGCCCGCGCGCTTGCCTGCGAGCCGAAACTGCTACTGCTCGACGAGATGGTATCCGGCATGAACCAGGAGGAGACCGAGGACATCGCGCGCTTTGTGCTCGACATCCGCGACGAGCTCGGCATCACCGTCGTGATGATCGAGCACGAAATGCGCATCGTGATGGACATCTCCGACCGCATCCATGTGCTGAATTTCGGCCGCAAGATCGCCGAAGGCACACCAGACGAAATCAGGCGAGATCCGGCGGTCACGGAGGCCTATCTCGGCAGCCAGCGCGCCGAAGCGATGGCAAAGGCAGGCGCGTGATGTCGACGATGGACAGCCTGCGCACTACGCATCCGCCGCTGCAGGCCAGCGCCGCGCGCAGCGCGCCCGCGGCGGGCGCCGACGCGCTACAGGCGGCGCTTGCGGATGCCGCTATCACCATCCCGCAATTGCTGCGGCAGCGCGCCGCCGTGCATGGCGACGCATTGGCGCTGCGGGAGAAGAACTACGGCATCTGGAATCCCTATTCCTGGCGGCACTATTACGAGACCGCGCGCGCGGTCGCGCTCGGCCTGCTGTCGCTCGGCATCAAGCCGGGCGACCGGGTCGCTATCGCCGGCGAAAACACGCCGGAATGGTTTTACGCCGATCTCGGCACCCAGATGATCGGCGCGGTCGCGGTCGGCATCTATCCGACCAATCCCTGGGTCGAGCTGCAATATATCGTCAGGCATTCGGGCGCCCGGGTTGTCATCACCGGCGATCAGGAGCAGACCGACAAGGTGCTCGACGCAATGGCCAACAATGGCGGCCTGCCGGATCTGGAGGCCATCGTCTGCATCGACATGAAGGGCCTGCGGCATTACCGCGAGCCGGAGCTGATGTCGTTCGCCGCCTTGTGCGAGCGCGGCAAGGCCTACGCTGAGGCGAACAAGGAGGCCAACGCCACGCTCGACCGGCTGATCGGCCAGGGCGCGCCCGACGATGTCTGCATCCTCGTCTACACCTCGGGCACGACGGGTCCGCCTAAGGGCGCGATGCTGACCCACCGCAATCTCGTCTACGCCGCCTATGCCTACGCCAAGACCGTCGGTATTGCAGACAAGCCGTTCGAGGCGGTGAGCTATCTGCCGCTGTGCCACGTCGCCGAGCGCTGCTACGGCACCGTGACGCATCTCGTGCTCGGCGGCACCGTTTCCTTTGCCGAATCGATCGACACGGTCGCGATCAACATCCGCGAGATCGCGCCAACGTTCTTTGTCGGCGTGCCGCGCATTTACGAGAAGCTACAACAGGGCTTCCTGTTCCGCCTCGGCGAGAGCGGCCGGCTGCGGCAGGGTTTTACCAAGGCCTGCCTCGCCTGGGGCCGCACGCTGTCCGACCGCCGGCAGGCCGGCAAGGCCAATCGGCTCGATCGTGCCGCCTACGGGCTGCTTTACCTTCTGATGTTCCGCAATTTGCAGCGCCATCTCGGCTTCGCCACCAGCCGGCACCGGCTGTGCGCCGGCGCTTCGATCTCGCCGGAGACGCTGCGCTTCTTCGACATCATCGGCCGCCCGGTGTCGCAGGGCTACGGCCTCACCGAAAGCGGCGGCGTCGCCTTCATCCAGACGGAGAGCCATCACCGGATCGGCGGCTGCGGCGTGCCGCTGCCGCAAACCGAATGGAAGTGCGACGCCGATGGCGAGATCCTGCTGCGCAACCCCGGCGTCTTCAAGGGCTACTTCCTCGACGAGAAGGCCTCGACCGCTTCGCTGGAACAAGGCGGCTGGCTGCGCACCGGCGACATCATCGACATCCTCGACAACGGCGAGATCGCCGTGGTTGACCGCAAGAAGGCGATCATCATCACTGCCGGCGGCAAGAACATCGCCCCATCGGAGATCGAGAATGCGCTGAAGGATTCCGAATTCATCAAGGAAGCGATCGTGGTCGGCGAGGCCAGGAAGTATCTCGGCGCCATCCTCCAGGTCGACTACGACAATGTCGGCCGCTGGGCGCGCGACCGGGCGCTGGCCTACACCAACTACAAATCGCTGTCGCAGCTTCCCGAAGTGCACGAGCTGGTGGAGCGCATCGTGGACGAAACCAACAAGCGCTTCGCCCGGGTCGAGAACATCCGCCGCTTCGCCATCCTCGAGAAAGAGCTCGATCATGACGACGGCGAGCTGACTGCCACACAGAAGGTGCGCCGCGCCATGATCGAGAAGAAGTTCGCGCGCGAGCTCGCCATCATCTACCAGACGGAGGGCTGAATGCAGTATCTCCTGCAACTTCTGATCTCCGGGCTAGCGATCGGCGCGATCTACGGCCTGATCGCGATGGGCTTCGCGGTGATCTACAAATCCACCGGGCTGGTCAATTTCGCGCAGGGCGAGATGACCATGATCACGGCCTATATCGCCTGGACCATCTCGACCACGGTCAGCGGCAATGTGTTCGTCGTCGCGACGGGCGCGATCCTCGCCGCCATCCTGCTCGGCCTCATCATCGAGCGCCTGGTGATGCGGCCGATGCTGGGCGAGCCGGTGTTCGCGACCGTGATGGTCACGATCGGGCTCGCGGTCATCCTGCGCTCGGCCATCAACTTCATCTGGGATGCGTATCCGCACGGCCTCGATATCGGCATGGGCCGTGGCATCATGCATCTCGGCGGCATCGGCGTACGCACCGGGCAGATCGCCGTCATCGCGACGCTGCTTTTGCTGCTCGCCGCGATCTGGGCGTTCTTCCGCTACAGCAAGGTCGGCGTCGCAATGCGCGCGGTCGCGGCCGACGACCGCACCGCGCTCTTGATGGGCATCAGCGCCACCAAGGTTCACGCGCTGGCCTGGGCGGCGTCATCCGTGATCGCCGGCATCGGCGGCGTGTTCTTCGCCCTGTCCTACGATCTGTCGCCGGCGATGTTTCAGCTCGGGCTGAAGGCGTTTCCGGCCACGATCCTGGGCGGGCTCGACGCCGTGCTCGGCTCCGGCCTCGGCGGCCTCCTGATCGGCATCACCGAAAACCTGGCCGGCGGCTATGTCGGCTCCGGCGTGAAGGAGGTCGCGGGCTTTGCCATGATCATCGTCGTGCTGATGGTCCGCCCGTTCGGCATCTTCGGCGAACGCGACATCGAGAGGGTCTGATGCGCACCGGTGATTACAAGCAGAGCTATGGCGAGCTGGTTGCGCTGATCGATTCCCCGCCGGTGTGGCTCTGGTCGGCCGTGCTGCTGCTGGCGCTGATCGCAGCGCCCTATCTGCTCAATTCCTACGCGCTGTCGTTCCTGATGATCATCCTGATCACGGTGACCGGCGCGCTCGGGCTCAACATCCTGACCGGTTACACCGGCCTGATCTCGCTCGGTCATGTCGGCTTCCTCGTCACCGGCGCCTATGCCTACGCGGTGCTGGTCTCGAAATACCACATGCCGCCGCTGGTCGGCTTTCTCGGCGCCGGGGTGGTGCCGGCACTTGCCAGTCTGATCGTCGGCGCGCCGTCGCTGCGGCTGAAGGGGCTCTATCTCGCCATCACCACGCTCGCCTTCTCCTTCATTATCAACACCGTGATCCTCGAGATGCGCTGGCTGACCAACGGCGCCCGCGGCATTCAGGTGCAGCGGCCCGAGATCCTCGGCATCAGCTTCGACGGCGATGCCGCCTTCACCTATCTCTGCCTCGCCTTCGCAGCCTTGACCCTGTTCGCCACCCTCAACATCCGCCGCAGCCGGGTCGGCCGCGCCTTCGTCGCGATCAGGGACAACGACACCGCGGCCCGCGTCATGGGCATCAATCTGCACGCCTACAAGCTGTTCGCTTTCGTTACATCCGCCTTCATCACCGGCATCGCCGGCGCGCTCTACGGCATCTATCTCTCCTTTGTCAGCGTCGAGGGCTTTCCGTTCCTGCTCTCGATCGAGGCGCTGGCGATCCTGATCGTCGGCGGGCTCGGCTCGGCGCTCGGCGCCGTGCTCGGCACCATCCTGATCGTGCTGCTGCCGGAGGCGACAAGGCTCGTCTTCAGCCTGTTCAGCGCGCAGATGGACGCGACGTTTGCGACCGGCGCGCAGGAGCTGAAGAGCATGCTCTACGGCCTCGTCATCATCCTGTTCCTGCGCTTCCAGCCGCGCGGACTGGTCGGCGCGTGGCACGACATCAAGCGGACCTGGGTGCACTGGCCGCTGCGCTACTAACCAAAAAAAGACGCACACAATGAGGAGGAGACAATGATCAGACATCTGGCGGCGGCCTCGCTGCTGCTCACCACGGCCTGTCTTGCCATCGGCCCCGCTTCCGCCGCCGACCCTGGCATCACCGACACCGAGATCCTGATCGGTGACGTCGAGCCCCTGACCGGCCCGCCGGCGCTGCTCGGCGTCGCGGCCTCGATCGGCCACAAGATCGCGATCGCGGAAGCGAACGCCGCCGGCGGCATCAACGGCCGCAAGATCAAATACGTGCTGGAGGACGACGGTTACGTCACCGCGCGGACCATCCAGGGCGTCAAGAAGGTCATCGACGTCGACAAGGTGTTCGCGATGATCGGGATCTCCGGCTCAGGCCAGTCGATCGCCGTCATGCCGGTGCTGGAGAAATCCGGCATCCCGACCGTGATCGACGTCGCGCCGGTGAAATTCCTGTGGGAGCCGCCGCGCAAGAACGTGTTCGTGGTCGGCCAATCCTACGAGGAAGGCATCGTCCACCTCGTCAACTTCCTGGCCGACAAGAACCCCGGCAAGAAATGGGGCCTGATCACCCAGGATGACGATTACGGCATCACCGTGCGCGACGGCTTCGACTCCGTCGTCAAGGCCAAAAAGCTGAACGTCGTCTACAGCGGCAATTACAAGAAAGGCCAGCAGGACTTTTCATCCGACATGCTGCAGCTGAAGGATTCCGGCGCCGAGGTGTTCCTGGCCGGCGGCATCATCGGCGAGAACATCGCGATGATGAAGGAGCTCGAGAAGCTCGGCATCAAGCCGGTGACCGGTATCTTCTGGCCCGGCCGCATCGAACCGGTGCTGAAGCTGATGGGCCCGGCCGGTGACGGCATCTATGCGGTCGACTATGTCGAACCGTTCGCGGGCGCCGCCGGGAAGGCATTCCTCGAGAAGGCCAAGCCGCTGGTGTCGGAAGCCGAGTTCAAGGGCATCAACCGCTACACCATGACCGGCTATGCCGCCGCCAAGGTCCTGATCGCGGCGATCGAGCGCTGTGGCAAGCAGCCGACCTGGGCCTGCACCATCTCCGAGCTGGAGAAGACCAAGAATGTCGAGACCGGCGTGATGGCGCCGATCAGCTTCGGCCCCGGCGTCCGCTTCTCGAACCAGAAGCTGCAGATCATGCAGGCTGATACGGCGACGCTCAGCTTCAAGCCGGTGAACTAGAACGATGAAGGTCCTGATCGTCTTTGCCCATCAGGAAGCGCAGTCGTTCAACGCTGCGCTGCTGGCGCGGTCGGTGGCGGAGCTGACCGCGCTCGGGCATACGGTCAAGATCTCCGATCTCTACGCCATGCGCTTCAACCCGGTCGCGACGGCTGGGGACTTTGGCGAGCGGCGGTTCCCCGACCGGCTGCAATATGACCGCGAGCAGAAATACAATCTGCAACAGAAGTCGCTCAGCGGCGACATCGCCGCCGAGATCGAGAAGCTGCTGTGGTGCGACCTCCTGATCCTGCAGTTTCCGCTGTGGTGGTTCTCGCTCCCCGCCATCATGAAGGGCTGGATCGATCGCGTCTTCGTCAACGGCGCGGTCTATGGCGCCGGCCGCCGCTACGACACCGGTGGCCTCGCCGGCCGCCGCGCCATGGTCGTGACCTCGACTGCAGCTTACCCCGGAATGTGCGCGCCCGACGGGCTGGTCGGCGCACTCGATGTGGTGTTGTGGCCAATCCAGAACGGCACCCTGGCCTATGCCGGCTGCAAGGTGCTGCCACCCTTCGTGTCCTATTCGGTGAATTTCGTCGACGAGGCGACGCGGCACCGCTATCTCGACGACTATGCCGAACGGCTGCGGCAGCTCGAAACCACCGAGCCGCTGTTCTTCCATCCGCTCGCGGATTTCGGCGAGGACTGGCGGCTAAAGCCGGGGATCGCGGCGCAGACGGTTGGGCAGGGCAAGCCGGCGGCGCCCGTGCGAACTGAACTAGACGAAGACGCCAGTATGCTCCCTCGCCCCGTTCTTACGGGGAGAGGGTCGGGGTGAAGGGCTCTCTCCGCGAGTCGTGTGCGTGAATAGACCGGTACCCCCTCACCCGGAACGCATCTAACGATGCGTTTCGACCTCTCCCCGCAAGCGGGGCGAGGTGAAGCGGAGCCCAACCTCCTCACATCCGCTTGGCGACTTCCTCCAGCATCACCTCGGTGGCACCGCCGCCGATCGTCAGCACCCGCGCGTCGCGCGCCATGCGCTCGATCGGCGTGCCGCGCATGAAGCCTGAGCCGCCATGCAGTTGCAGGCAGCCATGCACGACCTCGTGCAGCACCTCCGGCGACAGTGCTTTCACCATCGACACTTCGCGCAGACACTCCTGCCCCGCCGTCGCAAGCTCGGCGGCCTGATAGGCCAGCGCGCGCGCCGCGGCCGCCTTCGCCGCGAGCTGGGCGAGCTTCAGCCGCACGCCCTGCTGATTCCAGAGCGGGCCACCGAACGCCTGCCGCGTCTTCACATAGTTCGTCGTCAGCTCGATCGCCTTGGCGGATTCGCCGGCGCAGATGCCGCCGATGCAGATGCGCTCGTTCTGAAAGGTCTCCATGATACCATAGAAGCCCTTGTTCTCCTCACCGAGCAGGTTTTCCGCCGGCACCCGCACGTCCTGGAAGGCGATCTCGGCGGTGTCCGAGCAGAGCCAGCCATGCTTGTCGAGCTTGGTTGCCGTGATGCCCGGCGTGTTGCGCTCGACGATGAACAGCGAGATGCCGCGGCTGCCCTTGGCGTGCGGATCGGTGCGCGCGGCGACGATCAGGATATCGCCATAGAACGCATTGGTGATGAACATCTTCGCGCCGTTGATCACCCAATGATCGCCGTCGCGCCGCGCGCGCGTCTTCAGGCCCGCGACATCGGAGCCGGCATCGGGCTCGGTCACCGCGATCGAGCAGACCGTCTCGCCGCGGATGATCGCGGGCAGGTATTTCTGCTTCTGCTCCGGCGTGCCGCGCAGGCTGATATGCACCGCCGACATGTCAGTATGCACCAGGATCGACGAGGTGAAGCCGCCGAAGCTCGAGCGGCCGAGTTCCTCGGCGAACACCATCGAGGCCAGCGGCCCCATGTCGGTGCCGCCATATTCGGCTGCATGGCGCATGCCGAGGAAGCCGAGCGCGCCCATGCGGCGATAGATCTCGCGCGGGATCTTGCCGTCGCGCTCCCACGCCTCGGCATGTGGCACTACTTCCTTCTCGACGAAGCGACGCACCTGCTCGCGCAGCATGCGCAGTTCCTCAGGCAGATTGGGCGGCTCCGGAAAATGGAATGCGGTCTCAGAGAGCTGGCGCGGATCCGAGGTCATGACATTCATTGTGGCGCCCTCTCATGGCCGATGTGAAGATGGTTGCGCAGAAAAACTGCGAGCGATGCGATCGCCTCTCGCGCCTGCGGAATCTCGGGGAACATCTGGAAGACGTGGATCATGCCGTCCCAGACCTGGAGCTCGACTTCGGCGCTGGCCACTTTCGCCCTTGCGACCAGCTCCGTCGAGTCATCGCGCACGGTTTCGCGGTCGCCAACCTGAACCAGAAGCGGCGGCAGGCCGGTGAGATCGGCATAAAGCGGCGAGGCCAGCGGATCACGGGAATCACCGTCCTTGCCGAGATAGTTCTTGGCGAGCGCCAGGATCATCGCGCGCTGGTGGATCGGGTCCGCCTCGGCCCGGCTCTCATAGCTTGCGCCGCTCGCAGTGAGATCGGTCCAGGGCGACATCAGCGCGCCGGCCGCCGGAAGAGGCAAGCCGCGTTCCCTCGCTGCGAGCATCGCAGCGAGCACGAGATTGCCGCCGGCCGAGTCCCCGGCGAAGGCAATATCGGCCGGACGCAGTCCCAGATCGCGCAGATGCTGATAGGCCGTCAACGCATCATCGAGCGCCGCGGGAAACCGGTGCTCCGGCGCGAGCCGGTAATTGATCGAAAGCACGCGACAGTCGGATGCATCTGCGATCCGCGCGGCAAGGTCGCGATGCGAGACGACCGAGCCGATGCGAAAGCCGCCGCCGTGAAAATAGAGCACCGCCTTGTCGCGCGGTGCGCCTCGCGGCACGAGCCATTCGCCGTCGATGCCGCCGGCGGAAACCGGCTGGCACGTCACCGGCACCGAGCAGCCGGCAAACGCCGCATCCCAATCGCTGCGCATCTGCGCTACCGATGTGTCGCGGGTCCAGCCGCAATAGATCGCACGCAGGCGCTCGATGGCGCGATCGACCGGCGTGATGGCGATATCGTCGCCTGCGCTGGCCATCTCAGCCGCCGATGCCCATGCCGCCGGAGACGCCGAGCGTCTCGCCGGTGATGTAGGCGGCCTGATCGGAAGCCAGGAACAGCGCAGCGGCCGCAACCTCCTCCGGCTCGCCGAGCCGGCCGAGCAGCGTCGCGCCGGTCATCGCCTGCAGGATCTTGTCGCCGCCCTTTGCCACGGCCTGCTCCAGCATCGGCGTGCGGATCGGTCCCGGCGCGATCGCGTTCGCGGTGATGCGAAAGCGTGCATTCTCGCGCGCGATGCTCCTGGTGAACGAGATCACGCCGCCCTTGGCCGCGGAATAGACCGCGCCGCCCTTGGAGCCAAGCCGCGCCGCCTCCGAGGTGACATTGATGATGCGGCCGAACCGTGCCGCCTGCATCGCCGGCAGCGCGGCGTGGGTGCAGGCCAGTACCGAGGTGAGATTGACCGCGATCAGCCGCGCCCAATCCTCCGCCGTGGTGTCGGTGAAGAAGGCGTGCTGATCGACGCCGGCATTGTTGACGACGATGTCGAACGGGCCATCCTGCGCCATCACGGCCTGTACGGCCGTTGCATCGCTGACATCCAGCCCGGCGACGCCGGCGCCGGTCTCCCGCGCAAGCTCCGCGGCTGCGGCGACGTCGAGATCGGCGATCACGACCCTGGCGCCTGCTCCGGCAAAGCTGCGGACGATCGCCGCCCCAATGCCGCGTGCGCCGCCGGAGACGAAGGTGCGGCGGCCATCGAGACGCCCGAATGGCAAGGTGTCCGCCACGTCTCAGCGCCCCGTGAAGACAGGCTTGCGCCGCTCGATCACGGCGGCGAGCCCTTCGCGCGCATCGGCCATCCCCGAGAGCTCGGCCACGGTGCGCGCCTCTTCCGACAGGCACTGCTCGATGCTGGTGCCGGTGCCGGCCCAGACCAGCCGCTTGGTCGCCGCCAGCGCCTTCGGCGCACCGGCCGCAAGCTCACGTGCCAGCGCCAGCGATGCATCGGAAAGCTCCGCATCGGGCACGACCTTGGTGACGATGCCCATCTGCAACGCTTCCGCAGCCGGGATCACCGGGTTGGTCAGCAGGATCGACATCGCTCGCCGTAGGCCGACCAGCCGCGACAGCGTGACGGAGACACCGGCATCCGGCGCCATCGCCACCCGCGTCGCGCCGGCGAGGAATTTTGCCGACTCCGCCGCAATCACGATGTCGGAGGCGCAGACCAGGCCGAAGCCGCCGCCGCCCGCCGCAAAGCCCTGCACCGAGGCGATCACCGGCGCCTCCAGCCGCAGCAATCCGGTCACCGCGTTCTGCAGATACGCGGTGGCCTGGCGGATATAGTCGGGCAGCTTCTCGCCCTTGGAGGCGAAGGCGCGGACATCGCCGCCCGCGCAGAAATTCGCGCCCTCGCCGCTCAGCAGCACGACGCGCAAATCCGGATGGCCGTGGCAGACCATGATGGCGTCGCACAGCGCGCTCAGGAGTTCGGCGCTCATGCCGTTGGCCGCATCGGGGCGGTTGAGCCGCAGCCGCGCGACGCCGTCGCTGATGTCGAGCAGAACGGGGCCCTTGTCGATCATGGCGAAACCTTCCCTAAACCAGGAATGACAGCGTGTAGATCGCCTTGTCGTTGTTGACGAGGATGACCTTCTTGTTGGCCATCCGCAATTCACCATCGACATGGCGCAGACGGTATTCGTTGCGCGCCGCCCACAGCGTGTCGTCGCGCAGGCTCGATTCGAAGATCAGGCTGTTGCTGGCGACCGCGATGTCGCCATTGTCAGGCTGCTCGTCCATCAATTCGATGTTGGAGATCAGCCGGCGCAGGTTCGACTGCGGCGTCTGCGTGAAATGCTTGCCGGTCATCAGCTGGCGGACCCGCAGCGCGATCCGCGAGCGGTTGTCGTAGATGATCGACATCTGCTGCTCCGGATCGATGTCGGCGCCGTTGGCCGGCACCCAATAGACGCCGTCGTCGGTCCAGAGCTTTTCCCAGGCCTCATATTGATGCTCGTCCTGCAACCGAGCCTCGCGATAGAGGAAGGCGGTGATGGCACTCATCAACGTGGCGCTGCTCTCGCGCGACAGCATCAGGCTGGCTCCATCAGCTTGCGATAATGGGTCCAGATGCCGCGCGACGGCACCTCGTCGGTGACGTGGCCGACCGTGAAGCCGAGCTCATCCTGCCGCTGGCGCTTCTCGCCGCGGCCGAGGAAGATCCACTCGGGATTGCGCGCCAGCACGCCGCGGTGGCAACGCTCGTACATCTCGGAATCATCCGCCAGCAGGAAGCCGGCGGGGCCGACTGAGCCCATGGTTTGCTGGCGCAGCCTGCGGTTCAGATCTGGGGCGCCCTTGAACTGCAGCGCGGTGACATGCTGCACGCTGTCGTCGACACCGAGCGGTTGGATCACGAACATCTGGATCTCGGCGATGAACAGGTTCGGGAAGATCATCACATGCGGCGTGCCGTCGATCATGATCTCGCGCGCCGCGGTGTCGCCATAGGCGGTCTTCATGCGCGCGGTGTAGTCCGGCAGCCGCTCCTCGCTGGTGCCGAACCAGCTCATCGGCTCGTCGCGCTTGCGGAATTCGGGCCGCAAATCGATCTCGGTATGGCCGTTGCCGTAGTCGCGCGTCAGCGCGGTCGAGGCGCCGCCGTAGAGCTTGCCGATCATGCTGTCGGCGACGCCGAAGATCGACGTGTGCACGAAGGCCGGGTGATAGCCATCGCACTCATTCTCCAGGATGAACTTCCAGTTCGCTTTCACGCGATGCTTGAGGAAACCCGCGGTGATCTCGACCTCGCCCTCGGGCGAAGTGCGCACCAGCCGATCGATGGTCTCGGCGGCACCGCCGAGATGTTCCTTCAAAGTCGGGCCATCGGCCGCGAACGAGCCGAACACGAAGCCGCGGTAGGATTCGACGCGCGTCACCCGCCCGAGCGCGAGCTGCGATTTGTCTTGCCCCTCGTAACCGTCCGGGAAGGCATAGCCGACCAGGCGGCCGTCATTGGCAAAGGTCCAGGAGTGGAACGGACAGGTGAACGAGCGCGCATTGCCGCGCTCAAACGAGCAGACCTGGTTGCCGCGATGCGAGCAGCGGTTGAGCAGCAGATTGACCTTGCCCTGCTCGTCGCGCGTCATGATCACGGATTGCGGGCCGATCGACTTGACGACGTAGTCGTTGGCGTTGGGCACCTCGCTCTCGTGCCCGACATAGACCCAGGTCCGGTACCAGATGTTCTTGAGCTCGGCCTCGAAGATCTCGGAATCGGTGTACAGCGATCCGTGCACCCGGTCGGGCCGGATCAGCCGCTCCCATGGCGAGACGCCGGTCATCATGTTCATCGCTCCGTCTCCCTCGCCGGCCGCTTGCCGCGGATGCTTTCACCGGCCGCCAATAATAATCCGAACGACCGTTCGGTCAATGAATAACACGTGCGAGACGGGCCGGCAAGCTTCTTTGCTAACACCGCGGCTGAGTTCCGGAGCAGCGTGCAACGATGCAATCCCCGGTGGACCGCTGCGTGACTGGCTCAGCCCTGCGCCGCGCCGCCATCGCCGCCCGCGATCTGCTGCAGCATCGACTTCGGCGTCGTCGCAAGCTCGATCTTGAGCTGGTCGCAAATCGCCCGGCGCAGCAGCTGCTCGATCTCGGTCGCAGCATCACGATTGGCCGCACGCGCGCCCTCGCCGCTCGCCCAGAGCAGAAGCTGCCCCAGCTGCCGGTCGCCATCATCGCGCAGCGCTTCGATCGCGGCGGCGTCGGACATGTCGCTCGGGAGGCGCGGCAGCGCCGGAATCTCCGGATGCGCCGCGCCATCCGCCAATCGTTTGACCGCAGCGAAAGTATCGTCCTGCAGACGCACCTGCTCCAGCAGCGGCCCGGCCTTCCAGTCGGCCGCGAGCTTCAGCCCGTTCAGCGCATAGATGGCGGAGAACACCTGCCCGCGGACGAAATCGTCGTTGCTGTTCGGCACGACATGACTTTGCAGGGCATCGATGATGCCGTCGATCAGCCGCTCGAAGGATGCACTCATGCCGCGGCCTCCAGTGCGCGCTCGAAGGCCCGCACGATCGAGGGCATCTGGCTTGCCATCACCGCAAGGCGCAGGTCGTTGAAGCGATCGACCTCGAAGGCGCGCACTGCGCACATCTGGATCGCCGCCGCCTGATACAGCGCATAGGCCTCGTAGAAGGCGAGGCTCTTGTCCGAGACCGCAATGCCGGAGGCGCGCTGATAGAGATCGATCACCTCCGCGCGCTCGAGCACGCCATAGAGCTTCCGGCTCCTGGCATTGAAGGTCGGCATCATCGCCCAGGCCAGATCCTCATGGGGATCGCCCAGGTGAGTGAGCTCCCAATCGAGGATGGCAACGATCCGGCCACTCTGCTCGATGAAGTTCCCGATCCGGTAGTCGCCATGCACGATGGTGCGGCATGGCGGCTGCGGGCAGTTGTCCTCAAGCCAACGTCCGCCCCAATCGAGCAGCGGATAGTAACGCGCGGTCGGACGCGCCAGCGAGGCGCGCCAGCCGGCGATCGCGCGGACTTCGGCGCGTTGCCCGCCTTGTTGCAGCGATGCGAACGGTGTTGCGCTCGCGTCCATCCGGTGCAGCGATGCCAGGATCTCAACGAACTGCCGGGCGATTGCGCGCTTATGGTCCGGATCGAGCCCGCTCGCGGCCCATGGTGCGGGAACATCGCCCTCGACATGCGCGCAGATGAAGAACGGAAAGCCGATCTCGGCGCCATCCTGTTCAAACGACACCAGCGCCGGAACCGGCACGCCGCTGCCGGCCAGCGACTGCAATGCATAGACCTGCGGCAGCACCGAATAAGGCGCAAACAGCCCGTTCGGCGGACCGACGCGCAGGATCAGCTTGCGGTCTCCTTCAGAGGAGCTGGCCACAAAGGCATAGGTGATCCAGGAGAAGCCGGACGATTTGCGGCCGAAGCTCGTGATCTCGGTCCGGCTGCCGGAGATCCGCGACAGATGCTGCGCGAGCGCCGTCCGCACGGCGTCGTCATTGACCGTGACCGGACGAACAGGCTCCGGCGCGGCCGACACATCATCGGATCGTTTGGCAACGTCCTGCATCAATTGACCGACCTCGTATAGCCCTGCCACTTCTCCTCGCGCAGCGCCGATTTCATGATCTTGCCGGAGCCGGTCAGCGGCAACGGTTCAAGACGGATGTCGACCGAGCGCGGACACTTGTAGCCCGCGATCAGGGTGCGGCAGTGCGCGATCACCATGTCGGAATCGAGCCGCGCGCCGTCCTTCGGCACCACGATCGCGTGCACCGCCTCACCCCATTGTGGATCGGGCACCGCGATGACGGCGCATTCCCTGACTTGCTCGTGCTGGAAGATTGCGTTCTCCACCTCGCCGGAATAGACGTTCTCGCCGCCGGAGACGATCATGTCCTTGAGGCGGTCGACGATATAGACAAAGCCGTCCTCGTCCATCCAGGCGCCGTCGCCGGTGTGCAGCCATCCGTTGCGCAGCACCCGCGCGCTCTCTTCCGGCTTGCGCCAGTATCCAAGCATCACGCCGGCGCCGCGGATCGCGATCTCGCCGACCGTGCCGCGCGGCACTTCGTTGCCCGCGAGATCGATGATGCGGACTTCGACGCCCGGCGCCGCCCGCCCTGCCGATTTGCGCTTTCCCGCCAGCGGTCCTTCGAGCGCGTGGTACTCCCACGGCAGGATCGTCGCCAGCGCCGCGCTCTCGGTCATGCCGTACCCTTGGTGAAAGCGCCAGCTCGGCAGCACGCGCATCAGCTTGACCAGCAGCGCATCCGGCATCGGAGAGGCGCCATATTCGCAATCCCTGACGCTGCTCAGATCATACGTGCCAAACGACGGATGATTGAGCATCATGTTGAGCATGGTCGGCACGAACAGGCAGTAGTCTACCCTGTGCTCGGCGATGGTCCGCATCGCGAGCTCGGGCTCAAATTTCGGGATCGTGACATGGGTACCGCCGACCAAAGTCAGCGCGATCATCGGCGAGGTGCCGGCCAGATGGAACATGCCAGCCGAGTGCAGATACCGCGTGTCCTCGCGGAAACGGAGCGCATAGATCCAGACCAGCGATTCATAGATGATGTTGGCATGCGACAGCATCACGCCCTTGGGGAAGCCGGTAGTGCCGCCGGTGTAGAAGATGCCTGCGAGATCGTTGTAGGCGCCGGAGGCATCCTCGATCGGCGCGTTCGCAACAAGCTCGTCATAGCCCTGCATGCCGCCGGGAACCTGTCCCTCGTCCAGATAGACCATCGCGGTGAGTGATTTCGCGCCACGCAGGCTTGATGCGATCTCGGCAAAGGCCTTGTCGACCAGCAACAGTTTTGGCGTGGAATCGTCGATCGCATAGGCATTCTCGGCGACCGCCCAGCGGGTGTTGAGCGGCACTGCGACCGCACCGGCCCAGGCGATGGCATAGAGCGCCTCGATATAGAGGTCGCTGTTGTGCGCGAGGATCGCAACGCGATCGCCGGCCTCGACGCCGAGCCGCCGCAGCCCGCCCGCGGCGCAGGCGACGCGACGGCCGATCTCCTTCCAGCTTCGCGACCGTCCCGCATGGATGGTGCCGGGCGCATCCTTGCGCAACTGCACCGCCGAGATGAGCGCCTGCGTCAGCTTCATGTTTCCTCCTCACCGCCATGCGGCCGCGTGCGCCTGCGGATGTTTCCGTCATGCGTGAAGCCGATACGCCGCCCGGAGATTTCAGTTGATAATCCGGACAGACGGTCTATTATTACACAGCCAACGCGACGGGTAAAGCCCTTGAAGGGACCGCCGTAGGGATCAACGAGCCCCGCAAAAGAGGGCGTCATGGGAGGGGAAGATGCGGAAGCCAATCGTCACGCTTGCCGTGTGGGCGTTCGCGCTCACCGGCGCGCTCGGAACAGCGAACGCCCAGAAGGCCTATGGGCCCGGGGTCAGCGACACCGAGATCCTGCTCGGCGCCAATGCGCCCTACAGCGGACCGGCGTCGATCTATGCGAGCTTCCCGAAGACCATGCTCGCCTATTTCACGATGCTGAACGAGACAGGCGGCATCAACGGCCGCCACATCAATTTCGTAACCCGCGACGACGCCTATAGCCCGCCAAAGACCGTCGAGGTGACGCGCGCGCTGGTCGAGAACGACAAGGTGCTCGCGATCATGGCGCCGTTCGGCACGCCGACCAACGCCGCGATCCAGAAATACCTCAACAGCAACGGCGTCCCGCAGCTCCTGGTGCAGAGCGGCGGCACGCGCTGGAACGATCCCAAGCAGTTTCCCTGGACGACGCCCTACTCGCCGACCTACGTCAACGAATCCCGGATCATCGCGCGCTACGTCCTGCGCGAGAAGCCGGATGCCAGGATCGGCGTGCTCTTGCAGGCCGACGACATCGGCAAGGATTTCGTCCTCGGCCTGAAGGAAGGGCTTGGCGCCAAGGCCGACACGATGATCGTCAAGGAGGCGATGTATCAGTCGACCGAGCCCACGATCGACTCGCAGATCGTGAATCTGAAGGCGTCAGGCGCCGACACCATCCTGATCGCCGCGCAAAACAAATTCGCTTCGATGGCGATCCGCAAGATTCACGAGCTCGGCTGGAAGCCGCTGATCTTCCTCGGCTCGACGGCGAATTCGATTGCCGGCGTGCTGGTGCCGGCGGGGATCGAGGCCTCCACCGGCATCCTGACCACGACCTCTTACAAGACACCCAACGATCCGGCCTGGGCCAATGACAAGGGCATGGCCGACTATCTCGCCTTCGCCGCCAAATACATGCCGGGGATGGACCCGAACGACGTGATCGCCGTGACCGGCTACACCACGGCCCAGCTCGGCGCGATCATCCTGCAGCGCTGCGGCGACAATCTCACGCGGGAGAATGTGCTGAAGCAGGCCACCAACCTCAGCGGCATCGAGCTGCCGATGCTGCTTCCGGGCATCACGATCCAGACCACGCCGCAGGATTACGCGGCGATCACCGAGCGCCGCTTCGCCCGCTTCGACGGCAAGACCTGGGTGCTTTTCGGCGACATCGTGGGCGCGGGCGCGGCCAAGGACTGACCGCGCGCCACCCGTCCGACTGACCGAACCGGCTCAAACACAAAGGACAAGAACAATGCTGACAGCCCAGGACGATCTCATCGGCCACCAGACGCCGCAGCCGTTTGCCAAGGCCGGCGGCGGAGACCCTAGATTTACCGAGCGCTACTGGTACACCGCGCACCCGATCGATGGCAGCGAATTGCTGATCGACATCGGGCTCGGCTATTACCCGAACCGCAACGTGATGGACGGATTCGCCGGCATCACCATCGGCCGCCGCCAGCACAATTTCCGCGCCTCGCGCCGGCTCGGGACCCGTCCGCTCGAGACGGAGGTCGGCGGACTCAGGATCGAGATCGTCGAGGGCAACAGCCTGCACAGGGTCTCGCTCGCCGACAATCCGTCCGGCATCAGCTTTGAGCTCGAATTCAAGGCGAGCTTTCCGGCGGCGCAGGAGAAGCAGAATTTTCGCGAGCGCAACGGCGTCGTCGAGGAGGACCTCGCGCGCGTCTCGCAATTCGGCCGTTGGCGCGGCTGGATCGTCGCCGATGGCAAGCGCTATGACATCGAGCCGGAACTATGGTGGGGACAGCGCGACCGCTCCTGGGGCCTGCGCTCGGAGATGCGCACCGACGAGACCAGGCCGCCGGTCGCGACCCATCGCAATTTCTTCTGGACCTGGTCGATGTTCCAGTTTCCGCAGTCGGCGCTGTCCATCTTCATCAAGGAGCGCACGCCGGGCAAACCGCATTACCTCTCGGGCACCGAGTTCCGCCGCGAAGCCGACGGATCGGTTTCGCATCGCGAGGTGACCTCGGTCGAGCACAAGATCGAATGGGCCGCCGATCCGCTCGGCCAGACTATCGCGGTGGCCGACTTCACCTTCGTCTTCGAGCGCGGCGAACCGCGCCATGTCAGAATGCGTGGGTTGCCGATCCGGTTTTATCTGAAGGCCGGCATGTATGGCGGCCTGCAAGGCTGGACCCATGGCGACGACCGCGGCGAGAACCACGCCGCGCACGACATCTGGAACCTCGACGACGCGGCAACGCGCGCCGTCGCGCGCACGCTGTCGGACCATGTCGTCCGGCTCGAAAGCGGCAACGAGACCGGGTTCGGCATCAGCGAATATGGCGTCGCCGCCGGCTATCCGCTCTATCCGGGACCGCAGAAATTTCCGGCGATGTGATGGACGGGCAAGGCAGGCACGTCGCGGAGGGTAATGAAGCCGCGTGCGATCCGTGGGACAACAAGGCGGCCGAGGCGCTGGTCTCGCTCGAGACCATCGCACCGCTGCGCTATCGTAGCCGCTTCGGCGACGGCAATCTCAATGGCCGATCCTATGGCGGCCAGATCCTTGGCCAGGCCATGATGGCCGCAACGCTCAGCGCACCCGAGGATCGCCCGGCCGCGATGCTGCAACTGTTGTTCCTGCGCGGTGCCGATCCCAGCCGGCGCATCACCTTTGACACGAAGGTCTTGCAGGATGGCAAGCGGTTCTCCTCGCGTTATGTCGTCGGCAGCCAGGGTGACGGGCGTACCGTCGTGAGCGCGCAGGCCACGTTCTGCGCGCCGCAGCCGGGTCCGCGGCACGCGGTGCCGTTTGCGCGATCGGAGGATCCGGAAAGCCTGCCCGATCTGACCATGATCCCCGACGAGCTGATGGCGCAGTTGCGGCCGCTCGGTCCTTATTCGCCGCAGATCAAGCCCAGCATGGATTTCCGCATCCCCGAGATCGAACGTCAGCTCTCGGCCGCGACGGCAGAGCCGCGCCTGCGCTTCTGGATCAGATGCCGGCAGCCACTCGCCGCCGGTTCCCGCGCCCAGGCCGCGGTGTTCGCCTATCTCTCGGATTGGTGGCTCAACTTCTCCAGCGTCGGCGGCCATCTCCGCGAGCTGCAGTCACGCGCGCCGCTCTATCTGTCAAGCCTCAACCATTGCATCTGGTTTCATCGTGCATTCTCGCCCGACGCCTGGATGCATGTCGAGACCGAGAGCCCATGCGCCGATGGCGGCCGCGGGCTGTCGATCGCCCGCATCCATGACCGCGATGGGTCGATGCTCGCGACCTCGATCCAGGAAACCCTGATGGTGCATCCGGATGGCGATGCGTACGTCACGCTGCAACTTTTGAGACGGCGTCGTGATCGCGGCTGAGTTGCAGCCGCTCTTCATCACCGGTTCCATGACCTGTTGAATCCCGGCAACACCGCCAGACAAAATGCGCAATCGTGCAAATTGCGCGTTTTGAACCACGACTGTGCCGCATCTCGGTCCAATCCTGCCTGCGGGTGGCGCAACAAAAACACGATTGGGGAAAACCTACATGCAGCAGGCATCGTCGGGCGCACGGAGCGCGGAACCGTCTGGATATGTTCTCTACTTCCAGCTTGCCAGCAATGGCGCAAGACGCGCGTGCAGTCTGACGATCCAGGCGGAAAGTGCCAACGAGGCAGCGCGAATCTTCCGCGAGAACTGGAGCGCAATCGAATCGATGGCACGCGACGGCGTGAGCACGGGAATGGTCGGCTCGGCGCCCGTCAGCCTGGCGATGTCGTGACGCGCATCGCGCGCCACACGAGCTAACCTACGCCTGAGGCGTGACAGGACAACGACCGCTCACCTCAGGCCAGGATCGCGCGACCATTTGACGCGCTAACGTGAAATCAAGTCATGAGATGCAGGGCTCGCGCACGCGCGCGGGCCCTGCATTGTCTTAGAACGATTCAAATCCTATCCGGTTAGAGGGATTCAAGTCTGCTCCGGTTCTTTTCGCGCGCGCCGACTGCTAGAGGCGCGGCGTGAATAAGTTTGCGTGAATCGGAAGTGCAAGAGTGCCTGTGAATGCTGATCGCCGGGTTGTCGGCGACCGTCGAAATGCCGCCGACAAGGGCCGCACCCACCTGCTGATCGGCGCAGCATTCCTGCTCGCCGACCTCTCCTCGGCGGTGACGCCGGCAAGCGCCCAATCGAGCGTCCCCTTGCCGCCGGTCACGGTCGAGCAACCGACACAGAAGCGCAAGCCCGCAGCCAGTTCGGCGCGGTCGGCACAGCGAACGCAGTCGGCCGCCGCGGCACGGCAGCGCAGCCGGAATGCCCAGCCGACGCCCCCGACACCATCGGAGCGCGCGGCAGCTGCCGCCGCCGAGTTGAACGAAGCCAAGCTGCACTATCGCGCGATGCCGAGCTCGACCACCTTGCGCACCGGCGCCTCGCCGCTCGACACCTCGCAGACCGTCAACGTCGTGCCGGAGCAGGTGCTGAAGGATCAACTGCCGCGCAATCTCGACGACGCGCTCGCCAATGTCAGCGGCGTCACCCAGGGCAACACGCTGGCCGGCACCCAGGACGCGGTGATGCGCCGCGGCTTCGGCGACAACCGCGACGGCTCGATCATGCGCAACGGCATGCCTCTGGTGCAGGGCCGGAGCCTCGACGCTGCGGTGGAGAGCGTCGAAGTGCTGAAAGGCCCGGCGTCGCTGCTCTACGGCATCATGGATCCCGGCGGCATCGTCAACACGATCAGCAAGCGCCCCGAACTCTATCAACATGGCTCGGTCACCCTGCTCGGCTCGACCTTCGCCAACTCAAGGACCGGCGCCGACGGCACCGTCGACATCACTGGCCCGATCGGCAATGGCGGCCTCGCCTATCGCTTCATCGGCTATGGCGTGAGTGAGGACTATTGGCGCAATTTCGGACGCCACCGCGAGATGCTGGTCGCGCCGTCGCTGGCCTGGTACGGCGAGAACACCACCGTCCAGCTCAACTATGAGCACCGCGAGTTCATCACGCCGTTCGACCGCGGCACGGCGTTCGATCCCGTGACCAAGGCGCCGCTGGCGATCCCGGCGACGCGACGGCTCGACGAGCCGTTCAACAACGTGTGGGGCACCTCCGACCTGATGCAGGCCTCGGTCGAGCACCGGCTGAACCAGGACTGGAAGCTGTTCGCGGCCTACAGCTACAACACCGAGACATTCAGCGCCAACCAGCTCCGCATCACCGGCATCAACACCAAGACCGGCATCGAGACCCGCAGCAATGACGGCACGCAGGGCTCGCTCAGCAATGCGAGCTACGGCACCTCCTATCTGCAGGGCAATGTCTGGATCGGCAACATCCGCAACGAAGTCCTGTTCGGCGGCGACGGCCAGTACCGTACGATCTACCGCGACAATCTGATCCGGCAGGCGACGCCGAGCTTCAACTTCTATAATCCGGTCTATGGGCTGATCACGCCGGGCACCACGGTGTCCGCCGTCGACAGCGCCCAGACCGACAAGCTTGGCCAGTGGTCGCTGTTCTTCCAGGACACGCTGCATCTGACCGAGCGCTTCGCGCTGGTCGGCGGCGTGCGCTACATGGAATATGACCAGATCGCGGGCAAGGGACGGCCCTTCATCACCAACACCAACGTCTCGGGGGACAAGGCACTGCCGCTCGGCGGCGCGATCCTCAAGCTTACCGACGAGGTCTCGCTGTATGCGAGCTACACCCAGTCGCTGAAGCCGACCTCGACCATCGCGCCGCTCACCGGCGGCGTCGTTATCGGCTCCAACATCGCCCCGGAAGAGGGCACCCAGTGGGAGACCGGCGTCAAGTTCGACTTCAACAAGCGGATCTCCGGCACGCTTGCGCTTTACGACATCGACAAGAAGAACGTGCTGGTCTCGCAGCTCAACCCTGCGACCAGCATTGTCGAGTACCGCACCGCCGGCAAGGTCCGCTCGCGCGGCGTCGAACTCGATGTCACCGGCAGGCTGACCGACAATTGGAGCATGATCGGCAGCTATGGCTATACCGATGCGCGCGTCACCGAGGATCCGACGCTCGCCGGCAACGCGCTGCAGAACGTCGCGCTCAACACCGCTTCGCTCTATCTGGTCTATGATTTCGGCACCACCCTGCCCGGCCGGCTGCGTCTCGGCGGCGGCGCCCGCTATGTCGGCGACCGGCCCGGCGACGCCACGAACAGCTTCGTGCTACCGGCCTACACCGTCGCTGATGTCTTTGCGACCTACGAGACCAAGGTCCAGACGTTCCCGGTGGTCTATCAGTTCAACGTCAAGAACCTGTTCGATACCGTCTACTATCCCTCGGCCGTCAGCAATCTGGCCGTGGCGATGGGCGACGCGCGGCGCTTCTCGCTTTCGGCGACGGTGAAATTCTAGCATGGCCACGGCACGGACAGCGATCGGACTGCTGGCCGCCCTGGCGACGTCCGCCTTCGCCTGCGTCACCGCCCACGCCGATGAGCTCACGCTTTATTCGACCCGCGAAGCCAATCTGGTCGAGCCTGTCGTCGCGGCCTTCACGGCAACGACCGGCACCAAGGTCAACACCGTCTTTGTCGAGGACAGCCTGGTCAAGCGACTGACAGCGGAAGGCGACAATTCGCCCGCGGATGTCCTGCTCACCATCGGTCTCGACAAGACGACCAAGCTTGCTGCGCGCGGGCTGACGCAGGTGCTGGCATCACCAGCGCTTGTCCAGGCGGTGCCCGCGAACCTGCGCGGCGGCGACGGCCAGTGGATCGCGCTCGCAATCCGTCCGCGTGTGGTGTTCGCAAGCAAGGACAACCCGCTCGCGGCGATCACCTATGAAGAGCTCGCCGATCCCAAATGGCGTGCCAAACTGTGCATGCGGCCAGCCGCGCACCAGAACAACGTCGCGCTGGTCGCGGCCTATCTTGCGCATCACGGAACAGATGCGACGGAGAGCTGGCTCGCCGGGCTGAAGGCCAATCTCGTCCACAAGCCGAACGGCAAGGACAACGACGTGATCCGCGAGATCGCGGAAGGACGCTGCGACATCGGGATCGGCAACACGGTCGCGCTCGCCCAGCTCCGCGACGGCCGCGAAGGCAATGACTGGCGCGCATGGGCGGACGCCGTGAAGGCGGTGCCGACTGCGTTCGCGGGTGGCGGCAGTCACGTCAACCTGACCGGCGCAGCGATTGCCCGGCACGCACCGCATCCGGCTGCGGCACGCGCCTTCCTCGAATTCCTCGTCACACCCGAGGCCCAGACGATCTTCTCCACCGCCGAGCTGGAATACCCCGTGCTTGCGACCGCAAAGCGGGCGCCGATCGTGGAGGGAATCGGATCGTTCGCTGCCGATGCTCTCCCCATCGATGAGATCGCCGCGCATCAAGCGGCCGCAATCGCGCTGATCCGAAAGGCCGGATTCGATGAATGATGTCCGCCGCCCGATCAAGGCCGCGCTGCTGCAGGTCCACTCCCTCGCCGGCCTCGCGCTGGCGCTGCTGTGGGCCGTGGTCGGCATCACCGGCGCGACGATGGCGTTCGAAGACGAGATCGAGGCCAGCCTGAACAGCCACATCATGCGCGTCGACGCCAGTGCGACGCGGCGGCTGACACCGGATGAACTGGTCGCACGGCTGCAGTCGGCCGGCGACTTCGGCAGGGCCTCCGCCGTGACGATGGCGAGCGACCCGTCAGCGGCCGTATGGATCCGCTTCGCCCGCAGCGAAGGCGGCGCGCGGCCGTCCTCGGTCTACGTCGATCCCTATGACGGACATTTGCTCGGCTCGCCGCGCGGCGAGGACTTCTTCGCCACCGTCCGCAAGCTGCATCGCTGGCTGCTGCTGCCGGGGGACGGCAATGGCATGGGACGCAAGATCACCGGGTCAGCCGCGATCTGCCTGATCGTGATGCTGATCACCGGCCTCGTGCTGCGCTGGCCGCATCGCGCGCGCAGCGTGAAGATGTGGCTGAAGCCAAACCTGGGCCTGCGCGGGCGCGGCCTGCACCGCTCGCTGCACGCCGTGATCGGCACCTGGGTGCTGCCGGTCTATCTGGTGATGACCCTGACCGGCCTGTGGTATTCGTTCGAGTGGTACAAGGCCGGCGCCAACTGGCTCCTGGCGCGGCCTCAGGCCACGGATGCGACGATGCAGCCCAAGCCAACACGCGGCGCGGCGGCCGCCGCGGGCAAGGGCGAAGCTAAAACCGAAGCGAAGGCCGAAGCAAAGCCGCTCGCCTTCGATCGTGTCTGGACCATGTTCCTGCAGCAGGAGAACAACGAATATGGACGGGTCCTGCTGACCCTGCCGGCCGGCGCGGGCACGGCGGTGCGCTTGCGGTCCTGGCCGCGAGATTCGTCGCTCGAGAGCGTGCGCGATGAATTCCGTATCGATGCCATCACCGGACGCGTCATCTCGTCGGATCGCTACGCGGACAAGACGTTCGGCGAGCGTGTCCTTGCCGGCGTGCTCGACATCCACCGCGGCGCCATCCTGGGATGGCCCGGCAAGCTCGCCTTCATGCTGGCCGCCGCCATGATGCCGCTGTTCGCCGTGACCGGTCTGCTGCTCTATCTGTCCCGTCGCAGGCACCGGCGCCTCGCGCGACCGCCGATGGGCCAGCTCGTTCCGGGTGAATGAACCGCGCGATCAGCCGAGGCCGCACGCCGCGAGCCGGGCGCGCAACGCGGCGTCCGTTTCGGCCGCGAGTTCGAGCAACCCGCGATAGGGATCGCCCGGTATCCCGAGCACGGCAGCGAACGCAGGCTCGGTCTTGAGGCCATCTGCCCGCAACTTGCCGACGGCTCGCCGCAGCCGTCCGGCATCAAGCGCGAGCAGCCGCCGCTCGACCTCGAAATGGATCCAGCCCTGCTGCTGGTCGACTGGACGCAGGTCACCGAACAGTTCGAACGGCCAGCCATCCCACACAAAGCGGGCAATGGCCGGCCGCGTTCCCGTGGCCCATCGGTAGAGCACGAAATCATCGGCCGATTGGTAGTGGGTCCAAACGATGTCCGCGAAAGCGTTCGGATCGGGCGCATGACAAACGATATCGATGTCGCTGCCCGGCACGGCAATGCCGAGTGGCAGCGTTCCCACGATGCGGGAATCGAACGGCTTGAGCAGCTCCATCACGGCGGAGCTGGTGACGGCGGATGCATAGTGCCCGACAGTCATCGCGTGGCGTGCCCTCGAGATCGCAGCGATGCAATAGCACGCTCGCGTGGAATGAGGGAACCTCGACAAGCCAGGCGAAGCCTGACGGGAACGGTCTTGCAAACGCTACGGGGCGAATTCGACCGCGCCACCGTGGTCGAAATCGCCCCGCCAAACGAGCAGACAGGCGAGACTGCCGCGCAATCCCGCCTGTCCAGCCGATGTCTAGATGACCTGTTCGATCGATCAGCCGAACTGGTTCATCGTGTTGTGGACGCCGCCCGCCTTGAGGGCGGCCTCACCGGCGAAGTACTCCTTGTGATCGTCGCCGATGTCGGATCCCGCCATGTTCTGATGCTTCGCACAGGCGATGCCCTGACGGATCTCCGCACGCTGCACGTTCTTGACGTAGCCGAGCATGCCCTGGTCGCCGAAATACTCCTTCGCGAGATTGTCGGTCGACAGCGCAGCCGTGTGATAGGTCGGCAGCGTGATCAGGTGGTGGAAGATGCCGGCGCGCTTGGCCGAATCCGCCTGAAAGGTACGGATACGCTCGTCGGCTTCGATCGCCAGCGGCGTGCCGTCGTATTCCACCTTCATCAGTTCGGCGCGGTTGTACTTGCTGACATCCTGGCCGGCTTCCTTCATCGCGTCGTAGACCTGCCAACGGAAGTTGAGCGTCCAGTTGAACGACGGCGAGTTGTTGTAGGCCAGCTTCGCGTTCGGAATGACCTTGCGGATGCGATCGACCATCGAGGCGATCTGCTCGATATGCGGCTTCTCGGTCTCGATCCACAGCAGGTCGGCGCCGTTCTGCAGCGAGGTGATGCAGTCGAGCACGCAGCGATCCGCACCGGTGCCGGGACGGAACTGGTAGAGATTGCTGGGCAGACGCTTCGGACGCATCATCTTGCCGTTCTGGTTGAGGATGACGTCGCCGTTGCGCGCATTGGCCGCCGTCACCTCCTCGCAGTCGAGGAAGCTGTTGTACTGGTCGCCGAGGTCGCCGGGCTTGTGGCTCACGGCGATCTGCTGCGTCAGGCCGGCACCGAGCGAGTCGGTACGGGTCACGATGATGCCGTCTTCGACGCCGAGCTCGAGGAATGCATGGCGGCAAGCGCGGATCTTCGCGATGAACACCTCGTGCGGCACGGTGACCTTGCCGTCCTGGTGGCCGCACTGCTTCTCGTCGGAGACCTGATTCTCGATCTGCAGGGCGCAGGCACCCGCCTCGATCATCTTCTTGGCGAGCAGGTAGGTCGCCTCGGCATTGCCGAAGCCGGCGTCGATGTCGGCGATAACGGGCACGACGTGGGTCTGGAAGTTGTCGATCTTCTCGATCAGCGCCTTTTCCTTGGCCTTGTCGCCTTCCTTGCGCGCCGCGTCGAGCGCGCGGAAGATGTCGTTGAGCTCACGCGAATCCGCCTGGCGCAGGAAGGTGTAGAGCTCTTCGATCAGCGCCGGCACCGAGGTCTTCTCGTGCATCGACTGGTCGGGCAGCGGTCCGAACTCGGAGCGCAGCGCAGCGATCATCCAGCCGGACAGATAGAGGTAACGGCGGTCGGTCGTGCCGAAGTGCTTCTTGACCGAGATCAGCTTCTGCTGGGCGATGAAGCCGTGCCAGCAGCCGAGCGACTGGGTGTACTTGGTGCTGTCGGCGTCATAGGCGGCCATGTCGGCGCGCATCAGCGCAGCCGTGTAGCGGGCGACATCCAGACCGGTCTTGAAGCGGTTCTGCAGGCGCATGCGCGCCACGGCCTCGGCGGTGACGCCGTTCCAGGTGTCCTTGGTCTTGAGCAGCGCTTCGGCCGCCTCAAGCTCGCTCTGATACGAAGCCGGCCCCTGGATGCTGATCCCGCGCGGTTGGAAGTTCATGTCCGTGATCCCTTCGGTGACGAAATAACTGGTCTCTTTGTAAGGCCAGCCTCGCCGGGAGCTAGACCTGGCGCGGAAAACTTGTCATAACTTACAAGATACCGATGTATTGTTGTAAGAATCTTACAATTGATGGATTAGGCGATGGTAACCTCAAGCGCCCGTTCCGTTTTCATGGGCCCGCGGCTGCGGCGGCTGCGGCGTGATCTCGGGCTGACCCAGGCCGACATGGCGGCCGATCTCGAAATCTCCGCCCCCTATGTCGCGCTGCTGGAACGCAATCAACGGCCGGTGACGGCGGATATGCTGCTTCGCCTTGCCCGGACCTACAAGATCGATCTGGCCGATCTCGCCGGCGACGGCGGCGCCGATCACACCGCGCGCATGCAGTCGGTTTTGAAGGAGCCGATGTTTGCCGACATCGACATCCCCGCGCTCGAGGTCAGCGACCTCGCGGTCAGCTATCCCGGAATGACCGAAGCGTTCCTGCGCCTCTATACCGCCTATCGCGAAGAGCAGCTGGCGCTGGCCGAGCGACGGGCGCCGGACCTGGTGGGTGGCGGGTCGCACCCGGGGCAGGAGAACTTTGACGCCAACGATCCCGTCGCGGAAGTCAGGCGATTTCTCGCCGCACGCCGCAACAATTTCGCCAACCTCGACGATGCCGCCGAGCGGCTCGTCCATGAACCGGCCGGACCAGCCGGATTTATCGAGCGGCTTCGCGAGCGCCACAAGCTCCAGGTCCGATATCTGCCGCCTAACGTCATGCTCGGCTCGGTCAGGCGACTGGACCTCCATCGCAGGCAATTGCTGCTCGAGGACTCGCTCGATACCGCAGGCCTCAATTTCCAGCTGGCCAAGCAACTCGCCTATCTGGAACTGGAAGGCGAGATCGGCGCGGCGGTGGAAGACGGCAAGTTCACCAGCAAGAGCGCCGAGTTGCTGGCCCGCCGCGCACTCGCGGCCTATGCCGCGGCCGCGCTCATCATGCCGTATTCCGTGTTTGCCAAAGCGGTCGAGACGCGCCGTTACGATCTGGAGGCGCTGGCGCGCCAGTTCGGCACCAGCTTCGAGCAGACCGCGCACCGCGTCACGACCCTGCAGCGGCCGGGTCTCGAGAAGGTGCCATTCTTCCTGATCCGCGTCGATCCGGCCGGCAACATTTCCAAGCTGCTCGATGGTGCCGGCTTCCCGTTTGCGAAGCACGGCGGCGCCTGTCCACTATGGTCGGTCCACGATATCTTCAAGACGCCGCGCCAGATCGTCACGCAGTGGCTGGAATTGCCCGACGGCCAGCGGTTCTTCTCGATCGCCCGCACCGTGACCGCCGGCGGCGGCGCGTTCGGCGCCATCCGCGTCGAGCGGGCGATCGCGATCGGCTGCGCCGCCGAGCATGCGAGCCAGCTGATCTACACGCGCGACGGACAGGGGCCGAACGCGGATGAGCCGACCCCGATCGGCGTCGCCTGCCGGGTCTGCCATCGCCCGCGGTGCGCGGCGCGGTCGGCGCCTCCGATCGGACGCGAGATTCTTCCCGACGATTTCAGAACCTCGAGCGTCCCGTTCGGCTTCTCGGCGGATTGACGAGATCGATCACCCCTGCGGCCGGTTCGCGTCATACAGCACCCGCACGCGGATCGTGCCGTCAATGTCTTTCAAGTCGGCCAGCAGTCCCTCGCCCTCGCCGCCGACAACGTCGGTCTCGAGCACGACATAGCCGACTTCCGGATCGGTCTGCAGATATTGCGCCAGGATGTTGATCCCGTGCCGGGACACCGCGTCGTTGACCTGACGCATGACGCCCGGAACGTTGCGGTGAACATGGATGAAACGGGTGCCGGTCGGTCGCGCCGGCAATTGCACCTGCGGAAAATTCACCGCCCCGAAGGTCGACCCGACATCGGAATAATCGATCAGCTTGCGCGCAACTTCGCCGCCGATCCGGTCCTGCGCTTCTTCCGTCGAACCGCCGACATGCGGCGTGAGGATGACATTGGAGAGGCCCTGCAGCGGCGAGACAAAGCGCGCCTCGTTCGACACCGGCTCAACCGGAAACACGTCGACTGCGGCACCCGCCAGCCGGCCCTCACGCAGGGCGCTCGCCAGCGCATCGAGATCGACCACGGTGCCGCGCGAGTTGTTGATCAGATAGGCCTCGGGCTTCATCAGCCGGAGCTGAGCTGCGCCAATCATGTTGGCGGTGGTCGGCGTCTCCGGCACATGCAGCGATACGACGTCGCTCGCTGCGAGCAACGCGTCAAGCGATTCAGCGGGCTCGGTATTGCCGTGCCGGAGCTTGTCGGTCTGATCAAAATAGACCACGCGCATACCCATGGCTTCGGCAAGGTTCGACAGCTGCGAGCCGATGTTGCCGTAGCCGACGATGCCCAGCGTCTTGCCGCGCACCTCACGGCTGCCTTCGGCGGACTTATCCCAGCCGCCGGCATGTGCGGAAACCGAACGCGGAAAGATCCGGCGGAACAGCATGACGATCTCGGCGATGGTCAGCTCCGCCACGCTGCGGGTGTTGGAGTATGGCGCGTTGAATACGGGTATTCCGAGCTTTCGCGCGGCGTCGAGATCCACCTGATTGGTGCCGACCGAAAAGCAGCCGACAACGAGCAATCGGTCGGCGGCTTCGAGGATTTCCGCGGTCAACTGGGTCCGCGACCGAATTCCCAGCATGTGGATGCCCGACAGCGCTTGCTTGAGCTCTTTGGACCCCAGCGCCTTGGGCAGGCGTTGCAACTCGGTATAGCCGTTGGCCTCGAACATCCGGACTGCGGAATCATTCACGCCCTCCAGCAGTAGCACGCGTATTTTGGTCTTGGGCAGCGACAGCATCATCAGGATCCGGGCTCGTGGGTTCGGGCAGGTCATGCACGAACGCAGTTTCGACGGATCAGGTGATAACATGGAAAACAATCGCGTCAGAAGCCGCCATGGGCGGCGCACCCTGCGATTTCCGATGAAGTCCCCTCGATCTGAGCCTCGAGACACAGAGCGGGAGCCGATTCGGCCACTTTAGCCATATTCAACTCGCCGGCAGAGGCGCCGCTGCGGCTCCTGGGGCGTCGAACGCCTGCTCCTGCTCACCGGCCGGAGCTCTGCCATCCCATTCGTGCTCAGCTCGTCGCCGAGGGGCGTGTCCGGAGCGGCGGGTTCACTTCGCTGCTCCGGTGCCCGCAAGCCGGCCGCAGTCGCGGCTTGCATCTCACCTGCTCACTGGCAGGGATAGCGCCGGCCGTCCTTTGCCTGGAACGTATTCGACGCCGGATCGTACGAGCGATAGCGCTGGGCGCAAGACGTCGCGTGCTGCTGGGCGGTGGCAGCTTCCTGCTGCGCGGCGGCGTTGGCCGCACCGGCCGCAATGACGCCCCCGATCAGGCCACCGACCAGTCCGCCGACGGCAGCGCCCCCGCCATTGTCATAGCAAGACCCGTAACGGCACCAGACCTTCTCCGTCACTGCCGGCACCGCGGCCGCAACGCCGGCACCGTGCTGTAACGGAGCCGAAATCGCGGAGACGGAAAACACCACCGCACCGGTGGCGGCCATCAAAACGACTTTCAGAATGTGAGCGCTACGCATCGTCTCTCCTGCTTCATTTCTGTGGGATGCAGGCCGGCGCCTGCGTCCCGATTCTCCAAGTATGGATTGTGGGCTCGCCTGGTCGGACCGGACGACACCCGAACACGCGCGGCCGGTTACACTTCGCGCGTCAGCGTGGATTCACAGATGGGCGGAGTTCATTGACCGACCGCATTCACGACACGGCAGAGGTTATCGCCGACACCTGGAGCCAATTGTCCGGGAGGCAAGATGAACGTCGCATCGACGCGGCTGCCTTTTCCGTCCTTGCGGACGACGACTTGCAACGTCTGTGGCCGGCCGGATCCGGTGGTCTCCTGCTGCGTGGTCACGGTGCCAAGCTTCTTGTCGACGTTCACACCGACAAAGCCCTCGGCCAGAACGGCGCGCGACACCTTGTCGAGGGCAGCACCGGGATTGACCGACGGGAAGGTCATCCAGGTCTTGTGCGTCATGCCCGTTACCATCGGAACGCCGGTGCTCTGGACGTGATCTGCGCAGCTATCGGCCAACGCAGGTATGGACGAAAGAACCGTGAGCGCGAATACGCAAGTTATCCTTGTAAGCATGCCTTCATAACCCGTTTGAGTAGGTCGAAAGCATTTAGGCCAAATGGGCTATGAGTCCATGGACGGCATCGCATTCCGGATGGAGGCATTCGGATTGTGGCTAGCACGATCCGCGACTCGATTGCGTGATCTGGATATCTTTTTCGGAAATCGGATACTGAAGGGATCGCGAAGGAGAGCGCGGGCCGAACACAGCAAAGCTGTGCTAGTGTTGTGATGCGGTCTATGCGTGTGGCGGACGCCCTGAACGATGGACACTCGATCCCGATGAATCGGGTCATTTCGCGGACAGCAAACATCCGATGGTTGGGAATTTGATGGTCGAAGACATACTCGTTGCACCTCCGACACGATCGGGATCATCGTTTGAGGAGCTGCTGGAAATGCTTCAGCCGCACGGGATCAATGCGCACTCCTCGCCGCGGCCTGACGAATCGTTTCGCTGGCATGCGGATATTGCAATTGGGGCGGAAATTGATGTGGTGCGGGCGGAACTGTCTGCGGGTTGGGATTGGCACTATTCGTACGAGAGTACGTCGGGAGAACTCGCGATAAGCCTGCTGAATGCCGGCAAGGCCGAAATGCGCATTGCGGGAAAGAGCGTGCAACGAACCCCCGCCGAGATCGCGATCGTGCCGCTTCCGACGATGCAGGCGCAGCGGGTCGAAGCGGTCGATGGACGATACGCGAGCGTCACGCTCACCTTGCACACGGGCATGGTGACAAAGGTGCTGTCCGCGACGTTCGGGAGCACAGCGCTGGAAGACCTCAATCTGACACCGATCGTCGATCTGTCGACCGGCGCCGGGCAGACCCTTCTTCAGCTTGTTCGTGCCAGCGCGACCGGCTTGTATGACGGCATCCTGGCGCGCTCTCCGAAAGCCAGCGCGCTGCTATCCGAGGCTGCGATCCAGCTCATCCTTGAGAACGTCCCGCATCGGCTGAGCGACCGGTTGAACCGCTACCCGCCGGATGCGCCGCCGCGTTACATTCGGCGGGCTGTCGAGTATATGCGGGCCAATCCTCATCTGCCGCTGACGATATCAGATATTGCCGCTACGGCTGGCGTCAGCAGCCGATTGCTGCAATTGGGCTTCCGCAAAATTCACGGCACGACGCCTGTCGCCTATCTGCGACAAATTCGGCTTGAGGCGATCCACGATGAGCTTTCGCGACCGGAGAACATGCTCCCGATCAGCGAAGTTGCACTGAAGTGGGGCTTTACACATCTGGGCCGTTTCGCAGCGGTGTACCGCTCCGCATTTGGCCTCTATCCGTCCGATACGGTGCGACGAGCCCGCGGGTTCTGCAGCTAAGAGAGCCACTGTCGCGCTGAACGCCGCGGCAGATCAGGAAATGGCCATCCCTGACGCCTTGTCGAACAAATGCGTTCGCTCGAGATCGAGCGCGACGTCGATGACATGATCCGGCTCAGCGGCAATGCCGACCGGCATTTGCGCGGTGAACGCAAAGCCGGCGACGGTCCCGATCACCAGCGTGTGCGGCCCCAGCGGCTCCACGTCCTTCACAAGCAGCCGGACGCAAGAACCCGCCGGCGCGCCTTGCTGCAACACATGATCGGGCCGCACGCCGAGCACCACCGGCTTGCCGGCGCTGCCCGCATAGGCCGCCTCACGCGACTTCGGCACGCGCAACGCCGTGCCCGATGGCGCGGTGAAGGTGAGCGCGCCGTCGCGGGCGATGATTTCGCCATCGATGAAATTCATGCTGGGCGCGCCCATGAAGCCCGCGACGAACAGGTTGCTGGGCTTCTCGTAGATCGTGATCGGATCGGCCGCCTGCTCGATCCGGCCTCTGTTCATCACCACGACGCGATCGGCCATCGTCATGGCTTCGACCTGGTCGTGGGTGACATAGACGATCGTCTTGGCGAGACGGCGATGCAGCGCCTTGATCTCGGTCCGCATCTCGATCCGGAGTTTGGCGTCGAGATTGGACAACGGCTCGTCGAACAGAAACACGTCCGGGCTGCGCACGATGGCACGGCCGATCGCTACGCGCTGGCGTTGCCCGCCGGAAAGCTGCTTGGGCCGGCGTTGCAGGTATTGCTCCAGATCGAGGACGCGCGCCACGTCATTGACGGCCTTCTCGATGCTGGCGCGCGATTCGCCCCGCACCTTCATGCCGTAACCAATGTTTTCGCCGACCGTCATGTGCGGATACAGCGCGTAGTTCTGGAACACCATCGCGCAATTGCGGAGGCCAGGGCGCAACTGCGTGACGTCGCGGTTGCCGATGCGGATGGTTCCGCTGGTGACGGCCTCCAGTCCTGCGATCATGCGCAATGTCGTGGTCTTGCCGCAGCCGGACGGGCCGACCAGCACGACAAACTCCTCGTCGGCCACATTGAGGTCGAGCCCCTCGATGATCTTGTAGGGCCCGTATGCCTTGCTGACGTTCTCGATCTCGACGTGCGCCATGGAATCCTTTTCCGTCCTTTCGTCGACGGCTGGTCAAGCCCCGGATGACGCTCGCGCATCATCCGGGAGGTCTCACTGGAAAGCTAGTTCTTGGGCGGGAGGCCCATCGCGGCGCGATAGGCGGCAAGCTGCTTGGTCCGGCCGAATTCGTCGGTCAGGCGATTCCACTCCTTCGCCATCGCGTCGAGCGCCGCCTGCGGCGTGGTCTGGCCGGCCAGCGCCTTGCCGAGCTCGATCTCCACGACCTCGGTATAGGAGAAATAGCCGGGCAGACGCATGTCGAGCGCGACGTTCTTGGCGTTGATGGAGTCCGATTGCGCGCCGAGATATTCCTTGGCCTCTTCCGGCGAGAAGATCTTGCTCCACAGCTGCAGATTGGCGGTGTGCGATTTGCGATAGGGATTGACGCCGCTGCCGCCGGTGATCGCCGCCTGGCCCGACACCTCCGGGCTCGTCAGCGTCTTGACGAAGTCCCACGCCGCCTGCTGGTTCTTGCCGGCCTTGGGCACCGCGATCTGCCAGCCGCCGAACGCCATGAACGGGCCCGGAAGCACGCTCGGGAACTTGTCCCATTTCTTGGTCTTCGCGTTCCAGATTTCGTCCGAACCGGGCAGCATCGCCGAGCCGACCTTGCCGGAGATCTTCGACTGCTTCGGATCGGCCGCGATCACACCGGTGTCGCCCCAGCCGATCGATTCCGCCACCTGGCCGCCGGCCACGGCAGCGTTCACCTCGCCGAACGAGAAGTTCAGCGCGTTGGGCGGCCCGAGCTTCGATGCGCGGATGTATTCCTCGAGCCCCTTCACCCAGCCGGGGTTGTTGATCTGCGCGTCCATCGTCTCGGGGTCGAAGAACATCGCACCCGGATAGTTCGGATTGTTGGCGTAGGCCGCGGCGTGGCTGAAGAAGAACCAGAACTGCTGACCGCCGCGACGGAAAGCTTCCGCCGTTCCCCACAGGCCCTTGTCGGGCCGCTGGAAGAACTCCGCAATGTCGAGATACTGCTTCCAGGTCTTCGGCGGCGCGAGGTCGTAGCCGTACTTGGCTTTGAACGCGTCCTTCTCCTTGGGATCGCTGAACAGGTCGGTGCGGTAGGTATAGGTGTGGACGTCGCCGTCCATCGATTGCGAGTAGATCTTGCCTTCCCACACCATCAGGCGTTCGCGATAGGCCGGCTCGATATCGTCCCAGTCCTTGCCGGACTGCATCTCCTTCGGCATCTCGCTGAGATAGGGGACGAAATCCGGCAGCCAGGCCGGTGCAAAGCTGACCAGGTCGAACGTCGCGTCGGACGCCGTGAGCGATGTCGCGATCTTCGGATAGAGCTCGGACCATGGAAACTCGACGACATTGACCTTGCCGCAGGTCTTCTTGGCCCATTCGTCCGCGCCGAGCTTGAGCGCGGATGCGATATACGGTCCGGTCTGCGACGCCACCGTCAGGGTGACGCCGGTGTAATCCGGACTGCAGGCAGCATTCGCCTGGCTCGCGGCACAGGCCATCGCGAGCGAGGTGGTCAGCATCAGGAACGTCCGTCGCAACATCGTCTAGTCCTCCCTACAAGGTTTTTTGCTATTTGATGGCCCCGAGCAGCAGGCCCGACCGCATCATCCGGCTGAGCAGCCCCGCCATGATCATCATGGGAACGATTGCGACGAGCGCCGCAGCTGAGATCGCCCACCATTCGTCGCCGCGCTGGCTGTTCTGTCCTGCCACCAGGATGGGCAGCGTCTGCCACCTGGAATTGGTCAGGAACAGCGCGAACAGAAACTCGTTCCAGACGAAGGCCAGCGTGATCATGAATGTCGCCAGCAGCCCGTTCATCGACATCGGCACCACGATGCCGAAGAAGATGCGCCAGCTCGGCACGTTGTCGACCATCGCCGCCTCCTCGACTTCGATCGGCACCGCCTCGAAGAAGTCGCGCATCAGCCAGACCACGATCGGCAGCGAGAAGGCGACGTAGCACAGCGTCAGGCCGACGAAGCTGTCGATCAGCTGGAAACCCAGCCGGCCGATCTCGCTGTAGAGCAGATACAGCGCGAAGGCCGTGACGATCGGCGGGAACATGCGCTGGCTGACGAACCAGAACAGGATGTCCTCATTGCCGAGGATCGGTCCGGGCAATGGCAGGCGGTTGGCGACGACAGCAGCGATCAACGCGATCGGAAAGGCGAGCAACAGCGCCTGCGGCCGGGTGAATCCGACCGTCGCGTTGAAGAGCAGATAGCCGCCGAGCGCGAGCAGGAAGAACACGAGGCCCGCACCAAGGCGGACCCTGAATTCGAACCGCACCAGCGCATAGGCCGCCATCGCGCCGATCGCGGTGGCGATGGCTGCCGCAGACAGGCCGACGATGGTCGAATTCAGGAAGGTGTGGAAGAACTCGCCGCGGATTCCCTGATAGAGATCGATGAACGGCTGCAAGGTCGGCGTGAAGTCGATGAACGGTAGATAGGTCGGCCCGCCGACCACGCCCGGCGGCGTCTTGAATGCGGTCACCACCACCCAATAGAGCGGAAACACCGTGATCAGGCACCAGACGAGGACGCCGACCGCGACCAGGCGGCGGCTCCATGGCGACAGTCCGGTCAAGCCCTGCCCGCTCATCGGCGCTTCTCCAGATGCGGCCGCAGCAGCGCCAGATAGGTGACGCCGATGATCGTGATCGCGATCAGGAACAGGAAGCTGAGCGCCGATGTGTAGCCAAGGTTGAACTTCTTGAAGCCTTCCTGATAGGCGAACAGCGTCAGCGTCTCGGTGTCCACGCCCGGGCCGCCGCCCGTCATCACGAACACCGTGTCCATGATCTTGTAGCTCTCGATCAGGCGGATGAAGACGATCGCGGCCGAGATCGGCAGCAGCATCGGAAAGGTGATGCCCCAGAACTGCTGCCAGGCGCTGGCATTCTCGAGCTCGGCGGCCTCGTAGACGTCTTCGGGAAGCGTTTGCAGGCCGGCCAGCATCATCAGGATGACGAACGGAGTCCACTGCCAGACCTCGACCGCGATGATGCAGGCGAGCGCCCAGTGTCCGTTGGTGAGGAACGGCAGGTTGACCAGGCCGAACTTCGACAGGAACTGGTTGAGCGGCCCCATCGTCGGGTTGAACATCATGCGCGCGACCAGCGCGACCGCGACGGGCGCCAGCAGCATGGGAAGCAGCAAGGCGACACGAAACAGCCGCTCGCCCGGCACCCGCGCGTTCAGCGCCAAGGCGACACCGAACCCGATCGCGTATTGCAGCCCGACGGCGATGAAGGCAATCATCGTCGTCGTGAAGATCGCGTTCCAGAACCGCGGCTCCTGCAGCAGCGTGGCATAGTTGCCGAGCCAGACGACCCGCGGCGGGATCGGCGGAATCAGGCGATAGCTCAGGAAGCTCGTGGTGAGCGAATAGATCAGCGGAAAGATCGAGATCGCCAGCACGACGAGCACCGCCGGCCAGATGAAGACATGCTTGATCGGATCATTCCGCATCATCGCGCGATCATCCCTTCAGCAGCGCGTCGATCTCCGCGCGCCGCGGCATCGCGGGCGCAGTGCCCGGTCGCGTCACCGAGATTCCGGCCGTGGCCGAACCGAACCGCGCAGCCTCGAGGGGATCGGCGCCGTCGGCGAGCGCCGCCGCAAAGCCGCCGACGAAGGCGTCGCCTGCGCCGGTGGTTTCGACCACCTTGCCGGCGGCAAAGGGCGGCACGTGCACCGAGCGGTCCCGCGCATGAAATAAAGCGCCGCGCTCGCCGAGCGTGATCAGCGCAGTTCCGGCGCCTTTCGCCAGCAAGGCATCGCCGGCGCGGCGGGCGCCGGCGAGATCGCTCACCGCGATGCCGGTCAACGCTTCGGCCTCGGTCTCGTTGGGGACGACATAATCGCAGAGCGCAAACAGGCCAGAGTCGAACTTGATCGCCGGCGCCGGGTTGAACACGGTGATGCTGCCGGCGGCGCGCGCGATCTCAAGCCCGCGCCGCGCCGCATCGACCGGCTGCTCGAGCTGCGTCACGAACACGCGGCTGTCGCGGATGGCGTCCGCCACCGCGTCGACATCGGCCGGGCCGATCCCGCCCGCCGCACCTGGCACCACGATGATCGCGTTATCGCCGCGCGTCTCGTGGACGTAGATGAACGCAGCTCCAGTCGGCGCGTCCGCCGTCCTGGCCACGCGCGGCCGGATTCCCTCGGCCTCCCAGGTCTTGATCGCGAGCTCGCCGAAGGCGTCGCTGCCGATCCGGGAGATGAAGCTCACGCTGGCGCCGGCCCGTGCGGCCGCGACAGCCTGGTTGGATCCCTTGCCGCCGGGCCCCATCGCGAATCCCGATCCGGCGATCGTCTCGCCGATCGCCGGCATATTGCCGGCGCGGAACGCCAGGTCGACGACGAAGACGCCGAGGACGGCGACGCCATTCTTGCTCATGTCGTCACTCCCCGTCCGGCGCGATCACGCCCTTGCTGAACAGGAAGCAACCGTAGAAGCGCCGCTCGCCGGTGGCGATCACGCAATAGGCCGTCTTGGCCTTCTCGTAGAACGCATGGCGCTCGACGCCGACGAGCGGCCAGGATCGTCCCTCGGCGCGATCGATCGCGGCCTGCACCTCGCGCTGCACGGGCGGCACTTCCTGGGCCTGGCCGACGATCTCCATGCGGATCGCGGCATCGTCGACGAAGGTATCGAGCGGCATCACCGAGAGAACGGCTTCGACCGCGTTGGCGGCACTCACATTGTCGATGCGCAACAGCCTGCCAAGCACGGTCTGGCGTGCGATCGAGTCGGCCGGAAAATTGGTGTCGCACACCACCAGGCGATCGCCGTGCCCCATCGCCCGCAGGGCGTAGAGCACGTCGGCATTGAGCAGTGGATTGATGCCCTTGAGCATGTTGCGTCCCTCCCTTGTCGTCCAAATCGCCGAACTCTGACGGTCCGGATCCCCATCCCTATCACCGCAAGGTGACGTCTCTAGCGCCCCGTTCCGATTGGATCCGAACGGGGCACTCGATTCCTGTTTGACGCGTTTTCTTCACGCGAACCGGTACCCACTTCGCTCGAAAACGCCCTAGTCGCCATACGGAATCCAGATGTTCTTCACCTGCACGGCATGACGGAGCAGGATCGGACCCTCGCTCGCGGCCTTGTCGTACCAGTCGATTGCGAGGCCTTGATCGACCAGCGTCCGCTTGAGATTGCCGATCGAGAGCCGTTCGGCCGCTGTCGAGGCATCCTGCGACCCGAACACCCAGAGCGCGTCGACATCGTCATGCTCGGCAAGGACCTTGACCAGATCGTTGCGGTCACCAGTGACGATGTTGACCACGCCGCCCGGTACGTCCGAGGTCTCGAGCACCTGGTAGAAGTCGGTCGCGGCGAGCGGATGCCGCTCGCTCGGCACGGCAACGACCCGGTTGCCCATCGCAACCAGCGGCGCGACCAGACTGATGAAGGCAAGCAGCGGCGCCTCGTCGGGACAGGCGACACCGACCACGCCGATCGGCTCATGCATCGCCAGCGCCACCCCTCGCAGCGGCGGTGCGTGGATGGATCCCTCGAATTTATCGGCCCAGGCGCCATAGCTGAACAGCCGCTCGATGCTCGCCTCGACTTCCGCGCGTGCCTTTGCTGCCGAGACGCCGGTCATGTCGGCGATGCGCCGAGCGAACTCGTCGCCGCGCGCGGAAAGATTCTCGGCAAGATAATAAAGGATCTGGGCCCGATTATGCGCCGTCGCCCGCGCCCACCCCTCGGCCGAACGCGCCGCGGCCACCGCATTGCGGATATCCTTGCGATTGCCTTCGCCTGCCTCGCCGAGACGCCGGCCCTTCGGTGAGAGCACCGCGCGCGAATAATTGCCGTCCGGACGGACCTGCTTGCCGCCAACGAACAGCTTGGCGGTTCGATCGATCGGCGGCACGTCGAATCCGGCGCTGGCGCCGGCCGCAATCGGCACCGGCGATGCCTTGGCCCGCGCCTTGCGCCCGCTCCAGGCCTTTGGCTTGAGATATTCGTACATGCCTTCACGGCCGCCCTCGCGGCCGAAGCCGGACTCGCGATAGCCGCCGAAGCCGACGCTGGCGTCGAACAGGTTGGTCGCATTGACCCAGACCACGCCGGCCAGGAGTTTCGGCGCGATGTCGAGCGCCAGCCCGATCGTCTCGCTCCACACGCTGGCGGCAAGGCCGTAGCGCGTGTTGTTGGCGAGCATCACGGCCTCGTCGGGCGTACGGAACGTCATCGCCACGAGGACAGGGCCGAAGATCTCTTCAGTCGCAACCGTCGAGGACGGATGCACGTTCCAGAGCAGGGTCGGCGGATAGAAGCAGCCTTCCGTCGGCATCGCACCGGACGCCTGATATTTCTCGGCGCCTTCCTTCACCCCGATCTCGACCAGCGACTTGATCCGCTCGAGCTGCACCGGCGCGACGACCGCGCCCATATCGATCGCCTTGTCGAGCGGCATGCCGACGCGAAGCGTCTCCATGCGGCGGATCAGGCGCCTGCGGAAGGTCTCCGCAATCCCCTCCTGCAGCAGCAGCCGCGAGCCGGCGCAGCAGACCTGGCCCTGGTTGAACCAGATGGCGTCAACCACGCCTTCCACGGCGCCATCGAGATCGGCATCATCGAACACGATGAACGGCGACTTGCCGCCGAGCTCCAGCGTGAGCGACTTGCCGGTGCCTGCAGTCGTTTGGCGGATCAACCGCCCGACCTCGGTCGACCCGGTGAAGGCGATCTTGTCCACGCCGGGACTTTCCACCAGCAACGCGCCAGTGGCGCCATCGCCGGTCACGACATTCAGCACGCCCGGCGGCAGGCCGGCGTCGGCAGAAAGTTCGGCGAACAGCAGCGCCGTGAGCGAGGTGAACTCCGCCGGCTTCAGCACCACCGTGTTGCCCGCGGCGAGCGCCGGCGCGATCTTCCAGGCCAGCATCAGCAGCGGGAAATTCCACGGGATGATCTGCCCGATCACGCCGATCGGCACCTGATCGGCGAATTCGCGGTCCTGCAGCTGCGCCCAGCCGGCGTGATAGAAGAAATGGCGCGCGGCGAGCGGCACGTCGAGATCGCGGGTTTCCCGGATCGGCTTGCCATTGTCGATCGCCTCCAGCACGGCGATCAGCCGGGCGTGACGCTGCAGCATGCGCGCCAACGCATAGAGATGACGCGCGCGGCCATGGCCGCCAAGCTTTGCCCACGCGACCTGCGCGGTGCGCGCGGCATTGACCGCGGCCTCGACATCGGCAGCGTTGCCCTGCGCGATGCGCGCCAGCGCCTTGCCGGTGGCAGGTTCGCTTGTCGTGAGGTGCTTGCCCGCATGCGGCGCTGTGAACTTCCCGGCGATGAAATGCCCGAACGTGGCGCCATGCCGCGCCAGCCAGGCGCGCGCCTCGCCGTCCGCCTCGGGCGCGGGGCCATACTCCATGGTCTCGAAATAATTGGCGACGCTCATCGCTGGAGTCTCATCCCACGGGGTGGCGGTTGAAAGCCGAGTAGTGGCCGGTCACGTGATGCTCAAGCTGCCGCTCGATGTCGGCGAGCAGGCTGGAGGCGCCGATCCGGAACAGATCCGGCTCGAGCCAGTCGCGCCCGAGTTCCTCCTTCATCAGGAACTGATAGTTGAGCACGTCCTTTGCCGTCGAGATGCCGCCGGCCGGCTTGAAGCCGATCTTGTAGCCGGTGCGCTCCTGATAGAGGCGGATCATCCGCAGCATCGCCAGCGTCACCGGCAGCGTCGCGTTGACGCCTTCCTTGCCGGTAGAGGTCTTGATGAAGTCGGCGCCGGCCATCATGCAGACCATCGAGGCCTTGGCGACATTGCGCAGCGTCTTGAGGTCACCCGTGGCGAGGATCGTCTTCAGATGCGCGTTGTCGCAGACCGCGCGGAAATCCCGGACCTCGGCGTAAAGCGCCCGCCAATCGCCGGTCAGCACGTGCTCACGCGTGATAACGATGTCGATCTCCTGTGCGCCATTCCGGACCGACGCCTCGATCTCCTTCAGCTTCAGCTCATGCGGCACGAGGCCTGCGGGAAACCCGGTCGAGACCGCGGCGACAGGGATGCCGGATCCGTCGAGCGCTTCGACAGCGGTGCCGACGAACCGATCGTAGACACAGACCGCTCCGGTATGCAGCGCGCGCCCAGCAAAGCCGAGTTGCTCGAGAAGGTCGCCGCGCACGGGCGCCTTGGCCTTGGCGCAGAGCCGCTTCACCCGTTCGGCCGTATCGTCGCCGTTCAGCGTGGTCAGGTCGATGCAGGTGACCGCCTTGAGCAGCCACCCCGCCTGTGCGTCCTTCTTCACGGTTCGCCGGCCCGGCAGGCTCGCGACCCGCCGTTCGGCGGCCGACAGGTTGATCCTGATGTCGTCGACCCAATCCATCTCGAGCGCACGGCCGCTGTTGCGCGGCAGCGGATGCAAATGCTCGCCGCCCGGGGAAGGCGATTGCACGGCCAACGGGGACGGATTCTGGATGAAGACGCTCTGCGTCATGAAACGCCTTGCGGTCCTAGCGAATCGACGAGGTGGCCAGATAGATTGAATGTGTCGATCGCAACATGTGATCCTCCCCTGACCTTGCCGCCGGGTTTGCCGCCTGCCGAGGACGATACCGTCTCGACACCGGATCAGCCCGCCGGACTGGATGTTATTATTGTAACAAATCGACGTTGATAAACTCACAACATTGTAAGATCATTGTCAATCGGATAAGCAAGCTCGGCGATCAAAATGGCTGAAACCTCCAACGCACGACCAAGCGAGACACGCGTCCAGCGCCTGCAGAGGCTGCGCCGCGCAGTCGAATCGAGTGGTGCGCTGCACCTGAAGGACGCCGCCGAGCTCCTCAGGGTTTCCGAAATGACAGTGCGGCGCGACCTCGCTGGTCCGGAGGCTGCCCTCGCTTTGCTCGGCGGCTACGTCGTCAATGCGGCGTCGCCGACCGGCATCAAGTACACGTTCGAGCAGGAAATCGACCAGCACACCCAGGACAAGCGCCTCGCCTGTCGAGCAGCCGCCGCCTCCATTAGGGAAGGCGATACGATCTTCATCGACTGCGGCACCACGATGCAGTCGCTGGCGGACTGCCTGCCCGAGGATCTGCCGCTCTCGGTGATCTGCTATTCGATGAACGTGGCGTCGATCGTGACGCACCGGCCGGGCACGCAGGTGATGCTGATGGGCGGGCTCTATCATCCCTCGTCGCAATCGTTCGCGTCGGACGACGGGCTGTCCTACCTGCGGAGGCTCGGGATCAACAAGGCCTTCATCTCCGCGGGCGGCGTGCACTGGACCCGCGGCGCGAGCTGCTCGAATTTTCACGAGGTCGCGGTCAAGCAGGCCGTCATTGAGACCGCGATGGAGAGCACCCTGGTGATCGACGCGAGCAAGCTCGGCAGTCTCAAGTCGGCATTCTTCTCCGATATCGCCGCGTTCTCGCGGATCATCGTCGGCGGCGCGGCGTCATCGGAGATGCGCAAGCACTTCCGCAGCCTTCCTGTCGAATACGTGACCAGCGCAACCTGATCCGAGCGGGGGCTGGCACGCCCGGATCAGGCTGCTCACGATGCGCGGGCTCGCGGGACCACGCATCGAACTCCTGCGGCTCAGTTGCAAGCGGGCTTTGCCTTGTTGCAGGCATCGGTCAGTTCCGGCGGCGGCTCCTTCTTGAACACCGTCTTGTAGGATTCCAGCACGTTCGACTGCGTCACCGGCAGCGACTGCACGCCGATCCAGCCGGGCGTTTCCTTGCCGAGCAGCGCGTTCATCATCGCCATCGCTTCCGCGACGCCCTGATCATAGGGGCGCTGCGAGCCGGTCGCCTTCAAGGGACCGCCCTTGGCGATCTCGATCGCCGATTGCAGGCCGAGATCGACGGTCGTGACCGGAATGTCGATGCCCTGCGCGCGCATCGAGCTCAGCGTATCGAGCGCCGGCTGATCCCAGACCGCGAACAGACCCTTGATATCAGGATTGCCGGTGAGGAAGTCACCCGCGATCTGCGACACCTTCGGCGGGTCGGTGAAGTCGACCTGCTTCATCTTGATGTCGGGACGGTTCTTCTGCATCCACTCGCGGACACCCTTGGTACGCTCGTTGGTGCTGAAGTAATCGACGCCGAAATTGACGAGGCCGATGGTCGCGCCCTGCGCCACGCAAGAGGCCAGGATCTGGGCCGCGATCTGGCCGTTGCCCTGGCTGTCCGCGGAGATCATCGAGGCATATTCCTCCGGATGCTTGAGGCCGGTCGGAATGCTGTCCATCAGCACGAGCTTGATGCCGGCCTTCGCGATCTTCTTGTAGGTCGGCGCGGTCGCAGTGAAATCGACCGGGATCGAGATGATGCCGTCCGGGTGCTGCTGGATGGTGTTCTCGATGTCGGCGATCTGCTTGTCGACCTGATATTCGGCGGACGCGACGCCGGTCACCGTCACGCCGTACTTCTTCAGCGTATCGGTGATGCCCTGGATCTGCAGTTGCGCCCAGTCGAGGTTGACGGTCTGCATGGAGATACCGACCTTGAAATGCTTCTCGTTGATCTTGGCGGCGTCGGCGTCCGACAGCGCGAGCACCTCCGGCGACGCGGCCTTCTCGCCGTGCGGCCCCTGGCCGACGATCGATTTCGGTCCAAGCGTCGCGAGATCGACGCCCTTGACGCAGCTTGCCGGCACTTCGGCACGGGCCGAGGGGGCAATCGAAATGGCCGTCGCCGCAATCAGCGCGGTCAGTGGCAGGGTTTGTCGCAAGATTGGCTTCATTGTTTCCTCCCTTTTTTGGTCGCCGATTGACCGGAGGCCGGCGACCTTGCCCCTACACTTTTCCGAATCGTGCTCTAGCGTTTCGTGAAGGCTACCGCGGCCACGATGATCGCTCCCTTGATGACAAGCTGCATCGGCGAGCTGACGCCGAGCAGCACGAGGCCGTTATTGAGCGTGCCGATGATGAGGCTGCCGAACAGCGTTCCCAGGATGTAGCCGCGCCCGCCGAACAGGCTGCAGCCACCGAGGATCACCGCGGCGATGACGTCGAGCTCCATCCCCTGCACGACGTCGGGCCGCGCGGCATGTGAGCGCGCGGACAGCACCAGCGCCGCAAGCCCGGCCAGCGCGCCGGTCAGCACAAAGGCCGCCGTCGTCACCCATTTGGTGTTGATGCCGGAATAGAGCGCCGCGGTCGGATTGCCGCCGACCGCATAGATGCGACGGCCGAACACGTTGTAGTGCAGCAGCAGGATGCCGACGATCATCGCCACCAGCGTCCAGGCAATGGGAACGGGGATGCCCAGGAACGTGCCTTCGCCGAAGATCGCGAAATAGGTCTCGTTGGTGATGATGACCGGCTTGGTGTTGGTGACCATCATCGCCAGCCCCCGCGCCATGCTCAGCGAGCCGAGCGTCACCAGGAAGGACGGGATCGAGAGCTGCGTGGTCAGGATGCCATTGAGCAGCCCGACCAGCGCGCCGGTGCCGAGCCCGGCAACGGCGCCGACGAGCCAGCTGTTGCTGATCTGGCTCATGGCGAGCGCCGCCGCCATGCCCGACAGCGCCAATGTCGATGCGACCGACAGATCGATCTGGCGGGCGATGATCACGAAGGTCATGCCGACCGCGATGATCGACACCAGCGTCGTCTGGCGTCCGATGTTCAGGAAATTGTCGACCGACAGGAACCAGGGCGAGGACAGGCTGAACACGACGAGCAACACCACGAAGGCGATGTACAGCATGTAGGGCCGCTCGCCGCGCAGCAGGTTCTGCAGCAGCTTGCGACGTCGGTCGGTTCGGGTCGGCGAGGCGACGACATTTGGTGCGGTCAGTTCGGTCATGCGGGCAGCTCTTGCAATACGCCTTGTCCGGAAGCCTGGTACATCTGCAGGAGATGATGGAGCTCTTCGGCGTCGTCGATCTCGCCGCGCGCAAGCGTTCGCGCCACGCGTCCATCGACGATCACGGAGATGCGGTCGCAGAGCTCGATCAGTTCGACGAGATCCGAGGAGACGATCAGGACGCCGCTGCCGTCGCGGGCGGCATTGCGGATCACGCCGTAGATCTCCTCGCGTGCGCCGACGTCGACGCCGACCGTCGGCTCGTCCAGCAGCAGCACCCTCGGCCGCGGATCATTCCATTTTCCGAACACGACCTTCTGCTGGTTGCCGCCGGACAGTGTCCTGACCAGGCTGGAAGCGCCTTGCGCTTTGACCGAAAGCCGCGCGACCGCGGCGTCCGCACGCCGGGCGGCGGCGCGCTGCTGCATGAAGCCCCAACGCGAGAAATGCGGAATCCGCGGCAAGGTGATGTTGCGTTCGATCGAATGGTCGAGCACCAGGCCCTGCACATGCCGATCCTCCGGCACCAGCGCGACGCCCTGATCGATTGCATCGGCCGCGCTGTTCGGCAGCCACGGCCGGCCCTCGATCTCGAGCGTGCCGTGCTCGGCCGGCCGAAGTCCGAAGATCGTCTCCAGAATCTCCGTGCGCCCGCTACCGATCAATCCGGCAAGGCCGTGGATCTCCCCCTTCATTACCGACAAGTCGACGGCCGACAGCCGGTCATTCGACACGCCCGACAGCGACAGAACCGGCGATGAATCAAACGCACGCATTGCCGCGGGCGCGGCACGCGACGCTGCCGGCGCCAATCGATCGGTTCCGATGATGGCGTTCACCAGCCGCTTCATGTCGGTATCGGCGGTGACGAATGTGCCGGCATTGGCGCCATCGCGCAGCACCGTGACACGCTGCGAAATCTCGAACACCTCGTTGAGACGATGGGTCACGTAGATCACGCCGACGCCGCGGCGCGTCGCCTTGCCGATCGCATCGAACAGGATGCGGACCTCATCGGACGTCAACGAGGATGTCGGCTCATCGAGGATCAAGAGCCGCACCTCGCCCATCAACGCCTTGGCGATCTCCGTCATCTGGCGGTAGGCGAACGGCAGCGAGCCGACCGTCGCGCGTGTATCAAGGGGAATGCCGAGCTCCCCCAGGAACGCCTCGGCTTTGGCCATCAGCTCGCGCTTCCGGACAAAGCCGAACCGCGCGCGCGGCTCGCGGCCGAGCAACAGATTGTCGGCGACGCTCAGCGATTCGACGAGGCTGAGGTCCTGATAGACGACGGCGATCCCCGCTTCGCGCGATCTTGCCGGGCTGTCGAACATCACTGGCCTGCCGGCGATCTCGATCGTGCCGCTGTCGGCGGCATGAACGCCGCTGAGGATCTTGATCAGTGTGGATTTTCCGGCGCCGTTCTCGCCCAGCAGCGCATGTACCTCGCCGGAAAGGACCTCGAGGTTGACGTCACGCAACGCGCGCACGCCGCCAAAGCGCTTGTTGATGCCATCGACCGTCAAAAGCGACGCCGACGGCCGAGGCTCTGCCGCGATCGAACCGGACAATTCCATTTTCCTCCCATCGCCCGCGCGAGACGCTGATGCGATGATGACATTTTGTTATTTTTGCAACTTATTGTGTTATAATTCTATCACATCGGGCGGCCTGTCAATGGGAGATCACGCCGCCAGGCGCTCGATTTGGAGGCGGCCGGTCGCGACCGGGTCCGACCCGCCCGGCACACGCCGCCGGCCTCCCCACGCACAATGGAAGCCGGCAGGTTGTGCTACGCTTCGGTCGCTCATCTCATCAACCAACGCCGGTGAACCACGATGAAACTGAGTGCTGCGATTGCCGTCGTCCTGATCTGGTCCTGCCTTCCTGCGACCGCTCAGCAAGGCGGCGCCGCCCTCTACGCGCAACGCTGTGCGCAGTGTCACGACAGCAGCAACACCGATATTCGCGCGCCGAGCCGCACCGCGCTGCAATCGAGGTCGTTCGATGAGGTTCTTGGTGCGATCACCGCGGGCGCGATGTCATCCTTCGCGCAGGGGCTGACCAGTGACGAGCGGGCGGCCATCGCCTCGCTCGTCACCGGCAAGGCCGCTTGGCATGCGTCGGCCGACAGTACAGGCCAATGCGCGCAGAGCGAGACCGGTTTCCCGCAGCCGATCGATGGGCCACGGTGGAACGGCTGGGGCGCGGATCTCAACAACAGCCGGTTTCAGCCGGCGGCGATGGCCGGCCTCGCGCCAGACCAGGTCCCGCGGCTACGCTTGAAGTGGGCCTACGGGTTTCCTGGCATGTCCACCGCTAACGCCCAGCCGACTGTCATCGGCGGCTTGCTGTTCGTCGGCGGCGGCGACCGCAAGGTCCACGCCCTCGACGCCAAGGCCGGATGCACCCGCTGGGTGTTTCCGACCGACGCAGCGGTCAGGGCGGCCATCAGTTTGGTCCCGATGGATAACGGCCAATCCGCCATCGTCTTTGGCGATGTGCTCGCCAACGTCTACGCCGTGAATGCGACGACCGGCGCGTTGATCTGGAAGAGCAGGGTCGAGGATCATCTGGCCGCGCGGATTACCGGTGCGCCAACCTTCTATTCCGGCGTTGTCTATGTCGGGGTGTCATCGATCGAGGAGGCCACGGGATCCCGGCCCACCTACCAATGCTGCACGTTTCGCGGCAGCGTCGTTGCGCTGAAGGCCGAAACCGGTGCGCAGATCTGGAAGAGCTACACCATCCTTGAAGCACCGCATCCCACCCGGACGAACGCCATCGGGACGCAACTGTTCGGGCCGGCCGGCGCATCGGTCTGGTCCGCACCGACGATCGATGTTCAGCGCCAGGCGGTCTATGTCGCGACATCGAACAGCTATGCCGACCCGGCAACCGATACCAGCGATGCCATCCTCGCGTTCGATCTCGCGACCGGGCGAATGCTCTGGCATCAGCAAGCGACGCCCAAGGACAGCTTCGTCGTGGCGTGCTTCGGCACCGACCAGAGCAACTGTCCGCAGGACCGCGGCCCCGACCACGACTTCGGACAATCGCCTATCCTGGTGACCTTGCATAACGGACAACGCGTGCTGGTGATCGGCCAGAAATCCGGAGTGGTGCACGCACTCGATCCCGACCATGAGGGCAAGATCCTGTGGCAGACGCGGATCGGCCAAGGTGGCCCATTGGGAGGAACCGAGTGGGGCTCCGCCGCGGACCAGGAGCGAATTTATGTCGCCAATTCCGACGTGCGGTTCCTGAGGGACGGCACGATGCGTCTCAACTCAAGCGAAGGCGGCGGCCTGTTTGGCCTCGATCTTGCGACCGGGAAAATCGCGATGCAGGTGGCGCCGGTTGCCTGTGGCGATCGCCCCCAATGCAGTCCCGCCCTCTCCGCAGCGATCACCCTCATTCCCGGCGTCGTCTTCTCGGGTGGCGTGAGCGGCTTCTTGCGCGCCTACGCCACCGATGATGCGCGGCTGCTTTGGGAGATCGACACCGCGCGCGACTACACCACGGTGAATGGCGTTCCGGCCCGTGGCGGCGCCATGGACGGCCCCGGTGCGGTCGTCGTCGACGGCATGCTGTATGTCAATTCCGGCTACGCGCAATGGGGCGGCCTGCCCGGCAACGTTCTGCTGGCCTTCGAGGTCGGCAACCCCTGACAAACACGATGTCAGCATTTGCGACGGCACGTTGAGCACTACTCGCCACGGGCTATTCGTGCTTTGATGTCGGCCAGGACCGGCTGACAGGTCCGACGGGAGGCCTTCTAGTGCTTGGTGACGTGCGACGGAACATCACGTCAGGCGGCTTTTCCCTCGCGCCCAACAATCGTCGCGCGTCAGGTTCCGAGCGGCGTCGAATCGAATCGACCGACATGGCTGCCGCGCCCGAAATCGATGCGCATGTCGTTGCGCACAAAAAACACAGAAACTATAAGTGCTTGAAAGAATGGTCGGAGTGGCAGGATTCGAACCTGCGACCCCTGCGTCCCGAACGCAGTGCTCTACCGGGCTGAGCCACACTCCGACTAAGAGGCCGGCTTATAGCGTCGGGTTTCGGGGACCGCAAGGGATCACAAGGCACCCAATTGAGGAATCTAGTCACAGTGGATACAGGCCTGAAAACGCACATTTTGCCCGCCGGTGCCGCCGCCACTGCGACCGCGGCCGGGGTCCTGGCTGAGGGCGGCCTGGTGGCGTTTCCGACCGAGACGGTTTATGGCCTCGGCGCCGACGCCGGCAACGCCGCCGCGATCGCCCGGCTCTACCAGGCCAAGGGCCGGCCGGCCTTCAATCCGCTGATTGCCCATGTCGCCGATCTCGGCGCCGCGCGCCGGATCGCCCTGTTTGACGGGCAGGCGTTGCGCCTGGCGGAAGCGTTCTGGCCCGGTCCCCTCACCCTGGTGCTGCCGAAGGCGCTCTCCTGCCCGGTCGCCGAACTCGCGACCGCCGGGCTCGACACGGTCGCGATACGCATTCCGGCCCACAAGGTGGCGCGCGACATCATCAAGGCGTTCGGCGGTGCCGTGGTAGCACCGTCGGCCAATCTCTCCGGCCACGTCTCGCCAACCACGGCCGAGCATGTGAACGGCGATCTGGCGGGCCGGATCGACATGATCGTCGACGGCGGCCCGGTCGAGGTCGGCGTCGAATCCACCATCGTCGGCTGCTTCTCCGATCCGGTGCTGCTGCGGCCGGGCGGGCTGACGCGCGCCGAGATCGAGCGCGTGCTCGGACATCCGCTGCAATCGCCGCCGCCCGATGCGGAAGGCGACGCTCAGCCGATCGCCCCGGGCATGCTCGCGTCACATTATGCACCGCGGACACCGGTCCGGCTCAATGCGAGCGATGTCCATGTCGGCGAAGCCTTGCTGGCGTTCGGGCCGGCCAAGGTCGGGCGGCGTGAATGCGCCTCCGTGGAGATGAACCTGTCCGAGCGCGGCGATCTTGCCGAGGCCGCCGCCAATCTGTTCGGCTACCTTCGCACGCTCGACACGAGAAACGCAGATGCTATCGCCGTGATGCCCATTCCCGAGGACGGGTTGGGCGAAGCCATCAATGACCGGCTGCGCCGCGCAGCGGTTGGGCGGTAACAAGCATGACCCGGAAAGGTGCGAGCCGGTTTCCCCCGCGACAAACGCCAAGCGTTTGCGCAGAGGTCATGCCTCGATAAAGATCCCGACTGAGTGAAAGACCAAGAAAAAATGAACATCGTCCAATCAGCGGTGCCGCCGCTTCCGCCCGAATTGCTTGCAAAATTCCGCGCTATCGTCGGCGACAAATATGCCGTGACTGATGCCGCCGACATCGAGCCTTACGTCACCGAGGAGCGCGACCTGTTTCACGGCCGCTCGCCGCTGGTGCTGCGCCCGGGCTCGACCGCCGAAGTCGCTGCGATCTGCAAGCTTGCGAGCGAGCACAGGATCGCGCTGGTGCCGCAGGGCGGCAACACCGGCCTGGTCGGCGGGCAGACACCGCATCATGGCGAGGTCGTGGTGTCGCTGCGGCGCCTCGACAAGATCCGCGACATCGATGTCGAATCCAACACCATGACCTGCGAGGCCGGCGTAGTGCTGCAAATCGCGCAGCAGAAGGCAGCCGACGTCGACCGGCTGTTCCCGCTGTCGCTCGGCGCCGAAGGCAGCTGCACCATCGGCGGCAACCTCTCGACCAATGCCGGCGGCACCGGAGCGCTCGCCTATGGCGTGGCGCGCGAGATGGCTCTCGGCGTCGAGGTCGTGCTCGCGGATGGTCGCGTGCTCAACGCCTTGTCCAAGCTGAAGAAGGACAACACCGGCTACGACCTGCGCAACCTCTTCATCGGTGCCGAAGGCACGCTCGGCATCATCACGGCCGCAACCTTGAGGCTGTTTCCGAAGCCGCGCGCGGTCGAGACCGCCTATGTCGGCCTGAAGTCACCGGCGGCAGCCCTCAAGCTGCTGTCGATCTCGCGCAACGAGGCGGCGGGCAGCCTGACGAGCTTCGAATTGCTCGCCGACATCGCGGTCGATTTCTCGATCCGCCACGGCATCGATATCCGCGATCCGCTGGAGAGCAAGCATCCCTGGTACGTGCTGATGGAATTGTCGTCGTCGCGCGACGATGCCCGCGACGCGCTCGAGGCGATCCTGGCCCAGGGCATGGAGGACGGCATCGTCGATGACGCGGTCATCGCCGCCAATCTGAGCCAGCGCCAGGCGTTCTGGAAGCTGCGCGACGAGATGTCGGCGGCGCAGAAGCCGGAGGGCGGCTCGATCAAGCACGACATCTCGGTGCCGGTCGCAGCTGTTCCCGCCTTCATCGCGGAGGCCAATGCGGCGGTCGTGAAGCTGATCCCGGGCGCGCGGCCGGTGCCGTTCGGCCATCTCGGCGACGGCAATATCCACTACAATGTCAGCCAACCGGTCGGCGCCAATGCCGCCGACTTCCTGGCGCGCTGGCACGACGTCAATGCCGTCGTGTTCGAGATCGTGCTGCGGATGGGCGGCTCGATCTCGGCCGAGCACGGCATCGGCGTGCTCAAGCGCGACGAGTTGCCCGACGTCAAGGACAAGGTCGCGATCGAGCTGATGCGGCAGGTCAAGGCGATGCTCGACCCGCTCGGCATCATGAACCCGGGCAAGGTGCTGTGACCGTGCAGGCGACAATGCCCTCCTCTCTCGCCATTGCAGAGATCACCGACGCCGACGTCGCCGCTGTCGTCGCGCTGTGGCAGGCGTGCGGCCTGACCCGGCCGTGGAATGATCCCTCTGCCGACATCGTGCTGGCGCGGCGCGGACCGAGCTCGGCCATCCTTGTCGGCCGCAGCTCGGACACGATCGTCGCAACCGCGATGGTCGGTCATGACGGCCATCGCGGCTGGGTCTATTACGTCGCGGTCGATCCCAACCTCCAGGGCAAGGGGCTTGGCCGCACCATCATGGCGGCGGCCGAGGACTGGCTGCGCAACGCCGGCGTGCCGAAGCTGCAATTGCTGGTGCGCCGGGAGAACGCCAGGGCCGGCGCATTCTACCAATCGCTCGGCTATGAGGAGTCGACCTCGGTGATGCTGGCCAAATGGCTCGACGGTCGCGAAGCGACGCCGTGACAGAGTTAAGGATCGACGCATGAGCATCGCCGACCGCGTCCGCGTCAAGGACGTCCAGCTGCTTTCGAAGCGCCGCTACGAGCTGAAGAGCGCGACATTCGACTACCGCCGCAGTAATGGCGAATGGCAGACCCAGGTGCGCGAGGTCTATGACCGCGGCAACGGGGCGGCGCTGCTGCCCTACAATCTCAACACCCGCACCGTGGTGCTGGTGCGCCAGTTCCGCTATCCCGCATTCGCCAACGGCTATGACGATCTCCTGATCGAGGCCGCCGCCGGCATGCTCGACGATGCCGCGCCGGAGGCACGCATCCGCGCCGAGGCGGAGGAAGAGATCGGCTACCGGCTCGCGCATGTGCGCAAGGTGTTCGAAGCCTTCATGACGCCGGGGGCGGTGACCGAGAAGCTGCATTTCTTCGTCGCCGAATACGACGCCGCGATGCGCGTCAGCGACGGCGGCGGGCTCGCCGACGAGGGCGAGGACATCGAGGTGCTGGAGCTTGCGATCGACGACGCGCTCGCCATGATCAGCGATGGCCGCATTGTCGACGGCAAGACCATCATGCTGCTGCAATACGCAGCACTGCATCTGTTCAGGTGAATGCCGCCCCGTCCCGGCCTGGACCGAGGCGGCTCGCGCCATCAGCTAGACAAAATATCGAAAACAACCCCATGCAAAGTAGCCGGCGGCGGCCGGCGCTCGACTTGACACGTCGGGCAACTCACGGATACGCTTCCAATATTCCGAAATCACGCAAGGCGCACGCTGGCCCCTCGAGCCATAATGCTCCAGCCCCGTCATCCTGAGGTGCGAGCGAAGCGAGCCTCGAAGGATCGACGGCCCCGCTGGTGGCCGATTCATCCTTCGAGACGGCCGCGTTGCGGCCTCCTCAGGATGACGGGGATGGATTGAGTCCGCCTAAACGCCAGACATGTGTTGGGCTGGCGATCTGCTGCTCGTTACTCCCGCGATACTCTACCGCATCGTGATCGCAAGCCCGCTCAGATCGGCGTTGGCCATCAGGCCGACCTGGTGGCCGGTCAATTCGAGCACCGCGCCCTTCTGATTGGTCAGCACGATCGCGCGGGCACCGCGGCCGACGGCAAGCCCCGCGCCCGCCGCGCCATAGACGCCGGCAACGTCGGACGGACGATTGATATTGCTGACGCGGCCACGCAGCACGGTCTTGGAGCCGCCGAACACCAAGCCGTAGTCGAGACCGCCGGTGGACAGCCGATAGGAGCGGCCGCGGAACGTCAGCACGCCGCCGCCGCCGGAGCCGCCGATGAACCATCCGGCCTTGTAGATCGTGAGCGTCACGAAGCCGCTGTCGGCGCGAGCGGCGGTGGAGACAGCGAGGCCGGTGAAGGCCATCAGTGCGACCAGCGCGGCGCGAAGGGTGGATGAAAGTTTCATATGCGGTCTCCCCGGGATTTTCTCACGTCGATTTGCTCGCGTCGCGACGCGGGCGCGAATCGCAATGCGCCGACTGTAGCAAGCGCATCGTCAGGCGCAATTTGGCACAGCAGGCGTCCATTGGTGACGGGAATGTCCGCGCAAGCGGCGTTGAACCTGTTCCCGGGGTTGCAACACTCACTGCATGTCCGGGGCGATCGGCCCCTGAGCTCCAGGATTTCCCCGCGGAGCATTCACATTTTCAAACCGGAGATTTTCCATGCGTCGTCTTGCGATTGCCTGTGCCGCCATCGCCGCCACTGTGTCCGTGCTTGCCGCGGCAAGCCCGGCCAGCGCCACGCCCTATCATCTGATCCGTTGGCAAGACACCGGCTTCTGCCAGATCTGGGACCAGAGCATTCCGACCACGCCGTGGCCGGCGAACTTCGCCGTCGTCAGCGAGGAGCTGCCGACCTTCGACGCCGCGTTCAGCTACAAGACCGGCCTCCTCAACAACGGCACCTGCTCGTTCTGAGCGCCTCCCCGACCACGCACAGGGCGGACACGCGGCAACGGCGCGGCGTCCGCCCTCGTGCTGTCGGGCATGACGCAATCAGGCGTCAGTGATGCTTGATCAACGCGTCACGCGCGGCGGCGAGTTCGAGGAATGCCGGGCCGTTGCCGCCACCGTCGGGATGCACCGTCTTGGCGGCGCGCTTGAACGCCTGGTGGACCTCGTTCGCCGCGAGGCGGCGGCCGAACGGCAGGCCAAGCAATTGCCGGTAGCGCTCTTCCTGCGTCAGCGCCTTCGGCGTCAAGCCACGCCGGCCGAACTGCGGCGCGGACAGCATATGAAGCACATCGCTGACGATGCCGAGACGGCGCAGCGCCATCGATCGGGTGCGGCGGTCGGCCGATTTCAGCGCCGCCTGGCGCAGGATCGGCAGCACCTGTGCGGCCGCATGCCGCAGCGTTTCGTCGAAGTCGGTCGTGGCGATCTCGGCGATCATTCTGGCCATTTCGCTATAGTCGGGATCAGGCGCCGCGCAGAAGCGCGCGATTGCACCTTTCCAATGTCTGATATGCGAGTCCATGATCGGTCCGTACTGTCATCCGAATCCGGATAACAGCAACGCGCAAACGCGGCTTGGCGTTTCGGTTGGCGCAGTTTTGAATAGTGTTGTCGGCAACGCTCATAAATCAGAACGAGGAAACACCATGGCCCTTCTCGACAATCACATCGCCGTCATCACGGGTGCAGGCTCGGGCATCGGCCGTGCCATCGCCGCGGGCTACGGCCGCGAGGGTGCGCGCGTGGTGCTGCTCGACATGAACGGCGATGCCGCGGCGGAAGCGGCCAAGGAGATCCGCGACGCCGGCAGCAAGGCGGAGAGCTTTGCGCTCGACGTGACCAATCTCGACGCCTGTATCGCGATGGCGAAGCAAATCGCCGACAAGGTCGGACCGGTCTCAATCCTGGTCAACAATGCCGGCATCGCGCGCCGCAACGGTATGCTCGGTGCCGACGAGGCCGTGATCAAGGATTGGGAAGACATCATCTCGATCAATCTCACCGGCGTCTTCAATGTGACGCATTCGTTCCTCGCACCGCTGCGCAAGAGCAAGGGCCGCATCGTCAATATCGGTTCGATCCAGTCCTTCGTGCATCTGCGCACACCGAGCTCACCGGCCTACACCGCCTCAAAGCACGGCGTGCTCGGCTTCACCAAGGCTTTGGCCGCAGAGCTCGGCAAGGACGGCGTGCGTGTCAACGCGATCGGCCCCGGCTTCATCGAGACGCCGCTGAACGAGAAGGTGCGCGCCAGCAATCCCGACCTCGTGAAAGTCTTCATGGACCACACCCCGCTCGGCCGCGCCGGCAAGCCCGAGGACATCGTCGGCCCCGCGATCTTCCTCGCCTCGGACCTCTCGGCCTATGTCTCGGGATCGATCGTGATGGTCGATGGCGGCTACCGGACACTGTGACCGATGGAACCGCAATCGTGGCGATTTCTGGGTATTTTGCTTACAAAGCAGGGAGTTAGGGGCGCGTTAAGGACTTGTTAACCAAACCGGCACACCGTGGATATACGGGGTAGTTGGTTCTCGATGTCTCCGCCTCATCGACGAGGCGGGCGTTGATCGGGAGGAGTTCATGTCTTACGCGTCCACCGTACCGTCGCCGGAAGCACTGCTGCCGTCGCTGGCTCCAAATGAAATCGTCCCACTGCTGATCGGCGCGACCGTCGATGAGGTCGAGCGGGAACTGGTGCTGCAAACGCTCGCACGCTGCGACGGCAACCGCACCCGTGCCGCGCGCGTGCTCGGACTGTCGGTGCGGACCTTGCGGAACAAGATCCGCGAATATTCGGCCGACGGCATCGACGTGCCGCACAGCGAGCACGCCGCGGCCTAGATCGGCAGGTCGATCGCAAGACGCCGCCAGCGCGACAGCAACGCGGCGTCATCGTCGCCGAGGCAGCGTGCGAGATGCACGTCGGCCACCGCGGTCCGTTGCAGCGTCTGGCCCACCAGTGCGGTCGCATAGTCCCAATAGCCGCGCCGGCCGTTCGGATCCGCCGCGACCAGGGATTTTGCGAGGATCTCGACATAGATTGCGGTGGCAGCCTTGTGCCAGAGCTGACCTGCGCGCACCTCAGCTGCGGCCGCGCCGGTCCGCGCCTGCCACATCAGCCAGTAGCTCTCTTCTCCGGCCGCCCAATCCGATGACGGCAGCGACGGATCAAGACATGGCGAGCGGCACGCGAGTGGCCGCATCGCGCGCGCGTCGCAGAACACGGAGTAGTCAAGCCTGTCGTACCAGCTCGCGCGCAGCAATCGGCGGATCTCGTCCTGCTCGCTCGCCGCGAGCTGCCGCCCGCCCGCTCGCTCGAGATCGGCGATGATCGCGGCCACGCGATCACGATCGAATGGCTCGACCTCGAGCACCACGCCGATATTGTTCGGAAACAGCGCATCGAGCATGGCGACCATCTCGCGATAGAACGCGCGCGCCAGGCCGCCGCCGCGCCAGGCCTTCGCGATGCCGACATGGTTGCAGAAGATCAGGTCGCTTGCGTGATCGTAGGTGAAGAAGCCGAGCCCGATCGCGCGCCCGGCGCCGGCGCGCAGGATGAAGCAGCGCGAGTCGAGACGATAGGACATCTCGTGGCCGCCGACGCTGAAGTGTCGCCGCACGCCGACATCATCCGACAACAGCCAACGCACGATGTCGTCAGGGCTGTCGCGCTCGCTCGCAGGAAACAGCTCTTCATGGAGCGCGAGCACGCCCGTACTGCGAAAGGCCGCTTCATCAAGCACATCGTGTCGCGTCACGACGATGTCGAGCGGTTGCGGTTCGCCCGCGGCTTCGCGGTACATGCCGTCCAGAACCCGCAACACTCCCTCCGTTGTCATATGCGCATGGAATTATGACTGTTGATCGCTTGCATCGGCGCCGGCAGGCAGAATTGAAGCCGTGCTCCAACCTCTGTTACAAGCAACTTCAAATCGCGACGGAGCATAGCAGTGGCTGACGAGACAGTTTCCCGCCAGGGGTCACGAGGGGCACAGGGGCCGCAGGGCCGTCAGGGCGAGCCGGGAAAGCCCGGACCGCAGGGACATCCGGGGCGGCCGGGGCCCGAAGGTGCGCGCGGCAAGCCGGGTCCGCAGGGCAAGGCCGGCGTGGTCGGAAAGGCTGGCCCCCAGGGCAAGCCGGGGGCGCAAGGCAAGGCTGGCGTGCAGGGTCCGCGCGGCGAAGCTGGTCCACAGGGCCCGCAAGGTCCGGCCGGCCCGCGCGGTGAAGCCGGCCCGCCCGGCCAATTGCCGTCGATCGAGCAGGTGATGCCGTGGCTGCACATGATCTTCGACGCCTGGGAAGACTACAAGCGCACCAAGGAGCGTGAAGCCGCAGAACTCGCCGAACGCGATGCCGCCGAGCGCGCGGCAGCAGAGGCGATCGCCCTTGACGTCGACGCGATCGATTTCGCTGATGATGACGACGAGGACGACGATCACAAGAAAAAGAAGAAGCACCGCAAGAAGGACAAGAAGTAACCCTTCTTGTCCTTGCGCAGCGACACGGCCAGCTATGTCCGTGTCGCGCTCGATGTTTACCGCTCCGCGCCAGGATTGGCCGGAGGATCGGACGGCCGGGCAAGCTGCATGAGCTGGAAGACCCAGCGCATCGCGTAGTACCAGGCAACACCCGCGAACGCCCCGCAGGCCGACAGGATGATGACGTTGGCGAGGTCGATCGTGCCGCTCGACCACAGCATGCCGCAGGTCCAGAGAACGGCGAACGCAATCGAACAGAATGTGAGCAGGGCGGCAGGCTTCATGGCGTTTGCTCCGGGACCGGGGGGAACGGCCATGGTGCCCGCGCGCAGTGCGCCCCACCGTGACCTGCATCACGGAATGCGCGAGCCTCAGCCTGGCCTCAGCCGAACCGCAGCCGCGAACGCTCCCTCGCCTTCTCCGCCTCGACCTCGCGATCGCGCGCCGGCGACGTGGTCTGCAACGAGATCAGGAGCCTGCGCGCGGCGTCCGAGACCTCGGTCACCGCAAGGTTGAAGGCGGCCTCATTGGCCTGCGACGGCTTGTTGAAGCCGGACAGTTTGCGCACGAATTGCAGCGCGGAAGCGTGGATCTCGTCCTCGGTGGCGGGCGGCTCGAAGTTGAACAGCGTCTTGATATTGCGGCACATGTCGGTCTCCCTCGCCCGCACCTCGGGGCTTGCGTCTCAAAGACGATCGGCTGCTGCAAAATACGACATCGTGGTCTATTCTGGCAGCCTCATCGTCCACTGCGGAAACGAGGTTCCGGATGAGCCACGTGATCTACAAGGTCGTCCAGCACGACGGCGGCTGGGCCTATACCGTCGACGGGGTGTTCTCGGAGCCGTTTCCAACCCATGCCGCGGCGCTTGCCGCCGCCCGGCGCGCCGCCAACGAGCAACGCGTTCCCGGCCGCACCGAAGCGATCCAGTACGAGACGTCGGACGGCAAATGGCTGACCGAAACCGCCTCCGGCAACGACCGCCCGGAGACCGAAGTCGAGGACGGCCGCTAGCACGGTCTCGCGGCTTCAGAATGGAACCTCGACGCCAAGCCGGTCGAAGAACGCCCGCCCCCGGTCGGTGATCCGCAACGCGCGCGGAATCCGATGCGGCGCAACGCCGCGCATCGCGACCAGCCGCGCCAGCACGGCATTGGCGAACGGACCCGCGAGATGCGGCACGCGCTCGGTCCAGTCATTGCAGAGCCGCAGGTGCGGCTGCCGCGCCGGATCGAAATCAATGTCTTCGGCGCGGCACCAGGCCAGCCCCTGCTCGGTCACGCGACCATCGCGGCCGTCGATGACGACGAGGCGGCGCCGCACCAGCGCATTCGACAGCAGCACGCCGAGGTGGCCCGCCAAATGATGGTAGCAGGTGCGCGATTGCCTGAGCTGCTCGGCGGGCATCGCGCGCTTGCGCCCGGCCGTGGTTTTCGCCGCAAGATCGACCAGGTTCTCGATCAGCGCCGCGACGTCGTCGTCCCTGATCCGGTAATATCTGAACCTGCCCTGTGCCCACACCGATAGCACGCGCGCATCCACCAGCTTCTGCAGATGCGCACTGGCGCCTTGCGGCGAAATGCCGGCCACCGCGGCAAGCTCGCCTGCCGGCAGCGCCTTGCCGTCAGCCAGCGCGCTGACCATGGCCTCGCGCACCGGATCGCCCAATGCCTCGGCGATCCGCGAAAATCCCGTCTGCACGGATTGGGATGATCTCACCGCATCGTCCTCCGGATCGCGCAACAACGTCCTATCCGTATTCGCCGCGCCGTGAAACTCATTTCAGTTTTTCCTGAAACGTCGCGACAGCCTCTTCCTATCAAATTGGTGCCATCAGACGAACACAAGGGAACAATCATGACAGCCAGCAATACCGACGTGGAACGCATCTACAAACTCTGGGACGAGGCCCTCGGCAACAAGGACCTCGAGGCGGCGCTGGCGCTCTATGCGCAAGATGCCTCGATCGAAAGCCCGCTGGTCCAGCACCTGATGCAGACCACCGACGGGATCGTCCAGGGTCGCGCCGCGCTGCGCGAGTTCATCACGCGCGTGTTCCGCACCAACCCGCCGCAGCGGCGGCGCTTCAAGCAGGGCTTCTTCAGCGACGGCCGGATCCTCACCTGGGAATATCCGCGCCAGTCGCCGGACGGCGATCAGATGGATCTCGTCGAGGTCATGGAGATCAGGGACGGCCTGATCCAGCGTCACCGTGTCTATTGGGGATGGTATGCGCTCAACGTGCTGAGGGCGAGCTAAGCACATCTTCGCCAGCCGCGCGGCGCAGCGCTCGGATAACGCCTTTCCGTCATGCTAGGCTTGCGTCGAAGCGGCCGGACAAGCGCGCCGCGCGTGGGGAGAAGTACCATGATCCGTTTGATCCCGGCGAGCAGCGAAACACGCGGGCACCTCACGACCGGCGATGCCAAATTCTATGCCAGGCAACTGCTTGAGCTGCTGCAGACGGCACCGCAGCACATGATGTAGCGGTCGAGATCGAAGCGATGTCCGCAAATCGCTTCCGCAAGGTCGCGCTGAGCCTGCCCGAGGTGATTGAGGGCGCGCATCACGGCACCGCCGATTTTCGCGTCGGCAACCGCATCTTCGCAACGCTCGGCTATCCCGACAAGGATTGGGGCATGGTGAAGCTGACCCCGGAGCAACAGGCTGTCGTGGTCGAGGCCGAGCCGGACATCTTCCGGCCGGTGCCGGGCGGCTGGGGCAAGGGCGGCAGCACCAATGTCCGCCTCGCGAAAGCCGATCAGGTCACGCTACGCAGCGCGCTCAAAATGGCTCGCGACAATATCGCAGCAAAGCCTGTGAAGAAGGCGCGCACGAAGAAGCCGGCCTAAGCGCGACGATCCCGCACTGCATCACGGACAACAGCGCTGCCTCGCTGATTCTTTGGGCATGCATCTCGTGCGCGGTTCGTGCCTAATCGCACGAACATCGGATTCGCGCGCGGGACGCTGCGCGCGTGTCACGCACAAGGTTGTCGCGGAGGGATGCGATGCGAAGGCTCACGCATGGCGCGATGCTTGCGTGGCTCGCCATGACGGCGGGCGCAGCGCTGGCGTTCGACAACGGCCAATACGACAACGTGCCGCCCGATATCCGCGCCTGGTTCAAGAGCGTGATCGCTCCGAACGGCGTGCCGTGCTGCGATATCTCCGACGGCCATCGCACGAGCTATGACGTTCGGGGCGGCGCCTATTGGGTGCCGATCGAGGGCGAATGGATGATGGTACCGGAGCGCGCGATCATCCGCGATCACGGCAACCCGGTCGGCGAGGCCGTGGTGTGGTACGTGCACCACCGCGGCAACATCATCATCAGCTGCTTCGTTCCGGCGGACGCGGTTTGACGCGCCGCCACGCAGTCGCGCCAATTTGAAACATATACCTCCTGTTAACCTTACTTTTTAACCAATAATTAAGGATGAGTTTGCGGGCGCCCTCAGGCGCGGCCTAGCGTCTGCAGAATGCTCCGTAACCGCGAGTGGTGCCGGCCATGGCTTGTCGAACAATGGCTCATCGAACGATGGCGTATCGAACATATGGGGCGCTGATGGCGTCCCTTGGCGTTGCAGCGCTGCTGCTTGCTTCCTCGACCGCGACCTATGCGAGATCCGGAACGGCGCCGCGCGGTACGTTTTCCGCGCACCATCCGGCTTTCCGTCATCATGTGCGCGTGCCCGGCATCGTGTTGCCGGGGACAAGCGGATATTACGAGGACGCCGTCGCCGGCGTTCCCTTCGCCGCCGAGGTCCCGGCGCCGGCGTCGAACGACGTTCGCTACACCTACACTCAGGACGTGCCCTGGGATTGGGCGCATCGATATCCGCCGGCCGTGGTGCCGTCGGATCGCCCCTATGTGTCGAGCTGCCCCACCGAGAGCGTGACGGTGCCCGGCCGCGACGGCGATCGCACCATCAACATCATCCGCTGCTACTGACGATCACTCCATCCGGATCGAGAAAACGAAAGAGGCCGCCCGCAAGGACGGCCTCTCGCATTCTTGAAAGCCAACCTCCGAGTGCGAAGAGGCCGATCAGGACTCCTCGCCCTTCAGATGACCGACGTGCTTCTGGGTGTAGAGCTCAAGACCGATGCGCTTGATCAGGTCGAGCTGGGTCTCGAGGAAATCGATGTGGTCTTCCTCGTCCTTCATCAGCTGCTCGAACAGGTCGCGGCTGACATAGTCCTTGACGCCGTGGCAGTAGGTCGCCGCCTCCTGATAGAGCGTGCGGGCGCCGATCTCGGCGGCCAGGTCACACTCGATGATCTCCTTGACGTCCTGGCCGATCTTCAGGGGATCGAGCACCTGCAGGTTCGGGAAGCCGTCGAGGAACAGGATGCGATCGACGAATTTGTCGGCGTGCTCCATCTCCTCGATGGATTCCTTGCGCCAGACCTTGCCCATCTCCAGGAGGCCCCAATTGTTGAGCATCCGGTAGTGCAACCAGTACTGATTGATGGCGGTCAGTTCGCTGCGCAGCCCCTTGTTCAGATAATCGATGACCTTCGGGTCGCCTTGCATGATCCACTCCACCTGTCGCGGCCAAAACCGGCCAGCACTGAATTTAGAACGCTTCTAAATCAGATTACCGGTGAGAGCAACCCTTCGCGGAAGCAGCGCGTGGATAACCGGTTTCGGGGGATTTGCGGAGGCAGAGCGTTTCCGGCGACGCGGCAGCCGGATCGCATGAAGAAAACGCATTGAAAACGGGAAGCTTCGGTTCTGCGTCGATCAGAACCGGAAATGGCCCTAGCAGGCCGCGAGCGCGAATTCGGCCGGCTCGGCGTCTTCGTTGGCGGCGTGCGGATGGCCGCTGTGGGGGCAGCCGGAGCAGCAGGCCTTGGCGCAGGGGCCAAGCGCCTCGTCGATGATCGCCTTGATGGTGCGCGCGCAGCGGCCGCATTCGGCGCTACAGCCGAGGCAGCCATATACTTGCTTAGCATTTCGTGTCACAGACCCGCCGCCATTGACGGCATTGCGGACATCGTGGTCGCTGAGGACGTTACAGGAACAGACAATCATCAGATGAGGCGGGTCCAACGGGTGATGCTCGCCAATATGGATATTGTCGGCGCCGGCCGGATGCAAAGGGAAAAGCCGGTTCTTGTAGCAATTCCAAACTGATGCGGGATTCATATTGGAATGAATCTAAAACGGTCGGCCCTGCCTTTCGGGAATAGGAAGCCCATCAGGCCGGTCTACCGGGCCAATCCCGGCTTCCACCGCTGCAAGCACCGGTTCACTGCGGCTACAAGCTTGTGCGTTGCAAGATATGCCAAAAGCTGCAAGCATTTGGACGCGAATACGGCAGCGTCGTTCATTGATCATTCAAGCGGAGTATGGAACTCTTCTGGCGAGACGGATCGCCAACGTACGCTGTCCCTGCTCCCGTGAGAAAGGTGAGGTCATGAAGAAGACATTGCTGGCGCTTTGCGCCGCCGCCACTCTGGCGGTTTCGGCCGTGGCGGTGCCCGCCCCCGCCCAGGCACAACGCGGTGTCGCCGCTGGCGTCGCTGCGGGATTGATCGGTGGTGCCATCGTCGGTGGCGCGATCGCTTCGCAGAACGGCTACTACGGTCCGGGCTATGGCTACTACGCGCCCGGTCCGGCCTATGTCGCCGAGCCCGGTTACGGTCCCGATTGCTTCTGGCAGCGCCAGCGGTTCTGGGACGGCTACACATGGCGCGTTCGCCGAGTGCGCGTTTGCGATTGATCGCCGTTCATCTCGATTAATTCGAACCAGATGTCCCGGAAAACCGACTGTTTGTCCGGGACGTCTGCTGTAGAAGGCCAGAAAAAACCGCTTTTCTGCGCGATGAGCCTGCCGACGTTTACTTTCGGTTGACTGTTCTGCGCTGTTTAGCAAGACAGCAGTTCGAGATCAGCGTGTGAGTCACCTAAAACCCGGCGCCGAACCACGACGCCACCACCTTCCAGGAGAGCCAAAGACATGAAGAAGACTTTAGCTGCCCTTGTCGCCGTTACCACGCTTGCCGGTTCGCTGGCGGTTGCTCCGGCTGCCAAGGCTGGTGACGGCGGGGCCATCGCGGCCGGCGTTGCCGGTGGCCTGATCGGCGGCGCCCTGCTCGGCGGCGCGATCGCAGGCGCCCGTCCCGCTCCGGTCTATGTTGCACCGGCCCCGACCTATGTCGAAGAAGCTCCGTGCCGCTGGGTTCGTGAGCGCTTCTGGGACGGCTACGGCTGGCGCTTCCGTCGCATCCAGGTTTGCGACTGATCGACCGACACGCTTTCAGCATCACACTCGAAAACCCGGCCTTGCGGCCGGGTTTTTGTTTTCGTCACCAGGCAGGCCTGACGGTCAGCGCTGCCCGTTCATCGCGCGCAGCACTGCCTCGCTCGGCCAGCAATCGACCTTGAGCCCGGCCTGCTTCTGATAGGCGCCGAGCGCGGCGCGGGTCTGCATCCCGGCCTTGCCGTCGAGCTTGTCCTTGTAGAGACCGATCTTCGTCAGCTGCTGCTGCATCGCCTCGACATCGGCGGAGCGCAGCTGCTTCGACGCCGACCATGGCGTCGCGAATGGCTGCGGGCTCGTCATGCGGTCGGCGAGATGGCCGACGAACAGCACATAGAGATCGGAGAAATTGTACTCCTTGATCACGAAGTAGTTCGGCGTGGTCAGGAAGGCCGGACCGTAGCTGCCTTCAGGCTGCAGCAGCGAGGCCGATTGCGCCTGCTCGGTGGCGCTGAGCCTCGCGCCGCGCACCGGCACGAAGCCTGCCCGCAGCCACTGGCTGATCGGTTTTGTCACTTCGGGCACACCGATTGTGCAATCGGCATTAGCGGGTGCTGTGACCTCGTAGGCCCAGCGCACCCCGGGCTGCCAGCCCTTGTTGACGAGCTGTTGCGCGGCGGAGGCGAGCGCGTCCGGCACCGAATGCCAGATGTCGACCCGGCCGTCGCCATCGAGGTCGACGCCGTGCTTGTAATATTCCGATGGCAGGAACTGGGTGTAGCCGGTCGCCCCGGCCCAGGATGAGCGCAGCTCCTTGCGCGTCACGGCGCCCTCACTGAGGATCTTCAGCGCAAGGATGAACTCGGTGCGGTACTGATCCTTGCGGCGGCCGACATAGGCCTGCGTCGCCACCACGCGCAACGCGTCGTAGGGCAGCGAATAGCGGCCATAGTCGGTCTCGCGGCCCCAGATCGCCAGCACGATGGTGGCCGGCACGCCGAACCGCTTCTCGATCGCGTCGAGCGACGGACGATACTTCTGCAGCAGCCGCTGCCCCTCGGTGGCGAGCCGCGCGATCGAGGCCTCCTTGATGTAGTCGGCCGGCACCTGCACGAATTCGGCCTGCGCCGGTGCGCCGGTCTTCGGACGCCCCGGCAGGATCAGGTCGGGCAGCTTGTAGTCGGGCTCGAGGGAGCGCGTCTCGCGATCGAAGGTTTCGCGCGACACGCCGGCCGCCTTGGCCTCCGGCCACAGCGAGGCGATGAACTGGGTGAACGCTGCGTCGGCGGCGGATGCGGGCCGCTGCAGCGGCGCACACAGCAGCAGCGCGCATGCGACGATGGTGGCTGGCCATTTCATGATCGATCTCACCTCGTGTCCCGAATCCGAAGTTCGTATCATCGCCGCACCTTCGGAGCGAACTTCGGATTCGATAAGGACACTAGCAAACTTATGATTCTAGTGTGCTTTATGAATGCGAAGTTCGTGAAAGCGGCTGCCGCGAAATCGCACGAACTTCGCATTCAGCACACTAGCGGAAACAGGCATTGCAACGTGGATTCGGCAATGTCAGAATTCAATTCTGGGTGGTAAGTTTTGCCATGCGCATATTTTTGTCATTTCCCTCCGAATTGGAATCGCAGGCTGACAACATCGCTCAGTCCCTGCGCAATTGCGACCATGACGTCTTCTTTTCGCACGACGATCTCCCGCCGGGCGACAGCTTCGATGCGCGCGTCGAAAAAGCCATCGAAAGCAGCGATTTTATGGTGTTCCTGATCAGCCCGGAATCGGTGACCAAGGGACGCTACACCTTGAGCGAGCTCGCCTTTGCCCGAGCCAAATGGCCGAACCCGAGCAATCGCGTGCTGCCGGTGATGATGGCGCCGACCTCGCTCGACCAGGTCCCGGCCTATCTCAAGGCGGTCACGATCCTGGAGCCGCAGGGCAGTGCCGCGGCCGAGACGCGAGCCGCGGTGGACCGCATGCTGGCGGCCGAGCGCGCGCAGTCGCGCGGCCGATCCAGTTGGCCCTTCGTCGTGCTGGCGCTTTTCTCGGTTGTCGGCAGCTTCATTACCGTGAGGTATGCCACCGGCGTTCTGCAATATTCGTTCGTGGATTCCACGCCGACCGGTGGGATAACGATCCTGCCCGGTGTGATATTTGGATTGGTGGTCGCGATCTGCAACTTCATATTTGGCGTCAAGGACCGGTTCCAGCTGGCACTGGTGGTTGCGGTGACGGCTGCGGCCTGGATCGCGGCCTACGATGCCAGCAGCGTCACGCTTCAGTCACTCGGCCAGTATTCGAAAGCTGTCGCCGCCGCTGACGTCGGTACCGCCGACACAACCACCACCCCCGCCGAGGTCAGGGACACGCTCGGCAATAACCCGTTCATGGGCTACGTCATCGGCAGCGTCGGAGGAGCCGTTGGCGGCGCGATCACAATTCTTGGCGTCCTGCTGACCAATCCCGGCTTCAGGCGGCTCGACAGCGTTGTCGTGAACTGGATCGCTGCCATAGCGGCCGGAGCCGTTTACGGCGCGATCGTCAAATTTCCGGACTGGCTGGCCTGGCTGGTGCTATTCGGCGTCTGGCAGACCACATTCATCCTGGCAATGGCGCGCGGATTCCCGCGCGAGGCCGCGGAAATCCCGGAATGGCTGGGCAGGATCACCGCGCCGGCATTGTTCGGCCAGCGCACGGCGCGATGACGCGGCGCCAGCCATTATTAGTTATCCCGGCTAATGCCCAACCTGCTGCTTGGCGCCCTCGATCGAGTCGTTCGACAGTCTGTCAACGATGGCGATGCCGATCGCCGACAGGATGAAGACGCAGTGGATGATGGTCTGCCACATCACGCCGGTCTCGGTGTAGGTGCCCTTGCCGGACGACAGCGCACCGGCCTCGATGAAGGTGCGCAGCAAGTGGATCGAGGAGATGCCGATGATCGCCATCGCCAGCTTGATCTTCAGCACGCTGGCATTGACGTGGCTGAGCCATTCCGGCTCGTCCGGATGTCCCTGCAGATTGAGGCGCGACACGAAGGTCTCGTAGCCGCCGACGATCACCATCACCAGGAGGTTCGAGATCATGACGACGTCGATCAGGCCGAGCACGGCCAGCATGATCTGCTGCTCGCTGAAATCGAAGGCATGGGCGAACAGGTGCCACAGCTCTTTCAGGAACAGCACGACATAGACGCCCTGGGCGATGATCAGGCCGACATAGAGCGGCAATTGCAGCCAGCGCGATCCGAAGATCAGCATGGGAACGGGACGCAGCGGCCGGCCCTTCGAGCGGGCGGGCGCGTCTGAAAGTGCGGACATGTTGGAGTGCTCGCGGAATTGAAATTGCGGAGCGCTCTATCTACGCAATCCCGCGCACTTGAAAAGCGACAACTGGCCGCAGATTTGCGCCGCGATGCCGTCACGATCCTCCAAAACGAGGGAGTGGTCGAACGCGGCGCGATAGCCGCGCTCGACCACTTCAACCGATCAGCGCGTCAGCTTCTTGTACTTCACGCGGTGCGGAATGATGCTGTCCTGGCCGAGGCGGCGCATCTTGTCCTTTTCGTAATCCTGGAAGTTGCCCTCGAACCATTCGACATGGCTGTCGCCCTCGAAGGCCAGGATGTGGGTCGCGATGCGGTCGAGGAACCAGCGATCATGGCTGATGATGACGGCACAACCGGCAAAATCCTCCAGCGCCTCTTCGAGCGCACGCAGCGTGTCGACGTCGAGGTCGTTGGTCGGTTCGTCGAGCAGCAGGACGTTGGCGCCCGACTTCAGCATCTTGGCGAGATGCACACGGTTGCGTTCACCGCCCGACAGCGCGCCAACCTTCTTCTGCTGGTCGGCGCCCTTGAAGTTGAACGACGAGCAATAGCCGCGCGAGTTGACTTCCTTCTTGCCGAGCAGGATCAGCTCGTTGTTGCCCGAGATCTCCTCCCACACCGTCTTCTTGCCGTCGAGCGCGTCGCGCGACTGGTCGACATAGCCGAGATGTACGCTCTCGCCGACGGTGATGGAGCCCTTGTCCGGCGTCTCCTGCTTGGTGATCATCCTGAACAGCGTGGTCTTGCCGGCGCCGTTGGCACCGATCACGCCGACGATGCCGCCCGGCGGCAGCTTGAAGGTGAGATCGTCGATCAGCATGCGGTCGCCAAAACCTTTGCTGAGGCCTTCGAAGTCGACAACGTTCTGACCGAGACGCTCGGCGACCGGAATCGTGATCTGCGCGGTCTGGGTCTGCTTTTCGCTGGCTTGTTTCAGCAGCTCCTCATAGCGCTGGTAACGTGCCTTGGACTTGGCCTGACGCGCCTTTGGCGAGGATGCGATCCACTCCTGCTCGCGGGCCAGCGTCTTCTGATGCGCGGCGTCCTCGCGACCTTCCTGCTCGAGCCGCTTCTGCTTCTGCTGCAGCCAGGACGAATAGTTGCCCTCGTAGGGGATGCCCTTGCCGCGGTCGAGCTCGAGGATCCAGCCGGTGACGTTGTCGAGGAAGTAGCGGTCGTGGGTCACGATCAGGATCGCGCCCGGGTAGTTGCGCAGATGGCCTTCCAGCCACGACACCGACTCGGCGTCGAGATGGTTGGTCGGTTCGTCCAGCAGCAGCAATTCCGGCTGGTCGAGCAGCAAGCGGCACAGCGCGACGCGGCGGCGTTCACCGCCCGACAGCTTTGTGACATCGGCATCGTCAGGCGGGCAGCGCAGCGCGTCCATCGCCTGGTCGACCTTGCTGTCGAGATCCCACAGGCCCTGCGCCTCGATCTCGTCCTGCAGTTTTGTCATTTCGTCAGCCGTCTCGTCCGAGTAATTGACGGCCAGCTCGTTGTAACGGTCGAGGATCGCCTTCTGCTTGGCGACACCGAGCATGACGTTCTCACGGACGTTGAGTGCGGGATCGAGGTGCGGCTCCTGCTCGAGATAGCCGACACGGGCGCCCTCGGCGACCCAGGCCTCGCCGTTGTACTCCTTGTCGAGGCCGGCCATGATCTTGAGCAGCGTCGACTTGCCCGAGCCGTTGACGCCGAGCACGCCGATCTTGGCGTCCGGATAGAAGCTCAGATGGATGTTATCGAGCACCTTGCGGGTCGGATACGCCTTCGTCAGACCCTGCATGAAATAGATGAACTGGCGAGCCATCCGCTGTCCCTGGAATTGATCCGATTTGTGGAAATTTTGCTGTGGCCGATGTAACGGCCGGCCCCCGAAAGCGCAACCGCGGGGCGGTCGTTTTCCATCCGTTCACCACGTTCCGTCCATTCGCCACGGGTGATTACGGGTTCGACACCATGTGCGCGCCGAATCACGACAATTGAAACTATCTTTTAATAAATCAGGCCAAAACTCGTTCTCAACGCCGAAAACGGCGATTTTCGCGGCAGAACCGCGACAAACAGTTGAGGCCACGTCATGGCTACCATCATTTCAGCACCTCTTTCGCGCTCCACGACCAAACGCGAGGCGACGCTGTTCGCCGAATTCCGCGCCTTCTGGCGAGCCTTCGTCGCCAGGGCTTTCAATCCCTACCGGCCGGAACTGCACTATATGCGCGGCCCGGGGCCAGCCTGCCGTGCCAAGCAGATGGCGCTGTCGCCCGCGGTCCGATCGATGCTCGCCGATATCCGCACCGCGAAGGCACGCAAGCCGTCCTGAGCCATCCGGCAATCGCCGCTTTTTGAAACCGCGGCCGCTTGCGCGCCTGCCGATTGCGCGCGACCATGACGGGTATCCCGACGGATGATTTCCACCGTCGCCCTCACCCTGAATGGACTTTCCGATGACGCGGCTCCGCTGTGCAATCCTCGACGACTATTTCGACATCGCGCTCTCGCTGGCCGACTGGCCGGCGATCAAGGATCGCGTCGAGGTCGTCGTGTTCGACAAACCGTTCGCGAGCGAGGCGGAGGCAGCGGCCAAGCTGAAGGACTTCGAGATCATCTGCGCGATGCGCGAACGCACGCCGTTCCCGAAGAGCCTGCTCGACGCGCTGCCCAACCTGAAGCTTCTGATCACGTCGGGCATGCGCAACGCCGCGATCGACATGGAGGCCGCCAAGGACCGCAAGGTGGTGCTGTGCGGCACCCAGTATAGCCGCGATCCCACCGCGCCCCTCACCATGGCCCTGATCCTGGAACTGACCCGCGGCATCGGCCGCGAGAATGCCCGCATGCACGCCGGCGAGGCCTGGCAGAGCTTTGCCGGCACCGAGATCGAGGGCAAGACGCTCGGAATCATCGGCCTCGGCAAGCTCGGCAGCAAGGTCGCCGGCATGGCCAAGGCGTTCGGCATGAACGTCATCGCCTGGAGCCCCAATTTGACGCCGGAGAAGTGCAAGGAGGCCGGCGTCGGCTACGCCAGCAAGGACGAGCTGTTTGCGACATCAGATATCATCACCATCCATGTCGTGCTGAGCCCGCGCTCACGCGGACTGGTCGGCGCTGCCGATCTCGCCCGCATGAAGCCGTCTGCCTATCTCGTCAACACCGCGCGCGGGCCGATCGTCGACGAAGACGCCCTGCTTGCGGCGCTGCGCGACAAGAAGATCGCCGGCGCCGGCATCGACGTGTTCTCGGTCGAGCCGCTGCCATCAGATCACCCGCTTCGCAAGCTCGACAATGTCGTGATCACGCCGCATCTCGGCTATGCGACGCGCGAGAGCCTGCAGGCGCACTATCAGCAGATGGTCGCGTGCATCGACGCCTTCACCAAAGGCAGCGAGCCGCCGCGGCGGCTGGCCTGAGATCGGACATCGATCGGCAAACAAAAAAGGCGCGCTGTTCGCGCGCCTTTTTCAATGATGAGTTTGCCGGTTGGCCTAGCGCACCGTGACCGGTGCGGGCAGCGGCTGGACCGAGGTCGGCTGCGTGCCGGGCAGCGGCGCGGCCTGAGCGGGGGCCATCGGGTTGGGCGGCGGCGCGGCGGAAGCCGTCGTCGTGCCCGGGGCGGCGCCACCGGGCAGCACAACCACGCGGGTGCCGACCTTGGCGCGCTCGAACAGGTCCGAGACGTCCTCGTTCAGCATGCCGATGCAACCCGACGAGACGAACTTGCCGATGGTCGACGGCTGGTTGGTGCCGTGAATACGGTACACGGTCGAGCCGAGATACATCGCGCGGGCGCCGAGCGGATTGCCGGGTCCGCCGGCCATGAAGCGCGGCAGATAGGGCTGGCGTTCGATCATCTCCGTCGGCGGATGCCAATCCGGCCACTCGGCCTTGCGGGTGATCTTCTGCACCCCGGTCCAGGTGAAGCCGTCGCGGCCGACGCGGACGCCATAACGGATCGCCCGGCCATTGCCCAGGATGTAATAGAGGTAGGTGTTCGGCGTATCGACAACGATCGTGCCGGCCGGCTCCTTGGTCGCGAACGCCACTTCCTGGCGCCGCAGATTCGGTGCCAGTCGCGCCGGGCCATCTTCCGGCTGCTCGTCCGCCGGCAGCGACGCGATCTGCAGCGGCTTGCCGTTGGCATCGACGGGCGCCTGCTGCTGCGGCACGGCTCCGGTCACGCCCTCGGGCGGACGCATGCCGCCGCGGTCGTCGCCGTAGGACACGCCCGCGGCCGGAACGCCATTGTCGCGATTGGCTTGCTGCGCGCCCGGACGATCGCCATAGATCACCGGCGGCGGCCCCATCGGCCGGCCATAGCGCGGATCATCGGGCGACATCACCGGACCGGTCGGCGCACCGCGCTCGGAGTAGACCGGCTGGGAATTCATCGGACGGCCGTAGCGCGGATCGTCCGGCGACATCACGGGACCGGCCGGCGCACCACGATCGGAATAGACCGGCGCATTCGCCGGGCGGCCATAGCGCGGATCATCCGGCGACATCACCGGGCCGGGCGGCGGCAGCGCGGCCGAATTGCGCGGCGCATCTTCATCGTCGAGCGAGTCGAAATCCGGCATGTTGCCCTGCGAGTAGGGCTGCGGCGCGGCCGAATAGGCCGGCCCCTGGGGAACCGGATACCCCTGCTGCGCATGCGCAAGCGAGGTTCCCGCCACGCCGAGAGCCGCGGCAGCGCAAATCGTCAGAATGCGGTTGATCATCATTGCTCTATTATAGTCCCCAAGCCACACCGGACTGTTAACGGCCCAATGCAGGAAGATAGCGGCGCATTCAAGACAAATCCGCGAAACCCGGGCCATTTCGGGCATTTGTGATGTGCCGTCAACGCTGCGGCAAAGATGTCTCATGGGTCGGGAATGTTTGTCCACCTGCCCAAAGTCATCAATCACCCGCATTTTGTAACAAACAGTCTTCGAGGGTTGCGATATCTTCGAATCGGCCTGATTCGTCGCTCGCGACGCCGGCTTTCTTGTGTGGTCACCGCGTTCCCTCGACGTCAAAGAGCCTCCCGCAGAAGGGGGAACCCGCGCCCATGCTCCCCGGCCTTCGATTCTTGTTCGCCGCGATCGTGCTGGCCACCTCGCTTCTAGTGTTCGGGTTAGGGGCAGCCGCGCTGTTTCGCGCGGCGCATGAGGAATTCGCCAGCATTCCGGCCCGCCGGGCCCCGCCCGAGCCGCAATTTGCGCAGCAGCCCGAGGCCCCGCCGGTGCTCGCCATGGTGCGGGTCGAGCCATCAGCCGCAGACAAGGCGGTGGCCGACAGCCCGGTCCCCTCGACACCCTCAGAGCCAGTTGCCGCCTCCGAGCCGCCTGCTCCTGCCGAAGCCTCTCCTCCAGCCGAGCCGGCGAAGCTCGCCGCGGTGAAGACGGATGATCCGCCGCCCGCCCCGCCGAAGCAGGAAGCCCAGACGGTCGAAACTCCTGCACCAGCGCAGTCCGCTGAAGTCGCTCCGCAACCTCCGGCCGCGGATCCGTCGCCCGCATCGCAGCCCGCACCGGTTTCCACGGAAGCAGCACCGGCGCCAACCGAAGCCAAGGTCGCCGCGGTGGCCGATCCGCCTGCCGCACCCAGCGAACCCGCGCCCGCCGCACCGGCACCCGCGATGGCTACGCCGGAGCCCGCACCGCCGCCGTCACCCGAGGCCATCGCGGCCGCGAGCAGGATCGCAACGCTGGGTGGACCCGAAATTGTCGTCGAAGCACCGGCCGTGCCGAAGGCCACTGAAGCGAAGAAGCCGGAGCGCAACGCGACCAGCAAGCCCGCGCATCGCAAGGAGCGCCGGCGGATCGTCCGCGCGCCGCCGGTTCGGCAGGCGGTTCAGCAGCAGCTCGACCCGTTCGGCCAGCCAATCCTGGCACCGCTCACCCGGCGTTAGACCTTCTTGTTTTGACGCGTTTTCTTTGCGCGAACCGGAGTCCACTTCGCTCGAAAACGCTTTCGCTCAGGCCGGTCCCGTCGCGATCGGCGGGCCGCTCGCCTGTCCCCATTCCGACCACGAGCCGTCATAGAGCGCGGTGTCCGTGACGCCGAGCCGGTAGAGCGCAAGCGTCAGCACGCCGGCCGAGACGCCGGAGCCGCAGCTCGTGACAACAGGCGCGTCGAGCTTGACACCCGCACCACTGAACGACTTGCGCAGATCGTCGAGCGGCTTCATCTCGCCGGTGGCAGCATCGAACAGCTGGTTGTAGGGCACGTTGCGGGCGCCCGGGATGTGGCCGGCGCGGATGCCCGGTCGCGGCTCCGGCGCGCGGCCCTCGAAGCGCTCGGCGGCGCGCGCATCGATCACCTGCTCGGCACGGCTTTCGACATTGGCGATCATCTGCTCGATGCTGCGCACCCGCTTCGCATCATAGCTCGCCTTGAACATTGCAGGCTTCGGCTTCACCTCGCCGCTCTCGACCGCCCTGCCCTCGGCGCGCCACTTCTTCAGGCCGCCGTTGAGAATGCGCACGTTGCGATGGCCATAGGACAGGAACATCCACCAGGCGCGCGGCGCCGCGACCCAGCCGCCGGAATCATAGATCACGACGGTGTCGGCATTGCTGATGCCGAGCGCGCCGATGTCGCGGCCGAACTGCTCGGCGCTCGGAAACATGTGCGGCAGTGGATTGGAATGATCGGACACCGCGTCGACGTCGAAGAACACAGCGCCGGGCAGATGCGCGGCGAGATAGTCGTCCTTCGGCAGCGGCAGCACGCCGGGCAGCTTGAAGGTCGCGTCGAGCACCTTGACGTTGGCGTCGCCGAGATGCGCAGCCAGCCATTCGGTCGAAACGAGCGGATCGTCGGTGGTGGTCATCTTACCTGTCACTCCATCGTCATTGCCGGACTTGATCCGGCAATCCATCTTGCCTCGAAACGATGGACACGCGGGTCAAGCCGGCGTGTGACATCTTGGCTTAGCCCTTCTTCTTCGGCTCCCACGCCTCGATCGGACCGCCGGCCTCGCGCCAGGCGGCGAAGCCGCCGCCCATATGGGCGACCGGCTTCAGGCCCATGTCCTTCGCGGTCTTGGCAGCGAGCGCCGAGCGCAGGCCGCCGGCGCAGTGGAAGATGAACTTCTTGTCTTCCTGGAAGATCGGCTTGGCGTAGGGGCTGTTCGGATCGATCCAGAACTCCAGCATGCCGCGCGTGCAGGAGAATGCGCCGGGGATCTTGCCGTCGCGCTCGATCTCGCGGGGATCGCGGATGTCGACGATCACGACATCGTTCTTGCCGATCAGCGTGATCGCATCGGCCGCGCTGATGGTCTCGATCTCGGCATTGGCCTCGTCGATCATCACCTTGATGCCGCGGTGGATGTTCTGGGGCATGGGGCTCTCCCTGGATGTTGTTGGCGCGCCCATCGGCGCGCGACGCCTTGCGCGTTTACCGCACCAGCTCCCGCATCGCGTGCTCCAGACCCTCGATCGTGATCGGATACATGCGCTCCGAGAACAGGCGGCGGATGATGGTGGTCGATTCCGAATAATCCCAGTGCTTCTGCGCCACCGGATTGAGCCACACCGCATGCGGATAGGTGCGGGTGATGCGGTCGAGCCAGACCGAGCCGGCCTCTTCGTTGACATGCTCGACCGAGCCGCCGGGCACCATGATTTCGTAAGGCGACATCGAGGCGTCGCCGACGAACACCACCTTGTAGTCGTGCGGGTACTTGTGCAGCACGTCCCAGGTCGGCGTGCGATCGGTGAAGCGCCGCTTGTTCTGCTTCCAGACGCCCTCATAGAGGCAGTTGTGGAAGTAGAAATATTCCATGTGCTTGAATTCGCTCTTGGCGGCCGAGAACAATTCCTCGACCTGCTCGATATGCGAATCCATCGAACCGCCGATATCGAAGAACACCAGCACCTTGACCGCGTTGCGCCGCTCGGGGCGCATGTGCACGTCGAGATAGCCGTGGTTGGCGGTCTCCTTGATCGTGGTGTCGAGATCGAGCTCGTCGGGCGCGCCGGTGCGCGCGAACTTGCGCAGCCGCCGCAGCGCGACCTTGATGTTGCGGATGCCGAGCTCGACATTGCCGTCGAGATCCTTGAACTCGCGCTTGTCCCACACCTTCACGGCGCGGTTGTTGCGGTTCTTCTCCTGGCCGATGCGTACGCCTTCGGGATTGTAGCCGTGGGCGCCGAACGGCGAGGTGCCCGCGGTGCCGATCCACTTGCTGCCGCCCTGGTGACGGCCCTTCTGTTCCTCGAGCCGCTTCTTCAAGGTCTCCATGAGCTTGTCCCAGCCCATGGCCTCGATCTGCTTCTTCTCTTCCTCGGTGAGATATTTCTCGGCGAGCTTCTTCAGCCACTCCTCGGGGATCTCCGCCTTGCCCATGGCGTCGAGCAGGCTCTCGAGCCCCTTGAACACGGTGCCGAACACCCGGTCGAACTTGTCGAGATTGCGCTCGTCCTTCACCAGGGCGGCACGCGACAAATAGTAGAAGTTCTCGACGGTCTGTTCGGCGAGATCGGCGTCAAGCGCTTCCATCAAGGTCAGATATTCCCGTAGCGTCACGGGGACCTGGGCGTCGCGCAGCGATGTGAAGAACTGCAGGAACATACTCACCTAGATCGCCCGCTGGACCGGTGGCGTCAAGGGGCCGAGCCATGCCGAGACCGGCGATCCGCCTTGATTTGGCCCCTGGCGCCATGTCTTGCGGGGGTCCACCCGACGACGCCCCGCCCCGTATCCGTGCGGCGGTCATTCCGCGCAGCGGAAACATGACGGTCGACATTCCATGCGTGCCGCGCCGTTCAGGGTACCGCTGCGCTGCGGAATCCGCCCTAGACCGCCCGGCTTTTTCAATTACAATTGCGCCTGACAAGACATTGGGCAGGACGTTTGAATGGGCATCATTGCGGCACTGGTGATCGGTGCGATTGCCGGCTGGCTCGCTGGGCTGATCGTGCGCGGCGCGGGCTTCGGGCTGATCGGCAACATGGTTGTCGGCATCATCGGCGCGCTGGTGGCAAGCTGGCTGCTGCCGCGCCTCGGCGTCGGCCTCGGCGGCAGCGCGATCCGCGACATCCTCAACGCGACGATCGGCGCTTGCATCGTGCTGGTGATCGTATCGATGATCAGACGAGCGTGATCGAAAAATTTGCATCTCCGACGGCCGCTGCGAGAGCGGTCGTTTCATGTTGAGGCCCAAGGTGAGACCCATGCGGCCAACGAACGAAACAAGGCAACCAGATCGATGAAATTCACGGGTACCAAGGACTACGTCGCCACCGATGACCTCAAGGTCGCCGTCAATGCCGCCATCGTGCTCGAGCGCCCGCTGCTGGTGAAGGGCGAGCCCGGCACCGGCAAGACCGTGCTGGCCGAGGAAGTCGCCAAGGCGATCGACGCGCCGCTTTTGACCTGGCACATCAAGTCGACCACCAAGGCGCAGCAGGGCCTCTATGAATACGACGCGGTGTCGCGGCTGCGCGACAGCCAGCTCGGCGACGCCCGCGTGTCCGACATCAAGAACTACATCAAGCGCGGCAAGCTGTGGGAGGCCTTCACCCACGAGAAGCGTCCGGTGCTCCTGATCGACGAGATCGACAAGGCCGACATCGAATTCCCCAACGACCTCTTGCTCGAACTCGACCGCATGGAGTTCCATGTCTACGAGACCGGTGAGACCATCAAGGCGAAGCTGCGCCCGATCGTGATGATCACGTCGAACAACGAGAAGGAACTGCCGGACGCGTTCCTGCGCCGCTGCTTCTTCCACTACATCAAGTTCCCAGACGCCGACACCATGAACAAAATCGTCGACGTGCACTTCCCCGGCATCAAGAAGCGGCTGGTGGAAGAGGCGCTGCGGATCTTCTTCGAGGTTCGCGAAGTACCGGGCCTGAAGAAGAAGCCCTCGACCTCGGAGCTGCTCGACTGGCTCAAGCTGCTGCTGAACGAGGACATCACGCCCGAGATGCTCAGGGAGCGCGATCCGCGCAAGCTGATCCCGCCGCTGCATGGCGCGCTGCTCAAGAACGAGCAGGACGTGCACCTGTTCGAGCGGCTGGCGTTCCTCAGCCGCCGCGAAGTCTAGTTCACGCAAACGCCGGGGCATTCGCTCCGGCGTTTTACTGAACCGCTCCAACCAAGAAGAAGACCAGGGAAGATGAACGTCCAGACCCAAATCCGCGCCGCCGAGCCCGTCACATCAGAGCATTTCGACGTCCTGATCGCGGGCGCCGGCATCTCCGGCGTTGGCGCCGCCTACCATCTCACCACGCAATGCCCGGGCACCAGCTTCGTGGTGCTGGAGACGCAGAAGACGTTCGGCGGCACCTGGTCGACGCATCGCTATCCCGGCATCCGCTCCGACAGCGACCTGCACACCTTCGGCTATCGCTTCAAGCCGTGGACCAGCGCGCCGATCGCGAGCGCAGCCGAGATCCTGAAATACATGGGCGAGGTGATCGAGGAGAACGATCTCGCCCGCCACATCCGCTATCGCCACACCATCACCGCGGCGAAGTGGTCGAACGAGACCAACCTCTGGACCATCGATGCGACGCGTATCGACACCGGCGAGCAGCTGCGTTTCACGACGAACTTCTTCTGGATGTGCCAGGGCTACTACCGCCACGACGCGGGCTATACGCCCGAATGGACCGACATGGCGAAGTTCAAGGGCACGGTCGTGCATCCGCAGACCTGGCCCGACGACCTCGACTACAAGGGCAAGCGCGTGGTCGTGATCGGCTCCGGCGCCACCGCTGCGACCTTGATCCCGGCGATGGCCAAGGACGCCGGCCATGTCACCATGCTGCAGCGTTCGCCGACCTATTTCCGCACCGGCCGCAACGCGATCGAGATCGCCGAGGAGTTGCGCCGGCTGCAGGTCGACGAGGCCTGGATCCACGAGATCACCCGCCGCAAGATCCTGTTCGAGCAGGACGCCTTCACCAGGCGGACCTTCGCCGAGCCCGAGGGCGCCAAGAAGGACCTGCTTGCGGCGGTCGAGGCCGTCCTCGGCAAGGACTACGACATCGCCACCCACTTCACGCCGCGCTACCGGCCGTGGCGGCAGCGCATCGCCTTCATTCCGGATGCCGACCTGTTCCACGCCATCAAGGGCGGCAAGGCCTCCGTCGTCACCGATGAGATCGAGCGCTTCACCGAGAAGGGCATCCTGCTCAAGTCCGGCAGGGAGCTCGAGGCCGACATCATCATCACCGCGACCGGCTTCCACCTCTCCGCCAATGGCGGCATCGACTTCGCAATCGACGGCAAGCCGCTCGACTTCAAGGACACCGTGACCTATCGCGGCATGATGTTCACCGGCGTGCCGAACCTCGTCTGGGTGTTCGGCTATTTCCGCGCCAGCTGGACCTTGCGCGTCGACTTAGTCGGCGACTTCGTCTGCCGCATGCTCAAGCACATGAAGGCGACCGGCGTGAACAAGGTGACGCCGGCGCTGCGCCCCGAAGACCACAACATGCCGCTGCTGCCGTGGATCGATCCGGAGAACTTCAACCCCGGCTACATGATGCGCGGCATGCACCTGCTGCCGAAGCGCGGCGACAAGCCGGAGTGGCAGCACAACCAGGACTACTGGGCCGAGAAGGACGAATTCCCGGCGATCGACCTCAAGGACAAGGCGTTCGTCTACGGCTGAGCTCCCTTCTTCTTTCCCGTCACTCAAGTACGGATCCCGTCACCCTGAGGCGCTCGCGAAGCGAGCCTCGAAGGGTGCACGGCCCGGCTGGTGGCCGTCGATCCTTCGAGGCTCGCTCCGCTCGCACCTCAGGATGACGGTGATAGATCGAACGCGCTGATCGACGAGCATCGGTGCGAATATCACCGCGCAATCGCCTCACGCATACTCCGGCAGTTTCGCGGCGGCTTCGGGGGTCTTGCCGCGGATCATGTCGGAGGCCTTGTCGGCGATCATCAAGGTCGAGGCGTTGAGGTTGGCCGATATCATCCGCGGCATGATCGAGGCGTCGATCACGCGCAGGCCCTCCATGCCATGGACCCGAAGCTGGTCGTCGACCACGGCCCAGGACGCATCGGCCGGTCCCATCCGGCAGGTACAGCCGGGATGGAAGGTGGTAGTGCCGCGCTGGGTCGCGGCCGCGAGCAGCTCCTCGTCGCTCGTGACCTTCGGGCCGGGAAAATCCTCATAGGCGAAATACGGCTTGAGCGGCTCGGAGGCGAGCAGCCGGCGCGCCAGCTTCATGCCGGCGACGACGACGCGGCGGTCGATCGCCTCGGCAAGATAGTTGGTCTGGATGATCGGCGGCGCGAACGGATCGGCGGAGCGGATCCGGACATAGCCGCGACTCTCCGGCCGCTGCTGCCATGAGGCCACCGTCATGCCGGGCTCGTCCTCGAGCTGGCCCTGCACGCCTTCCTTGTAGCTCGCCGGCGTGAAGGTGAGCTGCAAATCGGAGCTCTCGGTGGTCTCGCCAGAATGCCAGAAGCAATAGACCATGGTCGGCGACAGCGACAGTAGCCCGCGCCGCGTCGTCGCCCATTTGATCGCCTCGCCCCACAGGCTGAAGCCGCGGCGCAGCTCGTTGATGGTCCGGATGTTCTTGACCCGCGCCACCGAGCGCGGTGCGTAATGATCCTGCAGGCCCTCGCCGACACCCGGCAGCGCGTGGCGCACCTCGATGCCGTGCGACTTCAGCAGGTCGGGCGAACCAACGCCGGAGAGCTGCAACAGCTGCGGCGAGTTATAGGCGCCGCCGGAGAGGATGACCTCCTTGGTGGCGCGGATCTCGAGCGGATCGCCGTGCTTGCCGCCGCGGTTGTAGCGCACGCCGACCGCGCGCTTGCCCTCGAAGATGATGCCGGTGACATGCGCATGCGTGCGCACGTCGACATTCGGCCGCTTTCGCGCCGGATGCAGGAACGCGGTCGCGGCGCTGACCCTGCGGCCGTTCAGGATGGTGCGCTGGCAGTAGGAGACGCCCTCCTGGATCTGGCCGTTGTAGTCGGGGTTGCGCGGAATCCCGAGGCTGACCGCGCCCGCCATGAAGGCTTCGCAGAGCGGGTCCTGCCAGTCCATCGTGGTGACGGTGAGATTGCCGTCGCGGCCGCGATAGGTATCGTCGCCCTCGCCGATCCGCCGCTCCATGCGCCGGAAGTACGGCAGCACGTCGGGATAGCCCCAGCCGCGATTGCCGAGCTGCGCCCAGGTGTCGAAATCCTGGCGCTGGCCGCGATTGTAGATGTGGCCGTTGATCGAGGACGAGCCGCCGAGCGTCTTGCCGCGCGGCGCGTAGATGCTGCGCCCGCCGGTGTAGGGACCCACCTCCTGCTGATAGGCCCAGTTCACGCTCTTCATGTGGAAGGTCTTGATGAAGCCGGCCGGCAGATGGATGTAAGGATGCCAGTCGCTCGGCCCCGCCTCGAGCACGCACACCCTGACAGCAGCGTCTTCACTCAACCGGTTGGTCAGCACGCTCCCGGCGGAGCCTGCGCCGATGATCACATAATCGAACGTTTCCATCGTCTCGCTTCTGGCGCCGACCAAAGTGTCAGCGCGGCTTTTCGTTGAGTTGATAGTTGAGATGCGCCTTCACCGTCGGCCATTCGCTGGCGATGATGCTGTAAACCACGGTGTCGCGCAACGTACCGTTGGGCGCGATCTGATGGCTGCGCAGGATGCCGTCCTGCTTGGCGCCCAAACGCTCGATGCCGCGCCGACTCTGGTGATTGAAGAAATGCGTGCGGAACTCGACCGCGATGCAATCGAGCTTCTCGAAGGCGTGTTGGAGCAGCAGCAGTTTGCACTGCGTGTTGACCGCGCTGCGCTGCACACGCTTGGCGTACCAGGTCGAGCCGATCTCGACGCGGCGGTTCGGCGTATCGACATTCATGTAGGTCGACATGCCCGAGATCCGGCCGTCGGCATCGAACACGGTGAACGGCAGCATTGATCCAGCGGCCTGCAGGCCGAGCCTTCGGTCGATCTCCTTGGCCATGTTCTCCGGCTGCGGGATCGAGGTGTACCAGAGTTGAGAGAGATGGCCGTCCTTCACTGCGTCGACGAGACCGTCGCGATGATCATGGGACAACGGTTCGAGCCGCGCATGTGCGCCGCGAAGGGTGACCGGTTCAAGCCAGGGCATTTTGATTCCTTTCCGTCATTGCGAGGAGCGAAGCGACGAAGCAATCCATTCCCTCCGTGTTCGTGGCGGCATGGATTGCTTCGCTTCGCTCGCAATGACGTTCTTACGTCACTTGTTCAGAAAATTCAGCGGCAATCCCGGCCGCGACCAGTCCATCGCGATCAGTTCGCCCTTGCCGGACAGCGTGATGTACGCGGTCTTCAGGTCGGGGCCGCCGAAGGCGATGTTGGTGGTGACGCGGTCGCCGGTCGGCACCTGCTCGACCACGGTGCCGTCAGGCGCGATCACCGAGATGCAGCCCGAAATCAGCGTCGCGACGCAGACATTGCCCGATGCTTCGACGGCGAGCGAATCGAACATCTGGTAGCCGCCGAGGCCCGCGATCGGCTTGCCGCGCTCGCCGCGATAGATCACGTCGCGCGGCTTGATGGTGCCGGGCTCGGACACCTCATAGGCCCACAGCCGCGCCGTCGGCGTCTCCGCGATGTAGACGGTCTTCTCATCCGGCGACAGGCCGATGCCGTTGGCCGGCAGGATGCCGTGCACGGCCTCGACGATCTCGTTCATGCCGGGCTTCAGATAATAGAATGCGCCGACATCCATCTCGCGGGCGCGGCGCTTGCCGAGATCGGAGAACCACAGGCCGCCCTGCCTGTCGAACACCAGATCGTTCGGCCCGCGCAGCTCATGCTCGCCGCACTTCGTCACCACCGTCTCGACCTTGCCGGATTGCAGATCGACGCGCTGGATCGAACCGCCGAGATAATCCTCCGGCTGCGGACCCGGCATGATCATGTTGCGGGTCGGGATCCAGGAGAAGCCGCCATTGTTGCAGACGTACATCTTGCCGTCCGGGCCGAGTGCCGCGCCGTTCGGGCCGCCCGGCACCTTGGCGACGATCTCCTTGCGTCCGTCGGGATAGACCCGGGTCAGCCGCTGGCCGCGGATTTCGACCAGCACGACCGAACCGTCGGGCATGACGACGGGACCTTCGGGAAACTCGAGATCGGTGGCGAGTACGCGGATATTGGCCATGGCATCCTCCCGGCTCATTGGCTGCAGGCGGATTTTCGAACGGTCCCGCACGCACAACGTTGTTGTTTCATCCTGTTATGGCAAACGGGGTTTGGCTTGCCAAGCAATCAGGGGCGCAACGCTGCCCGGCGTTGAGGTGGGATGATGCCGCAGTAGCGGCGACGTCGTCCCTGCCAACACTATCAAACCCGTCATCCTGAGGAGCCGCGAAGCGGCGTCTCGAAGGATGCACGGCCCCGCTGGTGGCCGTCGCCCCTTCGAGACGGCCGCTCCGCGGCCTCCTCAGGGTGACGGTGATGGAGCCCAAGTACACGCTTCTCTCCGTTCGTCGTCCCTGCGAAGCAGGGACCCATAACCACAGGGTTGTGTTGTTGGAGAGGGCAGTGGCCCCAACGTCGCGCAGCAACTTCCATTTGTGGTTATGGGTCCCGGGTCAAGCCCGGGACGACACTGAATGTGTGGCTCGACTTTTGAGTCATGCTTCCGCATTCTCGCGACATGATCTGCCCGAGCTGTGCTCTTCGTTCCGCCCTCGCTCTTGATGAGGGCGCAGGGAAAGCCGGGTGCCGATCGCACCCATGGGCCCCGAGCAAAAGGTAGAAAGCTCGGGGGTAGGACCACAGGTGTAACCGGAGCATTCCGGCTTTCCCTGCGCGATGGGTTACGGCTTACTTCGTGCTCTCCCCGGCGAGACTGGGCTTGCTTGTCACCGCCTTCGCAAGACGCGTGAGCGCTTTGTGAAAAGACACCTGCCGCTAGGGCGTCAGGACCACACGACTTCACCGTCCGCTTCGCGTGCTCTCGTCAGTCACACGCTCGGCGTCCACCGCATCCCACACCGCGTTCGTGACGATCGCGAAGCGCCCCTCGATCGGGTGAGACGGCGATTTCATAACACTGAGTTGGCCTTCCGGTAAACCGAAATATTTTCGTCGCGCGGGCTTGACGCATTTTGAGTGAGTTGCCCGTCGGGTTGTTTTGTCGCACCTCCTTCCGTCATTTCCCGATGCGCAATTGCGCACCTGAGGGCGTGCGAAGCACGAGCCCGGAAATGACGAAGGACCCATCCCGCAATCTACTCGGCCGCCAACTTCGGTGGCGCCGGAGGCACCCAGCACTCGACGCGATTCCGGCCGTGCTCCTTGGCCTGGTAGAGCGCGGCATCGGCGGCCTTCATCAGCGCGTCTATCCCGGGCATGCTGGTAAGGGCCTCGGCAACGCCGATGCTCACTGTCAGTCGCACCGGATGACCATCCGCCGCCAATGCCAACCCTTCCGCCCTCTTGCGAATGCGCTCGGCGACGGTCCGGGCGCGCGACAATGTCGTTTCCGGCAGCAGAACCGCGAACTCCTCGCCTCCGACACGTCCGACGACGTCGGACTTGCGTTTACCGCGAATGCAGATCTCGGCAACGGCCTTGATGGCCTCGTCGCCGGCCGCATGACCGAGCCGGTCATTGATGCTCTTGAAGTAGTCGATATCGACCATCAACACGGAGACGGAGCGATAGTAGCGCTGGAACCGGCTCCACTCCGCGTCCAGCGTCGTCAGGAACTGCCTGCGGTTGAACAGTCCGGTGAGCGGATCGGTGGTCGCGAGCACCTCGAGCTGTCGCGCATTACCAACGAGATCGGTCACGTCGACAAAGGTCAGCATCCGGCCGCCGTTTGCCATCGTTGAGCAATGGATCCTGATGTTGCGGCCATCAGGCGTCTGGACGTCGCGCTTGTGATCGCCCGCCTTGATCTCCGCGATCCGCTTCGCCGGAAAGGCTTTGATTTGCTCCGGGGTCGAGCCGCTTGGGACTGCCCGGCGGCCGCGCGTGAGAAGCGTGACGTATGCCGGATGCCGCGCAATCTCCTCCTCACTCACCTCCCAGAATTCCCGCATTCTCCGGTTGAGGAAAATCACATTGAGATCGCGATCGAGCAGGACGACGCCGTCCTCCACGTTCTCGAGGGCGCCGGTCAGCACCTTCAACTTGTCCGACGCGCGCACGATGTCGGTCACGGGCGTGTAGCTCACCATCCGACCGCCGTCGGGCAGCGGCGTGCACTGACACCGAACCACATCGCCATTGCTGCGCCTGAGATCGATCGGATTTGCATCCCCGGCGCTCACGAGGCGGACGCGTTCGGCAACATAGGCTTGAAGCTGCTCAGCCGGCAGCTCATAGGCCATGGTCTTGCATCCGTGATGCATCAGATCGGTGAAGCTGGGATTGCGGTCGGCCACCGCGTCCGGAAGCTGCCACATGTTCCGGAACGCGCGGTTGATGAACAGGGCTTTCAGCTGCGCGTCCAAGAGCAGGATGCCGACCGGGATATGATCGAGCGCTGCGCGCAGCGCCAGCATGTGCCCGCGCAGAATGTCGCCGCTGCGCCGCTCCGGAATGGCTGATGGCGCAGGAGCGGCAGACACGGCAGCGGCAGGCGCGGGTGCCGCAGCATTCGCCTGCTGCGCCTCAAACACCAGGCCGAGCTGGCGGTCCGATTGCCACAGCCGCTTGCATGGCCTCACCTGATTGGTGCCGACGATCAACAGTTGGACCTGGTCGGGAATGCCAACGACGCTTTCGAGTTCCACGGTCGCTCCGGTATCGGTGAGCTGCCGGACCGTGCAATCGAAGGCCGACCGACCGAAATTGAAAACGATCTTTCCGGCCAAAAACGTTCGGCCGCGGGAAGCTGACACCTGTCCGGACATGGCGAGACGCACCTGGAGCAATTGCGAGCCCCCTCACCTCAGCATGTTTGAGTCACCAAGCCATGAACGCTTTCGAGGGGTTTTGACCCAGAGCGGATGAACGAAGGCGGCGTGCGCTGCACAACGGGTTCCAGCTTGCGGTTCCTGGAACCCGTGCGGTGGAGAACTACGATCCGCTCAGCCGCTTCCGTTTCGCGTTCAGCGCCGAAGCGACGCGGCTGACCGGCGGACGGCCGAGCAAACCGGCGACCTCGTTCGTCGTGGCCAGCAGCTTCTCCATATCGATACCGGTTTTCACGCCCATGCCCTCGAGCATGTAGACGACATCCTCGGTCGCGACGTTGCCGGTGGCGCCGGGCGCATAGGGGCAGCCGCCGAGGCCGCCGGCGGCGGCATCGATCACGCGCACGCCCTCCTCCATGCCGGCATAGAGATTGGCGAGCGCCTGACCATAGGTGTCGTGGAAGTGCATCGCGAGGTTGCCGACCGGGAGCTCGGCGCCGACCGCACGCAGCATCTCCTTGGCCTTCAGCGGCGTGCCGACACCGATGGTGTCGCCGAGCGAGATCTCGTAGCAGCCGAGATCCCACAGCGTCATCGCGAGGTCGGCGACCGCCTTCGGCTTGATCTCGCCGTCGAACGGACAACCGAGCACGCAGGAGATATAGCCGCGCACCTTGACGCCATCGGCCTTGGCGCGCGCCAGCACCGGCTTGAAGCGCTCGATCGATTCCGCGATCGAGCAATTGATGTTGGCGCGCGAAAACCCTTCGGAGGCCGCCGCAAACACCGAGACGACCTGGGCGCCGGCCGCGCGCGCGGCGTCATAGCCCTTCTCGTTCGGCACCAGCACGTGGAATTCGGCGTCCTTGACCTTGTCCTTGATTTGGCTGACGCCGCGCAGCACCTGGTCGGAGCTTGCCATCTGCGGGATCGCCTTCGGCGACACGAAGGCGCCGACCTCGACGGTTTTAAGCCCCGCCGCCACCAGCGCCTCGACGAAGGCGATGCGCGCCTCGACGCTGACCGGCGTCTTCTCGTTCTGCAGGCCGTCGCGCGGCCCCATCTCGACGATGTGGATCTGATCGCTCATGACGCGGCCGCGGGCTCGACTTCAGCAAGCTCGACGCCCTCGCCGACGATGTCGCCGACCTTGCATTTGAGCTTCTTCAACACGCCGGCATAGGGCGCGCGCAGGGTCTGTTCCATCTTCATCACTTCGAGGGTGAGGATCGGCGCGCCCTTCTCCAGCGTCGCGCCCTCCTCGGCCAGCAGCGCGACCACGGTGCCCGGCAAAGGCGCCACGATTTTGTCCTCACCGACCTGCTCCTCGCTCTCGCCGCCGAACGGATCAACCCAGTGCAGGTCGAAACGGCCGTTGCGGGTGCGCAGGTAAAGCTCGTGGCCCTCGATCACCGATGCGACGCGCGACTTCACCCCCCTGAGCGTCAGGTCGAAGCCATCATCGCCGGCTGACGAGATCGCGAAGGCGACCTCGCGCCCGCTGACGAATAGCGTCGATGGTCCGTTGCCATAGTACAGCGTGACGGTCTGGGCGGCCTCGTGGCCCTGCCGGAATGAAAACACCCGCTGGCGGCGGCCGACCGGCATCCAGCCGAACGCCTGCCAGGGCGAGTTTGCCTCGCTTCGCGCGGCCTTCTGTTCATCCTGCACGATCGCTGCCACCGCTGCGCAGAGCTCGAACTCGCCGGCCGCGCCTGTGCCTGATGTCAGGTTCTTCAGCTCGCGCTCGATGAAGCCGGTATCGATCGCATTGGCCCTGACGTCCGGATGCGTCACCAGCGCCGACAGGAACGGGATGTTGGTGACGATGCCGCGGACGTCGGTTTGTTCCAGCCCGCGATTGAGCTTCTCGATCGCGCCCTCGCGCGTCGGCGCCCAGGCGATCACCTTGGCAAGCATCGCGTCGTAGTACGGCGAGACGTTATCGCCGCTGCGATAGCCGGCGTCGATGCGCAGGCCGTCGCCTTCCGGCGGCGTGCGCCAGGTCTTGATGCGGCCGACCGAAGGCATGAAGTTCTTCTGCGGATTTTCCGCGTAGACGCGCGCCTCGATGGCGTGGCCATTGAGCTTGATCTCGTCCTGCTTCAGCGGCAGCGCCTCGCCGAAGGCAACGCGCAGCTGCCACTCGACCAGATCGACGCCGGTGATCAGCTCGGTGACGGGATGTTCGACCTGCAAACGCGTGTTCATCTCGATGAAGAACACATCCTTGCCGTCGGAGACGAACTCGATGGTGCCGGCGCCGACATAATTGACCGCGCCGGCCGCCTTGCGGGCGGCCTCGCAGACGGTCTCGCGCTGCGCGGCGTTGAGCGTGGGCGACGGCGCCTCCTCGATCACCTTCTGGTGCCGGCGTTGCAGCGTGCATTCGCGCTCCCACAGCGAAAGCAGATTGCCGTGGCTGTCGCCGATGATCTGCACCTCGATGTGGCGCGGGTTCTGCACGTATTTCTCGATCAGCATGCGGTCGTCGCCGAACGCCGCCTTGGCTTCGCGCTTGGCGCTTGTGATCGCGGCCGACAGCTCGCCCGCCGAATTGACCACGCGCATGCCGCGGCCGCCGCCGCCGGCCGACGCTTTCACCAGCACCGGGAAGCCGATCCGGTTGGCGGCCTCCGCCAGGATCGCCTCGTCCTGCGCCTCGCCGTGATAGCCGGGCACCAACGGCACGCCGGCCTTCTCCATCAACGCCTTCGAGCCGGATTTCGAGCCCATCGCGGTCATCATCGCCGCGGTCGGACCGACGAACACCAGGCCAGCATCAAGGCAGGCTTGTGCGAATTCGGCGTTCTCCGACAGGAAGCCGTAGCCGGGATGCACCGCTTCCGCGCCGATCGCGCGAGCGGCTGCGATGACGTGCTCGGTGTTGAGATAGCTGTCGCGCGCCCGTGCCGGCCCGAGCAGTACCGCCTCGTCAGCAAGCGCGACATGCATCGCGTCGCGATCGGCCTCGGAATAGACCGCGACGGTGCGCAGCCCCATCGCGCGCGCCGAGCGGATGACGCGGCAGGCGATCTCGCCCCGGTTGGCGATCAGAAGCGTGCGGAAACGCCGGTAGAGTTTTGAACGGTCCATGGTCAGATCCTGGGTCACATCCTGAACAGGCCGAACTTCGTCGGCTCGATCGGCGCATTGGCCGCGGCCGACAGGCCGAGCCCGAGCACCAGGCGGGTGTCGACGGGATCGATCACGCCGTCGTCCCAGAGCCGCGCCGTCGCGTAATAGGGATTGCCCTGCTTCTCGTACTGCGCGCGGATCGGCTCGCGGAATTTGTCTTCCTCTTCCGCCGACCAGCTCTCGCCCTTGGCTTCGATGCCGTCGCGCCGCACCTGGCTCAGCACCATCGAGGCCTGCTCGCCGCCCATCACCGAGATGCGGGCGTTCGGCCACAGCCAGAGGAAGCGCGGGCTGTAGGCGCGGCCGCACATGCCGTAATTGCCGGCGCCGTAGGAGCCGCCGATCACGACGGTGAATTTCGGCACGCCGGCGGTCGCAACCGCGGTCACCAGCTTGGCTCCGTCGCGCGCGATGCCGCCCGCCTCGTACTTCTTGCCGACCATGAAGCCGGTGATGTTCTGCAGGAACACCAGGGGAATGCCGCGTTGGCAGCACAGCTCGATGAAATGCGCGCCCTTCAGCGAGCTCTCGCTGAACAGGATGCCGTTGTTGGCGATGATGCCGACCGGATAGCCCCAGATATGGGCGAAGCCGCAGATCAGCGTGGTGCCGTACAGCTTCTTGAATTCGTCGAATTCGGATCCGTCGACGATCCGCGCGATGATGTCATGCACGTCGAACGGCTTGCGGCCGTCGGCGGAGACCACGCCGTAGATCTCCTCGGCGGGAAACAGCGGCTCCTGCGGCGCCTTCATGTTGAGCGGCGCCTTCGCCGGCTGCTTCAGCGTGCCGACGATGCGCCGCGCGATCCCGATCGCGTGCGCATCGTTCTGCGCGTAGTGATCGGTCACACCCGACTGCCGGGAGTGGACGTCGGCGCCGCCGAGCTCTTCAGCGGTGACGACCTCGCCGGTCGCGGCCTTCACCAGCGGCGGTCCGCCGAGGAAGATCGTGCCCTGGTTGCGCACGATGATGCTCTCGTCCGACATCGCAGGCACATAGGCGCCGCCCGCGGTACAGGAGCCCATCACGATGGCGATCTGCGGGATGCCCTGCGACGACATCTGCGCCTGATTGTAGAAGATGCGGCCGAAATGCCGCTCGTCGGGAAAGATCTCGTCCTGCAGCGGCAGGAAGGCGCCGCCGGAATCCACCATGTAGACGCAGGGCAGATTGTTCTGCCGCGCGATGTCCTGGGCGCGCAGATGCTTCTTCACCGTCAGCGGGTAGTAGGTGCCGCCCTTGATGGTGGCGTCGTTGGCGACGATGATGCATTCGCGTCCCGCGATGCGTCCGACGCCGGTGATGACGCTGGCCGAATGGACGTCACCGCCGTAGAGCCCGTTGGCGGCGAGCGGCGACAGCTCGAGGAATGCGGTGCCGGCATCGACCAGCAGATCGACGCGATCGCGCGCCAGCATCTTGCCGCGCGAGGTGTGCCGCTTGCGCGAGGTCTCGCCCCCGCCGCCGGCAACCTGCTTGAGCTTGTCCCGGAGCTCCGCGACCAGGCTGCGCATCACATCGGCGTTGCGGGCGAATTCAGAGGATGTGGGATCGATCGTCGAATGAAGCGGCATCGGTGTTGCACGTTTCGCTGGAGTATCGGTTGGGTTTACGAATGTAGCTCATCGCACGAGGGTGAGCTCAACTGTCAACGCTGATGTGGTGACAGCCCCTCACCCCACCCCTCTCCCGCGAAGAGCGGGGCGAGGGAGAGATTCTAGGCCGTCTTGGCGAACAGCTCGCGGCCGATCAGCATGCGGCGGATCTCGCTGGTGCCGGCGCCGATCTCGTAGAGCTTGGCATCGCGCAGCAGCCGGCCGGTCGGATAGTCGTTGATGTAGCCGTTGCCGCCGAGCAGCTGGATCGCATCCAGCGCGCATTGGGTGGCCTTCTCGGCGGCATAGAGGATCGCGCCGGCGGCGTCCTCGCGCGTGGTCTCGCCGCGGTCGCAGGCCTTCGCCACGGCGTACACATAGGCGCGCGAGGCGTTCATCGTGGTGTACATGTCGGCGATCTTGCCCTGCACCAGCTGGAACGAGCCGATCGGCTCGCCGAACTGCTGGCGCTCGTGGACGTAAGGAAGCACGACGTCCATGCAGGCCTGCATGATGCCGATCGGTCCCGCCGCCAGCACCGCGCGCTCATAGTCGAGACCGGACATCAAGACGTTGACGCCGCGGCCGACCTCACTCAGCACGTTCTCCTCCGGCACCTCGCAATCCTCGAACACCAGCTCGCAGGTGTCGGAGCCGCGCATGCCGAGCTTGTCGAGCTTCTGCGCGGTGGAGAAGCCCTTCATGCCTTTTTCGATGATGAAGGCGGTAATGCCGCGCGGGCCGGCATTGGCATCGGTCCTGGCATAGACCACCAGCGTCTCGGCATGGGGGCCGTTGGTGATCCACATCTTGCTGCCGTTGAGCACGAAGCGGTCGCCCTTCTTCTCGGCGCGGGTCTTCATCGAGACCACGTCGGAGCCGGCGGACGGCTCCGACATCGCCAGCGATCCGACATGCTCGCCGGAGATCAGCTTGGGCAGATATTTGCGCTTCTGCGCCTCGTTGCCATTGCGGCGGATCTGGTTGACGCAGAGGTTGGAATGCGCGCCGTAAGCCAGCCCGACCGAAGCCGACGCGCGCGAGATCTCCTCGACCGCGATGCAGTGTTCGAGATAGCCGAGGCCCGATCCGCCGTACTCCTCCTCGACCGTGATGCCGTGCAGGCCGAGCGCGCCGATTTTCGGCCAGAGGTCGCGCGGAAAGGTGTTGGAGCGATCGATCTCGGCGGCGCGCGGCGCGATCTCGTTGGTCGAGAAATCATGCACCGTCTCGCGGATCGCATCCGCGGTCTCGCCAAGGTCGAAATTGAAGATTGCCGCCCGGTTCGAGGCCATGATCCCTCCCATGAGATTCATCTCGCAATTAAACGATCATACGTTTTTTTCTTTGCTTCGCAAGCGACTGTGCTATGGTTTGCGCATGAAATCCGCAGTTCGTTGAATTGACTGGGATTTCATGCGATAAACATACGGTCGTTTGCTTGTTTCCGGCACTCCCTGACAAGCCAACATCCCTCCGAGGCCCTGATGGCACGCACGATCGGCTCACATGGCCCCACGACGCTGGAGGCGATCCGCAAGGCCGGCGTGCGCCTGATCTTCGAGCGCGGCTACGAGGCGATGAGCCTGCGCCAGCTCGCCGCCGAGGTCGGCATCCAGGCCGGCTCACTCTACAACCATATCTCAACCAAGCAGGACCTGCTGTTCGATCTGGTGCAGGAGCATATCAACGATTTGCTGCGCGAGCTCGACCTCGCGCTGGAGGGCAAGGCCGATCCGGTCGAGCAGCTGCGCGCCTTCGTCGCCTTCCACGTCAGCTATCACATGACCCGCAAGCGCGAGGTCTTCATCGCCAATTCCGAACTGCGCAGCCTCGATGCCAAGAACTACGACGTCGTGGTGGCGTTGCGCGGCGCCTATGAGCAGCGGCTGGCGCAGATTCTCACCGAGGGGGTCTCGGACGGCGTGTTCGAGGTCGGCGATATCCAGGTCGCGACCTTCGCCATCATCGCGCTGCTGACCGGTCTTTGCACCTGGTACCGCCCCGGCGGCCGGCTGACCCGCGACGCCATCATCGCGGCGCATGAGAAGCTGGTGCTGTCGGGCGTCGCACCGCAGGCTGCGCTCGGTCGGGTCGGCAGCGGCAGCAAGAGGCCGCGGACTGCGGTAGCGGACTCGTGACTGTGACAGAGCGCCCACAGCTCGATGACATCGATTTGCGGATCCTGTCCGAATTGCAGCGGGACGGCCGGATCAGGATCAACGAGCTCGCGGAGCGCGTCGGCATCACCGCGCCGCCCTGCCTGCGCCGGGTCCGCGCCTTGCGCAGCCGCGGTGTGGTGCAGGCGATCCGCGCGACGCTGGACGAACGGCTGTTGGGCTACGAGGTGACGACCTTCGTCCTGATCCAGCTCGACAGCCAGAACCTGGTTGCGATCGAGGCGTTCGAGGCGGCGGTCGCCGCCGTGCCGCGCTTCCTGCAATGCTGGCGGATCTCGGGCGATGCCGATTTTATGCTGAGATGCGTCGCACCCAGCGTCGACGACATGCGTCAGCAGCTGCTGCAGTTCGCCGGCCTGCCCAACGTGCGTAAAATTCGAAGTTTTCCGGTGCTCGGCGTCTCCAAGGATGCGCCGCTGCCGATCCCGGGCGCCCTCGCCGCGCCAAGCCCTGCGGGCTGACCCGGAGCCCCTTCCGCCAGACTCGTCATGCCGGGCCTCGTGCCGGGCATCCACGCCTTTTCTTCATTCAGGCAGCAAAGACGTGGATGGCCGGGACAACCCCGGCCATGACGGAATTGAACTCGTTTTGAAGCGGTATGGCCTAATGGGTCCACGGCTCCCAGCGGCGGAACGCGAAATTGTCGGCATAAGCGATCTGGCGGTGCGCCGAATCCTTCGGCTCGATCACCTGGTAGGCGATGCCCTTGCGCTCGCAATAGGCGACCGCCTCCTCCTTGGTCTCGAACTGCAGCGCGAGCTGCTGCTTCATGTCGGTGGACGAGGTCCAGCCCATCAAGGGCTCCACGGTGCGCGGCTGCTCCGGCTCGTAGTCCAGTTGCCACTCTTTGGTCTTGGCACGTCCCGATTGCATCGCGTTTTTGGCGGGCTTAAAAATGCGTGCGGTCATGGATGGTCGGCCCCGTGGGATGTGCGATATGGAAGCGATTTGAAGGAAACCGCCGGGATAGTATAGAGACACCGTTCAACGATCTGATCGGTGATTCCTCGATCTCGGAGGGAGCCTTCGCCGGACCGGTATAGTCATTCTACCGCGCTGTGACAATCTGGCCTCGGGGGCTTCCGTTTGGAGCCTCTTGGGCCCGCGGCGCGGCCTTCTCGACGGCATCATCTCGAGGAAGCGGCGCCCCATGGAAATCCACGCTCACCTGCCCGACAAAGGACGTGACCTCCGGCTCGACCTGTTCCGCGGGATCGCGAACTGGGCGATCTATCTCGATCACATCCCCGACAATATCGTGAACTGGATCACGACCCGGAATTACGGCTTCAGCGACGCCGCGGACCTGTTCGTCTTCATCTCCGGCTACACCGCATCCTTCGTCTATGCCCGCATGATGCTGGAGCGGGGCTTCATCGTCGGCGCCACAAGGCTGACCAAGCGGGTCTGGCAGCTCTATGTCGCCCACATCATCCTGTTCGTGATCTACATCGCCTCGATCAGCTATCTGGCGCTGCGCTTCGGCGATTCCGAGATCATCAACGAGTTCAACGTCGCGGGCCTCGTCGACAACGCCACCGAGACGCTGCGCCAGGGCCTGTTCCTGAAGTTCAAGCCGGTCAATCTCGACGTGCTGCCGCTCTACATCGTGCTGATGGGCCTGTTCCCGCCTGTGCTGTGGTTCATGCTGCGGCAGCCGAACTGGACCATGCTGGCCTCGCTCGCGCTGTGGCTGGTGTCGCGGCACATGGGCTGGAACCTGCCCGCCTACCCGGCAGGGACCTGGTACTTCAATCCGTTCGCCTGGCAGGTGCTGTTCGTATTCGGCTCGTGGTGCGCGATGGGCGGCGCGCGCGCGAACATGCACATCATCAATTCGCGCTACACGCTGTGGTTCTGCGTCGCCTATCTGATCTTCGCCCTGATCATGACGATGGCCGGCCGCTTCCCGGACTTCGGCGCGATGTTCCCGGACTGGCTGTATTCGACCTTCAATCCGAACGACAAGACCAACCTCGCGCCGTATCGCTTCCTGCACTTCGTGGTGATCACGGTGCTGGTGATCCGCTTCGTCCCGAAGGACTGGTCGGCGCTGGAGTGGAAGGTGTTCGATCCCCTGATCGTCTGCGGCCAGCAGTCGCTCGCGGTGTTCTGCGTCGGTGTGTTCCTGTCCTTTGTCGGACATTTCGAGCTCTCGATGAGCTCGGGCTCGCTGTTCGCGCAGATCTTCGTCAGCATCTCCGGCATCGCGATCATGACGATCGTGGCCTATTACATCTCGTGGTCGAAGCGGCAGGACAAGCCGATCAAGCCGCCGGCGCAGAAGCCGGCGGCGCCGGCAAAGGCTGGGTGACAAAGCACGTCATTTGCCCGGCCGCCGCCCTTTGCCACCCGGCTGGCCGCTTCGCCACCTGCCCTTTGAAGTGAACCCATCCCAGGTGGTGGTCCAGCGATACTCGGCCGGCGGCGCCTTCGCGATGCTATCGGAGCTGCGCGCTCCCTCCAGGGCAAACGTGGCGCCCTGCGGGTCAAGGCAGCGAACGATCCAACTGCCGTTCGGCAGCTCCAGCGGCCCCTCGTAGACCCGTCCGCCACCGGCCCTGACTCGCACGATGGCGGCGTCGACGTCGTCGACGTTGAAATAGTAAAGCCAGAACGCGATCGGTTCGAGCGGACGCTTGTTGAAGATTCCACCGATGGTCTGCCCACCAGCAGAGAACAGTTGGTAGGACTCGGCGCCAGCGACGTCGCTGTCGGCCTGTCGCCAGCCAAAAACCTCGCTGTAGAAACCAAAGGCCTTCCGCCAATCGGCAGCCAGCAGTTCATGCCAGCCGACCCGTCCAGGGGCATCGAGGCCTTCAACCGCGGGCCGAGCGATCCTTGATCCGCTAAGCAACCCGAACGTCGCCCGCTGCGGGTCGGCGACGATCGAGATACGGCCGATATTGGTGCCGGTCGGTGGCACGTAGACGGCGCCACCACGTTCTAGCATTCGGCGAACGGCAAGATCCACGTCGTCAACACCGACATAACCAATCCATCGCGGGGTTGCGCCCTGGCGTATGCCCTCTTCCGGCAACTCCATCAGACCGCTTCGGGTAAGCTCCCCCGACATGAACAATTTGTAAGAAATCCCGGGTGTCGACGCATCCTTCGTCACCCAGCCGAGGACGCTGCCGTAAAAGGCACTCGCTCCTCCCACGTCCGTGGTCAGCAGCTCATACCAAGCGAAGCTCGCACCATCATCAGCCATGCCGATCCCTCGCTTCGGCGTCGGGACAACCGCAGTGCAGCATGCAAATTCCCACATCGTCAACGATCGCGCCTGAGCGACAGGGCCGGCCAATGATCGCGTTCATCAAGATGAACCCGAGAACGAAGATGAACGACAGCACTTGATGCACGCTAGCGCCTCGCGAGAGTGTGCGCGCAGCGCGCCTTGCATGCGGCTGCGACAATTTGTACAACTGCGCGAGAGTTGAATTCGACAACACGTCAAGAATGGAGGATGCGAGCATGCCGCGAGTGAAGCAAGCCCCCAAGACCAAGCGTGTGACGAGCAAGCGTATGACCAAGGCCGCTGTGCCCGCTTTGGGTGCAGCCGGATTGACTTTCTCGCTGGTCGGGGGTGCGTCCGCATCCGCAGTTCCAGCAGCAGACGCGCCGCCGATTCAGAAGTACGGACCGACCCAAGCCATCACACTCGGCGAAGAAGAAATCGCCGACGTCAGCCTGGCGACGTTCCACCTGTTCGACAAGGAAGACATCGGAGCCGGCGTCCAGGTGGCGTGGCGCGGATGCGGCGGCTGCCGAGGTTGCCGCGGCTGTCGTGGTTGCCGCGGCTGCCGTGCCTGCCGCTGCGGTGGCTGCGCTGGTTGCGGTGGCGGCTGCTGTCTGTCGTGGGGCGCCTGCCGCATCTGCTAGTCGAAACAGCATCGCGTTGACACACATCGACCGTCATGGCCGGGTCCGACACACGTCGACCCGGCCAAATTTGTATTGTGTCCGTATCGTTGCGCGGCTCGCTTCGGGCAACGGCGCGGAGGTGTCGAGGCCGGCGCCTTGCCCGCTTCAATGATCGACCCACAAGCTGCACAGGAACGATTCTTTGCCAGGCAAATCCACCCAGCGCGCCAACAACGACGTTCTGCAGTTCGCACCGAATTTCACGGCCTACGTGCTGCCTCCGGATGTTGTCTGCCTCTATTCCGAAGATCGAAAGTTCTTTCTCCATGGCGAGCTCTATTGCACGCTGGCGTCGGCAATCGGTGCAAATGGATGCAGCGTCGCCAAGCTCACGGACAAGCTCGGGCGAAAGTTTCCGTCCGACAAGATCAATGAAGCCATCAAGCGACTGCTCGACCGCCGCTATGTGATCGCGAAATCGCCAGGTCCCGGCACCGCCGCGGCGGGACTTTGGGCGAGCCTGGGCCTTCCTGACGCGATAGCCGAACAAAACCTTCACAACTGCCGCGTTCGACTTGAGACGATCGACGTCAAGGGCGCGGCCGAATTGAGCAAGGCACTGCAGGGGCTGGGCGTCCGCGTCGTCAAGACATCGCCCGACCTTACGGTTACGTTGGTGAACGACTATCTCGATCGGCGGCTCGCCGAACGCAACCTGCAGCGCGTGTCCGATGGATCAGCCTGGTTGCTGGTGCAGCCCTCCGGGGTATTTCCCCTAGTCGGCCCCATGTTCAGCCCGGGCGAGACCGCGTGCTGGACCTGCCTGTACGACCGGATGATCCGCAACCGCGAGGTCAAGGGCTTCCTTGATCGCGGCGGAGCGCAGGCGATCGCGGTGTCTCCGCTCGCACAGCACACCGTTGGACAGAGCGCCATCCACTTTGCGGCGATTGAAGTCGCCAAGGCTATCGCGAGCGGCTTCCGCACCGATCTGCGCAATCACATCGTCAGTCTCGACCTGCTGGGCTCGACCATTGCAAAGCACTACGTGGCAGCCCGCCCGCAATGCCCAACCTGCGGCAACAAGAAACTGCAAAACCCGCGGCGGTCACCACAACCGGTCGAATTGGGACCCGGCGCCAAGCTGGTCATGACCAGCGGCGGCTATCGCACCGTCTCGTCCCGCACCACGGTGGCGCGGTTCAAGAAGCATGTCAGCCCCCTCACCGGTGTGGTGACGCGGCTGGAGCGGATCGAAGTCGATCTGCCGATGAACACCAATTTCTATGCCCAACATAACTTCTCCGCGCCGGCGCAGAACGTGGATCAGCTTCGCGCCGGGCTGAGCGGCGGCAGTTTCGGCAAGGGCAGCACGGCCGAGCAAGGCGAGGCCAGCGCGCTGATGGAAGCAATCGAGCGATATTCGGGAATTTTCCAGGGTGATGAGATCCGGGCCCGAAAACGCTTCGCCGACTTCCCCCCTGGCGACGCAATCCGTCCCAACGACATCCTGCTCTTCAGCGACGAGCAGTACCGCGGCAGCGCCGTGCCGAATCCCAACGACTCACACCACACCCAGCCCGCCCCCGAGCCGTTTGATCCGTCCGCGAAAATCGAATGGTCACCCGTCTGGTCGTTGCGCGACAAGCGGTTCAGGCAGATTCCGACCAGCCTGCTGTATTTCTTCTATCAGGGTCCGGCGGCCTTCGCCGCTGATTCCAACGGCTGCGCTGCCGGCAATACCCGCGAGGAAGCCATCGTGCAGGGCTTCCTCGAATTGATGGAGCGCGACGCCTATGCGATCTGGTGGTACAACCGGTCGCAACGCGCTGCGGTCGATCTGGACCAGTTCGGCGATTCCTACGTCCGCGATCTGAAGACCCAACTCGAGGAATCGGGCCGGCGGCTCTGGGTGCTGGATATCACCAGCGATCTCGGCGTCCCGACCTATGTCGCGATCGTGCACTGGATGCAGAACGGTCAGGAAAACATCGAGTTTGGCTCGGGCGCTCACTTCGATCCGCGCATCGCGTTGCTGCGGTCGTTGACCGAGTTGAATCAGTTCCTCTCCATCGGTCTGATGGGTGGTGGCAGCGGCGAGAAGCCGAGCCTCGATGGCGTCAATCCGCTGCGGCTCGACGAATATCCGTTCCTGATTCCAAGTGCCAATCCCGTCATCCCGCCGGCCGCCGCGACGGACGTGCCGCTCGACAACACCCGTGCACAGGTGGATGCCTGCGTTGATATCGCGACCCGCGCGGGTCTCGACTTCCTGATTCTCGACCAGACGCGACCGGACGTCGAGGTTCCGGTGGTCCGGGTCATCGTTCCCGGGATGCGCCATTTCTATCGCCGCTTCGCGCCGGGGCGGCTCTATGATGTGCCCGTCAAGCTCGGGTTGCGCGATCGGCCGTCGCTGGAAAGCGAGTTGACGCCATTTCTCCCGCACACTTGAGGTGATACCGGCGTGCGCGCGCCCAGCAAAATGTACGAGAAAAAGAAATCGTCACGCACCACGCCGCCGGTTATCTTCGCTCGGCTCAACCCGCTCGTCGCGCTCGAAGCGCAACCTGACGGGAGTATAGCGGCCCATGTCGAAGGCTATTCGGAGCCTCTGGGAACGTTCAGCACAGCCGCAGCGGAACGCGCCCTCGAACTGCAGGCAGGCCTGCCACTCCGTCGCTCTGACGGCGATGCGGTCGAGCGAGAGGTCGAGCGCCTGGTGCGGCAATTGGCACACCGCGGCCTGCTGGAATATCGCCTGGCGCGCACGGGCGACGCCAATCCTCTCGTCACGATCGAGCCGCAGACCCCCGATTACTGGCCGCGAACGCCAAAGCTCGACGATGCGGCAACAATCGTGCTGTCACGCTTCGCCTATCTTCGGCGGCGCGGCACCGAGATGATTCTGGAATCACCGCGGGCCGGCGCACTGTTGAGGATCCATGATGCGCGGATTGCGGCCCTGCTGACCATCCTTGCCACTCCTCAGAAGATCAGCCGCATCCGGCGTCTGGATGGCTATCCGGGCCCTGCATTGCTTGCGCTGCTGCTGGACTGCCAAATCCTGATCGAGGTCGACGCGGCACAACGCGATACGCTGCGAAAAGCGGAAGGCGATGACGGCCTCGTGCTCTGGGATTTTCACGACTTGCTGTTCCATGCCCGCAGCACAGAAGGCCGACAGGCTAATCCGCTGGGTGGCCTCTATCCGCACACCGGCCTGATTGCGCCGCTCCCCGCGATCCGACCTGCCTGGCCCGGTAAGCGCATCAGGCTGCCGGAAGCCGACCGCATCGCCTCGCCGCTGGAACAACTGCTGCATGACAGGCATTCGACTCGCGATTTCGACAATCACAAGCCCATCACGTTGGCTGAACTTTCGACGTTCCTGAACAGCGTCGCGCGGGTCCGGGCGAAATGGAGCGGGCAGCTGGAGTTTGCCGATGATGGTCCCGATATCGAATACACCAGCAGGCCGTATCCGGCAGCGGGCAGCGCCTACGAGCTTGAGCTCTATCTGGCCGTCGCGAATTGCGACGGCCTGACGCCAGGTTTCTACCACTACGACGCCGATGCGCATGCGTTGGCAGCCATCGACGTTCGCCCGCAACACTTCGAGGCCATGTTGCAAAGCGCGGGATTTGCCATGGACGCGCCGTCTCCACCGCAGATCCTGATCACCATCGCCGCGCGTTTTGGCCGGATCTCCTGGAAGTACAGCGCCATCGCTTATGCGCTCATCCTGAAGGATGTCGGCGTCCTGACCCAGACGCTGTACCTGGTGGCGACGGATTTAGGCCTCGGCGGCTGTGCGATCGGCACCACCAATATCGATCTGTTCGCGAAGATGACCGGGCTCGACATTCACGTCGAGGGAGCGGTCGGCCAGTTCGGGCTGGGGCGCGGCATGGAACCGCCCCCTGCCGGATAGTCCTCGATCTGCCGCGACAAGCTTGCCTGGAGGACTGTGATCAGCCGCCGCGGCTGCCGTCCTGGGTGGTCGAGGAGACGATGGTGGCGACGTCGCCGAACGTCGTCATCACCGGCGTGACGACCTTGTGCATTTTGGTCTTCGACACCAGCGTGTCGTGCAGCACGAGGTTGTCGATCCCGGTGGTAAGGAAGCAGCTCACCGCATCCTGCGGCGTCTCGATGATCGGCTCGCCCTTGACGTTGAACGAGGTGTTGATCAGCACCGGCACACCGGTCAGCGCCTCGAACTCCTTCAGCAGGCGATAGAGCACCGGGTTGGTTTCCTCCCGCACGCTCTGCACCCGCGCCGAGCCATCGACATGCACGATCGCCGGGATCTTGTCGCGCCATTCGGGGCGCACCGGCTTGGCGATCAGCATGTAGGGTGAGTCCTCCTCGCCCTCGAAGATCTCCGTCATCCGCTCGGCCAGCACGATCGGCGCGAACGGGCGGAAGGCCTGCCGGTGCTTGACGCGGCTGTTGAGGATGTCCTTCATCTCGGCCTTGCGCGGATCGGCAATCAGGCTGCGGTTGCCGAGCGCGCGGGGACCGAATTCTGAGGGGCCCTGAAACCAGCCGATCACGCGCTGGTCGGCGAGCAGCTTGGCGGTGTCGCGGCAGATATTGTCGCTGCGCTTGGCGTCGACCTGGATGCGCACCAGGAAGCTTTGCAGCGCGGCCGCGACCTCGGTGTCGCTGTAGCGCCGGCCGACATAGGCGTGCTCCATCACGAAGGCGCGGCGCTGCTTCAGAATCTCGAGCCAGCCGTAATAGGCGCAGCCGATAGCGATGCCGTCGTCGCCGGCGGCGGGCTGGATCCAGACATTCTCGAAGCCGGCCTCGCGCGCGATGCGCCCGTTGGCCACGCAGTTCAGTGCGACGCCGCCGGCGATGCAGAGGTTCTTCGCACCGGTGGTCTCGCGCAGCCAGCGTGCCCGCGCCAGCAGCACGTTCTCGGTGTCGTCCTGCACCCGCCAGGCGATGTCCTCCCAGTGCCGCATCGTCGGGCTCTTGTCCCAGCTGCCGCTGTCGAGCACGAAGGGCTGCTGGTTCTCGGCGCCCCAGAACGGCACGTGCAGCCTGCCGTCCTTCATCTCGAGCAGATGGCCGACCTGCTCGCGGCGGCCATAGGGTGCAAGCCCCATCAGCTCGCCGCACTTGTTCCAGTCGCCGAACACATAGGTCGAGACCCGGCTGTACAGCGCGCCGAGACCCGGCATGTTGTAGAACTCGTCCGACAAGAGACCGCGCGCCGGCTCCATAAAGACCTTCTTCAGGCATTCGAGCTTGGTATCGTCGAACCTGTAATAACTTTCGGACTCGCGGGCAAGCGGCGAGGTCCCATCCTGCGGATAGGCTTCCATCGCGTCGGCCTGATAGTTGCCGACGCCGTCGACGATCATCACGACGCCGTCCTTGAACGGCGACACCGCGAACGCGCTATAGGCATGCGCGAGGTGATGCGAGATCGACACCACCTTGTCGGACTTCGCGCGAAACAGCGGGTGCTTGATCGCCTCGTTGCGCTCGGCGATCGGCAGGAAGCCCGGCATGTCCTGATGGAGCATCCGCTCCTCCATCTCGGGCACCGGCAGGATGTAGCTGTTGCTCACCACGAGATCGACGTCGTCGAGCGTGATGCCCTCGGCGGACAGGCAGTAGTCGATGACTTCCTTGTAGAAGCCGGAGGCGTGCTTCTCGCGGGTGATGCGCTCCTTGGAAATCGCATAGGCGATCGCGCCGTCACGCAGCAGGCAGGCGCTCACGTCATGGTCGTAGACGTTGAGACCAAGGACGTAGGTGTGTTGTTTCGGCATGGGCACTCTTCGGGGAGGATTCTGGAACGCTCAGAGAACATGATCGTGTCGACTTCAAGTTCTCGGCGGCATTTTCCGCGGCTCGCAAATCTCTGCTTCTGCGATGCACAAATCACATCGGCGCAATGCAAGATGAACAGAATGAACGGCGGATGAACGACAAGATGAGTGTAGCAACCACATCATCCTTTGCAGGCGGGAACGTAACTTGACCTTACCTGTTGGTCTCAATAGAGTCGTTAAAGCTCGCAAGAACCTTAGTGAAAATATTGTCTTAGCATGCTCGAACCGGATGCCGGTGTCGCGCGTCCAAGCGAGACAGCCAGCATCAGTTCAGATGTTTGGAAGTGACTGGAGATCTTCGGAATGACTAAACGCTACAATATCCTGACTCGTTGCCTCGCAGCAGTCGCTTTGTTGTTCGTCTATGTCGCAAGCACCTCCGCCATCCTGGTCGGCGCCACCACGTCGTCTGCGCAGGCGCAATGGCGCGGACGCGGCTATGGGTATCGCGGCGGCTGGGGTCGCGGACGCGGTTGGGGTTATGGTCGCGGATATGGTTATGGCCGCGGCTATGGCTACTACGGCGGTTACGTCGGTCCCCGTTGCTGGTGGACCCCGCGTGGTGTTCGCGTTTGCCGCTGGTAACAACCGCCGGCCGATACAAGCGATATTGAAGACATCAATCAGGTGCGTCGGTCCCGGCGCACCTGATTTTCTTTTTGCGGCTTGGTTGTTCTGCTGGGGCTCGGTTCACCCGCTGGGGCCTGGCTCATCTCCGGCACGCAAGAAAGAGCCCCGGGAGACGCCGGGGCTCTAGTCACGGGAGAGAACGCTTCAGAAATCGGGACGCGAGGACGAGCCGCCGGCCCGATCACCCAATGCATCTACGACGTGTATGAGAGCAGATTCGGCTGCCTCAGGCTGTAGCCGTGCCGCAACAACCCGCCGTAATGCACAGCATGTCCACCGGTTCCCGAACCGGGCGAAACAGCCCGAAGGCGCCTAATCGTCGAGGATCGCAACCGCCCTCGTCCATCCCGCCGACGCGCGCTCGATCTTCACCGGGAAGCACGACACCATGAACCCGGTCGACGGCAGCTGCTCGAGATTGTGCAGCTTCTCGATGTGGCAGTAACCGATGTGCCGCCCGGCCTTGTGGCCTTCCCAGATCAGGCTGGCGTCCCTGGTCTCAGCGTATCGCTTAGCAGTGAAGACGAACGGCGCGTCCCAGCTCCAGCCGTCGATGCCGGTCAGCCGCACACCGCGCTCGAGCAGATACATCGTCGCCTCATAGCCCATGCCACAGCCCGAATTGACGTAGTCAGCCTGACCGTATTTCGCGCCGGCGCTGGTGTTGACGACGACGATCTCGAGCGGCGACAGCGTGTGGCCGATCCGCTTCAGCTCGGCTTCGACATCGCCTGCGGTCGCGACGTAGCCGTCAGGCAGATGGCGGAAGTCGAGCTTGACGCCCGGCTGAAAGCACCATTCCAGCGGCACCTCGTCGATGGTCCACGAGCGTTCGCCGCGGTTCATGGTCGGATGGAAATGCCAGGGCGCATCGAGATGCGTGCCGTTGTGCGTGGAGAGCGAGACCTGCTCGACGGCCCAGCCCTGCCCGTCAGGCAGATCCGCAGCCTTCAGCCCATCGAAGAACTGCAGCATGCGCGGCAGCCCTTGCTGGTGGTCGATATACTGGATGGTCGGGTGATTGCCCGGCGGATCGGCCGGAACGTCGTTCTGCAAGGGAACCGAGATATCGATCAGTCTGCGCGCCATGGTGCTTCCTCGCGGATTGGTCTTGTCAGGCCGAACCAGCCTGCCAGTCCGCGCGCACCATCGGCAAGCCACATCCGCTCGAGATCAGGCACGGTCTGCTCCGGTTGCGACAGCGGCAAGGCGCCGCAACGTTGAACCTATTTCACGCGCGGACGACCCATGGGCACTGGGGATTTCAGGGCCCAGTATTCGGCGACGCCGTCTGGACGACCCATATTCCGTCCAGGCGGCGTTGTTGCATCAGGCAAGACATCCCGGCCGAAGCGTGGTTACCCGTGCCAGAACGCTGTTCACGCACAGAGAGCCACAGAAACAATCCGTGTCCTCGTGTCGGGCGGATTGCTGGTGGTGTTGCCACGGCGATACAGAGATACCCTTACAACGATGCTAACCCACCTGCATCTGAATCAAGACGGGGTTGCGTCGTGTCGGGATTTGATCACTGGAACGGTGCAAAGAGAGCTTACGCGTCCGCCGAAACGCCACATCTGCGCGATGAGCAGCAGCAGTTCGACCGCTATCACAAATTCGACGACGCCATCCCGCGACCGTCGGAGAGTGGCTCAAGAACCGTGATCTTGGATCGCTACAACCCGCCGGCTCGTTGATCTGGTGAGCGCCCGGGCGGCTGACGTTGCGGGGAGCGGAGCGCGGGGCTTCGGCTAGCAGATCAACAAAGATCGCATCGTTTTGAGCGACCACGACGCCAGCGATTGCTTCCAATCCAGTCGGCATTCGCTTCGTCGGTCGCAGCCGCTCAACAAGATCGGCGAGTTCGGTGGCCGGATCGGTAAGTTCGACGGACTTGTCCAGGACGCCGCCCTCTTCCTTCCATGCTCTTCCCAGACGCAAAATCTGGGACGTAAGAGGCCTCGAAAAACCTATCAAGTCTTTGATTTGAATGGTCGGGGCAGCTGGATTCGAACCAACGACCTGCAGTACCCAAAACTGCCGCGCTACCAGGCTGCGCTATACCCCGACATTTCCGAGAAGCCCCGTGGATACACGCTTCAGCCAGCGCCAGCAAGGCGCTGGTGCGGGACTTCCGGCTGGGACATCGGCAACGGTTTCCCGCCCAGAAACCATTGAGAACAGAGAGCTAGTGGCCGCCGAACAAGGGGTGGCCGACCCGGTCGCCGGGCTGGATGCCGTATTTCTGCGCGGTGCCGGCAATCACCTCGAGGACGCCCCTGGCGAGTCCCCGCGACGGAATGATCTTGGTCGACATCGGCTCGGTGTTCTCGGCGATCCGCAGGATGCGCCCGTCGGCGCGGATGAAGATCATGTCGAGCGAGATGTAGGTGTTCTTCATCCACATCGACACTTCCTGCTCCGGCGTGAAGTCGAACAGCATGCCTTTGCCGTCCGCGAGCTCCTTCCGGTACATCAGTCCGGTCTCCTTCTCCTGCTCGGTGGTCGCCATTTCGACGGAGAAGACGTGCACGCCTGACTTGGTGACGATCTCGAGCGGCTGGACGCTGGCAGCCAGCGCGGCCGGGGCCAGCAGCGCGCCGAACATCATGATGAGGGAGGCCAACAGCCACGGGCGGGGCCGCCCAAGCATGCGATCGAAATTCATCGACAAATACTCACACCGGGGAAGATTTTCCGGCGGACCCTAACCCGATGATTGCGGCAAATGCCAGAGCCCTGGCGGTTCGCCGGCGGCTCACGTTTCCGTCAGGGAGTCCAGCTCGGGGCTCAGTGCGACGACAGCGCCGAGGGGCCGGTCTCCGGGTGGATCTCGGCGGCCATCATGCCCTTGGAGCCGGGCCCGAACCGCACCAGCACATACTGGCCGGGACGCAGCTCGGTCATGCCGAAGCGGCGCAGCGTCTCCATATGCACGAAGATGTCGGGCGTGCCCTCCCCGCAAGTCACGAAGCCAAAGCCGCGCAGCCGGTTGAACCACTTGACCTGCGCACGCTCGAGCCCGCTGGTCGCCGTCACGGTGACATGGGTTCGCGGCGGCAGCATCTGCGCCGGATGGATCGCGGTCGACTCGTCCATCGAGACGATGCGGAAGGCCTGGTAACCCTTCGCGCGCTGCACGCACTCGACGACGAGCCGCGCGCCCTCATAGGCGGTCTGATGGCCGTCGCGCCGCAGCACCGTCACGTGCAGCAGGATGTCGGGCCAGCCATTGTCGGGGACGATGAAGCCGTAGCCTTTCGAGGCGTCGAACCATTTGATGACGCCGGAGACTTCGACGAGGTTGGCCGCGGCGTCGCCGAGACCGGAGAAGGCATCGATCGCCGGATCGCGCGGCGCGCTGCCGTACTCGCCTTGTGCAATCCTGCTTTGCCCAACTCCGCCTATCGGCGGTCCGCCGAGCTTCTTGGACTCAAATCCGTCCGACCCCATGACCCCGGACCCCACACATCAAATGCAGAGCGCCGACGTTGCGGCGCACCCTGTACACGCAGCTCTCCATGACCAACTCACTTGGACAAATCATCTGGACGCTGCGCGAATCTCTCAACCAAAAGATAACACTCCCGCTTGCCGGGCATAGCTAAAAAACGATTCTTGCGGGAACTATGAACAGGCTTGCACAGCCGCGAATCAATCAGGCGTCAATTGCCTACGAATGGACCAAGCGTGTCGCCGATGTCATGCCGGATCACCAGGTCGGCGATGTTGTCCTGATCGGTCGGCTCGTTGTTGATGATCACGAGCCGCGCGCCGCTCTCCTTCGCCATCATCGGAAAGCCCGCGGCGGGCCATACCACCAGCGATGAGCCGATCGCCAGGAACAGGTCGCAGTGCCTTGCGAGTTCCGCCGCGCGATGCATCGCATCCTCGGGCATCGACTGCCCGAACGAGATCGTCGCGGTCTTCACGGGATCACCGCACGCCGCGCAGTCCGGCGCACCACCGGTCTTGTCGAAGTGCAGCTTCACCCACGCGAGATCGTAGTCCTTGCCGCAACCGATGCAGCGGGCGTAGGTGGTGTTGCCGTGCAGCTCGATGACGTCGTCGGCCTTGAAGCCCGACGCCTGATGCAGATTGTCGATGTTTTGGGTGATGATGCCGGGAACCTTGCCGGCCCGGTAAAGCGACGCGAGCGCACGATGCCCGCGCCCCGGCTTGGCCGCCGCAAATGTCGGTTCCATCGCGAAGCGCCGGCGCCATGACTCATCGCGCGCCTCCTGACTGGCGACGAACTCGTCGAACGGGATCGGCCGGTTGCGCGTCCACAGCCCGCCGGGCGAGCGGAAGTCGGGAATGCCGCACTCGGTGGAGATGCCCGCCCCGGTGAAGGGCACGATCGATGATGCCTCGGCAATCATGTTGCCGAGCCGCTCGACGCCGCTGCGCAGATCTTTTGCAATCACCGGGAATGATCCGGTTGGCCGGCCACGACTATAGCATGGTCGGCGCGATTGCGAGCTCAACCATCACGCGAGCGAGCGGCGGTGAGGCCGCGGCGATCGGGCTGCGTTGACGACCCGCCCCGCCGGCGCGTCAGCCTCGTCGCTCTTCGGCTGCCTCTTCCGCTGCCTTGGCTTCATCACAATCCTGCAAAGTCTGCTCCGCATTGACGCCCAATTCACTGATGCCAATGCCCGGCGGGGATAGGACCATGACGAAGAGGATGGGCAATGGCCGATCAGAAAGACAGTGCCGCGCGCGAGCGCGAAGAGATCGTCGCACGCGTTGCCAGCTTCCGCGCGACGCAGCAGAAGTTCGAGCGCGATCGCCAGGAATATTACGACAATACGCTCGGCAATGTCTGGAGTGGATTGCAGCGCCAGAGCGCTTGATGTCGCGCCGACGCGTGCGCTCACCGGACGATCACACCGCGAGCCACAGGCAACCCGAACGCACGTCCGCGCGATCACACCATGACGCGCAATTGAGAAAGCCCGGAGCGGTGTGCTCCGGGCTGATCTCCGTTACCAATAATGGCGATAGTAGTGGTGCCGATAGTACGGACCGCGATAATAGGCGTAGCCGGGATCGCCGTAGTAGCCGTAGCGCGGGCCATCATAGTAGCCGGGCCCATAGTAGTGTGGGCCGTACGCATACGCGCCGGCCGCACCCGCGGCGAGTGCGCCGGCGGCCAGACCGAACGCCAGACCAGGGCCGATACCGCGCGCTTGCGCCGGCGCGCTGACCATCGTTGCGCCCACCGTCGCTACCGTCGCCAAAACTGCTAATGTCCGTTTCATGGACAACCTCCTCACGTGGTGATGGGCACCAACGCGGGCGCAAATGGATGGTTGCAGCAAAACGCCCCTTCGGGTTCCGCAGCCATGCGATAGCGCAAAGCTACCATCGGTTAGCGCTGGAACAAAAACACAACCTCAATGATTAGCTTTGCCGCAAGCGAGGTTGGCATCGATGCCGGCGTGGATGGAACTGCTGCTGAATGTGATGGGCTTTGCCGGCTTTATCGGCATCGCGATGTATCACAAGCATCCGAACGGGAAGCTGCCGGACTGAGCGCCGGGGCGCGGCTCGGCTTGCCGATTCCAGTTTGATTTCCGCTCTAGTTTGATTTCCGCGGCTCTCCCGCCGTGCGGACCAGCCGGTCCGCCTTCACGAGCGCCTTGCCACTCTCCGGCTGCGGCCGAAGCCAGAAGCTGATCGCGACAAAGGCGGAACAGAGCAGCAAGCCCACCACCATCACGCGCCGGTGGGTCGGTCTGTCAGCGCTATGGAACGATGGCGTCATGGCTGTCACCTGCAACCATCCCTACCGCAATCACAGGTGGTGACAACGCGATGCTGCCCTTAACCTAACCAGGTAGGGTTAGCGGTGGCCCGGTAAGCGGTGTTGGAAGGCCTCAGGCCGACATCCACAACGATATCCCGCGCTTGTCCGCAGCAAATCCACAGCCGCGCCAGCTCGATTTGCCAAACAGAATGCGAAGCTTGCTGCGCACTCGTCCACAGCCTTGCCGCAATCAGGCGTCGGCCAGCCTTTTCAGGGTTGCCTGGAAGCTCAGGCTGCGGGTTCCAACCAGCACGGTTCCGAACACTTCGGCCTGGTCACCGCTGAAGGTGCCGGAAAATCCGCTCGTCACCTCCTGGCCGGCGAACAGCGGCCGGGTGAACGGATCGGAAAACGGGGAATGCTGGTTGGTCCTGAGATGCCCCTTCCACGTGCCCTCGCCGGCCGTGTAGGCCCCGATCGACCAGAAATGCGGCCCGCCGCCGATCAGCAGACCATCGCGCAGGATCAGGACGCCGCTGTCGCGGCCACGCACGCCGTCCATCATATGGATATGGATCGAATAGAGCCCGTTCCTCATCGATCGCGCCGTCCGGTCCCAAAGGCCCGCAGTATGGCGCCAAGCAGGGCGGCAGGCGAGCGGGGCCAATACCGCCCGGCCGCCGATTCGAACCGAAAGCGCTGATACAGGCGCTTACAAATCGTTAAGAAAGCCCTGACAGGGTTCGACAGCCGGAGGGAGAGAGCCATGCTCGTTTACCCCGTACCTGTCGAAGTGACGCACGCCAGAGTGCAACTCGTCGTCGATCAAACGGCGAAGGAGCAGCCGCGCATCATCAGCGAGGATGTGCTCGACGTCTTCGCCGCCAAGAACAAGGCCGACCGCGATGCCGTCGAGACCATTCTCGACATCAAGGTGTGAGATCACAACCGGCCAACGACGTTTGCATCGCACACGTGGCGGCGCGCGCCGGCGCATGTCGCGCGCGATCCGGGGACCCAGCGCCAGGCCGGCCCTGAAGGCCGCCGCAAATCCCCCCTCGCCGGGCTTTTCCTTTGAACCTTTTACGCAGCGCCAAGACAAAACTGCGCTGGGGATTTCAGGGCCCAGCGTCTGGCGCAGCGCTGTGGGACGAGGATATTCCGTCTACGCGGCGCTGTTGCATTTTATAAATTCAACCTTAAGTTTGGTCTCCAACAGTTGACGGCTCACGCCCTGAGAGATCCCCCAGTCCGTCAACTGGGAAAGCCCCGCATCCAGCCTGCGGGGCTTTCTATTTTTGGGATGCTGGAACCTGCCGCCGCAAGCACCGTTAGATGGCTGGTTGCCGGCACGATCTCCCCAAGGCCCGCCGGCATCAGACCTCGCGAGCCACTCGCGGGGTTTTGCTTTTTAGAGGAGGTCCAACCTCGCGCGTCCTTGATTGGCAGTGATGGGCATTCGATGAGATAGAGCGCCGTGCCTCCAAGGCTCGACCACGAAAGCCCCGTTCCAGAATTCTCCTGGGCGGGGCTTTCCCGTATCGCGCGCTGCATGAGCGTGTCGCAGGTCGCTCAATGCGAAGGCTCGCGAAAGCTTGAGAACGCAGCCGCCCGGAGCGGTCGCAAAAGTCGTGCAGGCCCCTGCCCCGCGCTCCGTTTTGCTGCTATTTCTTGGCGCGTCTCGCTCCAGCCAAAACAAAATCTCTGAATTCCCAGGAGGACAAGAAAATGCGCTATCTGCACACCATGCTGCGCGTCCGCAATCTCGATGTCGCGATGAAATTCTATCAGGACGCGCTGGGGCTGAAGGAAGTGCGCCGCATCGACAATGACAAGGGCCGCTTCACGCTGGTGTTTCTCTGCGCGGAGGAAGATCTCCATCTGCTCAAGTCGCTGCCGCAAAGCCGCGGCGCGCCGCTGGTCGAATTGACCTACAATTGGGACGAGGAGAAATACGGCGAGGACCGCCATTTCGGCCATCTCGCCTACGAGGTCGACGACATCTACGCGACCTGCGAGAAGCTGATGAAGATGGGCGTCACCATCAACCGTCCGCCGCGCGACGGCAACATGGCGTTCGTGCGTTCGCCCGACCTGCACTCGATCGAGATCCTGCAGAAGGGCGATCCGAAGGCGCCGGCCGAACCATGGGCCTCGATGCCGAACACCGGGCACTGGTAAACGCAGCGCCCGCGCGCACGTTCCTAATCCGCGTTTCTCCATCGGCGAAGCGCGGAGCGATCGCGAGGAACATGACGCAGCAGTTGACGTTGCCTCCTCACACGAATGCGAGGAGGCGAGGAGATGGGAAAAGGACTTTTGCTTTGGCTGTTGGGTGTGCCGATCCCGGTGATCATCGTGCTGTGGTTGCTGTTCGGTCACTGACTGCGATTTGACTGCTATCGACGAGGCTCTGCTGCATCGCGGCGGAGTCTCTTTTTTTGCGCTCGATACAATTCACCCCGCGCTTTTCCCTGACGGTTCGGCTAAGAACGCGCGCAAAGCGCAACAGCGGAAAGAAAACGCGTGATGGACAGCAAGCCGCAACTGACGATCTGGGGCCGGGCCAATTCGGTCAATGTGCAAAAGGTGCTCTGGTGTCTGGCCGAGCTCGACCTGCCCTATCAGCGCATCGATGCCGGCATGCAGTTCGGCAAGAACGATCAGCCGGACTATCTCGCGATGAATCCGAATGGCCGCGTCCCGACGCTGGTCGACGGCGACTATGTGCTGTGGGAATCCAATTCGGTGATGCGCTATCTCTGCCTGGCCTACGGCCAGAGCTCGCCGGTCTATCCGCAGGCGCCGAAGGCGCGCGCGGCCGTCGACCGCTGGCTCGACTGGACGCTGTCGACGCTGCAACCGGTCGAGCGCCCGCTGTTCTGGGGACTGGTGCGCACGGCGCCGGAGAAGCGCGACATGGTCCAGATCCAGAAGGACGCCGATGCCGCGGGCGTCGCGTGGCGCGTCGTCGAGGCGCAGCTTGCGAGCCGCCGCTACCTCGAGGGCGATCAGTTCACGATCGCCGACATCGCGCTCGGCGCCTTTGCGCGGCGCTGGTTCGGTGTCGAGGGCGTCACGAAGCCGAAGCTGCCCCATCTCGAACGCTGGTTCGGCGAGATCGCGCAGCGGCCGGCCTTCGTGCGCATCGTCGCGCCGCCGATGTCGTGAGCGGCAAGCCGCTCAGCGTCCGCTGGACACCCCCGCACCGACACTGATGGCGCCACCTAACCTCACGCAGGTGTCGGAGCCCTCGACCTTGACGAAGCCCGGTCCGTACGACGCGCAGGAATTGCTCCGCGTCGCGGATTTCGACGGCAGGGTTCTGCCGGCATCGGGCGGCGTCTGGAAATTGCGGCGGTCGCCGGCTTGCGCGAACGCAGCGGCGGGAAGCAGGACGGCGATGACGGCGAAGCAGGTCTTGCGCATTCGGCCTTTTATCGCGCGCGGCCGGATCAGGCTAGCGCACGAATCTGACGCCGAACGTCTTGCCCTCGCGCCAGACCACTTCGCAGGCGCGCCCGGTGCGGGCGTCGCGCGAAAACGCCAGCCGCAGCTTGGCCGGCAGCGTGTTGTTGTCCTGCACGGTGATTTTTGCGCCCGACGAGGACATGTCCTCGACCACGCACGGCCGCGCGGCGAATCCGCCGTCGAGCGTGATCCAGCCGGATTGACGCAGCGATTTGCGCGTTTCGCGCTTCTTGGACCCTAGAGCCATCACATCATCCCCAGGCCCAGCCGTATCGCCGCTGGCTTTACAAAAGGTTGCGAAAGCCCGGCGGATTGCAGTGATTGTGCCGTTGTTCACAGTGCGCCGAACCGCACGGCAAGCCGTTCGCCTGCGCGATAATTCGTTGAGTCTGCTGGATTTCCGGTTTGGCGCCGATGGCGCTCCCTAGCGGAATCGAACCGCTCTCTCCACCGTGAAAGGGTGGCGTCCTAACCGATAGACGAAGGGAGCAAAACTCCCGGCAAATCAATACGTTAGACGTCGGATATGCCGTACTGGCCGCTACCGGCGAACGGCCGCGACGGGCGAACGTATAGTGGCGATTGGCCGGACGGGCAAGCGTTCAGAACGCTTTTCCCGGACTGCCGCCCAGGCCTCCTGCGGGCGATTACCTGCACGACAATCCGGCCTCGATCGAAGTCCAGAAGCCGCAATGCGACGGCGCATGCGCATGGGCCCGCGAACCGCCCCCATGAATCAGGATGGCGGCGGCAAGCGCGACGACGGCGGCGGGAACAATGAGTTTTCGGAACGACATGGGCCTGCGCATCGAACGACATCGTGGCCTAACTAAGGCCTGCAGGCCGGATCGATGTCTGGCGACAGCGCGCTAGTGATTGGTCACGCTCGCGACGTCCTGACGATTGGTCGGCTGCGCCGCGGCCGCCGCCACCGGCGTCTGCTTGATGCAGGTGCCGCAGATCACGAGCTTGCGCGCCAGCCGGTCGTCGGCATCCGCTTCCGACAGTTGCGTCTCCGCCACCGCCGGCGAAACATTCCGCGCATGGCGTCGCGGCTGCGGCGAATTGGGGTCTTGTCCCGCGCCGTCCCAGGCCAGCGGACCGGTTCCCGGCGGCGGGGTCGTCATGCTGTATTGCTGCGAATACTGCGCGCAAGCGCCGAGCGCGATCGGAAGAAGAACCACAGCGGCCTTGCGGGCCCAGTTCCGGAATGCAGACATGATCACACCCACACGCTATTCGTACTGCAACATTCGTACTGCGACCTAAGAGCAGAACCGCTAAAAAATCGTTTGCCCTGATTGTTCCGTCGCATCCAACCGCGACGGCATCAAGACGGGATTGCGGCGTCAAGACGTAAATCCGGAGTCCAACCATGTCAGGCATCAACGGTCGCTTCGACGGCAAGCGCGTGCTCGCCGATCTCAATGCACTGCGCGCGATCGGCGCCTACAAGACCGGCGTGCACAAGCCGACATTCTCGGAGCCGCATCTGCGCTCGCTGGACTGGCTTGCGGCACACTTGCTCGATGCCGACCTCACCGCGACGATCGACGGCATCGGCAACGTATTCGGCACCAGCACGAAAGCGGGACCGAAGCTGCTCGCGGGCTCGCATCTCGAAAGTCAGAACCATGCGGGCTGGCTCGATGGGCCGCTCGGCGTGATCTATGCGCTGGAGGCCGCGCGCGTCATCAACGGCGATCCCGGCATCGATGGCGCGGTCGAGGTCGCTGCATGGTGCGACGAGGAAGGACATTTCGGCAGCTTCCTCGGCAGCCGGTCGTTCGCGGGCGCGGTGACCGAGGCCGACATCGATGCGGCACGCGACCGCTCCAGCGATCGCACCATGCGCCAGGCGTTGCACGATGCGGGCTTCGCCGGCCGCCCGCGCCTCAGCGCCGAACCTCGCCGCCATATCGGTTATCTCGAAGCGCATATCGAGCAAGGCGACACGCTGGAGAGCAGCCGGCTCAAGATCGGCGTCGTCACCTCCATCGTCGGCATCTGGCAATATCGCATCACGTTCACTGGCGAGCAGAACCATGCCGGCACCACACGAATGGCCGTGCGCAAGGATGCCGGCCTGGCGCTGGCGCGGTTCTGCGTCGCGATCGACGACAGCTTCCCTGCCCTGTGCGGACCGCGCACGGTCTGGACCACCGGCCGCATCACGCTGGACCCAGGCGCGCCGAGCATCATTCCAGGCCACGCCGAGATGCTGTTCCAGATCCGCGACGACAATCCCGAGGTGATCGCGCGGCTCGAGGCTCATCTGCATCGCATGGCAGAAGAAGCCACCGCGCAGGGCCGCTGCGGCGTGGAGGTCGAGCGCATCCGCACCGGCGTGCCCGCGATGATGACGCCTGCCTTCCAGGACGCGATCGAGGCCGCGAGCGCCGCCTGCGCCGGCGGCAAATCAATCCGGATGCCGAGCGGCGCCGGCCATGACGCCCAGGTCCTCGCCACCATCATGCCGGCGGCGATGCTGTTCGTGCCGTCGATCGGCGGCATCAGCCATCACTGGAGCGAGAACACCGACGACGCCGATATCGTGACGGGCGCCGAGGTGTTCGTCGAAACCTGCCGCCGCCTGCTGACGCAATGATCGGTTCGGCTGGCTCAAGCCCGAGCCACCACAAATAGGAACATCGCATCTGCGCACGGGTTGGGATCGCGAAATCAACCTTTGCGATGGAGAAAGTCGATGCCGGAGAAAGACCTCAGCGCCCTGTTCCTCGACACCTTGAAGGACATCTACTACGCCGAGAAGCAGATCTATAAGGCGCTGCCAAAGATGGCCAAGGCAGCGTCATCGGATAAGTTGCGCGCAGCCTTCGAGAAGCATCACGAGGAGACCGAAGGCCAGATCGACCGGCTCGAGAAGATCTTCGAGCTGTTGGGAAAACCGGCGCGCGGCAAGAAATGCGACGCGATCGAGGGGATCATCGACGAGGGTAAGGAGATCATGGACGAATACGCCGACACGCCGGCGCTCGATCCTGGCCTGCTTGCCGCGGCGCAGGCGGTCGAGCATTACGAAATCTCCCGCTATGGCACGCTCAAGGCATGGGCCAGCAAGCTGAGCATGAACGACGCGGTCAAGCTTCTCGATCAGACCCTGGCTGAGGAGAAGAAAACCGACGACGCGCTGACCAAACTGGCCGTTGCAGCCATCAACGCTGAAGCAGCCTGAGCTGTGCCTCGGCCCGCGCGGGGGTTGTTCCCATTGCAGGAACAAATTGCCGCGCGGGCCGTTGGTCATCGTCATCGCCCCGCACGCGGCATCTATCGGTGACGAGAACGCCATCACGCGCTCCCGCCCTCCCCAACAAGACGGAGCAGCGTTCCATGCAGCGTCGCCGGTTCAAGCAGACTAATACTCTCGAAATTCGCCTTGGTGATCAGGCTGAGCGTCTTCGGAAGGAAGCACAGGGCACCTACCCAGGCGTTGAGCGCGAACGGTTGATCCGAAGAGCTCGCCAGGCGGAAACCGCGGCACAGATGGCGGATTGGTTACGGCCTTCCGGGACTCCGGCTCAGAAATAGCTGTTCGCAGAAACGGCGGAGGCCCCGACCTTCAGCCTTGGCTGTGAGCCGACGAACCCATTCGTCAACGTCCTGCGACGCTCCCGCCGTTCGGACTTGCCCAATAGCGTGAACACTGTTTTCGATCCAGAAGTGGATCTTGTTCTCGCGCACCTGCACGGCCCCGCAAATCCAGCGGGGTTCATCACTGCCTGGTCCGTTCCAAAAAATCCTGTTTCGTCGCACCGGTCGCACGGGTCAGGCGCGCCGTCCGAACGGAACAACTGCCCAGACCCGCTCGTGTACATAGTACCAGGCGATCTTGGTGACGATCTCGAGCCCGGCGATCGAGCCGGCGAGCGAGACCTCGCCGGTCATGAACCAGCTGATGGCGAAAGTATCGAGCGTCCCCAATGTCCGCCAGCTGATGGCCTTGAGGATCGATCGCGTGTGACTCTCTGCTGCGCGTAAATGCACCCGGTAACGTCTCCCGTCTGATCGAACACTTCTACCATGCCGTTTACCGGCGCGCTTGCGCCCGCCGCGCAATCCTCCAGGATCCGAATGTGCCAGCCGCCGGATACAGCCAAACGTGAATTCCCAAGCGCGTGTTCGCGACCGCCGGCGACCTTGCAAAGCGCTGGGTTTGCGGCCATTTTCGCCGTTCACGAGAACAGATTGACCCCATGTTGTTGCTTGAGTCGCTTCCGACTGTGATTGGCGCCGCCGCCATCGCGCCCGCGCTGCTGGTGCTGTGGCTGGTGATTGCCGCCGACGAGCGCCCTGGACCGCCGGTGCAGGTGTGGCTCGCCTTCGTGCTCGGCGCGGCCAGCATCTCGCTGCTCGGCCTGGCGCGCATTCCCTTCAACGCGCTGCTTGCCATTCCCGACAATCCCTGGGCGACCCAGGCGGTCCGCGCGGCGTTCGGCGTCGCGGCGCCGGAGGAGATCGTCAAGGTTCTCGTCATCGTCGCCATCTCGACGCGCCGCCGTGCCTTCGCCGATCCGATGGATACGGTGGTCTATGGTGCGGCCGCGGGCCTCGGATTTGCGGCCTACGAGAACCTCGCCTATCTCGTCCAGCACAAGGACATGTGGCGGGCGCTCGCGGCGTTGCGCAGCGTGCTCACGGTGCCGTTTCACGGTGCGCTCGGCATCATCGCCGGCGCCTACCTTGCGATCGCGCGCTCCGGCGGCGCGCTCGGCGCCTACCGGGGCCACCGCGACTGGGCGCGCATCACCAACTGGGCGCTGGTGCTGGTCGCGCCGGTCGCGCTGCACTCGGCGTTCGATTTTCCGCTGCTCGCGCTCCAGCGCATTCCCGACCTTAGTTCGACCGCGCGGCTCCTGCTCGGTTCGGCCAGCGTGCTGATCGGCTTCTCCTCGATCGGTTTTGCAATCCGCCTGGTGCGCCGCCTCGGCAGGCATCATGCCCCGCGCACTGATGTCGCGCGCGAGCGGCTGAGCCAGCTGCGGCGGATGTGGGCGCTGCTGCTGGTCGGCGGCGGCACCGGCTTTGCCGGGGTCTCCTTCCTGCTCACCTCGCTGCACCACTGGTACGTCAATCCCGAGCGCAATGCCTCGTTCATCCTGGTCCCGATCGGCTTCACCTCGATCCTGATCGGCCTGGCGCTGCTGATCGCGACCACCACGGTCTATTTCCTCGGCCGCAACCGGATGCGGACCGCCGCGGAGGGCTTTCCGTCCGCGCCGGGCCAGGGCTAGGATACGCCGCACGCTCGCAGACCCCGTGCTCGCAGACTTTACCGTTGCCGACTTTTCGGTTGCAGATTTGGAGAGCCGCGATGACCTTGTCCAACAATCTCGACAGACTGCGATCGGAGATGCAGGCCGCGGTCAAGCAACACTGGAAGGCATTTCTGTTCGAAGGCATCCTGCTCGTGATCCTCGGCATCGCGGCGATGATCGTGCCGACATTCGCGAGCCTCGCCGTCACCATCTTCCTCGGCTGGATGTTCCTGATCTCAGGCATCGGCGGACTGATCGTGACCTTCTGGGCGCGCAACATGCCGGGCTTCTGGTGGTCGCTGATCTCGGCCGCGCTCGCCGTGCTGGCCGGCATGGTGCTGCTGGCGCGTCCGATGCAGGGTGTGCTGACGCTGACCATCGTGATCGGCGCCTATTTCGTCGCCGAGGGCGTCGCCACCATCATGTATGCGCTGGAGCACCGCCGCGAATTGTCGGGACGCTGGTCCTGGCTCCTGATCGCCGGCCTGATGGATGTCGTCGTCGCCTTCTTCATCATCGCGGGCCTGCCGGAGTCGGCGGGCTGGGCGATCGGCCTCCTGGTCGGCCTCAATCTGATGTTCGGCGGGGCGACCCTGATAGGTATGGCGTTGGCCGCGCGCAACACCTGACGGCGAACCGGCTCGCCTGCGGATTTGGGGGGTGACAGGCCGATATCCGTCGGGTATAGAGCCCGCCATGATCACCGTCGCCACCAGCTATTTTTGGTACTTTAGCTACGACAGCTCGCTGGCGGCAGGAGGATCGCGCTCAATCTGAAGAATTGCAGCAAACATCCAAAACAAGCCGCCAGACCTGGCGGCTTTTTTGTGTGCCGGCAGGTCCCGAACTCCAAAGGAGCCAGCCGTGTTGAGTACGACAGACGACCTTCGCATCAAGGAACTGAAAGAGCTGAGTACGCCCGAAGAGGTGATGCGGGAAGTTCCGCGCACCCTGACGGCGACGCGGGTCGTGATGGGCGCCCGCAACGCCATCCACGCGATCCTCAACGGCACCGATGACCGCTTGCTGGTCGTCGTCGGCCCCTGCTCCATCCACGATCCCGCGGCGGCCGTCGATTACGCCGAGCGTCTCGCCAGCCTGCGCGAACAGCTCGCCGACCGCCTCGAGATCGTGATGCGGGTCTATTTCGAGAAGCCGCGTACCACCGTCGGCTGGAAGGGCCTGATCAACGATCCCGATCTCGACGGCAGCTTCGACATCAACAAGGGCCTGCGCCTTGCACGCAACGTGCTGTCGGCCGTGAACAATCTCGGCCTGCCCGCCGGCACCGAATTCCTCGACATGACGACGCCGCAATACATCGCCGATCTGGTTTCGTGGGCCGCAATCGGCGCGCGCACCACCGAGAGCCAGATCCATCGCGAGCTGGCGTCCGGCCTGTCGTGCCCGGTCGGCTTCAAGAACAGCACCGACGGTGGCGTGCGGATCGCGGCGGACGCGGTGAAATCGGCGTCGCACCCGCATCATTTCATGGCGGTCACGAAGGGCGGCCGTTCGGCCATCGCCGCGACCAGGGGCAACGAGGACTGCCACGTCATCCTGCGCGGCGGCCGGGTGCCGAACTACGATGCCGGAAGCGTCGATGCGGCCGCCGCCGAGCTCGGCCACGCTGGCGTCGCGCCACGACTGATGATCGACACCAGCCACGCCAACAGCAGCAAGAAGCCGGAGAACCAGCCACTGGTTGCGGCCGACATCGCACGGCAGGTCGCAAGCGGCGAACAGCGCATCATCGGCGTGATGATCGAGAGCAACCTTGTCGCGGGACGCCAGGACGTCGTGCCGGGCAAGCCGCTGGCCTATGGCCAGAGCATCACGGACGGCTGCATCGATCTCGCGACGACGGCTGACGTGCTGAAGCAGTTGGCCGATGCTGTCGACGCGAGGCGCAGCGTGCGGCGTGATGGCCTGCAGGAGCGTTCGGCCTGAGACGGTCGAACGGATTGAGCGTTGCCGGCGGGGCGGATATCGCGCTCCGCCGGTCTCTTCCGTAGCCTAGCAGCCGCGGCAGATGCTCTTGATCTTCTTGTCGAGCGCAGCGTCTTCCTTGTTCGCGGTATTGTTCGGATCGCTGATATTCTTTTCGTTGGGAACGTCGCCGCGGCGTGGCTGACGATGTCCGACCGGCGCCTCCGGCGGCGGCGCGTTCTTCTGCATGGAGGACGATCCGCCCTGTTGCTGCGCCCATGCCTGGGACGTTCCAACCTGGGGCGCTCCAACCATCATCAGAGCCATCAACAAAACAGTCTTCCGCATCTCGCGTCTCCGCTTCTCAACCCTATTGCGCCCGTTCCGGCACCTCGACGGTAGCACAGTTGCGTCGCCCCTGCGCTGCGCAATCCTGAACCTTCCGTATATCGGCCATCGTGCCAAGGAGCCAGATTCCCGCGGCGACCAGCACCACAAAGCAGCAGAACATCACAGCATTTTCGACGCCGCGGCGGCCCTCGTCCTCGGGCGGCTCCTGCCGTCCGTCCCCGGCCCCGCTCATCGCAGGCTCAGGGTTGCGGCGGGTAAAGATGAACGTCACCGCAATAATCGACGATACGGTACCGCCGCTCGACCGGATCCTCACCTTCGCGGGAAGCCGGCAGCGACAAATAGGTCGGGCCGATCGGCGCCTTGCCATAGCCCCCGGGGATGTCGAGCACATAATCCGGCTGGCACAGTCCGGAGACGCGCCCGCGCAACGCCCGCATCAATTCCTGCCCGGCTTCGATGGTGGTGCGCAAATGCGCGGTGCCGGGTGCAAGGTCGCCGTGGTGCAGATAATAGGGCTTGATCCGGCACTCGACGAAGGCGCGCATCAGCGCCGCGAGCGTCGCGGCATCGTCATTGACGCCGCGCAGCAGGACGGTCTGGCTGACCAACGGAATGCCGGCGTCGGCAAGGCGCGCGCACGCGGCGCGGGCATTGGCGCCCAGCTCGCGCGGATGGTTGGCGTGGATGGCGATCCAGGTCGTCGCCCCCTCGGCCCGGAGCGCCGCGGTCATGTCGGGATTGATGCGCCCGGGATCGGCGATCGGTACACGGCTGTGCAGGCGGATGATTTTCACATGATCGATGCCGGCAAGATCGGCCATGATCTCGGACAGCCGGCGCGACGACAGCATCAAGGGATCGCCGCCGGTCAGGATGACTTCCCAGACTTCTTGATGGGTACGGATGTACTCCAGTCCCGCGCGGTAGGCATCGTCGGACAAGGCCGAGGCCTTGCCCGGCCCGACCATTTCACGCCGGAAACAGAACCGGCAATAGACCGCGCAGACATGGACGAGCTTGAACAACACCCGGTCCGGATAGCGATGCACGATCCCGGCGACCGGTGAATGCACATCGTCGCCGATCGGATCGGCGTTCTCGCCCGGCTGCTCGACGAGCTCGTCAGCGCTCGGGATGAACTGCCGCGCGATCGGATCGGTGGAATCGGCCGGATCGATCAGCGCCGCGAGCTCCGGCGTCACCGCGACCGCGTAGCGCGCAGCCACCTGTTCGAGCTCGGCAAGAGCTGCGACCGGCACGAGGCCGGCATCGGCCAGCTCGCGCGGCTGGCGCAGCGTTGCCGCCAGTTTCGGATCGATCCTGTTCATGGCTCTCCTGCAGGCGGCGTCCAGACCACCTGGTCAATTCGTGGTGCGCCGCTCGCCAGCATCACCAGCCGGTCGAAGCCGAGCGCGACGCCGCTCGCCTCGGGCATCTGGCCGACGGCGGCAAGGAAATCGTCGTCGAGCGGATAGCGCTCGCCGTAACGGCGGGCCTTCTCGTCCATCGCCGCGGTGAAACGATGGCGCTGCTCGGCTGCGTCGGTCAACTCGCCAAAGCCGTTGGCGAGCTCGACCCCGCAGGCATAGACCTCGAAACGCTCGGCGACGCGTGGCTCGCCCGCCTTGGTGCGCGCCAGCGCGGCCTCGGGCGATGGGTATTCGAACAGCACCGTCAGGCGGCCCTGTCCGAGATTGGGCTCGACATGCTCGACCAGCACCTTGCTGAAGATGTCCGACCAGGTGTCGTCGTCCGCGATCCGCACCCGCTCTCGCGCGGCTGCCGCCAGCGCCTCGCGATTGCCCTCGCCGCCCGAGATCGTCGCGAGCAGGTCGATGCCGGCGAAGCGCTCGAAACCGGCGGCAACCGTCAGCAATTCCGGCTCGGCAAACGGATCGGCCATCCTGCCGCGGAATGAAAACCGGCCGATCCCGGTCGCCTGCGCCGCATGGGCGATCACGACGATCGTGTCGGCCATGATGGCGTCGTAACCGGCATTGGCACGGTACCATTCCAGCATAGTGAATTCGGGCAAATGCAGGTCGCCGCGCTCGCGATCGCGGAACACCCGCGCGAACTCGTAGATCCTGGGCTCGCCGGCCGCGAGCAGCTTCTTGCAGGCGAACTCGGGCGAGGTGCGCAGATAGCGTGGCGCACCTGAGCCGTCGGCTTGCCTGAGTTCGGTACGGGGGGCGTGCAGATGGGTCTCGTTGCCCGGCGAGATCTGCAGGATGGCGGTCTCGACCTCGGCGAAGCCCTGCTCCTCGAACCACGCCCGGAGCACCCGCGTGATCGCGGTCCGAGCCTGCAGGAATGGCTTGCGATCAGCGTAGCGTGACGGCGTCCACCAGGGCGAGGGCTGGTCATGGGCGGTCATCGGCCGGCCGATCCAACGGTTACGGATTCAACATCAACAAGCCACCGCCCCGATTTAAGAGCCGGGCGCAAATCCTTGATTCCATACAAATACATGGTCGACACGGCCTTGGTCGCAGCGGAACGCGGCGAAGCGAATCCCTTCTTGTCGAAAGATGCCGGCATTGTCCATGCGTTCCCACGGCTGAACCTGAACGCCGGCTCGCGCGTCCCATCGCCAGTTCCGCGGACACAGGATGTCGCCATGGCCGGCTGGTTGCGAACTGCTGGATTGCTTTTATTGCTCGGCTTTGCCGTGGCGACGCCGGCGCGGGCCGACAGCCCTGACAGCCAGTTCAAGCGGGTCGCGGACGCCAGCTTCACCTCCCCGGATCGAACGGTCCGCCTCGAGCAATATGCGAAGGACATCGGCGATGAAGGTCTCCTGTTCCAGTTCTGGACCTTCGACCGGGCCCACAAGCATGGCGCGCTGCTGAACCAGGGCGAAGGCACCAACGTAGCCGGTTATCAGGCCGGCTTCCGCTTCAGCCCGGACAGCCGCTGGCTGGTACGGATGCAGAAGCTCGGCGCCGGATATCACACCCTCTACCTCTACAAGCGGACCGGCGATCGGTTCGTGCCGGCCACCGAAAGGCCGCTTGGCGAGGCCGCGTGGGACTTCTTCTACACCCAGCCGGCAGCCGATGGCGTACGCCGCGACCCGAACGACCCCTATGCGCTCGATCACATGCAGGTCGGGCTGATCAGGGGCCTGGAGGACAATTACGCCGCGATGGGTCAGCATTGGCCGAACAGCCGATATCTGGTGATCGGCCTGTCCTTCGATATCCAGGGCGAAGATACGGCCTTCCCCTGGGTTGAGGACTGGCGCTGCGTTTACGACCTGAAGACGGGCACATTCTCGGTTCCCCCAAGCCTTGCCGAACATAACGAGAAGGCTCGAAAAATCCCCGGCAAGGACCCTCGTTAGCGGCCCCCGAGGGCTGTTGCCAGCGGTTGGCAAACTGCCGAATTCGGCCGCAAAAGACTGGCATCTCAGGGACAAATCAGTATTTTCCGCGGATGCACCTAAATCATTGATATATTTATCGTTTGCTCTTAGAACAAACGTGAACGAACGTGAACGAATGCAGAAAAACCGCCGATAGGCTTACCGTAGGCTTACCCGCGTGACCGAGCATCTCCTTTTGCGCAAAGCCGTCATCGGCGCGAGACCGCGCCGGACGATTACGTGGTGATTTGGGACGGCATCAGCATAGGCCGCATCCACCGGCAACAGGGCATGCCGCGGGAAAGCGCCGCCGTCGCGTGGAACGTGAATTTCCCGGTCCAGCCGCAGCAGCCGTGGCAGCGCGGCCATTGCGTCGACGTCGCGGAATGTCAGCGCATGGTGAAGCTGGTTTGGGGTGCGATCCGCCCCACCCTCACCGAGGAGGATATTCGCGAGGGCCGCGAATGGCAGGAGCGCGGCAAAAACCGACCCTGGAACAGACCGAAGCACTGGCAGGATTGACGCTATGCCTGTCGCGCGAAATCCGATCGAGATCCCGCCCGAGGCCGCCAAGGCCTTCATGCGGGACTTGCGCGCCTACCACGCCACGAAGAATGGCGACAAACGGACAGAGATCGCGGCGCGCCAAGCCGAGCAGCTTTCAAAGCACGTCCGATCGGTCGTGAAGCTGGCCGAGGTCCGCGACCTTTTCAGGCGCATGAGGGGTAGCCAATGAAAACGGTCTGGATCTACGTCAACACAAGCGCAGAAGTCGGCGACGTCGACCACCTCAAGGTTTTCGCAAGCGAGGAAGCGGCGGACCGCTGGTTCGCCAAGCATGACCCCGAAGGCGTCGCATTCCTCTACGAGGTCGAGGAATGAGGCGGTCGCAGTTCACTTTGCGAGCGACATTCCTAGCCAGTGGCGCGCTCGCGGACCCACGGCCGCCCATACAGCGCAGCCACCTTGTGGCTTCCGCGGCCGCGCGCTTATTTGACGGCGCCAGTTCGTCCAATCGAAAGCGCTCGATGTATCCCCTTAGATAAGGCACGCGGCGAATCGAAGACATCGAAACCAAGGCGATCTCGAGCGGCATCAGTGAGTCTTACACCATCTCTCGTATCTGGTTTAACCAACCCAGCTTTCGGGATCAGTACGTAGTCGAGCACAGACTTCGCGTCGTTGGTCAGCCTAATGACAACTACCCACCGGCCAACCACCTTTCGAATGAATGGAATGCGGTACTGGTTTAAGCATCCTGGATAGCGGTAAGCGCGAGCGACGCGAAAGTTCAGCAATACCTCCTTCCCGATGAAGAGTTGGTCCTCCAACGCCTTTGCTCTTCTTCCGAGCTTCTTGAGGTGCGCTCCGATCTCTCGACAAAGAGCCGCAATCTCCTCTGCCCAACTTTCTTTTGCATCAATGTATGTATGGTCTCGCTCGGAAGTGTAACCGATGAGGCGGAAGGCCTCTCTGATCGACCCGAAGTGACGGATATAGGTATGGAAACACGGTAGCCCGACGGTGCTGTTGATGATCCCGGTAGTCAGCCGCCCCCTTTTGCGAAGGGTCTTGCGCAATCGAGCTAGCATTTCAGATTCTGATATTTCGATGCGCCTGCTAGCGAGAAGCTTTTGAACGCGCTCGAAGATGGAAGTGCTGATTATCGGATCGATGCATCCCTCGACCCTGATCCATTGATCAGGTGGATTGAAGACCCGGGGGCCCTTTAGCTTCCGTGACATCCGATTATAGACGAGGTTTCCAATGAAAGCCTCGTTCTTGAGAATTCGACAAACAAGGGCAGAGTTCCACGGACGGCCGGTAGATGTCGCAATTTCACGACGATTTAGCTCTCTCGCAATCCATTCATCAGTCTTTCCCTTCAGACACTGCGCGAAGATCCATTTGACGATAGCTACCTCGTGCGGTGGTCCCTGTCGGATTCTCACGCGATCGGATTGCAGAAACTTTACTTCGCCTTTCTCCAGGATCTGCCTCGGGCGCTGCTTTTGATCGACCAGCTCGCGTCTAAGTCCGTAGGTTTTTGGAGCGCCTACCGAAAATCCTTGTCGAATAACCCGAGAATGGCAGGCATGGACCCTAGCGGACAAATCGCGACTGAAGTCGGCAGCCAACGTTCGCTTGATGTATTTGCCCAAGGTGGAAGCTGTGCTGAAGTCGTTCTTGAATTCCTCCGCGCAGTACTCAACCTTGACGCCAGCCTGCCGGCACAGGAATTCATAGTGTGCGCTTTCGTCCAAGTCTTGAAAGCGTCCCCATCGACTGACGTCGTAGACAAGAAGCTGGCCATAGTCCGCCGAACCTGTCGTGACGTCTCTGATGAGCCGTTGAAGGCCCGCTCGGTTCTTGATTTGAAGACCGCTTTTGCCCTCGTCGCTATAGGTCTCGACGATCGCCAACCCGTGAACGCTGGCGTAAGCTGCGATCAGCGCCATTTGGTTCGCAATTGAATAGACCTGTTTGTCGGTGGACATGCGAACGTACTGTGCCGCTCGCCTTTCCAGTTCACCTCGAGGAAGATGCTCCTTCTTTATCGTAAGCGCGTTTGCCATAGGCACCCCGATCGCACCAACTTACTCCAACACGGCGACAGCTTGAAGATGGGATTTCGTGCCTGAGGGCACGGCAAGTTCGCAAAAGTCCGCCTTGAAGAAATCCCTTGCTTGCGCTCACTGAGCGCCGCCCGTGGCGCGACCGCATTCTGGCATGCGTTGGTCGCGATGGCGACTGGAGCTTTCGCGGCCGTTCTGCAGAAGCATGGCTGGCACCTTCCCCTCTAGCAGACCAGCCTCGCTCGCACAGGTAAGTTGCAACGAACGAACCATGTGCAGCCGATCTACCGCGCCCAGAGATGCCTGACGGCCAGCCGGGTATCAAGATACTACCATAGATCGAAAGGATGAGCAGAAACTCGCAAATCGGTGCGAAATGGGGATTACATTCCTGTTTCTAAATGTTTATGGTTGCCCGCTTTGTTTTGTGCAACCTAATTCGTAATCCATCATGACATTGACGGCCATTGCTGCCGGCGCAGTTGCGCTGCTCCTCATCTGCGGACGACTGGCCTATCGCGCTGGATTTAGAGAGGGACGCCAATTGGGGATGACTGAGGGTTTTCAACTCTCCCAGACGTCCAACAATAGGCCAGTAAGCAAGAAGCAGTGAACGTGCCCATTAAACTCTCGTGCGATACGCGCGTCGCGCTCGGCTCCATGCTTTTTGCTTTTGCGTCGAGCTTATTTCTCTACTTCCTGTCCCTATTCTCTCCTCCAGGCGACAGATACCTGATCCGTGGAGCGTTTCAGCCTTACCAAGGGTCCGCGTATCGGGTGCCCGTGGTGTATCCAGTTGCTGAGCTAAGTAGCGCGCGATTGTACGAAGACGATAAGCCACTCGGACCAGCCAACAGCAAACAGGAAGAGATCGCGACGATAGGCCACGGCCTGTTTGCTCTTACGCATGGCGTGCCCGGCTCGCCAGTCGTCTTGACGTTTTCGTCGAGCGATAACAGCGACCCGAGCACAAACGGCAGGAAATATCGCCTCAAATAGAAGGCGCGATGCGGGATTGAGACCTATGTGGTGGCTAGCTTTGGTTGTCGTTCTATTAGTCGTCGGGCTCGTTGTTCTAGCCGTTCGCGCCATACTCTCTGAGGTCGGAAACCGGCCGCAGATATGAACTGGAATTTCAACTATCTAGCGAAGGTTGCTTTAGGGCGCCCGACTTGTCAGCTGGCCTCTGGCGCCAGGATCGGTTCGAAAGCCAGAATCCTGAATCCAAGAGATAGCAGCCGGTACATCCGCGTTGGCCGCAATACGTTCGTCAACGGCGAGCTTTGCGCCCTTCCTCACGGAGGAGATATTGATATCGGCGAACGCTGCTATATTGACGTGGGGGTTCGAATATGGTCCGGCATATCAATCAAGATCGAAGATGACGTAGTCATCGGCCCTAACGTCAACATCTTCGATAACATCTCCCATCCGCTATCCGCAACGAAGCGCAAGGAACAGGCGATTTCTATTTTTACGGTTGGCCACCCAAGAGATATGAAAGGCCTGCTTCTCGACAAACCAATCATTATCGGCCGCGGAACGACAATCGGAACTGGAGCGTTTGTTCTTCGAGGAGCTGTCGTGGCTCCAGACTCGATCGTGCCCCCTGGTACGATCGTGACAAAATACTTCCCATAGAGTGGATGCTGCATCGTAGATCACCTGGACCCAGAGATGGGCGCTATTGATGACGCCGCACTCACCTTGAATCCTGTCCAGAACGCCCACACGGCCCCGGTCACCATCGCGCCCACCACACCGGCTATGATGACGTTGCGCAAATGCCGGGCCGCGTAGTGCATGTTCCGGAGGAAAGAGAATTGCCCTTGTACCGAGATCACGGACGCGGGGTTTGAGACGTCCACTCCGAGCATGAGAAACGTTTCAGAAACGGCCTCTTTCGCGGCCATCTTCGCTACCTGCTCAAACTCGCTGCGCTGGGCGGGAGTAAACGACATCACGCCGCCCTCGCAAATTCGCCGTGGACGTCAGTCGCAGCCGCGCAATAAGCCGCGTGCGCGGCCTCTGGCGTATCGAAGTAGCCGAGGTGCTTCTTCAAACCGGAGACCTCGATGTGCGCGCGCCATTTTCTGCGCCGCGCATCCCAGGAAGCGCCCTTTAGACCGCTGGCATTGTTGCGGTGCATACGTCTATTGCGTTGGTTCTTGGCGTGACTGCACTCGCGCAGATTGGCCCGGCGGCAATTCAGCCCAGCAAGGTCTTTGTGATCGACCTCAATCTCCGGATCGGTCACGCCGAGAATTGCGCGATGCAGGCGGATCACGCGCCACTTGCCGGCGCCATCACGCTCCTTACGACAGGCGTAGACCGTCGTGCCATTCGGGTGCGTCGATGCGTGCCAGTTGTACCCATCGACAAGATCAACATCGGCCGCGTCGATGATCGCGACATATCCCTTCGTGAGCGGAACACGAGCGATATCGCCTTCGATTGTAATCGGGCGCTTCTTCACTTGTACGACTTCCTCACGCTTTCGTACCAATCCGGCACCGCACCAAGCCGGCTCCGAACCTCGAGGTCATCGGAAACGGTCAGCCGCAGCATGGCGCGTGCGTCTTTCCCCGCGCAGCCCTTCACGCGGAACCAGGGGAAATGACACTGAGTGTCGAGTTGAGGCACCGGAGGAGCCTTCGCGAGCTTATCGGGCGCCGGCGGGAGATCCCGCGCCACTTCCCGCGGCGGCGGAAGATCCTCGCGCGGAGCCGTCGCGCACCCCGCCAAAAGGATCAAACTTGCAAGCATCGTTGCCCTCGAGCTGGCGGATATATTCAACGTCGGCTTCATGCTGTGCTTGTGCCCCTTCGGCGATCGCGCCGGCTCGCGCGGTCTCATAGTCGAGTGACTTCCGTGAATTTTCCAAGTCGAGATCGCGCGCCGCGAGGGTTGCCCGCAGGCTTTTCGCCTCTTCGCGCTCATCCGAGACGCGAAAGCCGATCATGAAGAACAGGAGCGCGGCGACCAGGACGGACACGAGCCGAGCAACGTTGACGTAGGGCGCGAGCTGCGCCGAGTAGCGCAGCAGCGGGAAATGCCCGATGACGAAAGCCACGACGAAAACGAGGCCGTCGAGCCCGAGCGCGAAATACGACGTTGCAACGTTCCAGAAGAGATCGCCGAGCAAAGGTCAATCCTCCCGCAGACACCACGGACGTTCGCCCCACATGGCGTCGGTCCGGCGGTTGTAGAGGCCCTGCAAGAATTTGCCGTTGGCGGCGACGTACTTCACCATGGCGTCGCAGGCTTCTTTCACCCGGCCGGCGTTGAGATCCCGCGCAATCGACGTTCCGCAGACCTTGCCCGGCCCGAGGTTGACCGCAAACGACGCGATGGCCGCCTGACGGTGTGGCGGCATGGTCGGCAGCGACGGGACGCAAACCACCACCTTATCGGCGTAGCGCTCCGCGACGTGCGAAAGCTCGTCTTGGCATTGCGCCTTGGTGAAGGTCATCCCTTCCGTGAGCCACGGCCAATCGTAACTGGTGATGCCGCCGCAAACCGTGATCACGCCAGGCGGATCAAACGGCAGATGCTTCGCAACGAGGTTTATGCCCTCCCAATGGGAGACCAAAACGCCGGCGAGCGCCGCGCCTGCGACCGACAACCCGGCGACATGCTTGCGAGTAACCGCCATCACTGAGCCCCCGGCCGCTTGAGATAGACCGCAACCCCATTCGCGACGGACAGCAGCACGCCGCCTACGATGTAGGTTCCGGACGGAAGAGTTTCGGAGAGGTGCGGCCAGATCAGCAGGAGGCCACCCACGGCGCTCCAGAACACGGCCTGTTCAATCGCGATGCGCCGGCCGTGCCGGCGGCGGTATGCGTTCAGACTGGCGGCGAACTTCACATGGCACCCGTTTCCGAGAGGAATTCCGTTCTCGGAAAGGGCTACCGCGGCGCAGTTAGTGGATGTTTCGGCGCCCGGTACGGGGTTACTAAATGCTGCCGGGGCGTTGCCAAATATTGTCAATCATGGGTTGTGGTGCTAATTGCGCTTCATGCGTCCCAAAAACACTGCTCCGCGATATGCGCGAGATCCACGTATCCTGCCCTATTGGAAAGTCGTGCTGAAATCCGGCTGGCTGTTCCTAAAAGCCGACGTCATCCGATGGTTCAAGCGAACCTAGGCTTTCTGGCAAGAAAGCTGCTAGGACGCCCGACGTGCAAACTCGCACCCGCCGCCGTTCTCGGCTGGAAAGCCAGGATACTTAACGCGCGCGCAAGCAGCGAACACATCCGGGTCGGCGCTAATTCGTTTATAGGCGGCGAACTTTTCGTCTTTGCCCACGGCGGCGATATCGAAATCGGAAGCGATTGCTATATTTATGAAGGCGCTCGGATATGGTCCGGCGGCGCCATCAAGATCGGCAATGGCGTCGTGATCGGCCCCGACGTGAGCATTTTCGACAACCACACGCACCCGCTTAGCGCCACAGCGCGACACGCCCAGATTAGAAGCATCTTCACGGTTGGGCACCCGAAGGAAATCGAGCTGGCCGAACGTCCTGTAAAAATCGGCGACGGCGCTCAAATAGGCGCCGGCTCCATCATTCTGCGCGGGGTGGAAATTGGGAACAATGTCGTCGTGCCGCATGGCAGCGTCGTAACCAAAAGTATCGCGCCCTAGATTATCCGCATGATGCAGTTGCAAACGATCGACGGCTGAACGTTCGAAAATGGCGTGCTCGTGCCGCCCTGTGCATTGCCTGACAACGATCCAAAGAATGTTCCAGATACCGGAAGCGGACTGGCGCTGCCGGTGGATGGACTATAGACGTTCGCCTGTGAGCCGGTGCCGGTCGAAAAGAAGTTCGCGAAGGCACTTCCGCTTATGGTTCCCGACACTGATCCGGAGGGGGTGTAGGGCGGCAAATTCGCAGTGTTGAGGGTGTTAAGCTGGTTTCCACCCACGCCGCCGAGATCGAGAGAGGTAAAAACGGCTCCGCTGATTTGCGTGCCGCCAGGATCGCGCATGACGGAAGCGCGGCCGGTCTTGTTCGGCAGATTGAACGTCGTCGTTCCGTTGCCGGCCCCGTAGAGAGTACCGATCAGATTGAACAGCGCCGAATAGGTGGTGCGCGAAATTGCCTGACCGTTCGGGAAAGCGAACGAGCTATTCGGCGCGACCAGCGCCCAATAGTCCAAGCTGGCGCCCAGAGGCACGTTGTACGGGTTGCCGTACCCACCTTGCAGATAGAACGCATTGTCCGCGTTCCGATAGAAGGCAACATAGGGCGTACCCTGAATGAGAACGCCAGACAGCAGTTCCACCCCCGGCGCGGTCCGCAACGGCTGAACCCCGAGCCCGTCAACGTTGAGCGTCACCGGGCCGGCCCCATTTGTCGCATGGGGAGTGAACGCGATCATTGCGCCATCCATATGCGGAAGACTGTCGAAGCCCTGGTTGCTCGAGATCGCGTAGGCGGTCGACGTCCCCGTGGTGACGAGCGCGCCCGAAATATCATCGCGATATTTCGCCGCAGCGGCCATCATGCCGCGCGTACCGTCGTTCAGCGCCGAGGGCGCCATTCCCTCCGGAAACGGGCAAGTGCTGTCAGCCGTCGCATTGTTCGCAGCAGTCCGGCTCCACTTCCAAAACGTCATTCCTTAACCCCTGCCCCTGAAAGAAAACGGCGCGATCTTCAAGCCGTAGACATTAGGGAGTGCCGGCAAGAAATTTGTGCCTTGGGGGACCGCCGTAAGCTGCGCCAGGCTGACCGCCGGCGCGCCGCCGCCCGGTCCGGTGATTTGCACCGATGGCGATGAGGGTTGCGCCGGCGCGGCATCCGCCGACGCGCTCGCGCCAGCAGGTACGGCGGCCGGCGCCGAGCTAGGAACCGCCGCCGGCCCGGCGATCGACATAGGCGCGCCCTTCCCGCCCATCTTGCGGTCCGCCCAGGCGGCGAGATCGCCAGCCGACATATTGGCGACGAACGGATTTGCCTTAACCACCTTGGCGCCGAGCACAGCGCCGGCCGGCGTCGATGGATCGGCGCTCAAGATCCCGACCGCGCCTTGGGGCCCGGCGAAATGCGCGAGGTATTGCGTTCCGGGCGTGACAGGAAGCCCGGCGCCCTTTAGAATCCCGCCGTTGTCAGCGGCGTAAGCCGCCGTCATTTCGCGAGAGAGGGCCGGATCGGTCTTGAGCGCAAGCAATTCATCCCGCGTCCCGGTGATGTCCGGCCGATGCTTCGCCAGCATGTCGAGCCAGGTACTATCAATGAATTGCCCCGGTCCCGCTGCAGAAGAGTTCGCGTTTTTTGCGTTCGCGTCCCCGCCGCTTTCCACACCCACAATCTGATCAACGAGGTTCATTTTTGACCACCAGAATTCTAGCCTGCGTCGTTCTCTTCGCCGTCGCCATGGAAGGCGTACGGCTCGCCGCCCACGGCATAGTCATTGAATTCGGTATCATCGGCGGGTTAGTGACCATTGCCGCCATGCTGGGCGCCGCGCGCTGGTACGATCACCGCGAAGAACGGCGCCGCTGATCCTCGATCGAGAACAGGCCGCGGCCGGCAATGCCGGCGCCCGTTGCAAATCGCGGATCGACCGCGCGCCGCGGCTGGTCGCCGAAAAATAGCTCCGTCGCCTTGCGCGCCTGGTTCGCGTTCGCGATCCGGCCCAAACCCTTGTCGATGCCGAGCGCCACGGCCGCGCCAGGCAGGCCCGCGGTGTTGAAGCCGAGCAGCGGCAGCAGCGACGATCGCGCGCCGTTCGCGATCCGCGCCAGCATCGGCGCCGTTCCTGACGGGTTCGTGGTGCCCTTGACCGGGATCATCTGCTTATAGACCGCGGCCAGTTGCTTCATGAGCGCGCGTTCCTGGTCGGTATAAAGCACGCCGGCGAGCTGCGAGCCCGCGCCGTTCAAGAACTCATGCAGCCGTTGCGAGAGCGCTTGCGCCTCGTAGGGGATTTTGCCCTCGCCGGCATTCGTCAGCTTTTCCCACACGCCCTGACGCAGCGACGTCCACCCTTCCGGCGAAAGCCGCTGTTTCAGCGCCGAAGCGATCAGCGGCGCGTTCACGCCGTTGCCCTTGCCGGTCGCGCCCATCAGATCGTTGATGATCTTGTTTGCGGACGCCGGCGGCGCGCCATCGGCGCCGCTGTAGCGCCGCAGGGTCGCCGCGATCGCGCCGGGCTCGTTCGGTTGCGGGATGGTGCCGCGCAGCCGATCGGCGTAGCGGGCGAGCTGCGCGCGCTCGCCGGCATCGAACACGGTATGAGCCAGCAGCCGGCCTTTCGTGCCGTTGAGGAATTCGCCGATCCGCGCCGCCGCTTCTTCCGGCTCGCCGGCGGTCAGATGCGCGAAAAGACCCTGCTTGTAGGTCGCGAACTCTTCCGAGTTGCGGCCGAAAATCCGTTCGATCCGTTGCGCGATCTGCACAGGCATTTGACCGCCAGGCGCGGATCCCGAGCCGTAGGCCAGCTTTACGATTTCGTCCGGGGTCGCCTTCGTATCGGCGAATTTCCCCAGAATTTTTTCGACGGCCGCGCCGACCGTATCGCCGGCGCCGCGCTTGGCGAACTTCTGCTTGTAGTCGGCAAAGGACGCCCGCGCCGCTTCCTGCATTTGCAGCACCGCGGGACCGTCCCCGGAGAACTTGCCCTGTTCGACCATTTGCGCCACGCGCTGGTCAAACTGGTCCGTGATGTGCTCGAGCGCGTGAAGATCCGCGCCAGAACCGCCGGCGATCATGGCGCGCCGCGCGTCGCCATAGAGCGTCGAGAGTTGTTTTCGCACCTGTTCGACGTCGCGCATGGTGAACGGCGCGCCGGCGGGTTGCGGCGCCGGCGCGGCCGGCCGATCGCCAGGGAAGTCAGAACCACGCGAGAGCGCCGCGGCGTCCTCTTGCTCCAGCTGGTGAAAAGCGCGCTCCACCGCGTCATCCGCGGTTGCGCCCTCGTCTGCCATGATCTTGGCTGCGCGCTGGCGGACGTCGCCGCCGAGTTGCCCATAGCCGGCGGCGTTCAGATCCTCGTCAATGCCGCGCATGTGCGCGTCAAATTCGTGCTGTTCGCGCTCCGAGCGGGCCGCGGTCTCACGCTTGCCAATGTGGCCCTCGAAACCCTCCGGATAGCGCTTTTGCCCGCGCATTTCCGCGTCGATCGCGTCGAGCAGATCATTGACGGTGGACGTTCCGCCGTGGTTGCCCCGCAGGTATCCGGCCTCTTCCGCCGCCTCGCGCGCGTAATCGAGCGGCCAGCCGCCTTGACGAACCAACTTGCGGCGCCCGACGCCCTCGACGTTGACGGTGTGGCCTTCCCCGCCGATCGCCGCCAACTCGGCATCCGGCCCCAAGCCGCCCTTGGACGCGATGAATTCCAGCAGGCTTTGCGCCTTCGGTGCCGCGGGCGCCGGCACGGCCGCCGCCTTCTGTCGATTGTAGGCCGCCGCGACGTCATCACCGAACTTCGCGCGGATGTCCGCAACGTTTCGCGCGTGCTCATCGACCACGGCGGCGGGAGCGCCAGGCGCGGCCGGTGCACGCACGCCGGGACCGGCGGCGTTCAAGCTATCGTCGATGATTTCGAGACCGCGCAGCGATTTCGGCGTGTTCGTCGCGTCGAGCCTGACCGGATTGTCGCCGGCGAGCAGACCCGCGTCGACATCAGCGCGAAAGCCAGACGCAGAGCCCGGCGCGAACTCACCAGGCGCCGCGGCGACGTCCGCATATTTCCCGCGGTAATCCGCCTTAGCCGCATCGCGAGCCGCCGCGAAGCGATCAGAGAGCACTTCCGCGGCATCGACCGGCGCCGCAGCCCGGATTTGGCCTCCGCCGATGGATCGGGCCATGTCGACCCGCTGTTGTGCAGGCGACATTGGGCCGGCATGAACACCAGCCGCCGCGGCCTGCTGCGCCTGTTCCTGCGCGATCAACTCGGCGGCGATCCGCTCCGCGGCCTCGTTCGGCGTGGTGCGCGCGGCCGTGCCGGTCGGGTCGAGGCCAGCCGCGATTTGGTCGCCCGCCTCCGTCACGCGCGCGTCTTGCAGATCCTTGAAGGCTTGCGCCCGCGCCTGAGCCGGCTCACCGCGACCGCCGCGCAGCAAAACTTGCTCTTCCGCCGACAACGCGGGATTTTGCGTGATTTGAGACTGCGACAGTGGGACATCGACGCCGGCGACGTTGACGACGTTGCCAGGCGTCGCCGCGGCAGGATTGAAGCGATCAGCGACCGCGGAAACCACCTTGCCCACGCCCTTGCCAACCGGACCGGCCGCGCCGCCAATGATGCCGCCGACCGTCGCCGCCGGTACAACATCCTCGCCCCGCACCGCCGCATCAGCACCGGACATCGCAGCGCCAGAGAGCGCGCCGTTGCGCACCATTTCGCGCATGGTGCCAGTGACGCCGAAAGCTTTCGGCGCCGCCATGACCGCCGGCGCCATCGACGCGACGCCGCCGGCGAGCTGCGCCGCCGTGTCAACGATCGGATGTTCAGCCGCGAATTTCTTGTCGGCGCCTTCCTGCTGGCGCAGGGAATTCTCGTAACGGTCATGAAACGTTTCACCCTGCAATTGATCGCCAGGGGCAAAGAACCGATTGAGCAACGGCGCGAGCGCGGCATTCGTTGCCGCATCGAGCTTGTTTAACGCGCCGCCGATGATAGGAACGCCGGTTGCGGCCGAGCGCGCAACATCGTTGAGGGTGACCGGTGACGCCGGAGGTTCGGCCGGCGTCGGCGACGCGGGAGCCGCGCCGATCTGCTGGGCAATCTGGGCCACAGCGGCGTTTTGATCGTCAGGCGACAGCTTCAAGAAGCTATCGTCAACGGTCACCGACTTGTCGCCGATCGTCAGATTAGCCATCTAGTTGACGCTCCAATTAATTGCCTGACCGCCTACGTTGATTGAGCCGGCAGGCTTCGCAGACGCGGGCCGAGCCGCATAACCGGGACCGGCCGAGCGCTTCATTTCTGCGAGAGCCGCCGCGCGCAATTGCTGCTTTTGCTGCACGCGCGCGGGAGTGTCGCCGGGCTGCGGGAACAGTTCCTTTTCCTCGCGCGTGTACTCGGACGGACTGATAGCCGCGCCGCTTTCCGCACGCAGCTTGGCGCTGATGAAGGCCGATTTCGCCGTTTCGTACTGCTGATGATTTGCCGATTGCAGGTAGTTCCCAACGAATGGGACGCTACTGGAAATCGCCTGCGTCGCGCTCAGGCCTTCGTTCTGGAGCTTGTCGAGCTCGGCTTGCGCCTTCTCCATACGGGCGGCGAAAGCAGCGGATTTGGCCTGCGCTTCGGTCTGCTTGCCGGTCGCCGCGTCCGCAGCACTCTCCGAAACCCGCTTGATGAACGTCTTGCGATCGACACCAGGTGGGATCGCAACCGCCTTGCCATCCGGCCCCGTGACAGTGCCAGGCGGACTAGACGCCACGGGAGCGGTGCCAGCCGGCAACGGCCGCAGCGTGCCATCAACCTGGTTCTGCTGCATGAAGGTTTCGTTGCCGTCCGCGTCCTTGCCGACCTTGACCACGGACCATTTGTCCTTGCCGTAATATTGGTCGATCAGCGCTTTCATCACCGCAGGATTGCCGAGCGCAGCACGCACTTCCGGCACAGACGCGCCTTTGGCGAGCAGCGCTTGACCGGTCGCGTTCAGCTTGCCTTGCGCGATCGCGGACGGGTCGGTTTCCTGCCCGGTGATGAGCGCGCCAGCGCCGCCGGCGAGCGCGCCAATCGGTCCGCTCGACAGGTTACCCAGGAAGCCGCGCGTTGCCTTCATGAGCCGATCGCTGAAACCGCCGCCAGCACCGGCGAGCGAGAACGGCGCCGAGGCCGGCGCACCCGTAACCGGCGCACGCGCGGCAGGAGCCGCCGGCGCGGCCTCTTCATCATCCTCCGCAGCCGCGGGAGCCGGCGCACCGCCCCGGAATGCCGGCATCTGGTAATTGCCGACCGGGATATAGTCATCCGGCGCGCGGTTTCGCGACGACGCATCGGTGGGAGTTGCGGCCGCAACCGGCGCGGCGGCCGGCGGCGGCGCCACGATCTGCGACGGATTGACGACGTTCGAGCCAGGCCCGGCGAAGCTGAACGGCACTGCGCCCTTGCCGAAACCATCGGCCGGCGCGGTCGGAGCCGCCTGCGGCTGCGGCGTGAACGGATCAACCGGAGGCGTCGGCAGCGCGAACGCGGAAGGATCGACGCCGAGCGCGCCGTAGCTGGCCGCGTCCGTGGCGTTCGGCGCCTGCCCGGTCGCAACCGGAAGCGTGCCGTAGAGCGGCGAAGGATACAGCGCGCTAAAGGGCGACGCGCCCGATTGCCCCGTGAGAAGATCGAGAAGCCCCGGCATTCAGTTATCCCCCGAAAGAAATGTTGCCCTTCGGCCAAAGCGAGCCGATGCCGCTCGCGATCGTCGCGAACTGCTGCGCACCCGACATCTGGCTTTCGGTGTTGGACGTCCCGCGTTGCGTGCCGAATTGTGCGGCGACCGGCGCGACGGCGCCGAGCAGCGTCGTGAGCTGCGAGGCCGGAATTCCGAACCGCTGCCCTTCCGCCGCGAGGGTCGCGTTCGCGCCCCAATTCTGGCTATCGAGCGCCGTTCCGGCCGTGCCTACGCCATTGGCGAAGTTCTGGTTCGCCGTCGCATTGTTGGCGTTCAAAATGCCATAGGTGGTGTTGCCGGCGCCGTAGAGCGTATTGGCGGCGTTCAGCGCGTTGGTGACATCGGTGTTGTACTGCGCGGCGATCACCGGCGCGACGCCCGAGGCGATGCCGCGGCCGAGCGCCTGCGCGTTGCCCGGCGAGCCATCGCGGCCCGCCGCGGCCCATGCCCCGTTAGTCGAATTGGTAACATCCGTGGTGATCTGGTCGAGCTGGGCTTTCAGCGCGGGATTGTTGCCGATGTTGGCGCCGCTCGCGGTCTGCCCGACGATGCCATTTTGCAGCATGCCGAGGTTCGACTTGATCGCAGCATCGTTGTTCGTCGCGCCGCCACCATTGAGCAGCCCGAGCGTTCCGGACGTCATCGGCGAGGCAAACGGGTTGTTATTCGCGTTCGCCTCGATCGTGTTGAGCGCGCCATTCTGCGCCGCCGTGGTGCTGCCGGCCGAGCCCGACAGGTTGGTCAATCCGCCCAGGAGGCCGGTCAGCGCGCCCGACGCCGGATCATAGGGCGACAGCGACGACGATTGGGTGGTGGTGCTCTTTGACGTGCCGCCCATCAGAGCGCCCTTTCCATGACGATGTTCGAGACGTGGTAGTTTTTCAGGACGCGCGCCCAGCCCGCGCGCCCCATCAGCCGCAGCCGCTTCGCGCCCTCCGCCCTAGCCCAACCCTCGATTTGCTCGAGCAACGGCACCCAGCGTTCCCGATTTTCGCCTCCGAGCGCCGTAATCAGGCACACCAAATGCCGATCGGTGCGCATCAGGAGCGTGATTGCCGCGGCCTCGATCTTGTCCCCATCGCAGGCAAGCCAGAGCAGCCCATCGCCCTCAAGGACATCGCGCGCAATGTCGGCAGTGTGGCTGAGATCGGTGCGCAGCACCGCGCGCCCAAGCATCGCCTCGACGCGCGGCCAGATTTCACGGACGCGCTCCGGCGGGACGCAGATAAGTTCAGCCAAGGCAGACATAGAAAAAGGTTCGGTCCGTTTGAGCGTTGTTCGCGTGGGTGATCGTGAAAGACTGCTTGCCGACAGTCCCCACGAACGTTCCCGACAATGCCGCCGCGGCGTTAGCAGTTCGTGGGAAGAGGAAAACCGCGCTGCCGGGCGCGCAGTTGATCGCCGAGACCGTCGTTGAAGTCGCGCCGCTGGCGAGTGTAACCGAGCCCGTCGCGTTCGAGCGCCCGTTCGCCAATTGCTGGAGCGAGATCGCGTATTTTGAAAGATCTCGCTCGTTGGTATCCGGCAGAAAAACGCTCATCGCTTGCCCTTCGCGGCCAGGTCGACCGGCTCAACCCCGTTGATGAAGGTCCAAACCGTGCCGGCGGGGATCCGGCAGCGGAAACGGCTGTAACGAGTGTCAACCAGCATGTTGCAGATGCCCGTAACGGCATTGACTAGCCGCTCAACGCCGGCCTGCACCGCCGATTGCAGGTTTTCGCGACGCGAGGCCGAGCCGTAGACCGCCGGCGCATCGGAGACCGGCCGGAAGCCGATCTTGAGTTTGACCCGGCGCCCATCGGTGCCCTGTTCGGCGGTCGCTAGCGTCGCCTCGAGGTTCGGGCCGCGGAAAAACGACGCTTTGTGATCGGTCGAGAACGCCGCTAGCTCCGGAACGATGACGGTCGACAGGCTGTCAAAGGACTGGACAATTGCGTCCAGGTTCGACCCGATGAGCGTATCCACGGCCTCAAGCGTGATGCCGGGTTGCGCCATCTTGAACAGGAACTCACCGGAGAATTGAAGCGGAGTGAACTTGTCCAACACCTGGTCGTAGCAAAGCGCCTTGTCGAACTGGTTCACCACGCCGTTGACCGACTTGTAAGCCCAGATGACGCGCGAGCTACGCGGATCGGCGAAGCCTTGGAAGAGTTGCGGGTTGGTCGCGTCGAGATCGGTTGAAAACGTGCGGTCGACGCGCTCGCGGCCGATCGGCACTGGCACCCCGCCGGGGTCAATCCGATGGAAACCCTTCAACGAGTAGAAGAAGATGCTCGAGCCCGAGCGGACGAGGCTACCCGGCCCATAGATGCCAAGGCCTTCCGCGATTTTCTGGATTTGGAACACGCGCGGATCGCCCGGCAGGTAGATCATGCGCCGGATGATGTTGTCTTGCAGGATGACGCCCGTTTCGCCGCCCGCGATGCCGCGGCAAAAGCCGCCGTCCGCAAGATCCTGGTAATCGGCCGAGTTGATGCCGGGCGTCCACGAATTCGCGCCGTTCACATCGTTGAGGCCGGACCATTGCACGCGGTTCGGATTGGTCAGGAGGCCACCCAGCACGACGAACCGGCCCACGACGTCGATGTAGCGCGCCTGCGGCGGGTTGCCGGCGAGGTTCGCGAAGGCCGTAGAGCTCGAAACGTCGAAAACCTGCGGAACGACGTTCGCTTGAACAGCAATCACCAGGTTGTTGAACTGAACAAACTGCCAATTGTCGTTGGCCGAGATCGCGGCATAGGGACCGCCGGCGAGCGACACCTTCGAAAAGCTATAGGTCGTGTTGTCCATCACCCAGAGATCGGACGCCGTAGCGGCGAACACGACAACGGAGCCATCCGTCTTGTACGCGGCAAATGCGCCGCGGCACTGCGCGCCGAGCGCCTGCGAGAGCGCCGTAAGGCTGGGAAACGGCCCGTAGCCGTCGCCGCGCGGCACCACATTGAGTACGTTGCGGCCGGTCTGCGCCTCATAGTCGCTGAGATCGGGCTTGTATTCTCCGAACGGGACAAGCTGCATCAGAAATCCGTCCCGCGGATCTTGCCCGTCGACATGCGCGCCGAGGTCTCGTAGTCGAGCTTACCCTTGTAGGCTGGGATTTGGAGTTGCACGCGCTGCATGCCGTCCGTGTCTTCGATGACGTTGGTGTAGAGCAGCAATTTCGCGTGTGCGCGGATGAGCTGTTCCGCGTCATTCGTCCATGCGTTGCTGTCGCCGTCCGCGGAGAGCGCCGCCAGGCGGTAATGCATGTGCGGCCGGATCGTGTAGACCGTGATCGGCACCGGCCAGAGCATGATTTGACCGTCAATGTAGGTGAAAACGTTCGGCTTGCCCGGCCCCGTGTTGTTGCCCTGCAACCACTCGAATTCGTCCGGCTCGAGCCGTTCGAGATCGTAGGTCGACACGCTGTCACGCAAGAACAGGTGGTCAATCCGGATGATGTTGGGAATTTCGGCGAGGTCGGAGCCGTCGTAAGATCCCCGGAGGGTGACGGTCGGAAACGTCTTTGAGCGCGTGACGTTGAAATAGAAGCGATCAGTTTCGTAATTTTTGATCGCGTCGCCGATTGCGTCCTTTATTTGGCTTCCCAGATCGTCGCGCGTCAGGTCGCCCGCGATCCTGGTTTGGAGGTCCAAATAGCTCGCCATAGTCCACCGCCGGGCGCTGATAGATGACAGGAGACGGAGGCGGCGCCGGCTCGTTGAGAACCAGCGCCGCGCCCGCGTAATGCAACCAGACGTCCACCACCCTACATATCGTTGTTGGGGATGTACTTGACGATGACCACGGCCGAGCCGGCGGTGGCCGCTGCGCCGGTCTGGGTGTACTGGACGAACACCGGAGTATCCGCCGCTAGCGGGCCGAGCATGGCGCCGGTCGGGGGGATATTCTGGGTCAGGCCGGTTGCACCCTCGTTTTCTGCGGCAGCGCTGACGATATCGGCGTTCGAGCCCGCGGCCGAACCAACGGTCAGAACGTTGGTGGTCGCGGCGTTGAACGCGGCGCCGATATAGACATCGGTACCGATCAGGAGGGCGCCTTTCGGCAGGGTCTGCTTTTTGACGCCGGCGGCAATGCCGGGGTCGTTGTAGTTCACCGCGAAGCGCAGGTAATGAACCTGCTGCTCCTGCAACTGGCGCGCGGTGGTGCTGGGAGTGTTGGTCGCCGACATATCGAAATGCCTTCTTTAGGTTACGGGATCGGTGGAGCCGTCGCGCTTAGTGCGCGACGGCGTAGGTGGTGGCGACCAGGGCGGCGAAGTCGGCGCCGTTGAACACGGACTTCTTGATGCCCCACACGGTCTGAGCCGAAACGCCAAGCTCGCGCTCGTAATCGAACAGCTCTTCCACCCACTTGAAGTGGGAGCCCTTCGCGAACTCCTTGCCGAAGCCGACCGCCGCCGCCTGGGCACCGCAGAACACGGCCCGGCGGGTGTTGGTCTGCGCGACGCCGGCGTTGGAAATGCCGTAAGGCAGCCGGTTCCACTTGTGCAGCACGACGTTGTTGTACTCGCCGAGCGCGCCGTTATAGATCGGCGATTTCGTGCCGATGCCGCCGGCGAGCGCGGCCTTCTGGATGTCGAGCCACTGTCCGGCGTTGGTGTTGGTCCGCATGTCCGTCACCTGGTAGTCGTGCAGGAACATGACGTATTTGCGCTCACCGTTGACCATGATCGGCCGGACCAGCGGCGACGCCACGCCGGCGCGTTCCACCAAGGCGTCGATGATGCCGAGATTGAAGGTCGCGGTATTGTCGCCGTTGATGGTTGCGTCGTCGGTCGCCGCGCCCTTGCGGTAGATGTTGGTCGGCGCCGTGATCGCGTTGTTGCCGGTATACCGGCTATCGGTCACCAGCGTGTTGCCGGCAAGGTGGTTCGCCATGGTCGTATCGAACCGGTTGGAAAACCAGTCCGTCAGACCGTCCTTGCCCTCGCTGCGGAGGTTGAACGGCACGCGCTGGGCGTCGATCGTGTTCTTGTTGCGAACACGGACCGCATGCGCCAGCTCGCCGATTTTCAGCGCATCCGAATAGGTGGAAAGCGCCTCTTCGTTGCCCTGGAGAACCTGCCCCTCCGTCACGCCGTCGCCGGCGAGCTGAACGCGCAGACCAATGGTCACCTGGTCGCCCGCGTTCTTCTCGAACTCGGTCTTGACCTGGATCATGTTGGACGAACTCTCGCCCATGAACTTGCCGAAATAGGTGGTCTTGAGCGCTTCGACGTTGAGCTTTTTCGCCCAAAGCTTGTTCGAGAGCGCGTCATTGACGCCGTAGGTGGTCGTAGACATTTCGATGCCTCAGAAAGGGGTTGATCTCGGTGTTGGGGGTTGACCGCTTCCCGCTGCGATCGAGCGCAACACCGAGATTTCCCGCCTTCGGTGGAGGCGTAGCGCGATGACGGGCGCCACTCGAAAACGGATTGAGGCTCCGCGGGCCTTACTCACGCGGGCGGTATCAGCCGCCCATCAAACGCTTTGCCTTCGCCGGGTTCTTGGCGGTCCACGCCTCGAACTCGTCCATCGGCATCGCTATCAGAGCTTCCGCGGTCATATCCGCGTCGCCTGCGTTGCCGCCGGTGCTGGACAGGCTCTTGTTGGCCGCCTGCCCTCGCTCGATGGTATCGAGCTTTTCCGCGCCCTTTCCCTTTGAGGGATCGGGAGCGGCCGCCTTGTAACCACGCTGCTTCGCAAGCGTGTAGATCATTTCCGCCGGGCTCTTGTTCTTGGCGAAAGCCATTTCAGCAATGGCGGTTTCATCCGCGATGAGAGCCTGATGCAGAGCCTCCGGAGTGTCGTACCCGATCGCCTGCAACTCGGCTGCCCGCGACTGTAGGAGGAAGTCATAAGCGGTTCGATAATCCGCGTTCGACTTCTGAAACGTTTCCGCGTCGTTGCGGTAACGATTCACGAAATCGGTCTGCGCCGCCGCATCATCCTTGGCCTTCTTGTCGGCCGCGGCCTGATCATCAAGCCGCTTCTGCATCTGGGCGACCGTCTCGCCGACGTGCTTCACGGCGCCGAAGATGTCTTCTTCCGGCGTCGGCGGCGCGGCCGGCTGCCCGGTGCCCGGATCGGAGCCGACGAGCTTGAGACGGTCGATGATGGAAAACTTGCCGGTGAATTCCGCAATCTGCCGCTGCGCATCCTGGAGCTGCTTCGCCAGATCCTTGCGGGCGTTCTTTTCCTCGAGGAACGTTGCGAGCGGTACATGCTGGTTGCCCTTGCCCTCGCCGCCCGGGTTGTCGACCGTGGCGCCGGGCTTGTCCGCGCCGCCAGTGTCAGCGGCACCGCCGGTGCCAGAGCCCTCACCGCCGCCGCCATCACCACTGCCACCAGCCTCATCCGTGGGAATTCCTTTCTCGCCGCCGCTGGTGAAAAACGCCTCTTCGTCCGCCGTCATCGTCGGACCACCGCCGCCGGCGCCGCCCTCGATCCCTTCAAAGTTCATTCGTTGTCGCTTTCTGGCGGTGCTGCCGCCGCAGAGAACACGGAAACGCCGTGCGCGCGGATCAAGCGTTAACCGCGCCTAGCAAGCGAGAAGTAACAAGGCCTCTTCGTCCCGGCGTTTTTTCTGTGCAGCCACGGCCGCCATTTGGGCCGCCATGCGCTCGCGGGCGATCGCCTGCACATCCACCGCAGGTACCGGCGGCGCGACAAGCGGCCTCCCGATTGGCTGGAAACGGGGCCGAGATCGGCGGTCGATCGGCACACCGGGATTGCGCGTGATCCGCTGGAGCTGGCGAACTCGCTCCAACTCCTCGAGGTAGTGGCCGATGCCGCCCTGTTGGAAATCGTAATCAAGGCCGGTCCGGATCAGCGGCGCATCGTTGCCGGTCCAAAGGAATGCGCCCGGGTCGGCATCCTCAACCACGGGTTCATTCGCCGCATAGCCCGTGAGCGTGAAAGCGCCGGGAGCGGTAGCGAAGGACGCGCCGAACGTCGCCGGCTTGAGCGAGAGCGCAAACGCCCCCGGCGCTGCGGTTTCCGTGATCTTGCCGCCGGCGGCGACACCGGCCAGCACATAGCCGCCGGCCGTTACGGCCTCGGACAGCTTGAACGTGACTGCGACACCGGCGAGCGCGAATGCGCCAGGCGCAGCGGGCATGCTGATATTGACCGGACCAGCCTGCCCGATCTGCCCGAGGGCAAGCCGCCCGACCGCGTTGAAGCCGAGAAGGGACATCCGTTAGCCGCTCAGTGCTGAAACGCCGAGCGCGCTGGCAATCGCGTTCATCCGCGCTTGGCCGAGGATCGAGACGAGGCCGGCCCAACCCTGCTTGAAGCGATCGTTGCTTACCACCATGGGATCGCGCTGGGTCGTGAAGGCCTGCCAGAGCAGCCAGAACGAAACGTTTCCGGCAATCGCTGCCTGAATTTTCGCAGCATCGGCCGCCGTGAATTGCGCCATCAGATCTTGCGGCAGTACCGTGGCCGGATCTTGCAGCGCATCCGTGTCAACCGCCTCGATCTGCGCTTGCGTCGGCTGCGCGACGTCCGTCCGGTACCAGCCTGAAATCACCGGGCCATCGCCGTCATTGGTGACGTCGAAGTCAATGCGCGGTTGCAGCCCAGAGCAAAGGCTGAGGATCGCGTCGACGAACTGTTCCGGTCTATACATCAGTCACCAATCCTCCAGCCTTGGAAGTAGCTGAACCGCGTTGCGCCAAGCATCGACGTTATGGTGGACGGAAGGTAGGTGTAGGCTTCGACGTAGTCGGTCGATCCGTTCATGGGGATCGCCGCAAGGATCATGCTGTTGGTCACGCCTCCTGTGGCGCTGTAGGTGCCCAGCTTTGCGACAGCGCCATTCTTGTACAAGGCCGCCTGTGGGCCTTCGCCGCCGCCGCTGAGGTTGGAGACAACAGACAGTGCGATAGCATATGTGCCGGCAATCAGTGGCGTGTAACGGAAGTTCGTCGTCGCATCGTACCAGCCGTTCGCGTCCTTCACCTTGTTGTTGAACGAAATCTTGTTGTAAGCGCTGGCTGTCATGCCGGACTGATCGACGCCATTGCGATCCGCAATGAACAGGCCATTATCGACGCCGATGTTCTGACGCGCCTGCCGCTGTTGCTGCGATGTCAACGATTGGGCCGCATTGAACGAAAGCAGATCTTCAGCGAGCGCCACAACCGCGACTTGCGGAGCGGCCGAGAAGTTGATTTTCGCCGTGGTGCCGGCGGAATTGAAAAGCACCGTCGTTCGCGACAGCACGCCGGTTCCGGTGCTGTAGGCACCGAAACCCACCTCCCATTGCGACAGGTCCGCGCTTTCCGCCCGATAGCTGTAGACCGCGCCATTGACCGCGCCCGCAGCCGCCGGCGACTGATAGCCGGTGACCGGGCTCGAATAGGTCCAATCCGTGGTCCCGCCAGCGGTCGGAGTGAAGCGGCAGACGTCGAGAAAAGAGCTTGCCATCAGGTGAGCGTGAACGCGCCGTTAGTGGTGTCGAGCTGGACGGTAAAGCTGTTGCCGTTGGTCAAATTGACCTCGGCGCCGTAGTCCCACCATCCGATCAGGTTTCCGTTCGCCGGCGTCGAGTTGTAGAGGACGGCATAGCGGAATTGCGCGATGTTGCCGCCGGTCGCCGTGAAGAGGACCGGCTGCAAGACGAGCTTCCAGACGCCCGCGGCCTGTGTCCAGGAGGTGAACGAGGCCGCACCGCCGCCGGCGGTGTAGCCGTTGCCGGCGGCGATTTCCGTCAGGTTCGCTTTGACCGTGTTCGTGGCCACCGGCGCGACGTCGGTAAGCAGTATCTTGAGCGCGTCGGCAGTCAGATTGTGGACCTTGCTGCCAAGGTCGCCCATGAAAACGTTGAACTTGTTGAAAGCGGCCATTTAGTTGGTCCCTACGGGTGCGATGCCGACGATTTCGCCGGTCTGCGGATCGCGGATCAGCTTTTTCGGCGTGTTGAGCGCGGTCGCCAGCGTGTTCATGTCGCGCCGCATTTCCTGCATGAAAGCCAGGATCAGCGCCGCCGTGTCGCCGCCGCCCGAGCCCTGCACCGGCTGGCCGGTCTCCGGATCGACCGCGGGAGGCGCGGTCAACGCCTTGAGCATGGCACTATGCTGCGCTTCCTGCGCGGCGAGCTGCATCTTTGCCGCGCTTTCCTGCTGCATGGTCTGGATTTTGGCGTCCGAGGCCTGCTTGTGGTTGGCGATATCGGCCGCAGCCTTGTCCTGCTGGAGCTTCAATTCCGCATCGCGCTTCTGCTGCTCCGGATCGGGCTGCGATTGCGCCTGCTGGATGCTGTCCGAGATCGCCTTTTGCGCCGAGGTCGGCAGAGGCGAATACTTGAGCAGCGCGAGCCAGGTTGCCGGCGGCAGCATCTTGCCGATGACCGGCAAGAGCTGCTGCAACATCGCCCAGGTGGCCTCTTTCTGGTTCGCCGACGTCGGGCTTTCATCAACGATCACGTCATATTGCGTGCTGTTGGTGAAAACCTGCTGGCGGATCAGCGGGACATACTGCGCGTTTTCCTCGCCCTCGATCTTGATCAGGCGCCCATCCGAAAGATAGTGCTCGATCAAGTACAGCATGAGCCGGCCCTGCTGCTTCCGATACCGGCGAAGGCTGTCAAACAACGGTTGCAGGATGGTCAGCGCCGATTGCTTGCGCTGTAAATCGAGGCTCGCCGCCTGCCCGGCCGCGCTCTGCATGCCCAGGATCTCGACGTTGACGCCCGAAACGTCGCGCAGAGACGTAACGGCGTATTGCATCAGCTCAAACGATGACTGCGGGAATTGCGAGGTCGGTTTCTGAACGAATTTCGGGCTCGCGCCGAGCGCTCCAGGCTTGAGGAACGTAACCGTGTCCTGTTTCGCCCAGGACGCCTCACCGTCCGCGTCATTGTCGAAGAACTGCCCGCGCTCGACCGCCACGCCGCCCTTTGCGGTCGTATTCATGATGTGCATGGTCTGCGACATCCACTTGTTCGACCAGCGCGCCGGGTCTTTCATGGCGCGGACGAGGCCGAAAAAGGTGTTTTTGTTCCGGTCCCGCTTGCCGGTCATGCACTGGAACGAGAAATGGCCTTCGCAGGGCGCATCGCCGATCTCGAGCAGCACCGATCCAAGATAGGCCTGCCGGTAGACCTTCCGTGTCGACTTGGTGAAGCGCAGCGAGCCGCCGGCGAGCTTCGCCTTCGCGCTCATATCCTCGAAATCGTCCTTGTCCAGCGTCAGGATTTTTTCGCCGGTCGGGTCGGTCGGATCAAGGACCAGGTAAACCGGCACGCGCTCCCACCATTGGGCGCGAACCAGCGTCACGCCGTCGTCGCTGTCCTCGCCCTCTCCGGTCTGGGGTTTGTCGTAAAACCGATTGTCGTTCTCGTGCGGCTTGCCCTCGTCCTTGGCCCCGACGTCATCAATCCAGGAGGCGTTGTAATCGCTGTCCTCGAATGGCCTATTGGGATCACCCGGGCAAAGCGCCTTGGCCTCATCCAGCGGCACGCCGCGGCGGATGTGGAAAACCCGGCGCATGTCGCGCAGGTTTCGCTTGGACGCGCCGCTATCCCACACCATTTCGAGCGGGTCGCGCCGCTCAATCTTGGGATCACCCTCGGGATTGTCCTCATAGTCCAGCAGGGTTTCGGTCCAGCCCATGCCGCAAACGACCATGTCGCGGAAGGCGTCGCTTTCCTCGTCCTCAGCGTCGCACTGTTGCCGGAACCACTTCGCCGCCGCCGTCAGCAGCTCGTTGACCTGTACGTCACCCTCGGTGCGCGGCAGGAATTGGACTTCCTGCCGGTTGCCGACCTCCTGGCCCGACACGCTGTCGACCACGGGCCCGACGCGATTGAAAATAACGATCGGGCGTTTTGCATCCTGCAAAATCGCCTTGTCATCTTCCGTGAGCTGCTCGCCCGCCTCAAAGTCGAAATCTTCGCGGGCCTCGGTGCGCCATGCAGCTTGGCCCTTGCTGTTGAAGTCGGTTTTGCACCACTTCTGGAGCTTGGAAAAAATGCCATCGGCATCGGTCGGCGCCTCGCGCTCGTCCTTATCGCCCTGCCCGTAGCCGCCCGCGTCGTTCAGCATCAAAAATCATCCGATTGGATTGATTTTTGGTCCTAACATCGCGGCGGAAATGATTTTTCTTGGCCGTTTCTCTCACTTTCGAAACCGCCAACTCACCGCACAAACAAACAACACGGCAATAATGAACGCCTCGACCACAGCAAGCGTCCCCTGGGCATCCACAGCAAGACCCCAGACTTTGAAGGCAAGTTTATCCACGACGCAGCTCTCCTTTCAGAAAAATCTGAAGAGCGAATCGTTCTTGTCAGGGGGCTTAAGTAGGAGACACGGATTCCAAATCGACGCAACGCACCGAGGGCCAATTTTTCAATCTACGCGCAAAAACAAACGCTTAGAAAAAACGCAAACGACACCAAAATCCATTTTTTCAATCGCTGTCCGACGCTATGTGCATAAAGCCTTTGAAATCATTGCATATTCGCGATTACTTTTGCAGGGTAACGAAACTCCTGAAAATCCAATCGGTTGAAAACTGCTCACGGTGTGCGGTGAGGCGGTCGCCTGTTTAGCGAGCGCTACCGCCCGAGCGGTGGCCCTTGGCACATCCGTCTCAGGCCGAATTTGCGATGGCTGTGCGTAAGGATTCAATGGGTTGCCGGCTTGGCATCTTGAAGTCTCTCGGCAACTCAACAGACGCCTTGTCGGCCCCCCGACAAGCCAAGGAGAGCATGCTAGCCTGATATCGTCGCCGCTTCGGATTGTCGTATTTGTTGGCATGCTCGCAGATCACCGCAAGGCAGGCAGGCTGAAAGAACAGCTCAACGTCACCCAATTTCACAAGCAACGCTTCCGCTCGTTTGATCAGTCCATCGGACCTTGCCCTGATCGCTCCGATCGTCGCTGCCACTTTCTGCGCTTCTCCTGCCAGCGAGGCGACGACGGCGGATGTTTCGACCATCAATTTATTGCACTCTTCGCGAACGTCGGTGACCTCATCGCAGAGGTGCTTCGGCATCTTCGCCTTCGTGACATGCTCATCCAAGGCTGCCAGAGCGGGCAGGTTGTCGTAGACCCATTCCATCTTATGGTTTAGCGACCCACGCAGCTTGCTGAAGTATTTGACGCAATCCGCCTTGGAAAGATCCGCAACCCATGCCGCGAACGGCATCACGGCGTTCTTGATGACTTGGACCCGCAGAATGGCTTCTCTTCGAATGACGGCAGCGTCGAAGTCGGCGGTGTAGCGATCGAAGTCCTCGTTGTAGATCGTCTTTGCACACAGCCACCCCACCATGAACCGGGTGCCGTCGACATTCATCACGAAGCCCTTCTTGTGGCGGTGATGGCCGTGGACGCAGGAAAACTCCTCCGTCATCTCGACGCCCGTCAGGTCGTATTTGAACTCGACGTGAGCATCAGCGAAGTTGGGAGGCACCTCCCGCACGAGACCCGCGAGACTTTCGGGATTATCAATCTCAAGCTCGAGGTCGATCAGCTTTTCGTCACTGACATTTGCCCAGTGGTCCGCGGTACGGCTCCGGGCCATCGTCTTAGGTTCGAGCAATCAAATCTCCATTTTGGAGCGAGTTCGGCGATTCGCCACAACGCATTGTTGTACCACACATGCGTGAACAAAACGAGAAACGATCGGCTTTTCACGACTTTTGCGCCATATTCACACCCATGGCGCACCTCAGCCCCATTTTGTCCCATTCTGAGACAGGCGCGGCTTGATATCCTGCGCCACGCGCTACGCGCTCTGCCAAGAGCCCCCACCCGAGCTGCGGCCCGAGCTGCGATAGCGCTCCCGCGGCGGGGGCGAGCCGGCCGGCTGATCGTAGTGAATGCACATCAGACCGAAACCGTCCGCGCCATGCGACGACCAATCATGGTTCGGCCCGAGCCCGATGTTGCGTTCATCGTTGGACTTCTTCTCATGATACCAGCCGAGCGCATCGCGGCCCGGCTCAGTGGTATCGGCGTTGAAGAATATGCGCGGGAAAAGCCGCCGGCCGGTCTCAATGCGCGCTGAGGCCGCGCCGGCGCCCTGGTTGGGTATCACCAGCACATCAAACCCGGCTTCCCGGATCGCGCTTTCATAGGACGTCGCGAAAACCTTGTCGCCGTGCGCGCCATCGTGCGGCAGGATCACCCAAGCGTTGCCGTAGCCGCGGGAGCGCATCCAGTCGATATGGACCGATAGCGGCTGGCCCTGCGCCTCGTAATAGTCCAGGACGTTGATTTTCTGGCCGCTGAATTGGGCGATCCAAATCGCCACCGCGTCGGCGCGCGCGCCGGTGCCGCCGATGTCGAAATAGGCCCGCGTCTGCAAGAGCGGATCGCGAGGGACGAACGTAATCCGGCCCTCGGCCTTGGCCTGCGCCATCGCCTTGGCGTAATAAGCGCCCTCGACAGCGGTTCGAAACCCGCCCTCCCAAATCCAGTCGTATTGATCCGGCCGCTTTTCGAGATCGTTCAGCCGCTTTTGGTTGAGCGTCGACGGGAAGAACGGGTTGTCCCGCCAGTTCAGCTCTACGATTTTCGAGTGTGGCGGCGGATCGGCCCGCCAGCGCAGATGGGTCGCGCTTTTCTTACGCTCCGGGTTCCAGGTGACCCAGACCTCGGCGCCCTCTTCGCGCACGGTCGCGTCAAGTTTGGTCCATGCGACATCCGACACGGGCTCGGCCTCATCTACCCAGGCGAGCCGGATGCGCGCTTTCGACTTCACGCTATCGAGGTTGTGCCGCAGGCCGATGAAGGCGAAGTTGATCCGGCGGCATTTGGTCCGGATGTAGGTTTCGCCGACCTCGTAGGCTTCGGCGAGGAATGGCGTGCTGTAGATGGCGCCCTTGACCTCTTCGAACGAGCTATCGGCCAGCGAATTCATGAACTCGCGACCGCACACCACAACGCCGTCTTGGCCCGCTCGCGCACAACGGAGCCCGTGCACAGCCGCCATCGTGGCGAACGAGCGCGTTTTCGCCGACCCACGGCCACCGTGCGAGCCACGGTACATGGCATCGCCAGTGAACACCGGGACGAGCTTAGGAGGCAGGAGGATTTGAGCCGCGGTCATGCGAAACGTTTATGAAACGTCAGAGGAAACGTTTCATTCCGACAGAGCCCAGAGGCAAAGCGCGATGAACGCGAGCCCCGGGCATTCGTTGAGGAAGCAGAGCAGCGCCATGAGCAGCATCACGCGCCCTCCAGGAAGGCCATGCGGCGGTCGCGGAGCGCTTCCCGCGCGCCAGGCGTCGGAAGCGGCGACGGCCGCGGCGCCGCGATCGGCGCGGCTGCCGGCGGCGGCTCGCGCCCTTCCATCATGGCGCGGAGCTTGGCCTTGTCCGATCGCGTGAGAGACCAGCCGCCGGCGCCCCATTCGGTGTGGACCGGAATGCCGACCTTCTCGAGCGCGGCGCGGACCTTCACCATTTGCACGTCGATCAGCTTCATTTCCGGCTTGTCGCACTCGGGCCGAGCGCCAAACAAGACGGTGAACATTGCCTCACGGCCGGCGACCGCGCGCTTGAGCATGAACCCGACCATTTCGCATTGCTGCGGCGTGGCATCGAGCACCGTCAACAGCCGCGAAACGTCGTCGTTGCCGACGCCTAGCAGCGCCTCAAGCTCTTGTACGCGGTCCTGCAACTGTTGTTCGGTAGAGCTCAAATCATTCTCCTTGTCTCAGTCCGCCGGAAACTGCCGGCTCAGCGTCACCCGAAGAAGTAGACGGCCGCCACAGCAGCACCGATCAGGATCAGGTAAGCCCAGATCAGGCACCCGCCGGCGTGAGGCCCAACGTTCATCAGCCTTCCCCCATGTTCGCGGGGAACGGCGCGGCGACCAGCTCAATGCGGCTGACCTCCTGCTTGATCGGTCCGCCGTCTGCGCCGGTATGCTCCTGAGTGATCTTGTCGCCGTACTTCCGAGGTGCCAGGCGAGCCGCCAGCCATTTCCGGCTGTCGACCCGAAGCCTCGACCGCGCGATGACGTCGTGATTGGTCATCTCGTTGCCGTCGTCGTCCTTGTAGGTATCGTTCCGGCCGTCGTCGGAGATCTCGAGGATTTCTTCGGCTAGAAGGTGCGCCCGGGCATCCGTCGCGCGCGCGTATAGGTCCGAGAACTCTTTGTGCGCCGCCAGCCAGAGGAACACGGTGGACCGGGCGGGCATGTCCTCCGCCTTGCAGATGGTGCGCAGGCTCTCACCTTCGGCCATCCGGTCGCAGATCACGGCAGCGAGTTCGAGGGAGTAATCGGACGGACGAGCCATAGGGGGACTTACTCGCCCCCGTTGGTGAATTGACCGATGTCGGCCAGAAGAGCGTCAGCTTCCGCGCTCACGGTATCGGCGAGCTGGTTATGAGCGGTCGCGGCCTGATCCATCTTCGCCAGCGAGGCGGCCATCTTGGCTTGGCCGTCCTGCATCTTCTGGCGGATCGCGGCGAGTTGGGTTTTCAGGTTGCCGCCGGCAAAGCCAGCGCCGGTAACCGACATGACGTTTCCTTTCGAGGTTTCGGGGATCAGCGCGACGGCAGGGAGCCGGTCCGCATTGCGGATTGCGTCCTCAATGTCCTGGTCGGAGGCGAAGGCGCCGACGTTTGCGGACATGGAGCCATTGGCCCACGTCAAACGTTGATGACCGGCCGAAAGCGCGAGAGTGAGCGTTTCGATACCGGGCACATCCGGCAAGCGGGACTTGAGGTCTGCGATGCTCATGGGTTTTAGAGAGCGGTTGATTTGGTAAAAGCGCCTAGTGAAAAGCGAACGGTTTTAAGATTTCTCGGGATAACTCACGCAGCGACGACATCGAGGCGCCGCCCGTCGATCGTCAACCCGTGCTTAGCGAGCAATTCAGCCGACGCACGACAGCCAGTGAGCCCCGGTGCAGGCCCAGCGTGGCGCGACCAGAAGCCATTGCGCGCAAACATCCTCACGGCATCCTCAATCGCCATTTCGTGCGCTGCCTCGCCGCCGATCGTCTGGAGCGCAAAGACGGCCGCATGATCCGACCAGCGCTGTTGATTGAGCCAGGTGCAGGCCTGCGGAATGAACCTCGTCCCGACGTTGCCGCGCGCGTGCTCATCGGCTGCGAGCTTCCTCGCCGCAGCAATCAACATTGCCGGGTCGAGGCCGGTTTTCACCAGCGAGTTGAACCGGGTTTCCGCCGGCTTGCGCGGGTTCGGACCATCCCGGCGAGGATAGGCCTGCCAGAACTCATCGAAGCGAGACGGTTCAGCACCACGCTTCGCCGCTATCGCTTCCTCAAGGTCGATCTGTTTGGGCTCGCTCGCCGATCGGTCGACAGACCGAGAGCTATGTTCTGATCTGCTCTGTTCTGTTCTGTTCTGGGCCGTTACGGAAACGTTTCCGTCACCGTTACATGAAACGTTTCGCTTCGCCGCCTCTTCCGCCTCGCGCTTCACCTTCTCGCGGTGCTCGCGAACGCGCGCGGTCGAGCTGTCCGATTTGTACTGCCGGCCTTCCCAATTGTGCGGAGCGTAGATTCCGGGCTCGACCTCATCGACCAGCCCAGCGGCGTTGAGATCCCACAGCGTCGCGCCGGCGTCATCCTCCGACATGCGAAGGGCGAAAGCGATGTCAGGCACGCCGGGAAGCCGGCCGGAATTCCTCGAGGCCATGCACAGCAGCGCAACCCAGCGCCAACGCATGACCTCCGGAAGCCGCATCACCTTGGGATCGTTGATGACGTCCCCATACATCCGAAACCAAGGATTATTCACCCCGCCGCCCCTTCCCGTGTCATGTTGAACAGCGTGCAGCCGAGGCTTTCCCCCACCTTTACCGACACGCATGCAATTCGATTTCGCGCCGCCATCTGGTCGGCGAGCTCGCGCGTGGCCCAGACGGTGCCGCAAGCACCCATCAGCGGGCGGTAGACGTTGACGTAGACGATCGCAGGCCCGTCGCTCATCGCTGCGCCACCCAATCGTCATAGGTCGCAGGCTCGAACCGCCGGACTGCCAGCCAGCGCCCCAGGACGCGGTAATTGCCGTCCCGCTCGCCGGCGACCTCGTACACGCGACCAACGGTCAGGATCTCACGCGCTAGCGTGTCATCCTTGCAGCGGACAAACACAGGCGCACTCATCGGCGCCCCGCGTCACGAAGAGCGGCCAAGCGATTTGCCACGTAGCTCTCTGGCTTCCCGACGCGCCGGGCGATGTCGACGGTATCGAATTTGTCAGCCCACATCCGCGCAATCACAGGGTCGCAATCCTGCGCTGCCTCGCCCGATGGCAGGCGGAATTGCCTGTTCTTGAACACTGTCATTCGTCCACGCGCTCCCGCAGCTCGAAAAAGCCCTTGGCTTCTGGATGGATTTGGAGGAACCAGCGCGCGAGCGGCGCAGTCCAATGGTCGTTGCAGCGGAAAGCGCGGTTGCCGCGCTCAATCCGTTCATGCCAGCGAATGCGATGCAGGATCGCGTCCGCCGAATATCGGTCATATCCAACGTTGCGGACCTCGAGCGCCAGGCGCTCGAACTGCTGGCAGACGTTGAGCGGCACGCCATCCGGATAAGACGGCGGCGCGGACATCAGCTCGAGCAGCGGCAGGCCGCTCAATCGCAATACTCCACCTCGGCGCGGAGCAGCTTCACCAGGTCGGAAGTTTCGACGCTGAAACACTCCGGGTGATCGGGATCGAGACCGCATTCGCGGTGAATTTTCCGAACCCCGTGCATGATCGTGGTGTGATCTCGTTCGAACCGCCGGCCGATTTCCGGAAGGCTGCGCCCGGTCAATACCTTGGCGAGATACATCGCGATTTGCCGCGCATGGGCAATCGGCCCATGTCGGCGCTCGCCCAGGAATTCGGCCATGGTCACGCCGAGCCGATCGCAAACCGCAATCTGGATGTCGCGAACTGTCAGCGTCTTGACCAGTGTCGCACCATCTATCGCAAACCACGGCCCTTTCATCGGCGGGAAGTAGAGCGGCGGATCAACGACGACAGGCGCAGGCTTGACCGTAGCAGGCTTAGGCCGCGCCGCCTCGAGCGCGGCTCGCAGTTTGGACGCCGCCAGTTCAGCGGCCTTCGCGTCGATCGAGGCCCGGAACGCTGAGCGCCGATGGTGCGCCTTCAATTCCGTTTCGGTTGGTCGGTGCGTCGCAGGGGTCATTTAGCCCCCGTTCTGGCGAACCAAAGCCTTAGCCTGCACCACAGGATCCGATGCAGCGCCGCACGCCGCCTCGGTGATCGCAATTTCATGCTTGAGCATCCTCAATTGACGTTGGCACTCGGCCTGGTAGGCCGCCTTGAGGCGCATGTACGCGGTGACGCCGATGTCCTTGAGCTGAGATCGCCGATAGCGAAGCCGCCAGAGAACGCCGTATTCCACCCCGTACTCACGCTCTATCGAACGCATCGCGTTTTCGGTGTCTCCTGCACCCCGAGAACGCATTTTCGTCAGGTCTTTCGACCACCTAACCGCTTCATCCAGATACGCAGACCGCGGCATTTGCTTTCGCCTCCAAATCAATTTGCACACTTGCAAAACGCGCCATGTTTGAACTTCCGGCATGACGAACCCGGACAACGAGAACGAACCCTTCCCCTTCCAGCCGCTCGCGGTTTTCGCCGCGCGCGTGCTAGATCCCCAAAACCAAAAACAGAGCGAAGATGTTGAGCGCGATCGAAGCGAGCCGCGTTCCGATGAACAGCAGGCCGAACAGCACCGCGCCCACGTCGATCAAGGCTTGCGCCACATAGCCGCGTTTGAGCGGCGCGCCCGTGGCCTGAAACGTTGGTGAAACGTTGCGCATCAGGCGGCGTCCCTCGCCGCAGGCAAAGCGGGACGCTCGACCCAATCGGGCCAAGCAACGCCAGGCGCCCAATTTTGCGAGAACCATCGCAAGATTTCGTCGTACTTGCGGACCGTGAAGCTCCGACCGCCATCATGCATTTGAGAAAAGAACCGGCTGTCGTTGACGACAATCCGGCCCAACGTCGTCAGCTTGATATCCCGCTGCCGCGCGTATGCCTCAGCACACGCCAAAAGCTTTTTCTTGCAAGCCTGCTCGAATGATTGCTGCATCACCCAAGCAGAGTAGTGGAATAAATCCTACTTCACAAGGGGATTTAGTGGGATTGTTTCCATTTGGAAAATCCCACCCTAAGTGGGATAATTTCCACATGAAGGACAATGACTTAAAACCAGATATGCGATCGCGAATGGCTGCTAGGCTCGCCGAACTGGACCGCTCGCCGATCACGGCCGCGGCGAATGTCGGGCTCGAACGCACCTACATTCGCGACTTCATCAATGGGAAAAAGGCATCCATTCGATCGGATAAGCACGAGCAGGTTGCCCGCGCACTGGATTGGACGGTGGCCGAACTCCTGGGCGCTGGCCCCAGTCTTATGGCGGACGTACCGGCTGGCAAGGTCAAAGCGCTCACCGAACCACCTCCGCCTTTCGTTCCCGGCAATCAACTCGTCGGCATTCGCGATTTCCCAATCTACGCCGCCGCACAGGGCGGCGAAGGCTTCATGATCGTGCACACTGACGTAATGGAGTGGGTCAAGCGGCCGGTCATCCTCGAAGGCGTCCCCGACAGCTATGGCGTCCTAGTGGTCGGAGAATCAATGGTTCCGGCCTACCGCCCCGGCGATATGGCTCTCGTCCATCCTCGCCGGCCGCCCGAGCGCGGCACAGATGTAATTCTCTACGATCACGACCCGCGCACCGGCGACGCCAAGTCGATGATCAAGCACCTGATCTCATTCAACGATCGCTCGTTCAAGCTCGAGCAATACAACCCGGCCAAGACGTTCAGCGAGCACCGAGCCGACTGGCCGATCTGCCATCAGGTTGTTGGGATGTACAAGGGACGACGATGACTATTTCGAAATGAGGAGGTTGAAAGTAGTGATGCTGTATGGGGTATATTGCAGGAAAGAAACTAATCTACAAACCAAAGAGATAGCAATTGTGCAAGCAAGCTCGGGTGAAATTTGGGGAACCGCCGCGCGATACGGCTACACGGCAACCGTTCGCGGATATGCCATGCCGTTGCAGAATGGCGAGAGAGGCATCGATTTTACGACGGAGATTTGTCCTGAACCAAACCAAGGCCCGCTCCACGTAAATTGGTACGCAGGCCGCACACCTGGAATCACAATGAAGACAGTCGATGGGGTCGATTACGCATGCCTAAAGGCAAACGTAACAAACAAGCAGCTGTAAACGTCGTCCAGCAGAACAAGCATGAGCTTGATCGCGAACTTGAACCCCAGGCCATATTGGGGCGTGCACTGCGCTTTTTTACTTTGAGAATACACACTGGGACCGACGATCTGGATGAGTTTGAGTACGCGGCGTTCTGCATAAACAACTCAGTCCATTTCAGCTTGAGGCATTATCGCAGTGATCCGAAAAAAATAACCTCGCTCTATACGGAACCGATGACTCAGGAGGAAGCTGAGAAGATCGTCACGCAAGCTTGCGAAAGTTTTGGTCTAAACAAGACTGCGCTGCATTGGATACGCGGTCAGCAATTCGTATATGGGAAACTCGAGCCGCTGAGAGGCCAGCAACTTAAGGAGAAAGACTCCCGCGACGCGGTTTTGAAAGCCGCAAGTTGCTTTCCGGGTCGCAAGGCGACAACAGCTCAGATCAAGAACTTCATTGAGAGCGTTGTTGAATTTTCTGCTACCGACTTAGAGCCTTTTCCATCCCGGGGCTCCGAGCCACGATGGCGCCAAATCGTTGGCAACGTCATATCGCACGCAAGCTCATCCAAAAGTATCTTCAGTTTGGGGTACGCGAAGAAAACGGCGCAGGACGAGGTCAAGGTCACCGAGGAAGGCCTCGAATACCTTCACAGCATCGGCTTCTCCTTGGCAGACGCAGCCTTATAACCAGGCGGTAGCCAGCAAAGCTGGCTGCTACCCTGTGCTGCCGACTTGTCCCAGATGAACCAAGCATACGCGGTAGTTCCGGAGCCCTGTTGCTGAACTCCAGCGGGATAGAATGTGATGCGCTCGCTGAAGACCCAAACCCGGGTGGGAGGTACGACAGAAAAAATTGATCGATATCTGCTTCCACCTTCAAGAAATGCAAGTCGCAACAGAAGCGCGACCTTCTTCGTCGCGAGAGACAATCCGACCCTTAAAAACCCTTCGGCCGCATTGTATGGGGGATTTGTCACTATGTTTTCAGCCGCGCGAGTTGAACTTAGAAAGTCGACTCCTATTTCGCCGAAACCGCGATCGTAGAGATCCGACGCTATTACGGCGTTGCCGCGGCTAGCTAGAACCCTCGCCATCGAGCCGTCACCGCACGCCGGCTCCCAGATATCTCCCTCAAATTCCTCGTTGTCCATGAGTGCTTCCACAGCCCAAGGAGGTGTCGGAAAAAAGTCGGGACCATCCAGGTCAGCAAATCGCTTTAATGTCGGCTTATAGCCACCGTTCAAATTATAAGTCGAATCCATGTTTGCTCTTTCTAGCGCCATCCAAACCTAACACGGCGGGGAGGCTCTCTACAGAATATCATCCGGCACCTGCCCAAATGTTCGCAGTATCTTTGCGTCCTCAAAATCGCCTGTTGATAAATCGCCGGTCCGACTGAACGCGACCGCCCCACCCTTCCTTGCCAAGCTCTCGGCCCGCCTGATCGCCGCCATTTCGCTCTGAACCTGCTGCGGCATGCCGGCCACCAGGTGGCCGCCTTTGGTCAATTCAAACGGCTGCGCGACGTAATAGGTCGCTGTACTCATGACGACTGCACTCCCATTTTTGATTGTGCGAGATCGTGCCTTCTGAATAAGAACAAATCAAGAACTTTAAGGACGAGGGATTTTTCCCACTTTCCTATTGTGCAGTGGGATTTCTTCCACTATCATGTTTCCCATCAGCACGGGGAAACGCCGATGTCCTACTACTCACCAAACCCGCACTACGCACCCGACGACCTCAGCGAAGATTGCGAAAGGCTAGAGCGCGCCGAGGCCGAAGCCGGTTGGTATTTCAACTCCGCGACAAAGCCGCAGCAGGCCCGTTTCTCGGACCGCATGTCGGCCGCCTTCGCCTACCGAGGCTCGCCACGCTGGGAGCGCGAGCGCGAAGCCGCCCAGAAGGAATTCACCGAAACCACCGTCGCGGCTTCCGCGCTGTGCGCCGAGACCGTGCGCGAGCTGATGGAAACCGGCGAGGTTTCGGAAGCCCTCTCCTATCGCTGGGACGAGCTGGCGGTTACCGGCGCAATGGCACAGGCCGCGGAGTAATCGACCATGAAGCACTTTCGTTTCGACGTCCGCTGCATCGACGGCCGCCTTTTCCAGCACATCGCACAAAACGACGCCCCCGATTTTGAACGCGACATCGGCCGTTGCGAGGAATGCGACGGCGCCGGCTGCGATCGGCTGCACCGCCAGGAGGCCGAAAAGAAGGTTGGTGACAAGATCGTGTGCACGCACGTTTTCCCGCCGATCCCGGACCGCCGTTACGATTGGTGCGCCACGCGCGACAGCGACGAGCCAGACGACGACGGGTACATGTTCCAGGGCTTCGGCCGCACCGAGCAGGATGCAATTGACGACCTTGTGGCCGTCATCGAAGACGCCCGGGGCTAACATGCTCAAGTTCATGCGCCGCCACGGCTGCGACAGCAGCGATATCCGCGATTTCTTCATCATCACCGCTTTCATCAGCGCGCTTTGCGTCTGGGCCGCGATCGGGGCCGGCGCGTGAACAATTCGCAAGGCGATCTGCTCGAGATTGGGACGCTCGCGATGTTCGATCGCCTGCCCCGCCTCGCCCGCGAAGCTGTCGCCGGCGCCCGATTCGATTGGGCGCTTGGCGACTGGCTGTCCGATTGGACCACCGGGAAGATCAGCGCCCGCGGCCTCGCCGTGAAGATCCAGGCCGTCGACAAGGTGGCATCCGCCTCCGAGCGCGTCGAGACCTGGGGACCAGATTACCCGATTTTGAAAGGTGAATTGCCGTGACGACAACAGAACAGCAGTGCGCCGCCGAGGCGGAAGCCGCCCGCAACACCCGAGTTGAAGGCTATGCGTCATGGCTCGCCGATGACGTGGACGGGCTCATTCACAACGTTGCGCCGCGCGACGCCGCGCCCTGCCAGCACTCGACCGCAATTCTCGCCGAGGCCCGCGCCGCTGTTGCGCTCGCCTTGTCGAAGATCGACCTCGCGATTGCGAGGGACAAAGAAGCCCACAGCCAGGAGGCCGCATAAATGTCCGCCGAACCGCTCCCCACTGAGAACATCAAGCCCATCGCCATCCGCGCGCCGCGCCGCGCGAAGCCGCCGGCCGCGCCGCAGCGGGACTTGCAACGCGAGCTTGTCGCCGCATCTGCCCTTAAAGACCAGCTCAAGGCCATCTTCGGCGAAGATGAAGACGTGACGCTGCTTTGCGACACGATCGAGGGAGAAACCGACCTTCTGGAAATGGTCGACCAGGTCTTGGTTCAGATCCTACTCGACCGCGAGCAGATCGCCGGCATCGACGCCATGTCGGCGAAGCGCGAACTGCGCAAAAAGCGGCTCGATGATCGGTGCCGCAGCATGGAAACGATGCTGCTCGGCGTGCTCGACGTCTTGGAGCAGCGCCGGATTGAGCGGCCGCTCGCCCTCATCTTCTCCCGCGCGAAGCCGGACAAGATCGACGTAACCGATGAGGCGGCTATCCCGTCCCAGTTTTTCAAGACGCCCGAACCGGCATTGAACCGCGCCGATTTACTCAAGGCGTTGAAGGACCGCCGCGACACGCTGGCCGGAAAGCTGGACGAGCTCGACGCCGCAGTAAAAGCCGGCAGCCTTCCCGAAGACGACTACGCCGATGCCAAGGCGCGCTTGCTCGCCGCCTTCCCGCCCATCCCCGGCGCCGAACTCATCGACGGCGGCACCGGCGTAACCGTGAAGTGGAGCTGATCCCATGAACGCGATTGTCCCGCGCGCCGCATCGAGCCTGTCATGGTGGGATAACGGCTCTTCGCTCTCCCTGGTTCGTCGCACCTATGCGAAGGACTGCAACAACGACGAATTCGGCCTGTTCACCATGCTCTGCCGGGAATTGCGGCTCTCGCCGATCCGGAAGCAGGTTTATGCCTTCGTCTTCAACAAGGACAACGAGGCGACCCGGCAACTGACGTTGGTGGTCGGAATCGACGGTGCGCGCTCGATCGCGGCGCGCACCGGCAACTACCAACCCGACGAAGAGCCGCCACGGTTGGAATTCAGCGAGGAAGCAAAAAACCCGCTGACCAACCCGCACGGCATCGTTTCTTGCACTGTCGGCGTCTTTCATCGCCCCACGCCCGCGGACCCGTTCCGCCGGATCGTCGGCAAGGTCTATTGGGAGGAATTTGCGCCGATCGTCACGACAGGCGATCCCGCCGCCTACGAATACGTCGACACCGGCGACGTATGGCCCGACAGCGGTAAGCCAAAGATGCGCCGCCAGCTCCGTCAAGGCGCCCAGGAGACACAGCGGCTCGACCCGAAGAAAGCGCAATGGACAAAGGCCGGCCGCAACCAGATTGCAAAGTGCGCCGAGATGCAAGCCCTCCGCAAGGGATGGCCCGAAGATTTAGCGACCGTGCATGAGGAAGCCGAGGTTGATCGTCACGCTTCGATCACGGACGCCGATTACCGCGAACTGACGCCCGCCGAGCTTGCCGACCAGGCGGACGCCACAGCGCGGCTTGAGCGCATCGGTGGCCCGGCGCTGCTTGCAACTTTCGACGGTGCCGGCACACTTGTCCGCGTCCCGCACGGTCAATTCTACGACCGAGTGGACGAACACACGCGGGCCATGACGCCGGACGCGGTCGCGCGCTTCGCCGATCAGAACCGCGTGGCGCTGCAGGAATATTGGGCGCACGATAAAAACGCCGCCCTCGCCCTCAAGAGGACGTTGGAGCAGCGTTCACAGGCGGTGCCCGCATGACCGGCCGCCCGCAGCTCGTCCTGACCGGCCGCGACGTCCGCGACCGCGCAATCCGCTGGATCAACCAGGCGCCAGCCGGAACGCGCGTTGAGTTCAAAGCACCTCAGCGCACCATCGAACAGAACGACCGCATGTGGGCCATGCTGACCGACATTGTGAGCCAGTACGATTTTGGCCGGCCCTACACGACCGATGAAGCCAAGGTTGTGTTCATGCAGGCTTGCGGCAAGGAATTTACCGTTCTGCCGACGCTCGACGGCAAGGGCTTTGTCCCCTACGGGCAGTCCTCATCCGATCTCAGCGTGGGGGAAATGCGCGACCTCATCGAATTCATGTTCGCGTGGGGCGCCGAGAACGGCATCGTTTGGAGCGACCCGAAGGAACAGCGAGCGCGCGAGCGGGAGACTGCCGCTTGAGCTGGACCGATCGCGCCTGGGACCACATCCGCACCATCACCGCCGACCTTCCGAAGGACACCCCGTTCAGGGATCGGGCGAAGCTGTTGCGCGAAAACTACCCGTTCGCGCAACGGAAGGGCTGGGCTTACAAGGCATGGCTCACCGCGCAGCGTCGGTATCTCGCGCAATTCCAGCCGCCGAGCAGCAGCAAGCGGTTTCCGCTGTCCCCGCTGGAAAAGATGATGCTCAAAACAGAGCAACATGACTCGCTTGTCCGGCGCGGACTGTGCACCGGCGGGAAGCCCCTATGAACCTGCGCGGCCAGGAACGCCAGGAATTCCCGCAGTCGGTCCGCAAGGCCGCGTTCGCGCGGTGCTGCCGAGAATGCAGGGTTGAAGGCGTCGAAAACCTCGCCGGCCGGCCTCAGTGTGAAAACTGCGGCAAGGAGGTTCGGTCCGGCGGGTTCATCTACGAGCACGTTCAGCCAGACGGCCTTGGCGGCGAGCCGACCGCGGCGAATTGCAAGGTTCACTGCCTGCCCTGCGCCGACGTCAAGACGCACACCGAGGACAACCCGCGCATGCGCAAGGCCGATGCCGTGCTGAAAAGCGCCTACGGGCTCAAGCCGGCGAAGCGGTCGAAGATCCGGAGCCGCGGTTTCGCGAAGGCGCCGGCCAAGCGCACCGCATCGTCACCGATCGAGAAGTGGAGAGGATATTGAAGCGCGTCGCGCCAGCCGAGATCGGCGACGAAACCCCCATCACGCTCACGGAGGCTTGTGAACTGGCCTTCCGTGGGATCGTCACCGAGGCCAGCTTGCGTGCCGAGCACGCCCGCGGGATGCTTGAAATATTTCGGGTTGGCCGCCAAGACTTCACGACCCTCCGTTTTGTGCGGGAAATGCAGGAAAAGAAATGCCGCGCCCAAAATCCGGCCCCCGCCTCTGGCTCGACAAAGAACGCGAAACCTGGTCCGTCATCGACGGCCGAAAAACAGTCCGCACGGGCTGCGGCAAGAGCGAGCTTCAAGCGGCTAAAGACTTCCTCGCGGAATACCTCGCCGCCAACCACAGCATAGCAGCCGGCAGCGACCCGCTCATTGCTGACATGCTCAAGGTCTACTCGGATGAGTGGCTGACCGGAAAGCCGTCCGCCGCGTCGGTCGCGGCCGATATGGTCAACCTCGAGGAATGGTGGGGCGGCAAGCGCGCCGCCGAGATCACCCCCGAAAACTGCAAGCTGTACATCGCGCATCGGAGCGCCCCGACCATCTGCCGCCGGGAAATCGGCATGCTGCACGCGGCGGCGATCTACTGGCACAAGAAGAGCGGCAAAGGGCCGCTCCGCGTGCTGCCCATCGTGGATAAACCGCCACCGCCGGCAAAGCGCACTCGATGGCTCACCAGATCGGAGGCCGCCCAATTCCTCTGGCATGGCATACGGCGGCTTAAGCCCGGCCAGCGCAAGCGGCTGTTCCGGTTTTTCATCATAGGGTGGTACACCGGCACCCGCCATACCGCGATCGGCGGCACGTCCTGGAAGATGGTCGACCTTGAAACCGGCATCATGTTGAGGCGCCCTGACGGCGCCGCTGAGACGAGGAAGCGGACGCCGCCAGTTCGGGCCGGGCGCCGGCTTTTGTCGCACCTACGCCGCTGGCGGCGGCTCGACGGCCCCAAAGCAAAGTTCATCATGGAGTACGGCGGCGGACCGGTCCTGGATCATGGCGAGGGCTGGCGCGCCGCCCGCAAGCTGGCGAAGCTTTCGGCCGACGTCACGCCGCACACCCTGCGGCACTCCCGGGCCACCCACATGATGCGCCAGCGCGTCGACCCGTGGCAGGCCGCCCGGTCCCTCGGAATGAGCCTCGAAATGCTTCAAACCACCTACGGACACCATCATCCGGACTGGCAATCTGACGCGGCAGAGGCTAAGTGAAATCCGCCAAAAAGCCGGGTAGACTTACCGTAGGTTTACCCGTGGAAATCCAAGTGGTTGTGATGTAACGACAATTGGACAACCCCGCCCAAATCAGTATGTTGCAGCCCGAAATCGCCGCCACGGCCGAGGGGCTGCCGGTCCGGTTTGCGCCCCAGCTTCTCAAATTCAGGAAAACACCTTTGAAAGTCATCGCCAGTTCCATCCGCAAGGGCAACATCATCGAGCAGGATGGCAAGCTCTATGTGGTCCTCTCCGCCGAAAACATTCATCCCGGCAAGGGCACCCCCGTCAGCCAGATCGAAATGCGCCGCATCGGCGACGGCGTGAAGGTGTCGGAGCGCTACAAGACCACCGATCAGGTCGAGAAGGCCACCGTCGAGGACCACAACTACAATTACCTCTACGAGGACGCCGACGGCTTCCACTTCATGAACAACGACAATTACGACCAGGTCCAGGTCTCCAAGGAGATCGTCGGCTCGTCTGCTCCGTATTTGCAGGAGAACATGACCGTGAAGCTGTCGATGCACGACGGCAATCCGGTCGCGATCCAGCTGCCCCAGCGCGTGACGCTGGAAGTGGTGGAGACCGAGCCCGTCACCAAGGGCCAGACCGCCTCGTCGTCGTACAAGCCGGCGATGCTGTCCAACGGCATCCGCACCGGCGTGCCGCCGCACGTTTCCACCGGCACGCGCATCGTCGTGATGACCGAGGACGGCTCCTACGTCGAACGCGCCAAGGACTGAACAAGGATTGAGCGGCGAAGTGCGGTGACAGTCGTAATGAACCTTCATCGCACATCAGGCTGTTGTTTAACCTCAAACTTTCCGGAAAACTGCTACACACTTTTCTGGAACTTGCTCTAATCTCTCGCGATCAGACATGAACCGGGGAGTGCAGTGAACAGGAAGGTCGTCAGCTTCATCAGTTGCTGGCTGGCAGCCCTGCTCTTGCCTCCTCCCGGCGCTCATGCCGACGAATTCCGGACGCCTTCGATCTCGGCCATGCGGGTCGAATGGCGCTCGGTGCTCGACCAGCTCCGGCAAGAGATCACGACCCGCCCGGCTATCGCCTCCAGCTTCACATTCGCCGGACAGCGCCGCGTTCCCGCTACCGATCCACGCGCGACGCCCGCGCTGGTGCAGCTGAACGCGGTGACATCGCCGCTCTTCCCCGGTATTGCGCGCAGCCCGATCCCGGTGCTGCTGCCTTTCGACCCCGCAAGCTATCTCGACGCACGACAGAACGGGGCACCGGACAGCCTGCCGGTCGCACGCTACCAGGCCGACTTCCGCGCGGCCGATGTGTTCCATGCCGGCGCGTCCGGCTATGACGCGGTGTTCTCGCTCGACCCGGGCGCCGGCGACGGTATGCCGCCGCGGACCTTTGCAAAGCCGGTCGAAGTGCAGATCTCGGGCTCGATCCTGGTCTACGACCTCGCCGACCGGCTCGGCGGCAAGGGCGAACCGGTCAAGACGCTGGCCGCGCAGTTTCCGGACCTGCGCCGCTTCATCCGCGAAGGCTATGTGCGCTACGCCTTCACCCGCTTCGGGATTCCCTATGTCGTCTCAATCCAGTGCCTCGACAGCGCGCCACGGCCGAAGCGGCTGGCCTGCCGCGAGGCCTATCCGGTGGCCGAACGCTTCCTGAAGGCGTTGCGCATCGCCGGCGGGCAACCGTCGCGGCCGCGCAGCGACATCGCCTCCGACATTGCAGAGCGGCCGATCGCGCAATCGGCTGACTTCACCTACCGCCCGAGCGGCGACATCGTCGCGGGAAGCAGCGGCCGCAGGCAGCAGGGCGGCCATGCCGACTTCACCGTCTATTCGCAGATCCGCTTTCCGCTCGACAAAGCGCCGGCCTTCGCGCACTCGCAATCCTTCGCCAGGCGCAAGGCTGGCGCGACCGTCGACGAGTATCCCTGGCAGGACAATTTCTGCGAGGCGCGCAGCTTCGAGGTCGGCCAATGCGCCAGCGGCTACGGTCATCAGGGCCAGGATATCAGGCCCGGCGCGTGTCCGGCCGACAGCAAGGACCGTTGCGACCCCAGGCAGCAAGTCGTCGTCGCGGTGCGCGACAGTATCGTGATCCGCTCGGCGCAGCAGCAGGCCGCGACATTGCAGGTCAACACAAGCACCGAGCATGTCCGTTTCCGCTACATGCACATGAACCCGTCTGTGATGGATGCCGACGGCCTGATCAATGGACGCCGCCTCAGCGAGGGTGAGAAGATCGGCGTGGTCTCGAACTATCTCGACCATCCCAACGGCACGTCACGGCATCTGCATTTCGACGTGCAGGTGTTCACGCGCGACGGCTGGCTCTGGGTCAATCCCTACACCACGCTGGTGTCGGCCTATGAGCGGCTGATCCGCGGCCGCGGCCGCGAGATCGGACCGGAGCCCGGACCTGCGGCGGCGGTGGCCCATGCGCTGCCCGACGATGTCTTGCATCGCATCGACACCCAGGAAGGCGGCGGCAATTAGCGCGTGGTCGAGCGAAGCCTGTCCCCGCACTTGATGCGGGATGGACACCGGTTCCGGGCGCACCACCAAAATATCCAAAACAACCCCATGCAAAGTAGCCCGCGGGGGCCGCCATAGACACGACGCCTTGACATGTCGGGCAACTCAGCGGCATTATTCCATTATTCCGAAATCGCGCAAACGCCGTTTGCCTTGGGGGCCATGGCCATCGGCTCCGTCGCAACAGTTTCCAGAACGTCCGTTCCGGTGGGTCACATCGGCTTGCAGAACGGCGGCGGCGCGATCATGGACATGGGCCCTAAATATTATCCCACGCCCCTCTCCGGCGGCGACCGCAAAGCGCCGACGAAGGAACTCGCGCGTGCCAGAGCGGTCACGACGATCCTCGCACCGCATTCGACCGAGAGGCGCGCTGCCATGCCATCAACGCCGGCTACACGCGGCTGGAGATCAAGTGCTCGCGCCGCAAGACACCGCGCACGAAAGAGGCGCGTGCTAAAGTTCACCGACACCGGCCGAGACCTGGTCGCGTGAAACGAAAAGGGGCCGTGTCGCGAGACGGCCCCTCAACCGAAACCTGAAAATTGCTTCGGGATGAAATCTTGCCCCGGTCGTCAGGACAATTAGCGCCAAATGCGGCCAAGATGGATTTCGTGGAATCCCGGTGACGAGATGTCGCCCAAAGAAACGGCCCCAGCACCTCTCGGGGCGGGCCGCTCACATGCTGTCGCATTTTTTTGCGAAGACCTCTTGACACTTTCCGAGCCCGATTTAATTCGTGACACGTCGGTCCGCGTGGCCGACCACCTGGACGCCGGTCGGGTCCAGGATTGACGGGCACCGGTCGTGTCCGGTGCTTCTCATACCCATCTTGCTCTTTGGAGGATTTGGCTATGCGCACGTACGATTTCTCTCCCCTCTTCCGGTCGACGATCGGGTTCGACCGTCTCTTCGATCTGGCCGAGACCGCTCAGCGGGCCACCGAAGACAACTACCCGCCCTACAACATCGAACGACTTGCCGAAGATCGCTACCAGATAGCACTCGCGGTCGCAGGCTTCTCACCGGACGAGATCTCGGTTACGGCCGAGCAGAACGTCCTGACGATCGAGGGCAACAAGGTCGAAAAAGCAGACCGCGACTATCTCTATCAAGGTATCTCGACCCGTCGATTCAGGCGGCAATTCAGTTTGGCGGACCATGTCCTGGTGAAGAACGCCGCGTTCGACAATGGTCTGCTCAAGATCGAGCTGGCACGCGAAATTCCGGAAGCCATGAAGCCGCGGCGGATCGCGATCAACGCAACGCAGCCGAACCGGCCGCAACAGCTCGAATCAGCTGCAGCGTGACACACGAGCAGCCGCGTTCGGAACGCCGGGCGCGGCCTCAACATTCAATTCTCGTCTTAGAACGGAGGCAAACATGCGGCCGACGACCGCCGAAGTCATTTGTTTGAAATCCGACCGCAGTAAGGCGCGGTTCAATCATCCCCGGGATGTCTTGGCAGATCTCTCACTGACCACGGAAGAAAAACGGGCGCTCCTGGCGTCGTGGGCGTGTGACGCTGCCGCAGTCCCGTGCCGTCCGGACTTACGCGCGCCAACAGAGCTACGATCACCGGCAACGATCGACGCAATTCTCGACGCGCTATGTCGTCTCGACAGCGATCCGCATCATCCGCCGGGCGGCAAGCCCCACCGTCTTCGCTCAACGGTGCGTCCGCTGGCGGCGTAGGAGGGTGATATGAAGGACATCAATCTTCCGAAACACATCGTAGACAGAATCGAAGCCCGCTGGTGCGCCAGGCAGGAAAAGCACGAGATCGTCGACCGCCGGCTCGAACAGCTTCGGGCGCATCGCAACAACATCCGGCGGTATCGACGGTTACTCAGCACCAAGCTGAGCGACCTTGAGCGCCAGTTCATCGAACGACGTCTTTCCGAGGAATCCTCGGCGATGGAGGCTCTGGCGGCCGACATGCCACCTCTCTTACATGAACGGCCATCGCTGAGCGTCAGTAGATTGGAAGGCGCCTCGCCATGAGCACGACGCAGTTTCTGATACGCGGAAGCGAGAAGGTAATCCGTCACTATCAGTTCTTGCTCGACACTGCCCAATCGGATCAGGAGCGGGAGAAGTTCGCAAGAAAGATCGACGAAGAGAAGCGCAACCTGGAACGGCTGTTTGCTGATCTCACTCAGGCGGCCCAGGCCGCCTGATCGGGTTGCCCGTGGACAACATGTGGATGGCGAGGCTCAACAATGAGAACGCCAATATCGGCAAGAGACCTCGAGTTGATTGCGCTGCGCGAAATACGCAGTTGTCCCGGCGGAGAGCACGTATGCCACGTGGAAGTCGTCTCAGCGAACGCGGATTGGAGCCTTCATGCATCGGTGCGGGACGGCGGAGATCTCAACCGGATCCAGCATGCGACGAGCGTCACGGCGACCCGCCTGAAGAATCGGTATCAACTGCGAAGTGATTGGTGAGTAACACCACATTATGGTGCGAGACGTCGGCAAACGCGAGGACCGATACGGCCATAGAACCGATCAGGACGAACGTCGCGCCCGCGAGCGCGCGCCGGAGGGAGGTCCGTATCTGAGCCGCGTCTGCCTACTTCTTCCAGGGCGTATCGCCGCGTGCCGCGGCGTCTGCGAAGATGCCCTGCTCGTAGTCGATGAAGGCGCGCACCATTGCGCGATAGGCGGCTTCCGCAACCTTGGGCGACAGCCCGTCCGCTTCCGCCAGCGCCATCGCCTTCTTCACCACCGCCTCGGCGCGCTCGGGCGCTTCGACCTGCGCGGGGTTGGCCTTGAAGCGGGCGGCTTCATGGACGTAGCGGCCGCGCTCGGCCATCAGGCGCACGATCTCGCGGTCGAGCCGGTCGATATTGCTGCGCACCTCGCCAAGCGTCTTGCAGCAGGCGCCGTTGTCGACGGTGGGACTGCCCCACAACGCCGGCGCGTTGGTCGCAGGCTCCTCGGCCCACGCCACCGCAGGGATCAGAAGCGTCAACAGAACCACCGGCAATCGCATCGAACGCCTCCCAGAAAGCCGAGCACGACGGGCGATTGTTAAGCCGATTTTGCGCGCCGATGGAAGCTGTGATGGCGATGGAGCGACCGCGAATTCCATCGCGAACCGCATCGATGCGATCAGCCGATCTCCATTCCGGCCAACATCTCACCGACCTGCTTCTGGGCGTCCGGGGGCAACGGCAGGATCGGACGCGGAGGCTCGGCCGCACAGATCCCTCTGAGATTGGCGATCGCGTAGGCGACCCGCAGGCTGGAGAATGTCTTGAACAGCTGCCAGACCGGTTGCAGCCGCGCGTCGAGCTGCCGCGCCCTGGCGGCATCGCCACTTGCCACGGCACGGACGATGTCGACGCAGACCTTGGGGAAAACTCCTGCGAGAACGCTGTACCAGGTCTCGCCACCCGCCAGCAGCGCTTCGGTGCAATTCCAGTCGGCACTGTACCCCAACGAGAAGCCGCTCGGCACGACAGCGCGCAATTCAGCGATATGGCCCGACAGTGTGGAAGCGTCCAGCGCGGGGCTCTTCACCGCCACGATTCCTGCAACGTGACTCAAGCGGCCGACGAGAGCCGGCGTGAACCGAAAATGCGTGGTGCCCGGATTGTCGTAGATGCAGATCGGCAATCCGCTTTCACGCGCCACTGTTTGAAAGTGCTCGAAGACCTCATCATCGGTCAGCGGCGTATAGGAAACCGGCGCCAGCAGGCCTGCCGCCGCGCCGGCATCGCGCGCATCCTGCGCCAGTTTCACCGCATCATCGGTGCGCAGCGCGCCGACGCCGACCAGGATCGGCGTCTTGCCACCTGCCAGGGCGGCCGCCACCTGCACGGCACGCCGCCGCTCATCGCGGCTGAAATACGGATATGAGCCGGTGCTTCCGAGTAGACCGATCGAATCCACCTTTGCCGCGATCAGGGGCTCCAGCAATGCGCGAAGCGCTCCCGCATCGACCTGCCCATCTCTGTTCGAGGGCGTGATCGGGAAGGCGGAAAGCCCCTTGAGATTGACCATCGGTTGCTCCTGTTCGTTGACCGCCGCGCGCGCGGCGCGATCGCATTGCGGTCGTCACCGCCGCGCCATCAATCACCGCGCCCAGTTCCGCCCGCAAGGTCCAGTTTGCCGCGGACTTCGCAGCAAACTGGTCCAGTGCGCGACGGCGCGTGCGATCTGCGGAACTGGGCCGGCGTCGACTAGAATTGCCGGCGGCTATTCCAGCATCGTGGTCAGCTGCGCGCCCTCGTCCGCGACGAACACCGCGATCAGTTCCGCCGGCTGCGTGGTGCTGGCATTGGCCGAGACCATGTGGGTCGAGCCCGGCGGCTCGAAGAAGGACTGGCCGACCTTGAAGGTCTCGACCGGCCCGCCGCCGAGCTGGGAACGGATCTCGCCCTTGGTGATGTAGGCCGTCACCGAGCCGGAATGGCGGTGCGGCGGCGTGAAGCCGCCGGGACCATAGAACACGCGTACGACGGTGACGCGCTTGCCCGCCACGTTCGGCAACGCATGCGAGGTGATGACCTCGACCTTGTCGAGCGGCGACGCCGCATTGGCACTCGCGCAGAGTGGCGCAATCACCGCGGAGATCGCGTCCATCGGGGTCGGCAGCGCCTTGCCGATCACGAAGGCCGAAGCCAGTCCCGCGATCACGGCCAGCAAGACCGGCCGCGGCGGCCGCGCGCATGAAACAGATGGTGTCATCGCCATCGAACTCATCGGTCGTTCTCCCCTGTCAATTGCCGTTCGATCCGTCTCACGAAGTCGCCGCGGCCGCCCGCTGCCGGCGCGGCGGCGGCGTCCAGCGATAGGCGGCGCCGAACCGGTTCCAGACATTGATCGAAGCGATCGCCGAGGTCAGGTAGGTCAGCTCCTTTTCGGAGAATTCGGCGGTGACCTCGGCATAGACATCGTCGCTGACGCCGTTCGGCAAGGTCGTCAGCGCCTCGGTCCAGGCCAGCGCCGCGCGCTCGCGCGCCGAGAACTGCGGCGCTTCGCGCCACACCACGACGAGGTTGAGCTTGTCGACGGGGACGCCGAGGCTCTCGCCTTGCAGGATGTGATACTGCACGCAGAAGGCGCAGCCGTTGATCTGCGAGGCGCGCAGCTTGACCAGTTCGAGCAGCTGCTTGTCGAGACCGGCCTTCGCCGCGAACTGGCCGAGGTCACGAACGACGGCGAAGACATCGGGGGCGAGCTTCTCGAAGTCGGTGTATTCCTTGCGGGCATGTGACATTGACTTGGCCTCATGTTATCAGTGCACTGATAATAATATCAGAGCTCTGATATTGAGCAAGACGCAGACATTCGCGAAGGCAACATGGCGGGAATGCAGAAACGAAGGAAATCCGGCGCCGCCGGGCGGCGCCCGGCGGGGAAAGCGGCGGCCGGCAAGGCTGCGATCGGGGCGGGATCGGCCGCAGACGCCCTGCCCGCCTCCGCCGTCCCGCCGCCCGGCGAAGGCAAGCGCGGCGAACAGGGCTATCTCGCCTACCTGTTGCGCCAGGCGAATGCGGCCTCGCGGCTGTCGATGGAGCGCGAGCTGGCAGGCCTCGGCGTCACCTCTCCCCAATTCGTCGTGCTGACGATGCTGAAAGCCTATCCGGGCCTCTCGGGCGCCGATCTGGCACGAGTGGCATTCCTGACGCCGCAGACCGTCAGCGTGATCATCCGCAACCTCGAGCGCGACGGCGCGATCGGCAAGACGCCGCATCCGGTCCACGGCCGGGTGCTGCAATGGACGCTGACCAGCCATGGAACCACGCTGCTGGAGAAATGCCGCCATATCGCCCAGGCTCAGGAGCGTCGGCTCGCCGCCGGCCTCGACAGCAAGTCAGAGCAAATTGTCCGGCAATGGCTGTCAAAAATCGCCACAGATTTGCAGGATAGCTAGAGCATGCCCCGGAAAAGTGGGAACCGGTTTTCCGACAAGGGCATGCTCAAATAATGCTCCTGCGGCGGCGTGGCTTTTGGCTCACCCGATCAGCGTCGCTACACTGGCCCGATGAAACAGCCTGATTCTTTGAAATCTCCTGCCCGCCGAGCCGTCCTGAAGGCGGCGCTCGCGGCTGGCGTGACGCTCGCCAATCCATTCGGCGCGCTGGCGGCCGCGCCAGCGGGCTTCGACCAGTGGCGCGACAATTTTCGCGCCCGCGCACTAGCAAAAGGCATTTCGGAAGCGACCTGGAATCGCTGCATGGGACGGGTCGAGCCCGACATGAGCGTGTTCAAGCAGATGCGCAACCAACCCGAATTCCACGAGCAGATCTGGCAGTACATCAACCGCCGCGTCTCGGACTGGCGGGTCATCCACGGCCGCGAGGCGCTGAAGAAGAACGAGGCGCTGTTCGCGCGGATCGAGCGCGACTTCGGCGTCGAGCGCGGCACGCTGCTCGCGCTGTGGGGCGTCGAGTCAGCCTACGGCGATCCGCTGGTGCAGCAGAACCACATGACGCCGGTGTTTCCCTCGCTCGCCGCGCTCGCCTGGAACGAGCCACGCCGCAAGGCCTATTGGGAAACCGAGCTGATCAACGCAATGAAGATCGTGCAGCGCGGCTGGAGCACGCCCGAGGAGATGAACGGCTCCTGGGCCGGCGCGATGGGCCATTCGCAGTGGATGCCGGAAGTCTGGCTCAATGTCGGCTTCGACTATGACGGCGACGGCAAGGTCTCGCCGTTCGGCCGCCCGGACGACGCGCTCGGCTCGACCGCGAAATATCTCGTCGATCGCGGCAAGTGGCACCGCGGCGAGCACTGGGGCTACGAGGTTCGTGCACAGGGCGGCGGCGCCGGCGGCAGCCGCACCTACGCGGCCTGGGCCAGTGCCGGGGTGACCCGCGCCGACGGCCAGCCGTTCCCGCAACCGAATGCGTCGGCGCAGCTCTGGATCCCGGTCGCGGGCGGTCCCGCTTTCCTGCTCGGCCCGAACTTCAATTCGGTGAAGAGCTACAATCCGTCGATGAACTATGCGTTGGCGATCTGCCATCTCGGCGACCGCTGTCTCGGCGGACCGCCCTTCATCCAGCCGTTCCCGGGCTCGGAGCGCGCGCTGACGCTCGCCGAGGTGCAGGAGATGCAGACGAGGCTGACCAAGGCCGGCTTCGACACCGGCGGCACCGACGGCCGCGTCGGCAACGACACCATGCAGGCGATCAAGGATTTCCAGACCAAGACAGGCCTGTTGCCCGCTGACGGGTACGGCGGGCTCAAGGTGCTGGCGCGGCTGCGGCAAGGTGGCTAGCCGCCGTCATTGCGAGGAGCGTCAGCGACGAAGCAATCCATCTCTCTACTTGCGGCACGATGGATTGCTTCGCTTCGCTCGCAATGACGAAGACTTATTTCGGCTGCCGCACGACGCCGCCGGCGTTCATGCCGCCGTCGATCACGAGTTCGGTGCCGGTGACGTAACGCGATGCATCGGAGGCGAGATAGAGCACGCCTTGCGCGATCTCGATCGCCTGGCCGGCGCGGCCGAGCGGCGTGGCGAATCTGGCGCGCTCCTCCGGATCGATCGGTGCGTTCTGGCCGGCGCCCGTCGCGCCGGTCGGAATCTTGCCCCAGATCGGCGTGTCGATGATGCCGGGATGCACGGAGTTGACGCGGATGCCGTCGTTGACCTGCGCGCATTCCATCGCGATCGACTTGGCGAACAGCCGCACGGCACCCTTGGTCGCGCTGTAGCCGGAGAGCGTCGCCGCACCGCGCAGGCCGGCCAGCGACGACATCATGATGATCGAGCCGCCGCCAGTTTTACGCATCAGCGGCAGCGAATGCTTCACCGACAGGAACACGCCGTCGATATTGATGGCGGTCTGCCGGCGCCAGTCCGCGAGCGACATCTCGACAATCGACGGCGCCCCGATGCCGATGCCGGCGTTGGAGACCATGATGTCGAGGCGGCCATAGCGCTTGCCGATCTCAGCGACGACTTCGATCCAGCGCTCCTCGCTGGTGACATCCTGCGGCAGGAAGACCACCTCGCGCCCGGCCTTCTTGAGCCGCGCGGCAAGCTCCGGTCCCCTCAACTCGTCGATATCGGTCGCAATGACCGTCGCGCCTTCCTGCGCGAACAATTCGACGATGGCCTCGCCGATACCCGACGCGCCGCCGGTCACCAGCGCGACCTTGCCTTCAACCTGTCCTGCCATGTTCACTCCCGACGTTTCTTATCTGATCACCGCCGGGCCCTGATCCGGTACCGCGACGTCGAGCACACGGAATTGCACACGTTCGGTGCCTTGCCAACGGTCGACTGCAAGAGAGCCCGCCACGTGCAATTGCTGGCCGCGGTTTTGCGTCAAGGCGCTGCCCAGCTTCTGTCCGACCGAGCGGAATGCGATACCGTTGACGATGGAACCGTCGCCGGACTTGAATCGCAGCCGCAGATGCGCCTGCCCGACCTCGTCGGCATAGACCAGCTGATGTGACGGCAGCGCAATCACCGGCTCGGGATTGGCGGCACCGAACGGGCCTGCGCGATTGAGCGTCGCGGCGAATTCCGGCGTCACCGCGCGGGCGGTGACGGCGCCATCGATGAACAGCTCGTTTTCGTGGCGCGAGTTGGCGACGTCGGCCGCCAGCGCACTTTCCATGTAGGCGCGGAATTCGGCGAGCTTCTCCTTGCGCAGCGTGACGCCCGCCGCCATCGCGTGCCCTCCGCCTTTCATCAGCAGACCGTCATGCACCGCCTGGCGCACGGCCTTGCCGATATCGACGCCGCCGATCGAGCGGCCCGATCCGGTGCCGATGCCGCCCGGCTCGAGCGCGATCGCAAAGGCCGGCCGCGCGAACTTCTCCTTCAGCCGCGCTGCGACCAGCCCGACCACGCCGGGATGCCAGCCTTCCGCCGCTGTGACGATCACCGCGCCCTTGTCCTCGAGGCCGAGCGAGGCGAGCGCTTCGGCTTCGGCCTGCGCCTCTGCCGCCTGCTCGATCACCCGCCGTTCGGCATTGAGGCGATCGAGCTCGGCCGCGATCCGCGCGGCCTCCGAGACATCGCCTTCGAGCAAAAGCCGCACGCCGAGATCGGCGCGCCCGATGCGGCCGCCGGCATTGATGCGCGGGCCCAGCATGAAGCCGAGATGCCAGGCCTCCGGCGGGCCATTGAGCCGCGCCACATCCATCAGCGCGGTATGGCCGACATGGTCGCGGCGGCGCATCGCGATCAGGCCCTTGGCGACAAAGGCGCGGTTGAGCCCGATCAGCGGTGCGACATCGGCGACGGTGCCGAGCGCGACGTGATGCAGCACGCTGAGCAGGTCGGGCTCCGGCATCTCGCGGGTCCAGAAGCCGCGCTGGCGCAGTTCGCGGTTCACGGCGACCAATGTGACGAACACCAGGCCGACGGCCGCGAGATGGCCGAGCCCCGAGAGATCGTCGGGCCGGTTCGGATTCACCAGCGCATCGACCTCGGGCAGTTCATCGCCGGTCTGGTGATGATCAATCACCACGACCGACATGCCGAGCTTCTTGGCTTCCGCCAGCGGCTCGATGCTGGTGGTGCCGCAATCGACCGTGACGAGCAGCGTCGCGCCCTTCGCCGCCAGGGCGCGGACGGCGTCGACGTTCGGACCGTAGCCTTCGAAGATGCGGTCGGGAATGTGGATCAGCGGATCCAGCCCGCAATGGCGCAAATGCCAGGTCAGCAGCGCCGCCGAGGTCGCGCCGTCGACATCATAGTCGCCGAAGATCGCGACCTTCTCGCCGCGATCAGCGGCATCCGCGATCCGCTTGGCAGCGGTCTCCATCTCCGTGACCGTGTGGGGATCAGGCATCAGCTTCCGGATGGTCGGGTCGAGGAAGTCGGCAACCTCGTCGATCGCGACGCCGCGGCCGGCCAGCACGCGCGCCAGCATTTCCGGCAGATTGTGCCGCTGCACGATCGCGAGCGCCCGCGCCGCTCCGCGCGCGTCCAGCCGGTCGCGCCAGAGCTTTCCGGTCAGCGACCGCGCCACGCCGAGGAACGCCTGTGGCGCCTCAACGGGCAGTGCGGATGCGTGGAGCGTCATGATCCCTTCTGGAGCCAGAGCGTCTTCGAGCGAAATGGGCAGCGGTTCGCGTAACGAAAACGCGTCAAAACAAGTCCAGGGCTTCGGTTCTGCCCAATCAGAACCGACCCTCCAGGAAGGAATCGTAACGCTTCGATGACGAGCAGACCAGTTCTAGCAACCCATCCGGGTGGCGATTTCCCCGAAATCCTTGGCCACGATGTCCCATTCGCCGGTGGCCTCGAAATCGACCTTCTGCAACGGGCCGTATTCGGTCGGCCGCGCGACGAACGCCGTCTTCAGGCCGTGCTTCTGCGCATGCTTCAGGTCGTAATTGTGCGCGGCCACCATCATCACCTGCTCCGGCGGCAGGCAGAGCAGCTTTGCGGCGCCGAGATAGGTTTCCGGATCGGGCTTGTAGTGCTCGAACAGCTCGGCCGACATCACGAGGTCCCATGGGAGGCCCGCGAACTTCGCCATGTTGGTGAGCAGCGCGACGTTGCCGTTCGACAGCGGCGAGATGATGTACTTGGTCTTCAACCGGGTCAGGCCGGCAACGCTGTCGGGCCACCCGTGCAGGCGATGCCAGCCCAGCGTCAGATGGTGCAAATCGGCCTCGGTGAGGCCTTTCACGTCGAATTGCGCGACCAGCTTCTCCAGCGAGCGGCGGTGCAGAACGTCGAGGATCACGTAGCCGTTCTGCGGGTTCTTGCGCACCTCGTCCATCGAGGCCGCATAGACCGCGCGCCAGCCGTCAACCAGCGCAGTCCAGTCGGCCTTGATGCCTGATGTCTCGCCCCATTTGGTGAAGTCGTTGATCAGGCTCGTGCGCCAGTCGACCACGGTTCCGAACACGTCGAACACCAGTGCCTTGACGCCGGAAAGATCGGACATGGGTGCCTCCCTTCTTGTGTTGTTCTTGCTTGCGTCAGAATCTCTCCTCGTCATTCCGGGATGCGCCTTTGGCGCAAACCCGGAATCCATACTCCCGATGGTGGTTATGGATTCCGGGCTCGTCCTTCGGACGCCCCGGAATGACGGAGTCTGCTTAGTCCAGGTGGAACTTCTCGAGCTGCCGGTGCTCGGCCTTGATGTAGCGCACGGTGCCGGTGACCGAGCGCATCACGACCGTCTCCGTCTCGATCACGTCCTTCTTGAACTTCACGCCTGAAAGCAGCGAGCCGGTGGTGACGCCGGTGGCGGCGAACAGGCAGTCGCCCCTCGCCAGATCCTCGATGCCGTAGATCATCTTCGGATCGGTGACGCCCATCTTGTGGGCGCGCTCGCGCTTCTCCTCGGTGTCGAGGATCAGGCGGCAGTGCATCTGGCCGCCGATGCAGCGCAGCGCGACCGCCGCCAGCACGCCTTCGGGCGCGCCGCCGGTGCCGATATACATGTCGACGCCGGTCTCGTCGGGCTTGGCGCAGTGGATGACGCCGGCGACGTCGCCGTCGGTGATCAGCTGCACGGCAGCGCCGGTCGAGCGCACGCCGTTGATGATGTCGGCATGGCGCGGCCGGTCGAGCACCAGCACGTTGATCGCGCTGGGGTCGACGCCCTTGGCCTTGGCGAGTCGGCGGACATTGTCGGCCGGCGGCGCGTCGAGCTCGATCACGTTCTTGGCGTAGCCCGGGCCGATCGCAATCTTCTGCATGTAGACGTCGGGCGCGTGCAGCAGCGTGCCGCCATCGGCCATCGCCATGGTGGCGATCGAGCCCGGCATGTTCTTGGCGCACAGCGTGGTGCCTTCGAGCGGATCGACCGCGATGTCGACCTTGGGGCCGGCGTTGAGCCCGACCTTCTCCCCGATGAACAGCATCGGCGCCTCGTCGCGCTCGCCCTCGCCGATCACGATGGTGCCCTCGATCGGCAGCTTGTTGAGCTCGCGGCGCATCGCGTCGACCGCGGCCTTGTCGGCGGCCTTCTCCTGGCCGTGGCCGCGCAGCCGCGCGGCCGACACCGCCGCGCGCTCCGTTACGCGCACGATTTCGAGCGTCAGGATGCGCTCGAGCAGCATCTGCGGCGGAACGGAAATATGGGTCGACATCGGCGTACTCCTTAAAGCCTCGGGGACAGGCCAGCCTGCCCGCATCAATCGTCTCACGCCCGACCCGTTCAGGTCATGCGTTAGTTTTTCTCGATCCGGATCACCTGCGGCCGGCCGCTGATGACCTTATCGCGCTGCACTGCGGCCAGCGCACGATGCACCGCATCCTCGCTGGTCGCGTAGGTAATCAGAATGACCGGGACCGGTGAAGGTTTTTTGGCCGCACCGTTCACATCGACGCCATCCGGATGCCGTTGCACGATGGACTCCAGAGATATCTTCTGTTCCGCGAGCCGGGTGGCGATTGTTGCAGCAGTGCCTGCAAGATCGCGCGCCATCAGGCGGATATAGTAGCCACCCTCGTGGCGTTCCATCGGCGCCTTGGTGGTGTCGCGCAACCGCTCCACCGGACGCCCGAACGGCTTGGCACGAATGCCGCGGGCCACATCGGCGATGTCGGCGACCACCGCCGAGGCGGTCGCGCCGCCGCCGGCACCCGGACCGACCAGCGTGATCGGGGGAATCCCCTCGCCGTCGATCGCCACCGCGTTGGTGACGCCCATCACCTGCGCGATCGACGATGATTTCGGCACCATGGTCGGATGCACGCGCTGCTCGATGCCCTTTGCCGTGCGCACGGCAACGCCGAGCAGCTTGACGCGGTAGCCGAGTTCCGCGGCGGCCTTGAGGTCTTCCGGCGTGATCGAGGAGATGCCTTCGACATAGACCGCGCTTTCGGCGACCTTGGTTCCGAAGGCGAGGCTCGCCAGGATCGCAAGCTTCTGCGCGGTGTCGTGACCATCGACGTCGAATGACGGGTTGGCTTCGGCGTAGCCGAGCCGCTGGGCGTCCTTCAGGCATTCCTCGAACGACAAGCCCTCCTGCTCCATCCGGGTCAGGATGTAGTTGCAGGTGCCGTTCAGGATGCCGTAGACGCGGTTGACGCTGGTGCCGGCGAGGCCCTCGCGCAGCGTCTTGATGACCGGGATCGCCGCACCGACTGCCGCCTCGAAATTCAGCGCGCCGCCGTGCTTCTCGGCCGCGGCGGCAAGCCGCAGCCCGTGCTTGGCGATCAGCGCCTTGTTGGCGGTCACGACCGACTTGCCGGCCTTCAGTGCGGTCTCGATCGCGGAGAGCGCGGGATCGCCGGCGCCGCCCATCAACTCGACGAAACAGTCGATATTGGGATCCTCGGCCAGCGCCTGCGGGCTCTTCGCCCAGGCGATGCCGCGCAGGTCGAGGCCGCGCTTCTTGGCTTTCGAGCGCGCGGTGACGGCGACGACGCGAATGCCGCGGCCGCTGCGCTCGGCCAGCGCCCGTCCTTGCGTTTCGATGAGGCGGACGACATCGGCACCGACGGTGCCGAGCCCCGCTATGCCCACGTTCAGGGGTGCGACCATGGATTTAGGGACCTGGAGATTAAGCAACCTGGAAGGATTAGCGCCGGTTGGCGAGAGGAACGACGTTGTGCAACGTTTCGATGCCGCTTTCAAGGAAGCGGCGTACGCCACGCGCGGCCTGCCGGATGCGCTGCTCGTTCTCCACCATCGCGATGCGGACATAGCCTTCGCCATGCTCGCCGAACGCAACGCCGGGCGATACCACCACGCCGGATTTCTCCACCATCAGGGTTGCGAACTGCATGCTGCCGACCGCCTCGAACGCCTTGGGCAGCGGCGCCCAGGCAAACATCGAGGCCTGCGGCGGCGGAATGTCCCAGCCGGCGCGGCCAAATGACTCAACCAGCGCGTCGCGGCGTTTGCGGTAAGTGTCGCGCATCTCGCGGATGCAGTCGTCGGGGCCGTTCAGCGCGGCGGTCGCGGCCACCTGGACCGGCGTGAAGGCGCCGTAATCGAGATAGGATTTGACCCGCGCCAGCGCTGCGATGATGCGCTCATTGCCGACCGCAAAGCCCATGCGCCAGCCGGCCATCGAGAACGTCTTCGACATCGAGGTGAATTCGACGGTGACGTCGAGCGCACCGGGCACCTGCAGCACCGACGGCGGCGGATTGTTCTCGTCGAAATAGACTTCCGCGTAGGCCAGATCGGACAGGATGAAGATGTCGTGCTTCTTCGCGAACGCGACCAGATCCTTGTAGAAGTCGAGGTCCGCCACATAGGCGGTCGGGTTCGACGGATAGCAGACGATCAGCGCGATCGGCTTCGGAATCGAATGCTGGATCGCCCGTTCGACCGCCTCGAAGAACTGCGGCGTCGGCTCCGACGGCACCGAACGGATCACGCCGCCCGCCATCAGGAAGCCGAACGCATGGATCGGGTAGCTCGGATTCGGGCACAGCACGACGTCGCCAGGCGCGGTGATCGCCTGCGCAACGTTGGCGAACCCCTCCTTCGAGCCGAGCGTCGCAACCACCTGGGTATCGGGGTTCAGCTTGACGCCGAAGCGGCGCCCATAATAGGCGGCCTGGGCCTTGCGCAGGCCGTTGATGCCACGGGAGGCCGAGTAGCGGTCGGTCCGCGGCTTGCCCAGCGTCTCCTTGAGCTTCTCGATGACGTGGGGCGGGGTCGGCAGGTCCGGGTTCCCCATGCCCATGTCGATGATGTCGGCCCCGGCATTGCGCGCGGCCGCCTTGGCCTGGTTGACCTTTTCAAAGACGTAAGGCGGCAGACGGCGAATGCGGTAAAAATCTTCCATGAGACCCTTGCTCCGACAACCGCAATGCCAGAATCGTCCCCCTTGGTCGACTTGCGGAAGCCGGCTCGGCCTCTTACAGAAATCGCACTGAATCAATGACTTAGAGCGAATTCAGGCGCACGATCGGGGGGCTGCGGCCGGATCTGCGGTTGAATTGGGTTTCTTTTAGCACGGACGCCGGGCGGCGCCAGCGCTGATCGGCCGATCTCGCGCGTTCACTTCCCGCTTTGGGCCGCCGTCGCAGCCTGTGCCTGGGCCTGACGATCGCGCGCGGCAACCAGCTCCTGCTCGATCTTGGCCTGATCCGCCGGCTTGATCGTCGGATCGGCGCGGTCGGGCGGAATATCGTGCACCGGGAGGTAGCCGTTGGCATCCTTTTGCCGCGCCGGCGCATCGGCCGGCATGGCCATATCGGCAATCGTGCTCGAGCACCCGCTCAGCGCCAGCATCGACGCGAGCAGCGCTGCGGCCGCGAGCCCCCTGTTCATTCGATCGATCGGCATGCGCCGAATTGTCCCCAACAAGCTAGCGCGCACGTCGCACATTGCCGACACGGGTCGCACTGGTACGAGCCTTGCAGCGTCCCCGCTGCATTAGTCCTGGCTTTAGCGGTTTCAAACCATTGTCGCCCGAAACGCTTAAAGCGGGAACACCAAAAGCGACCCCTGAGGCTTCAATATGACGGAACAAAGATTTTTTTATCGCACCGCAACAGAGCGAAACATCGGCTTTTGACTGATTTCCGCTACCGCACCGCGCGATGACGCCCTCCAAACGACGCGATAGTGTCCCCCAGATGAGCAACGTCAGTACCGACACCCAAGCCGCCCCGAAATTCAACGCCGAAGCCTTCGCCATGAACATCGCGCGAGCGATGGAGAGCAGCGGCCAGGCGCTGGCAGCCTATCTCAAGCCGCGCCAGACCGGGGAAGTCCGCGACAAGCCGCCGAACGAGCTCGGTGAGGTCATCAAGACCTTCAGCGTGATCGCCGAATACTGGCTGGCCGACAAGGAGCGCGCCTCCTCGCTGCAGATGCAGCTCGGCAAGGATTACCTCGATCTCTGGGGATCGGCCGTGCGCCGCATGGCCGGCGAAGCCGATGCCAAACCCGCAATCGCGCCGGCCCCGCGCGACAAGCGCTTCCAGGATCCGGAATGGAAGTCGAATCAGTTCTTCGACTTCATCCTCCAGCTTTATCTGCTGACCGCGAAATGGGCGCAGCAGCTGGTCCACGACGCCGACGGAATCGATCCTCACACCCGCAAGAAGGCCGAATTCTACGTCCAGCAGATCACCAACGCGCTGGCGCCGTCGAATTTCGTGCTGACCAATCCGGAAGTGCTGCGCGCCACGGTCGAGACCAATGGCGACAATCTGGTCCGCGGCATGAAGATGCTGGCCGAGGATATCGAGGCCGGTCACGGCACGCTGCGGATCCGCCAGTCCGATTCGAGCAACCTCGAGGTCGGCGTCAACATGGCGACGACGCCGGGCAAGGTGATCTACCAGAACGAGCTGATGCAGCTGATCCAGTATTCGCCGGCGACGGAGAACGTGCTGCGCACGCCGCTCCTGATCGTGCCGCCATGGATCAACAAGTTCTACATCCTCGATCTGCGGCCTGAGAAATCCTACGTCAAATGGTGCGTCGACCAGGGCATCACGGTGTTCGTGATCTCCTGGGTCAATCCGGACAAGGAGCTCGGCAAGAAGACCTGGGCCGACTACATGGCCGAAGGCCCGCTCACGGCGATGGACGTGATCGAGAAGGTCACCGGCGAGATGAAGGTGCACACCGCCGGCTATTGCGTCGGCGGCACCATGCTCGCCTCGACGCTCGCCTATCTCGCCGAGAAGCGCCGCCAGCGCGTGACGTCGGCGACGTTCTTTGCCGCGCAGGTCGACTTCACCCACGCCGGCGACCTCCTGGTGTTCGTCGACGAGGACCAGATCTCGGCGCTGGAACGCGACATGCAGGAATCCGGCGTGCTCGAGGGCAGCAAGATGGCGATGGCCTTCAACATGCTGCGCTCGAACGACCTGATCTGGTCGTATGTCGTGAACAATTATCTGAAGGGCCAGTCGCCCTCCTCGTTCGACCTGCTGCACTGGAATTCGGACGCGACGAGGATGCCGTCGTCGAACCACTCCTACTATCTGCGCAACTGCTATCTGGAGAACCGGCTGTCGACCGGCACGATGGTGCTCGACAACACGCTGCTCGATCTGTCGAAGGTAAAGGTGCCGGTCTACAACCTCGCCGCGCGCGAGGATCACATCGCGCCGGCGGAATCGGTGCTCTACGGTTCGCAGTTCTTCGGCGGCCCGGTGAGATATGTGCTGTCCGGCTCAGGCCACATCGCCGGCGTGGTCAATCCGCCGGCCTCGAAGAAGTACCAGTACTGGACCAACGACAACATCAAGGACATCAAGCTCGCCGACTGGCTTAAGGGCGCCGAGGAACACAAGGGATCGTGGTGGCCCGACTGGCGCGGCTGGCTGGAAAGCCATGATCCAGAGACGGTGCCGGCGCGCATTGTGGGCTCGAACGGGGCGTCGGTGCTCGAGGACGCTCCGGGCAGCTATGTCCGCGTCCGCGCGTAGCGCCAAGTCTTCCGCTCAGCTATAAACAGACGGTCCCGACCGTCGGGAATCGAATTCACGTGAGGGGGAGACGATGACGCGCGAACTGTTCTGGCTGTCGCTGACGGTGATCCTGACCGGGCTGCTGTGGATTCCCTACATCATCAACCGCTGCCAGGTGCGCGGCCTCTCCGGCGCCATGGGCAATCCCACGCGCAACGACAAGCCACACGCGGAATGGGCCAACCGGCTGATGTTCGCCCATGACAACGCGGTCGAAAATCTCGTGATCTTCGCGCCGCTGGTCTTGATCCTCAACGCGGCCGACTATTCCACCAAATGGACCGTGCTGGCCTGCGCCGTCTATTTCTGGGCCCGCGTCGCGCATCTGATCGTCTACACGCTCGGCCTGCCGGTGTTCCGCACCCTGGCCTTCACCGTCGGTTTCATCGCCCAGGCGGTGCTGGCGCTCGCGATCTTCAAGATCGTCTGAGCAACACATTCGCGCCGGCGGCGGTGACGGCCGCGCCGGCGCTATTCCTCGCCCTTGCGCACCACGATATGCAGCATCGTTGCGGGCGCCTCGTCGAAACTCTTGATCTCGCTGGTGTCGGACGAGACCTGGACCCACGCCCCCGACGCGGCGTAGGTCGCCGCCAGCCAGTCGGCCGCGGGATAATTGTAGTAGCGGCCGATGCTGTCGCGGCCATCGCCATGGCCGATCTTGTAGCTCGCGTAGAAGATGCCGCCGGGTTTCAGCGCGCGATGGATGCGACTGAGGATGCCGGCCAATTCGTCGCGCGGCACGTGCAGCAGGCAGGCGCTGGCCCAGACGCCGTCATAGGCCTCCAGGTCCTCGAGTTCATCGAACAGCATCGCCTCGACGGGATGGTTGATGCGCCGCGCCGCGACGTCAGCCATCTCGGGGGACCCGTCGGTCGCGCGCAGCACGAAGCCTTCGGCAAGCATGACGGCGGCATGATTGCCGGCACCGCAGCCGAGTTCGAGGATCGCGCCGCCCGGCGGCAGCAGCTTGAGAAAGCCGATCAGCCGGGTGGACGGCGCTTTCGCCCACCCGGCATAGGCCTCGGCATTGCGCCGGTAGAATTGCAGCGTGGCGTCATCCACGATGCGAACCTCGCCGTCAGCTGTCGGCCAGTCCGAGCATCAGCCGCATGTTCTGCACCGCGGCACCCGAGGCGCCCTTGCCCAGATTGTCGAGCCGGGCAACCAGCACCGCCTGGCGGTGCTTGTCGCTGGCGAACACATAAAGCTCTAGCTGGTTGGTCTCGTTGAGTGCCTCCGGCTCGATCCGCCCGCCCTTCGCCGCTTCGTTTTGCAGCGGCATCGCCGAGACGTGTTTGCTGCCGGCATACCACTTCGCCAGAACAGCCTGCAGGTCGGCGCCGGTCGGCTTGCCCGGCAACGTGTCGAGCTGCAGCGGCACCGAGACCAGCATGCCCTGCCGGTAGTTGCCGACCGACGGGATGAAGATCGGCCGCCGCGTCAGATGCGAGTAAAGCTGCATCTCCGGCACGTGCTTGTGCTCGAAGCCGAGGCCATAGAGCTCGAAGGCCGGCGCCGAGCCATCCTCGAAGCTCGCGATCATCGACTTGCCGCCGCCCGAATAGCCGCTCACCGCGTTGACGGTGACGGGATAATCCGCGGGCAGCAGGCCGGCATCGACGATCGGCCGCAGCAGCGCGATCGCACCGGTCGGATAGCAGCCCGGATTGGAGACCTTCTGCGCGTTGCGGATCTTGTCGGCCTGGTCGGGCGCGAGCTCGGCGAAACCGTAGGTCCAGTCGGGCGCGACGCGATAGGCGGTCGACGCATCGAGCACCTTCGGCGCCGAATTGCCCATCGTGTCGATCAGCGCGACCGTCTCCTTGGCGGCCTCGTCAGGCAGGCAGAGGATCACGAGATCCACCTCCTCCATCAGCGCACGCTTGGCGCCTGCATCCTTCCGCTTGTCGTCCGCGATGTGCTTCACCGCGACGTCGCCGATCGCGTGCAGCCGCTCCTGGATACCGAGGCCGGTGGTGCCGGACGCCCCGTCGACGAACACGGTGGCCCTGGTCGCACCGCTCTTGGTTTTCGGCTGGTTGGTATCGGTGACGGTCATGGCATGCTCCTTTCGAGCTCGTTCGTTTCGTTTGCTAACACGTTTGGCCGCACCTGCGCCGCCAATCCGGGGCTGTTATCCCTAGATTGAGCGCATCCTCGTCCACGACAACAACCCCCGCTCACGGAAACAGCGCGATCTGCTCCAGCCCGGTGGTTTCGGGCAAGCCGAACATCAGGTTCATATTCTGGATCGCCTGTCCGGCCGACCCCTTCACAAGATTATCGAGCGTCGAGAGCACGATGGCGCGGTTCTTGATCCGGTCGGCGACGACGCCGATCTGAACGTAATTCGAACCGCGCACGTTCTGCGTCTGTGGCAGCACGCCCTTCTTCGTCACATATACGAACGGCTCGTTGGCGTAGGCCTTTTCCAGCTCGGCGCGCAAATCGTCGGGCGTAGCCCCGTTGAGCTTGACATAAGATGTGCAGAACTCACCGCGCGCCATCGGAATGAGATGCGGGGTGAAGTTCACTGTCACAGCCGAGCCAGCGGCTGCGCCGATCTCCTGCTCGATCTCCGCCGAGTGTCGATGGCTTCCGATCGAATAGGGCGACAAACCTTCGCCGGCCTCGCTGAACAGCGTGTTCTGCTTCAGTCCGCGTCCGGCGCCGGTGACGCCCGACTTTGCGTCGATGATGATCTCGTCGACGTCAATCAGCTTTGCCTTCGCCAGCGGAACAAGCGCCAGCAGCACCGCCGTCGGATAGCAGCCGGGACAGGCCACCAGCCGCGCGGCCGTGACCTTCTCCCGGTAGAGTTCGGTCAGCCCATAGACGGCCTCGTCCTGCAATTCGAGCGCCCGGTGCTCATGGCCGTACCATTGCGCGTAGCTGTCTTTGTTGCGCAGCCGGAAATCCGCGGACATATCGAGGATCTTGATTCTGGGATTGGCTTTCAGCACCGCGGCGATGATCTCTTGCGTCGTCCCATGCGGCAGTCCGCAGAACGCGGCATCGAGCCGCGTCCAGTCGACTTTTTCCCATTCCACGAGTTTTGGCAGGTCGAGCATGAAGAAGTGAGGAAACACCTCGCTCATCGCCTTGCCGGCATGGGTGTTGGCGGTAAGCGCGGTGATTTCGGCATTCGGGTGCCGCGCCAACAGGCGCACCGCGTCGGCGCCGGTGTAGCCGGACGCGCCCAAAATTCCGATTTTCTTCTTCATCATTACTCGCTCCTCGGAAGCGCAGTCATCTCGGCCTGTACCATCGCGAAAGCCTGCGGGCGCACTTCGCGCATCAAAGCCGCGATGTCCCGGGCACCGGCTTCGGCCTGCAATGCGAGCGTGTTACCGACCGCCGCGAAATCGGTTTCAGACTTGTGCTGGTTCAGCTTGAAGCTGCCCTCCACCTCTTCCACCATCATCTCGAGGCCCACGATGGCCTTCTTCATGGCTTCCAGCCGCGCGGCGGTCATCTTGCCCGACACCCACGGCTTTTTCGGCAGCAGCCGGTCCTCGAACTTGGCGCTCAGCACGTCGATCTGAACGGCAAGTTCCTCGTCCGACAGGGTCCGCACCGGCCCGGTCAGATGAACGGCCTGATAGAGCCAGGTCGGCACCTGATCGGGCGACACATACCAGTCCGGCGACACATAGGCATCCGCGCCCGTGACGGCCAGCAGCCACGGGCTCCCGTTCGCCAGCTTTACCAGCGGATTGTGACGGGCAACATGAAACAGCGCCCGCGGCGTACCGTCGGCGGCGTAGGTCAAATAGAACGGCAGCGCAGAGGCGATCGGCTTGCCGCCATCGCACGCGCAGACGATGCCGAAACCGCGCGCTTCCGCGAACGCAAGGCTCGCGGCGCGGTCAGGCTTGAAAGGCGGTGGCGTATACATGATCGAAGCTCCTGCATGACGAAGGAGCCGCCAGATCGAACCGCGTGTCTTTTTCAGGAGAGCGCCGCGGGATCGGATCCGGCGGCAGAGGCGATGGTCTTAAACGCGAGCGACCGCCCATACCGCGATAATGCGGCGGCGGCGGGCGATGATGATGGTCGCGGCGTTGATCATGGGCGCGGCTATAAGGCCGCGCCCGTTTTGCGTCAAGGAAAACCGTTCAGATCGCCGGATTCCACGGCGCCGGCACGACGCGGTAGCCATTGCCGTCCTTGACCACATTGCCGAGGCCCGGGAACGGGTAATGATAGCCCTGCACCTGGAGCCGTTCCGCGACCACCATGTCGTAGATCCGGCGGCGGGTCTTCTCCGCGACGTCGCCGTCCTGGTCGAAGAACGCATGCCAGCCGGGATTGGCCGCGAACAGGTTCGGATTGTTGGTGACGTCGGACTGGATGAAGACCTTGTCCGCCCCCGAAGCCAGCACGTAGGAGGTGTGGCCCGGCGTGTGGCCGACGGTCTCGACCGAGGTCAGGCCCGGCGCGATCTCCTTGCCCCACTCGTAGGGCGTGACCTTCTTCTTCAGGCCGGCCTCGAAGATATTACGGTTGTTCTTGAACAGGCCCTGCATGCGGCCGGCGGGCGCCCGGCTCATCTCGCCGTCATCCATCCAGAACTTCCATTCGGTCGCCGGCACCAGCACTTCGGCATTCGGGAACGCCGGCGTGCCCTCCGCCGTCAGCAGGCCGTTCACGTGGTCGGCATGGAAATGCGAGATCACGACCATGTCGACATTCTTCGGATCGAAGCCGGCCGCGGCGAAATTGTCGGCGAACTGGCCACTGGCACCCTTTGTGCTGGCTTTCGCCAGCGCGCCATTGCCGGTGTCGATCACGACCAGCTTGCCGCCGGTGTTGAGCACGAGCGGCGCGTACCAGATCGACACCATGTCGCGTGGCATGAAGGCCTTCTCCAGCGCCGCGTTGACATCGTCCCGCTTCGCATTCGGGATGAAGGAATCTTCCAGCTTGAAGACGTTCTTGCCGTCCGACACCGCGGTGACGAGGATGTCGCCGACCTTGTAGCGATAGAAGCCCGGCGCCTGCCTGTCGGCGGCGGGCGCTGCGGCGGCCGCGGGAACGGCAGGCAGCAACGGCGCGGCTGCGATGCCGGCAGCACCTGCGAGAGCGCGACGTCGTGTCAATTCCATCTGATGTCCTCCCAGTGAAGCAATGATGCGCCCGGCCGAGCCGCGTCCGCTGCGGCGAGTTTTTGCTCAGCGTTTTGACAGTCGCGTGAAGACGGCTGTGCAAGCAATTGTTCTTCCGCCTAACCCCTGCATCGTCGCGATATTCCTGACGTCGTTACACCGCCCGCCACATCCACTCGACGACCTGGCCGATGACGTCGCCAAACAACAGCAGCGCCGCCGACCAGACCAGCGCGGAGACGAAATTGGCGATCTGGAATTGCCAGTACGACATCTCGAAAATGCCGGCGGCAAGCGGCACCGAGGCGCGCAGCGGGCCGAAGAAGCGCCCGATGAAGATGCTGGGCACGCCCCAGGTCTTCACGAAGGCCTCGCCGCGCGGCAGGATCTCGGGGTAGCGCGACAGCGGCCACATCTGCGCGACCTGCTCCTTGTAGCGATAGCCGAACCAGTAGGAGACCCAGTCGCCGAGTGCGGCGCCGATGCCGCCCGCGATCCAGATCGGCCAGAAACTGATCCCGCTGACGCCGATCAGGGCGCCGATCGCGACCAGCGCACCCCAGGCGGGCACCAGCAACGAGATGAAGGCGAGCGATTCAGCGAACGCCAGCAGCATGACGATCGGAGCGGCCCAGGCCTGGTGGTGGCGGACGAATTCGGCCAAGGCCCGCGCAAAGTCTTCCATCTCGTCGAGTGCCCTCCGCTGCGTTGAAAACTGAATGAACCTTTGTAGCGGCACACAGCCTAAGAACAGGTAAGCCAGCCCATTGCGTGACATCAAGTCACAAAGGCGGGGATCAAACGTGATTTCCGGTAAGGCCCCTGCGGTCCGGGTTGGCTGGCCCCTCCCTCATAAGAAAAAGGAATCACTGGATGATCGGGTCACTGATGATGTGCGTCGGCGTTCTCGTCTTGTTGTTCGGAATGCTCGCGGGCATCGCCATGGGTATCCAGCACGACTTCACGTTGGGGCCGGCGCATGCGCATCTCAATCTCGTCGGCGGCGTGCTGCTGTTCCTGTTCGGCCTGTACTACCGGCTGGTGCCGGCGGCAGGAACCATGTTGCTCGCCAGGATCCAGGGCTGGCTGCATATCGTCGGCGGCATCCTGTTTCCGGCCGGCGTGGCCGCGGTGTTGCTGAAGGGTCCCGCGTTCGAGGCAGCGCCGATCGTGGGATCGCTGATGGTGGTCGCCGCCATGGCCCTGTTCACGGTCGTTGTATTCCGCACCTCGCGGGCGTAATCGCAGGCTCCTATCTACACAGGCGGCCGGGCCCTAACGGCGCGGCCGCCCCCATTTGGCAGCCCATCCGTGGCATAGTCAGAGCAACCGATTCGCTGCGCCCAAGCCGGCGCACTACTTGAAGAGCCATGTCCAAACCGCTGAAATCAAACGCCAAAAGTAAATCTGCCGACGATCTGTTCGGAGCCCCGGAGCCGAAGGGACGCGCCCCGGCGAAGGCTGCTTCCCGGCCCACGGGAAGTGCCGAAGCCGGCTATACGGCGGCCGATATCGAGGTGCTGGAAGGGCTGGAACCGGTCCGCCGGCGGCCCGGCATGTATATCGGCGGCACCGACGAGAAGGCGCTACACCATCTGTTCGCCGAGGTGATCGACAACTGCATGGACGAGGCCCTCGCCGGCCACGCCACCTTCATCGACGTGGAGTTGACCACCGACGGCTTCCTGACCGTGACCGACAATGGCCGCGGCATCCCGGTCGATCCGCATCCGAAATTCCCGAAGAAGTCCGCGCTCGAAGTCATCATGTGCACGCTGCATTCGGGCGGCAAGTTCGACTCCAAGGTCTACGAGACCTCGGGCGGCCTGCACGGCGTCGGCGTCTCCGTGGTCAACGCCCTCTCGTCACGGCTCGAGGTCGAGGTCGCGCGCAGCGGGCAGTTGCACCGCATGACCTTCGAGCGCGGCCATCCCAAGGGCAAGCTCGAAGACCTCGGCAAGGTCAACAACCGCCGCGGCACGCGGATCCGCTTCAAGCCGGATACCGACATTTTCGGCGCCAAGGCGGCCTTCAAGCCGCAGCGTCTATTCAAGATGACGCGCTCGAAGGCGTACCTGTTCGGCGGTGTCGAGATTCGCTGGCATTGCGATCAGGAGTTGTTGAAGGGCGTTGAGGACGTCCCGGCGGAAGCCAAGTTCCACTTCCCCGGCGGCCTGAAGGATTATCTGGCCGCGGCGATCCATGCCGACACGCTGGTGCATCAGGATATCTTCTCCGGCAAATCCGGCCGCAGCGGCGCGCATGGCGCCTGCGAATGGGCGGTGGCCTGGACGGCCGACGCCGACGGCTTCCTGTCGTCCTACACCAACACGGTGCCGACGCCCGATGGCGGCACGCATGAATCGGGTCTGCGCAGCGCATTGCTGCGCGGCCTGAAGGACCACGCCGAGCGCGCCGGTCAGGGCAAGCGCGCGGCCTCCATCACTTCGGAAGACGTGATGGTGGGCGCGGCCGTGATGCTCTCGGTGTTCGTGCGCGAGCCTGAATTCCAGGGCCAAACGAAAGATCGCCTCGCCACCGCCGAAGCGCAGCGCATCGTCGAACAGGCGATGAAGGACCCGTTCGACCACTGGCTGTCAGGCAATCCGAACCAGGCCAACCGGCTGCTCGACTTCGTGATCGATCGCGCCGAGGAACGGCTGCGCCGCCGCCAGGAAAAGGAAACCGCGCGCAAGTCCGCCGGCAAAAAGCTGCGTCTTCCCGGCAAGCTTGCGGATTGCTCCGATGCCGGCACCGAAGGCTCTGAACTTTTCATCGTCGAAGGCGACTCGGCCGGCGGCAGCGCCAAGCAGGCACGCGATCGCAAGACGCAGGCCGTGCTGCCGCTGCGCGGCAAGATCCTCAACGTCGCCTCTGCCGGCAAGGACAAGCTGACCGCCAACGCGCAGCTCTCCGATCTCGTCCAGGCGATCGGCAGCGGCACGCTCGCGCACTACCGCGAAGAGGATTTGCGCTATCAGCGCATCATCATCATGACCGACGCCGACGTCGACGGCGCGCACATCGCATCGCTCCTGATCACCTTCTTCTACCGGCAGATGCCACGGCTGATCGACGAGGGACATCTCTATCTGGCGGTGCCGCCGCTCTACAAATTGAAGCACGGCACCAAGTCGGTTTACGCCCGCGACGACGCCCACAAGGAAGAGTTGCTCAAGAGCGAATTCAACGCCAACGCCAAGGTCGAGGTGAATCGCTTCAAAGGCCTCGGTGAGATGATGCCGGCGCAGCTGAAGGAGACCACGATGGATCCGGCCAAGCGCACGCTGCTGCGCGTGGTGCTGCTCGCCGACGATCGCGAGGGCACCGCCGACTCGGTCGAGCGGCTGATGGGCACCAAGGCGGAAGCCCGCTTTGCCTTCATCTCCGACAAGGCCGAATTCGCAAGCGACGATCTGCTCGACGTTTAGGCCTCAACCGGCTGATTTGAAATGATTTTCCGGCCGCCCCTCGATCGGGGCGGCCGTTTTCATTCGCGTATTCGGAGAGCGTCTGCGGTTTCGTTTTCGGGCGGTTGTGTCTCACCCGCAACAGCATTTCCGGCGGAACTACGTATAGTCCCGACATGAGTTTCGGGAATCGGTGCCATCGCGCCCCCGTCAGCGACCCGATCGAACGCTAAAGTCGAGGATTTGGATATGAAGAAGATTTTGCTCGCTCTGACCGCGGTTGCTGCGATGACGGGTTCCGCGTCGGCTGCCGATCTGGCCGCCCGCCCCTACACCAAGGCTCCGGCCCCGATCGCAGTGGCGCCGAGCTGGACCGGCTTCTACATCTTCGGCGGCGGCGGCGGCGGCGTCTGGGACGCTGACACCGGTGTCCAGTCGACCGTCACGGGCGCGCCAATCCTCGGCTTCAACCAGCGCCAGGGCGGCGATGGCTGGTTCGGCACCGTCGGTGCGGGTTACGACTGGCAGACCGCCAACAGCTGGGTCCTCGGTGTGTTCGCCGACGGTCAGTTCGGCAGCCTGAAGGGCACGATCCAGGATCAGGGTCCGTTCATCGCCGGCAACATCAAGAACGACTACAGCTGGGCCGCCGGTGCGCGCCTCGGTTATCTGGTCGCTCCGAACGTTCTGTCCTACGTCAACGCCGGTTACTCCAGCTCGCACTGGAAGGGCACCACGCTGTTCAACACCGCGACCGCTCTCCCGTCCGGCCTGCACACCAACGGCTTCGATCGCAGCGGCTGGTTCGTCGGCGGCGGCGTCGAGAACAACCTGAACATCTTCGGCATCACCGCGCCGGGCTGGTTCATGAAGACCGAGTACCGCGCTGCCTATTACGACAACCGGAACATCTCGGAACTCGCCGACGTCACCAACATCTCGAACGGCCGCGACATCACCTTCAAGCCGTTCGTCCAGACCATCAGCACCTCGCTGGTCTACCGCTTCAACTGGACCGGTCCGGTTGTTGCCAAGTACTGAGCTGAATACTCCCTGCTGATCCAGCAGACGAAAAGCCCCGGCATTGTCCGGGGCTTTTTTGTTGCCTGAGCGCTGTCGAGAACGATCTCGCGCGCACGCCTCCTGGCGCAGGGCCGACCGGCCGCGCCCGATCTGGTCAGCGCTGTGGCGATCGGGCACTCTCGCGACCGGATTCAAACCACAGCGGACAACAACAATGAGAAACGGACAGTTTGATCTCTCGGGCCGGGTCGCGATCGTCACCGGCGGCAATGGCGGCATCGGGCTTGGCATGGCGCGCGGCCTGGCGGATGCCGGCGCGGCGGTTGCCGTGGTCGGCCGCAACGAGGCGAAATCGAAGGCTGCCGTCGAGGACCTCGGCAAGCGTGGTATCAAGGCGATCGCGGTGGCAACCGACGTGACCGACAAGGCCGCCGTCGCGGCCATGGTCGATCGGGTCATCGGCGAGCTCGGCCGGATCGACATCCTCGTCAACAACGCCGGCATGAGCATCCGCAAGCCGCCGCACGAGCTCGAGCTCGACGAGTGGAGCAAGGTGATCGACACCAACCTCACCAGCGCCTTCCTGTGCTCGAAGGCGGCCTATCCGGCGCTCAAGGCCTCGGGCCACGGCAAGATCATCAACATCGGCTCGATGATGTCGATTTTCGGCGCGAGCTTCGCTGCGGCCTATGCCGCAAGCAAGGGCGGCATCGTGCAGTACACCCGCGCCTGCGCCAACGCCTGGGCGCCCGACAACATCCAGGTCAACGCCATCCTGCCCGGCTGGATCGACACCGATCTGACGAAGGGCGCGCGCCAGCAGGTCGCCGGGCTGCACGAGCGCGTGCTCGCACGCACGCCGGCGGCCCGCTGGGGAGCCATCGACGACTTCGCGGGCATCGCCGTGTTCCTGTCCTCGCCGGCGTCGGACTTCGTCACCGGCACCGCGATCCCCGTCGACGGCGGCTATTCGGTGATGGCCTGAAAACACAGGATCCATGAAACACGAGAGCCCCGGCGTTCGCCGGGGCTCCTGCATCCTGTTCGCCTCAGTGTCGTTCAGTAGCGCGCGATGGCCGGCGCGTCGAACTTGTAATTCACGCGCACCACCGCCCACTGGATGTCACGCGGCTTGGCATCGAACGTGTAGGTGCCCGCCGCGGTGCCGGCGAGCTGATAGGTCTGGCGCTCGAAGGCCGCGTAATTGTATTCGACGCCGATGGTCCAGTTGCGGGTGATGCCGTATTCCCAGCCGGCGCCGACCGTCCAGCCGCTGGCCCAATGGGTCTGGCTGCCGGAGCCCGTTGCCGGCGGAAGGTTGTCGACGACGGACAGGCGGTTGTTCACGCCGGCATAGCCGCCCTTGAAATAGAGCAGGTTGTTCTGGATCGCGTAGCCGGCACGACCGACGATCGTTGCCATGACGTTCGAGCGCCAGCTGAATTGATCGTCGCGGCCGACGCCGAACACCGTGTTGGTGACGCGGCCGGAATTGTCGAGCCCGGAGATCGTGCCCTCGACGCCGAACACGAAGTTGTTGGCCTGCCAGTTGTAGCCGATCTGACCGCCACCCATGAAGCCCGAGCCGCGCTGCCGAAAGCCCTGGCCGGGCGCGAGATCGCCGAACGCCGTCGTGTTTGCGCTGTTGACCCACTGCTCGTTGGTCCAGGCGCCGCCGAGATGGCCACCGAGGTAGAAGCCGGACCAGTTGTAGACCGTTTCCACATAGGCCGGCGCCTTGGTGTACGGACGGGCTGCAAGGTCGGCGGCCGACGCAGCACCGACGCCGAGCGCCGTAGTCACGGTCAGCGCGGCAATGAATTTGGTATGAGACATGGCGGCATCCCCAGATTGCCTGATGGGGACGAGCTTTCCCAGAGAGACCCTTACCAAAAGCAAACCGTGGGAACTGGTCGCGCCGAATCCATGTGCGCCGGGTTCGAATCATGTCGGTCTGTGGCAATCACGCAACTTCTAATGACTCGTTTAAGGAGCTGTTATCCTTGATAAATTCCTTCCCTGCGCGCAACGCCCGTCAGCGCGCCGCCGGCGAATGGACGTGCTCCGGCCGCACCCCGATCGCGACAAGACGCGCCGTCAGCCCTTGCAGCCAGGGCATCGCGGTGATCAACCGCAACGCGAACGTCACCGGTTGATCGCCACCCTTCAGCGCAGCGCTGATGAGGTTGTTCTGCCCAATCACCTGCATGCGTTGGGTCACCCGGACCGGGAATTCGCGGCGACGCCGCACGGCGTCGAGCTCGTCCTCCGGCGGACAGCCTTGCGCGAGCTTGGCCGCCAGGATGTTGGCGGTCGCGACCGCGTCCTGCACCGCGAGGTTGACGCCGACGCCGCCGATCGGCGACATCGCGTGCGCGGCGTCGCCGATACAGAGCAGGCCGGGACGGGTCCAGCGGGTCAAGCGATTGATCGCAACCGTGAGCAGCTTGACGTCGTCGAAACTCTTCACGTCGGCAATGCCGGCCTTGAGGATCGGCGCGAGCCGCAGCACGTCGTCGAGCAGCGCCGGCAATCCCCTCGCCTTCACGGCTTCATATTGTCCCTTGGCGATCACATAGGCGCATTGCCAATAGTCGCCGCGATCGAACGTCACCATCATCTTGCCGTGGTCGATGCGGGCGAACAAATTCTCGGTCTCGTCCCGGCGCCGCCCGACGCGAAACCACAGCACGTCCATCGGCGCGCCGATCTCCTCGACGTCGAGGCCGGCGCGCTCGCGCACGATCGAATGGCGGCCGTCGCAGCCGATGGTGAGATCCGCCTCGATCTCGATCGGGCCATCAGGCGTGTTCACATGGACGCCCGCAACTGCGTCGCCGCGCCGGATCAGGTCGGTCGCCTCGGCGCTGATCAGCACCTTGAGCGAAGGGAAACGCTTGCCGCTCTCGCGCAGGAAATTGAGGAAGTCCCACTGCGGCATCATCGCGATGAAGGGATATTTGACGCTGAGGCGGCTGAGGTCGGCGATCCGCACCGAGGTGCCGCCGAACATGCCGTCGAGCTTCTGGATGTCCTGGTGCGGCAGCTTCAGGAAGCCGTCGATCAGACCGAGCTCGTCCATCACCTGCAGGGTCGACGGATGCACGGTGTCGCCGCGGAAGTCGCGGAAGAAATCGGCGTGCTTCTCCAACACCACGACGTCGATCCCGGCGCGTCCGAGCAGATAGCCGAGCATCATGCCGGCCGGCCCGCCGCCGACCACGCAGCAGCGCACCTTCATCTGACGCGCCTTCGGCGTTGCCGGATTGCCTGCGTCCATGATGCCGTCCTTATCGCTGCCTCGCCGACTGTAACGCGGATCGAACGACAAGGATGCAAGGCTATCGCCTGAACGTCTTGATTTCCGACACGCTGCCGTCGCGGTAGGTCAGCTCCACCGAAACCGATTTGGTCTGCGGCGCGAGCTTCAGATAGGGCTGCGCGTCGGACGGGATTGCGCTCGGGTCGCGCGAATTGCAGGCCGGCATCTTCAACACCTTGTCCGGCACCGCGGTGTCGATGCCGATCCGCACCTCGCGGATCGCACAGCGATAGGACATCAGATGCGTGTAGTAGACGAGCAGCCCGTTGAACTCGCGGAACGACAGCCAGCTCGTCGCGGTCATGTCGAGGATCTTGCGCTGGTCGCGGATCAGCGCGGCGTCGGGATCGAACTTGATCGGAAATGGCCCCTGCATCTCGCCCTGCGTATCGACGTAGCGAAGCTCGATCGTCGCCGCCGGCGCATCGGCCGGCAGCTCGATCGATGGATTGGGCATTCGCTTGCGCGTGCGCGGATCGAGCGTGTCCATGAAGCCGGTTTCGCGGAAATCGCCGCTATCGCCGATCCGCCAGGAGATGCCGAGCGTCGGATCGGCGATCGAGAACACGACGGTCCAGCCGCCATTGTGCCGCGAGAAGCTCGCGATCGGCGCGTTGATGGAATCCTCCTTCGGCAGCTTCGGCACCGAGACCGGCGGCAGCGCGGCCACCTGCTGCGGCGGAGCGGACGGCTTGGCCGCCTCCGCCTGCCCCTTGGCGATCCCGTTCAGGAAGACGTCGTCGACCATCTGGTCGAAATAGACCGGGATCTGCTTGTGCTTCACGGTCTCGGCCATCTCGCTGACCAGACGCCGTGTACGCTGGGCGACCTGCACCAGGTTTTCACCGGGCTGCAGCAGCTCCCTGGCAAAGGTTCGCGTGAACACCGAATTGGGATTGGCGTCGTCGTTCGAGAGACGGTCGAGCGCGGTCTGGCGCGGCCCCGCCGAAAACACCGAGAACACGCCTTCGGGCAGCTGCGTCATCGGCGCGAGGCCACCGCCGCCGGCAACCGCGCGCGTCCCGGCGCGCTCGAACGGATTGTTGCGGCAGGCGTCGAACACCAGGATCGAGGTCCGCGCCTTCTTGTTCTGCAATCGCTCGATGATGCGGTCGGCGAGAACCGAAGCGTCGCGCACCAGCTCTTCCTGCCCTTCGGTGGCGGATGGCACGTCGGTCGGCAGCAGGAAATTCTGGCCTGCGATCTCGAAGCCGTGGCCGGCATAGAAGAAGAATGCGGTGTCGCCGGGTTCCACGGCGCGGTCGAAGGCGAGCAGCGTCTCGGAGAAGGCCTGCCGGTTCAAATTCTCGGCCACCATGACGTTGAAACCGAGCTGCTTCAGGGTGTCGCCCATGGTGCGGGCGTCGTTGACCGCTTTCTGCAGCTTGGGCACGTTCCTGTAATCATTGTTGCCGATCACCAGCGCCACGCGCTTTTCAGCCTGGGCGGGCGCCGCCGACGCAACACATGCGACCGCCAACAGGGCCGCTGAAAGTCTCGAAAGCCAGCTCTTCATCCCAATTCCCGCCTGCACGACAAGTGCGCCGCTCGTGCGACCGCCGCCTAATAGTCGGATCAGCCGTTTGGCCGGTTCAAGGCCGACGCCGGACGGCCGCCGCGACCACCCCTTGGCGCCCTCTTGGCTACCATGGGGCGTCCCGTCCGCCTTCGGTCAAGTTTCTTTTTACGGGCCGCGTGTTAGATTCCGGCTTCCATCCGGCGCGAGCTCTCCGCACGTCCCAAGGGCACTCCAGGGGCATTCCCGTGTACACATGGTCCACTGAACAGGTCGATCCCCGCGATCGCTTCGACTATTGGCGCGAGGTGCGCGCCAAGGGGTTGTTCGGCGTCACCGCGGAACTCGAACCCGAGCGCCGCCGCGACTTCTTCGGCGAGTTCTCGCTGCGCCAGCTCGGCGATGCCGGGCTGGTCGAGCTGCGTGCCTCGCCCTACCGCGTCGAGCGGCGCGCCGGCGACATCGCGGACGCGCGCAGCGACAGCCTGTGTATCTACCAGCAGCTCGGCGGTGGCGGCTGGTTCGGCGGCGCGCGGCTCGATGAATTCGCGGTGCGCGACGGCATGTTCGCGACCAGCTATTCGGACCTGCCCTATCGCACCGCCCCGCTGCACGATGACGGCTTCCATTTGCGCATCATCAAGATTCCGGTGACGAACGTCGTCCCGGCGGGCGCCGAACTCGGCGAACTGGTCCCAAGGCCCGTGCAGGATGAGACCGCGCTGCAGCCGCTGCTGGAATCCTGCTTCCGCGACCTCATCGAAGGCCATGACGCCACCGCGGCGGATACGGCCCCGATGCTGCAGGCACTCGCCCATATCGCGCTGATCGAGCGCGGCATCATGCGGCCGAAGAGCCGGCTCGCGCAGCAGGCCCTGCGAAGCGCCCATCTGTCGCTGGCCTGCCGCCTGATCCGGCGACATCTCGCGAATGCGGCGCTGACGCCAAGCCTGATCGCCGGCCTGCTCGGCATCTCGGTCCGTCACCTGCACATCCTGTTCGAGGAAACTGAGAAGACTTTCTCGGAGACGGTCACCGCACTTCGGCTCGCGCAGAGCCGCCGCCTGCTCCGCGAGCAGTCCGGGCAGACGATCGCCGAGGTCGCGTTCGCCTGCGGCTTCGAGAGCCTCGCGACGTTCTACCGCCTCTTCAACGCGTCCGAATCGATGACCCCGGGCGATTACCGGGCACGGCCTAAACCCTCGATCCAGACCGGCCGGGACACCGGGCAGTTGCGGGTTGCTAAAGCGCCTTGATGCCCGTAATCGGGATTCCCGGCGTCACGCGCCGTCCTCGTCGTCCCTGGAATCCTGATGTCGAAGAAGATGATCAAGCCTGGACCCGACCTGCTGGCGCAGGTCAATCAGGCTTTTCTCGACTACGGCTATGGCGGGTTGTCGATGGTCGGGCTGGCCAAGGTCTGCGGCTTCACGCAGCGCGCGCTGTATTACTACTTCAGCAACAAGGAAGAGGCGTTTCGCGCCGTGATCGCCTGGCGCCACGTCGAGGACGTGGCGCTCGCGCTGGAGGCCGGCCGGTCCGTGCGGGCGAAGGGCGGCGGCGCGCTGGATATTTTCGCGACGATTCTCGACGTCCGCTACGGCGAGACGCGGCGCCGCCTCACCCATTCGCCGCACACCGTCGAGCTCAATGCCGAGGCCTTCAAGCGCTGCCGCGATCTGATGATCAAATCCGCCGTCTCATTCCAGGCCGATCTGGAAGGACTGGTGATCGACTTGCAGGCCGCACGGCTGCTGAAGCTGAACGGCGCGTTCAAACCGGCGCAGATCGCGCAGGCCCTTGCGGACGGCGCACGGGCCGTCAACCAGGCGCTGCCGCCGATCGCCCGTGGCGACTTCTCGGCCCGCTACCGCCAGATGTGCGCGATGGTGCTCTACGGCTGCGCCGTGATGCCGAAGCGGAAGTAGTCCGCAACGACGGCCCGCGCACGGCCGTCGCCCATCAGCAAACCCTCCCGACTGTCAACCACAAGCGACCGGCCGGACCATTTCGCCGGGCCGTGGATAAGTTTTGCCGCTTGTTAGCTATTTCATATTTTACATGACTATGTGAAATATACGATATTGCATCGCAAGACCTTTGGAGACGTCTCGAATGGCTGACATGGGACAAGCCGACGACCCGGCCGATCGTGGCGCGCGTCGGCCGAACCGAAGTGATCTGCCTGCGCGCATTGAGACGATAATTTCCGGCGATTTCGTCAGAACCGCGCTGGCGCTTCGCCCGGACGCGGCACAGCCAATTTCCCTACCGGCGACGCGCGCTCTGAAGCAGAGCGAGAGGTCATGCATGATGCGCAGCAAGCAAATGGATCACAGCCCGGAAACGCCATCCACCGGCGCGGCTCGCGCTCTTGCCCCCGATGCCGGAGAGCTATGCGTCGATCAAACTCCCGCGCTTGCGCGTCGGAATTCACCGACGGCAAGCAATCGCGGCTGGGCGCCGTTGCTCGAAGCCTGCCTTGCCGATTTCAAGGAGGCCACCGAGGCCGGTGACACCGCGAGCATTGCTGCGCTGGTCAAGATCGTGGCGGACCTCGCGTTGATCGAGCGCGGCGCGATCAGGCCGGGCAGCCGCCGCGCCCAGCAGGCGCTGCGCGTCGGCCGACTCAGCCTGGCGCGCCGCCTGATCACGCGCCATCTCGCGAAGCCGGCGCTGTCGCCAGGGATGGTCGCCGACATACTCGGCGTCTCGGTCCGTTACCTGCACGTTTTGTTTGAAGCGACCGGGGCGAGCTTCTCACAAACCGTCACGGCCCAGCGCTTGAGCGAGAGCCGCAGGCTGCTTTGTGAAAAGCCGCCGCGGCCGATCGCCGATATCGCCCTCGCCTGCGGGTTTGGCAGCCTCGCCACTTTCTACCGGACCTTCAGCGCATCCGAGGGCCTGACGCCGGGCGAGTACCGGGCTGCGGGACTCTAGGCCGACGGCACTGCGCTGGAGCCGATCTGGCGCTGCCGGTGCAGCATGGTGCCGAGCGGCCACACCTGTGCTCATTTCTGCGGGAGGTGCGCTTTGGATCGACGGTATGCGCGCACTGAGAAGACAGCGCACGACCGTTGCGCCAGAAACGTGCAGATACAATGGGGCGTGGGGCAAGGTTATGATCGGCATCGGCGGCAGGCTGACGATGTGGCGCGGCGCGCTGCTCGGCTCGGCGTCACTGATCGCGCTGGCCGCCGCGACCGAAGCGCAGGCGGCCTGCCAGGGCCTCAGCGGCACCATAGCCACGTCAAACAACGTCCTCTGCGACGCCGCCAACCCGGCCGGCGGGCGCCTTAACGTCACGCGTTTCTCAAACGATCTCACGGTTACCGTCAACGCCGGCGCCGGAATTACCGGCGGCGCAGCGGCGAGCAGCGGCGGCAACCTGACTTTCAATCACAACGACCTCGCCGGGATCACCGCATCAACCTTTTACGACGGCGTCGTGCTCAGCGCCCAAGGCACGATCACCTACACGGGGTCGGCCGACGTCACCGCCGGCGTGTACGGGTCCGCGATCAATGCCTCGATCGGAAACGGACCGGTCTCCATTACGCAGAGCGCCGGCACGATCAGGGGCGGCAGCGGGATCCAGGTTGCGGGCAGCGGACCGAACGCCAGCGTCAACATCAACACGGTCGGAAGCCAGATCGTGGCCAGCTTGGGAATCTACGTCCTGACCGACGGCAGCCAGTCCGACGTCACGATCGCGACAGGCGCAGTCAGCGGGGACGCAACCAATGGCAGCCGCGGAATCTTCGTCCGGATGGGACAGATCCTTCATTCTGCGCGCAATCTTTCCGCCACGACCAACGGCGCAGTCACCGGCGGCATTTATCTCCAGAACGGCGGCGTCGGCACCGTCGACCTCACCACCAATGCGAGCGTCACTGGGGGCATCCGCCTCGAAGGCAACAATTCGGCCAACACCAGCGCGTTCACGGTGAAGCTCAATCAGGACGTTAGTGGCGACGTCAGCCTATGGAACTACGGCACCGGCACCACGACGGTCCGAACGCGCGGCATCACGGGCGGTACGCTGTCCGTTTACGCCGCCGGGGGCGCCAACAACAGCCTCGTCGTGGACGGCAATATCGCCAGGGGAAGCGGCCCCGATACGTCCTTCTTCGGCACCCTGGCGTCGGTCAGCTTTTCCGCCGCCGGCGGCACCAACACCGCGACCATCAATGGCGATCTTTCCGGAACCTTCGACACCAGGGCTTCCACCCTTCCTTCGGCCGGTGGCACCGTCGCCGGTCTGTCCGCCGGGCTCGGAAGCACGTCCAGCAACGGCTCGGCGGTGCTGAACGCCAACGGTTCGATCACGGTCACCGGCATGTCACGGTCCGGCTACGTGGCAAACGTGATCGGAGCGTCCCTCGGCGCCAGCGGCGTGGTCTCGGTCGACTTCAATCTGCACGGCGCAGTGACGGCAACGTCGATCAGCGACACCGCGTCGAACGTCGTCGGCATCAGCGTGGGACAATACAATCTGGCCGCGACGCGGCTGACCGCCGACGGTGCCGTAACAGCCACCGCGATCGGCGCCGGCGGCACGGCCACCGGAATCAGCGCCTCGAGCACCAGCTTTGCTCCGACCAACATCAACACCGGCACCATGACCGTTCATGCCAATGGCGACGTGACCGCGACCTCGGACGGCGCCGCGACCGGCATCACGCTGAGCCGCGGCATTTCCAGGTTCTCGACCATCACCGCGGGACTCGGCGGCATCGACCTCGTCACCAAGGGGACCGTGAGCGCCACCTCGACCAGCGCGGCGGCGATCGGCATCAGCGGCATCATTACCCATGGTGCCGACAACGCCGCAACGCTGGCGCTACGCGCGGAAGGCAATGTCATTGCGAACGGCCTCGCCGCTGGCAGCTACGGCATCTTCGCCCAGCGCGACGGGCTCGGCGACATCAGGATCGACGCGCTGGCCGGCGTGCAAAGCACGGGCATCGGCATATCCGCCTCGCGCTCGACACCAGGCAACATCTTCATCACCACCGGCACCTTCGTCACCGGCACCAGCGGCATCACGACGTCGGGCGGCACCACCACGCTGATCGCCAACGGCACCATCACCGGCACCGGTGGCACCGCGGTGCAGTTCGGCGGCACCAACGACGTGCTGCAAGTGCAGTCCGGCGCCGTGTTCAACGGCAACATCGTCGGCAGCGGGACCAGTATCGTGCAGTTCGGCGGCACGACCGCGGGGAACTTCGACCTGTCGAAACTCGGCACTGGCTTCGCCAATTTTGGGGTTCTTGCAGGTTCGAACTGGAGCTTCACCGGCAACAACTCGAACTTTGCCGGGATGGTCAACGTCGACAGCGCGTTCATCCTCAACGGCGCGATGCCGAACGCCAGCGTCACGGTCGGTCCGACCGGCACGCTCGGCGGCAATGGCACCATCGGCAACGCGACGATCAGCGGCACGCTGTCGCCCGGCAATTCGCCCGGCACGATCACCATGGCGAGCCTGACCATGACGGCGGCGGCAACCTATCTGGTGCAGATCACCAACACGATCAGCGACAAGGCGATCGTGACCGGCACCGCCAACCTTGCCGGCAACGTCGTCGTCGATCCGCTCGAGCGGATCAGCAAGAAAACCACCTACACGATCGTCAATGCGGGAACGCTGAGCGGCACGTTCGGCTCGGCAAGCCTGCTACTCGCCAACAACCTCGCCCGTAATCCGGTGCTGAGCCATGTCGGCAACGACGTGCTGCTGTCGGTCGATCCCGGCCTGCTCTCCCCGATCCTGCCGGCCAACGCCAGCATCAACCACAGCAAAGTCGCGGGTGCGATCGACAACGGCCTGCTCGGCGGCGCCAACCTCTCCAACGCGTTCAGCGCGATCTTCAAGCTGTCGGGCGACAACCTCCTCAACGGCCTGACCCAGCTCTCCGGCGAGACCGCCGCCGGATCGCAGCAGACCACCTTCAACGCCATGAACCAGTTCATGGGCACGATGCTCGATCCCTTCATCGACGGCCGCGGCGCGACGGCGATGCCGGCCGGCGCCACGGCTTACGCTGATGACAATTCCCTGGCCTATGCCGCCAGGCGTTCGACCAGCGACGCCGCTGCCGCGATCTATCGCAAGGCGCCGATTGCCGAGAGCTACGATCCACGCTGGAGCGTGTGGGCGGCGGCCTACGGCGGCTCACAGACGACCGACGGCAACGCCGGACTCGGCTCGAACAACACCACAAGCCAGGCGTTCGGCACCGCCATCGGCGCCGACTATCGCTTCTCGCCAAACACTATCGCCGGCTTCGCGCTCGCCGGCGGCGGCACCAATTTCAACGTCGCTAATGGTGGCGGCGGCCGCTCCGACCTGTTTCAGGCCGGCGCCTTCGTCCGGCACAATGTCGGCGCGGCGTATCTCGCCGGTGCGCTGGCCTACGGCTGGCAGGACGTCACCACCGACCGCACCGTGACGGTCGGGGGTCTCGATCGCCTGCGCGCCGAATTCAACGCCAACGCCTGGTCGGGCCGCGCCGAAGGCGGCTATCGCCTCGTTGCGCGGTGGATCGGCGGCGTCGGCATCACGCCCTATGCCGCCGGCCAGTTCACGACCTTCCAGCTACCGGGCTACGCCGAGCAGGCCATCGTCGGCGCCAACACCTTTGCGCTGGCCTACAACGCGAAGAGCATCACCGACAGCCGCAGCGAGCTCGGCCTGCGCGCCGACAAATCCTTTGCGCTCTCCAATGCGGTTCTGACGCTACGCGGCCGCGCCGCCTGGTCGCATGATTTCAACCCCGACCGCAGCATCGCCGCGACCTTCCAGGCCCTGCCCGGCGCGGGCTTCGTCGTGAGCGGCGCGGCGCAAGCCTCCGACTCCGCCCTGACCACCGCCTCGGCCGAACTGAAATGGGCCAACGGCTGGTCGGCGCTCGCAAGCTTCGAGGGCGAATTCTCCAGCCTGACCCGCTCCTATGCCGGCAAAGGCGCGGTCCGTTATGCCTGGTAGGGCAGCCCGCCCCGCGGCGGGGCCGGCTGCGGCGGATTTAAGGGGAAAAGCAGCGCGAACACCCCTCACCGAGGCCCCGCCGTCAGATAGCGAGCCGGTGATTCATTTGACCGCCAAATGACGGAAACGACGGTTATTTTGGCGAAAACATTAAGCTTTTTCGGCTATCGGCTGGTTCCAAGATTGACTTTACCGCTTTCGCCCCTATGTTGCGGGCAACGCGGCCCTCGGATCGAAACGCGATTCGTCAGGTTTGCCGTCCGTCAGCGTTAGCCAGAGCCCCCGAGCTTTATAGAAAAGCGAGCCGTTTCGGGGCCGAACGCGACAGCCTTTTACCTGCGATGCCGAACGGCGGTTTCGACCAGAGGCTCAATGTCTTTTTCCAATCTAGGCCTGTCCGATAAGGTCCTCGCCGCAGTTGCGGCCACCGGTTACACCACCCCCACTCCCATCCAGGAACAGGCAATCCCGCACGTCCTCGCCCGGCGCGACGTCCTCGGCATTGCCCAGACCGGCACCGGCAAGACCGCTGCCTTCGTTCTCCCGATGCTCACCCTCCTCGAGAAGGGCCGCGCGCGGGCACGCATGCCGCGCACCCTGATCCTCGAGCCGACCCGCGAGCTTGCCGCGCAGGTGAAGGAGCAGTTCGACAAATACGGCGCCGGTCAGAAATTGAACGTGGCGCTGCTGATCGGCGGCGTCTCGTTCGGCGACCAGGACACCAAGCTGATGCGCGGCGTCGACGTCCTGATCGCAACGCCCGGCCGCCTGCTCGACCATACCGAACGCGGCGGATTGCTGCTCACCGGCGTCGAGCTGCTGGTGATCGACGAAGCCGACCGCATGCTCGACATGGGGTTCATTCCCGACATCGAACGCATCTGCAAGCTCGTCCCGTTCACGCGGCAGACCCTGTTCTTCACCGCGACGATGCCCCCGGAGATCAGCCGCATCACCGAGGCCTTCCTGCACAATCCGGCGCGGATCGAAGTCTCCAAACCCGCAACCACCGCCGTCACCGTGACGCAATTGCAGGTCCCGGCCGGTCGCGAGGCGCATGACAAGCGCGAGACCCTCCGCCGCCTGCTGCGCGACGCCAAGGATCTCAACAACGCGATTATCTTCTGCAATCGCAAGCGCGAGGTCGCCGTCCTTCACAAATCACTCCAGAAGCACGGCTTCAGTGTCGGCGCCCTCCACGGCGATATGGATCAGTCCGCCCGCACCGCGGCGCTGGATCAATTCCGCAAGGGCGAGATTCCGCTGCTCGTCGCCTCCGACGTCGCCGCCCGCGGTCTCGACATTCCCGCGGTGAGCCACGTCTTCAATTTCGACGTGCCGCACCACCCCGACGATTACGTCCACCGCATCGGCCGCACCGGCCGCGCCGGACGGACCGGTACCGCGATCTCCATCGTCACCTCGCTCGATAGCAAGTCGATGACAGCGATCGAAAAGCTGATCGGCCAGCCGATCCCGCGCGCCGAGGGCGACTACACCGCTCACAGCGAGGCCTCCGACGAGGACGGTGCGCCGCGCCGCTCGCGCAGCCGCGAAGGCTCGCGCGATGGTGCCCGTGGCGGCCGCAAGCCGCGACGTGAACGCGAACCGCGTCAGGGTGAACGCGAGGCGCGTCACGGTGAACGCGAGCCGCGTCAGGACCAGGAGCCCCGCCAGGAGCGTGCAGCCAAGCCGGAGCGCGAACCGCGCCATGGCCGCAACTCTTCGCCCCAGGCCACCCCGTCGCACGTGCCGTCGATCGGGCGCGCCGAGCCACGCCGGCCGCAGCGCGAGGTGGACCACGAGCCCGCCGATCATTCGCACCTGCCCGCCTTCCTGCTGCGACCTGTGCGCGTACGCGCCTAAGACCGGCTCCGATGCCGCCGCACCAGCGGCGGCATCCTGCGGAGTCTGTGTCGCCGCCGGCGACCGACGCTCGCGCTGATCGCTCGCGTTTGAAGCAAATGCGCTCAGTTGCGCAACGCAATGGCGAGCAAGCGGAAGGCTCGCCAAAGCCGGGCTCGACCCGCGACGGAATCGAGCTCGTACGACATTAGTCGCGGCGAAATCCCCGTAGTTCCACTATTTACCTTGCCTTCATTCTCGTCCCGTACCCTCGCGCCAATAATTTAGTCATTGCTGCCGGGCATGACCGGCATTGCGTGTATTGAGGACGTGACAGTGGTCAAGCTGCTGGACGAACACGAACGTACTTTGGCCTTTGCCGAAGTCGCGCTTGGCCAGATCCGCTCGCTTCGCCAGACCGCCGTGCCGCGCAACTACGAAATCTGGTACGTCTACGCGACCGGATACAACGCACCGCTCAACAAGGTCATCAACGAGACGCTGGCGCGCAGCGGCAAGCTCTCTGAATCCGATCTCGAGCAGATCTACGAAACCTACCTTTCGCACATCAAGACCTCGGACCGCATCGACAAGGTCGGCGCGCGCGTCATCGGCGAGATCGACGCCGTCATGCGGCTGATCACCGATGCGCTCGGCGTGTCCGCGACCTACGACGCGAGCCTCGTCGGCGCCAGCGACCGGCTCTCGACCGCGACCACCCGCGACCAGATCAAGACCATCGTCGAGGGGCTGGCCAAATCGACGCGCGAGATGCGCGAGACCAATCAGGCATTGGAGAACCGGCTCGCGCTGTCGAAGTCGGAGATCAGCGACCTGCAACACAGCCTCGAGGCGATCCGCGCCGAGAGCCTGACCGATCCGCTCACCGGCCTCGGCAACCGGAAATATTTCGACCGCTCGATCGACATGGCGGTGCAGGCCGCGCTTGCCAGCGGCGAGCCGCTGTCGCTCCTGATGTTCGACATCGATCACTTCAAGTCGTTCAACGACTCCTACGGCCATCTCACCGGCGATCAGGTGCTGCGGCTGGTGGCACAAACGCTGAAGCAGACCATCAAGGGCCAGGACATCACCGCCCGCTACGGCGGCGAGGAATTCGCGGTGGTGCTGCCCAACACCGCGTTGCGCCAGGCGCTGACGGTTGCCGACCACATCCGCCGCGCCGTGATGGCCAAGGAACTGAAGAAGAAGTCGACCGGCGAGATCCTCGGCCGTGTCACGATCTCGGTCGGCGTCTCCATACTGAAGCCGGCCGACGACACCGACTCCCTGATCGAGCGCGCCGATGCTTGCCTCTACGGCGCCAAGCGCGCCGGCCGCAACCGCGTGATCTGCGAAGCCGATCCGGAATACAGCGCCGAGACCCAGACTCGGGTGGCGTGAACCCTGAACGTGCCTTGGGACGCGCGTAATCCGCGCCGCTCAGGATTATTTCCGTTTCACGCGCTTCTTCGAAGCTGAAGACGGTTTTGTGCCCGGCTTCGGCGCCGGCGTCTTCTTTCCCGCTGCCTTCTTTGCAGCTGCCTTCTTCACCGGCGTCTTCGACTTCGGCGCGGCCGGTCGTTTCCTCGGCCGCTTGCGCAGCGCGGCGCGCTGGGCGGCGCCGAGGGCAGAACGCGCCCAGACCGCGAGCTCCTCGGCATCATCGAACAGCCGCGCCGGCAGTTGCCAGTACGAGTTCACCGTCACCGTCTTGGCGCGCGTCTGGTACTGGAACGGCCCGCAGCCTTCGGCCTCGAATCGCGGGATGGTCTCCTCATCGGCGCGGAAGTAGAGCCCGGCGCGCAGCGCAAGCGCGAAATTGGTGCCGTCAGCGGAGATGCCGTAGCCGGAGAACATCCGGCGCAGCGTGACCGGGCCGAAATCGGCGAACAGGTCGGTCAGGAATTCGCGGTCCATATGCCCACCATTGTTCCAGCGCAGCCAAACGCGCCAGCCGCAGCCTGTTGGCAGCGCAGTATGGTCGACGACGGCGTCAACATGCAACGATGGTGGGTATAGGATCCAAAACGCGAGCGCGATTGTGCGCTCGCGAGGGCGCAGCGGCGATCAGACCGTCGCCGGCTTGAGCTGCACCGATTCGCCGCAACCGCAGGCGGAGACCTGGTTCGGGTTGTTGAACACGAACTGGGCCTGCATCCTGTCGGCCACGTAGTCCATCTCGGTGCCAAGCAGGAACAGCACGGCCTTCGGATCGACCAGGATCTTCACACCCTTGTCCTCGACCACTTCATCGGTCGGACGGATCTCGTGGGCGTATTCGACGGTGTAGGACTGTCCGGCGCAGCCGCCGTTCTTGATGCCGACGCGCAGGCCGACGATCTCGGAATCGGCGCGCTGGGTCAGCTCGGTGATCCGCTCCGCCGCGGCATCGGTCAGTCTCATGACCTGCGGGCGCGGTCGCTTCGGCTTGGCTGGGGTCGGTGAGGCTTGTGTCATGTCACTCATGTGGTCAGTCCCAGCGGCAATTCAATCTCGAGCTTAGGCTCAATCCTCTAACGCATCACCACATATTGAGGACGAGGCGCGCCTCGTCCGACATCCGGTCCGGCGTCCAGGCCGGATCCCACACCAGGTTGACGCTGACGACGCCGACGCCGGGGACGCTGGCAACCGCGTTCTCAACCATCTGCGGCAACTCGCCGGCGGCCGGGCAGTTCGGGGTGGTCAACGTCATCAGGATGTCGACCGAGCGGTCATCCTTGAGATCGACCTTGTAGATCAGGCCGAGCTCGTAGATGTCGGCCGGGATTTCCGGGTCGAACACCGTCTTCAGCGCCGCGACGATCTCGCCGCTCATGCGCTCGGTCTCCTCCGCCGGCAGAGCCGAGGTGGTTTCCATGGTGGCCGTCTTGACTTCGGCTGTATCGGTCATGCGAACAATTCCCGCGCCTTGATCAGCGCTTGCGCCAGATGGTCGACTTCTTCCCTTGTATTATACATCCCGAAGGATGCGCGGCAGGTGGCCGTGACGTTGAACCGCTCTAAAAGCGGCATCACGCAATGGGTGCCGGCACGCACCGCAATGCCCTGCCGGTCGATCACGGTCGCGACATCGTGGGGATGCGCGCCCTTCATCTCGAAGGAGATCACCGGACCCTTGTTGCGGGCGGTTCCGATCACGCGCAGCGAGTTGATCTCGCGCAAGCGGTCCTGCGCGTAAGTCAGCAACTCATGCTCATGCGCGGCGATACGCTCCTTGCCGATCGAATTGACGTAGTCGATCGCAGCACCGAGCCCGATCGCCTCGACGATCGGCGGCGTCCCGGCCTCGAACTTGTGCGGCGGATCGCCATAGGTGACCCAGTCCTTGGCCACTTCACGGATCATCTCGCCGCCGCCGTTGAACGGCCGCATCGCCACCAGATGCTCGTGCTTGGCGTACAGCGCACCGATGCCGGTCGGCCCGTACACCTTGTGGCCGGTAAAGGCGTAGAAATCGCAATCGAGGTCCTGGACGTCGATCGGCAGATGCACCGCGCCTTGCGCGCCATCCACCAGCACCGGAATGCCGCGGGCGTGCGCCAGCCGGACCACCTCCTTGACCGGAACCAGGGTGCCGAGCGCGTTCGACATCTGGGTGATCGCGACGATCTTGGTGCGCGGGCTCAGGAGCTTCTCGAACTCCTCGATCAGGAAGTTGCCCTCGTCGTCGACCGGCGCCCACTTGATCACGGCACCATGGCGTTCCCTGAGGAAGTGCCACGGCACGATGTTGGAGTGGTGCTCCATGATCGAGAGGACGATCTCGTCGCCCTCCTTGATGTTCACCCCACCCCAGGACGATGCCACCAGGTTGATCGCCTCGGTGACGTTGCGGGTGAAGACGATCTCTTCAGTGCGGCGGGCGTTGATGAACTGCGCGACCTTGCCGCGGGCGCCCTCATAGGCCTCCGTCGCGGCATTGGCGAGGTAATGCAGGCCGCGATGCACGTTGGCGTATTCGCTCTTGTAGGCCTCGGTCATGCGGTCGAGCACCGCATTCGGCTTCTGCGCCGAGGCCGCGTTGTCGAGATAGACCAGCGGCTTGCCGTAGATCTGCATGGCGAGCGCCGGGAAATCCTGCCGCACCAGGGCGACGTCGTAAGAACCGTTGGCGACCGCCTTGTGCATGCTCACGCCCTCGCCTGAAGCCAGCGTTGCGCGGTGACAATTGCGACCTCGCGCAACGCGTCGCTGGCAATCGTCTCGATCGCCTCGCCGACAAAGGCCTGGATCAGAAGCGCCTGCGCTTCCTTCTCAGGCAGTCCGCGGGCGCGCATGTAAAACAGCAGGCTCTCGTCGAGCGCACCGGTGGTCGCACCATGACCGCAGGTGACGTCGTCGGCGAAGATCTCGAGCTCCGGCTTGTTGTCGGCTTCCGCGTCGTCGGACAGCAGCAGCGCCCGCGTCATCATCTTGGCGTCGGTCTTCTGGGCGTCGGGACGGACGATGATGCGGCCCTGGAATACGGAATGGGCGCGATCGTCGACGACGGCCCGGAAGATCTCGCGGCTCGCGCAATGCGGCACCGCGTGATCCATGAACAGCGTGGTGTCGGCGTGCTGCTCGCCGTTGATCAGATTGACGCCGTTGGTCTCGACATTGGAGCCTTCGCCGGCGCAGGTGACCGTCAGCTGATAGCGGCTGACATGACCGCCCGAGGTCAGACCGAACGTGTTGAAATGGGCGCGCGCGCCGAGCGTCACGGTCGCCGAGGAAATGTTGAAGGCATCAACGCTGTCTTCGACCAGACGCACATGATCGAGCCGGGCATTGTCCCCGATCGCGACGATCAGCCCATCATGGGTCTGGTAGGCCTTGGCGCCCTCGCCGGCGAGATAGCTCTCCACCAGCGTCACGCCGGTATCGCGGCCGAGCCGGAGCAGCGAGCGCGTGAACATCGCAGCCGGCGTCGCGCCGGATGCGACGTGCACGATGTGCAGCGGCTGGGCCAGCACCGTACCATTGGCGACGTCGATGACGACGCCATCGGTCGCCATCGCGCCGTTCAGCGCGATCATCGGATTGGACGTGTCTGACGCAAAGGGCTGCGCGGAAAGCGCGTCCTCGCCGGCGTCGAGCACCTCGCGCAGCGGGCGGATGCTCAGACCCTTATCAAGATTACCGAGATCGGAGAGGTCGGAGGCGAACGCGCCATCGACCAGCACCAGGCGGCGCACGCCGTCGATCGCCCGCAGCTTGACCGCAGCAGCGGCAAGCCCCAGGGCTGCCGCATCCGGCGCAGGGGCCAGCGGCAGCACCTCGCGCATCAGCGCGCGCAGGTCGGTGTATTTCCAATCCTCGATCCGGCGATGCGGCAGGCCTGATCGTTCATAGGCCTCGAACGCCTCGCGGCGCTGATCGGCGATCTTGCCCTTGCCCGGCAGACGGTCGCGCGCGACGGCGAACACATCGCCCAAGGCCCGCCCGGTCTCGGTCTTTGCAACAACGTTCATCTGAGAACCTGCATTTGTCAGGCAGCGTCTTCGAACTGCGCGTAACCGGACTCTTCCAGCTCCAGCGCCAGTTCCTTGCCGCCGCTCTTCACCACCCGGCCCTTCGACATCACGTGCACGAAATCGGGCACGATGTAGTTGAGCAGCCGCTGATAGTGGGTGATGACGACCATCGCGCGCTCCGGCGAGCGCAGTGCATTGACGCCGTCGGCGGCGATCCGCAGCGCGTCGATGTCGAGGCCGGAATCCATTTCGTCGAGGATGCAGACGGCCGGCTCGAACAGCGCCATCTGCAGAATCTCGTTGCGCTTCTTCTCACCGCCGGAGAAGCCGACATTGACACCGCGCTTCAGCATGTCCTGCGGGATGTTCAGCGACTTCGCCACCTCGCGGACCTTCCTGAGGAAGGCCGGCGACGAGATCTCGTCCTCGCCGCGCGCCTTGCGCTGGGCGTTGAGCGCCGCGTGCAGGAAGTTCCAGGTGGTCACGCCGGGGATCTCGACCGGATACTGGAACGCCAGGAACACGCCCTTGGCCGCGCGCTCATTGGGCGCCATCTCCAGCAGGTCCTCGCCCTTGAACAGGATTTGGCCGCCGGTGACTTCATAGCCGGGCTTGCCGGCGATGACGTGGGAGAGCGTCGATTTGCCGGAGCCGTTCGGCCCCATGATCGCGTGCACCTCGCCCGGGTTCACCGTGAGCGACAGCCCGTGGAGGATCTCACGCTCCTCGACACGAACCTGCAGATCTTTCACTTCAAGCAGAGACATCTGATTTTTCCTGAGCATCATCCGCAAGGCGCGTCGGCCGCGCCGTCAGCGGGATGGATTAGCCAACCGAACCTTCAAGGCTGATCGAGATCAGCTTCTGCGCTTCCACCGCGAACTCCATCGGCAGTTGCTGCAGCACGTCCTTCACGAAACCGTTGACGACGAGGCCGACGGCTTCTTCCTGCGAGAGCCCGCGCTGGATGCAGTAGAACAGCACGTCCTCGGAAATCTTCGACGTCGTCGCCTCATGCTCGAACGTCGCCGAGGAATTCTTGGCCTCGACATAGGGCACGGTGTGCGCACCGCATTTGTCGCCGATCAGCAGCGAGTCGCAGGCGGTGTAGTTGCGCGCGCCGGTGGCTTTGCGATGCGCGCTGACGAGGCCGCGATAGGTGTTCTGCGACTTGCCGGCGGCGATGCCCTTGGAGATGATCCGGCTCGACGTGTTCTTGCCGAGGTGGATCATCTTGGTGCCGGAGTCGACCTGCTGGAAACCGTTCGAGATCGCGATCGAGTAGAACTCGCCGCTCGAATTGTCGCCGCGCAGGATGCAGCTCGGGTACTTCCAGGTGATCGCCGAACCGGTCTCGACCTGGGTCCAGGAGATCTTGGAATTCTTGCCGCGGCAGTCGCCACGCTTGGTGACGAAATTGTAGATGCCGCCCTTGCCTTCCGAATTGCCGGGGTACCAGTTCTGCACTGTCGAATACTTGATCTCGGCGTCATCGAGCGTGACGAGCTCGACCACGGCGGCGTGCAGCTGGTTCTCATCGCGCTGCGGCGCGGTGCAGCCTTCGAGATAGGAGACGTAGGAGCCCTTGTCGGCGATGATCAGCGTGCGCTCGAACTGGCCGGTGTTGCGCTCGTTGATGCGGAAATAGGTCGACAGCTCCATCGGGCAGCGCACGCCCGGCGGCACGTAGACGAACGAGCCGTCGGAGAACACCGCCGAGTTGAGCGTCGCGAAGTAATTGTCCGAGGTCGGCACGACGGTGCCGAGATATTTCTGCACCAGCTCGGGATGCTCGCGGATCGCCTCCGAGATCGGCATGAAGATCACGCCGGCCGCCTTCAGCTCCTTCTGGAAGGTGGTCGCGACCGACACCGAATCGAACACGGCATCAACCGCGATCTTGCGATTGGCCGACGGCGGGCCGCCAGGCGGCGGCTCGACGCCCTCGAGAACGGCGACTTCGCGGAGCGGGATGCCGAGCTTCTCATAGGTCTTGAGGATTTCCGGATCGATCTCGTCGATCGAGGACAGCGTCTTCTTCGGCTTCGGCGCCGAGTAATAATAAAGATCCTGATAGTCGATCTTCGGATAGTTGACGCGCGCCCAGGTCGGCTCGGTCATGGTCAGCCAGCGGCGATATGCCTCCAGACGCCATTCCAGCATCCAGGCCGGTTCATTCTTCTTTGCCGAGATGAAGCGGACGGTGTCTTCCGACAGGCCTTTCGGGGCCTTGTCGGACTCGATCAGCGTCTCAAATCCATAACGATACTGGTCGACGTCGATGCGCCGGACGCGCTCGACCGTCTCTTGTACAGCAGGCATTCAATCCTCCGCTCGCGGTTTCAAGGACCGCGGTGGATCTCAAGTTCCGAAGTCTCTTACGATGCTTTGAAGACGAAATCACCCGCTTAGAACTGTTCAAGCTGTGTTTCGTCGCTCTCCCTTAACTAAGGTATCGGCGAGCTTTCGCCAAGCCTTGAGGGTCAAATCCACGTCTGTCTCCGTGGTAGACCAGCCAAGACTGAGCCGCACCGCTCCCTGGGACACCTCTGAACGGTATCCCATTGCCTCCAAGACGTGGGACGGCTGGACCTTGCCCGACGAGCAAGCGGAACCGGAAGACACCGCTACCCCCGCCAGGTCGAATCCGATGACCGCCGTTTCGGCCTTCATGCCGGGCGCAGTGAACATAACGGTATTCGGCAACCGTTTCACGTCATCGGAGAAGACCTGCACGTCCGGCGTCTGCCGCAGCCCATGCTCGAGCCGATCGCGCAGCCCCCTGACGCGGGCGGCGTCGGCCTTCAGCGCCACCATCGCGGCCTTCGCGGCCGCACCAAAGCCGGCAATCCCTGCGACGTTCTCGGTCCCTGCCCGTCGCCCGAGCTCCTGCCCGCCGCCGCGCAGGAACGCCTCCAGCCCTTCGACGCCTTCGGCAAGCACCAGTGCGCCTGCGCCCTTCGGTCCACCGATCTTGTGCGCCGACAGCGTCACGAGATCGGCCTGGGTCGAGGCGAGATCGAACGGGATCTTTCCGAACGCCTGGATCGCATCGACATGCAGCAGGCCACCGGCCGCGTGGACGATCTCGGCGACGTCAGCCACCGGCTGGATGGCGCCAGTCTCATTATTCGCCAGCATCACCGAGACCAGCGCGGGCGCACCGTCGGCCAGCAGCGCGCGCAGATGATCGAGATCGATCACCCCGGCGCGCGTGACATTGATCGCGAGGGTCGCCTCACGCGCGAACCGTCCGCCCGCGAGGACGGACGCATGCTCGATCGCGGACACCAACAGCCGGCTGACCGGCGCGCCCGCACCGCGGCGCAATCCCGGCGTCAGTGCGAGCGCATTGGCTTCGGTCCCGCCGGAGAGAAACACGACGTCCTGCGGCCGGCCGCCGACTGCGTTCGCCACCGCATTGCGGGCATCCTCGACCAGCCGGCGCGCGCGGCGTCCCTCGCTGTGCACCGAGGACGGATTGCCGCTCAATTCCCATGCCGCAGCCATTGCCGCCTTCGCCTCCTGGCGAAGCGGTGTGGTGGCATTCCAGTCGAGATAGACGCGATCGGCCATCGAACTTGTCCGCGGCAACCATCGTGGTTGCGGCCTTCCACTGCGACATAGCGACAGTCGGGCAGCGAGACCAGATCAGAGTCACCGATGCCAGAGATTTTTCACGCCTGCCGGGAGTCCCATCGTGTTGCCTGGCAAGACATTCGCAGTTTCCTTGCGCCGCGCCCCGCGCGCGATAGCAATATGACAAACCAAAACTTCAGGTAGCCAACGAGCAATTCGATGTGTCGATCCGGATCGCCGCCGACGCGCCGGCTACGCGTGCGTCACGGAGCCGATTAGCCTCTGCCAAGCGGCACAATTTCCTTGATTTTTGCCCCTTGCGTCATGCTAGAAGGCCTTCCAGCGTGCCGCCCGGCGGTGCCTGCGCTGATTTCATCATGAGCCGCTCTGCTCGCGCCCGTCGCCGAAGATGGCTCCAACCGGTTGATTGATCGACGTCAATCAAGGGAACGCGTCAATCAAGGGAACACAATGCCTGAAGTCATTTTCACCGGCCCTGCTGGCCGTCTCGAAGGCCGCTATCACCCGGCCAAGCAGAAGAACGCGCCGATTGCGATGATCCTGCATCCGCATCCGCAGTTCCACGGCACGATGAACCACCAGATCGTCTACCAGTGCTATTACGCGTTCGCGCATCGCGGCTTCTCGGTGCTGCGCTTCAACTTCCGTGGCGTCGGCCGCAGCCAGGGCTCGTTCGATCACGGCACCGGCGAATTGTCCGATGCCGCGAGCGCGCTCGACTGGGCGCAGGCGATCAATCCGGAGGCGCGCGCCTGCTGGGTTGCAGGCTTCTCGTTCGGCGCATGGATCGGCATGCAGCTTTTGATGCGCCGGCCCGAGGTCGAGGGCTTCATCTCGATCGCGCCGCCCGCCAATCTCTACGACTTCTCGTTCCTCGCGCCCTGCCCGTCGTCGGGCCTGATCGTGCACGGCGACAAGGATGCCGTGGTGCCGCCCAAGGACGTCAACACGCTGGTCGAAAAGCTGAAGACCCAGAAGGGCATCGTGATCGACCAGCAGGTCATCCCCGGCGCCAACCATTTCTTCGACGGCAAGCTCGAGCCGCTGATGGAGACGGTGACCGGCTATCTCGACATGCGCCTCGCCAACGTGCGCTGAGCCGATCTTGTAGCCCGGATGGAGCGCAGCGAAATCCGGGACAGCTCTCACGAGTGGCACAACTGATCCCGGATTGCGCGTCGCTCCATCCGGGCTACGGATTTACTCCGGCGCGAATTTCAGCGCGGCGATGCCGACCAGCACGAACGCGATCCCGGCGACCTTCATCGGGTTCAGGGCTTCGTTGAACAGCAGCACGCCCATGGTCAGCGTGCCGACCGCGCCGATGCCGGTCCATACCGTGTAGGCGACGCCGACGCCGAGCACCTGCAACGCGCGCCCGAGCAGGAACACGAACGCGGCCAGCAGCAGCAGCGAGACCAGCGTCCAGCCGAGGCGCGTATAGCCTTCGGCATATTTCATCGAGATGGCCCAGCCGACGTCGAGAAGACCGGCGACGACCAGCGCGATCCACGCAATGGAGTGCGACATGGCTTACGCGGCAAGCTTCAGCATGTGCGCGCGGTGGCCGACCAGGAACGCATGCAGCAGCGCGGGATAATCAGGTGAAACGGCGCTGCGCACGCTCGGCCGCTGCGCCAGCGCACTACGCCACGCGCGAACTTTTGGCGTGTGGGTGAACACGGCAAGATCGGTCAGTTGGTCGAACAGATCGAAATAGCGGAAGACCGGCGCGAACACCGCATCCACCAGACTGAACCTGTCGCCCGCGAAGAACGGACCCGCGCCGAGCGCAGCCTCGACGCGCGCGAATTTTGCGGTGACCGCCTGCCGCTTGCTCTCGAAGGTCGCGGCATCGGTCGCGGTCTCGAGCCCCCAGAGGTCGCCGAGAATGGCCGAGCCGAACTCCATCCAGGCGCGATGCTCGGCGCGGGTGAGCGCATCCTGCGCATGCAGCTTGGCGCCGCCTTGCGTCTCCTCGATGTACTCGCAGATCACGTTGCTCTCGAACAGCGCGACCTCCTTGCCGTCGTCGCCGGTCACGACCAGCACCGGCACCTTGCCGAGCGGCGAGATCTTCAGGAACCAGTCCGGCTTGTTGGCGAGATCGATGTCGATCCGCTCGAACGGCACGCCCTTCTCATGCAGCGCGATCACCGCGCGTTGCACATAGGGACAGAGCTTGTGGCTGATCAGCTTCAGGGCGGCCATGACGAACCTCGTGTTCAATGCAACTGCATCGAATTAAATGCTGCGGCATGGAACTGTCAAGGTAGATGCATTTGCATCTAAATCACGGTCGCGCGATGATGCCCCCGGTCATCGGGATCGGCACCCCCGTGGTGGCGGGGTAGCTGAGCGGCAGCCCCTTCATGCCGCGCGCGGCCAGGAAGCCGAAGGCTTGCGCCTCGATCGCATCCGCCGCCCAGCCGAGCGCCTCGGCGGGCTCGACGGTTGCCGGTGCCAGGCGCTCGCGCAGCATCCTCATCATGGTGAGGTTGGAGGCGCCGCCGCCGCAGATGATCCAGCTCTTCGGGCGTTTCGGCAGCAGCGGCACCACGCGGGCGATCGCAGCCGCCGTGAAAGCGGTCAGCGTCGCCGCGCCATCGGCCGGCGCCACGGCACCGAGCTTCAAGCCGGCAAAGTCGTTGCGATCGAGCGATTTCGGCGGCGGAACCGAGAAGAAGGGCAGCCTGAGCGCCTGTGCGATCCAGGCTTCGTCCGGTTTGCCCAGCGCGGCGAACTTGCCGGCGGTGTCGAACGGCTGATGCATCTGGCGGAACATGAAGTCGTCGAGCAGCGCGTTGCCGGGCCCGGTGTCGCAGGCGATCAGCGTGTCGGTTCCGTCGATATAGGTGATGTTGGAGACGCCGCCGATATTGACCACGACGATCGGCCCCTCGCGGTTCAGCGATTGCGCCAGCGCGCGGTGGTAGACCGGCACGAGCGGCGCGCCCTGCCCGCCGGCCTCGACGTCGGCGGCACGGAAATCATGCATCACCGGAATGTGGATCGCTTTGGCGAGCGCCAGGGCATCGCCGATCTGCACCGTCAACTTCCGCTCCGGGCGATGCAGCACGGTCTGGCCATGGAACCCGACGATATCGATGTCCTGGGCGGAGATCCGGGTCTGCGCCGTGAAGCTGGCGACCGCCTCGGCATGGGCTGTCGTGACGGCCTGCTCGGCCTGCCGCAGGATCCCCGGCCTGGCGTCGCGCCGCGACAGATGAACGGCCTCGGTCAGCGCCTGGCGCAGCAGGCTGCGCTCGCTGTCGGTATAGGGTCGATAGCCCGTAGGTCCGAAGGCCTTGATCTGGCGGCCATCGGTCTCGATCAGTGCCACGTCGACCCCGTCGAGCGAGGTCCCGCTCATCAGACCGAGTGCCGTTAACATCATCTTGGAAGCGCCCCAGCCGGGAACCCCCGGCTTGTCTCAAACAAGTACATCCTATAATGCCACTGCGCGTCCGCCTGCGGCAGCCTCAAGCGTCAGGGTTCCGCAAATAGATGCAAAAACCGTAAAACAAGAATGATCTGGCTCGCCGACAAATGACTGCATTTAAATCGGATTTCCTGAACACTCTACAGGAACGCGGCTTCGTCCACCAGTGCTCCGATTTCGAGGGCCTCGACGCGCTCGCTGCGAAGGGCGAGGCGACCGCCTATGTCGGCTATGACTGCACCGCGCCGTCGCTGCACATCGGCAACTTCCTCACCATGATGATGCTGTACTGGCTGCAACAGAGCGGCAACAAGCCGATAACATTGATGGGCGGCGGCACCACGATGGTCGGCGACCCCTCCGGCAAGGACGAGACGCGCGCGATGCGCACCGTCGCGGAGATTGAATCCAACAAGGCGAGCATCCGCGGCGTGTTCGCCAAGGTGCTGCGCTACGGCGACGGGCCTTCCGACGCCATCATGCTCGATAACGCCGAGTGGCTGACCAAATTGAACTGGATCGAGATGTTGCGCGACATCGGCCGGCACTTCTCGGTCAACCGCATGCTGACGATGGACTCGGTGCGGCTCCGGCTCGAGCGCGAGCAGGAGATGAGCTTCATCGAATTCAACTACATGGTCTGCCAGGCCTACGACTTCGTCGAGCTGTCGCGCCGTGCCGGCTGCCGGCTGCAGATGGGCGGCTCCGACCAGTGGGGCAACATCGTCAACGGCGTCGATCTCGGCCGCCGCATGGGCTCGCCGCAACTGTACGCGCTGACCACGCCGCTGCTGACCACCGCTTCCGGCGACAAGATGGGCAAGACCGCCAAGGGCGCGGTGTGGCTCAACGCCGACCAGTTCTCGCCGTATGATTTCTGGCAGTACTGGCGCAACGTCGAGGATGCCGACGTCGTCAAATTCCTCAAGCTGTTCACGATCCTGCCGATGAGCGAGATCGGCAAGCTTGCAGCGCTCGGTGGCAGCGAGATCAACGAAGCCAAGAAGGTGCTGGCGACCGAGGCAACCGCCCTGCTCCATGGCCGCGATGCGGCGAACGAGGCTGCCGAGACCGCGCGCCGCACCTTCGAGGAAGGCGCGCTGGCGGAAACCTTGCCGACCGTGGAAATTCCGCGCGGCGAATTCGAAGCCGGCGTCGGCGTGCTCGCCGCCTTCGTCAAGGCCGAGCTCGTCGCGTCCAACGGCGAAGCACGCCGGCAGATCAAGGGCGGCGGCCTGCGCGTCAACGACGTGGCCGTCACTGACGAGAAGATGCTGCTGACGCCGGCCAATCTGACGCCGGAAGGCGTCGTCAAGTTGTCGCTCGGCAAGAAGCGCCACGTCCTGCTGAAGCCTGCATAGGCGCATTCGTATTTGTCGGTTGCAGGGGGTGCCGAAAGCGCGCTCCCTCCTTGTCGATGGACCAAAACACGCCGCCGAACGACACGCTTGCAACGCCGGCGAAACAGTCGCGCGTCGCACTGAACGTGCTCGCGCTCTGCTTCGTGCTGTCGGTGCTCGGACGCGGCCTTAGCGACAGCTTCACGGTCTTTCTCAAACCGATCTCGGAAAATTTCGGCTGGGACCGCGCCTCCGTCGTGTCGGTCTATTCGCTGACCTGGCTCGCCAGCGGCCTCACCGCGCCCCTGGTCGGACGCCTGTTCGATCGCTCGGGTCCGCGCGTGGTCTATGCGCTCGGCCTGTCGCTGCTCGGTTGCGCATTCCTGATCGCCTCACGCGCGCAAGCGCTCTGGCAATTCCAGCTCAGCGTCGGCCTCTGCGTCGGCTTCGGCACCGCCTTGATTGGTAACGTCTCGAACTCGATCCTGCTCGGCCGCTGGTTCGGGCCGCGACTGCCGACCGCGATGGCCGTCATGTATTCGGCGACCGGCGCGGGCCTCCTGGTGCTGCTGCCGCTGTCGCAGGTGCTGATCGACCGGATCGGCTGGCGCGAGGCCTATCAGGTGTTCGGCGTCAGTGCGCTCTGCCTGCTTGTCCCGCTCGTCTTCCTGCCGTGGCGGCTGCTCGCCGGCGGATCGCCGCACATCGTCAGGAAGGCGCAAGCCGGCCTCGCCGAAGAAGGCTGGACGTTGCTTGCCGCGATGCGCCATCACGCCTTCTGGGCGCTGTTCTCGACCTTCTTCTTCACCGCGATTGCGATGTATGCCCTCACGGCGCAGATCGTCGCCTACCTGATCGATGTCGGCTTCCCGCCGCTGCAGGCCGCGACCGCTTGGGGCTTCTCCGGCGTCGCGCTGTTCGTCGGCATGCTCGGCGTGTCCACGCTCGACGGCATCATCGGCCGCCGGCCCTCGGTGCTGTTCAGCTACGGCGTCTCGATCGTCGGCATCATCCTGCTCTGGCTGTTGCAGTGGTATCCGAACTACTGGCTGCTGACCGGCTTTGTGATCTGCTTCGGCAGCATGATCGGCTCGCGCGGCCCGCTGATCACCGCGACCGCGCTGAAGATCTTCCGCGGTGAGCGCGTCGGCACGATCTACGGAACCATCATGATCGGCAGCGGCCTCGGCTCGGCGCTCGGCTCCTGGGGCGGCGGCCTGATCCATGACTGGACCCACAGCTACAATCCGCTGATCGCCTTCGCGCTCGTCAACGTGGTGCTCGGCCTGATCCCGTTCCTGGTGGTACCGGCGCTGCGGCGCTGACGAAGGTTATTGGCTTCATAGCGCGAACTACGCCGGTTCATGCCCGGACGCGCCGTCGGATGTACACAGCGCGTCCGGGCTTTTTATTGTTGCCTTGTGACCCGTGGCGGACCTCGGGCCGGTGTTAGCTAGCTCGACCTGCGCGAAAGCCTGTACAGGTAAAGACTGCACCACGCGAAGATTACGCCGCAAATAAGCGATGCAATCATGACTGCTCCCTTGCCGTATCCTAAGCTGACCAAGACGAACACGACCGGGAGGAGAGCGACGAACAGCACCGGGCGGAGTTCTGTGGATCGCCTGATGCGAGCGTCCATCAGTTGGCGCTGCGCCGGCGTGACCGTCCGAGTCCACGACCCGATCGTCAGGCGGTTGCGCATGGCCGCGATTGCGAGAGCTATGGCCACGAGTCCGAGCGCTGTCGGCAGAGCGTAGCGGGGAGCAATGCCAGGCAGGTACATCAGAAAGACGAACAGGATGAGCGAACCGACGAGCGGCGCGCCGATAAGGATGTTCCAGACAAGAGCCTGCATAGCGTCCTCCCGGGTTGCTGTTCTACGGCGCTCAACTGAAACGCCCGTAAACCCCTCAGCTAAAATTTTCCGAGACGCCGCGCCCGTAGTTGACCCGTTGCCGACATTGCAGAGAATTGGCATCGTCGCGCGATGATCAACAACTGGCTTGCCGATATGCGTACATGGGCTGTCTGTTTGATTGCATATTGCGCTGCTTGCACTAGCGCAGTGGCCTGTGTGTTGCCGGGTACGCCAGCATCATTAATAGGCATCCTCTTCGAGCATGTCCCGACCGACATCGACGCACCGGCTGTCATCGAAGCGACCATCTATGACGCAACGGATAATGTGAGCTACGCGCATGACAGTACTTTCTCAACTATCACACTAATGAAAGCGCGAGTGGATCGAGTGATCAAGGGATCAATCGATGCCAAGTATCTTAAGCTATTCGTGTACACCAATAGCTGCGCTCACATTGGCGTCGGGCGGGGAATCGTTCTCGGAACGCTTCGAGACGATCCTCAGCGCGGGATCATGTTGGAAGCAATCCAGAAGGCCGACATGCGCGACTGGTCCAAAGAATTTTTCGCAAAACACGTAGCCATTCATGATGCTACAAAGTGCTTCAAAAACGAGTTCGGGGCCCGTGAGTGCCGCCTTCCCGGTATTGGTCCGGAATCAACTCAGCCCTGATATCTGAAGCGGGTCCGCCGGACTGATCCCGTTCCTGGTGGTGCCGGCGCTGCGGCGCTGAGCCGAGGGCTCATGAATTTGGCTAGTCGACGGCCTCTCCCCACAGGCACATGGGGAGAGGCCGAAGGCTACGATGTCTTTCGCTCAGTCGATGTCGCGGCAATCGTCGCCGCGGTGGTCGCGGCCGCAGGAGCCGCGGTCATGGGCCTCTTCACGGCCATCGCCGGTGCCCGGCGTGAACGACACGCCGCGCAGCGCCTCGCCGGAGTTCGCGGTCCGCAGCGTGACAAAACGCTCGCCGGCCGGCAGCGTCGCCGCGGAAAGCTTGTCCGTGATCATCACGAGCTTGTTCGGATCGGCACCCTGGTCGCCGCTGCCGCTCACCGTGGAGGTGATCGCCCAGATCGACACGCTGCCGTCGCGATTGACCCGGCCGGTGATGTTGCGCAGCCCGTCGGTCGCCGGCGACCACGGCTTGCCGGTCGCGGCATTGTTGCCGGTTGGATAGCCCTGCACCGTGTAGGGGACACCGAGGTCAAGTCCCGCCTGCAAGGTGTAGGCCTGCTTCCACGCGCCGGCCGTGCTGTCGAACACCCACTTCTGCAATCCGGCTGATGTCTGCGCCTTGGCAGCGGTATAGCTGTTCGATGCCGGGTCGAACGTCGCGGTGCCGTTGCCTTCGTCGGCGACGTAGAGCGTGTTCGCGTCGGCGAACCAGATGCCGAACGGGAACGCGGTCGTGCTCTTGAGCGCAGTCGGGAAACCGCTCAGCACGCACATGTTATACGGCGTGACGCCCTGCCCCGCCAACTTCGAGCCATCGTAGAAGATCTGCGTCGTCGGCAGCGACGCAGACGGAACCGGCAGGCCGACTCCATTCGGGCACGCCTTCGGGCTGCCGTTGGCGGCGTTGCCGGTGGTGTCGATGAAGTAGACGGTGTTGATGCCGTTACCGCCGCTGCCCTTGGTCGTGTAGATCACGTTGTTGAACACGGTGAGACCGCGGAAATTAGTGTCCTTGCCGATCTTGTCGGCCTTCTGGCCGAGCTCCGTGATGTTGAAGCTGCCGAGCGGGAAAGGTCCGCCCGGATCCGCCTGGCGAGCGAGCGGCGCGTCGGCCTCTCGCGCGATCTGCATGCCGGCGCCCGTGATGACCCCGGCGGGCTGCGGGTTGCCGCCATTGCCCGCGTTGCCGGCGGTGTAGAACACACCGGCGCCATGCCGATCGTTGAACACCGCAGCGCGGCCGTTGTTGCCGCTATAGCCGTTCACCTTGGTGAAGTGGAAGCGACCGTTCTCGTCGACTTCAGCGACCAGGCGATAATAGGTGCCGGGCACCGGGTTGGTCGGATCGATGACGTCAGGGGTGTTGGAGTTCGATACGTCGATGGCGCCGATCGGAGCGAGATAGCCCATGAAGGTCACGCTGCGATGATCGAGCGACAGATTGAGCGCCAGCTCGGATTTTGACGAGAAGCTGGTGACCATCTGGTCCTTGTTTTGGGAGATGCCGCGCTGGGCGCTGTTCGGCACCTCGAGCGACTGCACATGTCTGCCGTCGAGACGCAGTTCGTCGAGCAGGATCTTCGCAGTCAGGCCGAACGAGCCGTCGACCCCGTCGTTGTTGAACACCGTGGGATAGGTGCCGTCCGCCGTGGCGGTCACGCAATTGGGCGACACGCAGTTCGGCGGCAATTGTGTCACGCCGGGCGTGATGGTGACGGCGTTGTTGACGAACACCGCACGGCTCAACAACAGATGACCGGGCCGGAAATGAACGTCGTCGCCGTCGGCGTGCGCAAGACTGCTGGCGAGCGCCGTGGAGGCGAGCAGCGTCAACGCAAAAACCGGCCGAGACAGCGGAAGCCCCACAGGCGGGCGCAATCCTTTGGCGATCATTGCTTTTCTCCCAATGTAAGATTTTCTCAGAAAACGAGGGGCGTAGCCGCCCGCCATGGCGGCGGCCGGCGCGCGCAATCTGCGGGTGGACTGTTACGGGCGTGCGACAATCGACCGCACGTCCACTGCGGCCTCACACTCGTCACGATGGATGATCCGGTCGGTTAGGTCCGGCAATCTCGTCCGGGCCCTCGGCTGCCGCCGAGGGAATCTGCTGACGCGCTAATTGTTCGTCGTCGGCAGATCGTTCGGGCCGTATTGCTTGAACTCGAAGATCTTTCGCGTCAGGCCGGGCGCCAATGCCGAGATCGGGTTGACGCGCAGCACCGGCTGGCTCGGCGTGCCGACCACTTCATAGGTCACGCCGATCAGACCTTCATTGCTGCCGGCGCCGAGGAAAATCCCGAAGAACGGGATCTGGCCGAACATGTTGTTCAAGCCGTACATCGGAATGAAGGTGCCGTTCATCCGCACCTGATTGCCGAGATAGTCGATGCTGCCTTCGATGGTTGCGCCGATGCTCGGCCCCTTCACCACGCCGTTGCGGATCGAAAGCTGGCCGCTCTGGCGCGTGAACTCGGCGCGCAGCGCGTCGAACCCGATGCCGTTCTGGGTGCTGACCGGCCCGCCGGCGACGGCGCGGTCGAGCTGCGTTTCGCCCTTCACCGAGAAGCCGGTGATGTTGATGAGTCCTTCCCTCGGGCTCGGCTCGGGGATCGGCGGCTCCATCGCCAGCGTGAGCTGGCCGCCGACCACCTTCGAATAGGTGTCGATGAAGCGCAGGAACGCGCCGGCGTCGCCGGTTTGCAGGTAGATCACCTCGCGGCCCTGCTGGCGGCCGCGCATATCGACGCTGACGGGGGTATCGCGGCCGACCCTGCCGCTCAGCGTGAACGCCTTGAAGAACCCGTTGCGCCGCGAGATCTTGGCGTCGACACCGCGCAGCGCCTCGCCGTTGAACCCGGCCACCGCGCCGAGCTTCAGATCGACATCGAAATCGGTGGTCTTGGTCTTGCTCTTGGGATCGCTATCGCGGCCGGAGATCGCCGATTTCAGGAAGCCGCGGCCATCGAACACGTCGCCGCGCATCGTCACCTTGATCACGCCGTCGGGACCGCGATCGGCCCGCAGCGATGTCTTGTCGCCGTCCGACGGCGCATAGGTCGGGAAGTTCGCATTCATCAGGTCGCCGTTCTGGTCGACCTCAAGCGCGCCCTTGATCGAGACGCCGCTGCCTTCGATCGAGATGTCCTCGAAGCGCGTCGACTGCCCCTTCGGCACCACGTTGAAGGTCGCCTTGCCGGCCCTGCCCTGCGCCTTGACCCAGCCCGGCAGGATGTTGTCGAGCTTGAGCTGGGTCAGGTCGGCCTCGACGCCCATCTTGGTGGTGGGATTGTCGCCGCTGCCGATCTTGCCGCTCAGCTTGATCGGGATCGCGCCTGACACCGCGGGGCCGAGATCAAGCCCGAGGCGCGCGCGGCTCGCGTCGTCCAGCGTTGCCTGCAGCTTGACGTCGGCATCGCCGTCGGCCGGCTTGCGGTAGTCGAGCGAGGCCGCCTGTCCGTTGATCTTGACGTCGCCCTTGACCTGGAAGCCGGCGTTGCTCGCAATCACCTTCAGCGTGTTGGCCTCGAGCTTCTGGTTCATGACCAGCTTGTCGACGGCAACGCCGGAGATGTCTGCGGTGACGGAATATTGCGTGTCCGCCTTGGTCAGCCCGCCCGTGACCGGCATGCCGAGGTTGATCTTGGCCGTGACGTTGCCCTTGCTGGCGTTGGGATCGATCGGCGGACCGGAGAGATCGCTGAGCCGGTCAGATGCGAGGATCTCGGCGGCGGCCGGCACCGGACAGTCGACCCGGAACTTGACCTTCGACGGCGACGGCTTCGGCGCCATGTCCGGCACCTCGAAGCTGAAATCCGACAGCGTGATCTTGCGGCCGGCCGGCGTGTCGGCGATGCCCTGGTTGATGGTCACGGTCGCGGTGCGGCCGGTCACCCTCGCTTTCAGATCCGCGTCATGCACCGCGGGCATCTGATCCACCGGACGCACCGTTACACCCGAAGCGACGATGTTGACCGAGAGGCCGTCATCCGGGATCGGCGGTCCCTTGCGCGACAGATTATGTACCGGCGAGTTGACGCCGACGTCGATGCGCTGCAGCGTGCCGCGGTCGATCCGCTCGAGCACCCATTCGCGCACCTCGGGCACGATGATGATCGGCCACATCCGCTTCAGCGCGGAGGCCGACATCGGGGTGCCGGCGAAGCCGAGTTGCAACCGCGGCTCGCCGGAATAGTCGATGCTGCCGGTACCGGCGACACCGATCTCGCCATTGCTGATATCGGCCTGGGTCAGCAGCACCCGCTTCTTCTCGGTATCGAACCGGAAGCCGACGTTGATGCGATTGAAGATCAGCGGCGGTTCATTCTTGTCGGCGCCGGCGAGCACGATGGTGCCGCCGGACAGGCCCGCCTGCCAATCGGTGACGTTGTCGTTCGGCGGCTCGAGATGGCCGAGCAGCGTGATGCGGTTGGCGCCCGAGACGATCTTGATCGGCGCCAGCAGCACGCGGCGCCCCGAATCCCATTCGACGCTCATCTCGGCCGAATCGACCGGCATCGGGTAGTCGGGCGTGTCGGTGTCGATGATGTTGCCGGCACCGACATTGATCTTGCCGCGGAAATAGGTCGGCAGGCCGTCGCGGCCGAGTTCGCCCTTCATCTCGCCCGACAGCGGCAGGTCGGCGGTGTAGGTGAGATCCTTGGTCCGCATCGCGAGCAGGATGTTGCGGGTGGAAACCTTGTCGGCCTTGACGTCGACCGAGCGCACGCCATTCTGCTGCGGTCCAACCAGGACGCGCACCGACCAGGGCTTTGCGCCGTCCTCGCCGAAGCTGAGCGCAACCCCGCCGCCGCTCGGGCGCCGCAGGCTCAGGCTGATATTCTCAAAGCTCCATTTGTTGCCGCGCTGCTGGTCGTCGACGACGAGATTGCCGTTCTTCAGGCCGATCTCGTTGAGGTTCTGACCGTCGAGGCCGGTCATGCTGAGGCTGTCGAGCCAGTCGAGGCCGGCGAGCAGCCCGCTCTGGGCCGAATCGGGTGCGGCCGCCGCGGGCCCGGAGGCAACCGGAGGCAAGGCAACTGGAGGCAAGGCAACTGGAGGCAAGGCAACCGGCGGCGGCGGCGCAGCGGTCGCCGGCCGCGGGAATGTCGGCGGCAGCCCAGCATCCCGCTTGGATGCAACGCCGGTGGCGAGCGGCTTTGCGGTGTCGCCGGCGGAGACCGTGACATTGCCGTCGGGGGTGATGCGCACCGACAGTTCCGCATCGACCAGATTGAGGCTCTCCGCCCGCAACTGGCCCATCAGCAATGCCGTTCCGGACAAGCGCACTTCGGCTTTCGGCGCGCTGGCAACGACCGCGTGGTCGCGGTCGCGGACGATGATGTCACGGATGCGCACCGCGATCCTGACCCGGCCGGCGCGCTCGATCTGCGTTCCGCCGACCTCAACCGTGTTGCCGTGACCGATATTCTCCTCGATCGCCGCGGCAAGCCATGGCGTCGCCAAATCGAGATTGATCGGACCAGCGCCGAGCCGCCACCACAATGCGCCGAAGCAGGTCGCGAACATCACGACCAGCACCACGAGCACCAGTCCGATGCGCCGAATCCAGCGCTCGCCATGCAGCCAGCGCTGCATGCCGGAGCAGAAATCGGTGAAACGATGCAGGTTGGTGTTGGAACGCGCCAGCAATTGCCGCGCACGGTTGCCCGCCGCCTCATCCTGCTCGTCCCACGCGGCGTCGTCTTCCCGTTGCGAGAAGTCGGTCCCGGCGCGCGGATTTGGACCCTGCGGCGACGTGTTCCTTGCCATTGCCTCTCGGTGCTGACGGCGAAGCTGATCACCGCCATCGGGGCGCCCGTCGACTGTTATCGAGCGCTCCCTTGCCGGCATCGCCGCCTATCCTCGCCTAATCATGTTGCTCGCCGATGGCCCCGGAACGGACCAAACCAACCAATCGAAAGCCAATTCAGCAAGCGGACGGGTAACGCGTCGAATTCCTTGTCACCATACTCCGTGGCCATCAAACTTGCCCAGCGGCCGATGCGAATCCGGCCGCTGCGAATGAGACCCGCAATACCCCAATGGTTGAGCTTCGGAAAGCGACGAAAGGAAGGCGTATGTCCAAGAAAACGCGCAAGAAATCCTCCAACACAACCGGAAAGCGGGTCGCAACAAAGGTTGCGCGCGCCGCAAGCGCAAGCACTGGGAAGTCCGCGATGAAAACCCGCACAACGGTTGCGAAGAAGGCCGTGGCCAAGAAAGCAACCAAGAAAGCAACGAAGGCGAAGGCCAAGACCACCACAAAGACCGCAACGGGTATTCAAGGCAAAGCCTCGCACAAGGCCGCATCGAAACCGTTAAAGGCTGAGCCGGCCGCGACCGTGACCAAGTCGTCCGCCGTCACACTCACTGAGGGCGCCGCGGCACCTGGATTCGATCTGCCGCGCGACGGCGGAGGCAGCGTTTCACTGCGGGATTTTGCCGGCAAGAAGCTGGTGCTGTTCTTCTATCCCCGCGCCGACACCCCCGGCTGCACCAGGGAGGCGATCGACTTCACCCGGCTCAAGAATGAGTTCGCGGCTTCAGGTGCCGAGGTGGTCGGCATTTCCGCCGATACGGTTAAGGCGCAGGAGTCATTTCGAAACAAACACCAGCTGTCCGTGCCGCTGGTCTCGGACCCGGCCCATCAGATGCTGGAGGCGTATGGCGCCTGGGGCGAAAAATCCATGTATGGCAGGACCTTCATGGGAATTATTCGCACCACGGTTCTGGTCGATTCCAGTGGAAAAGTCGCCCGGATCTGGCGCCATGTGAAGGTCGACGGCCATGCCGAAGCGGTATTGGAGGCCGCCCGATCGCTCTGACCGGAGGGTTCCGTTTCCTGAAAATTAACCATGGCGGGCTCAAATCGGCCCCGCAAATTAGCCGTACGGAGCTTGGTCCGACCGGCCGCGGGAGTACCGATGTCGAGCCGGTCCGGTCATCACCAGAAACACCATCATCCGCAGGACCATGGCCGGTCGCCGGCACGCCGTCCGGTGGCCCAGCATGCCGCAGCTGCCGCGGCTGCCTCCGGCGAGGGCTATACGCTGGTTCATGCCGGCAAGCAGGTCCGGTTCGGACCGGTGGTGTTCTGGATCGCGGTCGGCACGGTCGTCCTGCTCGGCATGTGGTCGGCGGCGACCGCGACGTATTTTGCGTTCCGTGACGACGTCCTGACCCGGCTGATCGCGCGCCAGGCCGAGATGCAATACGCCTATGAGGACCGCATCTCGGAGCTGCGCGCCAAGGTCGACCGCACCACCAGCCGCCAGCTGCTCGATCAAGAGCAGTTCGACCAGAAGCTCGACCAGATCATGAAGCGGCAATCGGCGCTGGAATCGCGCGCCACCGCGCTCGGCGCGATGCCTGATGTTGCGACCACCGGATCGATCAAGCCGCAGGGCCGCGCCGACGCCGCGCCGTCATCCGGTACGCCCAAGCCCTCCCCGATCAGCGACACCGTGATCTTCGTGGCGCCGCCGGATCGCGAGGCGCGGCTGGAATCGCGCGCGCCGCTGATCGCCAAGGCGCAGCCGAACCAGTTCGCCAAGGCCCAAGGCTTCGACAGGTTGGGCGTCGACAACGTTCTGGTCCGTCTGCAGACCTCGCTCGACCTGGTCGAGCGGCGCCAGGTCGCAGCACTCTCCTCGGTCGAGGACGGTATCGAATCGCGGGTGCGCCGGATGCGCGGCGTGATCTCCGATCTCGGCCTCAACATGGCGCAGCTCGAAGCCGCGACGCCGCGCTCCGGCATGGGCGGCCCCTATGTGCCGGTGAAGCTCACGCCCGACGCCGGTGCGTTCGAGCGCCAGCTCTACCGCATCAACATCAACCGCGCGCAGATGCAGCGCCTGAACCAGACCCTGGCGCTGGTGCCATACCGCAAGCCCGTCGTCGGCGAGGTCGAATTCACCAGCGGCTTCGGCGTTCGCTCCGATCCGTTCCTCGGCCGTCCGGCGATGCACACCGGGCTCGACTTCCGCGCCGCGCAGGGCGATCCGGTGCGCGTCACCGCCAACGGCAAGGTGGTGTCGGCAGGCTGGGCCGGCGGCTACGGCCGCATGGTCGAGGTCGATCACGGCAATGGCCTCTCGACCCGCTACGGCCATCTCTCCGAGATCGGCGTCAAGGTCGGTGAGTACGTCAAGATCGGCCAGGTGATCGGCGCCGTCGGTTCGACCGGCCGCTCCACCGGTCCGCATCTGCACTATGAGACCCGCATCGACGGCGAAGCGGTCGATCCGCAGAAATTCCTCCGCGCCGGCGTCCGGCTCAGCGCGGGCTAGCTCAATCTCGCAACGATTGATCTGAACATCGGCGCAAGCGGCCTCGCTTGCGCCGATCTCGTTTGTGGCTTGGAGCATCGGTTCTGATGGCATCAGCACCGATGCTCCATTTTTTGTCTTGACGCGTTTTCTTCAAGCGAACCGGCGTCCACTTCGCTCGAAAACGCTTTAGCGGCGGCCACCGCCGCCCATGCCGCCGGGCGGCCCGCCGCCTCCGAATCCGCCGCCGGGTCCGAATGGACCACCACCACCACCGGGACCGAATGGTCCGCCGGGTGAGCCGAAGCCGCCAGGACCCGGGCCGGTCGTTCCGCCATTGAGGGGATCGGGCGCAGGACCGCCACCACCTGGTGGCCCGCCGCCGGGCGCACCAGACGGCCCGCCCGGGCTGCCACCGGGGCCGCCGCCACCAGGCGCACCGCGCCCACCCGGTCCGGATCCATGTCCCGGCCCGGAACCGCCACCGCCGGACCCGCGGCCCGGCGTGCCGGGGCTCTTCACCGAGGAGCCCGGGAATCTGGTGACCGATTGCACCGACTCGACCCGCAGCTCGCGCGTCCCCGACAGTTGCGCGTTGACGACCACGCGCGTATCGGCCGGCGGCGAAAAGCGCGAGTGGTCGCGCGCGACGAAGCCGGCGCCGAGCTGCAGGTCATTGCCGACCCGCCGCACATAGGCCTCGATCAGGAGTCGCTTCGCGCCGGTGAGATCGGAGAAGTCGTCGGCGCGGCTGCGCGAGACCTGCATCACACCCTGCGCGACGTGGCCTTCGGCCTGCACGCGCTGACCGGCCAAAGCCGCATCGACGCCGCTGAGCTTGAGCTCGCCGATCCGGAACGCTCCGTCGCGGTCGCGCTCGAGCGGTCCTGCGACGCGCATCGCAGCGTCATGGCGCTCCTGCACCAGGCTAGCGACGACGATGCCATCGGTGCGGCGCAGCCCGAACACGGCGACGTGCGCGCCGACCTTCAGCCAGCTCTCGCGGCCGCTCCAGGCGACCTTCTGGCCGAGCACCGTCAGCTCGCCCGATTTCATCTGCTCGACCGGTCCGGTCACTTCGCTCGCGACATCGATGCGCTTGGTCGACAGCGTGCCGCCGGCATCGCGCTCCGCCACCACGCGCGCGAGCTGCCCGATCCGCAACGCCTTGGCGTTCGCCGCCTCGCCGTCGATCCGGACCGGCACGTCGGCCGCATAGGCGACGCGCTCGCCGTTGACGTAGATCGAGCCGAACCGCTGGATCACGCCGACGATGCCGGTGCCACCGATGCCCTGATCGGAGCCGGTGATCCCGGTGCCGCCGATGCCCTGATCGTTGCCGCGCTTCTTGACCTGCGCGCCTGCGAGCGAGGTTCCGGCGAGCCAGAAGCCGATCAGCAGCGCGCGGCGGGAAATGACCGGCGGGCTTTTCATGCCGCACCGCCTTCGTCGGCATCGTCATCGACCGGACCGTCGGGGCCCTCGCGATAGATGTAGATGCCGAAATTCCAGCGGTAGTCGCCGCCCTTGTCCTTGGCCAAGGCGCGGTTGGCCTCGCGGTTGGCGACCTTCAACGCCTCCATCGCGAGCTCGCGCGAACGGCCCTCGAGCCGTTTTGCCAGTTTGGCCGACAGCCCGTCGTAATGCACCGCGCGTTCGAGGAAGCGCGGCGTCGCCGACGACACGTTCATCTCGGCAGCCGCGACATGGTCGTGCAGGTTACGGCCGAGATAGTGCCATTTGCGATCGTCGTCGCCATGCGGGACGAAGGCCTCCTCGACCAGCATGATCTCGTCGCGATCATTGATCGTGACGAGCTTGCGGTCGAGCCATTCGTCAAGCACCGCGCGCGGCCGCACATCCTTGGTGATCGATTCGACCAGCGTCTCGAACGACGGCGCGCCGCCATCGGCGGTGCGCGGCAACGGCAGCGGATCGCCCTTCGTGTCGGTGAACTCGGGCGCGGCCAGCCAGCGCGCGATGATCGCGCTGGTGCGCGACAGCGTCGCCGGCACCGCATTGACCGGCGCGCCCGCGCCGCGCAGCCGCGCGACCTCCTTGCGGTGGATGCCGGTCAAGAGGCTGACGCGGCTGTCGGTCTGCTCCTTGCCCTCGAGCGCGAAGTCGTGCTCGGCGACGTTGACATAGAGCTCGCGCAACAGCTGGGTCAGCGCCGGAAATGTCATGCCGCCGCGGACGCAAAGCCGCACCAGCGGGCGCAGCATCCGCGCCAGCGGCGGGTGCAGCTTCGCGGCGGCGATCGGCGCGGACGATCCCGGCTTCGGCTTCGGGGGCTTGGCATTCATGCCTAACTTTTAGCCGTCCGCCGCGTGGGACACAATCCCACCGTTTTGCCCACCTTGCTTGACGTGTGACATTTTAGGAGTTCGTGTCGACGGTGATGGCGGGCGGCTATCCCTGCCTGCCGGGCGTGGCGCCCGGTTCGCCGCGCCGCTTCGACGAAACCGATCTGCTCGCGCTGTACATCTATGGCCGCCTGCTTGCCTTCGGCTTCGGCGGCTTGCGCGCCGGCGAATATGCCAGCCGCGCGCATGCCGGCCTCACCGCCGAGCCACGCGCGAACTCGATCTCGATCGCGCTGACATCGGATGGCGGCAAGCGCGTCGTCATCGAGCAGGATCTGCAGCGGCCCGCGGCCGCGATGCTGCCCGAGCGGATCCATTTCGACATCCCCGCCATCCGCCGCCAGTTGCAGCCATCGACGAAGGGCAGCACGGCCGAGCCGGCCTGACGTCTCGCTAGCACTCCCGCCCCGCTCGCCTCGCGCCGTCACGGCGCGATCGCCCGCCATGCGCCCCCTGTCAAAAAAGTTGTCTACCGCCACATGTGGGACATAATCCCACATTTTAGCCCGATCCCATTGACGTGTGAAATATTCCCACGTATCCAGAATCCATTCAGCAGGGAATCCGACGCAATGTCTCTTCGTTCGGCCCACGACCCCGGTTCGCCACGCGAACCCATTCGGTTCGCCACCACACTCCGTTTCACGCCGCAGGCCGCCTGCGGCCCGATCGAGCCGGTGTTTCCGGCGCTGCTGCGCTCGCTGGTGTTCGCCGCTGCGCTGGCGCTGCCGTTCGTCGTCGCCCTGTTCGTTGCATGATCCGGATCGAGCCGCCCATGATTGGTCTGAACGCGCCGGCCCGGCGTCCATCGGTGCTTCATATCTTCAAGGTCTACTACCCCGATCTGTTCGGCGGCACGCTGACCGTGATCCGCGACGTCTGTGCCTCCCTGAGGGACACGTTCGACGCCGCCGTGCTGGTCTGCTCGCGCGCCGGCGGCGAGCGGCAGATCGTGGTCAATGACGTTGCGGTCGAGCGCGTGCATTCGTTCGGCGACGTGCTGTCGCTGCCGGCGGCGCCGACCTATCCGTGGCGGCTGTGGCGCCGCATCGCCGAGCACGATCTGCTGGCGTTGCACGCGCCCTTCCCGCTCGCCGACCTGGTGTTCGCATTCGGGCTCGGCCGCGCGCGTCCGCTGGTGGTGCACTGGCACGCCGATATCGTCTCGCACGCGGCCTTGCGCTTTCTGGTCGAGCCGATGATGCGGCGGACCTTGCGCCGCACCGCCGCGATCATCGTCTCCGATCCGGTGCTGATCGAAACCACGCCGCTGCTGCAGGAATTTGCCGACAAGTGTCACGCCGTTCCGTTCGGCGTCGATGTCGAGAAGTATGACCGGCCCGCCGCGCAAGCCGACGACGTCAACGCCCGCGGCCGCCTCGTCCTCGCCTGCGGCCGGCTGGTGCCCTACAAGGGTTTTGACGTGCTGGTGCACGCCGCCCACGCCCGCAATTTCGAGGTCTGGATCGTCGGCGAGGGCCGTGAGCGCGGCCATCTCGAGCAGCTGATCCGCGACTACGGCCTGCAGGACCGCGTCCGACTGCTCGGCTCGGTGTCCGAGAGCGAACGCGTCAAGCTGATGCGCATCGCCGACGTCTTCGTAATGCCGTCGGTGACCAATGCCGAGACCTTCGGGCTGGCCCAGCTCGAGGCGATGGCGGCGAGCCGCCCGATCGTCAACACCGCGCTCGACACCGGCGTTCCGCACGTCGCCCGCGACGGCCTCGAGGCCATCACCGTGCCGCCCGGCGATCCCACAGCCCTCGCCGACGCCATCGAGACGCTGATCAACGATCCGGAGCGGCGCCGCCGCATGGGGCAGGCCGCGCGCCATCGCGCGATCTCGAAATACTCGACATCAGCCTTCAAGGAGGGAGTGGAGACGGTGTACCGCAAGGTCGTTACCGAAGAGGCCGCCGCAAAGGACGCAGGGTCGTCAGCCCCAGCCCCGCGCCCCCGAACGGCCGGTCTCGTCGGCGCGATCCAGATCGCGGCAGCGCTGGCCTGGTCAGACGTCCGCCATCGCTACGTCCGCTCCCTCCTTGGACCCTTCTGGATGTCGATCCAGATGGCGATCATGGTAGCCGTGCTCGGCTCGGTCATCGGCCACCTCTCCAACGCCAGCGCGGTGGCGCGGCTGCCGATGCTGGCGGCGAGCCTCACCGCCTGGACCTTCCTCAACAGCGTCGTGCTCGACGCCACCACCGCGCTGCAAGGCTCGGCCAGCCTGATCAAGGATCGCGCGCTGCCGCCGGTGATCTTCCTGCTGCAGTGTACCTTCCGGCAGGCGCTGTTCGCGGCTCACAACGCGGTCGTGCCGCTGATCCTGTGGCTCGTGCTGACGCCGCGGGATGTCGGCGGCGCGATCGCCGCACTGCCCGGCCTCGTCCTGTTCGTCATCGCAGCGCTCGGCGTCAGCCTCGTGCTCGGCGCGCTGGCGACGCGCTACCGTGACATCAAGCCGATCATCGAGTCCTCGCTGACGCTGGCCTTCCTGGCCTCGCCGATCATCTGGACGCCCGAGATGGTCGATCGCGGCTCCACGGTGATGCGGCTCAATCCGCTGACGCATCTGTTCGCGGTCTGGCGCGACCCGCTGGCATCGGGCCACGTCGCGACGACGAGCGTGATTTACGTACTGGCGTGTCTTGCCGCGCTCGCGGTCGCGGCGATCGTGACGGTCGCCCAGTTGCGCAAAGCGGCATTCTGGATCTAGCACATGGCAAGCATCGACCTCCGCGACGTCTGCCTCGATTATCCGCTGTACGGCGCCTACGACTTCTCGCTGAAGCGCCGCCTGCTCGGCCGCCTGTTCCGCCAGACCAGCGAGATGCACACCATCCGCGCGGTCGACAACATCTCGATCGAGGCGAAGGCCGGCGCCCGCATCGGCCTCGCCGGGCCGAACGGTTCCGGCAAGTCCACTTTGCTGCGGCTGATCGCCGGCGTGTTTCCGGCAACCAGCGGCGAGGTCCGGATTTCCGGCAACATCGTGCCGCTGCTTGGCGTAGGGGCCGGCGTCAATCTCGATTTCGTCGCCGCCGACAATGTCAACCTGCTGCTGCGGATCTCCGGCCGCAAGCCGACGCCGGCGATCCTGGACGAGATCTGGGCCTTCACGGAACTGGAGGCGCGCATGCAGCGGCTGCCGCTGCGCATGTTCTCGTCGGGCATGCTGATGCGCGTACTGTTCGCGACCGCGACCGCCTTTCCCGCGGATATCCTGCTGCTCGACGAATGGCTCAGCGTCGTCGACGAAAATTTCTCGGCCAAGGCCGAGCAGCGGCTGCGCAAGATGGTCGAGGCCGCGGCGATCGTGATCATCGCCTCGCACGACCAGGGGCTGCTGCGCCGGACCTGCAACCGCATCATCAATCTCGATCACGGCCGCATCACCAGCACCGTCGCACTGGATCCGCCCGTCCCGCATCACCTCGAGCTCAGAGAAATAACCGCATGACAAAGATCCTGGTCGTCAGCGAGGCGCTCGGCGAACCCAGCCACAAGCGCGGCATCTTTCATTTCACGCGTGAATTGATCCGCTCGCTGGCCGGCGACGGCCACGAGCTGACCTTGCTGGTCGAGACCACGCGCCGCTATCGCAAGCTGCGCCAGCGTCAGCAGCGCACAAGGCTGCTGCCCGACGGGTCGCGACTGATCGAGCTGCTCGCGCTCTATCGCTTCCTCGACGAGGCCGACATGAATGCGCCCGTCATGCGCAGCAGCGGCGGCCTGCGCCGCACCGTCGACTGGTGCCGCGGCAAGCTTCGCGCCGCGACCTCGCTGGAATTCGCCGTCAGCTTCCTGCGCGCGGTCCATTTGCTGCCGGCCGGCGTCAGCCTGATCGAGAACCATGCCGACGGCCTCGAATACATCCCGACCGACCTGCGCCATCTCAAGCTGTTCGGCGACTTCCTGCTCGAACCCGGCTTCTACAGCTATCAGGACACCTCGGCGTTGCTGCGGCTGCCGCCGCCGCGGGTCGATGCGCGCGGCTACGACGTCATCCTCGTCGATACCCCGACGCGGGTCGCGATCCAGCAAGCGCGGCGCCAAGGTGATCTGCGTCGTGCACGACCTGTTGCCGCTCACCGACCTCAAGCTCAGCGACGTCGCAACCCGGCTGTTCCTGTCGCGCCTGTTCACCAGCCTGCAGCAGGCCGACGAGCTCGCCTTCGTCTCGCATTACAGCCTGGGCCGGTTCCGCGCCTTGCTTCCGCAGTTCGCGCATCTGCCGGCGCGGGTGGTCTATCCCCGGACCAGGTTCGATGCACCGGCGCTTTCGGCGGCTGCGCCGAGCGGACGGCCGTACTTCGTCGTGATCGTCTCCGCCGAGCCGCGCAAGAACCTCGCCGCGGTCATCCGCTCGTTCCGCAACCTGCCCCAGGCCGACCTCGTCGTGATCGGTTACACCGGCGCCCCCAGCCTGACTCGCAATGCACCGCCCAACGCTGTGCGCCTTCGCGCTGATGCTGCCGGCGTTGGCGGCGCTGCGGGCCCGGCAATGGCGCATCGCAACCGGCGCCATCGCGCTGATCCTGCTGTTCGTCGCCAACATGCTCTACGTCGTCTCGGCGCGGACCGCGCTGGTTACCATGCCGGTCTTGCTGATCCTGTTCGCCTCGCTGCATCTGTCCCGCCGCGCCACGCGGCTGCTGTTCGCCGCTGTCGCGCTGGCGAGCCTGCTGGTGTGGGCGACGTCACCCTATCTGCGCCATCGCATCGCCGACGTCGGCATCGAGTATCGCGCCCACGATACGTCCGGGATCGCCTCCACCGCGCAGCGCCTGACCTATTGGCGGAAGTCGGTCAAATTCATCACCGAGGCGCCGCTGCTCGGACACGGCACCGGTGCGATCAGGCACATGTTCACGCAGGATGCCGCCGGACAAACTGGCCTAAACGCTGAGGTGATCAACAACCCGCACAACCAGACCTTCAATGTCGCGATCCAGTGGGGGCTGATCGGCACTCTGCTGCTGTACACGATGTGGACCAGCCATGTCAGGCTGTTCGCCGGCCGCGATCTCGTGAGCTGGATCGGGCTCGCCATCGTCGTGCAGAACATCACGAGCTCGCTGCTCAACTCGCATCTGTCCGATTTTCACGAGGGCTGGATGTACGTGATCGGCGTCGGCGTCGCCGGCGGCATGGCGCTACGCGCCCGCCGGCCGGAGAAAATCCCGGTGGATAGTGCAGCACGCCGTGGATGTGTAACTCACAAGTGGTGCAACAAACTCAGTTGTCGTCCCGACGCAGGCCGGGACCCATAACCACCGAAGGCAATTGTTGAACGATGCTGGAGCCACAGCCCTCTTCAACAACACGAGCCTGTGGTTATGGGTCCCTGCCTTCGCAGGGACGACGATCGGGATGTAGGCCGCGCCACACACTCCGCGTCGTCCTGGCGAAAGCCAGGACCCATTACCCCAAATGGTCATTGCTGCGCGACGCTGGGGCCCCAATCCCTCTCACAATCTCATGCGGTGGTTATGGGTCCTGGCTTTCGCCAGGACGACAGCAGTGTTTGCTGCACCGGCAACGCCTTCATGACCCCCAACCGCCTACCGCGTCGCGTCGCGCCCGACTTCACCCGTGATGACGTCGCCGAACAGTTCCCAGGCCTCGCCGTTGAACCGCATCAATTGCATCTGCTCGATCGGGTAGTAGTCGTCGGGCGAGGTGTTGACCATGATGCCCGGCAGCATCAGGTCGGAGTGGAAGTTCTTCAAACTAGCCGCCTGCTTCATGACATTCTCGCGCGTGAGATTGTCGCCGCATTGCTTCAGCACCTGCACCATGGCCTCCGACTGCACATAGCCATAGACGTTGTTGAAATTGGCCTTGTCCCCCTCAGGATAGTATTTGTCCATGAAGCCGCGCCACTTCACGACCGCGGGGTCCTTGTCCCAGGTTGGGTCGGTCGGATCCTTCAGGTATTGGGTCGAGATGATGCCCTTGGCATATTCGAGCCCCGCCGGCTTCAGCACCGAGGCGACCGTGGTCGCGGTATTGGCGAGGAAGAACTTCGGCTTCCAGCCGAGCTCGCCCACCTTGCGGATCGCCTGCGCCGATCCCTTCGGCGCCGCCCAGGAGAAGAAGATGTCGGCGCCGGAATCGTGCAGCGCGACGATCTGCGAATCGATCGAGGGATCGGAGACCTCGTAGGACTTGTCGGCGATGATCATGCCCGCCTTGTCGCCGAGTCCGTCCTTCAGGCCCTTGAACTGATCCTTGCCGGCGTCGTCATTCTGCCAGAACACCGCGATCTTGCTGTCGGGGAATTTGTCACGAATGTATTTCGCATAGATGCGCCCCTCGCTCTGGTAGTTGGGCTGAAAGCCCATCGTCCAGGGGAAGTTCTTGGGGTCGCCGAATTTCGTGCCGCCGGACGCGACGAACAATTGCGGCACCTTCTTGGCGTTCATGTATTTCATGATTGCCGAATTCGACGGCGTGCCGAGTGCCTGGAAGATCAGCAGCACCTCGTCGCTCTCGACCAGCTTGCGCGCCTGCTCGATCGCCTTCGGCGGCGAATAGGCATCGTCGTAGCTGATGAAATTGATCTTGCGGCCATTGATGCCGCCCTGCTCGTTGATCATCCTGAAGAACGCGGCCTCGGTCTTGCCGATCACGCCGTAGGACGACGCCGGGCCGCTATACGGCATGATGTTGCCGATCTTGATTTCGCCATCACTTGCGCCGGGGTCGTATTTCTTCTGCGCGGTGGCCGAGGTCGTGATCAATGCGGCACTTGCGAAGGCCACGATCGCGCCAATATATCCAGAACGAGCCGGCATCGTTTTCTCCCCGATTTTTGTCGTAGTTTTGACGGCAAGTCTCGCAAGAGACGCATGTGCTGGCAAGCGCTGGGTTTTTCCGTTGGGCGAAACGGCATTGTTGCCTGGCGCTATTTATGATTGAAGTCGATCTGGGGATCACGAGTCGAGGCGTTCTGATTGCGTAAACCGGACATTCGTACCGGTCCGCGGCATCCGCGTATTGCCGCCGTGGGCTATGAGATCACACGCCGCCTCAGCGAACGTGCGTTGGCGAAGCGTGGCCTGCACAAGGCCAGTGGTGAGTTCGCGCAGCGCACGATCGCTTCGATCCGCGAAAGGCTGCAGCGCGGAGAGACCGTCTACATCGCCGGCCTCGCCTGCCCCGGCACGCACAACACCGGCGTCGCGCTGGTCGAGGTCACCCAGAAGGGCGGACCGCGCCTGATCGTCAACAACGAGGAAGAGCGCTTTTCCGGAAACAAACACACCAACGAGTTTCCGCAACACGCACTCGACGACATGCGCAAGGTGTTGCAGCGGATGGGCCGCGACGTCGGCGACATCGCGGCTTTCGTCACCACGTGGGACTATCCGGCGCTGCTGGCGATGCTGATCCGCACTTCGCTCGAGGAAGCGCCGGCCAGCATCAAATTGCTGCGCGCGCCGATCGCGCCGGCGATCAACCTGCGCCAGATGGACCAGGTGCGGCGCATCTCGCGCAGGCTCGGCAGGATGTACGGGCTTGGCGAACAGCTGCCGCTGATCTGCATGCCGCATCATGACAATCACGCCTGGTACTCGTTCACCGCATCGCCGTTCGCCGATGTGCGCGAGCGTGTCGCGATTGCGGTGCTCGACGGCACCGGCGACGTCGGCTCGATTTCGCTCTATGTCACCGAGAACGGCGAGATGAAGCGGCTCTATTGCAATGAGAGCCTGTTCGATTCGCTCGGCGCCTTCTACACCGTGATCTCGTCGAGCCAGGGCGGCTGGACCTGGCTCTCCAGCGAGGGCCGCTACATGGGCGCCGCCGCCTGGGGCGACATGAACCGCGCCACCAATCCCTATTATCAGCGCCTGAAGGCGGTGCTGCAGCTCGGGCCCAATGGCAGCGTGCAGCTCAATCGCGCGATGGCCAATTGGTACGCCGACCCCGCCGACACCCCCTATCATCAGCCGCTGATCGATATTCTCGGCCCGCCGCTGCGGCCCGACCAGCTCTGGAATCCCGACGCCGTGCTGCGCGTCGAGGACATCAATCACCGCGCCGACACCAAGGACCGCGTCGACAAGGCGGCCGCCACGCAATTGGTGTTCGAGGACGCGATGATCCATGTCATCGATCATCTCTTGCGCGTCACCGGCACCGACCGTTTGGTGCTGACCGGCGGCGTGGCGCTGAACGCGCTCGGCAACATGCGGCTGCTCGAGCACTTTGACGAGGCGTGGTTCGAACGCGTGCAGCAGCGCAAGGCCCGGCTGCATATGTGGGTGCCGCCGGTGCCCGGCGATCCCGGCGTGCCGATCGGCGCGGCCTGGCTGTTCGCGCATATGGCGGGCGCGGCGCGCGGTGCGCCGCTGTCGCACGCCTTCTATTGCGGCCTGCCGCCCTCGAACGCCGACATCACCGCGGCGCTGCACGCCGACGATGTCGCCTCCACCGAGATCGGCAATGTCGCGACATCGGAAGGACGCGATGCGGTTGCCGATCTGATGGCCAGCATGGTGGCGCAAGGCGGCGTGATCGCGATCTATCAAGGCGCGGCCGAGACCGGGCCGCGTGCGCTCGGCCATCGCTCGATCCTCGCCAATCCCTGCGACCCCGAGGTGCGCGAGCGGCTCAACGAGCGCGTCAAGTATCGCGAGGCGATCCGGCCGCTGGCGCCGATGGCGACGCTGCAGGCCGCGCGCGACTATTTCGAGCTGGAAGACGGCGCGTCCGACGACGACTACAACGCCTACAACTACATGGTGCTTACGGCGCATTCGAAGCCGGAGGCCCGCACCAAGATTCCCGCCGTGGTGCATGCCGACGGCACCGGCCGCATCCAGATCGTGCGCGAGGCCGACGATCCCCTCACCTATGCCTATCTGAAGGCGCTCGGCCGCCACATCGGCGTCGAGATGTCGGTCAACACGTCGTTCAATGTCGCGGGCCCGATTGCGCAGACACCGGCGCAGGCGATGGACACGCTGCGCCGCTCCAAAGAGCTTGATGCCGTGGTGCTGGTCGCCGACGACGGCACCGCCTACGCCGCCTGGCACGGCGGCGAGCGCGACAGCGGCCGCTTCACCGGCTGGTATGCGGCGTGGAAACAGGCGCGCGGCTGAACCAGGCCAAGACGCGCCCGTCGATCAGGAGCAGCGCGCTGGCGATCACGAGCGCACCGATCACCTCGCGCGGCGCGACCGGCTCGCCGAGGACGAAGAATCCGAGCAGCATCGCGGTGACCGGGAGCAGCAGCGTCACCAGCATCACATTGGTAGCGCCGGAGCGCTGCAAGATCTGAAAGAACACGATATAGGCCAGCGCCGTCGACAGCGCCGCGAGCCCGAGCACGGCAAGCAACGTGGTCAGATGCGGCATCGGCAACAGCCAGGGTCGCTCGGCCACACCGGCGACGAACGCCATCATCACGCTGGAGGCCATCATCTGGAAGGTCGCCGTGCCCAGCGGCGGCACGCGCTGTGGCAGCCGCCGCCCGACCAGCGCTGCGATGCCGTAGCTGAAGGCGCCGGCGAGGCACAGCAGGATGCCGATGCCCTGCCTGCTCTCGAAGCCGAGTGCATCACCATGCAGGATCGCGACCCCGATCAGCCCGACCACAACGCCCGCCACGCGGCGCGCCTGCAGCCGCTCCTCGCCGGCCACCGCCATCACGACCACCGCAAACAGCGGCGTCGTCGCATTGAGGATCGAGGCCAGCCCGCTCGGAATATAGGTCTGCCCGAACACGATCAGCGAGAACGGCAGTGCGTTGTTGAACAGCCCCATCGCGGCGAACGGCGCCCAGCCTGCCAGGCCACGCGGAAACTCGATCTTCCGGGCTCGCAGCAGCGGCAGCAGGATGAGCGCCCCGAGCACGACGCGCAGCAGCACCAGCGTCAGCGGCGGCAATTCGCGCAGGATCACGCCGTTGAAGAAGAACGAGCCGCCCCACAGCACCGACAGAAAGCCGAGCAGCCCCCAGTCGCGGCGATCGATCCTGTTGTCGGCGGAAGGCATGGCGGGCACTCATCTGCGCTGGCGCAGATGCCTAGCCGGGCGCGGCGGCGATGGCCACCCGATTTCCGTGAATGGCGGCTTTGCCTATTTCGGCCGCGACACGATCTCGATCATCTGGCCTTCGTCGCCATCGGGCGCGTGGGCCTTGGCCTTGTCGTAGGCGGTGAGCGCGGCACGGCTCACAGGTACGCCGGGCAGCAGCGTCTCGGCAAGCCGCACGGCGTAGTCGGCATCCTTGTGGCGCAGCGCCGCCGTGAAGGATGCGCCGGTGAAGTTGCGGTCGATCATCCGCTTGCTGTGGCGGATGATCTGCGGGCTCGCGATCGCACCGGTCGCCAGCGCCTCGGCGACCAATTGCATGTCGAGGCCGGCCTGCTCGGCGATCGCAACGCCCTCGGCGAGGCTTGCGATCTGCACCGCGCCGATCAGATTGTTGATCAGCTTGAACACGGTGCCGGTGCCGACTGCGCCGAAATGGCGGATCGTGCTGCCGATCGGCGCGAGGAACGGCCGTGCCTTGTCGAGATCAGCGGCATCTGCGCCCACCAGCAGCGTCAGCTTGCCCGCGGCCGCCGCTTCGGGGAGCCCGGTGACCGGACAATCGATGTAGATCAGGCCGCGGCTGTTGAGCTCGCGCGCCATATCCAGCGTGTGCTGATACGAAACCGTGGAGCACTCGATCGCGAGCGTGCCGGCCTTCATGGTCGCGGCGGCGCCGTCCCGGGTCAGCCAGACCGCGCGCGATGCCTCGTCGTCAGCGACCATGGTCACGACGGCATCGGCATCGATCGCGGCGTCCTCCGGCGAGGTCGCCCACAGCGCGCCGCGCGCGATCAAATCCTCGGCCTTGGCCTTGCTCCGGTTCCACACCGCGACGGTGAAGCCGGCATCGAGGTAACGGCCGGCCATGCCGTGGCCCATGCGTCCCAATCCGATGAAAGCGACGCGCGGCATGGGCTAATCCACATCCTCGACGGAGCCGGGGCCGGTGCCGAAGGCACGCTGCGCCAAGGTCGCCGCCATGAATTCATCGAGGTCGCCGTCGAGCACCCCCGAGGTGTCGGAGGTCTGCACACCGGTGCGCAGGTCCTTCACCATCTGGTAGGGCTGCAAGACGTAAGAGCGGATCTGGTGACCCCAGCCGATCTCGGTCTTGGCGGCCTGGTCGGCGGCGGCCTGCTCCTCGCGCTTTTTCAGCTCCATCTCGTAGAGCCGCGCGCGCAGCATGTCCCACGCCTGCGCCCGGTTCTTGTGCTGGGAGCGGCCGGCCTGGCAGACCACCGCGATGCCGGTCGGAATGTGCGTCAGGCGCACCGCCGACTCGGTCTTGTTGACGTGCTGACCGCCGGCGCCGCCCGACCGCATGGTGTCGGTGCGGACATCGGACTCCTTGATCTCGATCTTGATGCTGTCGTCGATCACGGGGAAAATCTGCACCGACGAAAACGAAGTGTGCCGCCGCGCGTTGGAATCGAATGGCGAGATGCGCACCAGGCGATGCACGCCGGCCTCGGTCTTCAGCCAGCCATAGGCGTTGTGGCCGGAGATCTGGATGGTGGCGGACTTGATGCCGGCCTCTTCGCCCTGGGACTCCTCGAGGAACTCGATCTTGAAGCCGTGCTTCTCCGCCCAGCGCGTGTACATGCGCAGCAGCATCTGCGCCCAGTCCTGGCTCTCGGTGCCGCCGGCGCCGGCATGGACTTCGAGATAGGAATCGAACTTGTCGGCCTCGCCAGAGAGCAGCGCTTCCAGCTCGCGCCGGGCGACTTCCTTCTTGAGGTCCTTGAGCGCCTTCTCGGCCTCGGCGACCACGGCCGCATCGTTCTCGGCCTCGCCGAGCTCGATCATGCCGATGTTGTCCTCGAGCTCGCGCTCGACCTTGCCGATGCCAGAGAGCGCGTCCTCCAGCGAGGTACGTTCCTGCATCAGCCGCTGGGCCTTCTGGGGATCGTTCCAGAGATTGGGGTCTTCAGCGAGCTTGTTCAGCTCAGCGAGGCGTGCCGTCGATTGTTCGACGTCAAAGATGCCTCCTCAGCAGCCCGACCGACTGCTTGATCTCTTCAACAAGGCGTTCGATTTCCGCGCGCATGGTCTTTCAGGTGTTGGTGAAAAAGCTTGCCGGGGATGTAGCGACCGGCGCGGCAAAGCGCAATCGGCTTGGCCGCGCTATCCCGGCGATTTGGATCGGCCAGCCGCTAGAGCCATTTCCGTTCCGATTGGATCGGAACGGGGCTCTAGGTTTTTGTTTTGACGCGTTTTCTTCACGCGAACCGGCATCCACTTCGCTTGAAAACGCTCTAGTACAGCCCCCCGGTTCCCGGCCGCATGAAGAAGCCGCCGTCCGGCTGCCCACCACCTTGCGACGGCTGTGGGCCGGGCGCAGGGCTGCGGCCGTCGGCGTCGGCGACACCGATGACCGAGTAGTTGTCCGGCGGCGCGGTGCCCGGCTTGAAGGCTTCGAGGATGGTGTTGCCGCCATCGCCCGGGCCGGCCCGCATGCCGGTCTTGGCGTCGACGCGGATCAGCTTGATGCCGGCCGGGACCTTGAACGGGGTCGGCGGCTTGTCGGCGAGCGCAAGCTTGAGGAAGTCGCGGGCGATCGGCGCCGCCACGTGACCGCCGGTAGCGGTACGGCCGAGATTGCGCGGCTTGTCGTAGCCCATATAGACGCCGACCGCGAGATCCGGCGAGAAGCCGACGAACCAGACGTCCTTCTCGTCATTGGTGGTGCCGGTCTTGCCGGCGATCGGCTTGCCGACCTCCTTGACGACGGTCGCGGTGCCGCGCTGGACCACGCCTTCCATCATCTCGGTGATCTGGTAGGCGGTCATCGGATCCAGCACCTGCTCGCGGCGGTCGACGAGCTGCGGCTCCGGCTGGCTCTTCCAGCCGCCCGGCGCGTCGCAGCCGCGGCATTCGCGGGTGTCGTGCTTGAAGATGGTATGGCCGTAGCGGTCCTGGATGCGATCGATCAGCGTCGGCTTCACGCGACGTCCGCCATTGGCGAACATCGAATACGCCGTGACCATGCGCATGACGGTCGTTTCGCCAGCACCCAGCGCATACGACAGATAGTTCGGCAGTTCGTCATAGACGCCGAAGCGTTTTGCATACTCGCCGACCAGCGGCATGCCGATGTCCTGCGCAAGCCGCACCGTCACGGTGTTGAGCGAGCGCTGTAGCGCGTTGCGCAGCGTGGTCGGACCGTAATACTTGCCGGTCGAATAGTTTTCCGGACGCCACACGCCGGCGCCCTGCCCCTGATCGATCTCGATCGGCGCATCGATCACCGTGGTCGACGGCGTGTAGCCATTGTCCAGCGCCGACGAATACACGATCGGCTTGAACGACGAGCCGGGCTGCCGGTAGGCCTGCGTCGCGCGGTTGAACTGGCTCTGGTCGAACGAGAAGCCGCCGACCATCGCGAGCACGCGGCCGGTCCACGGATCCATCGCCACCATGGCGCCCGACACTTCGGGCAATTGCCGCAGGCGATACTGGCCTTCGACCGTAGTGCCTTCCTTGGTCACCAGCGGGTCGGCATAGATCACATCGCCGGGCTGCAGCACCTGCGAGACCGCCGTCGGCGCCTTGCCTTTGCTCTTGGCCCAGCGCACGCCGTCTATCGTGATGATGCCGGTCTGCCGCTCCTTGCTGACCGCGCCGCCGAGCTCGCGGCCCGGCTGGAAGCCGATCCGCGCCGATTGATCGCTGGTCTCCAGCACCACCGCCATCCGCCACGGCGAGATGTCGGAGAGCGATTTGACGTCGGCAAGCTTGACGCCCCAGTCGCCGGAGACGTCGAGCTTGTGCAGTGCGCCGCGCCAGCCCTGTGCCTCATCGTAGTTGACGAGGCCGGCGACCATGGTCTTGCGCGCCATCACCTGGATCTTGGGATCCAGCGTGGTGCGGACCGACAGGCCACCCTCGTACAGCTTCTTCTCGCCGTAGCGCTCGAAGATGTCGCGGCGGACTTCCTCGGCGAAATATTCGCCGGCGAAGATGTGCGCGCCGTTCGAGCGGCTGGTGACGTTGAGCGGGTCCTTGCGCGCCTTGTCGGCGTCGGCCTGCTTGATCCAGCCGTTCTCCAGCAGGCGGTCGATCACATAGTTGCGGCGCTCGATCGCGCGGTCACGGTTGCGGACCGGATGCAGCGCGGCCGGCGCTTTCGGCAGCGAGGCGAGATAGGACGCTTCCGCGATCGTCAGCTCGTTGACCGACTTGTCGAAATAAACCAGCGACGCCGCCGCGATGCCGTAGGCACCGAGCCCGAGATAGATCTCGTTCAGATAGAGCTCGAGGATGCGGTCCTTCGAATAGGCGCGCTCGATGCGCATCGCCAGCAAGGCTTCCTTGATCTTGCGCGCGAACGAGACCTCGTTCGTCAGCAGGAAGTTCTTGGCGACCTGCTGGGTAATGGTCGACGCACCCTGCGGGCGGCGGTTGGAGCCGTAGTTCTGCGCGTAGAGGATCGCCGCGCGCGCCATGCCCTGATAGTCGATGCCGCCGTGCTCGTAGAAGTTCTTGTCTTCGGCGGCGAGGAACGCGTTGATCACGAGCTTCGGCACCGCCTGGATCGGCAAATAAAGCCGGCGCTCCTTGGAGTATTCGCCGAGCAGCGCGCCGTCGGCGGCGTGCACGCGGGTCATCACGGGCGGCTCGTAGTCCTGGAGCTGCGAGTAGTCGGGCAGATCCTTGGAGAAATGCCAGATGGCGCCAGCGACGGCGGCGACACCGACCAGGAACACGACGGTTCCGGCGGCGAACAAGAAACCCATGAACCGCACGAGCAGGCGCATTATCGACGTTCCGTTCCTACCCTCCGGCGCCCAATCGTCAGAAGCGCCTGTCCAAAAGTGCGAAGCCTCACACAACGAAGGCTCACATAGCGAGGCCTTTGCATCGAGGCCTTTACATCAAAGCCTTGGCCCAGCGAGCCGCCTTGCGCACGCGAATATACAAGAGCCGCCGGACAATATGGTCGATTCTGCGGACCTGCGGTCCTTTGTCTATAACGTCGCCGCTGTGGCCAAACTAGGGCTTCCGGGCAACGGCCCCGGCTTTTCAGGCGGCCAATTTCACTTTGCCGGTCCGGCGGTTGCCAGCCGTTTCGAGAAGAACGTGTCGATCGCCTGAACCATCGATCCGACGGCCTTGTTGCGCCAGTTCTCGGAGACCAGATGCTCGAGGTCGCCCTTGTTGGAGACATAGCCGATCTCCACCAGAACGGACGGCACGTCGGGCGCCTTCAGCACCCGGAAGCCGGCTGATTTCAGCGGATGCTTGTGCATCCGCACCGTGGACTTCATCTCGTCCATCAGCAGACGAGCGAAACGGTTGGAGAAGGTCTTGGTCTCGCGCTGCGCGAGGTCGATCAGGATGTCGGCGACCTCGGTCGGCTCGTCGGTCAGGTTCACGCCGGCGATCGCGTCAGCCTTGTTCTCCGCTTCCGCCAGCCGCTCGGCCTCGGCGTCGGACGCCTTGTCCGACACGGTGTAGATCGTGGCGCCCTGGGCGTCGCCCTCGCGGCGCGGCAAGGCATCGGCGTGGATCGAGACAAACAGCGCCGCGGATTGCGAGCGGGCGATCTTCACCCGGTCGTTGAGCGGGATGAAGGTGTCGTCGGACCGGGTCATAACTACCCGATATTTGCCCGACTTCTCGATCCGGTCGCGCAAAGCGAGGCCAAAGCCCAGCACCAGGTTTTTCTCGGTCTGGTCGCCGGACTGGGTGCCGTTGTCGATGCCGCCATGCCCCGGATCGATCACGATCAGCGGGCGCGAGTCGGTGGCCGCAACCGGCGGCAGCGCCGCCGTGGTGACGGCCGGAATCGTCGCCGTGGTGGCTTCGGAAATCGACGGCTTCAATTCGGGCCGGCTCTCCGGCGCGAGCGACTGCACGAAGCTGGTGTGATCGACCTGCTCGAAATCCAGCACCAGCCGCGGCGGCTGACCGTTGGCGGCATTGAGCACATAGGAATTGGCGATCTTCACCGGGCCGGTCATGTCGAACACGATGCGGGAGCCGCCGGGCATCACGAGGCCATAGCGGAACGCCTTCACCAATCCCCGCGCCGCCGAGCCGGTGCCGGCAGCGAGCTGGAAATTGACCTGCGGGATATCGACCACGACACGGTAAGGGTCGGCCAGCGGGAAGGCGCGAAATTCGATCTTGCGGTCGAGATCGAGGATGAATCGGGTCTGCTTGTCGTCGCCGGCAAGCCTGGCGCCGGATGCGATCGGGAAATTCGGCGCGCTGGCGGCGGGGGCACTAGCGGCCGGCGCCGGCTGGCCGTCCGGTGGTCCCTCGGCCGCGCTCGGGGCGCTGGCCACGCCAAGCGCCAATGCTGCAGCGCACAACAGCCCGCATCCCAAGAAAACAAGGTGTTTTGCGCGGTTCTCCACCCGATTCGGAGCCTCCCAGCTGCTTCTTACCGCATTAGAACCACACGGTTAATCGCGCCCTAATGACGCGCGGGCGAAAAGAGCCGAGTGTTGCGGCGGCGTGACGCTTCCCTTGCACGCGGCGGACAATCCACGTATGTACGGAATGCTGACGGCTAGTACTCCCGGTTGTGTCGCGTTCAGCCTCTCGGTGCAACGGTGGAACCTTCCAAATCGAAGATCCCGCCGTGTTTTTCCGGTCCCTCCCCAGCCAGCGCCGCGCGCGGCTGACACGGAGAGGCGGATTCAAGCCCGAGCGGCGTCCGGTCCCAGACACACTCCCTCGCCAGAGGGACGGTTTGAGACAAGGCATAACTGATTATCCGGTCCCTTGGGGCCTCGATATGCGATGGCCGGCAGGCGCTTCGGCGCCAGGCGGGGCTTTCAGCAAAGGATACGGCGGTAATTTTCGCCGCCAACATGTTTAGACGGGCCGACGCTTAATGCGCCAGACTGCATTGCCGACCAGGATCCCCCGAATGATCGCGCTGACGCGAGGTGAAAACTTCGCCCGTCGCATCATCCCGGTGGGTTCCCGTCCGGCGCTGCGCCGCGAGACGCGTTTTGGCCTTCCCCTCACCCCCGAATCAGGTGGACCGTCGCGTCACCGGGCGGCGCAATTTGCGCCTGCCATGATCCGCGCCCGCCGCCGTCAAGAGCTCCAAAATGCCCAACAAGATGTTGATCGATGCCACCCACCCGGAAGAAACCCGGGTCGTCGTGGTCCGTGGCAATCGCGTCGAAGAGTTTGATTTCGAGACCGCCCAGCGCAAGCAACTGCGCGGCAACATTTACCTCGCCAAGGTCACGCGCGTAGAGCCGTCGCTGCAGGCTGCCTTCATCGAGTATGGCGGCAACCGTCACGGCTTCCTCGCCTTCAGCGAAATCCATCCCGACTACTACCAGATCCCGGTCGCCGACCGTCAGGCGCTGATCGAAGCCGACGAGCGCGCCCATCGCGAGGCCGAGGAAGAGCACGAGAACCGCGGCCATCGCCGCCGGTCGCGCCATCGCAATGCCCGCCGCCGCGGCCATGGCGACCGTGTCCAGAGCGAGGTGATCGAGGGTGCAGGCGCCGCTCAGGCGCTGCCGGCAGCCGAGGCTCACGAACATCCCGTCGATGCCGGGCACGATGAACATGATGCCGGGTATCACGAGCACGGCGTGGCCGCCTATGAGGGTCACGAGCATGAGGCGCATGATCATGCGCATCACGCCGACCATGAGCACCACCATGATCACGATCATGACCACCATGATCACGATCATGACCACCATGACCACGATCACGACCACGCCCCCGTAACGAGCGAGGCGCCGGCCGCCGACGCGCCGTCCGACCCCGTCGTCGCGGTGGTCGAAGCCTCCGTTGCGTCAGCGGCGCCGGAATTCGTCGAGACCGCCGAGGTCAATCATGAGCCCGAGCGGGCCCATGAGGAGCAGGTCGCGGAAAACGCCGCGCATGCCGACGACGCGCCGCATGTCGCTGCCGACGAAGTCCACGCCGCGGCCGATGAGCACGCCGTCGCGGAATACGCAACGCTTGCGGACGGAGCCGCGCCCGAGGCTCGGCATGGCGACGATGCCGGCGAAGACGATGACGAGGATGACGGCGAGGAAGGCGAGGAAGAGGATGTCGTCGAGTCCGTCGGCGGCGACGATGTGCTCGAGGAGGTTCCGGAGCGCGCGTTCCGCCCCCGTCGCCAGTACAAGATCCAGGAAGTGATCAAGCGCCGGCAGGTGATGCTGGTGCAGGTCGTCAAGGAAGAGCGCGGCAACAAGGGCGCCGCGCTGACCACCTATCTGTCGCTCGCCGGCCGTTATGCCGTGCTGATGCCCAACACCGCGCGTGGCGGCGGCATCAGCCGCAAGATCACCTCAGCCCAGGACCGCTCGCGGCTGAAGGAAGTGGTGCAGGACCTCGACGTGCCCGAGGGCATGGGGATCATCCTGCGCACCGCCGGCGCCTCCCGCAGCAAGCCGGAGATCAAGCGCGACTTCGAGTACCTGATCCGGATGTGGGAGACGGTGCGCGACCTGACCCTGAAGTCGCAGGCGCCGACCCTAGTCTACGAGGAAGGCTCGCTGATCAAGCGTTCGCTGCGCGACCTCTACAACAAGGAGATCGACGAGATTCAGGTGGCGGGCGAAGCCGGCTACCGTGAAGCGCGCGACTTCATGAAGATGCTGATGCCGGCCAATGTGCGCGCGGTGAAGCAATATCGCGACGGCCAGCCGCTGTTCTCGCGCATGGGCGTCGAAAGCCAGCTCGATGCGATGTTCTCGCCGACCGTGCAATTGCGCTCCGGCGGCTACATCGTAATCAACCAGACCGAGGCGCTGGTCTCGATCGACGTCAACTCCGGCCGCGCCACGCGCGAGCACCATATCGAGGACACCGCGCTCAAGACCAATCTGGAAGCCGCGGAAGAAGTCGCGCGTCAATTGCGTTTGCGCGACCTCGCGGGCCTGATCGTCATCGACTTCATCGACATGGACGAGAAGCGCAACAACCGCGCGGTCGAGCGCAAGCTGTCGGACTGCCTGCGCCAGGACCGTGCACGGATCCAGGTCGGCCGCATCTCGCATTTCGGCCTCCTGGAGATGTCGCGCCAGCGCATCCGCGCCAGCGTGCTGGAGAGCTCGACCGAGCCCTGCCCGCAATGCGGCGGAAGCGGCCACGTCCGTTCGGTCTCGTCGGTGGCGCTGCAGCTGCTGCGCGGCATCGAGGAAATCCTGATGAAGGGCGCGACCCACAATCTGGTGGTCCGCACCCGCACCGACGTCGCGCTCTACGTGCTCAACCACAAGCGTGGCCATCTGCGCGACCTCGAGGAATCCTTCCGAGTCTCGCTGTCGGTCGTCGCCGACGCCACGGTGCACGGCCAGCAATCCTACATCATCGATCGCGGCGAGCAGGTGCATACGCTCGAAGCCGCCAAGGCGCTGCTTGCCGCGCAAGCTGCCGCTGCGCCGGCGCAGGTCGATGAACCGGATGACGAGGAAGAACTGTTCGAATACGAAGCCGAGATCGAGACCGACGAGACCGAAGGGCTCGTCGACGACCGGGCGGCCGGCGAGGAAGCAGGCGCCGCGGAGGGCGAAGGCGACGGCCAGCGCCGCAAGCGCCGCCGTCGGCGCCGCGGCCGTGGTGGCAGCGAAGCGCGCGAAGGCGCTCCGCCGCCGCGCGAGGACGGCGATCTGATGCATGTCCTGCCCGATGGCACCGAGGTGGTTGCCGCGGGCGAAGCCGAAGGCGATGAGGACGAAGGCGACGAAGCGCAGGGCGCTGCCCGCGACGACCAGGCCGGCAATGGCGATCGCCGCCCGCGGCGCCGCGGGCGCCGTGGCGGCCGCCGCCGGCGCGGCACTGGCGGACCGGATGACGGTCTCGCCGGATCGATCTCCGATGAGCTGAGCCCGGTGGCAGCACCTGAAGCCACGGACGCGGTTGCCGATTTCGATAGCCACGACGCGGAGCCGGCCCCCTCGCTCGCGCAGCCCGAGTTGTTTGCCCAGCCGGCGGAATGGCAGCCGATCGAGGCCGCGCCGGTTGAGGCGATCGCGGCACCCGAGCCCGAGCCCGAACCCGTTGCAACACCTGCCGCCGAGGACACGGCCGAAAGCGACCGCGCGCAGCGGCGCCGCTCGACGGTGCGCGAAAAGGTCAGCTTCGCGTCGAGCCCGCAACCCGAGACAACACCGGCGCTGGCTCAGAGCCCGGCGGAGGAACCTGCCCCCGCCCCTGAACCCGCAGCCTCTGCCCAGCAGGCCGCAGCGGATGCCGCCACGGCCGAGGCTCCGGCCCGCAAGGGCTGGTGGTCGCGCCGCTTCGGCGGCGGCGGCAACTAGCGCCACCTGAAAGTCAAAACGCCCGGTTCACGCCGGGCGTTTTTGTTGGACAGGCCATCCGTTCGTCAGACGCCGGCGTGACGGAGCCTAACGGAGACGGATCCCAATGCAAAGCGCGATCGTTCTTGGCGGCGGCATGGTGGGCGTCAGCACGGCGCTGCACCTGCAACGCCGCGGCTGGTCGGTGACGCTCGTCGACCGCAAGGAACCGGGCCGCGAAACCAGCTACGGCAATGCCGGTATCATTCAGAGCGAGGCGGTGCGGCCCTATCCGATGCCGCGCGATCCGGCCACGCTCGCCAGGATCGCGATGGGGCGCACCAACGACGTACGCTATCGCCTGGCCTCGTTGCCCCGGCACGCCGGTCCGCTGCTGCGTTATTGGTGGAACTCGACGCCCGAGCGGCACCGCGAAGCCACCATCGCCTGGGCGCGCCTGATCGCCTACGCGACGGCGGAGCACGACACGCTGATCCGCGATGCGCATGCCGACAATCTGATCCGCCGCGCCGGCTATCGCCTGCTGCATCGCGACCCGGCGGCCCTGGAGCAGGCGATCGCAGTCGCCGAAGAGAACCAGCGTGACTTCGGCGTGCAGTTTCGCGTGCTTGACGGCAGCGAGCTCGCCAGGGCCGAGCCAATGCTGCGCGACGACCTGCCCGGCGCCATTCACTGGCTCGGGCCGTGGACCGTGTCGGACCCCGGCGGTCTGGTCTCGGCCTATGCCGGATTGTTCGAGCGTCTCGGCGGCACGCTGCTGCGCGGCGATGCGCAGACGTTGACGGAGACCGCCACCGGCTGGTCGGTCGACACCGCTGGCGGCCGGATCGATGCCGCCCACGTCGTGGTCACGCTCGGGCCGTGGTCACCGCAATTGCTGCGCAAGTTCGGCTACCGGATTCCGCTGGTGCGCAAGCGCGGCTACCATATGCACTATCAGGGCGGCCGCTCGCTCGACCTGCCGCTGGTCGACACCGCGAATGGATATGCGATGGCGCCGATGGCCAAGGGGATTCGCATCACGACCGGCGCGGAGCTGACCAGCCCCGATGCGCCGGCGACACCGATCCAGCTTGGTTACGCCGAAGCGGCCGCACGCGAGCTGATCGAGATCGGCAGCCGCGTCGAGCCCGAGCCCTGGTTCGGCACCCGCCCCTGCACCACCGACATGCTGCCGGTGCTCGGGACTGCGCCGCGCCATCGCGGGCTATGGGTGAATTTCGGTCACGGCCACCAGGGCTTTACGCTCGGCCCGGCGACGGCACGGGTGCTGGCCGAAACGATGAACGGCGAGGCATCCTCGGTGGACACCTCGCCGTATCGGCTGGACCGGTTCTGACCGCTGACGCGAACCAAAGCGCGCTGAGTCCTCATCGCGCCTTGGATTCTTGTTTGAGCATGATCTTCTCGGAAAACCGCTTCACACTTTTCCGGATCATGCTCTAGTCCGTCGTCAGCGCGGTCTCCATGTCGGTCGGGTCGATCTGCCGGGAAAGGTTGGCATTGAGCTTGTCGCGGTCGAGCTCGCCCTCCCACCAGGCGACGATCACGCAGGCGACGCCGTTGCCGCACAGATTGGTCAGCGCGCGGCACTCGCTCATGAACTTGTCGATGCCGAGCACGATCGCCATGCCCGGCACCAGCCGCGGATCGACCACCGCAAGCGTTGCCGCCAGCGTGATGAAGCCCGCGCCGGTGATGCCGGAGGCGCCCTTCGAAGTCAGCATCGCCACCACCAGGATCGTGAGCTGCTGGCTGAACGAGAGGTCGTAGCCCAACGCCTGCGCGATGAACAACGTCGCCAGCGTCATGTAGATGTTGGTGCCGTCGAGGTTGAACGAATAGCCCGTGGGCACTACGAGACCGACCACCGACTTCGAGCACCCGAGACGTTCGAGCTTCTCCATCAATGACGGCAGCGCGCTCTCGGAGGACGAGGTGCCGAGCACGATCAGGAGTTCATCCTTGATGTAGGCCAGGAACCTGAAGATCGAGAACCCGGCGATCCGCGCGATGATGCCGAGCACCACGAGGACGAACAGCGCGGCCGTCAGATAGAACGTCGCGATCAGCCCCATCAGATTGAGGATCGCGCCGGTGCCGAACTTGCCGATGGTGAAGGCCATCGCGCCGAACGCACCGATCGGCGCCGCCCGCATCACGATCGAGATCACGCCGAACACCGCATGCGCGGCGTCGTCGATGAACGAGCGGATGGTGTGGCCGCGTTCACCCAGGCCCATGATCGCAAAGCCGAACAGCACCGAGAACAGCAGCACCTGCAGGATCTCGCCCTGCGCGAATGCGCCGACGACGGTGTCCGGAATGATGTGCAGCACGAAGTCGACGCTCTTCTGCGCCTCCGCCTGCTTGGCATAGCCGGCAACCGCCTGCGCGTTCGCCGCCGCATTGCCGAAGCCCGCGCCCGGCTTGACGATATTGCCGATGAGCAATCCGATCACCAGCGCGAAGGTCGAGACGACCTCGAAATAGACCAGCGCCTTGACGCCGATGCGGCCGACCTTCTTGGCATCCTGGATGTGGGCGATGCCGGACACCACGGTGCAGAAGATGATCGGCGCGATCACCATCTTGATCAGCTTGATGAAGCCGTCGCCGAGCGCCTTGATCCACTCGTTGGTGGCAATGCTGGGCCACAACCAGCCGACCAGCGCGCCGAGCACGATCGCGATCAGAACCTGGACGTAGAGAATCTTGTACCACGGCTTGCTACCGGCAGACGCCGGTGAAGCCGTGGCAACGGTTGCCGCTGCCATGTGTCACTCCCCCTCAGAAATGGCGGAAATAGCCAAGATCAACTTGGCCGTTCAAGTCAAATGGAACTGTGTCGGCCCTGCCGTTTATCCGCGGCGATCTGTCGCGTGCTGCTCCGCCGAAACCGGGGCCAGCGCTTGCGAAACCGATCTAACCGACAAGACCGAGGGCTCTTGAAGATTGCGGGCTATTTAAGCCAATGCGCGATCCGCGCAACTGCTTCCTGCATCTCCGCCGCGGAACGCGCATAGGAAAATCGGATGAAGGCGCGGCCGTGGATCGGATCGAAATCGACGCCCGGGGTCGCTGCGACATGCGCCTTCTCGAGCATTTCGCTGGCGAAGGCGAAGCTGTCGGAGGTGAAGTCGGAGACGTCGGCGTAGAGATAGAACGCGCCGTCGGCGGGCAGGAACTTGGTCAGCCCGGCCTTGGGCAGGCCTTCGATCAGGATGCGGCGGTTCTCCTGATAGCCGCGCTTGATCGCTTCCATCTCCTCGCGGCCCTCGAAGGCCGCTTCGGCGGCGATCTGCGACAAGGTCGGCACCGAGATCGACAGGTTCTGCTGCAGCCGCTCAATCGGCCGCACCAGCACATCGGGCACCACCATCCAGCCGACGCGCCAGCCGGTCATGCAGAAGTACTTCGAGAACGAGTTGATCACGAGCGCGTTCGGCGACAGCTCCGCCGCCGTCACCGCAGGAAATGCGTAGTCGAGGCCGTGATAGATCTCGTCGGAGATGAAGCGGATGCCCGCGCTGTCGGCGGCGGCCATCAGGCTCGACAGCGCCTCGCGCGACATCATCGTGCCGGTCGGGTTCGCCGGGCTGCCGACCAGCACGCCCTTCAGCGGCGCCTTGCGATGGGCGGCCAGCAGCGCCTCCCCGGTCAGCGCGTGGCGGGTGTCGCCGGAGGTCTCGATCAGCACCGGCTCGCAGCCGAGCGCGGTCAGGATGTGCCGATAAGGCGGATAGCCCGGCACGGTGACGGCGACCCGGTCGCCCGGCTCGAACATCGCAAGAAACGCCAGGATGAACCCGCCCGACGAGCCCGTGGTGACGATGATGCGCTCGGCATCGACCGCGCAGCCATACGTGTCGCGGTAATGCCGGGCGATGCGCGCGCGCAGACTGGGAATGCCGAGCGCCGAGGTGTAGTCGATCCGCCCGCCGGCAAGCGCGGCCTGTGCGGCGGCGATCGCCGGCTTCGGCGCCCCCTCGGCGGGCTGCCCCACCTCCATGTGGATGACATGGCCACCCGCGGCCTCGATTCGCGCCGCAGCGGCCATCACGTCCATCACCATGAACGGCGGAACATCGCTCCGGCCGGACGCTGTCAAAAGGCTGCTCACACGGTCTCTCGCTGTCGCTTCACGCATGGATTTCTGCTATTGGACGGCCGCTGCCGGGTTCGGGTTCCGATACCGGCGACCGCCCCAGACTGGCCGCATTCGGTGGCTCCTTATAACGCTTTCAGGCCAAGTGCATACCCGGTTCGCGTGAAGAAGAACTGCAAAAACAACAGACTGTGCCACGCGCCTGCCCCGGTCGGGTCGGGAACCGGACTTTGCCGCCGCGCGGCCAGAAATCGCCGATAGATCGCCCATGCTGTTCCGCCTCGCTCTTCGCGCCAGGACCCTCAAGCCGACGGCGTTCAAGCTCACCGCATTGCTGACCGCGGTTGCACTCGCCGTTGGTCCCGGCGTCCCGGCGCGAGCCCAGCAGAAGGGCCCGCCGGTGCTGCGCGACACCGAGTCCGAGCAGCTGCTGCGCGAATATACCAGGCCGATCCTGCGCGCCGCCGGTCTCGAGAAGCAGAACATCCAGATCGTGATCATCAACGACGGCTCGTTCAATGCCTTCGTCGCCGACGGCCGCCGCATCTTCGTCAATTACGGCGCGCTGCTGCAATCGGAGACGCCGAACCAGATCATCGGCGTGCTGGCGCATGAGACGGGCCATCTGGCCGGCGGTCATCTTGCCAAGATGCGCGAGCAGCTGGCGCAGGCGCAGACCCAGATGATCATCGCGATGCTGCTCGGCGTCGGCGCGCTGGCCGCAGGCGCTGCGAGCGGCGGCGTTGGAAACGGCCTCTCCAGCGCCGGTGCCGCCGCGATCTCGGCGCCGCAGTCGGTCATTCAGCGCACACTGCTCTCCTACCAGCGCCAGCAGGAGGAAAACGCCGACCGCGCCGGCGTCAAATTCCTGAACGCGACCGGCCAGTCCGCCAAGGGCATGTACGAGACGTTCAAGCGCTTCACCGACGAGAGCCTGTTCGCCGCGCGCGGCGCCGACCCCTATCTGCAGTCGCACCCGATGCCGGTCGACCGCGTCTCGGCGCTGCAGGACCTGGCGCGCTCGAGCCCCTATTGGGACAAGAAGGACGATCCGGCGCTGCAGCTGCGTCACGACATGATGCGCGCCAAGATCTCCGGCTTTATGGAACGGCAGGACACGGTCTACCGCCGCTATCCGTTGTCCAACACCAGCCTGCCGGCGCGCTATGCGCGCGCGATCACCACCTATCTGCACGGCGATCTGCGTTCGGCGATCGCCCAGATCGACGGCTTGATCCAGGTCCAGCCCAACAATCCCTATTTCTACGAGTTGCGCGGCCAGGCGCTGCTCGAAGGCGGCCGGCCGGCGGAGGCCATCGCGCCGTTGCGCCGCGCGGTGCAGCTCTCCGGCAGCTCGCCGCTGATCGAGATGCTGCTCGGCCAGGCGCTGGTCGCCTCCGATAACAAGGCCTACACCGACGATGCGATCAACATGCTGCGCGCCGCCGTGGCGCGCGAGCCCGAGGCGCCGCTCGGTTATACCCAGCTCGCGATGGCCTATGGCCGCAAGGGCGACTATGCCCAGGCCGACCTCGCCTCGGCGCAGGCCGCCTATCTCCGCGGCGACAACAAGACCGCCCGCGAACTGGCGTCGCGCGCCAAGACGCGGTTCGCGATCGGCACGCCCGGCTGGGTCAAAGCTGACGACATTGTGAGCGCCAAGCCGATGCCGGGTCAGAAAAACAACTAGAAATAAACCGTAGTTCCATACAACGATCACCGAAACCAGCCCGCGGCCCTGCCGAATTTCGGGCCACCTCGAACAAGGATTTTGCCATGCCAGCGCTTCGTTTTCTCGCCCCTGCCCTGCTCGCGCTCGGTATTTGCGCCGCGCCGCTGACTGCGTCCGCGCAGAGCTTCAACGATACCCAGCGCGGCGACATCGAGACCATCGTGCGCAACTACCTGATCGCGCATCCCGAGGTGCTCGAAGAGGCGATGAACGAGCTCAGCAAGCGGCAGGCCGCCGCCGAAGCCGAGAAGCATGAGCAGAGCGTCGCCAAGAACGCCGACACGATCTTCAACTCGCCGCGCGGCGTCATGCTCGGCAACAAGGACGGCGACGTCACCTTCGTCGAGTTCTTCGATTACAATTGCGGCTACTGCAAGCGCGCGATGTCCGACATGCTCGACCTGATGAAGTCAGATCCGAAGCTGAAGGTCGTGCTGAAGGAATTCCCGGTGCTGAGCCAGGGCTCGGTCGAGGCCGCGCAGGTCGCGGTCGCCGTGCGCATGCAGGATCCGACCGGCAAGAAGTATCTCGAGTTTCACCAGAAGCTCCTGGGCGGCCGCGGCGCCGCCGACAAGGCGCGCGCGCTGGCGGTCGCCAAGGAGGTCGGTCTCGACATGACCAAGCTCGAGAAGGACATGGCAAGCCCCGAGGTGAAGGCGACCATCGAGGAGAACTTCCGCCTCGCTGAATCCATGGGCATGAACGGCACGCCGAGCTACGTGATCGGCAAGCAGGTCGTGATCGGCGCGGTCGGCGTCGAGGGTCTCAAGGAGAAGATCGGCCTTGCCCGCTGCGGCAAGGCGACCTGCTGATCGTCGCTTCGACAGCGCTCATCCATCAAGAAAAATCCGGCTGCCTGGCAGTCGGATTTTTTTGTTTGCGGCACCGAACCGCTTCCGCGCTGGCCGCAACCAAGGGGCATCACCAATAACGGAAGTCGCGCGCCATGCCCCTGGCCCCGCCAACACTGGCCCCGCCAACCCTTGCTCCACCAACACTTGGCTACGATCTCACCCTCCTGAAGACCGCGCCACAGCGTGGCTCCGACCACGATCATGGCTGGTGCTACGGTCTGCCATCGGGCATTCGCACCGAGCAATGGCCGCTCAGTCCCCATGACGGCTTTCCGATGCAGCACTGCTTCACGCTGCGCGTCCCGGCGCAGTATCGCGCCAAGGGTGACGCCTATGTCGCGCTCGCCATGTTCGCCGATCAGCAATATGACGAACCCGTCGAGATCGACGCGGTCGCGCAATATCTCGCGGCAGAGACCATCGCGCGTCCATCCGATCCCAATCTGCTGCCCTACTTCGCCTATCGGCAGAACCGTCATCCGATGGAGTTTCGGATGAAGGACATCATCGACCACAATTTTGTGGCGATCTGGCTCACGGAGACCGAGTTCGCAGGACCGCTCTGCCGGCCGCCGGAGCTTGCCGGCAATCCGCTGCTGGAAACCAATTCGCCTCCGCGCTGGCTCGTGAAGGGGGCGGCGCGCACGGCGTTCGACGTCAACGTCGGCCGCACCCGCAGCGACGCGCTGGAGAAGACATACTGGTACCGCCTGTTCGGCGGCATCCCCGAGGCCGGGCACCACGCCTACGGCATCGCACTTGCGCCGCGCGACGACGATCCCAATGTCGGCAAGCCGCCGCGCGATCATCTGCTGCACAAGGGCGAACTCGGCGACTACATCGCGCCTTACGGCGAGCAAGGCAGTGCACGCGGTCTCGAGCGGTTGCACGGCCGCAACCATCTCGGCGGAACGATGTTTCCGAACCAGTGGACGCCGAGATACAGCGCGACCTATCTCGAGATCGAAGAGCATTTCGGCGGATTCAATTTCGGCGGCGGCAACGGCCAGCTCGACCTTGCGAGCATGGAGTTCGACTGGGCCTGCGGTTGAAACGCAAATCGTTCATCGCGCGTTCACACAAGAAACAATCTGCAAGGAACCGCAAATCAACAGGAACATCGCACATCCTCTCCCGTTGTCGGCGCGGGCAATGCTGAATAACGAGGAGGACTACAATGTCTAACCGCTTTCTGATTTCGGTCGCTGCGGCGGCTTTGATCGCTGGTACCGGATTTGCGAATGCACAGGGCGCCGGCGGCGCCAACAAGGAGTCCGGGGCCGGCGGTGGCGCGACCGTGCAGCACAGCGCACCGTCCGGTGGCGCATCGTCGGGCACCATGCAGCGCGATACGGGCGGCATGAAGGGTTCCGAGCACTCCACGACCGGTGAGTCTTCTTCAGGCATGAAGGATGAGGCGTCGGGCATGAAGGGCGCCGAGTCCGAAAAGTCCGGCCCCGCCACCAAGGGTGCACAGGAGAACACGCAGAAGTCGAAGAGCATGAGCTCGGAGAACGATGCGACCAAGGGCGCCAAGGAAGGTTCGAAGGACATGAAGGCCGAAGGCCGCGACAAGAGCGGCAACATGAAGGCCGAGGAGCATGACAAGAGCGGCAAGATGAACAACGCCGCCGAGAGCCGCGAGAAGAGCGGCGCCACCACCAACCAGAACGCTCAGACCAAGAGCCCGACCGACACCAACCACGCCCAGACCAACGACACCAGCCGCACCCAGACCACGACCGGCAATGCGGCGACGTCGGCCACCGCGGCTCCGCCGGCCGAGAAGCGCACCCAGATCTCGACGGCGATCAGGTCGGAGCACGTCACCGAAGCCACCAATGTGAACTTCAACGTGGCGGTCGGCACCCGCGTTCCCAATGACGTGCACTTCTACCCGGTGCCGGAGCGCGTCGTGACGATCTATCCGCAGTGGCGCGGTTACGAGTTCATCCTGGTCCACGGCCGCTACATCATCGTGCAGCCGGAGACCCATGAGATCGTCTACATCATCGAGGGCTGACCTCGGCCTCGGCGCGAGGGTGCCATGACGGGCCCTCGCCTCGATCTCAACCCCGCCCCCTCAGGGGCGGGGTTTTGCATGCGGCTGCACCCCGCAGTCGCCAGTGGATGGCTGGCCGGAGCACACCCCCGGCCCGCCTTCCGCCAGATTTGGTTAATCAGCAATTTCCGTAGGTTACGGCAGCTATCTAACAGGGCGAAGGAAGCTGTTGAAGACGTTCCGATTTCACCTAAAGACTTCCCCTGCGGCCGGTTGTTACCTATAACCCGGCCCACTTTCCCCTTCGGAACCCATGGAAATGGCTGCTGCCGGAACGATCTATGTGCTGAACGGCCCGAACCTCAACCTGTTGGGGACGCGCGAGCCGGAGACATACGGCCATGCCACCCTCGCCGACGTCGAGAAGCTGTGCGCGGACACCGCGCGGCAGTTCGGGTTGACCGCCGACTGCCGGCAGTCCAACCGCGAGGGCGAACTGATCGACTTCATCCATGAGGCTCACGCCAAGAAGGCGCTCGGCATCATCATCAACGCCGGCGGCTACTCCCATACCTCGATCGCGCTGCATGACGCGCTGGTTGCGGTCAAGATTCCCGCCGTCGAGGTTCACGTCAGCAACATCCACGCCCGCGAGAGCTTCCGGGACCACTCGTTCACTGCTAAAGCCGCCTTCGCGTCACTTTGCGGCTTCGGCATCGACGGCTACCGGCTTGCGATCATCGGCCTCGCCACCAGGATCGGTGCGAAGGCAAAGACTTAATCGTCAATCCTGACGTTCCCCGTCACCAGACAGAGATTTCGGATCAAACAACATGGCGCGCCAGCCAGACGACAAACCAGCCGCAAAGTCCAAGAACGACTCCAAGAACGACGACAGCGTCCTCATCCGCGAGCTCGCGCTGCTGCTTGCTGAGACCAACCTCACCGAGATCGAGATCGAGCGCGCCGGCCTGCGCGTCCGGGTCGCGCGCAATATCAGCATCGCCGCCTCCGTGCCGTCAGCCGTGCATGCGGTTGCCGCCCCGGTGGCAGTGCCGGCTGCCGCCGCTGCCGCCGCCGACATGGCGAAACACCCGGGCGTCGTGCCCTCGCCGATGGTCGGCACCGCCTATTGGGCTCCGGAACCTGGCGCCAAGCCGTTCATTGAAGTCGGCAGCAAGGTCACGGCCGGCCAGACGCTTCTGATCATCGAGGCGATGAAGACGATGAACCAGATTCCGTCGCCGCGCGCGGGCACCGTGACGCAGATCCTCGTCGAGGACGGCCAGCCGGTCGAATTCGGCGAGCCGCTCGTCATCATTGAATAGCTTCCGTCAACGTCAGGCGCTGCGATGTTCGACAAGATCCTCATAGCCAATCGCGGCGAGATCGCGCTTCGCGTGCTCCGGGCCTGCAAGGAGCTCGGCATCTCCACCGTCGCGGTGCATTCGACCGCCGACGCCGACGCCATGCATGTGCGCCTCGCCGACGAGAGCGTCTGCATCGGGCCGCCGCCGTCGAAGGATTCCTATCTCAACATCCCGGCGCTGCTGGCCGCCTGCGAGATCACCGGCGCCGACGCCGTGCATCCCGGCTACGGCTTCCTGTCCGAGAATGCGCGCTTCGCCGAGATCCTCGCCGATCACAATCTGGGCTTCATCGGGCCGAAGGCCGAGCACATCCGCCTGATGGGCGACAAGATCGAGGCCAAGAAGACCGCCAAGCGCCTCGGCATCCCCGTGGTGCCCGGTTCGGACGGCGCAGTGACGGCGGACGACGATGCCATGGCGATCGCCAAGGAGATCGGCTTCCCCGTGCTGGTGAAGGCGGCGGCCGGCGGCGGCGGCCGCGGCATGAAGGTCGCCCACACCGAGGCCGACCTCGCGCTGGCGCTCACGACCGCGGCCAACGAAGCCAAGTCGGCGTTCGGCGACGCCTCGGTCTATCTGGAGAAATACCTGCAGAAGCCGCGCCACATCGAGATCCAGATTCTCGGTGATGGCCGCGGCGGCGCCATCCATCTCGGCGAGCGCGACTGCTCGCTGCAGCGCCGTCACCAGAAGGTCTGGGAGGAAGGCCCCTCGCCCGTGCTTGGCGCGGCGGCGCGCGCCAGGATCGGCGAGACCTGCGCCAAGGCGATGCGGGACATGAAGTATCTCGGCGTCGGTACCATCGAATTCCTCTACGAGGACGGCGAATTCTATTTCATCGAAATGAACACGCGCATCCAGGTCGAGCATCCCGTCACCGAAAGCATCACGGATATCGATCTGGTGCTGGAGCAGATCCGGATTGCCGCCGGCGGCGAGCTTCCGGCCAAGCAAAGCGAGATCGCGATCATCGGCCACGCCATCGAGTGCCGCATCAATGCGGAGAACCCGCAGACCTTCCGTCCGTCGCCCGGACGGATCACGCAATTCCACGCGCCTGGCGGTCTCGGCGTGCGGATCGATTCCGCCGTCTATCAGGGCTACGTGATTCCGCCCTATTACGACTCGCTGGTCGGCAAGCTGATCGTGCACGGCAAGACCCGCGGCGAATGCCTGATGCGGTTGCGCCGGGCGCTGGACGAGATGGTGGTCGACGGCATCGAGACGACGCTGCCGCTGTTCCGCGCGCTGGTGCGCGAGCCCGACATCATCGAGGGCGACTATCACATCCACTGGCTGGAGCAGTATCTCGCCGGCCAGCCATCCGACGCCCCGAAATAGTTTGGAACTTTGTGGAACCCAGCGCCCCGCTCAAACGTACTAAAGGGTTGTTGGCTTTCCACGGGGACGCATTGAATCCCACTCTCGCGAAGAGACCGTCGTGACACCAGTTTCACGACGCCGGTCCACGTTACAGATCCTGCTGCTCTCGGCGGGATTTTTCGTGCTGGTCGCGGTCAGCGTGGCGTCCGTCCTGCTGGTCAACAAGGCGCGTGAGGACAACGCCTGGGTCGTCCATACCGTCGAGGTGGAGAGCCAGGTTGCCAATCTGTTGCTTGACGTCAGGCGCGCCGAAAGCGCGACCAGGGCGTATCTGCTGACGTCAGCACCACAATACCTGTCTGAGTACCAGTCGGCCGCGGCGGCGCTCCCGGCCGCGCTCGGCCATCTCCAGATGATGACCGTCGATAATCCGGCGCAGGTCGCCAATGCCGCGAAGCTGAAAGCCGCCGTCGAGCAACGGCTGGCCGAGTTCGCCCTCAGCATCGAGCGCGCCAACAACAACGACGCCGCGACCAGCGTCGACATCCTGCGCCAGGGCACTTCGGCCGATGCATTGGAAGCGATCGCCCGGATCGGCCGCGACATGCGCACCGAGGAGGATCGGCTGCTGGCTGAGCGCACCGCAACCGCGGACAGGACCCAGGTGCTCGCCTCCTCCGTCACCATCGCCGGCTCCTGCATGGTGCTGGCGCTCGCCGCCCTCTCTCTCGTGCTGCTGCGGCAGTCCTCGCGGGCGCGCGACGAGGCCGAGGCCAGGCTGCGCGACAGCAACGTCAATCTCGAAACCATCGTCGACGAACGGACCGCCGACCTGCGCGAGGCCAACGAGGAAATCCAGCGCTTCGCCTATATCGTCAGCCACGACCTACGCTCGCCGCTGGTCAACATCATGGGCTTCACCAGCGAGCTGGAGGAATTGCGCGGCGACATCTTCAAGCGCATCGCCACGCTCAATCGCACCGCATCGCTGGCGCCGGCGATGGAAGACGCGACCGACGTGGCCGAGCCCGAGCTCGAAGGATCCGACAAGCAGCTATCCGACGATTTCAACGAATCGCTCGGCTTCATCAAATCGTCGATCGCCAAGATGGACCGCCTGATCAGCGCGATCCTCAATCTCACCCGCGAGGGCCGCCGCGAGTTTAAGCCGGAGCGGATCGATCTCCGCGAGCTGATCGACGGCATCGTCAAGACGGTCGCGCATCAGGCGGCCGAGGCCAATGCGACCGTCGAGGTCGGCGCTTTGCCGAATCTCGTCAGCGACCGCCTCGCGCTGGAGCAGATCTTCTCCAACCTGATCGACAATGCACTCAAGTACCTCAAGGACGGCGTCCCCGGCGAGATCTCGATCGAGGGCCGCACCAAGCTGGGTTTTGCGATCTTCGAAGTGACCGACAATGGCCGCGGCATCGATCCGAAGGACCACCAGCGCATCTTCGATCTATTCCGCCGTGCCGGAACCCAGGACAAGCCTGGTCAGGGCATCGGGCTTGCCCATGTCCGCGCACTTGTGCGCAGACTGGGCGGCACCATGTCGGTAACATCGGAACTTCACAATGGCAGCACGTTCACGATCACGCTGCCTATCAAATGGTCAGGCAAGAACTCAGGCAAGAACCGGGACAAAGAATCATGAGCGATCCAGTCACCATCATCATGATCGAGGACGACGAGGGCCATGCCCGCCTGATTGAGCGGAATATCCGGCGCTCAGGTGTCAACAATGAGATCGTCCCGTTCACCAACGGTACAGAGGCCGTGCACTACCTGTTCGGCAAGGATGGCAGCGCGGTTGAGCGCAAGGGCCAGGCCCTGCTCATCCTGCTTGATCTCAATCTGCCTGACATGACCGGCATCGATATTCTGAAGCGGGTCAAGGAAAACAAGCATCTCAAGGCGACGCCGGTGGTCGTGCTGACCACCACCGACGACTCCCAGGAGATCAAGCGTTGCTACGAACTCGGCTGCAACGTCTACATCACCAAGCCGGTGAACTACGAAAGCTTTGCCAACGCCATTCGCCAGCTTGGCCTGTTCTTTTCCGTGATTCAGGTGCCGCCAGCTTCCCTATGACCAGCGCAACGCCGACACTGCTCTACATCGACGACGACGCGGCGCTGGCGCGCCTGGTCGAACGCGGGCTGACGCGCGCGGGCTACAAGGTCGTGCACGCCGCAAGCGGCCAGGAAGGCCTCGAGCGGCTCGCCCAGGGCGGCATCGACGTCGTCGCGCTCGACCAGTACATGCCCGGCCTCGATGGGCTGGAGACGCTGGAGCAGATGCTCAAGATTGCGGACGCACCGCCGGTGGTGTTCGTCACCGCCTCGCAGGATTCGGCGATTGCCGTCACCGCGCTGAAGGCCGGCGCGGCGGACTATCTGGTCAAGGACGTCAGGGGCGAATTCATCCCCCTGCTCCAGGTCGCGGTGAACGGCGCGGTCCGGCGCGCCGCGATCCAGAAGGCGCGCGACGAGGCCGAGGCCGAGGTGCACGCCTCGCGCGACCGGTACGCCGCGCTCGCCGCCGAGCGCGAGGTTCTGCTGCGCGAGGTCAACCATCGCGTCGGCAATTCGTTGCAGATCATTGCCTCGCTGCTGCATCTGCAAGCCAATTCCTCGACCCAGCAGGATGTCAAGGCGGCGCTCACCAATGCGATGGGCCGTGTCGCCGCCGTCGCGCAGGTGCACCGCCGCCTCTACACCTCGCACGACTTCAAAACGGTGATGCTCAACCAGTATCTCGAGGCGCTGCTCGAGGACCTCAGGCGATCGGCCGAAGGCAACAAGATGTCGCGGCTGACGCTGAAGGCCGAGCCGGTCGAGATCGATCCCGACCGCGCGGTCGCGATCGGCATCATCGTCAACGAGCTGGTGATGAACGCCGTGAAATACGCCTATCCCGACGGCGCCGGCCCGATCCATGTCGAGCTGAAGCCGGACGCGGACGATTTGCAGCTTGCGATCAGCGATGAAGGCGTGGGCTTCTCCGACAAGGCCGATCCACGCGGCACCGGGATGGGCCAGCGCATCGTCGCGGCGATGGCCGTCAAGCTCGACGCCAGCGTCGAGCGCGACCCCAGCCACAAGGGCACCCGCTTCGTGGTGCGGTTTGCCCGCGTCACCCCGGCGCCGGCGAAATCGACAAGCGCTGCCGCCAGTTAGGCCGCTGATGGTGGCGGATTGATCGAATTTTCGCGTTGGCCTTAACGGCCGCGTCACCCTGTTGTTCGATCGCGGCCGCTTGCCCTGACGGGTTAAGACAAATCTGGGCGTTGTTTGCCATGCTTTTCCTCCAGCTTGGCAGGAACGGCACGATGTTCGAGCGCAGGGTGGTTTTTGGAAAGAAGCAGGCGACGTCGGGCGATCCTAGGGAGTCCGTGCGTCCGGCACCGGGCGCCGACGGCGCGGCACCCGCCTTTCACAGGAGGCAGTGGGAAGATCCGCGGATCGGGCCGATGCTGCGCGATGCGGGGTTCGTGCCCGACGACGCAGCCAGCATCGTGCCGGCGGCGGACAATCGCCTTGCCGTGTTTGCCGCGGCCAACCAACGGCTGCAAGAGCGCACCGAGAGTTTCAACCGTGACATGACGGCGCGCCACGGCCACTGCCGTGCGTTGCCGTTCCTGGTCATCGACCACAAGATCTGGGACGGGCCGCATGGCGCGTTTCTCTACGCGCAGCTGGGTCTGATCGGCTACGACGAGTGGAACGTGATCATGCTGGCGGAAGATCCGCAGACCACGGAAACATGCGGCCTGGCAGGCCATCCCGGCTTCCTTCCGGCGGTGACGCAGCTCATGACCGAGCATGTGATCGCCTGGGAGGCGCAGCACAACGCCCTGCTCAAGACATTCGGAATCACCGCGAGCGGCGGCCGCGACATCTCGCGCGAGCAATATGAGATGGAAAAGGACACGCTGCGCAGGGAGATTATCGACAAGGCCGGTTGGATGAAGCTGCGCATCATCGACGACCTTCTGCGCAAGAGCTAGAAGCGCCTTCCGCTTCCCCAACCTCTCAATCAGGCCGATCGCGGTGCCGCCGCGTGCGATGTGGACGGCAGTCCTGACATGGCGCGCCGAAGATCACCTGCGACGGATAGGGCCGCGCGGAGTGATACGGCGTCGAACCGAACAGACCCGCCGCGCCGAAGCCCGCGCTGAAGGGATCGGCGGCAAAGCTGCCCGGAAAGGAGCCGTTGCTGCGGAAGTCGCGGTCGTCATTCCTGCCGTCGAAATACACGCCGCCGGTGCTGCCGTAACGCAGCGACCGTTGCGGCTCCAAGTCATGAGACAAGTTCTGGGCCGAGGCAGCGGCGGTGCCGAGCGCGATGGCGGCGCAGGCGATCAATGCTCTGATGGCGGTCATGGCGAAGGCTCTCATTGCGGAATGGTCCCCCAGTCGCCCTTCCAGGCAATCAGGCGTCCCTTGCCGAATTGCAGATAAAGCCCGTCGCTGCGCCTCGACAGCACGCTGCCCCTGACATTGGGCAGCGCGACGAACAATTCATTGCCCGGCGTGCCGCGAACATAGTTCAGGGGCACGCCGAGCGACTGGCTGGCCTGGTCGGCGCTCATGCCGAAGGCGAGCGGAATGCTGTTCGGTGGCCGCTGCTGCGCACGGGCCGCGCCCACCGGCGCGGTCAGCGCGATGACGAGGGTAACGACGAACGGTGTGACGAACCGTTGCATGACCGACCTCATGGCACTGCCGCCGCGAGCGTGCCGGCCGGCGTCCAGCCGCCGCCGAGCGCCTGGAACAGGCTGCTCGCCGCCAGCAGCTTGTTGAGCCGCACCGAGACAAGGTTGAGTTCAGCCGTGAACAGCGTCTGCTGTGTCTGCAGCACCGTGATGAGATTGACCGTGCCGCCGCGCAGCTGCGTCTCGGAGACTTCGAACGCCTTGCGTGAGCTCGCCACCACGTCGGACTGCAGCCGCTCCTGCAGCGTATACTTCTGCAACGCGATCAGCGCCTTCTCGACATCGGCGAAGGCCGACAGCACCGCCTTGCGATAGGCCTGCAGGTTTTGCAATTGCTGGCCCTTGGCGAGCTTGAGCTGGCTCTCCAGCAGGAAGCCGTCGAACAGCGGCTGGGTCAGCCCGGCCGCGAGCGTGTAGTACCAGGCGCCCGGCGCGAACAGCGAGGCGAGCGCCGCACTCTGGAAGCCCGTGGTGCCGGTCAGCTGGATCTGCGGGAAGAACGCCGCCCGCGCCGCGTCGACGCTGAAATTGGAGGCCGCGAGCTGCGCCTCGGCCTGACGGACATCAGGCCGCTGGTAGAGCAATTCCGACGGCATCCCCGGCGTGATGCGCGGCACCGAGATCTGCGTGGTGCTGCCGCCGCGCACCGAGAAATCGGCCGGCGCGCGCGCCACCAGCAGTGCGAGCGCGGCGGTGTTTTGCCCCAGCGTCACCTCGAGCGGCGGGATCGCCGCGCGCTGCGTGGCGACCAGCGCCTCCTGCTGCGACAGGTCGAGCTGCGAGGCGGTGCCGCCGGCGAATTGCGACTTGATCAAAGCCAGGATGCGCTCGGCTGCCGCCAAATTGCGCCGGGTGGCCTTGATCTGGTCCTGCGCCGCAAGCACCTGGAAATAGGTGTTGGCCACCGTCGCCATCGTGGTCAGCGCGACCACCTCGCGATTGTAGCGGGAAACCGTCGCACTCTCTTCCGACGCCGACAACGTCGCGCGGTTCTTGCCCCAGAAATCGACGATATAGCTTGCGCTGAGTCCCAGACTGTACTGCGAGAACGTACCGCTGCTGCCGCCGAGCGACGAATTCGATCCCGTCGCGACCTTCTGACGCTCCGCATTGGCCGACCCCGAGATCGACGGCAGCAGCGCGGCGCCGGACACGCCGGCCTGCGCGTCGGCCTGCACGATCTGGGCGATCGCCACCGCGATATCGAGATTGTAGAGCTGCGCGGATTCCATCAGCCCGGTCAGCTCGGGCGAGCGGAAGCCGCGCCACCAGGCGAGCGCCGGAACGGCGGCGTCGGCATCGCCCTTGGCCGCGGCGCGATAGCTCGCCGGCACTTCGAGACTGAGCTCGGGTTTCTCCACCCCGGGAATACAGCCGGTCAGGCCGAGGCTCAGACCAAGGCCGAGGCCGCCGAACGCGGCCGCGCGCCGAAACCGGACCGGTTTCCGCAATATTCGAAGACTATGCAACGCTGCACCTGTCGGCATTTACTCGCCCGGTTGAAGTGAGGAGCCCGGCATCCGCATGGCGCCGCCGCGGCGGACGCGCAGGGCCCACAAGCGGAACCGGTCGAGATAGAGGTAGATGACCGGCGTCGTGTAGAGCGTCAGGACCTGGCTCAGGATCAGGCCGCCGACGATGGCGATGCCGAGCGGCTGCCGCAGCTCGCCGCCGTCGCCCATCCCGATGGCAAGCGGCACGGCGCCGAGCAGCGCGGCCATCGTCGTCATCATGATGGGACGGAAACGCAGCAGGCATGCCTCCTTGATCGCCTCGAGCGGCTCCAGCCCGCGCCTGCGTTCCGCGTCCAGCGCAAAGTCGATCATCATGATGGCGTTCTTCTTCACAATGCCGATCAGCAGCATGACGCCGATCAGCGCCATGATACTGAACTCGGTCTTGAATGCCATCAGCGCCAGCAAGGCACCCACACCTGCCGAGGGCAGTGTGGACAAGATGGTCAGCGGATGGACGTAGCTCTCATAGAGTACGCCCAGCACGATGTAGATCGTGACGATCGCGGCCAGGATCAGGAACGGCTGGTTGCTGAGCGAATCCTGGAACGCCTTGGCGGAGCCCTGGAAGGTGCCGCGGATCGTGGCCGGGACGCCGATCCGGTTCATGGTCGCCTCGATGCTGCCGACCGCGGTGCTCAGCGACACGTTCGGCGGCAGGTTGAACGAGATGGTGTTGGCGACCAGGAGGCCCTGGTGATTGACCGCAAGCGGCGTCGCGCCCTGCTTGAACGCCGCCACCGCCGACAGCGGGATCATGGTCTCGCTGTTGGTCGAGACGGCCGATCCGGTCGAGGCCACGCCCTTCCCGGTCGAACCGATCGAATTGGTGGCCTGGTTGCGCGCGGCCTGAGCATTGGTCGAACTGGCCGCGCTCGAGGTTCCCGGCGCCACCACGGTGCCGGCCACCGCGTTGGTCGATTGCGAGCCGCCGACCGATCCGCCCGACGTGCTGATGTAGACGTCCTTCAGCGTCTCGGGGGTCTGCCAGTAGCGCGGCGCGACCTCCATGATGACATGGTACTGGTTGCGCGCGACATAGATCGTCGACACCTGACGCTGGCCGAAGGCGTCGTAGAGGGTGTTGTCGATCTGGCTCACGGTGATGCCGAGCCGCGCCGCCGCGTCGCGGTCGATCACGAGGTCGGATTCCAGGCCCTTGTTCTGCTGGTCGCTGTTGACGTCGGCAAGGTTCGGATCGCGCTGCATGGCCGCCGCGATCTTCGGCGTCCAGTCATTGAGCTCCTCCAGCGTCGACCCCTGCAACGTGTACTGATACTGCGCGTTCGAGGCCCTGCCCCCGACCCTGATGTCCTGCACCGCCTGCAGGAACAGGCTCGCGCCGGGCACCACCGCCATCTCGCGGCGCAACCGCGAGATCACGCCGTCAGCGCCGATCTTGCGCTGGTCGAGCGGACGCAGCGAGACGAACACGAAGCCGGAATTGGTCTGGCCGCCGCCGGTGAAGCCGACCACGGTCTCGACCGCCGGATCCTTCTGGATGATCCCGACGAATTGCGCGAGCTTCTGCTGCATCAGCTGGAACGACACGCTCTGGTCGGCCTGGATCGAGCCGACCAGCCGCCCGGTATCCTGCTGCGGGAAGAAGCCCTTCGGGATCACGCTGTAGAGATAGAAGTTGAGGCCGAACACCGCCGCCAGGATCAGCATCACCGACAGCGGATGCGCCAGCGCCGCGGTCAGCGTCCTGCGATAGAAATTCAGCATCGCCTCGAAGAAGCGCTCGCTGGCCCAATAGAGCCGGCCGTGGCCTCCGTGGTCCGGCTTGAGCAGCACCGCGCACATCATCGGGGTGGTCGCCAGCGAGACCGCGAGCGAGATCAGGATCGAGATCGAGATCGTCATCGCGAATTCGCGGAACAACCGCCCGACGATGCCGGCCATCAACAGGATCGGGATGAACACCGCGATCAGCGAGATGCTCATCGACAGCACGGTGAAGCCGACCTCGTTGGCGCCCTTCAGCGCCGCTTCGAGCGGGCTCAGGCCCTCCTCGATGTAGCGGGTGACGTTCTCCAGCACGACGATGGCGTCGTCGACCACGAAGCCGGTCGCCACCGTCAGCGCCATCAGCGACAGATTGTCGAGGCTGTAGCCGATCAGGTACATCGCGCCGAAGGTTGCGACCAGCGACACCGAGACCGCCACCACCGGAATCAAGGTGGCGCGCAAATTGCGCAGGAACGCGAACACCACGATGATGACCAGCATCACCGCCAGAACCAGCGTCCGCTCGACGTCGCGGAGCGAGGTGCGGATGGTCGTCGAGCGGTCGACCGCGAGACCGATGTCGATCGCCGGTGAAATCGAGGCCTGCAATTGCGGCATCAGCCCCTTCACCAGGTCAACGGTACTGATGATGTTGGCGTTCGGCTGCCGGTAGAGGATCAGCAGCACCGCGGGCTTGCCGTTGGCGAGCCCGGCATTGCGCAAATTCTCGACGCCGTCGGCCACCTCACCGACATCGGAGAGGTGAACCGGCGCGCCATTGCGGTAGGCCACGATCAGCGACCTGTAGTCGTCGGCCTTGTTGGCCTGGTCGTTGGCGTAGACCTGGTAGCGCTGGTCGCCGACATCGATGCCGCCCTTGGGGCTGTGGGCATTGGCGCTCGACAGCGCCGCGCGGACGTCTTCCAGACCGATGCCGTATTTGTAGAGCGCCTGCGGGATCAGATCGACGCGCACGGCGGGCAGCGAGCTGCCGCCGACCACGACCTCGCCGATGCCCTCGACCTGCGACAGCTTCTGCGCCAGCACCGTGGAGGCGGCATCATAGAGAGCGCCGCGGGTCAGCGTATCCGACGTCAGCGTCAGGATCAGGATCGGCGCGTCCGCCGGATTGACCTTGCGGTAGGTCGGATTGCTGCGCAGGCTGGTCGGCAGATCGGCCCGCGCGGCATTGATCGCAGCCTGCACGTCCCGCGCCGCGCCGTTGATGTCGCGGTTCAGCCCGAACTGCAGCGTGATCCGGGTCGAGCCGACCGAGCTCGACGACGTCATCTCCGTCACATCGGCGATCTGGCCGAGATGCCGCTCAAGCGGGCTTGCAACCGTGGTCGCGACGTCCTGCGGGCTGGCGCCGGGCAGCGTCGCCTGTACCGAGATGGTCGGAAAATCCACCTGCGGCAGCGGCGACACCGGCAGCTTGAAGAACGCGACAAGGCCGGCCGCCGCAAGCCCGAACGTCAACAGCGTGGTTGCGACCGGCCGGCGGATGAAGGGCGTTGACGGATCCATGGCTCAACGCGACCCGCTCGCCTCGCCGACCTCGTCCGCCCGCCCGGCAAACCGCAGCGCCAGGCGATCGAACCAGAGATAGATCACCGGCGTCGTGAACAGGGTCAGCATCTGGCTCACCAGCAGGCCGCCGACGATCGAGATGCCGAGCGGATGCCGGAGCTCGGAGCCGGCACCGCTGCCGATCATCAGCGGCAGCGCGCCGAGCACGGCGGCCATCGTCGTCATGATGATCGGCCGGAACCGCAACAGGCAGGCCTGGTAGATCGCCTCCCGCGGCGGCTTGCCCTCGTTGCGCTCGGCGTCGAGCGCAAAGTCGATCATCATGATCGCATTCTTCTTCACGATGCCGATCAGGAGGATGATGCCGATGATCGCGATGATGGTGAGGTCCTGGCCGGCCATCATCAGCGCCAGCAACGCGCCGATCCCGGCCGACGGCAGCGTCGACAGGATGGTCAGCGGATGAATGAAGCTCTCATAGAGCACGCCCAGCACGATGTAGACCGTGATGATCGCGGCGAGGATCAGGAACAGCTGGTTGGACAGCGAGGACTGGAACGCCAGCGCCGCGCCCTGGAAGCTCGTGATCATGCCGAGCGGCTGGTTGATCTCGGCCTGCGCCTGCTTGATCGCGGTCACCGCGCCGCCGAGCGAGGCGCCCGGCGCCAGGTTGAACGAGACCGTTGCCGACGGAAACTGGCCGAGATGCGAGACCTGCAGCGGCGCGGTCTCGACCCGCATCCTGGCCATGACGGACAGCGGCACCGGCGTCGAGCCCACCGATGACGGCAGATAAATCGACGACAGCGAGTCCAGCGAGTTCTGCAGCGACGGATCGGCCTCGAGGATGACGCGGTATTGGTTCGAATTGGTGAAGACGGTGGAGACGATGCGCTGGCCGTAGGAATCGTACAGCGCATTGTCGATCGTCGCCGGCGTGATGCCGAAGCGCGCGGCCTGGTCGCGGTCGATGTCGACGAACACCGAAAGCCCCTGCGCGGAGATGTCGCTTGTGACGTCGCTGAGCTCGGGCAATTCCCTGAGCTTGTCGACCAGTTTCGGCGTCCATTCCGCAAGCTCGTTCGGATCGGCGTCCTGCAGGATGAACTGATACTGCGTCCGGCTCACCGTGCCTTCGATGGTGAGGTCCTGGACCGGCTGCATGTAGAGCGTGATGCCGGTCAGATCAGCCGTACTGGCCTTGATCCGGTTCATGATCGTCGCCACGCCGGCCTTGCGCTGCTCATGCGGCTTCAAATTGATCAGGATGCGGCCGCTGTTGAGCGTGGTGTTGGTGCCGTCGACCCCGATGAACGACGACAGGCTCTCGACGTCGGGATCCCTGAGGATCGCGCTGGCGAGCCGCTGCTGCCGCTCGGCCATCGCCGCATAGGAGACCGATTGCGGCGCCTCCGAGATCGCCTGGATCACGCCGGTGTCCTGCACCGGAAAGAAGCCTTTCGGAATGACCACGTAGAGCAGCGCCGTGAGACCAAAGGTGGCGAGCGCGATCAGCAGCACGAACGTCTGGCGATCGAGCACCCAGTTGAGCATCCGGGCGTAGATCGCGATGACATGGTCGAAGCCTTCGCGGCTGAGCCGCTGGAAGGTGTTCTCGCGCGTCATGCTCTCCGGCTTCAGGAGTTTCGCGCAGGCCATCGGCACCAATGTCAGCGACACCACGGCGGAGATCAGGATCGTGACCGACAGCGTGATGGCGAATTCGCGGAACAGGCGGCCGACGACGTCGCCCATGAACAGCAGCGGGATCAGCACCGCGATCAGCGACACCGTCAGCGAGATGATGGTGAAGCCGATCTGCTCGGAGCCGCGCAGCGCCGCCTCGAGCGGGCTCAGGCCCTCCTCGATGTAGCGCGAGATGTTCTCGATCACGACGATGGCGTCGTCGACCACGAAGCCGGTCGCGATCGTCAGCGCCATCAGTGACAGATTGTTCAGGCTGAAGCCGAACAGATACATCGCCCCCAGCGTGCCGACCAGCGAGAGCGGCACCGACAGGCTCGGGATCAGCGTGGCGCGGGTCGAGCGCAGGAACACGAAGATCACCAGCACGACCAGGATCACCGCGAGCGCCAGCTCGTATTCGACGTCGCGGACCGAGGCCCGGATCGTCACGGTCCGGTCGGTCAGGATGTTGAGATCGATCGCGGCCGGCAGGGTCGCCTGCAGCTGCGGCAGCAGGTCCTTGATGCCCTGAACCACCGAGATCACGTTGGCGCCGGGCTGGCGCTGGATGTTGAGGATGATCGCCTGGGTTTCGTTCATCCAGGCGCCGAGCTTGTCGTTCTGCGCGCCGTCGACGACGTTGCCGACGTCGCTGAGGCGAACCGGCGAGCCGTTCTTGTAGGCGATGATCAGCGAGCGGTAGTCGCTGGCATTGCGGATCTGGTCGTTGGCATTGATGGTGTAGGCGCGCATCGCGCCGTCGAAATTGCCCTTCGGCGTGTTGACGTTGGCGTTGCCGAGCGTGGTGCGGAGATCGTCGATGTTGAGACCATAGGCCGCGAGCTTGCGGATGTCGGCCTGGATGCGCACCGCGGGCCGCTGGCCGCCGCTGATGCTGACGAGGCCAACGCCGGGCAGCTGCGAGATCTTCTGCGCCAGCCGCGTGTCAACGAAATCCTGCACCTGCGTCAGCGGCATTGTCTTCGAGGTCAGGCCGAGGGTCAGGATCGGCGCGTCAGCCGGATTGACCTTGGCGTAGATCGGCGGCGCCGGCAGGTCCGACGGCAACAGATTGCCCGCGGCGTTGATTGCGGCCTGCACCTCCTGCTCAGCGACGTCGAGCGAGATCGACAGGCCGAACTGCAGCGTGATCACGGACGAGCCGGCCGAACTCACCGAACTCATCTGGTTCAGATTCGGCATCTGGCCGAACTGCACCTCGAGCGGCGCCGTCACCGACGACGTCATCACGTCGGGGCTGGCGCCCGGATAGAAGGTCTGCACCTGGATGGTCGGATAATCGACTTCCGGCAGCGCCGCGACGGGGAGGAATCTGAACGCCAGCATGCCCGACAGCATGATGGCGATCATCATCAGGGTCGTCGCCACCGGCCGCAGGATGAATGGCCGCGACGGGTTCATTTCGTCTGCCCGTCCGCGGCACCCTTGTGGTTGTCGCCTCCCGCCTTGTCGGGATCGGCGCTGCCCTTGCTATCTGCCTTGGTGTCTCCCTTGCCGTCTCCCTTGGCGGCCCCATTCGCCGCGCCGCTCGCCGTCCCCTTGGCTGCACCGGCCGGGCTCGCGGTATCGGCGGCGGAGCGCACCACCACCTTGGCGCCCTCGCGCAGCTTGTCGGCGCCGTCGATCACGATGCGATCGCCGGGTGTCAGCCCCGAGAGCACCTCGACGCGGTCGCCGTCGGTGACGCCGATCTTGACCGGCCGTACCGAGACCGTGCTATCGGCGTTGACGAGATAGACGAAGGTGCCGGGGACGCCGCGCTGGATGCCGGCGGTCGACATCGTCGTGGCATCCTTGTGGGTGTCGAGCAGCAGGCGGATGTTGACGAACTGGTTCGGATACAGCGTGCGCTTGTCGTTCTCGAACTGGGCGCGCAGCTTGATCGTGCCGGTGGTCGCATCGATCTGGCTGTCGAAGGTCTGCAGCGATCCCTCGGCGAGCTTATTGGCGCCGCTGCGGTCATAGGCCGCCGCCGGCAGCACCGCGCCCTCCTTCAACCGCTTCGCGACCGCTTGCAGATTGTCCTCCGGCAGCGTGAACAGCACGCTGATCGGCTCGAGCTGCGTGATCACGACAAGGCCGTTGGTGTCGCCCGCCGTCACATAGTTGCCGAGGTCGACCTGGCGCAACCCGACCCGCCCGTTGATCGGCGAGACGATGCGACAATATTGCAGATTTACCTCGGCCGACTTCACCGACGCGCGGTCGGCCTCGACCGTGCCCTGATACTGCGCGACCAGCGCGACCTGGGTATCGAGCGTTTGATGCGGCACGGCGTTCTGCGTGGCGAGATTCTGGTAGCGAGTGAGATCGACCTGGGCACCCTTCAGCTGCGCCTCGTCGCGCGCCAGAGTGCCCTTGGCCTGCGCCAGCGTCGCCTCATAGGGACGCGAATCGATCTCGGCGATCAGGTCACCCTTCTTGACCTCATCGCCCTCCTTGAAATCGATCTTCATCAGGTAGCCGCTGATCTGGCTTCTGATCGTCACGGTCGCGAGCGACGTCACGGTGCCGAGCGCATTCAGGCTGACGCCGATATCGCCCTTGCCGACGGCCTCCGGCACGATCGACATCGGCCCGGCATTGCGGCCGCCGCCGGCCTGCGGCGGCGCGGCCTGCTGCCGCGTCCACCAGACGATGCCGGCGAGCACCGCCAGCACAACACACCCTGTCAGAAAGCCTCGCCCGCGCGATGGCCGCCTGGTTTGCTCGGGCGCCACGATAGACGGGTCTTTGATATGCTGGTCCATAACTTGCCCACGAAGAAACACGAATGAGCCGGTGCGGCTCTATGTGTCCCCTGAAATCCGCGCGCGCCACATTAGGAAGCATTTTGGACGCTTCCGTCAGACAAAGCGCGTTAAGAATCGGAAAGGAAAGTCCTCCTTCCCGATCGGCCGCTGTTTCTCGCTGGATTGTGGCTATTTTACCCGATCATCTGTAGCCAGGGCAACACGATCAGCAACAATCCGGCAAAGTAGATTACGCCGAAGATCAGCCCGAACTTCCAGAAGTCGCCTTTGCCGATATAGCCGCTGCCGTAATACATCGGCGCCGGCCCGGTGGCGTAGGGCGAGATCACCCCCATCAGCCCGAGCGAATAGACGCACAGCAGCATCAGGGTCTGCACCGACAGGCCGGGAATGCTGGAGCCGACGGCGAGCACCACCGGCAGCACCGCGGCGGTATGCGAGGTGATGCTCGAGAAGAAATAGTGGATCCAGAAGAAGAATGTGACGAGCAGGATCATCCCGACCAGCGGCGAGGTGCCTGCGAGCGGCTTCGCATAGCCCTCGGCCACCCATTTGATGAAGCCGATCTCGTTGAGACCCGACGACAGCGTGAGCAGCGAGGTGAAATAGAAGAAGACCTCCCACGCGCTCTTCTCCGCGACGATGTCTTCGAATGCGATCACGCCTGTGAGCAGCATCAGCGAGATCACGACGAACACCACCGTGGTCGCGTTGATGAAGTTTGAGCCGAGCAGCGGCACGCTGATATTGGGATTGGAGCCGCAGATCCACAGGAACATCGCGAGCAGCACCAGCACCGCCATGATCCATTCGTGCCGCGACGGCGGCCCCATCTTGGCGAGTTCTCCCTCGCTCCAGATGACGATCTCCGGGCTTTCCTTGATCTCGGGCCGGCAGATGACGTAGCTCAGCAGCGGCACCAGCAGCAGCAAAAGGATACCGAGCGGCGCAAAGCCGATGAACCATTGCGACCAGCCGACCTCGATGTTGACGAGCTTCTTGGCGATCGAGAGCGCGGCGGCGTTCGGCGCCAGCGCGGTCAGAAACAGCGAACTCGTGACGGCCGTGGTCGCAAACGCGGTCCACATCACGAAGGTGCCGATCTTGCCCGCGGTCGGACCGGGCTCAGAGCCGTAGATGCGCGGGATGTTGCTGACGATCGGATAGATGGTGCCGCCCGAGCGCGCGGTGTTGGACGGCGTCGCCGGTGCCAGCACCAGATCGGAGAACGCCACCGCATAGCCGAGCCCGATGGTGCGGCGGCCGAGCCCACGCACCAGGAGCAGCGCCAGCCGGCGGCCGAGCCCGCTCTTGCGATAGCCGATCGAAAACACGAAAGCGCCGACGATCAGCCACACTGTGCTCTCGGAAAAGCCGGCGAGCATCCAGCGCAGCGACTTGTTCGGGTCGGGCTCGACATAGCCGCCGACACCGGCGACCGTAAGCCCGATCAGGCCGACTGCGCCGACCGGCATCGATTCGAGGATCAGCCCGGTGATCACAGCGGCGAACACCGCAAAATAGTGCCACTGATTGGCGTTCAGCCCTGATGGCACCGGGACCAGATAGATCACCAGCCAGACCAGCAGCGGCGCAAACGTCCGCCATGACGATTTCATGCAGCGTCCCCCTCACCTGTGTCGATTGTCGGCGCGCAAGCCGCCATGTCCCGGGCGGCGGCGCCATCTTTTCGTGGCAATGTAGCATGGCCGCGCAGTCCGTCTCGGGGAACTGCGGCGGAATGGCGCGGCTTGTGGAGGAACCGGCGCGTTTCGTCAACACGTCGCGACCCCTGGCAGGCCCCATCGCAAGTCTGCCCGCGCTTTGCTATCTTCGCCGGCATGACGTCACGCGACTCCGCCTCTTCCGAGATCACGCCCGAGGTGCTGCTGCGCGCCTATGCCTGCGGCATCTTCCCGATGGCGGAGAGCGCCGACGATCCGACCCTGTTCTGGGTCGAGCCCGAATTGCGCGGCGTGATTCCATTCGACAGCTTCCGTGTCGCCTCCCGCCTGGCGCGCACCGTGCGCTCGGATGTGTTCACCGTCACGGTCGATACCGCGTTCAAGGCCGTGATCGCCGGTTGCGCAGCACCGCAGCCCGGCCGCGACGACACCTGGATCAACAAGCGCATCCGCGACCTCTATGTCGGGCTGCACGCGTCAGGCCATTGCCACAGCGTCGAGGTCTGGCAGGACGACAATCTGGTCGGCGGGCTCTATGGCGTCAGCCTTGGCCGCGCCTTCTTCGGCGAAAGCATGTTTCACACCACGCGCGACGCGTCGAAGGTAGCATTGGTGCACTTGGTGGCGCGGCTGATCGCGGGCGGGTTCGAACTGCTCGACACGCAATATGTGACCGAGCATCTGAAGACGTTCGGTGCGGTGGAGATTTCGCGCCGCCGCTATCGCGCGCTGCTCGACAAGGCGATCGCAGGCGCGCCGGCGGAATTCCGCAAGCTCGACGCCACGCAGCCGGTCAAGGGTGCCGACGCGCTGGCGATCATCGCCGCGCGCAATTGATCTGACCGTGCACGTAGCCCGGATGGAGCGAAGCGTAATCCGGGACAAGTCTCTCCGCGGAGAGAAACCCGGATTTCGCTTCGCTCCATCCGGGCTACGCAGCGCCGACTAATTTCCGAACAAGCCGCCGAACAAACCGCCCGGCCGCTGCTGCTGGGGCGGCGGAGGTGGCGGCTGCTGCTGCTGGTATTGCGGCAGCGGTTGCGGCGGCGGACGTGGCGCGGCCTGCTTCGGCGGCGCGCGCTTCTGGGCCGGCGGCGGAGGCGGCGTCGGCGCCTTCGGCGGATCGGGCGCGGCGGTCACGATGGTCTGGTCCGGCCCTTTGCAGTCGGTCAGCCAGATGTCGTAGATCGGATGCTCGACGCCATGCAGGCCCGGGCTCGCTGCGAACATCCAGCCCGAGAAGATCCGCTTCACCTCGCCCTGCAGCGTGATCTCGTCGACCTCGACAAAGGCGTCGGTGTTGGCGGCTTCCGTCGACGGCCGCGTATAGCAGGCGTCAGTCTTCACGCGCAGCGCGCCAAACTGCACGGTCTCGCCGATATCCTCGTCGAAATTGATGATGCGTCCGGTGATCTTGTCGAGGCCGGAGAAGCTCGCCTTCTTGTTGGTGATCTTGGTCGACGGCGGCTCCTGCACGACCTCGTCGCCCGGCTGCAAGGCGGCAGGCGTCTGCGGCGGGGTGCCTTGTGGAGCGCCCTGTGGCGCACCCTGCGGCGTCCCCTTGGGCTGACGCTGGCCCGGCGGCAGGCCGGGCAGCGGATTGGCACCGGGCGGTGTGTTGGCAACGGCGGGCCCGCCGGGCTGCGGCGGCTGCACCGCAACGCCGGGCGGAGCGACCGTGCTGCCTGGCGGCGGTGCCAAAGGCTGGGACTGCACATTACCGGGCGGCGGCACCGCCTGGCCCGGCGGCAACGCCCGCGGCTGCGTCGGCAGCAGGCGGCCACGCGGCAATTCCGGCACTTCCTCGTCGTCGTCGCCGGGAGGCGCCACCTGGCCACGCGGAATCGACCCGGGCGGACGCGGCGCGGGATCGGAGAAAATCGTTCCGATCTGCGCGCGCGCGGGCGGCGCAAGCGAGATGGTTGAGGCGGCGACCAGGGCCGCAAAGCCAGTCAGGGCAATGGTTCGAAGCATCTCGCGGGCTTTAAAAGGCGAATCGGGCTCGCGACAGTCTACCTTGATATCGGCCGCTCGCAGGCCACCGGTTAACACGCCGAATACGGCGGGGAAAGGGCGCCAGGAGGCCCGTCCCCGGCCCGCAGGCCAGGCACGGCTCACCCTCAGGTCACCCTCTGGTCACCCTTGGGAACACGTGTGATAGTCCTCACGCTGAAGGCGCGCGGCACCGCGTGAAAACCTGAGAAAATCCGGACCGAACCGGACCAGCCAGAGGAAACCCAAACATGCCCGATCGCATCAGGCTCGACGGCCGGGTTGCCGTCGTCACCGGGGCTGCCGGCGTCATCGGAACCGCCACGCTCCAACTGCTCGCCGAACGCGGGGCGCGGATTGTCGCAGTCGACCGCAAGGAGGCCGACCTCAAAGCCGCCATCAAGGACCTCCCCGCCTCGGCCGAGGCCTTCGCGATCGCCGCCGACGTCACCGATGAGGACGAGGTCAGGGACTATGTCCGCGCCGCCGTCGACCGCTTCGGCACCATCGACGCCTTCTACAACAACGCCGGCATCGAGGGCGACGTCAGGCCGATCCCGGAGTATTCGCTGGAGAGCTTTCGCCGGGTGCTCGACGTCAATGTCGTCGGCGTCTTCCTCGGCATGAAATATGTGCTGCCGGTGATGCTGAAGCAGAACAAGGGCAGCATCATCAACACCGCCTCGATCGCCGGCCTGATGGGATCGCCGATGATCGCGGTCTACAGCGCCAGCAAGCACGCGGTGATCGGGCTGACCAAGAGCGCGGCCTGGGAATGCACCGGCACCGGCGTGCGGGTCAATTGCGTCTGCCCCGGCATGATCGAGAGCCGGATGCTGAGCAGCATCCTGCAAGGACGTTCCGGCGGCAACGCGCCGCCACCGGTCGAGAAGATCGTCGACCGCACGCCGGCTCGGCCTCGCGAGCGAGGTCGCATCGATCGTAGCTTTCCTCGCTTCCGACGAGGCGAGCTACGTCTCCGGCTCCGCCTACACCGTCGACGGCGGCCGCACCGCCGCCTGACGCTTCAGTTCAGCATCACAAGAAGGTTTGTTTGCCTATGCCCGTCGTTCTCGATCCCGATGCCGCCGCCGTCTACAAGGCCTTCCAGGAGGCCGGCCGCCCTGCCTATGAATCGCTGACCGCACCGGAAGCGCGCGAATATTATCGGGCCGCCCGCATCGTCTCCAATCCCGAGCCGCCCGCGCTTGAATCGAGCAAGGCGCTTGCGATCCCGGCGCCGCACGGCGCGATCCCCGCTCGCATCTACACGCCGAAAACACTGCGCAAGAAGGACGGGCTCGCGCCGTGCCTGGTGTTCTTCCACGGCGGCGGCTGGGTGATCGGCGATCTCGATACTCATGAGGTGGTTTGCCAGAAGCTTGCCCATGAGGGCGAGTTGATCGTGATCTCGGTCGATTACCGGCTGGCGCCCGAGCACCGCTTCCCTGCCGCGGTGGACGACGCCGTCACCGCGACCAAATGGGTTGCGGCCAACGCCGGGGATCTCGGCATCGACGCCACGCACCTGATCGTCGGCGGCGACAGCGCCGGCGGCAACCTCGCAGCCGTGGTTGCCCTCACCGCCCGCGACGGCGGACCGAAGCTCGCGGCCCAGCTGCTGGTCTATCCCGCGACCGATTTCTCGCGGAAGCATCCCTCGCATCGCGAGCCCGAGACCAGCATCCTGCTGACGCATTCGGTGATCGGCTGGTTCGGCGACCATTATCTCGGCGACGCCGACAACAGCGACTGGCGCGCCTCGCCCGCGCGCGCGAAAGACTTCGCCGGATTGCCGCCGGCCTATGTGCTGACCGCCGGCGCCGATCCGCTGCGCGACGAAGGCGACGAGTACGCGAAATTCCTCAAGGACGCCGGCGTACCCGTGACCTACCGGCATTTCCCCGGCCAGTTCCATGGCTTCTTCACCATGGGCAAGCTGCTCAACCAGGCCAATGTCGCGGTGACCGAGATCAGCGCCTGGCTGAAGACGCTGGGCTGATCATGTCGTCCTCGATCGAGATCGCCAGGCACACGCTGCTCTCATGCGGCCTGATCCTGGCGATCGGCACGGTCGCGGCGCTCTTCGCTCAGAAGGTCAGAATTCCCGACGTCGCGGTATTCCTCATCGTCGGCATCCTGATCGGCCCGCATGCCCTTGGACTCGTCAATATCGCAGCCGATTCCGCGCTGAACCAGATCATCCTGCTGTTCGGCGCAAGCTACATCCTGTTCGACGGCGGAGCGACGCTTCGACTGACCGTGCTCAGGCAGGTCTGGATCACCATCGCGGTGATCGCAACCTTGGGCGTGATCGTCACGGCGGCAATCACGGGTTTCGCCGCGCAATTCATTCTTGGCGTTCCTCCGATCGTGGCGTTCCTGCTGGCGGCGACACTGGCCTCGACCGATCCGGCGACACTGGTGCCGATCTTCCGCCAGATCCCGATCCGCGACCGCGTCGCCCAGACCGTGATGAGCGAATCCGCCTTCAACGATGCCATGGGCGCGATCATCACCCTTACCCTGCTCGGCGTGGCGACCGGCAGCACCGTCTCCGTCGCGACCTCGCTGCGTGAACTGCTCGAGCATTCCATCATCGGCATCACCGCCGGCATCGTACTGGGCTATCTGGCAACGATCTTCATCGCCCATGAGAAGTGGGCCTTCCTTGCCGAATATGCCCCCGTCGTCACCGTGGTCGCGGTGATCGCCGCCTACTTCGCGGCCGAGGGCCTGCATGCCTCAGGCTTCATGGCGGTGTTCGTGTTCGGCATCATGCTTGGCAACAAGGAGACCTTCGGCTTCGCGATGGAGCCGGGCGAATCCCAGAAGCTCAGTGAGTTCGTCCTGACCACCGCCTTCATCCTGCGCCTGTTCATCTTTATCCTGCTCGGCGCCCAGGTGAATTTTGTGCTGATGCACCAATACTGGCTCGGCGGCGTTGCGGTGACGTTGGTGCTGATGTTCGTGGCCCGCCCCATCACCGTATTCCTTTGCGCGATGCCGGATCGCCGCGCACGCTGGAGTCTTGCGGAACTGCTGTTCATGTGCTGGACGCGAGAAACCGGCGTCATCCCCGCCGCGCTCGCCGGCCTGATGCTGGGAATGAAGGCGCCGGGCGCGGAGATGATCGCCTCCGTCACCTTCGTCGCGATCCTCACCACGATCCTGATCCAGGCCTCCACCACGCGCTGGCTTGCCTCGAAGCTCGGGCTGTTGGAAACCGACGAGGGCTAGCGCTGACACTTATTCCGCATTTATAACGCCGGTCTGGCGTCCGTCTCGCATTCCTATGCGATCGGCTTGATATTGCACCAGGCAATCAGCGCGTAGCTTTCACGCGCATGGGAACTCCCTCCTGAATTGGTGCTGCCATGTCGCAAGGAAACAATCGGCCCCCCTACTCTCTGCCGGCGTGCATTGCGGTTCTGCTGATCTTCGGTGCAGCAACCCAGCTCAGCCCGCTCGCGAGCTGGCTGTGATCGCCAGCCCTCGGCGCGGGACCCTCAGGATGCCTATCAATGGTTTCAGGGAGAGTGTGGATGATCTTCGATTATTCACTCGCCGCCGTCGTCGCCGCAGGCCTGCTGGCCTACCTGATCTACGCCCTGCTGAGGCCTGAGCGGTTCTAGACTAGCGCCGAAATGCACTTCGTTCCGAGTACGGTTCCGAGCGATATGCCAAACGGTCGCAGGACGCCCGAATAGGGTTGCCCTATGCCTGTCGCCGTGCAAAACCGGCCATGGGTGTTAACTGCATGCCGCAGTAACAGGTGAAGCGATGGTCGGGCCACCACGCCGAGTGCGCGTGCCCGATGGATCACCGACTGCCCACCCAGGACCTGCCACGAGCCCAACGACTTGCCGAGCGGGCGTTCGCCACGCTCCAGCGCTTCCTGCACGTCGAAGCTGTCGGCGGCGGCGTACTGCTGGCTGCAGCAGCCGCTGCAATGATCTGGGCCAACTCTGCTTTCGCCGACAGCTATCACGCTCTCTGGCACCAGCAGCTCTTGATCGGGTTTGGCGACTTCGTCAGCCGCCGTTCGCTGCATTTCTGGATCAACGACGGGCTGATGACGATTTTCTTCCTCGTCGTCGGCATGGAGATTCGGCGCGAAATACATGAAGGCGCGCTCAGCAGGTTCGACCAGGCGCTGCTGCCCGTGATCGCGGCGGCCGGCGGCGTCATCGCCCCGGCACTGATCTACATTGGCCTGAATGCCGATCCCGTGCGCGGCCAGGGCTGGGCCGTGCCCACGGCGACGGACATCGCCTTTGCCGTGGGGGCGCTCGCCTTGCTGGGACGATCGATCCCGGTCAATCTACGGGTGTTCCTGCTGGCGCTCGCCATCATCGACGACGTCATCGCGGTGTTGATCATCGCCTTCATCTACTCCGGCGGACTGGAGCCGAGCGGGTTTATCGTGGCGGCGCTCGGCATTCTGATGGTCGTCGGGCTTCAGCGGATCGGCATCGGCTCCGCCCTCGCCTACGTTCCGCCGGGCGCGCTGGTCTGGACCGGGCTGCTGATGAGCGGAGCGCATCCGACCCTCGCCGGCGTCGTGCTCGGCCTGATGACTCCGGTGCGGCCGATGCCGCTGCGGGAGCCGCCCCTGCAAATGGTGTCGCGCGTGATCGCGGAGTTGCGCGACAGCGATGCGGCCTGGAACGATACCCATCGCCTCAGGTCACGGCGCCGTGCGCTCCACGTCGCGCATCGCGAAATGTTGCCGCCCGTCGTGCGCGTGCAGACGGCGCTGCATGGCTGGGTCGCCTTCGGCATCATGCCCCTGTTCGCGTTGGCGAACGCCGGCATCAGCCTGACGGCTTCCGGCCTCACTGCCGGAGCTCAGTCCGTGATGCTGGGCGTGGGGCTTGCCCTTGCCTTGGGAAAGCCTGTCGGCGTGATCGGTGCCACCTGGCTTGCGGTCAAGTTGGGGCGCTGTCGGCTGGCGCCAGGCATTACGTGGGGCGGCGTCTGCCTCATCGGCCTGTTGGCTGGAATCGGTTTCACCATGTCTATCTTTACCGCCATGCTCGCCTTCCCCGACGAGGCCCTGCTCAATGCAGCAAAGCTGGGCGTGCTCGGGGGCTCGCTCGCCGCCGCCCTGTTTGGGCTCGGTTGGGGAGTGGCCCACGCGCGTCGTCAGCGCAAAGAGGCGGCTGCGCACCCGTGACGCTTCGCCGACGGCAAACGAACCTGATCGCCCGACGCCAATACCCGGCGCGCCATGCCCGGCGTAGTGATTGCGGCTGGGATTCGTCATGCTGCGATGCACAATTGGACTGTTTCAAACTTGTGGAAAAGCGAGACAAATCCGTTGACATTGCTAAACTCCATTCGCCGTAACAACTTATGGAGCGTTCGCATGAGTGTCAGTGCAGAAGTCCTCGCCCGCGCCCCGTTGGAAACGACCGAGGGGGAAATCGACACGGTGAGTACGCATCGCCCACGCAGCAACATTCGGCCTCTCTCGCCGATGCCGGACTACGTCGAGCACCGCAACGGCGTCAACGAGGTGGGCAAGCTATCGGCCGAGGCGGTCGTGCGTGAATACGAAGCGGCGGTGAAAGAAATCGAGGCCCTTGGATCGGAACTGCAAGCGGCCGCCAAGAACTGCGAAGTCATGGTGGCGGGCGTCCACGACATGATAGCGGAGATCAAGGAGTTTGCCGCGGGTTACCGCGATCAGGGCAAGCGTTTCTTCCTGCAGATCGAAGCGGTCTCGTTGATGACCACGGAGGTCAGGAACACCTGTGAAGCTCTCAAGAAGAAGATCGCGACCGACACATTGAGCAATTGATATTTCGGCTCGGGCACGTTTCGTGCTCAGCCATCCGTGGATTCTTGGGCGTGCATAGGTGAAGGCCTGCGCTATTCCGGCGCGGCGGAACCGTTAGTTCTATTCGAGACCAAGTCGTTCGGGATTAAGTCGTTCAACATCAAGTGGTTCAACATCCGGCCCCGCTTCGGCGGGGCCTTTGTGCTGCGGTGAACTCTGCGCGCGGCGTGTCCGCGACTGGGCCGGACCTGCGCCAATGACCTATTCAACGCACGTCAGGTGCGCGCTCAGCCATGTCCGTCGCCGGAGGCAAGGCTGAAATCGGGGACCAGCGGTCGCTGAAATCCTTGGCCGGGAGCGCGTCCGTGTCAGAGACGACAACGCTCTCGGTCCGGGGCAGGTGCGACCTGATCGTCGCAGCGGTTGCAGTGACAGCCAGCAAGGTGACGGCCACGAACCCGGTAATCGTTCGATGCTTTGTCATGTGGAACCTCCTCGGGTCCGCAACGCCCCACCTAACGTGGGTCACAGGAACCTTCGCGCGGGTTCATCGGTGCAACGACGAATGAATCGTGTGAGATCGGACAACGAGCTTGTCCCAAACTCAAATTGCCGCTGCCGGCAGCACCGGCGAGCTTGGCGACGGTCGCTCATCGGCAGCCGCGTTCGCTTCGCCGCTGGAATGATCACCGTTCTTTCCAACAACGCGCCGGAGTTCCGCGCGTCCACGACCTACCCGGCGCGCGACGCCCGGCGCAGCGATTGCGGCGGCTGGCCGAAGGCGCGGATGAAGGCGCGGCGCATCCGCTCCGGATCGCGGAAGCCGGTGATCTCGGCGACGCGTTCGATCGCCTCGCCCGACGACTGCACGCGCTGCCGCGCCACTTCGATCCTCAACCGTTCGACCGCTTTCGACGGCGTGGTGCCGGTCTCCGCGATGAAGGCGCGGGTGAAATGCCGCGAGCTCATCCCGGCCTTGTCGGCGAGGTCCTCGACCGTCAGCGGCGCGTCGAGATGCTCGCGCGCCCAGGCGAGCAGCGGCCCGAACCGGCCGTTCGGCGCCTTCAATTCCAGCAGCGAGGAAAACTGCGACTGCCCGCCGCTGCGCCGATGGTACAGCACGAGCTGCCGCGCGGTGCTCTGCGCGATCTCGTCGCCGTAGTCTTCGGTGATCATGGCGAGTGCGAGATCGATGCCGGCGGTGATGCCCGCCGAGCTCCAGATGTTGCCGTCGCGGACGAAGATCTGGTCCGGCTCGAGCTTGACCTTCGGATAGGTCTTCACGAAATGCGGCGTGCGCTGCCAATGCGTGGTGGCGCGGCGGCCGTCGAGCAGGCCGGCCTCGGCCAGCACATAGGCGCCCGAGCAGACGCTGGCGACGCGGATGCCGCGGCTCGCCATCCGCCGCACGAATGACAGCGTGACCGGACACGTTGCCGGTGTGCGCACGCCGTTGCCGCCTGCGATGATCAGCGTCGTGATCGCCGCCGACGGCTTGAAGCCGCGCGCCAGCATCTCGACGCCGGACGAAGAGCGCACCGGCCCGGCCTTCAGCGCGATCGTCTTGATATCAGGCGGGTTGTTGGCGAAGCGCGCCGCGATCTCGAACGCCGCGATCGGGCCGGCTGCGTCGAGCAGCTGGAAGTCGGGAAAGATCAGGATGCCGATCATCTGCCAAATCCTCGCAATGCCGAATACTCGGAGATGGCGTCGACGTCCGAAAATGAGGGAATTACGCCATTTTGGACAGGAGGGCACCATGGCATCGTGGTTCCGTCAAGCGCTATTTGGAGACCTCCGATGTCCGAACCCCTGCAGATTGGATTCCTCGTCTTCCCGAAGGTGACCCAGCTCGACCTGACCGGCCCGCTGCAGGTGTTCTCCTCGGTCCCCGGCGCCAAGGTGCATCTGGTCTGGAAACGGATCGAACCCGTCCCGACCGACTCCGTCATGGTCCTGACGCCGACCACGACCTTTGCCGACTGCCCGAAGCTCGACGTGATCTGCGTGCCCGGCGGGTTCGGCACCGACGACATGGTCGGCGACGAGGAGATGCTCGACTTCCTGCGCAAGCAGGCCGAGGGAGCGAAATACGTCACGTCGGTCTGCACGGGATCGCTGGTGCTCGGCGCCGCCGGTCTGCTGCAGGGCTATCGCGCCACCACGCATTGGAGTGCGATCGATTTCCTGGCGGGCTTCGGCGCCATCCCGACCAAGACGCGCGTCTGCGTCGACCGCAACCGTTTCACGGGCGGCGGCGTCACCGCCGGCATCGATTTCGCGCTGACGCTGGTGTCCGAGCTGGTCGATCGCAAGACCGCGGAAGCGATCCAGCTCAGGCTCGAATACAACCCGGCCCCGCCGTTCAATGCCGGCTCGCCCGATACCGCGCCGGCCGAGATCCTCGCCTTCATGAAGGAGCGGATGGGACCGGCACACGCGCGCCGGGGTGAATTGATGAGCCGCGCCGCGGCACGGCTGTCCTGACCCGATCGTGAGACAAAGAAGATCGTGAGACAAAGAAAAAGGCCGCCCGGTTTCCCGAGCGGCCCTTCCTGTCTTACGGCAGCCTCACATTTGCGGGCGATTTCCGGACGTCTGCACCGGGGGCCTATCTCCCGGCCGCATCCAACTCGGAGGCCGCTGCTCATCGGGACAGTCGCGATCTGGAGCCCGATCCGACGCGATGGTTTCCCATCTCCGTAAGATGGCTTCATTGAGCCGCGAAGGCGCGCATAGCGCAAGCCGACAACATCGGATGCGGCGCACCTGTCCCCGCTGTTACCGTTGTCCACAGGCACGCACTTGCGTTGCCACAGGCGCGCTTGCGCTGCCACAGGCGCGTGTGCGACGCACGCGCGGTGTTACGCGCGCGCACATCCGAAACAACAATGCGTGAAGCTCAGCTTCCCGGCGTCCAGGCGTGATAGTCGCCGGTCGCCTTGGGGCGGCGGCCGCTCGCCAGCGTCGAGCCGGACGGACGGTAAGCCTGCGCGGTGCCGGTCATGTTCGGCAGATGCGGCTTTTCCCATTCCCGCGGCGCGTACGTCTCCTCGGTCGGGGGCACATCAACCGTGTGATGCAGCCAGCCGTGCCAGCCGGCCGGGATCCGGGACGCTTCGGCATAGCCGTTATAGACCACCCAGCGGCGCTCGAAATGCAGCGTCGGATCGATCTCCCCGCCCTTGGTCCGGTAGTAGCGATTGCCCTGCCCGTCCTCGCCGACCAATTCGCCGTAGCGCGAGGTCCACAATTGCGTGCCAAAGGTCTGGCCGTTCCACCAGGTGAAGAATTTCAGCAGGAATTGTTTCATGCGTGGCCGGTCGGTTCGAGGCAGTCCGGCTCTGATGCCACCTGAATCTCCAAATGTCCAGCCGCCCCCAAGGTAGCCCGACACTCCCGGGATGGGCCCCGGTTGCGGGCCCTTTGGCGACCAAATGACGCGGTCACGAGGAGTTTTGTTCACCCGCCATACATGCGCCGCCGCTCAAGCAAAGATGACGGACAATCAATGTCGAGCGCAGGAACGTCCGACCGCAGAGATGGTTAGACATTGTCCGATTTAATGGAGTCCAAAATGATCAATATGAAGGTTCTGAGCACCGCCGCGGCGCTGGCGCTTGCGCTGCCGTTGGCTGTGGCGCCGACCATCTCATTCGCCCAGTCTGCCGCACAGATGGGCGCAATGGGCGGTGGCGGCGGTGGTGCGCGCGGCGGCGGCGGTGGCGGTGGCCATGTCGGCGGCGGCGGTGGTGGCTTTGGCGGCGGCCGTGGTGCTGCGATGGGCGGTGGCGGCGGCTGGCATGGCGGTGGTGGCGGCGGCCAGTGGGCCGGCGGCGGTGGCGGCGGTGGTTGGCGCGGCGGCGGTGGCGGCTGGCACGGCGGTTATCACCGTGGCGGCGGCGGCTTTTGGCCGGGCGCGGTTGCGGGCGCAGTCGTCGGCGGAGCGCTCGCCTCGGGCGCGTATTACAGCGGTTATGGCCCCGGATACGGCTACTATGACGACAGCTACGGCTATTACGACGACAGTGCGCCTGTCGCCGTGGAAGTCGCCCCGGGCGGCGACGCAAGCTACTGTGCGCAGCGCTACAGGTCCTACGACCCGGGTTCGGGCACCTATCTCGGCTTTGACGGCCTGCGGCACCCCTGCCCGTAACGGCCTCAATGCCGGCGAGAGCGTTTTCAAGCGAAGTGGTCCCCGGTTCGCGTGAAGAAAACGCGTAAAAACAAAAATCCAGGGAAGGGCGGCGGCAGCGCCGCCCTTTTTCATGTCCGCAACGCCACCGCGACGGCCGCGAACGTCACAACGAGCGCCGCGATGTCGCTCGGGCTGAGCGGCTCGCGCAGCATGGCCGCCGCCGCCAGCACACCCACGACGGGCACCAGCAGCGTGCCGATCGACGCGGTCGCCGCCGGCAGCCGCTCCAGCGCCGCGAACCAGCAGACATAGCAAAGGCAGAACTGGATCAGCGTCATGTAGAGCATCGACGCCCAGCCGAACTGCGACAGCGCCGCAAGCTGCGGCTGCTCGATCAGGACGCCGGCGATCGCGATCGGCACGCAGCCGATCGCGAGCTGCCAGGCCGCGAGCGACAGCGGCGGCATTGCGAGCTTGAAGAATTTGGTCAGCACCGTGCCAAACCCGACGCAGAGCGCGCCGGCGAGCGCGAACAGGATGCCCGGCAACTTGCCGAGGCTTGCGTCAAGACCGCCACCGCCGATCAGTGCGGCGATCCCGACGAGCGCCACGCCAAGCGCGAGCGCACGCGGCAGCGACACGCGCTCGCCGAGCACCGGCCAGGCGACCAGCGCGACCCACACCGGAATCGAGATCCCGAGCACGGCCGCCTCGCTGGCCCGCAGCCAGATCAGCGCCAGCCCCATCGACGCGACCCAGCCGCCGATCGACAGCGTCGACACCAGCGCAAGCCGCAACCACATGCCGTCAGGGACGCGCAACGGCTGTCCGCGTGCGACCGCCACCAGAGCGAGTGCGATCGCGCCGACCACGCCGCAGAGCCCGCGCGACGACAGCGGCGGCCACTCCGTGAGCAGGAACTTCATGATCGGGAAATTGAGACCCCAGCCGGTCGATGCGACCACCAGGAATGCGAGACCGAGCGGTGACAGCGGGGCGCGGCCGGCGACTGGAACTGCGGTCATGGACCCGTCGTAATGTGGGCGGACAAATACAAGTGATGGTGTCAGGGCTAGCTGGAAATCTGCTTGTCAGCAAACAGCATATGCATTCTATGATACAGACTTTCCGTCCAGGTTCCGCCTTAATCGGCAGACGGGCCAAGCGAGTCGACGGCACGCGAGGCCGCAGGAAGAGGATGCATCGTGCCGAGCGTTCTCGTGGTCGATGACGACCCGATGGTGTGTGTCGCCATCGAGGTGTGTTTGCAGCGCCAGGGCTTCGACGTCACCGTCGCGGATGGCGGTGAAGCGGGCATGCGCGCGCTGGACAAGGCGTCGTTCGACGTCATGCTGGTCGACGTCTTCATGCCGCATATGCGCGGTTTCGAGGCGATCCGCGTCTTCCACGAGCGCGCGCCCCATATTCCCGTGATCGCGATGTCCGGCTATGCCTTCGCCAATGCCGACCGTGCGCCGGATTTCCTGCGGATGACGATCGAGCTCGGCGCGTCAGCCTGCCTGCGCAAGCCGTTTACCCCGCAGGCGCTGATTGCCGCCGTTAACGAATGTCTTGCGAAGTCCGCTCCTTCTGCTCGTCTTTCCAAATAATTGCTCGTACTAATCGTCGATGGCTTCCCAGCGTCTCATCCTCGGCAGCGGCCTTGCGATCCTCCTCGTCATCAGCGCGGCGTCGATCGGGCTGGATGTCAAGTCGCGCAGCGAGATTGATTCGGTCGATCACGCACTCGGCATCCTCAAGCGCATTTCGGATGCGCGTTCGCTGCCGCGCGGCGTCGAGAGCGCGGCGCGCGGGTTCGCGCTGACGGGCGATGCCTCCTTCGCCGACGAGTTTCGCGAGCAGAGCACCGCCCTCACCGCCGCCTTCGACGATTTGATGGCTGCGGTGAAGTCGGCCCCGGACGAGGCGCAGCTGATCGCGGGCACCAAGGGACAGGTCGAGCGCGCCGTTGCGCTCGGTGCCGAACTGATCAGGTTGCGCACGGCGGGCGACACGGCCGCCGCAGCGGCACTGATCTCCGCGGGCGAGAGCCGCGCGCTGATGGACAGTGTCGGTGCGGCACTCGACCGCCTGGTCACCGAAGAGCGCCGCCTGCTCGGGATTCGCACCGAACAGTCGAAGACCAATGGCCGGCTGTTGCTGGCGGTCGACCTTGCCGGCGTGGTGATGATCCTGCTGCTCGCGGTCGCGCTGACGCTGGCGGCCCGGCGCGCCAGCCGCGAACTGCAGGGCGCGCTCAGCGCGACCAAGGCGACCAATCTGTCGCTCGAGGGCAAGGTGGCCGAACGCACCAAGGATCTCGGCGCCGCGCTCGAAGGGCTCCGCCGTTCCACCTCGGTGATGGAAACCACGTTCCGCAGCATGGCGGAGGCGGTGCTGGTGATCGACGGCGGCGGCGCCGTGCTGCTCTCGAACCCGGCCGCCGAGAAGATGCTGCGCTACAAGCCGGGCATGACTGTCCGCGAGCTGCGCGCCATGAGCAACGTGTTCCAGGCCGACGGCGTCACGCCGATGCTGGCCAACGACATGCCCTCGGCCAAGGCGCTGCGCGGCGAGGAGTTCGACGGGCTGGAATTCGTCGCCCGGCCGGTGCGCGGCGCGTCGGAGATTCACCTCGTGGTGTCGGGCCGGCCGCTGCGCGACGGCGACAACACCATCACCGGCGCGGCGCTGATCTATCACGACATCACCGCCTCGCGTGAAACCGAGCACAAGCTGCAGCAGGCGCAGAAGCTCGACGCCATCGGCAAGCTGACCGGCGGCGTCGCGCACGACTTCAACAACATGCTGACGGTCATCACCGGCACCACCGAGACGCTGGTCGACAGCCTGCGCAGCCAGCCGAAGCTTGCGCAAACCGCCGAGCTGATCGACCGCGCCGCCGAGCGGTGCCGCGAGCTGATCCAGCATCTGCTCGCCTTCGCCCGCCGCCAGCCGCTGGAGCCGCGCACCGTCGACATCAACGGCACCGTGGTCGATATCGCCAAGCTGCTGCGGCCGACGCTGGGCGAGCAGATCGAGATTGATCAGGTGCTCGCGCCAGATGTCGCCAGCGTCCATATCGATCCGTCGCAGCTTGCCAACTCGCTGCTCAACATGGCGATCAACTCCCGCGACGCGATGCCGAACGGCGGCAAGCTGCTGTTCGAGACCAGCAACATTGTGCTCGACGACGCTTATGCGGCTGTTAATCCCGACATCACGCCGGGCCGTTACGTGCTGCTCGCGGTCAGCGACACCGGCACCGGCATGTCGCACGCCGTGCAGGACAAGGTGTTCGAGCCGTTCTTCACCACCAAGGAGGTCGGCAAGGGCTCCGGCCTCGGCATGAGCATGGTGTACGGCTTCGTCAAGCAGTCCGGCGGCCACATCAAGATCTACAGCGAGGAAGGCCACGGCACCACGATCAAGCTCTATCTGCCGCCTGCCCGCGGCCAGGCCGAGGTGGAGGTAGCAGCGCCGGAGCCGCCGCGGCGCGGCAGCGAAGTCATCCTGGTCGTGGAAGACGATCAGCTGGTGCGCAACTACGTGGTCACGCAGCTTGGCGCCCTCGGCTACAAGACCATTGCAGTGCCCGACGCCCGCGCCGCGCTGGCGCTGGTCGACAAGGGCGAGAAGTTCGACCTCTTGTTCACCGACGTCATCATGCCCGGCGGCATGAACGGCCGGCAGCTCGCCGACGAAGTGGCAAAACGGCGGCCCGGCATGAAGGTGCTCTACACCTCGGGCTATACCGAGAACGCGATCGTGCATCACGGCCGCCTCGACGAAGGCGTGCTGCTGCTGGCAAAGCCCTATCGCAAGGCGCAGCTCGCCAGCATGCTGCAGCAGGCGTTGGGCGAGTGATCAGCGCTACCTTGTCGCCAACGCGACGCCGGCCAGCGTGAACAGCAGCGCTGTGATCTGGGTCGGCCCGAGCGGCTCGTGCAGTGCGACGGCGGAGGCGATCACGCCGATCACCGGTACCGCCATGGTGCCGATCGCCGCCACCGAGGCCGGCAGGCGGGCAAGCGCGGCAAACCACGCGACATAGGCGACGCAGAACTGGATCAGCGTCGAATAGACCAAGAGCCACCAGCCGACCGTCGTGACGCGATCGAGATGCGTGGTCTCGATCATGAGGCCGATGATCGCGATCGGCACGCAACCGAGGCCGATCTGCCAGGCCGCGGCCGGGATCGGCGGCATCACCAGCGGATATTTCTTCGCCAGCACCGTGCCGAGCGCAAAGCCGAACGCGCCGCCGAGCGCCATGATGATTCCCGGCAGCTTGTCCTTGCTCGCGGAAATCCCGTTGCCGCCCATGATCGCGGCAAGCCCCGCGAACGCCATCACCAGCGCAATGGTCCGCAACAGCGTCGGCCGCTCGCCGAGCACCGGCCAGGCCAGCAGCGAGGCCCAGACCGGCATGGTGTAGGCGATCAATGCGGTCTCGCTCGCCGGCAGCCACAAGAGCGCGAGCCCCATCAGCACCATCCAGCCGGAGACGTTGAGCGCCGCATACAGCACGAGGCGCGGCCACAGCCTTGCCTCGACATGCAGGCTCTGGGCGCGGAGCAGCGCCAGCGCCGCCAGCAGCACGGCGCCGATCACGCCGGTGATGCCGCGCAGGGTCAGAGGCGGCAGCTCGCTGAGCAGGAACTTGGTGGACGGCCAGTTGAACCCCCAGCCCACCGAGGTGATGGCGAGGAACATCAGGCCGGCGGGCGCAAGGCGCGGCCGCGCTTGAGGCTTCTGGTCTGTCATGGAACCCGGCAAGGGTGTGAAGAGCAAAGGTATGAAGAGGAGTGAGTCGGCCGCACCTTGCCCGCGATTTTGTCGCCCGACCATCACGGCTCTGACATGCCTGATCCGTACTTTGCCCGTAGGGCTACGTGAGTCCTGAAATTTCAATCCGCCACCGCGAATAAATAGTTCGCCTGTGAACAGCGGGGCGAAACTCCAATCCACAGGCGGAGCGAATTTTTTTGGCTTGGGAATCCCTGAGGACTCACCGATAGTTGGCTCGATCACAGGCGCGGCACCGCCCCCTGTTATCCCCCTCCGTCCACCATATTTAGTGTTTGATTCAGAAACTCGTACTAGTCCTTGACGGGCGCAACGGACATGGCCTAGCTTTCAACCTGTTCGGCGCGAGTGTGTTTGGGTCCCCGCCGGTCGCTCCCACAAGGGTTCCAAAATGACCACTCCGCCAGGCCTTTGGGCCGCGGGTGAAGGGCTTGTCTGCCCTGATTTTGGGCCGGGTCTTTTGGGCCAGGTTGGGAACGACAAACGGGCCGAGAAGGACCCGGAAACAGAGGCCGTAACCGGCCCGCAAGAAGCGTACGCGTGACGTGTCGCGTGAGCGTTTGGGGCGTTGAATGCATGACCCGGAGGACCCGACCAGTCGGGCGCCGCCGCGGGATCATGCCGCCGCTGGGCCGGGTCAAACCGGCGTCTGGCGGATGAGAGAAAACAGGCCGGATCCACCGGCTGAGCTGCGGATGACGGGAGGCGTGCTGACGCGTTTTCCCTCAAGTCCGCGAACAGATAACATTCCGGCAACCTGCGAATAACGTGGGACCGGGCAGAAGAAGAGACGGGGCTCGACCATGCGAATCGAACGACGCAACACCACCAGCGGACAATCTCCCTATGCCGGGATCAATTTCCGCCTGACCACATCTGAGATCCGCAACCCGGACGGCTCGGTCGTGTTCCGTGCCGAGAACGTCGAGGTTCCGGAGTTCTGGTCGCAGGTCGCCTCCGACGTGCTGGCGCAGAAGTATTTCCGCAAAGCCGGCGTTGCCGCGCGCCTGAAGAAGGTCCAGGAAGAGACCGTGCCGTCGTGGCTGTGGCGCTCGGTGCCGGACACCGAGGCGCTTAGCCTGCTGCCCGAGAACGAGCGCATCGTCGGTGAGACCTCTGCCAAGCAGGTGTTCGATCGCCTCGCCGGCTGCTGGACCTATTGGGGCTGGAAGGGCGGCTACTTCTCCACGGAAGAAGATGCCCTCGCCTTCTTCGACGAGCTTCGCTTCCAACTGGCAAAACAGATGGTCGCGCCGAACTCTCCGCAGTGGTTCAACACCGGGCTCCATTGGGCCTATGGCGTCGATGGTCCCGGCCAGGGCCACTATTACGTCGACTGGAAGACCGGCAAACTGACAAAATCGAAGTCGGCCTATGAGCATCCGCAGCCGCATGCCTGCTTCATCCAGGGCGTCGGCGACGACCTCGTCAACGAGGGCGGCATCATGGACCTCTGGGTGCGCGAGGCGCGCCTGTTCAAGTACGGCTCCGGCACCGGCTCCAACTTCTCCAGCCTGCGCGGCGAAGGCGAAAAGCTCTCCGGCGGCGGCCGCTCGTCGGGCCTGATGAGCTTCCTCAAGATCGGCGACCGCGCCGCGGGCGCGATCAAGTCGGGCGGCACCACCCGCCGCGCCGCCAAGATGGTCGTGGTCGATGCCGATCACCCCGATATCGAGACCTATATCGACTGGAAGGTGAAGGAGGAGCAGAAGGTCGCAGCGCTCGTCACCGGCTCCAAGATCAACCAGAAGCACCTCAAGGCCGTGATGAAGGCCTGCGTGAACTGCGAAGGCAGTGGCGACGACTGCTTCGATCCCGAGAAGAACCCGGCGCTCCGCCGCGAGATCAAGCTCGCCCGCCGCAGCCTCGTGCCCGACAACTACATCAAGCGCGTCATCCAGTTCGCCAAGCAGGGCTACAAGGACATCTCGTTCGACATCTACGACACCGACTGGGATTCCGAGGCCTACCTCACCGTCTCCGGCCAGAACTCCAACAACTCGGTGTCGCTGAAGGATGACTTCCTGCGCGCGGTCGAGACCGATGGCGACTGGAACCTGATCGGCCGCACCACCAAGAAGGTGACCAAGACGCTGAAGGCGCGCGACCTCTGGGAGAAGATCGGTTACGCCGCCTGGGCCTCCGCCGATCCCGGCCTGCACTTCAACACCACGATGAACGACTGGCACACCTGCAAGGCGTCCGGCGACATCCGCGCCTCCAATCCGTGCTCGGAATACATGTTCCTGGACGACACGGCGTGCAACCTCGCCTCCGCCAATTTGCTGACGTTCTACAGCTCGACCACCAAGCGGTTCGACATCGAGTCCTACGAGCACCTCTGCCGGCTCTGGACCATCGTGCTCGAAATCTCCGTCATGATGGCTCAGTTCCCGTCGAAGGCGATCGCCGAGCTGTCCTACGAGTTCCGCACCCTCGGCCTCGGCTTTGCAAATATCGGCGGCCTGCTGATGACCATGGGCCTGCCCTATGACTCGAAGGAAGGCCGTTCGCTGTGCGGCGCGCTGACCGCGGTCATGACCGGCATCTCCTACAAGACCTCGGCCGAGATGGCGGCCGAGCTCGGCACCTTCCCGGGCTACAAGAAGAACGCGGCGCACATGCTGCGCGTGATCCGCAACCACCGCCGCGCCGCCCACGGTGAAAGCCGCGGCTATGAGGCGCTCGCCGTCAATCCGGTGGCGCTCGACCACGAATCGTGCCCGCAGGCCGACATCGTCGCGCATGCCAAGCTGGCGTGGGACGACGCCCTCGCCCTCGGCGAGGTCAACGGCTATCGCAACGCGCAAGTGACGGTGGTGGCGCCGACCGGCACCATTGGCCTGGTGATGGATTGCGACACCACCGGCATCGAGCCTGATTTTGCGCTGGTGAAGTTCAAGAAGCTCGCCGGCGGCGGCTACTTCAAGATCATCAACCAGGCGGTGCCGGCCGCCTTGCGCGCGCTCGGCTATCGCGAGAGCGAGATCGCGGAGATCGAGGCCTACGCCGTCGGCCACGGCTCGCTGTCGAATGCGCCGGGCATCAACGCCACGACGCTGAAGGCAAAAGGCTTCACCGATGAAGCCATTGCCAAGGTCGAGAAGGCACTGCCGACCGCGTTCGACATCAAGTTCGCCTTCAACAAGTGGACGTTTGGCGAAGACTTCATTCGCGACACGCTCGGCATCGGCGCGGAGGCCATTGCTGCGCCGGGCTTCGACCTGCTCGCGGCGGTCGGCTTCTCCAAGCGCGAGATCGAGGCCGCCAACGTCCACATCTGCGGCGCGATGACGGTGGAAGGCGCTCCGCATCTGAAGGCCGAACACTACCCCGTGTTCGACTGCGCCAATCCCTGCGGCAAAATTGGAAAACGCTACCTCTCGGTCGAGAGCCACATCCGAATGATGGCGGCCTCGCAGCCGTTCATCTCGGGCGCGATCTCCAAGACCATCAACATGCCGAACGACGCCACGGTGGAGGACTGCAAGTCCGCCTACCTGCTGTCGTGGAAGCTGGCGCTGAAGGCCAACGCGCTGTACCGCGACGGCTCAAAGCTGTCGCAGCCGCTCAACTCGCAGCTCATCTCCGACGATGAGGACGAGGACGATGCGGTGGAAGCGCTCTACGAGAAGCCGATGGCGGCGCGTGCCGCCCAGGTCTCGGAGAAGATCGTCGAGAAGCTGGTCGAGCGCATCATCGTGATGCGCGAGCGCGAGAAGATGCCGGATCGCCGCAAGGGTTACACCCAGAAGGCGGTGGTCGGCGGCCACAAGGTCTATCTCCGTACCGGCGAATATGACGACGGCCGGCTCGGCGAGATCTTCATCGACATGCACAAGGAAGGCGCGGCGCTGCGCTCCTTCATCAACAACTTCGCAATCGCGGTCTCGCTCGGCCTGCAATACGGCGTGCCGCTGGAAGAATATGTCGACGCCTTCACCTTCACCCGCTTCGAGCCCGCAGGCCCCGTCCAGGGCAACGACTCGATCAAGTACGCGACCTCGATCCTCGACTATGTCTTCCGCGAGCTCGCGGTGAGCTATATGAGCCGCTTCGACCTCGCCCATGTCGATCCGAACGAAAGTGGCTTCGACGCGCTCGGCAAGGGCGTCGAGGAAGGCAAGGAGCCGGATGAGGCCCCGACCCACCAGGCGACCAAGTACGTGTCGAAGGGCCTGACCCGTTCGCGCACCGACAACCTCGTCGTCATGCGCGGCGGCTCGGCCGCAGTCAGCGGCAACGCCGACAACGCCCCCGCCGGCGGCAGCCGCGTCACCGCGCTCGCCTCCCACGGCGCGACCGCCCGCGGCGCCTCCGACACCATCGAAGGCGCGGTCGCCCTGAAGCAGGAAGTCAGCCACGACCTCTCTCCGACCGAGAAGCTCGAGGCCTTGAACTGGAGCAAGCCCGGCACCGCCGCAGCCGCCGCCCCAAGCAAGGCGGAGCGTCGTGCCGAGGCAAAGGCCAAGGGCTATGAGGGCGAGATGTGCTCGGAGTGCGGCAATTTTACCCTCGTGCGGAACGGGACCTGTATGAAGTGCGATACTTGCGGGTCCACGACGGGGTGTTCGTGAGGCGGTAGACCACTACAATCGTCATGCGCGGGTTTAACCCGGGCATCCAGGAAGGGCGGCCGAAAGGTCGCCCTTTTTGCTGCGCCCTAGGCGTCGCCACGCGACCGCCAAATGCTTCGACATGCCGACCAAACTTGCATCAGCGTATTCGCCAGCTACGCGGGAAGGAATTCTCTGTGGGACCAAGAAGAACAAATTAAGAACAATCTCAGATGCTGGAGAATAGTTGCGGAAATCTGTGTGCGGCGGCAGCGAGTACTGGCGTGTTGCAGTATTCTGAAGAGATATGATTCGGGACTACGCCAATGCACTAGACAGCAACATACCAATGGCGACGATACGTGGGCACGTTTGACGCGGGTCGTTGGCTAGGAGGTTCATGAGTCGTCCAAATCTTAAGGTTATAAACGGCAGTTCGCGTTCTCCAAGTCGCCTAGATTGGGCAACCGTCGAACAAGCCATAACGCAAAGCGGCAGCGATTGCGAAGCAAGGACCCTTAAGTTCCAGCGACTTGTCCTGAAACAGTTGCTAGGCATCCTAGCTACGGATGCAGACCAGTATGTAACAGACGGAGGGGACGACTGCGGCATCGACTGCTTCGTAATCGACTACAACGACAACAAGATACATTTAATCTCTACCAAGACCGTCGAAGCGTACGACAAAGCAAACAAGAACTTCCCTGGCGTCGAAGTCTCCAAGTTGATTTGCTTTGTGAGAGACCTAGTTACTAGAGCTGACACTCTTCCAATCCGCTGCAACCCCCTTCTCCGAGCTAAGGTTACCGAAGCGTGGGACGCGATCGACAACGGCCGCGTGTTCCATATCTGCGTTCATGTCTGCTCTAACCAAAGCAATCTGATCGAGCGCGACTTTAGGTCACTTCAGGATGGATTAAACGAATTTAAGGCTACTGCTTTCGAGCATCCGTTGAGCCGCTTCTCAGATGATGTTTCAAAGAATTGGTCGCCCCCGACTTCAAAAGCCCTTCGGTTCATCGGCAAAGAACAGTTCGAGCACCATCAGCGGATCACGGATGGCAGCGAAGTTAAATCGCTCATAGGATCAGTCAGGGTTTCGGACCTTTACGAATTTCTTCGCAACGACCAGAATAACTTTGTCGACGACAGCCTGTTTCACGCGAATGTTCGCGGCCACCTAGGAATCCAAAATCCGGTAAATCGAGAAATTGCCGGCACGCTCCGGGACTCGAGCAAAGACTTCTTCTTTTTTCTCAACAACGGCATCACGATCGTTTGTGACAAGTACCTGTATCAATCCGGCGGCTTTCCGGTCACCCTGCATCGACCTCAGATCGTCAACGGCAGACAAACCGCTGAGACCGTATTTTCGGTTCATCGGCAAGGCGGCTCGGAGATCGATGACGTGACGATTTTCGTTCGCATCATCGAAACATCACGGCCCTCCTTAATCGAGGAAATTTCGGTTGCTACTAACAGCCAATCTCGAATTGGCGCGAGAGACCTTCGTGCAAATCATTCAGTCGCCCGAAAGCTCGGCGCGGGCTTGTATCGCCTAGGATATTACTATGTCCGAAAGCGCGGAGAGGTTTCGACTCTACCTCCCGAGAAGACGATTGATGCCCTAAAGGCTGGGCAGTTGATCCTCGCATATCTAAAAGGACTTCCGGAGAAGGCAAAGACCGACACGACGTCGATGTTTGCCGAGTCATTTGAGGATGTATTCGACACAAGCCTGGTTACTCCCGAGCTATTGGTGACAGCCCACCAGATTTTCCTAGACATCGAACAGGAGAAGCACCGTGCCATGATCACGATGCGCAAATCGGGACTTTCCGCCACGAGCATCGAACATTGGGTGGTCGAAGGATCGTTTCACGTCCTCTACTGTGTTGGTTTATTTGCCAAGAAGCGACAATTGGATTTGGCGAATTACGCGGCTTGCGCTCCCCTTGTGGAGGAGCAAGCGTAGGGCGGATTAGCCGAAGGCGTAATCCGCCGCTTCGCTGGTAACATCGCGGCGGGTTACGCTTCGCTAACCCGCCCTACTCGCTGTCTGCAATTCGCCCTTCAAGGAGCATGGCATTATCTTGTCATCGATTGCTGACCTTTGATGCTCGGCGACCTGCCGTTGCGACCTGCTATGATGGCAGCTCACCTGTGTGATTCAGCACTGGCCGCTCGCAACTCTACGAGGAACAATGTCCCAGCCTTTCAAAGTCGGCGATCTCGTCAGGAAGCGTGCCGGTTATGAGTATCCTGGCATTATCGTTTCAGTTTTCACGACGCGCGCCGGTGCAGTGCGTTACGTCGTTGAGGCCGATCATCCCGGATTTGCCGGGATGCTCCATATTTTCAATGGCGAGCAACTGGAGCCTCGCGCCTGACTTTCGCAACGCTTCGTCGCGCGCCTCGTCACGTTCGCCGATTACCCGTCGCGACATCATGCGACCTACTGGCCGGCACGCTGTTCAAGAAGCAGCGTGCGGTCGGCGATGTCTTTCAATTCGAACGCCTGGGAGTCGAGGAACGCGACGGACCCGTTGTCGGGGTCCGCGGCGAGGCGGTGGGTTTCACCCAGATGATGCTTGAGCCAGGCCCGCTGCTCGGTCTGCAATTGCGCGTGCGCCTCGCCCTTCGACTTTGCGAGCAGCGCTTGATAAGCGGCGTTGAGCCTGATGTCCCACTGCGCGATGGCAGCCTTGCCGCAATCGAGCATCTTGGTTGACACCCCTTCGGCCTTGTCCATGCACGCATCATACTCGGTGCCTTGCTGCGCGCGCGCCGACAAAGTCCCGAGCACGAGCGTAGCTGCAACAATGACTAGCCTTTGCGAAAGCATGACCACGTCCAAAACACTCCACCCGCATTTCCGAGCAAGCGTAGGGCGGATTAGCCCACCGGGTCCGCGCGAAGCGCGGCCCGATGACAGGCTCCGGCGTAATCCGCCGCTTCGCCGGCAACAGTCGCGGCGGGTTACGCGGAGCCTGTCATCGGGCCGCCCTGCGGGCGGACCCGTTGGCTAACTCGCCCTACGCAACGATGCGCTTCCCGGACATTACGCCGCCTTCGCAGTCTTGTCTTCTGCCGGCGCGGTTTCCATCGCGCGCATGTAGAGATCGAGCAGGGATTCACGCTCGTCGCGCTCGTCCTGGTCCTGCTTGCGCAGCTTGATGATCTCCTTGAGAATCTTCACGTCGAAACCTTCGCCCTTCGCCTCCGAGAAGACTTCCTTCTTCTGCTCGCTCAGTTCCGCCATTTCAGTGTCAAGGTTCTCGATCCGCTCGACGAAGGAACGAATTTTTCCGCCGGGAATGGTGATGTCAGACATGGTGCCTCTTTGCTGAATGAGGTCGTGAAAATGAAAGCAAAGAGATGACCAATGTCTTAAGCATGCGCAGGACGGATGAGCCGAAGGTGTGATCGCAGTCGCGGCGGATTATGCCGCGCCAACCCGCCCGACTTGCTGTCCTGACACGTTCGCGACGACAACATCACGGGCAGGACCACCCGTTATTGGGTTCGGCGCATATCTTGGACATCACCTTGGCAACGTCGATCCTCGCCGTATTTGCCATGAGAATGCGCCGGAACCGGGCGGCCTCGGCTACCTCCATGGCTGTCAGATTCAACGCTTCCTTGATGGCGGCGCTGCAGGCCAAATTCGGGTCACCGTCGAGATAGTTGCCGGTCGCGGTGAGTTCTGCAGGCGTCAGTGTCGCGATCGGCCCGCGACCGATAGCGCGCATAACATCCGCGGTCTCCTTTCCATCGGCTCTCGCCAAGCTAATTCCACTCCGTCGCCTTTCGAATCCGTTCTGCAAGGCGGCTCGGTGCGCCAGCCACAACAGCTGATCGTCCGGCTTGGCTTGCGGCAGGTCATCGGCCATGCCGCCCGCGAACAGATATGCCCTGCACGCCAGTGGCTTGTTTTCGAGATCGCGGAGCAACACCAACTCGGCGCGGGAGATTGCATTGATATGCTCGTCGTCAGCATAGACTTCGACCTCTGCCGCGAGGCTGATGTGGAGGGCCTTGTTGGCTGCCACCCATCCACCCTGCGCGAAGGCTGCCTCGGTCCGACGAAGGAATATCTCCCGGAGATCAGGATCTTGCGACGCCATCGAAGCAGCCAAGGGAAATCTGGCCAGGTTCTCATCGAACTCTGCTTCGAACGCGCTCGACTTGGACAGGAAGCCGTACACCAACCACGCGGCCACGGAAGCCGCCCCCAGTGCCAGACAGAGGTTTCGTCTATTCATCGACCCGACAGTCCGCGTGGTGCCGAGCCAAACAATCTCACGTTGTGTGGTTGCAATCCAGCCGTGGCGTCCGGTTACGCTTAACGCAACCCTGCTGACGTCTTTTGCAGATGGCGGCTGGTCGCATCGCATAACGTATACGAAACAAATCACTCACGCGTCGCCCGCCACCCGCAACGTGATCCGCGTCAATTCGGACGGGCGGCCGAGCCGCAACGCAAAACCCGGCCAGAGCGCGGTGCCGTTGTTGACGTAGAGCGTCATGCCGTCGACGTCGTAGCGGCCCGAGACGAAGCCGGCATTGGCGGGCGCGGCCAGGCGGTCGATCCCCCAGATCAATCCGCCATGGGTGTGTCCGGAGAGTTGCAGGGCGACGCCGAGCGCAGCCGAGTTGCGTGCGTCGCTCGGCTGGTGGTCGAGCAGGACGACGGGCGCGCCCTTGGGGGCGCCTTCGAGCACCGCGGCAAGATCGCGGACGGGATGCTTCGTGCGACGCGACGCGCGGTCGGTAATCCCGGCGATCACCAGGCGGCCGCCGCCGCGTTCGAGCACGATGTGCCTGTTCTCGAGCGAGCGCAGGCCCAACGCGGCATAGTGCGCCATCCAGGCGTCATAGCCGAAGATATATTCGTGATTGCCCGAGATCACGTAGACGCCATCGGCGGCCACGAGATCGCGCAACGGCTCGATGTCCTTGCGCCGCGCGTCGATGGTGCCGTCGATCAGATCGCCGGTGATCGCGATCAGGTCCACGCCGAGCTTGTTCGATCGCGCGACGACCTCGCGCGCCCACGACACAGGAAACAGCCGGCTGATGTGAAGATCGGTCAGTTGCAGGATGGTGTAGCCGTCGAACTGGCGCGGAAGTCCGCGGATGCCGACTTCGATGTCTTTCAGCGGCGGAATTCGCATGGCCTGATGCACGCCGATCGCCGCGGCTGCGGCCGCGAGCGCTGCAATTGCGTAGCGGACGCTGTCAGGCGCGCCGACGAAGCCGCCGTGGATCAGCGCTGCGACCAGCAGGCCCGCGTCGAGCGCCAGCTGCAGCAGCGCCAGCAGGATGACCGCGCCGAACGCCCAGTTGAAGAGAGCGACCACCGGACGCGGAAACTCCGGCGAGAATTCCGATCCCGACGACCATCGGTTCCAGCGGTGAAACTGCAAGGCGGCCAGCACCAGCAACGCTGCGACGATCTTTGCCGCGAGCGGCCAGTCGAGCGGCCAGATGAAGCGGGCCAGGATCAAGAGACTGGTCAGGCCGAAGATGAGTTGGGGAATTGGTTCGCTCCGGATCGGATCGGTTAAGGCTGCGCGGTGCCTGGGAAAAGGTAGGGTGGACCGGCCGCCGGCGTAAGACGCCATCGTCAGCACATTTTCGGCAAGTTGCGCGCCGCTGAAGCACCTCGCGCGCATCGCGTTGCTGTGGAGCAAGGCAGACGCGGCATGGCAGGCGCCCGCCGCACGATTTCGGAATACTGGAAAAGTACCGCTGATTTGCCCGACGCGTCAAGTCGCTTTCTGCCTCCCCGCGGCGATTGCTACTTTGCATGGGGTTGTTTTCGATATTTTGGGAATGGGCACGGGCGGATTGACCCGCATGGCGACCGTATCCATATGCATCTGCATGAACCGGCTGCCCGCGCCGTTTCGCCCCCAACTGGACACAGCCAAATACCATCGGCTCCCCGTCCCAAACGTTCCGGAGCTCCCGTGGCCGCCCTCTCCATCCTCGACCTCGTCCGCGTCACCGAAGAAACCGACGCGCGCGGCGCGCTCTACAACGCGCGCGATGTCGCTCGCCATGCCGAGGCGCTCGGCTATCGCCGGATCTGGGTGGCGGAACACCACAACATGGCTGGCATCGCGAGCGCCGCGACGTCTGTCGTGATCGGGCATATCGCGGCGGGCACCAAGACCATCCGGGTCGGCGCCGGCGGCATCATGCTGCCGAACCACGCGCCCTACGTGATCGCCGAGCAGTTCGGCACGCTGGCGCGGCTGTTTCCGGACCGGATCGACCTCGGCCTCGGCCGCGCGCCGGGCACCGATCAACTCACCTTGCGCGCGCTGCGCCGCACGCCGGAATCCGCCGAGAACTTTCCGCAGGACGTGCTCGAGGTGCAGGCCTTCCTCGCCGCCGCCGGCCCCAACCAGCGTATCCAGGCGGTGCCGGCCGCGGGCACCGACGTGCCGCTGTGGATTCTCGGATCGAGCAACTTCGGCGCGATGCTGGCCGGCGAGCTCGGCCTGCCCTACGCCTTCGCCTCGCACTTCGCCCCCGAGCTGCTGATCCAGGCGCTGCAGATCTATCGCGCGCGCTTCAAGCCATCGGAGCAGCTCCAGCATCCCTACACCATGGTCGGCGTCAACATCATCGCCGCCGACACCGACGCGGAGGCGCGGCGGCTTGCCACCACGCAGCAGATGTCGTTCACCAACATCTTCCGCGGCGCGCGTGGCCTGAGCCAGCCGCCGATCGACGACATCGAGACCTACTGGTCGCCATCCGAAAAGGTCCAGGCGATGCGGATGCTCGCCCGCTCCATCATCGGCTCGCCCCAGACGGTGCGTGCCGGCATCGACGCGCTGGTCGCGGAGACCGGCGCCGACGAATTGATGATCGTGTCCGACGTCTACGATCACGCGAAGCGGCTGCGGTCGTTCGAGCTGATCGCCGAAGCGGGCGGGATAACTGCTTAACGGAGATCGCGAGCCACCTCGGCGGCAATTATCCGGTAATGCGCCATCTGGCCCGCGGCCCACGTCTCGAACTGGCGCACCAACTCCTCCGAGACGGCAACCGAGCGGCCGCCGTACGCCACCGTAAACCATCCGCGCCGCTCCGCCTCGATCAGGAGATTGCCGATATGCTGGCGGGATACCTGAAACCGTTCGGCCAGCACGGCGTATGTCAGCGACAGTGCCCGCGGCGCGTCCGGTGACAGCGGGGCGTAATGGGCGCCCATCACGGCGGCCAGGAGCGGATAGCCGCAATCGTGCTCGGTGAAATGGACGATGGTGGCAAAGGGGCCGAACAGGATGTCGTCGGCTTGGAATCGCTCGACGGACAGACGGATCCAGTCAGCGAGCCGATCATCGTCGTCACCGATGTGAGCCGCGATCTGCGCCTCCGGCACAAGAATGCGTTCGGCCGCCTCAAGAAACGCCAACGGCGAGCGTGCGATCTCCTGCAACAATGCGGAAGATGGACGCAAGCAGATGGCGCGCCGGTCGCTGGCATGCCGTTCGGCGATGACATAGCCGCCGTGCCGGAGCGAATTGACGAATCCGGCGATCTGACGCGCACTGGCCGGCGCCGCCCGTTGCAGGGCGGCCAGCGTGGGTGGCTCCCCCCCAACGCCGCGCCAGCGCGCATAATTTCCAATCAGGACGAAGCAGACGATGTAGCGGAGCTTCTGGGCGAACACCTTGTTCACCGGCCAGGGCACCGCCGGCGGCCGCGTCATCACTTCGCAATACTGCGCCAGCGCGGCGCAAAATCCCGGCATTTGAATCAATTGCCTGGCAAGCATCCACGTGTCGGTCGCGGCATAGGCGCGGACCGACGGGTAGAGAACGTCGTCTCCGCGATGGTATCGTCCACTGTCCATGCGAATCCCTGCAAAGTTTGGACTTTGCAGTCGCCTCGCGCCCATAGCAATAATCGAGCGCTCCATATTCCAGAACGCGCGGCAAATGAGGTCGATGCACAGCCAGTCTCGCAAGGCTGTTGTCCCGCACGATGCTTCAGGCGCGCAAGCTCACAAGGATACTCATCATGTGTGACGACTGTTTCCGGATGCCTCGGCTGTCCCGTCGCAGCCTGCTTTGGGGCGGCGCGGCGTTCACAGGCGCTGCGACCCTGTCGCTGCGGAATGTTTCGGCGCAATCGGCCGCGCCGCAGAACGCGATCTCGCCGGACGAGGCGTTGAAGCGGTTGATGGACGGCAACGCCCGCTACGCCGCGAACACCTCCGCCAACAAGGACTATTCGGCCGGGCGCGCCGCGCGCGTCAGCGCCCAGTATCCGTTCGCCGCCATCCTGAGCTGCGCCGATTCGCGTGTTGCCCCTGAACTCGCTTTCGACCAGGCGCCGGGCGACCTGTTTGTCGTGCGCGTCGCCGGAAACTTCGTCAACGACGATGGCCTTGCCAGCCTTGAATACACGGTGAAGTTCCTGAACACCCCGCTCATCATGGTGCTCGGCCATTCCAATTGCGGCGCGGTCAGCGCGGCCATCAAGGTGCTCAAGGACAAGGTCACGCTGCCGGGCCATCTGCCGCAATTGATCCGAGAGATCAAGCCGGCCGTCGAAGCCGCCAAAGCGAGGAAGCCGGATGACCTGCTGGAAGCGGCGATCGTGGAGAATATCCGCCGCGGCGTTCGCCGCCTCGAAACGGCGAGGCCAGTCCTGTCCAGCTTCGTGCAATCGGGAAAGGTGAAGGTGGTCGGGGCGAGCTATGATCTGGCGACCGGCAAGATCGCGCCGGTTTGACACCAGGCAGCCGGCGTCACCCGGATGGACACGGCGACATGGCCGACTGAAGCCCGCGCAGACGACGCAAGCACGTTGTCTGCGGTCTCCCTTTTTCGCTTGCTTTGCCCGGACACGACCCTACGGTGCCCTCGCGAAACAGGGATGAGAACGACAATGGACGCGGCCATGAACTGCCCGAAATGCAATTCCGAGCATGCCTATCAGGATGCTGCTCTCTGGGTCTGCCCGGAATGCGCCCATGAATGGAGCGCCGAGGCGGCCGCTGTAGTCTCGCAGGAGGCAGGCGTGCGTGATGCCCACGGCAATCCGCTGGCGGACGGCGACAGCGTCATCGTGATCAAGGATCTCAAGGTCAAGGGATCGTCATCGGTCGTCAAGGGCGGCACCAAGGTCAGGAACATCCGCCTCACCGAGGGGAGCGACGGACACAACATCGCCTGCAAGATCGACGGCATCGGCGCGATGAACCTGAAATCCGAGTTCGTGAAGAAGGCCTAGCGAGCATAGTGTGTAAAGCGGATTAGCCGACTACGTTCGCCGTAGCTCAACGAGCGAAGACGGAAGGCGTAATCCGCCGTTTCTCGCGCGCCATCGGCGGGTTACGCTTACGCTTACCCGCCTTGCGCATTTGCTCACACCCTGCTCAATGCCTGCGCGATATCGGCGACCAGATCGGACGGATGCTCGATCCCGATCGAGAGCCGGATCGTCGTATCGAGCACCCCGATCTTCTTCCTGATGTCGGCCGGCACGCCGGAATGCGTCATCGTGGCCGGCAGGCTCGCGAGCGACTCGGTGCCGCCGAGGCTCACCGCGAGCTTGAAGATCTGCAAGCTGTTGAGGAATTTCTCCGCCGCCGCCTGCCCACCGACGATGTCGAACGAGAAGGTCGAGCCGGCGCCAGAGCTTTGGCTTGCGAACACACGCCCGGCAGGAGACGCCGCGTCGTGATGGCCAAGATATTGCACCTGCGCCACCTTGGGATGGTCGCGCAAATAATCGGCGACGATGTGCGCATTGCGGTCGGCCTTTTCCATGCGCAGGCTGAGTGTTTCCAGCGAACGGCTGATCATCCAGCAGGAATGCGGATCGAGCTGGGTGCCGATCGCGCCGCGCAGCGCCTTGACGTCCTTCATCAGCTTCTTCGAGCCGAGCGCCGCGCCCGCGATCAGGTCGGAATGGCCGCCGACATATTTGGTCAGCGAGTAGAGCGACAGATCGGCGCCGTGCTCGATCGGCCGCTGAAACACCGGCCCGAGCAGCGTGTTGTCGCAGGCGATAATCGGGGTAAAGCCCTGCGCCTTGCCGATCGCGTCGGCGACGCGCCTTGTGAGCGCGATATCGACCTGGCCGTTGGTCGGATTGGCCGGCGTCTCGATGAAGATCATCGCGACGCGGCCTTTCTTCATCGCCTCGTCGGCAGCGGCGCGGACGATGGTCTCGTCGAGGCCGTCGGCAAAGCCGACGGCTTGAATCGAGAACCCCGCCAGCGTCCTGCTGAACAGCGTCTCCGTGCCGCCATAGAGCGGCTGCGAATGCAGGATGACGTCGCCGGGCCGCGCGAAAGCCAGCACCGTGGTCGAGATCGCCGACATGCCGGAGGAGAACAGCGCACAGCTCTCGGTGCGCTCATAGATCGCGAGCCGGTCCTCGACGATCTCGCTGTTTGGATGATTGAAGCGCGAATAGACCAGTCCCGCCCCCATGCCTTCCGGAGGCTCGCGCCGGCCCGAGACGAAGTCGAAAAAGTCCTTGCCGTCCTCGGCGGTCCGGAACACGAAGGTCGAGGTCAAAAATACCGGCGGCTTGACGGCGCCCTCCGACAGCTGCGGATCATAGCCGTAGTTCAGCATCTGGGTTTCCGGATGCAGCAGGTGATTGCCGATGTGGGTTCTGGACGGAAACGGTTTGACCACGGCCAGTCTCCTTGTCTCGAGGGATCGCCGCATCGGCTGATCCATAAGAATCTGCCGCAAGCATACTCCACCTTTGTGCCATTCCGCCAACACACTGCATCGAACACTCTGGATAACGAACGGCCGACGTGCGCCCTGCTCCGCCGGCCGTCTGAAAACCGTAGCTCGCATCGCGCGTGCGTGATGTCACTTAGCCGGCGACATCAGGACCAATCGCCGGCGCGGGCTGCTCACGCTGCGGTGAATACGGCTACCAGCTGCGATCCACATTGCGCACCTCGCCGGTCCGCGCATCGACATCGACCTGCATCCAGCGGCCGAGCCGGTCGCGGCCCTCGACTTCCCACTCGTCGCCGAGGAACTGGGTGTTGGACACCGTCACAACGCCGAGATTGGTCGCGACGTCGAGGGCTGCCTCCATCGAGATCTGGCTGCCGGAATCGTAGGCCATCGCCGGCGTCGCCGCGCCGATCGCCAACGCCGCAATGGCGGGAATAATATAGCTTCGCATCAGTCACTCCTCATGGAACGGGATGTCATGCCGCGTAAAACGAGCGGCGCACCCAATCAGTTCCGGCAACAGAAGTGACGGAGCAGCGCGAAACTTCGGCAGTTGCGGCAATTTGGTGGCAGTTCCAGTTTCACCGACGCGCGCTGCGCGACTTGCGCGTTGCCTTCTTCCACATCCGGAAGCCGCCTTCGAACGCGTTGGCGTTGTCGCCGAACCTCACTTTCGGCGGCGGGTTGTCGACCTTGTCGGCATTGCCGCCGCCGAGCACGATGTAATCGGGCTCCAGCGCCGCCGACAACCGCGCGATGACATCGTCCACGCTCTTGCGCCATTTCTTCCGGCCGCGCCGCTCGAGGCCGGCGGCGCCGACGTAATCCTCGAACGTCTCGTCCCTGTGGTAAGGCAAATGCCCAAGCTCCATCGGCTCGTAAACCCCCTCCACGATCATCGCTGAGCCAAGCCCGGTGCCGAGGCCCAGAAACAGCATCCGCCCGCCCTGATAGCTGCCGATCGCCTGCATCAGCGCATCGTTGACCACCTTCACAGGCTGGCCGAACGCGCCGTGAAAATCAAAGCCGGCCCAGCCGCGGCCAAGATTGTGCGGCTCCGTCAGCGGACGGTTGTGAACCACCGGTCCGGGATAGCCGATCGAGATCACGTCATAGGACCAGTCCCTGGTCAGCGCCTTGACCTGCTGCACCATTTCGGTGGCGGACAGCGTTGGACCTGACTCGAACTCGCGCTTGATGCGCTCCTTGTCGGTCATGACCTTCACATGCGTGCCGCCGATGTCGATCGCCAGCACCGTCCGGCGCGACGCGGGCTTCGTCGTCTTCCTGGCTGTCGTCTTGCTTGTCTTCTTGCCTGTCTTCTTGGCCATCGGTGCGATCTCTCTTGTGGGCGCCGAGTGGAGCAGAGAAACGCATCGCGCGCCACAGCTCCGTTCTGCATCTGACTCCAGTTTGTTCGCGAGGAACGAATCGGAATCGAGAAAATCGGCACGACTCAAGCATTAACAAGACGTGTGCGCCCGACGTGTCCGAGCAGCTGATGTTGTACCGAGATGGGATAATTGCTCCCGACACCGAATATCTCCGCGCATTTCGGGCGCACTGCGATCGATCGCTTCATCGATCAAGCGACGAATCGCATCACAGCCACGTTCCCCATCCGACTCCAGTTTGTTCGCGAGGAACGAATCGGAATCGAAAAATCAGCGCAAAGCGATTCTTAACAACGCGTTTGCATAACTTGTCGCGGATGCATTTCGTACGGCGGACCAGCGCAAGCGTAATCCGACATCTCTCGACAACTTCGTGCCGGCGCGTTACCGCTCGCGCGTCATCGGCGACGCTTTGCGCGGAGCCGTCTGCTGCCCCGCGCTGCGCGCGACGCGAGCCGCCACTCTTCGAGATGAAGCCAAAGTGCTTCCGCGACGGGCCCGTGCGCATGCTGCCGATAGCGGATTGCCGCGAGATGTTCCTCACGGCCCGGAAAATTCGGTCCCGCGATGCTGATCAGTCGGCCATCCCTGAGCTCATCCTCGATCAGCCACGCCGGCAGATGGCCCCACGCGAGACGATGCAGGATCAGCTCCCTCTTCATCATCTGATCCGGCACGGTACAGCGATGGGCGCCGTCGATCAGGAAGAAGCTTTCCGACGAAGGTCGCCGCGCCGTGTCACGGATCACGCACTGCGTGAAGGGGCGCATCTGCTCCGGCGCGATCTTCTTCGTCCACGCGAACGGCAGAAACCCGGGAGCGACAACCGGCACCATGGCCGTAGTTGAGAGTTCGATTCGTTCGAAGCGCGGATCGGACGGGTCCGCGCGATGAAACACGAGGTCGGCGTTGTCATCGATCAAGCGCTCGAGCGGTCCCCCGACAGCCTCATATTCCAAATGCAGGCGCGTGTTGGGATATTTGGCAAAGAACCCCGAGAGCATTTGCAAGACGGGTGGCCGCGGGCAGAGGTCACCGATGACGACACGCAGGACAACCTCTTCCCCGCTGACAAGCTGGTCCGCATAGGCCTGCAGCAGATCGAGTTCGCGCAGCGTCAGCCGCGCGCGCTCGTGAAACGTCCGCCCTGCATCCGTCAGCCCGACGCGGTATCCGCTGCGGTCGAACAGCGTGAGGCCGAGCTGCTGTTCGAGGCGGGCGACCGCCGCGAACACCGACGGGTGCGAGCGGTTCAGGGCGGCGCCCGCAGCCTGAAAGCTTCCCCTGGCCGCGACCGCGTCGAAGCAGCGCAAGTCGTGGAGCTTGATCCGGTCCATTGTCCATAAATCCTACAGAGATCGTTCGATCTTAGTAATTTCATCTGCCGAGCGCGAGCCCTAGCCTGGCCGCGGGCTTCCTCCAGCAGAAGGGACTGACGAAATGAGCGGCGATCGACACTTCACGACGGGGGACGGCTGCCGGATTGCGTACCGTATCGACGGTCCCGACGATCGGCCGGTGCTCGCGCTGTCGAATTCGATCGCCACCGACCTGCACATGTGGAACCGCTCGTTGCCGGCCCTCAGCCGCTCCTTTCGCCTGCTCCGCTATGACACCCGCGGTCACGGCGGTTCAGACGCGCCGGTGGGCGCCTATTCGATGGATCGGCTCGGCCGCGACGTGGTCGAACTGCTCGACGCCCTCGGGATCGATCGCGCACATTTCCTCGGCCTGTCGCTCGGCGGGTTCATCGGGCAGTGGCTTGGCATCTTCGCGCCTGAACGCATCGATCGCCTGATCCTCTCGAACACCGCGTCCTGTCTTGCGTCGGAGCTGCCGTTCGACGACCAGATCCGCGCGGTGCTGGCCGCCAGCGACATGGACGCGATCGCTGATGGCTTCATGCGCAACTGGTTTCCCGCGACGATGCTGGCTGCGCCGAACGCGATTGTCGACGAATTCCGCGGCATGGTGCTCACCACCCCGCCCCGCGGTCTCGCCGGCTGTTACGCCGCACTGCGCGATGTCGATCTTCGCCGCGTCATCTCGCTGATCACGGCGCCGACGCTGGTCATCGGCGGCGACAGCGACACCGTCACACGGGCCAATCACAGCGGGGCAATCGCGGCGACGATCCCCGATGCAAAGCTCGTTCTGCTGCCCGGCGTTCACATTCTCAATGTCGAGCAGGCGGATCGATTCAACGATGTAGTCGCGAATTTTCTGGGGTCCGCACCGTAAGTGTTCTCGATACGACTCCATTTTGTTCGCAAAGAACGAATCGGAGTCGAACAAATCAGCGCGGCGAAACTCTTAACAACACGTTTGCAGTTTCGTGATCGACTTTGTAGGGCGGATTAGCGAAGCGCAATCCGCCATCGGTCCGCAACACCTGAGCGGCGGGTTACGCTTCGCTAACCCGCCCTACGCATCGTCCATCCTCATACGCAAGCTCCGGCCGCAGCGCGCGCATCTTCTCCGCAAGCCTGTGGCTCGAGGTCTCCTCCGCATGCGCGAGCCGGTTGACGAGCGCGACATAGTCCGCATCGCTCTTGTGCTGGTTGAGCTTCGACTGGCCCTCGATCTCGTCGACGACCATATCGATCACCCTGATCCCCGCCAGCATCTGATCGCGCTTGCCGGGCTCCATCTGCGTGAGGTCCCAGGGCTGCTTCTGCAGCCGCGCTTCGGAAACCGCGAGCAGCGCATCGCCGTGGCCGCGGTTCTCCCCGTGATCGCGCAGATGCGCGACGCCGGACAGGTGCACCGCCTCGTAGAGCCAGGTGGAGACGTTATCGCGCGAGACGTACCAGTCGTTCGAGATGTAGGCGTCGTCGCCGGAGACGATCAGCAGGAAACGCCTGATACCGTCGGCGAGCTCGACCAGTGGATTCTTCGCGGTGAGATGGATCTGCAGGATCACGCGATCGTCGCGCCGCGCGATCACGAACGGCACATGGGATGCCCGCGGGCCGCGCGCATCGGTGGCGACGATGGCGCCGAAGCCGCGCGCTGCCGCAAAGGCCAGCGCGTGGTCGTCCTCGATGCGGAATTGGGGACGGAGGATGTGCATGGCGGCGGCGCTCGCGGCTGGAGGGAGACGACCCAGCGAAGCTAGCGCAACTTTTGCCGGAGATCACCGCCATGCACAGTCCGGCTCAGCAGATCATGGCGTTGTCGCCGTGGTCGCAGACGCCGCCGGGTTGATCCCGGGGCAGCGTTTCGAACTCGCCGAAGCGCGGCACGGCCATGCGCGGCGGTCCGCCGCCCCAGCGGCTGGCGGCCGCGGCATGTCCCTTCACGAACGCGGATGGGCCGGCCGGGACTTCGCGCGCCATGGCCGATGTCGTCAGCATGCCGAGGGCGAGCAAGCCCGCGGCGACGTGTTTGATCGTGGTCATCGAGCGTCTCCTGCTGGATTCAACAGGATGGGATCATCTCGCCGGCCTGCTGAAGCGTTTTCGCTAGAACCATGACGGGCGGCGCCACCTGATTATTCCGCGACGACGCAGCGAATTTGCCTGTCCTGCGGCTCGGTTCGACACATTCGATTGATCGGAGCGTGACCGCCGGGACCGGAGGCCCGAGCGGCCACAACCGAGTTTGCCTGCGCGCAAGTCAAATCCGGTGCGAGAGCTGCGACAAAACAACCCGACGGGCAACTCATTCGACGTCGTCCTGGCGAAAGCCAGGACCCATTACCCCGAATGAGACTAGTTGCGCGATGCTGGGGCCGCGATCCCGTCCATTATCAAATGCGGTGGTTATGGGTCCTGGCTTTCGCCAGGACGACATTGGTGTGCAAGGCGCCCGCCCCGTCATCCCTGCGCAAAGTCACGATGCACCGTTGAACTCGCGCCAACTCGCAGGTTACGCTGCCGCCAATCTCACGCCCTCTCGCTGGAAGGATCACCATGAACGGCAATCGATATTATGGCGTCCGCGTCGAGGGCGCGAAATACGGCGTGGGGTTCGGCTCGGCGCTGGCGATTGCGATCTCGTACACCAAGAACCATTCGATCCTGTGGGCGATCATCCACGGTATCCTGGGCTGGCTCTACGTGATCTACGCTGCGCTGTTCGGGTGATGCGGGCGACATGACCGTCATCTCGATCCAGTCACAGGTCGCCTGGGGCCATGTCGGCAACAGCGCGGCCACCTTTCCGATCCAGCTGCACGGCATCGACGTCGTCGCCGTGCCGACCACGCTGCTCAGCAACCGGCCGGGCTATCCGACGATCCGTGGACGGGTGCTCGACGCGCAGCTGGTCGCCGACCTCTTGCGCGGCATCGAGGAGCGCGGCGCGATCGAAAGCGCCCGGATGATCCTGTCGGGCTATCTCGGCTCGGCCGACATCGCGATTGAGGTCGCCGACTTCGTCGCCCGCGCGAAAGCGGAAAACCCGGCCCTGCTCTATTGCTGCGATCCCGTGCTCGGCGACCGTGATCGCGGCATGTTCGTGCGATCGGACATCCCGCCGCTGGTGCGCGACCAGCTCTGTCCGCTGGCCGACATCATCACGCCCAACCATTTCGAGTTCGAATTCCTCTGCGGCGCGCGCGTGACGACGACCGATGACGTCATTGCGCAAGCCCGCGCGCTGATGGCGCGGGGGCCTGCAACCATCGTCATCACCAGCGCCGAGCTTGCCGGCACGCCCGACGGTGAGATCGAGACGCTGGCGATCGAGCACACGGGAGCGTGGCGCGTGCGCACCCCGCGCGTGCCGATCAGCCCGTCCGGCACCGGCGACTTGTTCGCCGCGCTGTTCGTCGCCGCCCGCGTGCGTGGCCTGGCGACGCCGGAGGCGCTCAGCCACGCCGCGTCAGGCATCCACGGCGTGCTGGTGCGCACTGCGGAGCGAGCAACCGAGGAAATGCGCATTGTCGAAAGCGCCGAACTGATGCTTGATCCGAAGCCGCGCTTCGCGGCGGTCGCCATCCCTGCATCCTGACATTCGGGACACGTTTCATGATCGACATCACCACCCTCCTCACCTACGCCGCCGTCGTGCTCGGCCTGTTCCTGATCCCGGGGCCAGCCGTGCTGCTTGTGCTCGCGCGTTCCGTCACCGGCGGGCCGCGCGTCGGCGTCGCGACCGGGTTCGGCATCGCGCTCGGCGACCTCGTCCACACCGCCATGGCGACGTTCGGCCTGTCGGCCGTGCTGATGACCTCGGCGCTCGCGTTCTCGATCGTCAAATATGCCGGCGTGATCTACCTGATCGTGCTCGGCGTCCGCGCTTTGTTCGAGAAGAATGACGACCTGCATTTGCCGGCATCGCAGCCGGTCGATCCGCGGCGCGCGTTCCGGCAGGCGATCTGGGCGGAAATGCTCAACCCGAAGACCGCGCTGTTCTTCCTCGCCTTCCTGCCGCAGTTCGTCCATCCCGGCCACGGCTCCGCCGTCGCGCAGTTCGCGACCCTCGGCCTGATCTTCGTTGCGATGAGCGCGGCCTACACCTCGCTGCTCGCGCTCGCCGCCAGCCAGATCAGCCCATGGATCCGGCGGCATCGCCGCATCGGCCAGTGGCAGGGCCGCGTGGTCGGCACGATCTATGTCGCGCTCGGCATCCGCCTCGCGTTTCAGGAGCGCTGATGTCTCCGCTCAAGCCGCAAGCCACATATGACGACTTCGCCCGCCTCGACATCAGGATCGGCAAGGTGGTCGAGGTGCAGCCGTTTCCGCGCGCCCGCAACCCCTCATACAAGGTCGGCGTCGATGTCGGCGCCGGTCGGACGATGTGGTCGAGCGCGCAGATCACGAATTACGAGCCAGCGGCGCTGGTCGGCTCGCAGGTCGTCTGCATCTGCAATCTCGGGCCGAAGAACATCGCGGGTTTCACCTCGGAACTGCTGATCCTGGGCGCCAAGGATGCCGGCGGCCAGGTGATCGTGCTCGGCCCGCGCAGCGAGGTTGCGATCGGTGAGCCGATCTTCTGACGACCCGACCCGATCACGGCGGCGTGATTCAAATCGTCTGGATTCCCCGTAGTTTACCGATGGGGGATCACCCGGATTCTAAGTGCCCGCGCGCGCTGCTATTTCAGCGCCAGAGAATCGCTTCGGCATGGGAATCGGAAGATGTCCGCAGTTTACTTTCACTGCTCCGACGACAAGCACGTCATCCTGGATCGCATCGGCGCCGCGATGGATTTTTCGGAGGTGCGGGTGCATGCGGAGCAGCTCGCGCGCAGCTTTGTCATGACACCGAGTGTGGAGGACTGGCGCAACTGGGCGGTCCACGTCACCGACGATATCGGTACCGAGATCTTCGAGCTGCCGTTCACCGCCGTCCTCGGCGAATTGCACTGAGGGCATGCCATGAACTCGATGGAACTCGCCCTGCAGCCCTTGCGGCGCCACCTCACCCGCCTCGCTCAGCGCTGCGTCGCGCTGATCGAGGGCGTCATCCACCCCTATCGCCCCGAGCTGTACTACATGCGCGGGCCGGGTCCGAAATGCCGCGCCAGGCGGCAAGCCGGGTTGCGCAACTAGTCCGAGGGTTTGAGCGACGAGAAAAGGCCGATGGGCGTTACGCCACCGGCCTTCTCCTGCGGCTGCCGGTTCCCGGAGTCCGGTTCCGCCGCAATTCCACCTGGTCGCAAGCTTGCGACGACAGCTTTAATCAAATCTTAACGGCATGGCGGTGAGCTGGATGACAGGACTCCTTCGCCGTGCCGCGCGTGTAGTCGTTCATCGCGCTGGATGCGTTGCACATCGTTTTTGCGCCGATCACCCGACGATTGTGCGCGATGCATCTTAGGGAATGCACGACTCAGTGTTACCCTGTGATGCAAACCGAAACGGAGAACTTCGGATGCCGTACTACACCTTCGATCTCGTGGTGGGGGACGAGTTCCGGAATCAAGGAACGATCATCCTCGAAGACATCAGCCTTGCCTCCGATCGCGCCGATCAGCTCGCCAACGAGCTGTCGCAGGTCAAGCCGGAGCTGAAGGCGCGCGGCTGCGCCGTGCGCGTCACCGACATCGACCGGCGCGAGCTCTACCGGACGCCGCTCGACCCCGTGCCGCACTGGCGCAGGGCCGGCTAGCGCCGGCAGGCTTTAGACTCTGTTGACCGCGCCCGTCCGCGCGCGGTCTTGATCTTGCTTCGTGCGGGGCGGCCGGTGTTGCCGCCTCAGCAAGACCAGTCGGCGCGCGGCTCGATCACTTCTTCATGTTCAACCGGCCAATGAAGTCACGTTTGCCGAGCGGCGCGCCCTTGTGGCGGAGGATGTCGTAGGCGGTGGTCGAGTGGAAGAAGAAGTTCGGCAGCGAGAACGACATCAGGAATCCCTCGGCCGTGAACGGCATCGACCGCTCGCCGAGCTTGAACATCACTTCGCGCCCGAGCAACGCATTGACCGCATCCGGCGTCAGCGCCGACAATTCGGTGTGCGCGTCCTTCACCAGCGCCTGCAGTGCGGCGTAATCCAGATCGGGCTTGCCGGACGGCGGGACGAACACGCCGCTCTTCGCGGCTTCCATCGCGCCGCGGGAATGATGCGCGAGCGAGACCACCTGAAAGCGGAACGGCAACATGTCCGGAAACAACCGGGTCTCGACGATCTCGGCCGGATCGATGCCGTTCTCCTTGAAATGCGCGAGGCTCTTGTCGAGAAAGCCCGAGGCGGCGCCGAGGATCTGCAGATAGTTGGCAACGGTCGCGTCGTAGAGTGAAAAGGTCATGGCGAATTCCCCCAGATAGAAAATTTGTCTGATGCTTGCCGGAACAGAGTTCCCGGAATTTCCGGCGAAGGCAAGCGGCCTTGGGGATTCGCAACCTTGGGGATTCGCAAGTCGAATGGTCCAGCGCCCAGCGCCGGATCATTCGGTCAGGCATCGCGGGCTCCCCGCGGTCAGCTCTGATGCGGTCCGCGCATCATCTTCATGGCGTCCTCGATATGGCGCCACTCGCGGGCCTCTTCGGTCTCGCCCTTGCTCTCGCAGGCGATCGCGTTCTGCGCCGCCTCGGCAATCGCCTGCAGGCCGTGCTTCTCGAGCATCTGCCGCGCGATGGTGTGGATCTGCATCTCGGCTATCATGGCGCTCTCCTCTGCTGTCCGACGCCGCAGGGACAGCCGTGACCGCGCGTCCCGCGGACTGACTTCAAAACGGCCGAACGCCGCGTCTGGTTCCAGCAGACCGGCCGGCGCGATGGAATCAACGGTTTCCACGCGCCGCGGCGGCGGATACAGAGAGGCGGACCCCGCTCCTTCCCGAGTTGCCGTGACCATGGCGCAGAACATCTATGACGATCCCGGCTTCTTCGCCGGCTACAGCCAGTTGCCGCGGCAGGTCCGCGGGCTGCTCGGCGCGCCCGAATGGCCCGCGATCCGCGCCATGCTGCCTGACATCGCAGGCAAGCGCGTGGTCGATCTCGGCTGCGGCTTCGGCTGGATGTCGCGCTGGATGCGCGAGCAAGGCGCCTCCGGCGTGCTCGGCGTCGACCTCTCGCAGAACATGATCGCGCGCGCCACGGCGATGACGCAGGATCCGGCCATCGCTTATGAGATCGCCGACCTCGAAACGCTGGAGCTGCCGAAGGCCACATTCGACCTCGCCTACAGCGCCCTCACCTTCCACTACATCAGAGACTTCGATCGCCTGGCGCGGATGCTGTATCGCACCCTCGCCCCGGACGGGCATCTGGTCTTCACCATCGAGCATCCGATCTACATGGCCGCCGCCCATCCCGGCTGGGGACAGGACCAGGACGGCCGCAAGTCCTGGCCGGTCAACCGCTACTTCATCGAAGGCGAACGCCGGACCGACTGGTACGTGAAAGGCGTGCTGAAATATCACCGCACCATCGGCACCACGCTCAATGCGCTGATCGGCGCCGGCTTCACGCTTCGCCACGTCGAGGAATTCTCCCCGACGCGGGAGCAGATCAAGGCTGTGCCCGAACTGGCCGACGAACTCGAACGGCCGATGATGATGCTGGTGTCAGCGCAGCGCTAGCGCATGATCCGGAAAAGTGCGAAGCGGTTTTCCGAAAAGATCATGCGCAAACGGCAATAGAGCACTACGCCGCGAGCAGCTTGTCGAATTCCTCGGGCGGGTATGATTTTCCATCCTTGTCGGTGATCACCACCTGCCATCCCTCGCTCGCCCAGACCTTGGCCTTGGCGATGATGATGAAGGTGCTCTCCCGCTCGATCCTGACCGTTTCGTTCTCGCGTTCTGCGATCATCTTGTAGGCCAATGCTTGTCCCTCGCCGACGTCATCCGTTCGGCGGTGTGTTGGCAGCGGCGTTGGGCCGCAATTCGCCGGGAGCATGACAATTTGGTGGAAGCACAGGCGCCAGATGCGGCAGAGCGCAACGTGCGGTCGCGGCGGCGCAACTTACCCATCAAGGTCGGCTTATCCAGCATGTGGTCTTGCCGCTGATGGCTCAGGCCCACCCCGTGAACGCACTCCGCGCGCATGCCTCAAAGAAAAACCCCGCCTCGGTGGGACGCCAAGGCGGGGAAGGTTCATTGGGTTGAAAATCCACGCGCCTGGAAAAGGAGAGCGCGGGAAGTAGCGGCATCAATCCTATTTGTTGCCAGCGTTCGGACAACAGGATTAAAGCGCGCGCAACACCGGGACTTTTTCCCGATCCGTCCGGCAAGAAATCCCGAACCTGACTTGCGACGCCGCTCACTGCACCACGTCGAGCCGGACATTCGCGACGCCCTTGCCGATCATGCCGAGCGACTGTGCAGCAGAATACGAGACGTCGACGATGCGCCCGGGAACGTAAGGCCCGCGGTCGTTGACACGCACCGTGACCGAGCGGCCGGTCTTGACGTCGGTGACGCGCAGCTTGGTGCCGAACGGCAATGTCGGATGCGCGGCGGTCAGTTCGTGCGCGTTGAACTTCTCGCCGCTCGCGGTCTCCTGCTCGTCGCTGTAGAAGCTCGCGACGCCCTGCGACGCGATCCTGGTATCGCCGCCTTTGCGTGACGCGTACGGCGTGTGCTTGCGCGCGGTTGCGACATGTGTGCGCGTCGCCGATGACGCAGCCCGGGTCGGCTCGAGCGATGCTGGCCGGCTCGCGAGCGCCTGCGAGCGCTGGCTGACGACGGAGGACTGTGCACAGGCCGCAAGCGACGCGGCGCCGATCACGATGGCGCAGAGCCGCAGCGGCTTTCGCGCACGAGCCAATGCAATTGCGGGCGCAACACCGCGCGCGCTGCGTTTGACGTCGACGTACGAAATGACTGCATCGTCGCGTGACATGTTGCATCCCCAACTCGCGCCCCAGCCCAAGCCGAAAATCCAACACCCGCATGGCCGAATCCAATCGGGGCGGAACGGTGGCGGAGCGCGGTCGGACGGGCCGCAGGCGAACCGATTTCCCCTCGGGTGTGGTGGATGCGCCACACAACCAGGGAGGTTCACCCGGAAATGCGTCCCGGAGCTCTCCGCGCGCGTCCAAGGATTCCTAGCGTCCTCGGCTCCCAGCGTCGGTTCCCGAAACTCCCCAACCTCTCCACCCTCTCGCCTTGCTTTGGTCAAACCGGACTGGAGTCGTGGGGTCAGGGCCAGGGGTCGATACAGAGCTCAAATTGCCGGCCGCCCATTTGCGGTTGACCTTGGACTGAAACGGGGACCGCCATGCAATCGACACTGAAAGACGCAGATCCGCACGATATTTTCGCGATCGAACCTAGCTTCACTGCAACCCGCCCGGACAATGCCGCCGCGCCGGCACCCGCCGCCAAGGGAGCGGCAGGGCAACGCGAGCCTTGGTTCGGCCCGAGCCTTGCCCCCTCTTCCACGCCACAGGTCGCGGCCGCCGCCACGGTCACCTCGGTGCCGCCGGTGACGCCGATACCGGTGACGGCGCCGCCGGCCGCGCCGGAATACAGCGCCGCAAGCCATGACGGCAGGCTGGACGACATCAGACTGGAGCGCGCGCCGCGTCCGACCAATAAATGGGCGATCCGCGCCTTCTGGTTCGTGTTCGCGATCGCCGGCGCCATGGGCACCGCGGCGTGGCAACACTACGGGCATCGCGTCAAGCAGGTGGTGGCGGAGTATGTGCCCCAGGTCGAGGCCCTGACGTCGCTGCTGCCGGGCAAGGCCACTCCCGCTGCCGACCAGGCGAGCCGGCCCGCGCAGGTGGCTGCCGCCGATCAGCCGGCTGAGGCTGCTCCAGCGGCTGCGCCACAGGACGTCGCTGCAGCGCAGCCTGCGGTGGCCGCAGCACCCGCTGCAGCGGCGGCGCCGGTTGCCCCGGCGGCACCAGCTGACCAAACGCAGCTGTTGCAGTCGATGGCGCGCGATCTCGCGTCGATGGGACAGCAGATCGAGCAGCTCAAGACCAGCATCGATCAGCTGAAGGCGAGCCAGGATCAGTTGACGCAGCGGGTCGCGCGGACGACCGAGACCAGGGCCGTCGAACCGCGGCCGGTCGCGCCGCGCCCGCGTGCCGCGATCACGCCGCCGCCTGCGGCGCCACGCACGGCCGTTGCTTCACCGCCGGTGCGCCGGTCGTACCCGCCGACCCAGGCCTACATCCCACCGCCACCGGCTGCATCAGCGGCCCCGCTGCCGGCACCCGTTGCAGCCGCACCGCAGGCTGTCGCGCCGCGGCCAGTGCAATCGCAGCCGTCCTCTGTTGTCGATGCTGATGATAACGGCCCCGTGGTCCGGCCGCCGATGCCGTTGCGCTGACGGGACTCACAAAAAAGTAGGGCGGATTAGCGCAAGCGTAATCCGCCGCCGCTGCCTCGAATGATGGCGGATTACGCCTTCGGCTAATCCGCCCTACGGCCTTGGCTTTACGCGCTCTGTCCCGGCGGCAGCACGACCACGGTCGCGCCCGGCTTGACGTGCTGGTAGAGATCGATCACGTCGGCGTTGTTCATGCGGATACAGCCCGACGAGATCGCCTGCCCGATATATTCGGGCTGGTTGGTGCCGTGGATGCGGTAGAGCGTGTCCTTGTTGCCCTGGTAGAGGTAGATGCCCCGGGCACCGAGCGGATTGGCCGGTCCGCCGGCGACACGCGCCGGATACGGCCCGAGCCGCTCCTGGATGTCCTTGGTCGGAACCCAATCCGGCCATTCGGCGAGACGGCCAACGGTGGCGACGCCGGAGAACGCCATTGCCTCTTCGCCGACGGCGACGCCGTAGCGGATCGCCTTGCCGCCGGGCAGCACGTAATAGAGATAGCGCGCGTCGGTATCGACCAGGATCGAACCCGGCTGCTCCTTCCGCCTGTAATCGACAATGTGGCGCTGGAACTGATCCGGAATCTTGGCGTCCGCATAGGGCGGATGCGCCAGCAATTGCCGATCGCGCGGCGTCATCGCGGCATCCGTCACCGGCGACAGCGTCGCCTGCATGCAGCCGCCAAGTGCGAGCGAACCCATCAGCACCGCAGCAAGCCCCAACTTCGACACGATCATTCTCCCCTGCGTCAAGTTGTGGCACTTGCTGCCGAAATCGTGCTGAAATCGTGGCAGCGCAGATTGGAACACGGCTGTTTGATCGGTTCCTTCGGCAAGTGTGTCCTTCCGGTTGCAGTCGGTTCCCGCGGACGCTAGCCTTGCGGCAAAATATCTAAAACATCGGGAGGAATTCGATGCGTTACGCTCTGCTGATTGGCGGCCTGATTGTCGCGGCAACACCGGCCCACGCCGATCCGCGTGCGGCCTATGTCACCATGGTGCTGCAGGCCTTTGCCGCCAAGGTCGAGTGCCCCGGCACCGATCTCGTCTATCAGGACCTCGTGCAGCGCGCGCAGGACATGCACCTGCCCGACGGCACCACCGAGCAGGTGCGCAAGGCGATCGCCTTCATGCATACCGGCGGCAAGATGGGCGAGAAACAGGCCGACGACCTGATGACCGAAGTCGCGATCGCAACCCAGACCACCGACCTCGACCAGCGCCGCGCCGGCAGCATGACGACCTGGTGCCAAGACCAGAAGACGCGGCTTGCGGGCTACATCCGGACGAAGGAGTAAATTTCGATTCTCAATCGAGCTCCGGCGGCGCGAACCAGTTGGTCAGCGACAGGCCGCCGTCGACGACGATCGATGCGCCGGTGACGTAGCCGGAGAGCTTGTGCGACAGCACGGCGAGCGCCATCGGCGCGAGATCGTCCGCCTGGCCTAGCCGCCCCAGCGGAATGTGCCTGGCCAGCGCGGGGTCGGCGACGAAGCCGCCCGCCGCGATCGCACCGGGCACCAGCGCATTGACGCGGATGCCGTAGCGGCCCCAGCTCTTGGCCAGTTCCTTCACCAGCATCGCCATGCCGGCCTTCGCCGTCGAATAATGCGGCAGGTTGCGCGGCGTGCCCGCATGCAGCGAGGTGAGCAGCAGAAACGAGCCAGGCCGCTTCGCCGCGATCAGCTTGCGCGCCAGTTCGCGCGACAGATGAAAGCCGGCATCGAGATTGACCGCGTGCATCTGCCGCCACGTCTCTTCATCGACCGCCATCGCGTGATCGGCCTCGCGGCGCGGCGGCGAAGCGCTGTGGACGAAATGCGTCACCTGCCCGACCGCGGCTTGCGCATGTGCCAGCAGGGCGTCGCACGCCGCACGTTGTGCGAGATCACCGACCCAGGGCACGGCAAGTTCGGGATGTGCGGCGGCCTGGATGGCGGCCATGACCCTGTCCTCATGCGAGTCGGCGAACACCGTGCGCACGCCCTCGCCGACCAGGGCCTGCGCGATGGCGCGGCCAATGCCATTGCCGGCGCCGGTCACCAGGGCTGCCTCGCGCGCGGGATCGAAGGGCGATGTGAAAAGGCTCATGATGCCGATCTCCGAGGACGTGCAGACCTGCACTCAGTATGGCGGCGCCTTGCGCGCCCGCTGTGCCTTGGCGGCTTCGATCCACCAGGTGAAGTCGTCGGCAAAGCGCGGAAAGGCGCGTTCGAGCGACTTGCCGCCCTCGCCGATCGGCTTGCCTTCGGCGGACAGGGTCTGCGCGATCGGCCCTGCGCTGATCGTGCTCGACACCACCACCATGCCCATCTCCGACAGCGTGCCGTGCCAGGCGGTTGCGGCGCGCGCACCGGCGAACCGCCCGGCCGAATAGCTTGCGATCGCCGCCGGACGCCAGAACCATTCCTCGAGGAAATGATCGGTCAGGTTCTTCAGCCCGGGCTGGATGCCCCAATTGTATTCGCCGGTGACGAACAGGAAGCCGTCGGCGTCGCGGATCTTTGCAGCGAGCGTTTCGAGCACGGCCGGCGCCTGGCCCTTGGGATGTTCCTTGTACATCCGGTCGAGCATCGGCAGGCCGACCTCCGTCGATCAACTCGACATCGTCGCCGCGCGCACGCAGGCTGTCGACGACGAAATGCGCCAGGCGGATGCCCATGCGATCCGAACGATAGGAGCCATAGAGAACGAGAATGCGGTGGGTCATGATGGCGCGATCCTACCACAGCGCTGCGACCGCCGTCCTGCGGCTGGCGCGCAGACGTTAACGGCATTCCGGCGCGTTTTCCCGGCATTAAGCAATTCGTCGCAGGTCCCTCGCTGCGGCCAAAAATTGCCAGATTTGTTTTCTGGATATGCGTTCGCTTCGAGAAGGAGAACCCGACATGCGGATCGCAAAGCTGGTCTTCGCAGGCTCGCTCGCGGCCATCGCCGCCGTTGCCACGCCGGCGCTGGCGAAGAGTGCCGAGCGGCAGAAAGCCGACGAGAAAGCCGCCACCACAACCAATTCGACCGGCTGCCAAGCCTACCAACAGGCCGCCGACGGCACCTGGAACCAGCTTCCCTGCGGCGAAGCGGGCACGGGCGGCGCGACCCAGCACCGCGCCGCGACCAAGGGCGCTGAGGACGACGAGCACTGACCGTCACGCCGCGCCGCCACGCACGGCCGGGCGGCACCGCGTCTTCGACTTTCGGACAATGCGGAATGGGCGGGACCGCCACACATCCGGTGTCGTCCTGGCGAAAGCCAGGACCCATAACCACCGAAGGTGATTGTTGCGCGACGCTGGGGCCACAGCCCTCTCTAACAACACGACCCTGTGGTTATGGGTCCCTGCTTCCGCAGGGACGACGATCGGGATGTACGCCGTGCCACACACGGCTCCCGCATCATAAACCCAAGCTTAATGCGCACCCGGTACGGTTGAGGCCTTCCCTCTTTCGTCAAGAAATGGCGCGCATCCCATGAAAATCGGTACTCTCCTGACGGCCGCGATCGTCTCCTTGTCCGCGGTCGGCGGTGGCCTGGCGGCCTATGTCGCGGCGACCAAGTACCAGACCATGGACAAGGTTTCGACCGCGCAGAGCCGGCTCGAGATCGTCCGCGCCGTCGGCGATATCCCGCGCTACATGAACCCCGAGCGGGGCTATGCCACCAACCTGCTGCTCGCAGGCGGCACGATCGATCCGAAGCAGATCGCCGAACTCGACCGCCAGCGCCAGTTGACCGACGGCGCGCTGGCCAAGGTTAACCAGGTGCGCGCCACCCTGCCGGGATCGCTCGACGATGGTGAGGCCGTCGCGCGCGAGATCGACGCGCTGAAGGTGAAGTTTGCCGGGCTGCGCGACGCCATCGCGGCTGCAATCGCCGGTCCGGCCGATGCCCGCCGCGCCGCCGCCGGCAAGATCGTCGCCGACAATTCCGTGTTCAACGCCGGTGTCACCACGCTGCTCGACGAGCAGGTGCGCCGCCTCGCCGGCCTCGACGGCAATGCCTATCGCCAGGCCAGCTACGCCAACGTTGCCTGGATGCTGCGCGACACCGGCGGCCTCAATGCCAGCCTGCACAAGGCGCTGGTCGGCGCCAAGCGCGTCGCGACCGATCAGGAGAAGCTGGAACTTTACCGCTCGACCGGCCGCACCGAGCAGATCCTCTCGACCCTGCAGGAATTGCGCAACAATCCGGCGACGCCCGCGAACGTCATGACGGCGCTCGGCAAGATGCAGGCCGACTATGTCGAGCGCTTCGGCAAAGCGCTGAAGCTTGCCAAGGAAGGCGCAGTAACCGGCAAGTATGAGCTGGATCTCGACACCTACTATCCGGAATCGCAGATCGGCCTCGCCGCCATCATCACCGTGCGCGACGCGTTCTACGAGAATGCCGAGCAAGTGCTTGCCAGCGCCTATTCGTCGGCGCGCTTCAGCTTCGTGATCGCACTGATCGGGCTGCTCGCGGTCATTGCCGTCAGCGCCGGCCTCATCGTCGTGGTCCGCCGCCGCATCCTCAACCCGATCGCCGCCCTCACCGGCCGGATGTCGCGCCTCGCCGCGGGCGACGTCGCCGAGGCGATCCCGGGCGCCGCGCGCAACGACGAGATCGGCGCGATGGCCGCAGCCGTGCAGGTGTTCAAGGACAACAGGATCGAAGCCGATCGACTCGCGAGCGAGAAGGAAGCCGAGAATGACGTCAAGATGCGCCGCGCCCGCGTGCTCGACGATCTGACCCGTGCTTTCGAAGCCAAGGTCACCGAACTGGTCGGCGGCCTGTCCGCAGCGTCCTCGGTGATGGAGGACACGGCGCAATCGATGTCGGCCACCGCGGCCGCCACCAACCGTCAGGCCGCGGTCGTCGCCGCGGCGTCGGATCAGACCTCGACCAATGTGCAGACGGTGGCGAGCGCGACCGAGGAACTGACCTCCTCGATCTCGGAGATCGCCCGCCAGGTCGCGACCTCGACCGAGATCGCCGCCCGTGCGGTCGACCATGCAAGGCGCACCGGCGACACTGCGCGCTCGCTGGCCGAGGGCGCCCAGAAGATCGGCGACGTCGTGACGCTTATCCAGAGCATCGCGGCGCAGACCAACCTGCTCGCGCTCAACGCCACCATCGAGGCGGCCCGCGCCGGCGAGGCCGGTCGAGGCTTTGCCGTCGTCGCCTCGGAAGTGAAGTCGCTGGCCGGCCAGACCGCGAAGGCGACCACGGAGATTTCCGAGCAGATCACCGCGATCCAGACCGCAAGCGACGAGACCGTGACGGCGATCCGGAGCGTCGTCGACGTCATCACCGAAATCGACCAGATCGGCACTGCGATTGCCGCCGCGATCGAAGAACAGGGCTCGGCGACCAAGGAGATCTCGCGCAGCGTCCAGGAAGCCGCGCGCGGCACCCAGGAGGTCAATTCCAACATCTCCGGCGTGCAGCGCGCCGCCGACGACACCGGCGCGGCGGCAACCCAGGTACTGGGCGCCGCCGAGCAGCTCTCGACGCAGTCCAAGGACCTCGCCGGCCAGGTCAACCGCTTCCTCTCCGACGTGCGGGCGGCGTAGTCCTGAATCCGTAGGATGGGTAGAGCGCAGCGAAACCCATCGCTTCGCTGCGAGTGTTGATGGGTTTCGCTGCGCTCTACCCATCCTACGTTCGTCATGACGTCATCGAAGGGTAACGTGGCTCACTCCACGTGCTAGCCGCCACGCAGGCCGAGCACACGGCGGGCGATCGCCTGGCGATGGACCTCGCTCGGGCCTTCGTACACCCGCATCAGGCGGGCCTTCTGCCAGAGCGCGTTGAGCGGCAATTCCAGCGTCACGCCGAGTGCGCCGAGCGTCTGCATGGCGTGGTCGCAGGCGTCATAGGCCATCTCGGTCGCGAACACCTTGATCATCGAGGCCTCGTGGCGAATGTCCTCGCCGCGATCGGTCTTGTCGGCGGCCTCGCGCACCATCAGCCGGCACGCATGCATGCGCGTGGAGATGTCGGCGATCCACCACTGGATCGCCTGGCGCTCGGCGAGCTTCACGCCGAACGTCTCGCGCTGCCTGGCGTGCTCGCACATCATGTCGAGCGCGCGCTTGGTGATGCCGACGCAGGTCGATCCCATCTCGAGCCGCCGCGTGCGCAGGCGCAACTGCATCGGCGCGTAGCCCTTGCCGACTTCGCCCAGCACCGAGTCCTTCGGGATGCGGCAATCCTCGAACACGATCTCATAGGTCGAGCCGCCGCCGACCATCGGGATCTCGCGCTCGATGATGAAGCCCGCCGTGCCCTTCTCGACGATGAAGGAGGTGATGCCGCCCTGGCGCTGGTCGTTGCCGACGCGCGCCATCACGATGATGAAGTCCGCGGCGCGCGCATTGCTGATCCAGATCTTGCGGCCGTTCAGCACCCACTGTTCGCCATCGAGCACCGCGCGCGTCTTCATGCCCGCGGGATCGCCGCCGGCGCCGGGCTCGGAGATCGCGATCGCCGACGCCATCCGGCCCTCGATATAGGGCTGCAGATATTTCTTCTTCTGCGCGTCGGTGCCGACCGCCTGCAGCATGCGCAGGTTCGGCGAATCCGGCGGCAGCACGAACGGCACGCAGCTGCGGCCGAGCTCTTCATGCACCGCGGCCATCGTGCGCGTCGGCAAATCGTGGCCGCCGAGCTCCTCGGGCGCGTCGAGGCCCCAGAGGCCGAGCTCCTTGGAGACGTCGCGCAGCCGCTTGCGCTGCTCTGCGGTGAGCTCGGGATGATCGCTGCCGGGCAGTTTCGATTTCAGATATTGCGGCTCGAGCGGGATGAGTTCGCGATCGACGAATCTCGCGACGGTCTCGCGGATCATGGCTGTCTGTTCATCATCGCTCATCTGAGATTCCTCGCCTGTGCTGTTTCGCTTCACAAAACCAGTAGCGCATTTTTTATCGGCAGGAATAGCGGAAACGCGCGCACGCGCTCACGCTCGCGCAAGGGTTTCATGGAGCGGAATTCAATATCCCGCGGCGCGGTCAGCGCGTGCGCAATTGCGCCGGCCGACCGGGCGCGTCGAGCAATCGATCACGCAGCACGAGGTGATTGGCTGCAAGCAAGCGATCGACGATCAGTGCTCAGATCGCCGATGCTGCCGCACCTCCGCACGGGTCGCGGCCTCCCTAGTCGGCAAAGCCGACATAGCGGACAAAATCGCTGTTGGCCTCGCGGTCCGACCGCACCGCGTTGGCGGCAAAACTATCGTCGGGATAGCCCATCGCGACGCAGGTCATGATCGCCTGGTCTTCCGGGATATTGGCGACCTCGCGCACGATGTCGGAGCGCATGATGCCCTGGCCGTTGATCACGCTGCCGAGGCCGCGATCCCAGGCTGCCAGCACGATGCCGTAGCAGAGCGCGCCGAGGTCGAAATGGCAGACCGCGCCGGGATCGAGGATCCGGTCATAGGCCAGCACCAGCGAGACCGGGGCGTCGAACTGCCGGAAGCCGCGCAGCACCCAATCCTGTCGCATCGGCTTGTCGTCGCGGGCAATCCCCATGGCGCCGAACAGCTTCTTGGCGATGTCGACCTGGCGGCCGCGGTGCACGCCCTGGTACTCGCCATGGCTGATGATGTCGCGCTTGGCCTTGGCGCCGGCGATCATCTCCTCCATGTTGCGGCGGCGCACTTCTTCCAGCGGCGCCCCGGTCAGGACATGGACGTGCCAGGGCTGGGTGTTCATCGAGGACGGCGCGCGCTTGGCCACCTCGATGATCTCCTCGACGGTCGCCCGGGACACCGGCTGCTTCTTGAACCCGCGCACGCTTTTGCGTGTCTGTACCAGCGTCTCGAATTCCATTCCGCGTTTCCCCCATTTTGTTCCGCGCTGCACACGGAATTTTCTCGCAGCTCACCGGGTATTTTATAGACAAATTCGGCTGTGGGAACTTGATCGGGCCAAGAATCCGATATCCAATCCGGCCACTGGTTTGGTTTAGGGAGAACCCAGATGAAGCGGATTTTCTTGGCGGCCGTGATCGCGACCTTTGCCGCCGGTTCGGCATTTGCACAGGACGCCTCCTGCGAGACGAAGGCCGTCGGCAAGGACGGCAAGCCGCTGGCCGGCGCGGCCAAGACCTCGTTCATGAAGAAGTGCACGATGGATACCTGCGAGACCAAGGCGGTGGGCTCCGACGGCAAGAAGCTCGCCGGCGCGGCCAAGAACTCGTTCATGAAGAAGTGCCAGAGCGGCGCCTGAGCCCCTCGCCGGCGCTTATTTAGCCCCCTCAATCGGGACAGACTTCATCGGGACTCAATCGGGTCGCGCAGGGCGCGGCCCGAACCGCCGTTGATCGGCGTCCTCAGAACGAGACGCCGACCCGGACGCCCTTGCTCCAGACCCGCCGGCAACGCTTCCGGGTGTTGCCGTGAAACATCTCGAAACGCTCGGGCAACTGGACCGGCTTGGAGAATTCCAGGCAGGCTCCGCCCGCGGAATAATCCACCAGCCGGCATTCGATCAGCGGCGCCTTCGGTTCGAGCTGGAGCTTGACCACGCTGGATACACATCCTGTCGGTCGAACACGCGCAAATCGTCGGGGATGCATCAGCCCGCCTCTGGTGGAATCGTACCAACAGATTCCTCGACGGCCGTTAAGATTTCGTTCAGGCGGATCGTTACGATTCGTGTCCGCCACCAGCCGGATCGGCGGGCGCGACGCCGGCACGGCGCGAAGCCGCCAGCGTCTCCGATGGCGCTTCCCCGAACTGCGACCGGTAGCTCCGCGAAAAATCGCTGAGGTGCCAGAACCCGTAAGCCAGCGCACAGGCCTTGACGCTGGGTGCACCTGCGAGCAGCTGCTGGCGCACCAGCCAGAGCCGGCGCAGCCGCAGATAGCGATGCAGGCTGATGCCCCGGTAGCGCTGGATCGCGTCGTGCAGCGTGCGCACCGACACACCGATCTGCCTGGCGAGTTCGCCGCTGTAGATCGGGTGAGCCACGTCGCCGGCCAGAATGGCGCGCGCGTCGTTGAAGACCTTGAACTGGCGCGTCGTGTTGGCCCGCGTCGCCCACTTGGCCGGCACGATCTCGGCGAACGCGTTGTCGATTGCGGCGAGCAGCGTCTCCTTGATCGACACGCCCGTCGCGAACTCCGCAATCGTGACCTGGTCTGACGTGACGAGCAGGACCTGCCTCACCACTTCGCGCAGGCGATCCTGCGCGCGTTGAGAGATCTCGTGAATGCTGAAATGGAGCCCGGCACTCGGCCAGCCGCGGTCGACAATCTCGGGCGTGAACATTACCGAGACATATTGGCGGGGCGTCTCCTCCACGGAGGTGTAGAACGCGCCGCCGCCACCGAGTACGATCACCGCACGATCGCGCTCGACGCCGTTGAACCGGATCGGAACGCCGTCATCCATCGTGAAGCCGACCGCGGTGGTCTGCCGCGCAAGCTGCGCGTCGACGATTCGCGGGAACGACTGCGTGTAGTTGAGCTCGCATCCCGGCAAACTCAGGATGACCTGCTCGGCCGAAATCTTCCGCGCAAGTGGCGTGAAATCAACATCCAGATCTCGGATCGAACTCCGGAATGCATCAACATCGTCAAAACGAAAGACTCTCGGCACCAGCAATGGCGCCGTCAAATGACTGCTCCTGCAAAATGGTCTCTAAAATTTGCACGCGGCGCCGCGCACAGCGCACCGGCCGCATTGATAAATTGCATGCACAAAATTCGAATCGTCCAATGAGCTCAATCAGGAAAAATGCGATCCGTTGGTCGAACCGGACAATCTGGAAAAATAGCGCTGCTGCCGAATTTCGATAGTGTTTGCCGGGATATCCACCGTTGGGATCAGCCTCCACATCGATTTCTATACCCCTATTAAAGATTCGGGGAGCAGATTGACGCTGGGAACGATGCTGTTCCCCGTCGCGGAACATTTTAGGGACCGCAATGACAGCCATTGCCTCGCCCGATCTGATTGCCAAGCTCGACCATGTCTTGAGAGCAGGTTCCCCAGACCTCCGCACGCGCATGCTGCAGGAGGTGGCCGGGCTGTTTCTCGACGACGCTCACCGTCTCAGCGAGCACCAGGTCGGGCTGTTCGACGACATCCTGATCCGTCTGACCGAGAGCGTCGAGCTGCGCACCCTGACCACGCTCAGTCGCTCGCTCGCCGACTTGCACCTGGTGCCGCGGGAGCTCGCCCGTCGCCTCGCCAACCATGACGATGCCGATGTCGCCGCGCCGATCCTGCGAAACTGCGCGTGCATTCCGGACGCCGATCTGATCGACATTGCCTGGATGCGGGCCGAGGGACATCTCTGCGCGATCGCAGGACGCAAGGCGGTCAACCAGGAGCTCACGGACATTCTGCTGATGCGAGGCGACAGCAATGTGCTTCGCGCGCTCGCACGCAATCCCGGCGCGGACATGACCAGCGCAGGCCTTGCCATGATGGTCGATGCCGCCGAACGCGACGGGGACATCGCAGCCGCATTGGTCTCGCGCAAGGACCTGCCTCACCGCGTTCTTGCCGATCTCGTCATGCGATCCACGCCGCGCCAGCAGGCCCGGCTGCTCAGGATCGCCCGCCCCGAAATCCAGCACGCGATCCGCGCCGCCATCGATGCAAGCGCCGCCCGCGCCTCCGCAAGCCCACCAGCCACGATCGACTATGCGGAGGCGCGGGCCACGGTGATGGCCCTCAACAATTCCGGACAGCTGAACGATTCCAGCGTCAACCGTTTCGCGATCCGGCAGGAAGTCCACAACGTCGTCGCGGCGCTGGCGCAGCTCGCGACCGTTCCGATCGCGACGATCGCGCCGTTGATGGAAGCCGCCGACATCAGCGGGCTCGTGATCGCCTGCCGTGCATCGCGACTGAACTGGAATACGACGGCCACCATCGTCAGCTACCGGAAGGCCGGATCGAAGGTCCCACCGGATCAGCTTGAGCAGGCCCGGAAGATGTTCGAAGCGCTGCCGCTCTCAAATGCGCAGCGCATGATCCGGTTTGGCTCGCTGAGCGACCTGGCTGCGAAACCCCTTCAGGCAGTGTGAGTTGCGCAATGGCGTATGGTGACCGCAGGGCGGAGCGCGTCAAGCTTGAGACGCGCCATCCCGTCAATCTCATGGGGGTCGACGGAACGTGGCGGCGGAGCTGCATCCTGCTCGACGTCTCGCAAAGCGGTGCCCGGCTCGAGGTCGACGGAACGCTTGATGTGCTGAAGGCCCAGGAGTTCTTCCTGGTCTTGTCCTCGCGCGGACTGGCGTTCCGCCGCTGCGAGCTGGTTCGTGTCGACGGCACCGAGATCGGCGTGCGATTCATCGAAGAACGAAAGCGAAAGGGACGCGCCGTCATTCCGAGATCAGGATTGGCGGCAACCGGCACGAGGAGAAGTTGACGACATGACCATGCAGAGAGCAACAAGCATCGCGGTATCGGCGGTCTCCGCCGCACCATTGCGCGGCACCATCGCAATCGAGTGTGCCGGCAGCGTCGCGACGTTCGAGATCGACGAGGAGCTGGCCCATCGCCTGTGCAGCGATCTCGAACGGTTTCTGACCCAGGTTCCGCGCCGGACCAGCGCGGCGCGGTCCGGCTGACATTGCCCCGAACGCCCGCGCCGCCTACTCGCGCTTGAAGCGATAGTCGAAGCGGTCGCCGTCCGCCTTGATCAGGCCGACCGTGGGGGCCGGAAAATGGATCGGCAAGATCAGCGTGTCGGTCCCGGCAACGGAGGCAAAGAACTTTCGCCGCGAGACCGCCGATTGCTTCGGATCCCAATCGGGCCTGGCCGACCACTCCGGCTCGCGGCACTGGATCGCGTGGTGCATCAGGTCGCCGGCGACCACCGCGCGCTGCCCCTTCGAGAAGATGTTGACGCAGCAATGGCAGGGCGAATGGCCCGGCGTCGGCGTCAGCGTGACGGTGTCGTCGAGCGCATAGTCGTCGTTGACCAGGAGCGCCTGCCCGGCTTCGACGATCGGCAGGCAATTGTCGCGAAACACCGTGCCGGGCGGATTGGCGCCCTTGGCGTTCTCGGCCTCCCAGGCCGCATACTCGCCCTTGTGGAAGACGTATTTCGCATTCGGGAAGGTCGGCACCCAGCGCCCGTCGCGCAGCGTGGTGTTCCAGCCGGTGTGATCGATGTGCAGATGGGTGCAGAACACGTAGTCGATCTGCTCATAGGAGATACCGAGCGCGAACAGTTCGTTGCGCCAGCGCTCCTTGCCCGGGAAGTCGAACGGCGGCGGGTGTCCCTTGTCCTCGCCGGTGCAGGTGTCGACCAGGATGGTGTAGCGCGGCGTCCGCACCACGAAGGTCTGATAGGTGATCACCATCATGCCGCGCGCGGCATCGAAGACCTCCGGCTCCATCGTCTTCAGGTGATGCCTGAACACATCGTCGTCATAGGTCGGGAAGAAATCCTGCGGCCGCCGCCACGGCCCCTCGCGCTCGATCACCGCATCGATCGTGATGTCGCCGATCCTGATCTGCTTCATGCCGCTTCGCTCCCGCTCTTTTTTGAGAAGCGTAGCGGGCGATGGTGGGCCGGACAAGCCGGACACAGCGCGGCAGGCCATGCGCCGCTGCATTGCTTGCGCGCGTGGCTTGCCGCAAACCGTAGTCTTTAAACAGCGTCCTTGGCGACCTTGAGAGGCGATGCCTTGACCGACTTGCTGGCCGGCTTCGCTGCAAATTCCATCGGCTCTTTCGTGAAAGGATTTACACCGCTGCGAGCTTCCGTGGCAGGCTTATGCACGACAGACATTTTCACAAAGCCAGGAATGACGAACTCACCGGATTCGTTCAGCTCCTTGTAGCCAACAGTCGCCATATGCTCGATGACGGTCCTCACGTCGTTCTTCGATATCTGCGTGCCCTCGGCAATCGCGTCGATCAATTGATTTTTCGTCATCTTGGCCATGCTGAAATCCTCTGAATTTGGGGGGCGCGCGAGCTACGATGTAACTCTGTCCAGAATGTGGTAGAGCCACGCAGTGCGCTTCTTGTTCATGCCAACGGTCATGAAGTCACCGGGCTTAGAACCTATCGAGGCCCGAAACGCAAGCATGCGCAACAATCTGCAGTGTATATTTCTCGACCCGGCTAGCGCCTTGATTCCGCGCGCGGACTTGCTCAGCAAGGCGATTGCCGTTGTCGACGAGTTCAAAGAACCAGGCCGCGGCAGCAAACTGCGAACCACCATCGCCTTGCCCGCTCGCCGTGATAGACGACGAGGAAGTATCGCCAGAACGGTGCCAGGACGTCGCCCGCCGCTCGATCGCTGCCGGCAGCAAGATCGACGTCGTGGTCCATCCCGGTGCGACCCACGACTTCACAGCGCGGCGCTCAGGGATGCGATGGTGAGGTCGATTGCCGCAGTCGACGGCTTGAAGGATTAGGCCGCCGCAAATCGACCAGAAACGCCTCCTACCCGGAGCAACCATCCAGCAGGGAAACGAGTCGCTTGGGCAGGAAATTGAAATACGCGGCAGCGGCTATCGTTGCCATCACCGCCGGCATCTACCTCAACAACTCCAGTCTTCTCGCAACCCACGCCGGCGGCAAGCCGGTGCTCCTCGCCCATCGCGGCATGGCGCAGCGCTTCGACGAACGCGACCTCAGGAACGACACCTGCACCGCGGCGCGCATGCTGCCGCCAACCCACGACTATCTCGAGAACACGATCCGCTCGATGCAGGCGAGCTTCGATCGCGGCGCCGATATCGTCGAGCTCGACGTCCATCCAACGACCGACGGCGAATTCGCGGTGTTTCACGACTGGACGGTCGATTGCCGGACCGACGGCCAGGGCGTCACCCGCGAACAGCCGATGGCACGGCTGAAGATGCTCGATATCGGCTATGGCTACACCGCCGATGGCGGCAAGACCTTTCCATTCCGCGGCAAGGGCATCGGGTTGATGCCATCGCTGGACGAGGTGCTCACGACCTTTCCGGATCGCCGGCTCCTGATCAACGTCAAGAGCCGCGATCCCTCCGAGGGCGAGAAGCTCGCGGCGGCCTTGAATGGGCTTCCCACCGAGCGACGCAAGCTGATCATGGTCTATGGCGGCGACGATCCGATCGAGGCGATCCGGCGTCTTGCGCCGGGGATGTGGACGATCTCGCGCGCAGCGATCAAGCGCTGCCTCGTGCGCTATCTCGGCTATGGCTGGACCGGCATCGTGCCGGACGCCTGCCGCGACGCCATCGTGCTGGTGCCGATCAACTACGCGCCGTGGCTGTGGGGATGGCCGGACCGTTTCCTCAACCGCATGGCGGCGGCAAACAGCGTGGTGTTCGTGCTCGGCCCCTATCAGGGCGGCGAATTCTCGACCGGGGTCGACGATGCCGAGCTATTCCGGCGCCTGCCCGAGAACTATTCCGGCGGCATCTGGACCAACGAGATCGAGACTATCGCCCGTCTGGCCGGCCGCTAGATCCGGCGTCTCCTGTCATCTCGCCGTCATAGAAATCGTGCGACTGAAGCCGCCGCTCGCCGCATCGAGGACAAACCTTATGACCGAATCGAACCCGCCCCGCCCCAAGCTTGCCGAGACCGTCATCGAGCCGACGGTCAAGCTGCGGGAGGTCAAGGTCGGCCGTTGCTGCGAAGTCCTCGGCGACACCGCGGTCGAATACACCGAGCTCGGCGATTACTCCTACCTCGGCAGCGGCTGCATGGTCGCCGATGCCCAGATCGGCCGGTTCTGCGCGATCGCGGCGCAAGTCCGGATCGGCGCGCCCAATCATCCGGTCGAGCGTCCCTCGCAGCATCGCTTCACCTACTGCCCCGAATACTACTCGGCGTCCGCCGAGCGCGATCATGGCTTCTTCAGCGATCGGCGCGCCGACCGCGTCGTGATCGGCAACGACGTCTGGATCGGCCATGGCGTGATCGTGCTGCCCGGCGTCACCGTCGGAGACGGCGCAGTGCTCGCGGCCGGTGCGGTGGTCTCGCGCGATGTCGCGCCCTACACCATCGTTGGCGGCGTGCCGGCCCGGCCGATCAAGGAGCGGTTCAACCGCAAGATCGCGGCCGAGCTGTCGCAGATCGCCTGGTGGAACTGGCCACCCGAAACCATCTGGGAGCGGCTACCGGAATTCCAGGCCGGCGACGTCGAGGCGTTCTGCGCACGGTGGCGGGTTTAGCAAACCCCGTAGCCCGGATGAAGCGAAGCGAAATCCGGGGTAATCTATCCGTATGGTGCAATATCGACGTAACTTCATACCCGGCGGCACGTTCTTCTTTGCGGTTACGCTGGAAGACCGCGCATCGTCGCTACTGGTCGAGCATGTCGGGCTGTTGCGCGATGCCTTTCGCGCAACGCGCGCCAAGAAGCCGTTCACGGTGGACGCCATCGTGATCCTGCCAGAGCACCTGCACACGTTGATGACATTGCCACGCGGCGATGCCGACTTCTCTGATCGGTGGCGCCAGATCAAGAGCCACTTCACGCGCTCCGTTGTTGCCGCCGGCGTGCCGCTCTCCGCAAACCACCGCGGCGAGTACCCGCTTTGGCAGAGACGGTTTTGGGAACACACCATCCGCAACGAACACGATCTTGAGCGGCGCATCGGACTACATCCACCACAATCCTGCCAAGCACCGGCTGGCCTCCTCGCCTGCCGACTGGCAACACACGTCCCTTCACCGATACATCCGGGATGGGATATTGCCGGCTGATTGGGGCGGCAGCGGAGCGACAGACAACGACGACTTTGGCGAGCGGAAGGACTGACCCGGATTTCGCTTCGCTACATCCGGGCTACGAAGCAGTACTAACTCCGCAATCCCGGCGCTTCCTGTCCGGTGCGCGCGACGTATTCGGTGTAGCCGCCGCCATATTGATGGATGCCATCCGGCGTCAGCTCCAGCACACGGTTGGAGAGCGCGGCGAGGAAGTGCCGGTCGTGGGACACGAACAGCATCGTGCCCTCGAACTCGGAGAGTGCATTGATCAGCATCTCCTTGGTGGCGAGATCGAGATGGTTGGTCGGCTCGTCCAGCACCAGGAAGTTCGGCGGATCGAACAGCATCTTGGCCATGACGAGCCGCGCCTTCTCGCCGCCCGACAGCACCCGGCACTTCTTCTCGACATCGTCACCCGAGAAGCCGAAGCAGCCGGCGAGCGCACGCAACGAGCCCTGCCCGGCTTGCGGAAATGCGTCCTCCAGCGACTGGAACACGGTGCGCTCGCCGTCGAGCAGGTCCATCGCGTGCTGGGCGAAATAGCCCATCTTGACGCTGCCGCCGACCGCGACCGCGCCGTCGTCGGGCTCGGTTGAACCGGCGACCAGCTTCAGCAGCGTCGACTTGCCGGCGCCGTTGATGCCCATCACGCACCAGCGCTCCCGGCGGCGGATCATGAAGTCAAAGCCGTCATAGATGCGCTTGCTGCCATAGGCTTTGTGGACATTCTTCAGGCTGACGACGTCCTCGCCCGAACGCGGCGCCGGCTGGAATTCGAACGCCACCGTCTGCCGCCGCCGCGGCGGCTCGACCCGCTCGATCTTGTCGAGCTTCTTGACCCGGCTCTGCACCTGGGCTGCGTGCGAGGCGCGCGCCTTGAAACGCTCGATGAACTTGATCTCCTTGGCGAGCATCGCCTGCTGCCGCTCGAACTGCGCCTGCTGCTGCTTGTCGGAGAGCGCGCGCTGCTGTTCGTAGAACTCGTAATTGCCGGAATAGGTGGTGAGCTGGCCGCCGTCGATCTCGACCACCTTGTTGATGATGCGGTTGATGAACTCGCGGTCATGCGAGGTCATCAGCAGCGCGCCTTCATAGCCCTTCAGGAACTGCTCCAGCCAGATCAGGCTTTCGAGATCGAGATGGTTGCTCGGCTCGTCGAGCAGCATGACGTCGGGACGCATCAGCAGAATACGCGCAAGCGCGACGCGCATTTTCCAGCCGCCGGAGAGTTTGCCGACGTCGCCGTCCATCATCTCCTGGCTGAAGCCGAGACCGGACAGCGCCTCGCGCGCGCGGCCGTCGAGCGCGTAGCCGTCGAGCTCCTCGAACTGATGCTGCACCTCGCCATAGCGCGCGATGATGTCGTCCATCTCATCGGCCTTGTCGGGGTCGGCCATCGCGGCCTCGAGTTCCCGAAGCTCGGCTGCCACCACGCTGACGGGCCCCGCCCCGTCCATCACCTCGGCGACTGCGCTGCGGCCGGACATTTCGCCGACATCCTGGCTGAAATAGCCGATCGAGATGCCGCGATCGAGCGAGACCTGGCCTTCATCGGGGATTTCCCGGCCCGAGATCATCCGGAACAGCGTGGTCTTGCCGGCACCGTTCGGGCCGACAAGGCCGATCTTCTCGCCCTTCTGGAGCGCCGCGGAGGCTTCGATGAAGAGGATCTGGTGGCCGACTTGCTTGGAGACGTTATCGAGGCGGATCATGCTCTCATACTGGGAACTGAGGGTTTGCGGCCTCTTATTCGATCTGGGACGTGGGTGGAAGCCCATTCCTCGGGGTTTCGCGCCGTGCTCCATGCATGCCACGAGCGTTGCCGATGGAATATGACATGAGGCTCTTCAGCGGCCGGTTTTGGGGCGTCACATGCAAGTCTGGTTTCTCTATCTGCTCGCGCTCGGCGCCGGCATCGCCGTGGCTGTTCAACAGGTCCTGAACGGCAACCTCCGGTCCGCCCTGAACTCGCCGGCCTGGGCCGGGCTCATCAGCTATCTCGGCGGCCTCGTGACGATGGCGGTCGTGCTGGTCGCGACGCGGGAGCCGGTGCCGTCCTGGAAACTGGTATCGGCTGTGCCATGGTGGGCCTGGAGCGGCGGCATCCTCGGCGGCGTCTTCATCCTGCTGATGATCCTGCTGCTGCCGTCGCTCGGCGCCGCGACCTTGCTGGCGCTGGTGGTCGCGGGTCAGATGACCGCAGGCATCGCGATGGACCATTTTGGCGTGTTCGGGCTGGCGCAGCATCCGGTATCGATTTCACGACTGGCCGGCATCGCGCTGATCATCGGCGGCGTGCTTCCGATCAAGGATTGAGGCCATCGGCAAGCCGGTCGATGCGATTGATTCCCTGAATGAGAAAGCTCCGCTGAATCCGTCGTCGAATGACGTTATGACGCAAGCACCCGGGCAGTCTCCGGGTGTGGACACCCGCCGATTCGTCGCTTAGCTGTAAGCACCCGCCCTCGTCGTGTTGCGTCATGCGGGACCGACCATCCCTGTTCATTTGCGTCAAAAGAATTGCGCATCCCGCCAGCGTCGAGAGGCCGCATCCCGGGCTTCGGCGTGAGTCGGAGGTTGCGAGGAGCACAACATGACCCATCGTTTCCGTTTGGTCGTCGCCGCGCTGGCGTTGCTGCTCGGCAGCGGTGGCGCGGCGCTGGCCCAGTCGCAGCCCGACTACATGGCGCCGATCTCGGGCAAGACCGCCTCCACGCCGGCCGATATCGCGACCAAGGACGTGCTTGCGCTCAACACCGGCATGTTCGAGCTCTATGGCGATGCGGCGCGGATCTTCCAGAAGAACATCCTCGACAAGCATCCGGTGATCCTCGGCCTGTTCTCCGGCGCCGGCGGCCGCCTGATCCTGTACCGGCCGGGCAAGCCGCCGACCGAGGCGCCGCAGGTGCCGGTGGTCTATCAGCTGCTCAAGTCGGTCGGCCACAGCACGATGGCGCTGGCCGAGGTGGTCGGCCCCTATGTCGACAATCCCGACGACAAGGCGTGGCGCGGGTCGATGCAGGCCTATCGCAGCCGGATGCAGTCGGCGCTCGACGGGCTCGATGCCGCGGCAATGCAGGCGGACTGGCGCGACAACAACCGCGCCATCCTCAAGAACAACATCGCCTTCATGGATGAATGCCTCACCGCCGGCGCGATCCCCTTCGCGACGCTCGAGGCATTCGGCAAGAAGCAGGCGCCGCTGCTCGCCAGGAACGTCGCCTGGGCCGCGCAGACCCAGGTCGCGCACTGGATGACCGTCATGGCCGACTGGAAGACCCAGCTCGGCGCTGACTGGGACAAGACCTATGGCGCGAGCAACACGATCTATGTGGCGCGGCAGAACAACGTGATCTTCAGCGTGCTGGCGCAGTTCTTCGGGCCTGACGCCATCAACAGCCGCCTGATGCTGATCGAGACGATCTCCTTCACGACCACGCCGTCGGACATGCTGGAGTCGCTGACCCGGATCATTGCCGACCGCTCGGTCGGCGCGCTGTTCTTCGGCAGCTACCATTTGATGGACTACGAGCTGATGGGGGGCGATGCGCGCGAGGCGATCATCGCCGAGACCAAGAAGCGCGGCATGACGACCTTCCTGCCGCCGCTGGTGCCGTTCGGTTCCAAACAGTGGCCGACCCTGATCACCCCGGGTCCGGGACCGGCCACCATCGCCGACCTCAAGTGAGGCCAAATCTACAAGCGAGAAGGCTACGACCTATTGCGGCATTGCGATTGCGCTCGCTTTGCCGCAACACTGAAGCGTGCATTTTGTCAATTCATAAACCGCGGCGCGACACGCCGCCGAAGCGTTGATGAGAGATCAGACCATGCGGCCCTCGCGACGCGACTTCGTGAAGTGGTTGTCGGCAGGCGGCATCTCGGTCAGCCTGTCGCATCTGGCGCTTGCGAAGGAACCGGCCTTCGCGAGCCGCGAGACGCTTCCCGGTCGCGGCCATTTCAATCCGGCGGCCAAGGGCGCCGGCCGGGTCGACGGGATGGCCAAGGTCACCGGCGCAAAGCTCTACGCCTCCGACTTTCGTGCCGCCGACATGCCCGGCTGGCCTGCGACCACCTCGCACGCCATCCTGGTCCGCGCCAACGACGCCACGCATGTCTATGCCGGCATGGACCTCGCCCGGCTCGATGGTCCGGCGAAGCCCTCGGTCGTCGTGACATCGGCCGATCTCGACCGGATCGGCACGCGGGTGCCGGAGTTCTACACCGGCGATCTGTTCTGCCCGGTCGGCACGACGCCGCTCTATCTCGGACAGCCGGTCGCGCTGCTGATCTTCGAGCAGTTCGACGCCTTGGACCGGGCGCGCCTCGCGCTGCGCGACGTCGGCTTCGTCAAGTTCGGCGACGAGACCGGTCCGGTCGTCCTGCCGAACTTCGGCGCGTATCGCTTCACCCGCGTGGCCGGCGCCACGCCCGATGCGCCCGACGTCTATTCGCCGATCCAGGCCGGCTGGGTCTCACCGAGCCGGATCCAGAACGCGGCACTGCCGGTCTGGCTGCCGCTCGCCAAGGAGACCAAGGCCGACTACGCCAAGGCCGCGATCCATGGCGAAAAGATCCGCGCCCAGCTCGCCAAGGACGATCCGTCGCAGCTCGTGCTCGACCGCGAGTTCGAGACCCAGTCGGTCGATCCGATGTTCCTCGAACCCGAGAGCGGGCTCGCCTGGTACAGCGACAACAGCGGCAATCTCGAACTGGTGCTCGGCGTGCAATCGCCCTATGAGGCGACCGAGTCGATCGCCTTCATGCTCGGCAAGGCCCGCCCGCCCTTCCGCCCCTCGCACATCAACGCGCAGTTCGCCCATATCGGCGGCGGCTTCGGCGGCCGCGACCACACCCCGTTCGTGCTTTACGTGGCGCTGGCGGCAATGTTCTTTCCGGGACGGCCGGTGCGGCTGGCGCACGACCGCTACCAGCAATTCCAGGGCGGCATCAAACGCCACCCGATCAAGATGCGCTCGCGGATCGGCATCGATCGCAAGAGCGGCAAGATCACGGCATTCGCCGCCGACCATGTGCTCGACGGCGGCGGGCTCGCCAACTTCTCCGCCAACGTCGCGACCGTGGCCGCCACCGCGGCGATCGGCATCTACGACGTCCCGAAGGTCGACGTCACCACGGTGGCGCTGCATTCGCGCGGCGTGACCGCGGGGTCGATGCGCGGCTACGGCACGCTACAGACCATGACCGCGCTGGAAGTGCTGATCGACGAGGCGGCGAGCGAGCTCAAGGTCGATCCGATCGCGTTCCGCCGCAACAATGCGCTGAAGCAGAACGGCCGGACCATGACCGGCAATCCCTACATCGTGTCGGTGCGCACGTCAGACATCCTCGACAAGCTCGAAAAGCATCCGATCTGGCAGCAGCGCGCCGCGTTCAAGCAGAAGGCATCGGAGGGACAGCTGGTCGGCACCGGCGTCGCATGCGTCACCAAGGATTACGGCGCGGGCGCGGATTGCTCACTCGGCCGGGTCGAGATCGATCCCGAGGGACGGATCGCGATCTTCTGCGATCACGTCGAGATGGGCAACGGCATCGGCACCGCGCTTGCCAACCGCGTTGCCGGCCATCTCGGCGTCGTCGCCGATGAGGTCGCCGTCTCCAGGGTCGACAGCTATGACGCGCTCGGGCTCATCACTTCGGGTGATCCCTACACGATGGATCAGAAGACCCAGGATCTCGCCGAGAAGAATCCGCGCTGGGTTCCCGCGATCAGCTCGGCGACGAGCGCGTCGATCGGCGCCCATGTCGGCACGCATTCGTCGGCCGAAGCCGCCCGCGTCATCTTCCGCTTCGGCCTGTGGCCGGCGGCACTCGAGCTCTGGCAGATCGGCAAGGCCGATCCGCGCACCGGGCAATGGGATAGAGCGCGCTGGAACGAGGGCCAGCTCGTGCTCGATGATCTCGCGCCGCTGCCGCTGCCCAAGCTTGCCGCGACTGCGCATGCGCGCGGCTTCGTCACCGGCGCGGTGGCGCACAGCTTCTCGCGCTGGGCCTGGTCGCGCGCGCGCTTCCCGCTGTTCGGCGAGCAGTACCGCGCCGAGATCGACGCACTCGCGATCCGCCGCGGCCGCAGCAGGTTCGAGCGGATCGACCGCGTCAGCGTCAAGTTTCCGCCGACCGACAACAACCGGATCGGCACCGCCTACACCTCGATGTGCGGCACGCTGGTCCGTGTCGAGATCGAGCGCACGACCGGCATCCTGCGCATCGCGAAGGCCTACAGCGTGTTCGAATGCGGCCAGGCGCTGGTGCCTGAAGTGGTGCTGGGCCAGTCGCATGGCGGTTTTGCCATGGGCGTCGGCTACGCGCTGCTCGAAACCCTGCCGCCGTTCGAAGGCGGCCCCGGCAACGGGCAGTGGAATCTCGGCCAGTACCTGATCGCGCGCGGCTCCGACCTGCCGCTGCACGATCTCGAGATCGAGATGCTGCCGCCGCTGACGCCGGACGAACCGCCGAAGGGCATGGCCGAAGTGGTGATGATCCCGATCGTGCCGGCGCTGCTCAACGCCATCAACGATGCCACCGGCTATCGCTTCCGTTCATTGCCGGTGACAACGAGCCTGCTCAAGGGAGCGCTTGCGTGACGACGCTCAACCTCACCATCAACGGCCGGAAGCACGGCCCGATCGAGGTCCGCGACGACCTCTCGATGAACGACTTCCTTCGCGAAATGCTCGGCATGACCGGCACCAAATTCGGCTGCGGCGCCGCGCAATGCCTGAGCTGCGCCGTCATCATCGATAACCCCGACGGCACGAGCTACACCACCCCGACCTGCGTGGTGCCGGCGGCGAATTTCGACGGCAAGGCGATCCGCACAGTCGAGGGCCATGCCAAGGACGGCGAGCTCTCCGCGTTGCAGCGCGCCTTTATCGAGCATTTCGCGTTCCAGTGCGGCTATTGCACGGCCGGCTTCCTCAACGAGGGCCAGGTGCTGCTCGAACTTCTGGCAAGAGAGCCGGTGGCGCGGGACCAGCTCGAGACCGTCATTGCAGACGCGCTCGATGGCCATCTGTGCCGCTGCACCGGCTACATCAAGTATCATCAGGCGGTGCGCGACGTGATCCTCGCCGATGCCAAGCGCTATCTGACCGCCAACAAATGAGCGCACGCGCGATGACATCGGAAACGCGGTTTCGGATCATGGCAGTGCTGACGGCTCTCGCGACCAGCCTGTGTGCCGGCTATGCGGCATCGGAAAGCGCAAGCCACGCCCTCGCCTCGCCAGAAAGCTTTGCCGGAATCGAGAATGCCGAGCAGCGCTCCGCGGCGATCTTCACCGAGCTCGGCAAGGTGCTCACCCATCCGCGCTGCACCAATTGCCATCCCGCCGGCGACAGCCCGCGGCAGGGCGACATCGGCCGCATGCACCAGCCCCCGGTCACGCGCGGCGCCGACGGCCATGGCACCAACGCGATGCGCTGTTCGATCTGCCACCAGCACGCCAATTTCGATCCCGGCCGGGTGCCGGGTCACCCGGAATGGCATCTCGCGCCGCGCGAGATGGCCTGGGCCGGGAAAACCATCGGCGAGATCTGCGAGCAAATCCGCGACCCCGCGCGCAATGGCGGCCGCAAGGTCGAGGATCTGATCGAGCATATCGGCAAGGACACGCTGGTCGGCTGGGCCTGGCATCCCGGTTTCGGCCGCTCGCCGGCGCCGGGCACGCAGGCAGAGGCCGGCGCTCTGGTCGAGGCCTGGGTGAAGACCGGCGCAGCCTGCCCTGCGCCCTAGCACACACGCTTAGTGGCGCTTGAAGTACTGCACGTCGCGCTCGTGCTTCTCTGCTGCCGCGCGTGACTTGAAGGTGCCGAGATTGCGGCGCTTGCCGGTCTTCGGATTGACCTTGCGAGAATACAGCCGGTACTCGCCGGAAAGCAGCTTGCGGATCATGACATCGCCTCACCAATGCCTGTCGCACGGCAACGACATGCGACCGCGAGCGTTCCTAGAGCTTCGGTTCTGAGTGAATCAGAACCGAAGCTCTAGATTCTTGTTTGACGCGTTTTCTTCACGCGAACCGGTGTCCACTTCGCTCGAAAACGCTTTAGAAGCAGAGATTTGTCACGGCATTGCCGCGCTTGTCCTTGATCACGTACGGACAGCGGGCGCGCTCCAGCGCCTTCTTGGCGTCCTCGTCGCCGAGCGCCGCTGCGCGCTCGTAATAGGCTTTTGCCGCATCGCTATCCTTCGGACCGCCGCGGCCGGCCTGCGCGAAGGCGCCCATCCGCTCCAGCGCGCCCGGATGGTTCTGCGCGGCAGCCTTCTCGAACAACGCCCGCGCGCCGGCATCGTCCTGCGCGCCGCCCTTGCCCTCAGCCAGCATCATGCCGAGCTGGTACTGCGCCTCCGCATTGGTCTCGGCAGACTTGGCGAGCAATTCGCGCGCGCGTGCCGGGTCGGACGCAACGCTGCCGCCGAGCGCGGCGAGATTGCTGACGCCGCGCGCGTTGCCGGCCTGCGCCGCGCGCTCGAACAATTTGCGCGCCTGCGCCTCGTCTTTGGCGACGCCGGTGCCATTGCCGTAGAGCACACCGAGCTCGACCATCGCCGACGTCGAGCCCTTGTCGGCCGCCTTGCGCCAGGCCGACATTGCTTCCGCGGTCTGCCGGTTGGCCGCATAGGCACGGCCGAGCTCGTACATCGCGCGGCGCGACGATTTTGCCGCCACCGCGCAATACTTGATCGCAGTCGCGATATCCGCCGACGCAATTTCGGGCACGCCCTTCACGTCAGCCGGCTTGTCGGGATCGGTGGGATCGGCGGCAAGCCGGTCGCACAGCACGAGGTCGGCCGATTGCGCGTAGGCTAGCACAGGTGCGGCCAGCGCCACGGCAAGGACAATTGCATGGAGTGTTCTGAACATGACCGGCAGGTTGCGTCTCGGTGTGGACAAATTCAAGACTCGAGCCCGGTCTCGCGCAGCACCGGCGCGACCTCGGCCGACGCCAGGTACCGCAGCAGATGATCGGCGGCCGCTGCGCGTCGTGAGTCGACCATGCGGCCCGCGGAAAACACCGCCGGCGTCTGCAAGCCTAAGGGGATTGGCCCGACGATTTCGATGCCATCGATCTGCATCAACTCGCTGATCTGCTGGATCGCAAGATCGGCTTCGCCGCTGACGAGCTGTTCCGCGGTGAAGCCTGCCGGAATGACCACCGCACGGGCGTTGATCGCCTCGGCAATGCCGAGACGCGCGATCAGCTGCGCGAACAGGATACCGCTGGCGCCGAGCCGCGAATAGGCCACCGCCCGCGCGCCGAGCAGCGCCGCACGCAATGCGGCTTCGCTCGCGATGTCGGGATGCGCAGCGCCCGCCCTCACGGCGACGCCGACATAGGAGCGTGCGAGATCGACAACACTTTCCCGCGCAACGCAGCCCTCGCCGGTCATCTGGTCGAGGCCTTCGCGGGTCAGGATCACGAGGTCGGCGGCCTCGCCGCCGCGCAGGCGTTCGAGCAGCGCCAGCGTCGGCGCGAAGTCGGCATCGATCCGCACACCACTTGTGGCCTGGTAAGCCGCGGCAAGGCGCGCGACCGCGCCCTTCAGCGCCAGCGTCGAGAGCACGCGAACCGAATTGTCCATCCCGCTTACGCCCGCCGCATCAGCTTGAGCGCGGCTTTGAGGCGAAGGCTGCGCTTGCCGGCGAGCGCCGTCGCTTCGAGCACGGCGCCTTCCGCGTCGCAGGTGCCGGCAAAGCCGATGCCGACCTCATGGCCGCCGAAGACCGGGTTCTCGCCCATCGCCGAGGTGTGCTCCTGATTGAGGATCTGCCCCTTCCAGCGGCCTTTCTCGGAGGTGTAGGTGCCGAGATAATAGAAGAACGCATCGCCGCCAAGGATGCGGCCGTTGTTCAGCAGCATCACGCCGGTGAGGCTGCCGTCGACACCGTCGAGCAGCTGGATGTGGATCGAATAGAGCCCGTTGATGATGCCGCCCTCGCCGACCCCGCCTGCGATCGGGACCTCGTCCTCGGTGATCGGCGTCATCACCGACTGGAACGGCACGCCGGGTAATTCCTTCAGCTCGCCCTTGAAGCGGTAGAGCTCGCCATCGGGCCCGCCCCTGGCGATGAGCGTCGCGTCATCGGTGCCGGCCATCGCGCGGTAGTTCGGATCGGGGTTATGGCGGACGGTCTGGATCTCGACCGCGACCTCGTCGCCGGCTTTCTGGTAGGTGCCGATATGGGCGAAGGCCGAGTTGCCGCCGAGCATCTTGCCGTCGCCGACATACATCACGCTGCGGCCAGCAGCGCCGCCCAACTCGAACCGGACCTTGTAAAACCCTTCAAACAAGCGCCGTGTCCCCGGCAGCCAAGATACAACCGTTGTCTAGCGCGGTTCATAACGCAGTGAAACCGCTTTCGGCGGCAAGCCCGCCGCAAAGACTGTCGTTAAAAAGCAAAGGTCCGCCAAGGCAGTCGCCCTGGCGGACCCGATTGCGGTACCGGATGGCTCCATCCGGGTCCGACAGCTGCTTAGGCCGCAGCCATTAAGCCGCAGCCTTGGCGCCGGTCGGAACCTCGGAGATCGTCTTCAGGATCTGCGAAGCGATCTGGTAGGGGTCGCCTTGCGAGTTCGGACGGCGGTCTTCCAGATAGCCCTTGTAGCCATTGTTGACGAAGGAGTGCGGCACGCGGATCGAGGCACCACGGTCAGCCACGCCATAGCTGAACTTGTTCCACGGCGCGGTCTCATGCTTGCCGGTCAGACGCTTGTCGTTGTCCGGCCCGTAGACGGCGATGTGATCCATCAGGTTCTTGTCGAAGGCCTTCATCAGGCTCTCGAAGTACTCCTTGCCGCCGACTTCGCGCATGTACTTGGTCGAGAAGTTGGCGTGCATGCCCGAGCCGTTCCAGTCGGTGTCGCCGAGCGGCTTGCAATGGAATTCGATATCGATGCCGTAGCTCTCGGTGAGGCGCAGCATCAGATAGCGGGCCATCCACATCTGGTCAGCGGCGGTCTTGGAGCCCTTGCCGAAGATCTGGAATTCCCACTGGCCCTTCGCCACTTCGGCGTTGATGCCTTCGTGGTTGATGCCGGCGGCGAGGCAGAGATTGAGATGCTCTTCGACGATCTTGCGGGCAACGCTGCCGACGTTCTTGTAGCCGACGCCGGTGTAGTACGGGCCCTGGGGCGCCGGATAACCCTCTTCCGGGAAGCCGAGCGGACGGCCGTCCTTGTAGAAGAAGTACTCCTGCTCAAAGCCGAACCAGGCGCCTTCGTCATCCAGAACGGTGGCGCGCTTGTTCGAGACATGCGGCGTCTTGCCGTCGGGCATCATGACTTCGCACATCACCAGCACGCCGTTCTCGCGCGCGGCGTCGGGATAGCAGGCGACCGGCTTCAGCACGCAGTCAGAGCTGTGGCCTTCAGCCTGCTGGGTGGACGAACCGTCAAAGCCCCACAGCGGGAGCTGTTCGAGGGTCGGGAACGACGCGAATTCCTTGATCTGCGTCTTACCGCGCAGGCTCGGCGTCGGCGTATATCCGTCGAGCCAGATATACTCGAGCTTGTACTTGGTCATTGAACCTCTCTGTTGATGATGCAAAACCGTGAGGAACCGAAAGCCAGTCGGCCGCCGCACGCGTACCCGGCCACCATCGGCCGGCTCTTACTAAGCAATTAAAATGCCAGTCGCTGCACTGCGGCACCCGCCGGGCCCGCGGATGTCCACAGCGGACATCGCATTTTTAGCTGCGACAAAGCAGCGCAGCTGGCATGCGTCGCGGCCAGCCAAAATCTTCTCCCAGCGCCGTCCGCCGCTCGTTTCTGCAGCAAATTCAGCTACGGCGTCCGCCGCCGATTAATGCAGCGGCAGAGCCATGTGACAGTTCGTGTCCAACCATCGGGCGCCGAGCAACCATCGGCTCGGCCCAAGCGTTGGTCAGCTGCATCCTGCCTCGCAGGATGCAAACCGGGATTTGCACACGAATTAGACAGAGAATGACTGTTTCTTGGTCAACTTGCACCCTGTCGGACCCAGGCCGATATCAAAATGACGGTAACGACACACGAATGAGTCGGGCGCACCATGGAGGCTCGCTCCGGCCATAGGAGACTTTGACATGATTACGACGGGCCAAAATCAGGGATCGGCAACGATCTATCAATTCCCGGCTGGGGGCCGCGCGGCTCTCGGCGGACGCCGCTACGGCGAGATGCGGACGGTACGCGAGCTGGCCGCTGAGGTCGCGACCTCGGCCTGCAGCGAGAGCTGGTACCATCAGGCGGCCATCGACGATGCCAAACCGAGCCGCGATCACTGATGCCGACGCAACGCAAAGGCGTGGCGCAAAAACGTCAGACAGCAGCAGGGCAATAGGAAAGGGTCGGAACGAAGCGTTTCGGCCCTTTTTTCATGCCTGCTCGCAAGCCGTCACCGGCCGCTTCGCATGCCGGAGCCTGGTCAATCCGGCCCGCGTGATCTCAAGCGTGACCCCGCCGCCTCTGTAGCGCGTGCCCGTCAGCGACAGACGCTTCGTCAGTGTCACCGCCTTGCCGTCGAGTTGCAGATGCGCGCGGGTGTCCCCGTCGAAGAACGCGGCAATGAACTGCGTGCCGTCGGCACAATGATAATTCCGGAAGGCTGACTGCGCCGGCGCTGCCGAGGAACCAAAAATCTCGAAAAGAATTGCGCCGACGAGAATGGCGCCTCCGCGATAAGTCATATTCTCCCCCCGAGAGGCCGGTTATAGACCTGTCTGCGCCCATACTCCTGCGCCAGGATTTCTGTGCCAGGGATTCGTGCGCCAAGATTCCTGCGCCAAGAGCTCATCAGCTGCAACAGGCCCGCCCGATGTCAGAAGTCCCTGCCCGTCACCTCAACCTCGCCGGCGCCAGCAATTTTCGCGACCTTGGCGGCTACCAGACGCGTGACGGCCGGACGGTGCGCTGGCGGCAGATCTTCCGCTCCAACCATCTGGCGCATCTCACCGAGCACGACGTCACCGTGGTGCGCGGCCTCGGCGTCAAGAGCGCATTCGATTTCCGCGGCGTCGCCGAGCGCGCCGAGGCGCTGTGCAGCATGACTGATGTCACCGTGCATTCGCTTCCGGTCGAGCCGACGGTGGTTGCTTCGCTGCGCGCGATCGCCAGCCAACGTCAGCTCCTGGAAGCCGACGCGATCGATGTGATGCGGGGTTCCTACCGCGGCTATGTGCAGGACAACACGCCGCGCTATCGCACGCTGTTCGCCCATCTGCTCGAGGACCGCGCCCCGCTGGTGATCCACTGCACCGCCGGCAAGGATCGCACCGGCTTTGCCTGCGCGCTGATCCTGCACGCGCTCGGCGTGTCCGATCAGGTGATCGCGGACGACTATCTCCTGACCAACCAGTTCTACAAGCGCGACCCGGCCCACAGCACCGAGCTGCCCGATGACGTCAAGCAGGTGCTCGGCACCGTACGCGCGGCGTTTCTGGAGGCGGCGTTCGAGGCGATCGATGCCGACTATGGCGGCCTCGACGGCTATTTCCGCGAAGGCCTCGGGCTCGGCCAGGCCGAGCGCAAGGCGCTTGAAGGCCGCTATTTGCAGGCCTGATCAATTTACGCGAGAGCGTTATCGAGTGGACACCGGTTCGCGTGAAGAAAACGCAGCCAAACTGAAAAAAGCTCAGGCCGCCGCGGCCTCGAGCTCAAGCTCCGCATCGAGGTCGGCAATCACATCCTCGAACGCCGAGATCGCCTGCTGGATCGCCGCGATCTGCATCAATTCCCAGCTGCCCACCGGTCCGTTGCGGTTTTGCAGCGCCACCACGAGATCGCGCCGCTGCTCCTTAAGCTGAACGAGCGGTAAACCGTGATCCGGAAGATTTCCCATTCGAATAACCCCTACCTTGGCTGGAGTTCCGCTTCTAAGGAAAGGATTCTGAAAACGACTTACGGAAGTGCCGCAAATTTTATCCAACCGGCCCACCTCCGTAGTCTTACGTAGTCAGCGCTACGTGATCGCCTCCGGCTTCAAAGCCTCGTCGATCGCGCCGAACAGCGACTGGGTCACGCAATTGGTCGCCCATTCGCTGGTGTGAAGTTGGCCGCCATCGTCGAGCTCGCCAAGCGGAATCCCGGCATCGGCCCAACGCTTCATCAGCGCGAACCGACTGAACAGATTGACGCCCTTGCTTGACGTGACTTCCGCGATCATCGGCATGATCACATTGGCGAGATTGAGCGCAGCGTCCGTTCCGACGATCGCCTGCGTGTACTGGGAATCCATCACGACCACGTCGAGCGGCTGCGCGGCGAGCACGTCGAGCCCGGCCTCCAGCGTGGCGCGCACCTCGGCCGGATTGTAGCTCTTGTAGACGGCGTTGGTGCCGACCTGCCAGATCACCAGCACCGGCGCCTCGGTCGTGACGTCGGACTCGATGCGCGAATATTCCTCCGGCGCCTCCTGGCCGCCGATCCCGCGGTTGATCACATCGATCATCCGGCCGAAGAAGCGTTGCCGCAGCAGCATTTCGAGCCGCGGCGGGTATGGCAGGATGTTGTCTGCGCCCGCCGTCGACGACGATCCGAGCGCCACCACCTTGATCTTGCGCTGATGTCTGAGCGCTTCCGCGAAGTGCGGCAGCCGATGTCCGAACTTGACGAGTTCGAGATGGGTTTCGCACGGCCTTGGTGTCGGCATCGCAAACATCCTTGAGGCGAATAAATTGATTAATGCGCGCAGTAGGAGACGAAATTGGCGGCATTGCAAATGAAATCCGCCTGATCATAGTGGGTAGCAACCTGTTGCTGATACGGAGACCGCCATGAACGGAAAAGCCATCGTCATCACCGGCGCGCTCGGCGCGCTTGGCAAGGTGGTCGCCGAAGAAGCCCTGGCGCGCGGCGCGCGCGTTGCCGGCATCGATCATGCGGCCTCGCAGCTTGCCGCGACGGCCGATCGTATCGAGCTCGGCGGCGTCGACCTCACCGACACCGCGCAGGCGACGGCTGCGATCGACAAGGCGGCGGCGCATTTCGGCCGGCTCGACGGGCTGATCAATATCGCAGGCGGCTTTACCTTCGAGGCGGTGAGCGACGGCGATCCCGCGACCTGGCAGCGCATGTACGCGATGAACGTGATGACCGCCTTCAATACGTCGCATGCGGCGATCCCGCATCTCACCAAATCCGGCGCCGGACGCATCATCAATATCGGTGCGCTCGGCGCACTGCAGGCGGCGTCCGGGATGGGCCCCTACGCTGCGTCAAAGGCCGGCGTGCACCGCCTCACCGAGTCGCTCGCCGCCGAACTCAAGGGCAAGGTCACGGTCAATGCCGTGCTGCCCTCGATCATCGACACCGCCGCCAATCGCGCCGCGATGCCGAAGGCCGACATTTCGAAATGGGTGACGCCAAAGGAACTCGCCGACGTGATCCTGTTCCTCGCCAGCGACGCCGCAAGCGCCGTCACCGGCGCGTTGCTGCCGGTGAATGGGCGGGTTTAGTCAGCAACCAGCAGCCGCAGCTTCGACCTGAAGCGGATGCTCTGCTTGCCGGCCAGCGCCATGCCGTTGCCCTCGGCGGTCTCGTCGGTGTAGGTGCCGGTAAAACCGATGGTGACCACCTTGCGTTCCCACACCGGGCGCTCGCCATAGGTCGGCGAATGCTCCTCGTTGGTGACCTCGCCCTTCCACTTGCCGTCGGCCGCGGTGTAGCTGCCATGGGCGAAGAAGAACGAGTCACCGCCGCGCATCTGGCCGTCGCGCAGCACCATGACGCCCTGGTTGCCGCCAGAGACTCCATCGAGAAATTCGACGGTGATGTGATAGAGGCCGTTCCGGATCATGTAATGGTCGCGCCCTGTCCCGGCCCAATAATAGCCGCCTGGCTGCGCTTTGGGCAAATTCCATCCGCCTCAGTGGGTGCAATTCCGCGCTATGCTGGCGCCTGAGTCGCGGCCGGATGCCGCAGGAGCCTGCCTGTTGGAAACCGCGCTTTATCTGCCCGTCAAACACTTCCTCGAAAAGCTCGGCTTCACGGTGAAGGGCGAGATCGGCGGCTGCGACCTCGTGGCGCTGAGCGGCGGCGATCCACCTGTCGTCGTGGTCGGTGAGTTGAAGCTCGCCTTCAATCTCGAACTGATCCTGCAGGCGGTCGATCGCGCCGGCGCCGCCGACGAGGTGTGGATCGCGGCCAAGGTTTCGGCCCGCGGCAAGGGCCGCGAGAGCGACGCGCGGTATCGCAATCTGTGCCGGCGGCTCGGCTTCGGCATGCTCGGCGTCACCGACCGCGGCGACGTCGAGGTGCTGGTGCCGCCGCCGACTGCGGCACCGCGCCGCAATCCGAAGAAGCGCTCGCGCCTGATCTCCGAGCACCGGAAGCGCAAGGGCGATCCAGCCACGGGCGGATCGACGCGCGCGCCGATCATGACCGCCTACCGGCAGCAGGCGCTGGCCTGCGCCTGTGCGCTGTCCGATGGGCCCCGGCGGGTGCGCGACCTCCGCGCCGAGATTCCCGACGCCGGCAAGATCCTGCAGCATAATGTCTACGGCTGGTTCGATCGCGCGGAGCGCGGCATCTATGTGTTGACCGATGCCGGCCGTGCCGCGCTGAAGCGCTGGCCGCAGCAACCGATCAATGCGTCAGGGGCGGAAGCCGCCCCGTAACGGACTGGGGGAGATCATGATTGTCGTCACCGGCAGCGTCACCGCCCGCCTCGACTCGTTCGACGAGGTGCGGCGGTTGAGCCTCGAACATGTCCATCGCTCGCGCACCGAGCCCGGCTGCATCTCCCACGCGGTCCAGGTCGACTGCGAGAATCCGCTCAGGCTGGTATTTTTCGAGCAATGGGCCGACCGCGCCGCGCTGGCGGCGCATTTCGCGGTCCCTGCCTCACGCGATTTCGTCCGGTCCCTGCAATCCCTTGCGGCCGCGGCGACCACCATCGAACTTTATGACGCTCACAAGATTGAGAGACTCTAGCTGCATGGCTGGATTGCCATCTCATATTCATATTGCAATGCAACATTGGGGACCTTACGTATCTCCCGCGATTCAAAGATGAGGCGGCGATGAGCGGAGACTGGAACACCAAGTATGGCACCCGGCGCGTGCGGCATGATCCGCCGACGCTGGAGGAGGCAATCTTCGCCGCCATCGGCATCACCGATGACGTGGAGGCCCAGGCCGAGATCGCGTCGTCGCTGATGGGGCTGCCCTATGAAGAGGTGCTGGCCGAGGTGAAGAAGACCGCGCGCGTCAGCGCCCGCACCGGTACGGCAACCCGCGTGATCGCCGGCGAACAGGGCGCGCAGCGCTCGGTCGTGGTCGAGCGCCGCGTGGTCCGCCGTCTCGCGCCCGCCAAGCGCACCGGCACCTGAACAACGACATCCGGCGAGTTAAAGAAAAAGGGCAATCCGCTGAGCGGATTGCCCTTTTTGCGTCTGATCCGAGACTCTTATTGGACGCGTTTCCTTCACGCGAACCGGTGTCCACTTCGCTTGGAAACGCTATCGGTCAAGCTGCCCGGCCCCAGCCGGACATCTGCATCACCATTCGCCAATAGGCGCGGTTCATGTCGACGATCGCGCGCGCGGCCTCGACCGGCGTAACCGGTGCAGCGGCCGGCGCCGGTTCAGGCTGGTTCCGCTCGGTCAGATCGATGCTGCCGGTGGATTCACCGTGACGGAAGGTCAGCTGCGCACCGAACTTGGTGGCGAGCGCACGCATCGCGTCGTTCTGCGCGCCCGTGGTGATGCGCAGGCTGCTGTAGCCATTGGCATGCGCCTCAGCGATCAGCTTGCGGAACAGGGTGCTGCCGACGCCCTTGCGCCGCACCGACCGCTCCACACTGAAGGCGATTTCCGGCTGCACATCCGGTGACTGCTCCGGCGGATGCAGTTCGGCCGCGCCGCGGACCACGCCATCCTCGAAATAGGCAATGATGACCGTGCCGTCGTTGGCGCAACGCTCGGCATAGCGGCGGATGAAACTGTCGTCGATGAAGCCATGAAAACGATCATGGCGGCTGGTACGGTCCAGTCGCAACAGGTGATCGCGCAGCAGAGGAAGCTCCTCCTGCTGGCTCAACGTCCGCACGGTGCCCTTGGCGGACGTCGGACGGATGGAATCATAGTTCATTTCATAACTCCTCTTGGTAGCCCTCGAGGAGGCGTCGAGTCCCTAGCACCCCAGTATTGTGCATCGCAGCATATAATTCAAGTACTGAGATTCATTTAAATAAACAATGATGTGATCGGAAAATCATATCATCACCTCATCATAATACCAGCTGAGTTTGAGTGACCACCGCGACCAGCTTGCCGTCCTCGGTCTCCAGCCTGGTCTGCCAGACCTGGGTTCGCCGGCCCCGATGGACCGGCGTCGCCGTTGCGATCACGGTGGTCCCCTCCTTGGCCCCGCCGATGAAGTTGGTCTTGCTCTCCAGCGTCGTGGTGCCCTTGGCGTCCTCAGGCAGGTTGATCACGGTGGCGGCGGCGCCGACCGAGTCGGCGAAGGCCATCACCGCGCCGCCGTGGATGGTGTTGCGGAGGGTACAGAGGTCCGGCCGCACCAGCATTTTCGCAACCACGCGATCCGGGCCGGCCTCGGTGAAGGTGACGCCCTTCAGTTCCGCAAACGGCATCTTCATGGACTGGATCTTTTCGAGCGGCGTCATCACGTTCCTCCGGTTTTTCTGGCGTCACACGCGGGCTTGACCCGCGTATCCATCGTCCTCGCGAGAAGCTTCCTCTGCATGATGGATTGCCGGGTCAAGCCCGGCAATGACGTGCGAGGTAATGGAACGGATGACGTCATGGCCGCCGTGACAATCCTTGGCGAGTCTGCATACCGTCCGCGATGCGTGACTTCCCTTCCTGCCGGATCGTCTGCCTGACCGAAGAGACGGTCGAGACGCTGTATCTGCTCGGCGAGCAGGACCGCATCGTCGGCGTCTCCGGCTATGCGGTGCGGCCACCGCAGGTCCGCCGCGAGAAGCCGCGTGTGTCGGCGTTCATCTCCGCCGACATCCCAAAGATCCTGGCACTCGATCCCGATCTGGTGCTCGCCTTCTCCGATCTGCAGGCCGACATCGTCGCCGATCTCGTGCGTGCCGGTGTCGCCGTCCATGTCTTCAACCAGCGCGACGTCGCCGGGATCCTTGCGATGATCCGCACTTTGGGTGCGATGGTCGGTGCCGCCGAGCGCGCCGGGCAACTCGCGCAAGGCCTCGAACAACGGCTGGCCGCTATCGCGGCAGCGCCGCGTCCGGCCCCGCGGCCAAGAGTCTATTTCGAGGAATGGGACGATCCGCTGATCAGCGGCATCGGCTGGGTGTCCGAACTGATCGAGATAGCCGGCGGCGAGGACGCGCTGCCGCATCTGCGGGTGCACCAGGCGGCCAAGGATCGCATCGTCACGCCCGACGCCGTGCGCGCGGCGATGCCCGACGTCATCCTGGCCTCCTGGTGCGGCAAGAGGGTCGTGCCCGACCGCATCCGCAAGCGCTGTGGCTGGAGCGACATCCCAGCGGTGCGCGACAACCGCATCGTCGAGATCAAGTCGCCGATTATCCTGCAGCCCGGCCCCGCCGCACTGACCGACGGGCTCGATGCGATCGTCAAGGCGTTATGGGCGGGGCGCGCATAGGACAACTGCGCCGTCATTGCGAGCGAAGCGAAGCAATCCATGTCACCGCTTGCCGCGAAATGGATTGCTTCGTCGCTTCGCTCCTCGCAATGACGGAGAGGCTACCCTACGCCTTCTCCACTCCGCACCATTCCGCGATGAACAGCGCGATGGCCTTGGTTGACTTCCGCAGCGAGTCCAATTCGACGTATTCGTTGAAGCCGTGCATCGCCGCGCCACTGGCGCCGAAGCAGAGGCTCGGGATGTCGTAGTTCAGGCCGTAGAAGCGCGTGTCGGTCAGCGCGGTGAAGGCGCGGTCTTCCACCGCCCCGCCATAGACCGCCTGATGCGCCATGGCGAAGGCCGCTTCCGGCGCTTCGGAGTTCACCAGTTCGTAGCCTTCCGACAGGAATCCCGACCATTCCACCTGCGGCGGATTGTTGGAGAGGAAGCGGTGATCGCGCGCCGCGGCCAACACGCAGGCCAGAATCTCCTTCTGGCACTCGGCGATCGACCAGCCCGGCAGCACCGCGATGCGGCAGTCGACATCGCACCAGGCCGGCACGCTGGAGGCCCAGTCACCGCCCTTGATGATGCCCGGATTGAAGTTGATCGGATGATTGACGTTCTTGAAATGACGATCGGCCTTGGCGCGCTCGTTCCAGGCGATCTCGAGCTTCTCCAGCGCATGCACCAGGTGATACGCCGCCATGATCGCGTTCGAGCCGGCGCCGGCCTCGAACACATGCACCGGGAAGCCGCGTACCTTCAGGCGGAACCAGATCACGCCGACCTGCGAGCGGATCATCTTGCCGTTGGTCGGCTCCGGGATGAAGCAGGCATCGGCGCGGTAGCCGCGCTGCAAAGTCGAGAGCGCGCCGACACCGGTGCTCTCCTCCTCGATCACAGACTGGAAGTGAATCCGCGCCGTCGGCTTCAGGCCGGCCTGCTTGATCGCATCCAGCGCGTAGAGCGCAGCGATGGTGCCGGACTTCATGTCGCAGGCGCCGCGGCCATACATCCTGCCGTCCTTGATGACGGGCGAGAACGGCGGCGTCTCCCACATCTCGAGCGGACCGGTCGGCACCACGTCGCAGTGGCCCTGCAGGATCAGCGATTTGCCGGCATTGGTGGCCGGGCGGTAGGTGCCGACCACCGTGCGCGCCTTGGAGAAATCATGCTCGATCGGGCCGAAGCCGCGCAAATCCTTCAGCTCGTCGAGATTGATGTGCCAGTCGTCGACCTCATAGCCGCGCTCGCGCAGGAGATCGCCGATCATGTCCTGGCACGGCCCCTCGGCGCCGCGGGTCGAGGGGATCGCGACAAGGGCCTGCGTCGTCGCAAGCTGCGCATCGAATCCCTCGTCTACGGCAGCAAGGATTCGTTGTTGCGTCTCGGCAGTCATTCGGCAGCTCCATGGGGGACATCAGAAAGGGCGGGAGCCGCACCGTAACCCGATTTCACCCCTCCTTGTATTGCGCAAAATAAGCATCCCGCAATGCATCTTCGAGCAGACGGCCTTCCGAATAGCCATCGAGCGTCGCAGGCCGCGTCACGCCGTCGAGCAGCCGCGGACACGGCTCGGGCGCGCCGAGCACGGTGCGCACCGGAATGCGCTCGGCGTAGATCGGCAACTCGTAATCCTCGTCGTCGTCGGCGACGCCCTTGGCGCGCACCTTTGCCGAGGCCTCCTCGATCTCCATCGCGATGAACGAGGTCGCCTTGATCTCCTGCTTGTTGCTGGCGCGCAGGCTTGCGGTGCGCTCGGGAAAGAAGCGGTCGACCATCGCAACGATCGCGCGCTCCTTCTCTTCCGGATCGGTGACGAGATGGGCGGTGCCGAACGCCATCACCGCGCGATAGTCGGCCGAATGGTTGAAGCCGCAGCGCGCCAGCACCAGGCTGTCGAGATGGGCGACCGTCAGGCACACCCGCTGCCCTTCCGACTGGTTCTCCAGCATCCGGCTCGCGCTGGAGCCGTGCCAATAGAGCTTGGTGCCCTCGCGCCAGAAGAAGGTCGGCGTGCAATAGGGCTGTCCGTCGATCACGTAGGAGACGTGGCACAGCATCGAGGCGTCCAGGATCTTGTGCACGGTAGCGTGGTCGTAGAAGCCGCGGTCATGGCGACGCTTGACCCGGTTGCGGGACGACATGGGGTAGGACGGAGTGGACGCGCCTTCGGTCACTGCAGTGCCTTTCGAAATCTGGAATCTGTCCAGAGTTGTAGCGGCCCATTTGGTCTGCGATAGTGCCAATTCTATGCGAAAAATTCCGACCAATTCCCGCAAGCCCGCGGCGCGCAAGCCCGAGCTGCCGCTCGACCTCACCGGCCCGCACGTGACGGCAGCAGCGGCCTCGCAGCAGCGGCTCTATCAGGCGCTGTGCCACACGATCGTCGGCGGCCTCGTCAAGCCAGGCGAGCCGCTGCCGCCGTCGCGCGCCCTCGCCAAGCAGACCGGCTTCCGCCGCAACGCGGTCACCACGGCCTATGAGCGGCTGATCGCCGACGGCTTCGCGGTCGCAATCACCGGCTCCGGCACCTTCGTCGCGGCGCGCATTCCGGCCCAGGCCACAGCGCCGCGACGCGCGAAGATCGAGATCGAGCCGCCGCAGCACAATGCGCTGTCGCTCGGCTGCACCCATATCGATGACCGCGCGCTGCAGCGCTTCCGCGCCTTTGCCGGCCGCCGGCTGCGCGCCTTCGGCTCCGAGCATCTGCATTACGGCGATCCCCGCGGCAGCAGCGAGTTGCGCGCCGCGATCTCGGACCATCTGCTGTCGGCGCGCGGGCTGCGCTGCGATCCCGACCAGATCATGCTGGCCTCGGGCACGCTGCATGCGCTGCGCATCGTGCTCGGGGCAATCCTCAAGCCCGGCGATCAGGTGTGGTGCGAGGACCCCGGCTATCCGGCGGCTCGGCGCGCGATCGAGCATTGCGGCTATCGCCCGGTCTCGGTGCCGGTCGATGGCTCGGGCATGCGCGTCGACAAGGGACGCTTATCCGCTCCCGCGGCGCGCGCCGCCTATGTCACGCCATCGCACCAGTTTCCACTCGGCGTGCAGATGGCGATGCCGCGCCGGCTCGAGCTGCTCGACTGGGCCCGCGATGCCGGCGCCTTCGTGTTCGAAGACGATTACGACAGCGAGTTCCGCTATGACGGCGCGCCGCTGCTGTCGCTCGCCGGCATCGATCATCTGCGCCGCGTGATCTACATGGGGACGTTTGCAAAGACGCTGTTTCCGGGATTGCGGATCGGTTACTGCGCCCTGCCCGAAGCCTTGATCGGTCCGGTGACGGCGGCGCGCGCCGCGCTCGATCGCTTTCCCGGCACCCTGATGGAAGGCGCGGTCGCCGACATGCTGAACTCCGGCGCCTTCGCTGCGAACCTGCGCAAATCGCGAAAACTCTATCGCGAGGCGCGCGACGTGCTGGCGTCGACACTCACCCGCGCATCCGAGGGCGAGCTCACGGTTCCCGTGCCGTCGCAGGGCCTGCATCTGGTGGCGCGGCTCGATCCCGCGACCGATCCGTTGGTTGCCGCGCAGGCCAAAGCGGCTGGCGGCGTCGGTGGCTGGCTGCTCGCCGAGACCTATCATCGTGCACGCCCACTACCCGGCTTCGTGCTGGGATTCTCCGGTCATCCGGTTCCGCAACTGGTCGCGTCGGCGGAACAATTGGCGAAGACAACGCTGACTGCGCTACGCGCAACGCGCAAGATATCGGTGAAGCCATCCGCCGGGCCGCAGCGCTCTAGGAGAATCGCAACCACCTGACTATGGTCGCCCGCGTTCAGTCAGAGCCTTTTCCGTTCCGATGGAATCGGAACGGGGCTCTGGATTCTCGTTTTGACGCGTTTTCTTCACGCGAAGCGGTATCCACTTCGCTCGAAAGCGCTTTGTGTCCGCTTACGGAGATACCGGATGCCCAATCGCAACGTCCTGTATCTCGTGATCGGCGCGCTGGTCGTGATCGCAGGAATGCTCGGCTACAATCTGTATCAGGCAAAGAAGCAGCCCGAAGGCCTGCAGATCAATGTCGGCCCCGACGGGGTCAAGATTCAGAACAAGTGAAGGAGGCTGCGATGCCGCGCATTGGATTGGTCGCGCTGGTCAGCGCCGCGGCATTTCCCGCGATCATTCAGTCCGCTTCCGCACAGACCGTCATGCGCGAGGCTGACATCGTCGACCTCCGGGTCGGTCAGCGCGTCCTGGTCGATGACGGCTCCTGCCCGGCCGGGCAGATCAAGCAGGTGATCGGTGCCAGGCTGAGCCAGAACGGTGTGGTGCGGACCCAAAGCTGCGTGCCGCGCCTCGCCAAAAAGTAAAGCGCCCCGCTGTCGCGAGGCGCCTCGTCCATCATTGCATTCGGCAACACGCCGCTCAGTTCGAGATCGGCTCGAACATGCATTGCAGCGTCGGCTTGGCGATCTTGGTGAAGGTCGGGCCAATCTCGTTTTGCTTGGACGGCGGCACCCAATCGGTCTCGATGGTCGGCACGCCGGTCTCGCTGATGCCACGTAGCAGCGCCTGGCGCAGATCGGGATCGTCCACCGTGGCGGCAGCATGGTCGTGGAGGCAACCGCACACGGCCTCCGGATGCGCCCAGCGCCCGAGCATATGCGGCGCGCACTGGCGTACGAACTCGTCGCGCGGTTCGGGCACCCGGTACAGCGACCGGATCTGTATCGAGTCGAGCGGAAGTTGGGATTGGGCTTGCGCGGAACCTACGAGGGCGAGCGATGCCAGGATCGCGGCGAAACAGATACGGAGCAACATGGGGAGCCTTTACCGGCAGTTCTGTTTGTCGCGTCGCGCTCAGTTGGCCTGCGCCACCACCATCGGGGCCGAGGTGACCACCGGCGAGCCGTTGTAGGAGAAGGTGCCGATGCCGGGCAAACCATTGTCCGGGGTACCAGCCATCGACGAACCGGCCATCACGAAAGCGAAGGCGAGGATCAGGCTCATGGTCCGCATCTGACAGTCTCCGTCATTCCTGTTCGGCGTCCGGCGCCGTTGTGTTGACGGTTTGATAACGATCTGCGGTTTCGGGAGTTCTGCGGAACAAGCTGAAAATGGTTTCGTCGGCCGGAGAATTGTTTCGTCGGCCGGCAGCCCACGAAACATTAGCCGGAAAACACCAATGTTTTCAGTGAGAGCACGCCGCCGGTAAGCTGTTCAAGATTTCGCGCGCCGAGTACCGCCCGGCGTCTGGGAACCGCCTACGGATTATGCGTGCAAATTGAGCGGGCTACCGCGCTTTCTTAACTTTCCTCTGCTGAGACAGGAAGCAGCACAGCAAGGGCGGCGTGAACCGGCCGGCGGTTCGGCCGACTCATCTGGGCGCCGTGCAACCATCTCCGCGGTGGCACGTTGAGGTGATTCCCGATCCAACGAAGGATGTCAGTCGTGGGCAATGGCAACATCGGTGTTGGCAATCAATCCGCGGCCAGCAAATCCGGCCAGCAGCAACAGATGACGGCCGCGATGCCACAGCAGGGCGCCTATGTGATGGGCGACAATGAGTGCGCGCAACAGAAGCTGGTCCGCCTCGTCGGCTGCCACGACCCGAAGGCGCGCCCCGGCCTCAGCATCAGCGCGAAGCAGTTCGGGCAAACCAAGCGCTAGCTCGTCCACCGCGTCAGCCGCCCGGGCCAAGCCCCTGCTCCCGCTACTGAATGAACTCGCCGCACTTCTGCACGGCGGTGCTGTCGGCCGCGCCCCATGGCATGATCGGCACTGACGACGTCGAGTTCTTCGGCGAGCCCTCGATCAGCTTGTCAGAATAGACCATATAGACCAGCACGTTGCGCTTGGCGTCGCAGCCCCGCACGATCTGCATCTTCTTGAAGAACAGCGACCGCCGCTTGCTGAACATGTCGTCGCCCTGGCCGAGCTTGCCCTTGAAGCGGATCGGCCCGATCTGCCGGCAAGCCAGCGAGATATCGGAGACTTCTTCGGCAAGGCCGAGCCAGCCCTTGAAGCCGCCCTTCTCCGGCACCGTGAAGTGACAGGCGACGCCCTCGACCTCGGGGTCGTCGACGCCATAGGTCGCAAGCTTGTCGTTAGGGCTCACCCATTTGAACACCGTCGAGCGGCGAAAGATCAGGTCCGGCTCGTCAGCCGCGGCCGCGGGAACTGTCTGCCCCAAAGCAAGCAACATCAGCAGTGCCGCGCAGCCCCATCGAGACAACAATCGCACGTCACACAAGCTCACATTTCTCGATGTCATTGAGGTCTCCGCGGGGTGGGTCCCGCCTATGTAATGCGCAAACGCCGCACGGGAAGGCGCTGACAGTTCGGTGATCAAACCGGGCGCTTTAACCTCCTGTGAGGCTTTTTTGCTACTCTTTCGTCGAAAAATCGCCCCTCACGGAAGGGTTAGATCGCTTGCGCTGGTGAACGCGTTCGGCGTCTGCGACAACCAACAGATAGTTTGGACTGGGATTCGGAATATGCGCGCAAGCGGACGTCGGATTTCGATTTTTGATTCTGCGAACGGGCGGTTCTGGCAGTTTGCAATTCTGACAGCGGCCGGCACCGTGGCCGCCTCTTCGCAGGCCGATGCAGCGCTGTTCTACTGGAACCGTGACTCCGGCTATTACGGCGATGTCGAGCCGATGCCGCAGCAGCAGCCCCGGCCGAAGCCGAAGCGCAGTACGGCCAAGAAGAATCCGGCGATCGAGAAGGAGGCTGGCCGCAAGCCGCAGGGGCCCCTGATCATCTCGGTCTCGATCGACCAGCAGCGCATCAGCATCTACGACGCCAACGGCCTCTACGCCGAGAGCCCGGTATCGACGGGCATGAAGGGGCATTCGACCCCGATGGGTGTCTTCAGCGTCATCCAGAAGCAGAAATACCACCAGTCCAACATCTACAGCGGCGCGCCGATGCCGTACATGCAGCGCATCACCTGGTCGGGCATCGCCATGCACGCCGGCGTGCTGCCCAACTACCCGGCCTCGCATGGCTGCATCCGCATGCCGATGTCGTTTGCGGTCAAGATGTACAACTGGACGCGGATGGGCGCCCGCGTGTTCGTCACGCCGGGCACGATCTCGCCGGAGAGTTTTTCGCATCCGCTGCTGGTGACGCAGAAGGTCATCCCGCAGCAGCCGGTTGCCGATGAAGTCCTGAAGATGGATGCGCCGCTCGGCGTGAAGAGCGACAAGGGTGCGGACAAGCAATCCAGTCTCGACTTGCGCACCAGCGTCGGCCATGCCGCCGCCGCGTCGCTGCGCGACAACACCCACACCGCCGACGCCAGCAGCGCGATGCCGGCGGCGAGCGCGTCGGCGACGATGTCCGATGCCTCCTCCTCGACCGCGCGCGACGCCATTGCGGAGAAGATCGCGGCTGACAAGTCCGAGACGAGCGCGACCGAGACTGCCGCGGCCGACAAGCCGGCCGAGACCAACTCCGCTGCTGGCGACAGCAGCGTCGCCAACGACGACAGGACGGTCGGCGAAGTCACCGGCAGCACCGACACCCCGAAGTCCGAGGTGTCCGCAAGCGACCCGGTGAAGGCCGAAGCTAAGGCCGACGAGCCCAAGCCGGACGCCGCCAAGCCTGGCGTTGTCGAGGCGCCCAAGGCCGACGCATCGAAGGCTGATGCGGCCAAGGACGCCGCCAATGCGGCGAATGCGGTCAAGACGGCGGACGAGGCCGCCGAGGCCGCAACCGCCGCTGATGCCCCGGATGCAAAGCAGGACGCAGCCAAGGATCCAGCACGGCTGCCGGGCGTAGCCAAGATCGACGCGCCGAAGCGCGCCGGACAGATCGCGGTATTCATCAGCCGCAAGGATTCCAAGCTCTATGTGCGGCAGAACTTTGCGCCGCTGTTCGAGGCGCCGGTGACGATCGCGGCGAGTGACCGGCCGCTCGGCACGCATGTGTTCACCGCGGAGGCCGACAAGACCGATGTGAACCTGCTGCGCTGGTCGGTGGTGACGCTGCCGATCCGCAACGCCCCCCGCATCGATGTCGAGGAACGTGCCGCGCATCGTCGCAAGCTCGCGGCCGCAGCGCCGGCCGAGGTCAAGCCGCAGCCGGCGACCGACACCCCGACCGAGGCGCTCGACCGCATCTCAATCCCGGCCGACGCGATGGCGCGGATTAACGAAGCGCTCGGCACCGGCGGATCGATCATCGTCTCCGACCTCGGCGTGAACCAGGGCGAGACCGGCGAAGGCACCGACTTCATCCTGCCGCTGCGCTAACCGCGACCTATAACGCCTTCTTGAAGGCCAGCGCCTGCCCGCTGGATTATGATGTCAGTGACATCTGTTCCGGGGACGAGACCATGATGGACCGCAGGACACTGATCGTGGCGGCCTTCGCCGCGGCCGCGGGATCCCGTGCGCTGCATGCGGAGCAGCCGGCGATGAGCCGGATCACCGCCTACGCCTTCTCATTTCCGGCCCTCTCCGGCGGCGACATCCGCCTTGCCGACTATGCCGGCCATCCCCTGATGATCGTGAACACGGCCTCGCTCTGTGGCTTCACGCCGCAATATGCCGGCCTGCAGCAATTGTGGACCGAATTCCGCGATCGCGGCTTCGTCATCATCGGCGTACCCTCCAATGATTTCGGCGGCCAGGAACCCGGCGGCCCGACCGAGATCGCCGAGACCGCGCAGCATCAATACGGCGTCACCTTCCCGATCGCGGCGAAAGCCGTGGTCAAGGGCGCCAACGCGCACCCGTTTTACCGCTGGGCGGCGGAGGCACGGCCGAAGGACGTGCCGCGCTGGAATTTCCACAAATACCTGATCGGCCGCGACGGCTATATCGCCGACGTCTTCCCTGAGTCGGTCACACCGGACGACACGCGCATCAAGACCGGGATCGCACGGGCACTGGCGGCGGCCTGAGATGCCACGATAATCCCCGGAATTAACTGGGATTTTGGGCATGAGGGCGCCACGTTCATTGCCTTGGCGTCGGCACTGTGACTAGGGTACGATCGGTTGGGGGTGAAGCGGCCTTGGTTGCGGCAGTGCCGACACCGGGAGCGCGATCAGCAGGGAACACGCCATGCGCATTGCGGCAGGTCTGATTTTCGCAGGGACCGTATCGTTGCTCGCGTCGAGCGCAGCTTGGTCGCAGACGCCGCCCGCCAAGGGCGCCGCCGCGGCGCCGGCGGCCGCGGCGCCTGCCGCCGCTGCACCGGCGCCCGCCGCAACGGCTGCTCAAGTGCCGCCGAAGCAACCGCCGCAGCCGGCACGTGCCGCCTGCAACAATCCGAATGCGCTCGGCGTCGCCCGCACCGTCGAGATCGACACCACTGGCGGTCCGGGCTTCGGCTTCGAGCATTTCAAGCAGCTCGACTTCCTGCGCGACCATGAGGTGGTGCTGACCTTCGACGACGGTCCGTGGCCGGCCAACACACCGGCGGTGCTGAAGGCGCTCGCGGATGAGTGCACCACGGGCATCTTCTTCCCGATCGGCAAGCACGCCACCTATCACCCCGAAATCCTGCGCCAGGTCTATGCCGCCGGCCACACCGTCGGCTCGCACACCTGGTCGCACGAGAATCTGAACAACAAGAAGCTGACCGAGGATCAGAAGAAGGACGAGATCGAGCGCGGCCTGGCTGCGGTCAAGTGGGCGCTCGAGACGTCGCCCTCGCCGTTCTTCCGCTTCCCGGCGCTGCAGCATCCGCCGGAGATGGTCACCTATCTCGGCAACCGCAACATCGCGATCTTCTCCTGCGACCTCGACTCCTTCGACTTCAAGTCGAAGAACTCGCAACAGGTGATCGACACGGTGATGAAGAAGCTCGCCAAGCTCGGCAAGGGCATCATCCTGATGCACGACTTCCAGAAGCACACTGCAGAGGCCCTGCCCACGCTGCTGACGCAGCTCAAGGCCGGCGGCTACAAGGTGGTCGCGATGCGCGCCAAATTCCCGGCGACCGTGCTGCCGCAATACGAGCAGGAGCTCGCCAAGGACGTCAAGCTGCCGACGGTAAGCTCGCGGCCGGTGAACAGCGTCGTCACCACCGTCGATCAGTAGCCGCGCCGGCGACCATCCTGGTGTCTGCGTTGCGTATTGAGGGCTTTGTCATCGTCTCGGCCGACGGCCGGCTGGCGAACTCGCACAACGTGATGCCCGACGATCTCAAGGTCGAGGGCGACAAGCGGTTCTTCACCGCAGCCCTCGACCGTGCCGATCTCGTGGTGCATGGCCGCCACTCCCAGGAAGAACAGCCGAACGCACCGAAACGGCGCCGCCTGATCCTGACCGGCAAGGTCGCGGCCATCGCAGCCGACCCGGACAATCCGAAGGCGCTGTTGTGGAATCCCGCCGGCTGCCCGTTCGAGGCCGCGAGCCGCGAGGCCGGCGTGACCTCGGGCATGGTCGCGATCATCGGCGGCCCCGGCGTGTTCGGCATGTTCATGGACCGCTACGACACGTTCTGGCTCTCGGTCGCACCCAAGGTGCGCATCCCCGACGGCGAGCCGTGCTTTCCCGGCGTCCCTGCCCGCACCCCGCAGCAGGTGCTGTCAGCGCACGGCCTTCACGCCGGCGCGCCGCAACTGATCGACGCCGCGCAGGATGTCAGCGTCACGCCATGGCGGCGGGTGGGTTGAAAGCGGCGATGCCCGTAGGATGGGTAGAGCGAAGCGAAACCCATCACTTCTAACCTGCGGCACGGTGATGGGTTTCGCTTCGCTCTACCCATCCTACGCAGCTACCCATCCTACGCCGTATCTTCCTACACGTCCCCATACGCCGGGTCGTCGCGGCGCGGGCCGCGGCCGTAGCCTGCGATGATGAACAGCGCGCCGATCAGCGACAGGTTTTTCAGCGCGTCGATCAGGGTCTTGGCGTTGTCGGGCGCCGGCTGATTCCAGAAATCATGGAAATAGAAAGTCGTGAAGCACACGAAGATGATCAGCAGGATCGCGAAGAACCTTGCCAGCACGTTCACCGCGATCATCAGCCCCGCGATGATCTCGAAGCCGCCGATCGTGATCGCCAGCAGTTGCATGAATGGCATGCCGACGAAGGTTTCGATCTGCTGCGTATAGGGCGCGACGATTACCGGGATCGTCACCTTGGCCGTGAGCAGATCCGCCGTCGCCTGGATGCCGAACAGCTTGCTCGCCCCCGAATAGAGGAACAGCACGGCGAACAGAATGCGCCCGAAGGTAATGAACGCTGGCATGGGTCGGCCTCACTGGATGGCAGAAATCGGACGAAGCAGGCGGAGCGAGTATGGCCGCCCCGCCTGCTTCGATCAAATCGAATCCGTCTCGAGCATGATCCGGACCCGAAGGGCCGCGCTAGCGCAAAGTGCCTAGCGGTTTTCCCCCGCGACAAACGCCATGCGTTTGCGCGGAGATCATGCTGAAAACAACTCTTGCTCAGCCGAACAGCGTCGGCTGCGCGCGGCCGGCGCGCTCCTGGGCCTCGACCGCGGCAACCGCGGTCATGTTGAGGATGCCGCGCGCCGTCACGCCGGGGGTGAGGATGTGCGCCGGACGCGCCGGACCGATCAGGATCGGCCCCACCGGCAACGCGTTGGCCAGCGACTTGATCATCTGGTAGGCGATGTTGGCGGCATCGAGGTTCGGCATGATCAGGATGTTGGCCTCGCCTTCGAGCCGCGATTGCGGCAGGACGAGCTTGCGCGCAACCGCCGACAGCGCGGTGTCGCCCTGCATTTCGCCGTCGGCCTCGATCTCCGGATGCTTGTCCTTCAAGAGCTGGGTGGCCCGCCGCATCTTGCGCGAGGAGTCCGTATCATAGCTGCCGAAGTCGGAATGTGACACGAAGGCGACCTTCGGCTTGAAGGCGAAGCGTTGGACGTGGATCGCCGCGAGCGATGCGACTTCCGCCAGTTCCTCCGCGCTCGGATTCGGCCGCACCTGGGTGTCGGCGAGGAAATGGGCGCCGGTGGAGGTGATCATCAGCGCCAGCGCGGCATAGTCGCTGACCCCCGGCAGGAAGCCGATGATCTCGCGGACATGGCGCAGATGGCTCATGTAGCGGCCCTCGACGCCGCACAGCATCGCGTCGGCCTCGCCGCGCGACACCGCCAGCGCCGCAATCACCGTATTGTTGGTGCGGACCACTGTTCGCGCGGCCTCCGGCGTCACGCCGCGACGGCCGGCGACGTCGATGTAGGACTGCACGTAGGAACGGTAGCGCGGATCGTCCTCGGGATTGACGAGGTCGAAATCGCGGCCGGCCTTGATCGACAGGCCGAAGCGCTTGATCCTGGTTTCGACCACCGACGGACGGCCGACCAGGATCGGCCGCGCCAGCTTTTCCTCGAGCACCACCTGGGTCGCGCGCAGCACGCGCTCATCCTCGCCTTCGGCGTAGATCACGCGCACCGGCTGGGTCTTCGCCTTGGCAAACACCGGCTTCATGGTGAGGCCGGAGCGGAACGCGAAACGTTCGAGATTGGCGGCGTACTCGTCGAAATTGGTGATCGGCCGGGTCGCGACACCGGACTCGATCGCGGCCTTGGCCACGGCCGGTGCGATACGCAGGATCAGGCGCGGATCGAACGGGCTCGGGATCAGCGAGCCCGGGCCGAACCCCTGCGTCTCGCCGGTGTCGAAACCATGGGCCACCGCATCCGACGGCGGATCGCGCGCGAGCTGCGCGATCGCGTCGACTGCGGCATGCTTCATCGCCTCGTTGATCGCGGTGGCGCCGACGTCGAGCGCGCCGCGGAAGATGAAGGGGAAGCACAGCACGTTGTTGACCTGGTTCGGATAGTCCGACCGGCCGGTGCAGATCATCGCGTCGGGACGCGCCGCGCGCGCCTCTTCCGGCATGATCTCCGGCACCGGATTGGCAAGCGCCATCACCAGCGGCCCATCCCCCATCTGCTTGACCATCTCAGGCTTCAGCACGCCCGGCGCCGACAGCCCGATGAAGATGTCCGCGCCCGGAATGACATCGGCCAGCACGCGCGCGTCGGTCTTCTGGACATAGACCGCCTTCCAACGGTCCATCGTGGTGTTGCGGCCCTCATAGACGACGCCGTCGATGTCGCAGACCCAGATATTCTTGCGCTGCGCGCCCATCGACACGAGCAGGTTGAGCGTGGCGATCGCCGCCGCGCCTGCGCCCGAGCAGACGATCTTGACGTCAGGCAGCTTCTTGCCATTCAGCAGCAGCGCGTTGACGATCGCGGCCGCGACGATGATGGCGGTGCCATGCTGGTCGTCGTGGAACACCGGAATCTTCATGCGCTCCTTGAGCTGCGCCTCGATCTCGAAGCACTCCGGCCCGCGGATGTCTTCCAGATTGATGCCGCCGAAGGTCGGCTCCAGCGCCGCGACGGTCTCCACCACGCGCTCGATCGTATTGGCGTTGATCTCGATGTCGAACACGTCGATGCCGGCGAATTTCTTGAACAGCACCGCCTTGCCTTCCATGACGGGCTTGGAGGCCAGCGGGCCGATATTGCCGAGCCCGAGCACCGCCGTGCCGTTCGAGACCACGGCCACCAGATTGGCGCGGGCGGTCAGCGTCGCCGCCTCGGCCGGGTTCTTGGCGATCTCGGTGCAGGCGGCGGCCACGCCCGGCGAATAGGCCAGCGCCAGGTCGCGCTGGTTGGCGAGCGGCTTGATCGCCTGGATCTCGAGCTTGCCCGGCCGCGGCAGCCGGTGATAGGCGAGCGCGGCGTTATGGAGTTCTTCAGACGATGACGACATGCGTGCTTCCCGCGTTTCCGGCCCAAATTTCTTGTTTCTGTGCTAATCCAGGCAAAAGTCAGTTGTCCGGCAAATCGAGCCGGATGTGAAGCATGTCCCGCCGCTTGGATGCAACATCGGATACTATCCCCGTCAACAGGCCCGGGCGGGCCCGTTCATCGATGCTGCACCTTCCGACCGCCGATTGGCAATTTTTTTCCTTGATGATCCGGAGTTGACCGAATGAAGAAAATTCTGCTCGGCTTGGTCGCCGTCGCAGTCGTCGCGGCCGGCGGCTACTTCGGTTTCGACTTCTATGCCCAGCGCCGGGTCACGCGCGACGTCGAGGCCGCCTTCGAGCAGGTCCGTGCCGCCGGCACCAAGGCGAGCCACGGCAAGATCACCTTCGACACCAAGAGCCGCACCCTGACGATTTCGGACATCGCCACCGAGTCGGGGTCGCAATCTCCGGTCAACGTCAGGATTGCCAGCCTCACCATGACGGGCCTCGGTCAAACCGACGCGGGCCGGATCTCCGCTGACAATATCGCATTCAATGATGTCGAGATCGGTGCGACGGGGCCGACGCCGACCATCGCCACCCTGACCTACAAGGCGCCGCGCATCGCCGTGAAGGACTATTCCGGTCCGGCCGGCCTGCCCCAGCTTCCGGCCTCGTCCTCGATCTTCGAGCTGTACCGGTTCGCATTCACCCAGCGCGCGAGCATCAACGCATCGTCCGTGACCGTGCCCACCTTGACTGGAACGATGACCTTCAGCGCCGCCGCACATGTCGGCGACGGCGCCGGCGGCGAATTCGCCTATTCGGGCCTTGCCATCGAAAACATGAAGAACGGAAAGATCGGCACCAACAAGATCGACAAGGTCGCGTTCACGATCAACTCGCAGGCGGCGGGCAAGGCGATCAAGACGACCGGCGATCTTGCGAATATGGTCGCGACCGATATCGACGTCGGCGCGATGGCGGCGATATTCGATCCCGCCAAGGCCAACGACGACCGCGAGTACCGGGTTCAGGGGCACGTTTCCGCCGGCCCCTACGTGATCACCACTACGACCACGCCTCCCCTCAACATGCGGATCGATGGGATGACCATCGACGACGTCAGGGTCAACCCGTCAAAGATGCAACTGCCGGCGCTGCTGGCAATGGTCCCGCCACCGGGCAGTCCACCGCCGTCTCCGGCCCAGGCGCGCGAACTGCTGGAGAAAGTCGCCGGCCTCTATTCGGGTGCCAGCATCGGAAATGCCGAGCTGCATGGGCTCTCGGTCGAGACTCCGAAAGGCCCGCTCAGGCTTGCCTCGATGCGGTTCAACTTCGAACACGGCAAGATCGGCGAGCTTGCGGTCGAGGGACTTGACGGCAATGCCCCGAATGGTCCCTTCAAAGTCGGACGCTTCGCGCTGAAGTCGCTCGATGTCGCCAGTTTCATCCGGCTCTCGGCGCAGTTCGCCGCGCAGAAGCCGTCGCCTGAACAGGCGCTCACGCTGTTCCCGCTGATCGAGGGGGTCGAGATCAAGGGTGTCACCTCGCCCTACAAGGCCACCGGCAAGCCGGTCAACATCGACGTCCTCAGCCTCGACTGGGGCCAGTTCGTCGGAACGATCCCGAGCAAGCTGCGGCTGGTCGCGAAGATGGCGGCACCGCTGGATGCGACCGATCCGCGCCAACAGGCACTCGTCGCCGCCGGGATCGACTGGATGGCCGTCGATGCCGATCTCGGCGCGGTCTGGACCGAGGCGTCACGCTCGTTCGCGCTCGAGCCGGTCAAGCTCGACATGGCGGGCCTGTTGAATGCGTCGGCGAAGGTCTCGCTCGCCAACGTGCCGCGCGAGGCATTCTCGACCAGCGCCGCGGAAGCCATGGGCGCTGCCGCGCAGATCGAGGCCGGCACGATCGAACTTGCCGTCCACGACCTCGGCGTCATCGATCTCGCCATCGCCCAATACGCGCGCACCCAGAACGTCAGCCGCGACGAGGCGCGCAACGCCGTTCTCACCAGCATCAAGGCGCAGGGCGAAGCGATCGGTGGCGCCAATCCGGATGCCACGGCCCTCATCACCGCGATCAGCCAGTTCATCGAGACGCCGGGACAGACGCTCGTCATCAAGCTGACCCCACGCGCGAAAGCGCCGGCGCTTCAGCTGATGCAGCTGCTCAAGACCGATCCACAGTCGGCGCTGGCGCAATTCCGGATCGAGGCCTCGACGGGGCTGTGACGCGGTCGCTCCATCCCGTAGCCCGGATGGAGCGAAGCGCAATCCGGGAAAGATGTCGCCGCAGGAGAGACCGCCCCGGATTTCGCTTCGCTCCATCCGGGCTACGTACTCGACAAGAGCGGAGCTAGGTAATCTCTCCGCCGTCAGCTCTTCGCCGGCAGGTTGGTCCGGATGTGCAGCTCCTTGAGCTGCTTCGGCGAGGCTTCCGACGGCGCGCCCATCAACAGGTCCATGGCCTGCTGGTTCATCGGGAACAGTGAGATCTCGCGCAGATTGTTGGTGCCGCAGAGCAGCATCACGATGCGGTCGAGGCCGGCCGCCATGCCGCCATGCGGCGGGGCGCCGTACTGGAACGCGCGGTACATGCCGCCGAAGCGGTCGATGACCTCCTGCTCGCCATAGCCTGCGATCTCGAACGCCTTCACCATCGCTTCCGGCTTGTGGTTGCGGATGCCGCCGGAGGCGATCTCGTAGCCGTTGCAGGCGATGTCGTACTGGAACGCCTTGATGGTCAGCGGATCCTGCGACTTCAGCGCGTCGAGACCGCCCTGCGGCATCGAGAACGGGTTGTGCGAGAAGTCGACCTTCTTGTTCTCCTCGTCATACTCGTACATCGGGAAGTCGACGATCCAGGCGAGCTCGAACCGGTCCTTGTCGATCAGATTCAATTCCTCGCCGAGCTTGGTGCGCGCGAGACCTGCGAACTTCCAGAACTTCTCTGGATCGCCGGCGACGAAGAACGCGGCATCGCCCTCCTTCAGGCCGAGCTGGTCGCGGATCGCAGCGGTCCGTTCGGGGCCGATGTTGTTCGCAAGCGGACCGGCGCCCTCGCCGCCCTCGCGCCACATGATGTAGCCGAGGCCCGGCTGTCCCTCGCCCTGCGCCCACGAGTTCATGCGGTCGCAGAAGGCGCGCGAGCCGCCACCGGTGCCGGGGATCGCCCAGACCTGGTTCTTCGGGTCTTCCAGCATCCGCGCGAACACCTTGAAGCCGGAGCCGCGGAAATGCTCGGAGACTTCCTGCATCACGATCTTGTTGCGCAAATCAGGCTTGTCGGAGCCGTATTTGCGCACCGCTTCCGCGAACGGAATTCGCGGCCAGTTCTTCGTGACCGGCTTGCCCTTGGCAAAGTCCTCGAACACGCCTGTTATCACCGGCTCCATCGCCGCGAACACGTCGTCCTGGGTAACAAAACTCATCTCGACGTCGAGCTGATAGAACTCGCCCGGCAGGCGGTCGGCGCGCGGGTCCTCGTCGCGGAAGCACGGCGCGATCTGGAAGTAGCGGTCGAAGCCCGACATCATCAGCAGCTGCTTGTACTGCTGTGGCGCCTGCGGCAGCGCGTAGAACTTGCCGGGATGGATCCGCGACGGCACCAGGAAGTCGCGCGCGCCTTCCGGCGACGACGCCGTCAGGATCGGGGTCTGGAATTCGAAGAAGCCCTGCTCCTTCATCCGCTTGCGCATGGAATCGACCACCGCGCCGCGGGTCATGATGTTCTGGTGCAGCTTCTCGCGACGCAGGTCGAGGAAGCGGTATTTGAGCCTGATGTCCTCGGGATATTCCTGCTCGCCGAACACCGGCAGCGGCAGCTCGGCCGCCGGGCCAAGCACCTCGATCTCCTTGATGTAGATTTCGATCAGGCCGGTCGGCAGTTCGGGATTGTCGGTGCCGGCGGGACGGCGGCGCACCTTGCCGTCGATCCGGACCACCCACTCCGAGCGGAACTTCTCGACCTCGGCGAACGCCGGCGAGTCCGGGTCGGCCACGCACTGGGTGATGCCGTAATGGTCGCGCAGATCGACGAACAGCACGCCGCCATGGTCCCGGACACGGTGGACCCAGCCTGACAGCCGGGCCGTCTGGTCGATATCGCTCTCTCGGAGCGCGCCGCATGTGTGTGACCGGTAGCGATGCATATTCGTTCCAAAACTGATGGTCGGAGAGGAATCGCAATAGGAATTATCCTATTCGAAGGCGCTGGGTTTACCCGAGCCCGCCCGGGGCGGCAACCAACGGAAGGACAAGTTTTAGCTCGAAAACGCACATTTTGGGTCCTCCGGCGCCGACCGTTTGCCTATTCTCACCTTCGGCCTATCTTTCTGGACATGACCATCCATTTCCCCTTCCAGAACACCTATTCGGCGCTGCCGGCGAACTTTTTCGCCCGCGTCGCGCCGACCCCGGTGGCCGCCCCTCGGCTGATCAAGCTGAACCGGCCGCTCGCGGTCCAGCTCGGGCTGGATCCGGACCTGCTCTCGACGGCGGAGGGTGCCGAAATCCTCGCCGGCAAGCGGCTGCCCGACGGGGCGGACCCGATCGCGATGGCCTATGCCGGCCACCAGTTCGGGCACTTTGTGCCCCAGCTCGGCGACGGCCGCGCCATCCTGCTCGGTGAGGTCATCGACAAGGATGGCGTCCGCCGCGACATCCAGCTCAAGGGCAGTGGCCCCACTCCGTTCTCCCGCCGCGGCGACGGCCGCGCCGCGCTCGGTCCGGTGCTGCGCGAATACATCGTCAGCGAGGCGATGTTCGCGCTGGGCATCCCGACCACGCGTTCGCTCGCCGCTGTCGTCACCGGCGAACCCGTGATGCGCGAGACCGCGCTGCCGGGTGCGGTGCTGACCCGCGTCGCCGCGAGCCACATCCGCGTCGGCACCTTCCAGTTCTTCGCCGCCCGCGGCGACACCGACGGCGTGCGTGCGCTGGCCGACCATGTCATCGCCAGGCACTATCCCGAGCTGAAGGATGCCGCCCAGCCCTATCACGCGCTGCTCGCCGGCGTCGTGGCGCGGCAGGCAAGCCTCGTCGCGCGCTGGCTGCTGGTCGGCTTCATCCATGGCGTGATGAACACCGACAACAGCTCGATCTCGGGCGAGACCATCGACTACGGCCCCTGCGCCTTCCTCGACGCCTACAACCCGGCGCAGGTGTTCTCCTCGATCGACGAGATGGGCCGCTACGCCTATGCCAACCAGCCGCGCATCGCGCTGTGGAATCTGACCCGGCTCGCCGAATGCCTGCTGCCGCTGTTCGACAGCGAGCAGGAGAAGGCCATCGAGCAGGCGCAAGTGATCCTCGGCGAATTTCCGGAGAAGTTCACCACGACCTATCAGGCCGGGCTGCGCGCCAAGGTCGGCCTGTTCACTGCGCGCGACGGCGACGAGGCCTTGATCCAGGATCTGCTCGACGCGATGGCCAGGAACGCGGCCGACTTCACGCTGACCTTCCGCCATCTCGGCGAGGCAGCGAGCGGCGACGCCGCCGACGCCCGCGCGCAGTTCACCGATCCTGCAGCCTTCGACGAATGGGCCGGCCGCTGGCGCGCCCGCCTCGCGCTGGAACAGCAAACGCCGGCCGAGCGCAAGGCCGCGATGGGTGCCGTCAATCCGGCCTTCATCCCGCGCAACCACCGCATCGAGGCGGTGATTGCGGCCGCCGTCAATAGCGACGACTATGCCCCGTTCGAGGAGTTGCTGACGGTGCTGGCCAGGCCGTTCGAGGATCAGCCGCAGTTCGCGGCCTATGCCGATCCGCCGCTGCCCGAGCAGATGGTGACGCAGACGTTCTGCGGGACGTGAGCCCAAGATTTGTAGGATGAGTAGAGCGCAGCGAAACCCATCAATCTCGCCAGCGGAACCGATGATGGGTTTCGCTGCGCTCTACCCATCCTACTCTCACACCGTCACGACGATCTTCCCGAACTGCACGTTCGACTCCAGATACCGGTGCGCCGCGACGATCTCCTCGAAGGCAAACGTCCGCGCGATGATCGGCGTCAGCGCGCCGTCTGCAAGCCCGTCGAGGATGAACGCCTTCGCCGCCTCGAGCCGCGACGGATCCTGAACGATCTCGTGCACCCGGTAGCCGCGCAGGATCAGGCTCTTGCTCAGCACGGTGAACAGCGGAAACGGCGTCAGCGCCTCGCTGAGCCCGCCATACTCGATCAGGATGCCGCCATGCGCCATCGCTGATGTCAGCGGCATGAAGACGGGGCCGCCGACCGGATCGAGCACCACGCGAACGCCGTTTGGCCCTGCGATCTGCTCCAGCCTCGATTGCAGGTCTTCCTCCGCGGACGCGATCACATGCGCCGCGCCGGCCTCGCGCAGGGCCTGCGCCTTGGCTGAGGTGCGCGTCACCGCGATCGGAATCGCACCGATACGATTGGCGATCTGGATCGCAGCGAGCCCGACGCTGCTCGATGCTGCCGTGATGACGACGAACTCCGCGCGGGCAAGCTTGGCAATATCGATCAAGGCGCCATAGGCCGTGAGGTATTGCATCCACACCGCGGCGGCCTCCTGAAAACCCAGCACCGGCGGATGCTTGACGACGAGCGCGGCCGGGAACGTTGCGAGCTCGCCATAGGCCGGCCAGCGCGCCATCGAGATCGGCGGCACGATGCTGACGGCATCCCCAAGCGCGAAGCCGCCGACCCCCTCGCCGATCGCTTCGACAAGCCCGGCGGCCTCGAGGCCGAGGCCGGACGGCAGCGCCGGCGTCTCGATATAGGTCCCCCTGCGCATCAGGGCCTCGGCGCGGTTCAGTCCGAGCGCCTTGATCCGGATCCGGATCTCGCCGCGCGCCAGCGGCGCGATCGCCACATCCTCGATCCGCAGCACCTCGGGACCACCATGTTGATGAAAACGAACCACGCGAGCCATCGGCAACACTCCAAAGCAGTTGAATTGCAAAACAGTTCAATTGAATGAGCTATGCCAAGGTCAGTTCTGAGGATAAATCATCCCGCAGACTGAACAGTCAAAACTGAGGGTTTCGAATGATGGACCGCCTGACCAGCATGGCCGTGTTTCTCAGGGCGGTCGATCTCGGCTCCTTCGCGGCCGCCGCCGAGGCGCTCGAGATGTCCGGCCCGATGGTCGGCAAGCATGTCCGGTTCCTCGAAGAGCGGCTCGGCGTCCGCCTGATCCACCGCACCACGCGGCGTCAGAGCCTGACCGAGTTTGGCCAGGCCTATTACGAGCGCTGCCGCGCGGTGCTCGCCGAAGCGGAAGCGGCCGACGCGCTCGCTTCCGATCAACTGTCCGAGCCGCGCGGACGGCTCAAGGTGACGATGCCGGCGCTGTTGGGCCGGCACTGCGTGACGCCGCTGCTGCTCAGACTGGCGCAGAAATATCCTGCCCTGGAGCTCGATCTCTCGTTCGGCGATCCGGTCGCCGATCTGATGGAGGGCGGCTACGATTTTGCGATCAGGACCGGCGATCTCGACGAGCAATCCGGCGTGATCGCGCGGCGCATCGCGCGCCAGCGCATGGTGGTGTGCGGCTCGCGCGCGTATCTGAAGGCGCACGGCAAGCCGCGCACGCTCGATGAGCTCGGCCAGCACCAGGCGATCGTCTATCGCCGCCTCGGCCGCGCGCGCCCGTGGCTGTTCCCGCGCGACGGCCAGCCGCCACGCGAGGTGTGGCCGGCCGGGCGGCTCAGGCTCGACGATCTCGAAGCCATCGCCGACGCCGCGGCACGCGGCATGGGGCTGGCGTGGCTGCCCTCCTGGCTGGTGCGCGAACGCCTCGAGCGCGGCGCACTGGTCCGCGTTCTCGGCAACGAGGGTGAGCTTCCCTACGATTGCCATGCGCTGTGGCTGCCGACGCCGCGACTGCCGCTGAAGGTTCGGCTTGCGGTGGACGCGCTCGCAGCCGCGCTGCCGAAGCTCGTGGCGTAGCGCTGCGCGCACAGCTCCCGTAGGATGGGTAGAGCGCAGCGAAACCCATCGATCTCACACGCGGACGGAATGATGGGTTTCGCTTCGCTCCACCCATCCTACGGAATCCGCTGCACAGCACACATGACGCCCGTCGTGAGCGTTAACTCACCCTCCACCATGCCGGGAGGCTCGCGGCGGTAACCATAAGGCTTAACAGCGCGTCAACGCTCCCCCAACAAGTCTAACTGTTTCTAATGGGGGAGAATGGCCCGTGGACGCATTTGCATTCGAATTCATGGGACTGGCGATGATCGCGCTGTGTCTCGTCGTGCTGGCAATGCCTGCGGCACGGCGGCCGTCGAAGAACATGCGCTACGAGTGACACGCCCGACGCGGCGCGCGCCGTGCGCATCGGTGTGTGGTAGACAGACGCCCCGCTAGGGCCGTCGTCGTCAACGCAGGAGATCGTTCATGTTGGACCACGTCTCCATCACCGTATCCAACATACTCGACGCCGAGCCCTTCTACGACGCCGTGATGGCCGCGCTTGCCGTCACCAAGATGAGCAGCGGCGAGACGTGGATCAGCTACGGCGAGCGCTGCGACGCCGATCATCCTGACCTGACCTATTTGCTGATCCGCCCCGGACCGGTGCCCGAAGCAGCATACGGGCGGCATTGGTGCTTCAAGGCGCAATTCCGCGACCAGGTTGACGCTTTCTGGCGTGCCGGGCTTTCGGCAGGAGGATCGGACGACGGCGCGCCGGGTCTGCGTCCCGAATATCATCCCCACTACTACGGCGCTTTTCTGCGCGACCCCGACGGCAACCGTATCGAAGCCGTCTGCCATCGGCGCTTCGCGTAAACGCCGCATCACGCGCGACGCGGACTTCGCGCTGCGCGCCGGTCGTCCCGCCATCCCGACACGTCAGCCTTGCCCGATCACGGCCACGCAGCCGGGTTGCGCGGTGCTATGGTCGCAACGCCCAGCCCTCATTCCACTGATTCCCCGTTATGACCGAGACCGCCTCGTCGCTGATCCATCCCGGCTGGTTTGCCGCGATCGCCATCCTGCTCTGGGCCACCAGCCTGCTGCCGGAATTTCTCACCGCGCTGCTGTTCTCCGCCGCGGTGGCGGTATTCCGCGCGGCGCCGCCGGACGTGCTGTTCTCCGGCTTTCAATCGGAAGCGTTCTGGCTGGTGCTCGGCGGCTTCGTGATCGGCACGGCGATCCGCAAGGTGGGACTGGCCGACCGGATCGCGCGGCTGCTCGCAGACCATCTCAATGGCTCCTGGTTTCGGATGGTGGCCGGCGTGATCGCGCTGACCTATGCGCTGGCGCATCGCGCTCTTGATGCCGATCATCCTGGCGCTGGCCGATCGCGCCGGTTTGGCGGAGGGATCGCCGGGCCGCGCCGCGCTCGCGCTCGCCGCGCACACGGGCCTCACGCTGCCGACCGTGCTGATGTCGCAGGTGTTCGCCTATGCGACGCCGCTGTTGCCGTATCAAGCCGCGCCGATCGTCGTTGCCGCCGGCATGGCGCGCGTGCCGACCAGCGCGGCGGTCAAGATGTGCCTCGTCGTCGGCGCGATCTCCTTCGTCGTGCTGGCGCCGCTCTATCTCGTCTGGTTCCGGCTGCTCGGCTGGATCGGCTGACGGTCGCCACCGGAAGTATTGCGCCTGGGCGTCATCGAATGGCGATATGCTTCGCCCGATGAGTCCTGACGCGGGACGCAAGCCAAAGGAATTGACGACGCTTGAACGATACTGACGTCCAGCACGCCAACGCGTCGACCGCGCGGCCAGCACACTCGCCGCTGGAAGTGCTGTTCATTTTCCTCAGGCTCGGCGTGACCTGCTTCGGCGGTCCCATCGCGCACATCGGCTATTTCCGCGACGAGTTCGTCACCCGCCGGCGCTGGCTTGACGAACAGGCCTATGCGGATCTGGTCGCGCTCTGCCAATTCCTGCCAGGGCCTGCGAGCAGCCAGGTCGGCTTTTCGCTTGGCCTGATGCGTGCTGGCTATCTCGGCGCACTGGCGGCCTGGACCGGCTTCACGCTGCCCTCGGCGATTGCGCTGGTGCTGTTTGCCTTCGGCGCTGGCGGATTGAGCGGCCCGGCCGGTGCAGGGCTCGTGCATGGCCTCAAGCTGGTGGCGGTTGCGATCGTAGCGCAGGCTGTCTGGGGCATGGCGCGCTCGCTTTGTCCGGACCGCGCGCGCGCTTCCATTGCAACGGTCGCGGCACTCGTCATCCTCGCGAGCTCCTCGTCGATCGCGCAGATCGGCGCCATCGTGCTCGGCGCCATCGCCGGGCTGTGGTTCTGCCAGGCGGCGCAAGCAGCCGACGGCGTCACGCACATCGCGATGCCGGTGTCGCGCCGCGTTGGCCTCTGCGCACTGATCCTGTTCCTTGCCCTGCTGGTCGGGTTGCCGCTGCTCGCCCGCGCATGGCCCGGCCTCGGCCTGTTCGAAGCCTTCTACCGCTCCGGCGCGCTGGTGTTCGGCGGCGGCCATGTCGTGCTGCCGCTGCTGCGCGAAGCGGTGGTGACGCCGGGCTGGATCGGCGACGACGCGTTCCTGACCGGCTACGGCGCCGCGCAGGCCGTACCGGGCCCGCTGTTCACCTTCGCCGCCTATCTCGGCGCCGTGATCGGCGGCGTGCCGGGCGCGATCACAGGCCTCCTCGGCATCTTCTTGCCGGGACTTCTCATCCTGCTCGCAGCACTGCCGTTCTGGGATGGCTTCCGCAAACGGCCGGCGGCGCAGGCGATGATGCGCGGCGTCAATGCCGCCGTGGTCGGCATCCTCGGCGCCGCGCTTTACGATCCGGTGTGGACCAGCAGCGTGCACCGTCCGCTCGATTTCGGCATCGCGCTATCAGGCTTCGTCCTGCTCACGGCATGGCGCGCCCCGCCGCTCGTGGTGGTCGTCCTCAGCGCGGCGGCCGGCATCGCCACCGGCCTCCTGCAATCGTGAACAGCCGCCCAGGCGCTCGGCCGGCCGGATTAACAACGCCTTCATGCCTCGCCGCCATGATCGGGGCGTATGCCGAGCGTAGCCAAACAACCGGATCCGACCCGGGTTCCCGTGCTGGACCTGCTGCGGCTCGCCGCTGTCGGGGCCGTGATCCTGTACCATTACGGCTTCTGGGGCACCGCATCGCACGGCGTTCAAAAGGTGGCGATGCCGTATCTTGCGCCGGTCGCCCAATACGGCTTCCTCGGCGTCCCCGTGTTCTTCGCCATCAGCGGCTTCGTCATCGCCTATTCAGCCGAAGGCCGCACGCCGGTCGGTTTCGCGATCGCGCGCTTCAGCCGGATCTATCCGGCCTTCGTCATCTGCATGACGCTGACCTTCCTCACCACGCTGCTGCTGGGCCACACCTACTTCCACGTGACGTGGGGGCAATGGCTCGCAAACCTGTTCATCGCGGCGCCGATGCTCGGTCAGCCCTATATGGACGACGCCTACTGGTCGCTGGTGATCGAGGTTGTGTTCTACGTCTGGGTCGCGCTGTTTCTGGCCTGGGGCATTTTCCCGCGGAAGATCGACACGATCATCCTGGCGTGGATCGCCATCACCTTCGCCAACGAGCTGACGCTGGACGTTCCGCTGTTCGAGAAACTGTTCATGGCCGACGACAGCGGCTTCTTCGCCGTCGGGCTCCTGATCTATGAACACTACCGCGGACGCCGCGACACCAGGCTCTACAGCCTGCTGACGCTGGCGATGGGCACCGCGACGTTCCAGGCCGTGCACAAGCTGGAGCGGCTCGGCGTCCACACCCATGGCAGCTTCGATCCGCGCGTCGTCACCGTGATCTGCATCGTGTCACTCAGCATCGTGTTCGCCGCCACGCGGATCAAGTCGGTGCCGCTGCCGGACAGCCTGGTCAGGGCCGTGGGCGGCATCACCTATCCGCTCTATTTGCTGCATCTGCAGCTCGGCTACGTGATCCTGCTCCTGATGACGCCAGTGCCAGACGCGCTATCGACCGCGCTCGTGGTGGCAAGCATGGTGGCGCTGGCATGGTTCGTCTGGCGCTTCCTCGAAAGCCCCGCGCATTATCTCGTCAGGGACAGGCTCACGATGCTGGCCTCACGCCACGGATGGCCGTCGCGGAGTAGCGCGGGCGAAGGGCGGATCGATCCGGGCCACATCGCCGCACCGGTCGAAGCCGGGCGGATTGCCAATCACTGATGTGCCCGGCGGCGCAAGCCCCCACAGGCGCGGGAACGCCTCGTCCAGGAACATCAATCTAGTTCGGTCGCCCAATCTTCCGTCGAAGCTCTGCATTTGTCACATCGACGAACAAATTCGGGATGTCGTCGGCGCGGTGCAACAGCCACGCCGCGGCGATCATGATCGAGATTCCGGCCGCGCTCACCACGAGCTGTGCGATGACCGCGCCGCTGTATTGGGTCAAGACCCAATGGGCGGAGAACGAAAGCAAGACCCCGAGGCAAAAGATCGGAAGCGAATGCTCGCCGCACAAGGTCAGCGGACGCAATGATCGGGATTTCAGCGGCGGCCAGTCCCGCGGAATCAGGCCATGGACAACGACCGCAAGCGCGAGGAAGTGGGTCAAGCGCAACATATCCAGATCCGTTTTGTCGATCGGATAGATGAACTTTATCATCCATCCCGGTATGAACATCTCCAGCGCATGAAAATGCCACGTCATCACGATCAGGAACGCAAAGATCAGCCAGGCAATCGCTACCGCTGCGACGATCCGCGACTGGATGATTCTGGCGATCTGAGACAATGCGCCCACCCCACACCACTGGCCGAAGACAAAGAGCAACTGCCAACAAAATGGATTGAAGTACCACGTTGTGCCCGGTGGATAGGAGGCGATGTTCCAATCGAACCATCTCGCCAGCACGTAGAGAACGATCGAAGCCAATAAGGTGAGATTGGGACGACGCACCAAGGCCCAAATGACCAGTGGGGACGCGAGCAGCAAGACAATGAACAGCGGCAGCACGTCGAGATCCACGGGCTTGTATCGCAGGGTGAGTGCCTGCCCGATCAGGATATCCGGATGCTGCAGAAAATTGAAAACGTTGAATTCGTTTTCATACATCGGATTGTCGAGCCGTCGGGAGGTTCTCGCGACCTGGGCCGTGAAGATCAGGAACAGCATGATATGCGCCACATAGATATGCGCGGCCCGCGTCCACAGCCGCTTCGCTGCGGACAGCAAGAAACCTGAAGCGATGATCGGGCCGTAGATGAAACCGGCAAGGTAACCCGAGATGAAAACGAAGAACTCCGCAGCGTCGCTGAAGCCGTAGTTGCGCAGCGTAATCCAGCCGATGGCTCCATCATTGGGGATGTGATCCAGAAATATCATCCACAACCCGAGCCCTCTGAACAGGTCGAGCCGAACATCGCGTTCGATCGTTTCCTCGATCTGGTGCGCGTGGTGGAGCTCCATCGGGACGATCCTCACTCGGCTGCTTCTGAGATCGCGATAGCTGCACCGGTCGGAGTCTTGATTCGTGTCGGGCTGGAATGCGTTAGCCGACGGCAAATCCGGATCGACAGGCGAAGATCATAGACATCCTTATACTCCCGCGTGACATCACCGTCCAAGTGCCGCACCCGCATGCTTGACGCTTGTCGGGTGAGCCGCATCGTGTGGTCCTGACGCCCTAGCGGCAGGTGTCTTTTCACAAAGCGCTGACGCGTCTTGTGAAGGCGGTGACAAGCAAGCCCAGTCTCGCCGGGGAGAGCGCGAAATGAGCCGTAACCCATCGCGCAGGGAAAGCCGGAATGCTCCGGTTACACCTGTGGTCCTACCCCCTTATATCTTTTGCTCGGGGCCCATGGGTGCGATCGGCACCCGGCTTTCCCTGCGCCCTCTGCTCAAGAGAGGGCGAAACGAAGAGCAAAGCTCGGGCAACGCATGTCGCGAGAATGCGAAGCTGCGTCCCCACTACAACTGTCATCGCCCGGCTTGACCGGGCGATCCAGTACGCCGCGGCCTCTCGGTTCAAGCGTCCCTGCCTCTGGAATACTGGATCGCCCGGTCAAGCCGGGCGATGACACCGATGGGGTCGCCAATGACGGCGCGTTGCATCGCGCAAACATCAACATCGTCGTCCTGGCCTAGTGCGCAATTGCGCACTAGGCCAGGACGACGATGGATTCGTGGTGCAATCGGGCCGAAAACGCCCGCGAATCGCAGCCAGTCAATTCAAAAATGCCCTGTCCCTCACCCCGCGCAGGGGCCAAAATCCCTGCAAGACCCTTGACATAGCTGCCCTTTCGGCAGAACGCGTGGTGTCAAGCCGTCATGGACTGTTCATGGATCTGATTAGCACGACCCCCGACCTCGCCGCCGCCTGCGACCGGCTCGCCAAACACAAGGTCATCACCGTCGACACCGAGTTTCTGCGGGAGACGACCTACTATCCCCTGCTCTGCGTCGTGCAGATGGCCAGCGCGGATGAAGCCGTCGTGGTCGACGCGCTGGCGCCCGGCATCGACCTCAAGCCGTTCTTCGATCTGATGTCGAACGAGGCCGTGCTGAAGGTGTTTCATGCCGCGCGGCAGGACATCGAAATCGTCTGGCACCTCTCCGGCACGATCCCGCATCCGATCTTCGACACCCAGGTCGCGGCCATGGTGCTCGGCTATGGCGACAGCATCGCCTATGACCAGCTCGTCGATCGCGTCACCGGCCACCGACCCGACAAGACCCACCGCTTCACCGACTGGTCGCGCCGCCCGCTGAGCGAGGAGCAGCTGCATTACGCCGTCTCCGACGTCACCCATCTGCGCGAAGTGTTCGCGGCGCTCGACGCCGACTTGAGGAAGCGCGACCGCAGCGACTGGGTCAGCGAGGAGATGGAGATCCTGACCTCGCCGAAAACCTACGACTTCCATCCCGAACGCGCCTGGGAGCGGCTCAAGACCCGCGTGCGCAAGCCGCGCGAGCTCGCTGTGCTGATCGAGGTTGCCGCCTGGCGCGAGCAGGAGGCGCAGAGCCGCGACGTGCCGCGCTCACGCGTGCTCAAGGACGACGCGGTCGGCGACATCGCCACCCATGCACCGACGTCGCTGGAGAAGCTCGGCAATCTGCGTTCGCTGCCGAAGGGTTTCGAGCGTTCGAAATGGGGTGCCGACATCATCGCCGCGGTGCAGCGCGGGCTGGCCCGCGACCAGGCGACGCTCCCCAAGCTGGAAAAACCGAGAAACAATTCCAACGGTGCGGCGACCGTCGAGCTGTTGAAGGTGCTGCTGCGCATGACCTCGGAGCGTCACGGCGTCGCCAGCAAGGTGATCGCTACCGTCGACGACCTCGAGCAGATCGCGGCCAGCGATGAGGCCGAGGTCGGCGCCCTGCACGGCTGGCGGCGCGAATTGTTCGGCGAGGCGGCGCTCAAGCTCAAGCACGGCCAGCTAGCGCTCGCGATCGACAAGGGCCGCGTGGTGCGGGTGGATCGGGGCTAATAAACGAAGTTCCGGTATGTCCGGCCGTCGGCCACTGGCTGAACGCGCCGCGCCGGAGTTCGGCCGGCACAGGCTGAGGTTGCGTCACGCGAAACGAGCGCGCTTGCTAAGGCGCAGATTTCGTGTTGCAATCCCTTCACAATCGGATTGCGGCCGTTCGACTGTGCGTTTCACGACGTTGATAGCCAAGGCTTCGAGAGGCGAAACTTCGGACTTGAAGACCTTGGATATAGAGACCCGGGAATTGAACAGACAGCGGAAAGCCCGCTTGTGGCGTGGCACGTGGAGAACGTGGCCGCGTCTTTTTTATGTCTAGACTGGGAGAGAGACGATGCCGAAGGGTACCGTCAAATGGTTCAACCCGACCAAAGGTTACGGGTTCATCAAGCCGGCCGTCGGCGACAAGGACGTGTTCGTCCACATCTCGGCGGTCGAACGCGCAGGTCTCAGCACATTGAACGAGAACCAGACCGTCGAGTACGAGCTGGTGGAGAACCGCGGCAAGGCGTCGGCAGAGAACCTCAAGGTTCACTGAACGCCGCGGCTAGCGGAATTCATCCGGACGCCTCCCCCGGCCGCATCACCCGGGGGATTGTTCTCGGTGATCTCTCGTGCAATCGCGCGCTAAGGCGCCGGCGCGATCAGCGTGCTGTCGGTTGCCGCGCTGCCTTGCGTCCTGCAGACGTCGCCTTCGAGCTTGAGTCGACCGCTCGCCAGAAGCCGAAGCGCCTCCGGATAGATGCGATGCTCGATGGTGATCACGCGTGCAGCGAGCGTCTCCGGCGTGTCGTCGTCAGCCACGGTGACCGCACCCTGCATCACGATCGGCCCGGCGTCGGTCTCCGGGATCACGAAATGCACCGTCGCGCCAGACAGCTTGACCCCGGCTCGCAACGCCTGGCCGTGCGGATCGAGACCGGGAAAGCAGGGCAGCAGCGAGGGATGGATGTTGAGCATCCGCCCGTACCAGCGCCGGACAAACTCGGCGGTGAACAGCCGCATGAAGCCGCCGAGGCAGATCAGCTCGACCTGCTTGTCGTCGAGCGCCCGTTGCAGCACCGCCTCGAAGCCGGCGCGGTCCTTGCCGAACGGCTTGCTCTCGATGACAACGGTCGGAATGCCGCTCGCGGCCGCCTTCTCGAGCCCGGGAGCGTTGGCGCGGTTGGAGATCACGGCGACGATCTCGGCCGGAAAATCCGCAGCCTTGGCAGCCTCGATCAGCGCGGCCATGTTGGAGCCGCGGCCGGAAATCAGGATGGCAACCCGGCGCTTCATCGCGAGAGATCGAGATGACCGTGATAGACCACGCGGTGCTCGTCCTTGGCCTCGATCACTTCGCCCAGCAGCGTCACGGTTTCGCCGCCGGCGGTGAAGGCCTCGGTCACCGCATCGACCGCATCGGCCTTGACGATCGCGATCATGCCGATGCCGCAGTTGAAGGTGCGCAGCAGCTCAAGCTCGGCGATGCCGCCCTGCTCGGCCAGCCATTTGAACACCGGCAGCACCGGCAGCCGCGCCAGATCGATGCCGACGCCGAGATGCTTTGGCAGTACGCGCGGAATGTTGTCGGTGAATCCGCCGCCGGTGATGTGGGCGAGCCCCTTCACCGCGCCGGTCTCGCGGATCGCGCGCAGGCAGGACTTCACATAGAGCCTGGTCGGCGTCAGCAGCGCCGCGCCGAGCGTCATGACCGGTGCGAACGGCGCCGGCGCATCATAGCCAACGCCGGATTGCTCGACGATCTTGCGCACCAGCGAATAGCCGTTGGAGTGCACGCCGGAGGACGCCAGGCCGATCACGGCGTCGCCCGCCGCGATATCCCCCGTCGGCAGCAGGGTGCCGCGCTCGGCCGCGCCGACCGCAAAGCCGCCGAGGTCGTAGTCGCCGTCCTTGTAGAGGCCGGGCATCTCGGCGGTCTCGCCGCCGATCAGCGCGCAGCCGGATTCGCGGCAGCCCTCGGCAATCCCCGCGACGATCTGCGCGGTGGCCTCCGGGTGGAGCTTGCCGCAGGCGAAATAGTCGAGGAAGAACAGCGGTTCCGCGCCCTGCACGACAAGGTCGTTGACCGACATCGCGACCAGGTCGATGCCGATGCCGTTGTGGATGCCAGTCTCGATCGCGATCTTCAGCTTGGTGCCGACGCCATCGGTCGCGGCCACCAGGACCGGATCCTTGAAGCCGGCGGCCTTGAGGTCGAACAGCCCGCCGAATCCGCCGATCTCGGCGTCCGCGCCGGGCCGTGCGGTGGCCCGCACCATCGGCTTGATCAGATCGACCAGACGATTGCCGGCGTCGATATCGACACCCGAATCCGCGTAAGTGAGCCCGTTTTTGCGCTCGGTCATGCCCAATTCCAGATGATAAGGGGCTGGTTACGAGGAATTCCGCCCCCGCGCAATGGCTCGCGGCGATGCGGCCGCGATACTATGTAGATAACACCCGGCCGCCGCGCAAAAGAGCCGGATATCGAGTAAAATCAGGCTTCTAGCCGGGAAGCGATTCAAGTTGAGCATACCGAATATCATCACCCTCGGCCGCATCATCCTGGTGCCGGTGATCGTCTGGGCCATCGTCTCGAGCCAGATGGAGATCGCGTTTGCGATCTTCGTGATCGCCGGCGTCTCGGATGCGGTCGACGGTTTCCTCGCCAAGCGCTTCAACATGGCGAGCGAGCTCGGCGCCCTGCTCGATCCGCTCGCCGACAAGGCGCTGCTGGTGTCGATCTATGTCGCGCTCGGAATCTGGGGCGCGGTGCCGCGCTGGATCGTGATTCTCGTGGTGTCGCGCGACATCATGATCGTCTCCGCCGTGATTGTGTCATGGTTGTTCGACAAGCCGGTCGAGATGAAGCCGTTGATGGTGTCGAAGCTGAACACCGTGGCACAGGTCGCGTTCGCGGCTCTGGTGCTGGCCTCGCTCGGCTTCGGCTTTCAGCCGCACCCCTACGACCTGATCCTGATGGGCCTGGTCACGATCTTTACTTTGGGTTCGGTGTCCCTCTATCTCGTGGAGTGGGTGCGGCACATGAGCACGATCGAGGCTCGGTAGCGCACGATCCCGAAAAGTGGAAACCGGTTTTCCAGCGACAAACGCGAAGCGTTGGCGCATGCTAAAATGAAGTGGTTTGGAGACTTGCGTGGCCGGTAGCGTTCAACCTCGTCAATTGGCCTTGGCCCTGCCGCACGAGGAGAAACTGACCCGCGACGATTTCCTCGAGGGGCCCGCCAATGAGGCGGCGCTGGCGCTGATCGACGGCTGGCCCGACTGGCCGAACCGAATCATGCTGCTGGTGGGGCCCGAAGGCTCCGGCAAGAGCCACCTCGCCGCGATCTGGGCCGAGATCGCCGGCGCGCGCTCGACCGCGGCGCATGCGCTGACTGCCGACACGGTGCCGACGGCGCTTGCGACCGGCGCACTGGTGGTCGAGGACCTGAGGCCGTCGGATTTCGACGAGCGCGCGATGTTCCATCTGATGAATCTCGCCCGCCAGGACGATGCCTTCGTGCTGGTCACGGCGCGGGTGCCGCCATCGGCGTTCGAGATCGAGCTGCGCGATCTGCGCTCGCGGCTTCGCGCGGTGCCGACGGTGACGCTGCTGCCACCCGACGACCAGCTGTTCCGCGGCTTGATCGTGAAGTTCTGCGCCGACCGCCAGATGAGCGTGGACGAACCGCTCGTCAGCTACCTGACCAACCGGATCGAGCGGTCCTATACCGCGGTCCGCCAGGCGGTCGAGCTGCTCGACACCGAGGCGCTGCGGTTGGGCCGGCCGGTGACCCGGGCGCTGGCGGCGGAGCTGTTGCGTGATGCCTGACCGACCCGCGGCTTGACGTTGCAGGCCAACGGAACATCAATGTCATCGAAACGTCATCGCAATATCACATGTTCTGTGCGGCCCTCGACCGCTCCGGCCCCCTGCCCCGAATTGGACCAGCACTTGATGGACTCGGCACAAGCACCTGAAATCAAAGAGAAAGAGGCGGAGCTTCCGTCCGTCCCCGCGGTCGCGACCAGCCCCGAGAGATTCATCAACCGAGAGCTGTCCTGGCTGCACTTCAACCGCCGGGTGCTCGAGGAAGCGGTCAATCTCGGCCATCCCCTGCTGGAGCGGGTCCGCTTCCTGTCGATTTCGGCGAATAACCTCGACGAGTTCTTCATGGTCCGCGTCGCCGGCATCAAGGCCCAAGTCCGCGAGGGCATTGCCGAGCGCAGCCCGGACGGCCTGCTGCCGGCCGAGCAGCTCGTGATGATCAACAAGACCGTGTCGCAGCTCGCCTCCGATCAGCAGGCGATCTGGAGCGACCTGCGCGAGCTCCTGTCCAAGGTCGGCATCCAGCTGGTCGACGGGCGCGACGTCACCAAATCGGAACGCACCTGGATCGAGGATCACTTCCTCCACAACATCTTCCCGCTGCTGACCCCGCTCGCGATCGACCCGGCACATCCGTTCCCGTTCATCCCGAACCTTGGCTTCACGGTCGCGCTGCAATTGTCGCGGATCGCCGACGGCAAGGCGATGAACGCGCTGATCCGCATGCCCGGCAAGATCGACCGTTTCATCCGCATTCCCTCGACCAAGGAAGGCGCGCCGGCCCGCCTGATCACGCTCGAGCAGGCCACCGGCCTGTTCATCGGCCGCCTGTTCCCCGGCTACACCGTCAAGGGTCAGGGCGCATTCCGCATCATCAGGGACTCCGAACTCGAAATCGAGGAAGAGGCCGAAGACCTCGTCCGCCTGTTCGAGACCGCACTCAAGCGCCGCCGGCGCGGATCGGTGATCCGGCTCGAGATCGAGGCCACGATGCCCGAAGAACTGCGCGTCTTCGTGCAGCACGCATTGTCGGCCGCGGACGATGAAGTGATCCTGGTCGACGGCGTGCTCGCGATGAACGAACTGTCGCAGCTCACGCGCCTCAATCGCCCCGACCTCGAATTCCCGCCCTACGTGCCGCGCCACCCCGAACGCGTGCGCGACCATGGCGGCGATATCTTCGCCGCGATCCGCCAGAAGGATCTCGTGGTCCATCACCCCTACGAATCCTTCGACGTCGTCGTGCAGTTCCTGCAGCAGGCGGCGCGCGATCCCGACGTGGTCGCGATCAAGCAGACGCTCTATCGCACCTCGAACAACTCGCCGATCGTGCGCGCGCTGGCGGATGCCGCCGAAGCCGGCAAGTCGGTGACCGCGCTGATCGAATTGAAGGCGCGCTTCGACGAGGAGGCCAATATCCGCTGGGCACGCGACCTCGAACGCGCCGGCGTGCAGGTCGTCTACGGCTTCATCGAGCTGAAGACCCACGCCAAGCTGTCGATGGTGGTGCGCCGCGAGGGCGGCAATCTCACGACCTATGTGCACACCGGCACCGGCAACTACCATCCGGTCACCGCCCGCATCTACACCGACGTCTCCTACTTCACGTCGGACCCGATCATCGGCCGCGACGTCGCGCGGGTGTTCAACTACATCACCGGCTATGCCGAGCCGAGCGACATCGAGAAGATGGCGGTGTCGCCGCTGACATTGCGCAAGCGGATCATCGAGCACATCCACGGCGAGATCGCTCACGTCAAGCATGGCCGGCCCGGCGCGATCTGGATGAAGATGAACGCGCTCGTCGACCCTGATATCATCGACGCGCTGTATGAGGCCTCGCAGGCCGGCGTCTCGATCGAGCTCGTGGTGCGCGGCATCTGCTGCCTGCGGCCCGGACTGCCCGGATTGTCGGAGAACATCCGCGTCAAATCGGTGATCGGCCGGTTCCTGGAACACGGCCGAATCTATTGCTTCGGCATGGGCCAGGGCCTGCCGAGCGCAAAAGCTGCTGTGTATATCTCGTCCGCCGACATGATGCCGCGGAACCTCGACCGCCGCGTCGAAGTGCTCTGTCCGCTGCAAAATCCCACGGTGCATCAGCAGGTTCTCGAACAGATCATGGTGGCGAACCTGAAGGACACCGAGCAGAGCTGGCAATTGTTGCCGGATGGGTCCTCAACGCGTATGAAGGCCGCGAAAGGCGAAGAGCCGTTCAATCTACATGACTATTTCATGACAAATCCGAGTCTGTCCGGCCGTGGTAAGTCTCTCAAGGAATCTTCACCGCGCCGTCTCACGCGTCGCAACGAGCGTCAGCAGCCATCGTCTTAAGGGGGTCTTACGGTGAAGCGGCCGCGGAAGCGCGCTTCCAGCGTCGCTGTGATCGATATCGGCTCGAACTCGGTTCGTCTCGTGGTTTACGAGGCGATGGCGCGCAGCCTCATCACCATCTTCAACGAGAAGGCGCTGTGCGGGCTCGGGCGCGAGGTGCAGAGCACCGGCCTGCTCGCAACCGATGCCGTCAACAAGGCGCTCACCGCACTGCGCCGCTTTCGCGCGCTGTGCCGGATCCAGCAGGTCGGCCGCGTCTACGCGATCGCGACCGCGGCCTGCCGCGACGCCAAGAACGGTCCAGACTTCATCGCCAAGGCCGAGCGCATCTGCGGCGCCACGATCGAGATTCTGACCGGACCGCGTGAAGCGAAGCTGTCTGCGCTCGGCGTCGTATCGGGCGTGCACAATCCAAACGGCATCGTCGGCGATCTCGGCGGCGGCTCGCTCGAACTGATCGACGTCAGGGGCAACCGCGTGCGCAGCGGCGTGACGCTGCCGCTCGGCAGCCTTGCGCTGCAGGACCTCTCGAACAAATCGCTCAAGCGAGCCGAACGCATCGTCAAGAACGAGCTGCTCGGGGTCGCTCAGCTCAAGACCGGCCGCGGCCGTACCTTCTACGCGGTCGGCGGCACCTGGCGCGCGCTGGCGCGCATCCACATCATCCAGAGCGGCTACCCGCTCAAGGTGATGCACGGCTATTCCATCCCGGCGGCGGACGCCCTCGACTTCGCGCAGCGGCTGCGGCGGCTGGCGGCCACCAACATGCTGGCCAATATCGAATCCGTCGCAGATGCGCGGCGGCCGCTATTGGCCTATGCCGCGCTCGTGCTCGAATACATCATCCGCGTCGCCCAGCCGAAGACCATCGTGTTCTCGACCTTCGGCGTGCGCGAGGGCCTGCTCTACGAGATGCTGCCGCAGGCCGAGCGCGCCAAGGACGGCTTGGTCTGCGCCGCGCAGAACCTCAACCAATTGCTGTCGCGCTCGGCGCGACACGCCCAGGAGCTGACCGCCTGGACCGACCGGCTGGTGCGCGTCGTCAGGCTGCGCGAGACCGAGGAAGACCGCAGGCTGCGTCACGTCGCGTGCCTGCTCTCCGATATCGGCTGGCGTGTGCATCCCGATCATCGCGGCGAGGAAACCCTCAGCCTGATCATGAACGGCAATTTCGGCTCGATCACGCATCAGGGCCGCGCCTTCGCCGCACTGTCGGTGTTCTATCGCTACGCCGGCCTCAGCGAGGAGAACGAACCGCCGCCGCAGATCCGCGCGCTGGTGACGCCGGCGATGGACGAGCGGGCGCGTGTGCTCGGCGCTGCGTTCCGTGTCGCACATCTGATCACGGCGGCGCGCACAGGCGTGCTGCCGGCGACGCATTTCCGTACCCAGGGCCGCAAGCTGATGCTGGTGTTCGAGCATCGGATGGTGGATCTGGTCGCCGATCGCGTCGGCAGCCGCTTCAAGCAATTGGCGCGGCTGCTCGGGCGCGCCGGCTCGATCGTCCGGCGTTAGACGTCGTCGGTTCTGATTTCAGTCAGAACCGACGACGTCCAGCTCTCTCGCTTTGAAGCGTTTTCTTCACGCGAACCGGCGTCCACTTCGCTCGAAAATGCTATGGGACCTCACGCCGCCTTGGCGGCGTGCTTGGCCTTGCGCAGTGCGTGACGACGCCAGATCGATCCGATGACCAGCACCACGACGATGCCGAGCACTGCGAGCGTGATCTCGCCGCCGTTGCCGCCATGGGCGAATTGCGGCGACATGCCGACCGAGGTCAGCCAGGAATCGAGCCTGGCACCGAGCGGTCCGGCGAACAGCGCATCCAGCCTGGGATGCACGGCCGGATCGGTCGCGATGACGTCGCCCGCGATCCAGCCGAGCAGCGCGGCGCCGGCCCAGACCAGGACCGGCAGCTTGGTGAGCAGCGCCATGATCAGCGCCGCACCGGCAACGATCAGGGGAACGCTGATCGCAAGGCCGAGCACCAGCAGCGGCACGCTGCCATTGGCGGCAGCGGCGACCGCGATCACATTGTCGAGGCTCATCACGATGTCGGCGACGACGACGATCTGAACCGCGGCCCACAGATGCGAGGCCGTATTCACGCTGTCCTCGTCCTCCTGCTCCGGCACCAGGAGCTTGGCGGCGATCACGATCAGCGCCAGTCCGCCGACCAGCTTCAGATAGGGAAGCGCCATGAGGCTGGCGACGATGCCGGTGAAGATGACGCGCAGCAGCACCGCCGCGGCGGCGCCGAGAATCATGCCCCACAGCCGCTGGCGCGGCGCGAGCCCGCGGCAGGCCAGCGCGATCACGAGCGCGTTGTCGCCCGACAGCAGGACGTTGATCCAGATGATCTTGCCGACGGCGACCCAGAAGGTCGGGGTCGCCATCTCGTTCTTGAACTCGGTGAAGAACGCGCCGATGTACGCCGGATCAAAGATCTGCCACAGCCAGTCCACAGCGAGTCCTATTCGGCCTTGCGGCCGCCCCTGGCGGCGGTGGTCCGCCGCTCCCAGTTCATGTCGACACGGCCTCCCCAGGAGACCGCGTCACTTTCTGTTGTTCGGCGCTAGCCGACGATCTCGTTGCCGGCGAAGAACTGCGCGATCTCGATCACCGCCGTCTCCGGCGCATCCGAACCGTGCACCGAATTCTCGCCGATCGACTTCGCATAGAGCTTGCGGATGGTGCCTTCGGCGGCCTTCGACGGATCGGTCGCGCCCATCACGTCGCGATACTTCAGGATGGCGCCCTCGCCTTCCAGCACCTGGACCACCACGGGGCCGGAGGTCATGAAGTCGACCAGCTCGCCGAAGAACGGGCGCGCCTTGTGGACGGCATAGAAGGTTTCGGCCTGGCCGCGGGTCATCTGGATGCGCTTCTGCGCCACGACCCGCAGGCCCGCCTTCTCGATCACCGCGTTGACCGCGCCGGTCAGGTTGCGCTCGGTGGCATCGGGCTTGATGATCGAAAAGGTGCGTTCAATCGCCATGATTTCGTCCTTGTAAACGGTGGCTGGGAGTTGCCGGGGCTTATATCGGCGCGATGGGGTAACGGCAAGCGACCCTGTGACGCGTTAGCCTTTAGTTTTGATGGATTTTCACGACAAAAGCCGTCATCCGGGCGGTCTCCGGACAGAGACAGGCGCGGCCAACTTACCGCGATTTCACTTAGGTGAACCCATTCTGACAGCGCCGTGTCGCTGCCGTTCAGCTGCAGCCGCCTAGGCTCAGCACCGATCGGACGCCTTGCTGGCCCCCCATCCGCAAGCCTCACAGGACGTCTCGGGAAACGATGTCACCGCGGGCGCGTCATGCGCGCCCATACCTCGAGGAGACGATCATGTTACGCAAATTATCGCTCGCTGCCGTTGCCGCAATTTCGCTCGGTGCCGCCGCGCTCGCCCCGACCTCCGCCTCTGCCTGGGGTGGTTGGCATGGCGGCTGGCACGGCGGATGGCACCACGGTTGGTGGGGCGGCCCGCGCGTCATCGTCGGAGGGCCGGCCTACTACGGCGGCTATGGATACGGCTACGGTGGCGGTTGCTACGTGCGCCGCGTCGTGCCGACCCCGTGGGGTCCCCGCTGGCGCCTGGTCAACCGCTGCTACTGATCCCTCTGTTCTGTCGACTGCTCCCCTGACTTGCTTTCGCCCCGGCCTTGCGCCGGGGCTTTTTTATGCCCGCCGGGGAACCCGGCCGCATGATGCGCCTCGCTACCTCAAGGCGAGAGTAAGGCGGAACGGAAACCAAAGTCGGGGGTCGCGACTTGTCCTGGCAAGGATTGACGAAACACGCGAGGTGGAACTCGCCAAGAGAAGTGTCAGAGCCATGACGATGACCCAGACCGACAACGATCCCGATCGGATTGATCGCAAGACCTGCCGTTACATCTGCGATGCCGTGGGTGAACGGCTCCAGCAAAGCATGCGGCCAGAACCCGCCCTTTCGTCCCGCCTGCAGCAGCTCCTCGACGAAATGCAACGCCAGGAAACCGGGCGCCATTAGATACTACGGGCTCTCCAGCGGCCCAATTCAGGAGAGATTTTACAGACAGACGGGTTGCGTTTGGCAGCGGGTCCGGTGACAACGCTGCATGCTCTCCATCACTGACATTTCAGTCCGGATCGCCGGGCGGCTGTTGATTGATCACAGTTCTGTGCAAATCGTGCCCGGCGCACGCGTCGGATTTGTCGGCCGCAACGGTGTCGGCAAGTCGACGCTGTTTCATGCCATCCGGGGCGAGCTCCCGACCGAGAGCGGCAGCATCGCGCTTCCGCCGCGCTGGCGGATCGGCAGCCTCGCGCAGGAAGCGCCCGACGGGCCCGAAAGCCTGATCAATGTCGTGCTGAAGGCCGACCTCGAGCGCGACGCGCTGCTGCGCGAGGCCGAGACTGCGCACGACCCGCATCGGATTGCCGAGATCCAGACCCGGCTGGTCGACATCGACGCCCACTCCGCCCCGGCCCGCGCTGCGGCGATCCTCTCCGGCCTCGGCTTCTCGACATCAGACCAGGCACGGCCGTGCGCGGAATTCTCCGGCGGCTGGCGCATGCGCGTCGCGCTGGCGGCGACGCTGTTCTCCGCGCCCGATCTCCTGCTGCTGGACGAGCCGACCAACTATCTCGATCTCGAGGGCACGCTGTGGCTCGAGAACCACCTCGCCAACTATCCGCGCACGGTGATCGTGATCAGCCACGACCGCGATCTCCTCGACACCTCGGTCGATCAGATCCTGCACCTCGATCGCGGCAAGCTCACGCTCTACAAGGGCACCTATTCCTCGTTCGAGGAACAGCGCGCCGCGCGCGAATTGCTCGACGCCAAGCACGCCAAGCGGCAGGCCGATGAGCGCAAGCGCCTGCAGGACTTCGTCGACCGCTTCAAGGCCAAGGCCTCCAAGGCGCGGCAGGCGCAGTCGCGCGTCAAGATGCTGGAGCGGATGAAGCCGATCACCGCGCTGGTGACCCAGGACGTTCGCGAGATCTCCTTTCCGGCACCGGAGAAGCTGCTGTCGCCGCCGATCATCGCGGTCGATGACGTCTCGGTCGGCTACGAGCCGGGCAAGCCCGTGCTCAATCGCGTGACGCTGCGCATCGATACCGACGACCGCATCGCGCTGCTCGGGGCCAACGGCAACGGCAAGTCGACGCTGGTCAAGCTGCTGGCAGGCAAGCTCGCGCCGTTCGCGGGCAGGATCACGCGGGCGGACAAGCTGTCGGTCGGCTATTTCGCCCAGCATCAGGTCGACGAGCTCAACCTCGACGGCTCGCCCTATGATCACATCCGCAAGCTGATGCCCGAGGCGCCGGAGAGCAAGGTGCGCGGCCGCGTCGGCGCGATCGGCTTCTCCGGCAAGGCCGGCGACACGCTGGTGAAGAGCCTGTCGGGCGGCGAGAAGGCGCGGCTGCTGCTTGGGCTTGCGACGTTCTACGCCCCCAACATGATCATCCTCGACGAGCCGACCAACCATCTCGACATCGACAGTCGCGCGGCGCTGGCGGAGGCAATCAACGAATTCCCCGGCGCCATCATGATGGTCTCGCACGATCGTTATCTGATCGAGGCCTGCGCCGATCGTCTGTGGGTCGTGGCGAACCAGACCGTGACTTCATATGACGGCGATCTCGACGAGTATCGTCGCATGATCCTGTCGGCCAATGACGGACGGACGGCCGCGCGCGAGCGCGTCAAGGAGCCGGCAAAGCCGGAACGCAACCGCAATGAGAAGCGCGCTTCACCGAGGCAGCGGGTCGCGCAGGCGGAGAGCGAGATCGAGCGCATCAACGGCATCATCGCGAAGATCGATACCGCGCTGGCGCTGCCCGACATTTTCGCGCGCGATCCCAAGCAGGCCGCACAGCTGACCAAGGCGCGCGCCGGCGCGGAGAGCGCGCTGCAACGCGCCGAGGAAGAATGGCTGGAAGCCAGCGCCGAACTCGACGAAGCCGCGAACTAGATTTGATCCGCCGGGCGCAGCCACAGATGCGGTGTCGTCCCAGCGAAAGCAGGGACCCATACTCCGCGGCGGATGTGGTCAAGGGAACTCGTCGTTCGACGATCGCGCAACAATAACCATCTGTGTTTATAGGTCCCTGCTTTCGCAGGGACGACGTGTGGAGGGAGCCTGGGCTCTCATTCTTTGCGGTGTCATGCCCGCGCGTGCAGGCATCGAGCTGTCGCTGCGGCGAAAATGCCCTAACCGTGCGAGGACTTTTTCTTCTTCGGCTTCGCGGGCTTCGGCTCCGGCGCAGCATCCGGGCCGCGCTCGACCGACGTCAGGCGTCCTGAGGAGAACGTATAGATGCCGGCGCGCGCGCCGCGCGACCAGGTCACGACCGCAACGCGCTCGCCGCCCGGCCCGCTGGACAGGTTGACGCTGTCGGGGGCGCCGATGCCGCGCACGACGTCGCATTCGGTGTGGCCGAGTGCGACACTGCCGCCGGTCGGCTGCGGCGCACCGCCAGCCTGCGCGTTCGCGTCAGTGGCACCCGCGGGCGGCGCCATGCCGGGACAGCTTCCGTCGGCACTAACGAGATCGTCGTTGGTCACCGGTTTGTCCGGCGTCAGCGGCGGCGATTCAATCGAGATGTTGCGGATGAACACCCGTCCAGGGCGCGAGAACCAATCCGCGTCACGCGAAAAGATGTCGGACGCGCCCGAGCAGCCGGCAAGGCCCGGCGCAAGTACCAGCAACGCCAGCAGCGACTTCCGACTGAATGTTCCATCACGCACGATCGACAAGGCTCCTAACCCCTCTAGCTAAGGGCTTGTCCGAACATCACTTTGCGGCATGACCGTGACCCGCCCGAGGAAACGTCGAATTATCATTAATTCATCGATATCGCTATTGGCGCCGCTGCCAGCGTCCCCGCTCGTCGGTCTGCCAATAGGTGACCTCGAAGCCGCGCGCCTTGCAGGCGGTCCAGCTCTCCCGCGCCGAAGCCACCGCGTCGGGGTCGTCGCCGTTGAACACGAGGACCAGGCGCTCGTAGGTGTCGCAGTCGGCCGGAAGCGCCGCGTTGTCGACCAGGAACCGGACATTGGCCCGATTCGGATTGCCCTCCTCGATCGACAGGATGATCGGCTGGTCCTGTGCGTCGGCAACGCGCGAGTTCGCATGCGGCAGGAATGAATCGTCGCTGTAGGTCCACAGGAGCGCGTCGAGCGTCTCGGCGCGCTCCTGCGACGTCGATTGCACGACCACCCGCCAGCCGCGCTCGAGCGACTTCTCGAGCAGCGGCGGCAGCACGCTTTCCAGCGTCATGTTCTGCAGATGGTAGAACAGAACCTCGGTCATGCGCCGGCCGACACTCTATTATTTCTTGGCTTCATAATATTCGGAGACGAGCCGCTCGAGCAGCCGGACGCCGTAACCGGAGCCCCAGCTCTGATTGATCTCGGTCTTCGGCGCGCCCATCGCGGTGCCGGCGATGTCGAGATGCGCCCAGGGCGTGCCGTCGACGAAACGCTGCAGGAATTGCGCGGCCGTGATCGAGCCGCCATTGCGCCCGCCGGTGTTCTTCATGTCGGCGAATTGCGAGTCGATCTGCTTGTCGTATTCGGGACCGAGCGGCATGCGCCACACCTTCTCGCCGGTCTGAAGGCCGACCTTGGCGAGGCGTTCGGCGAGTTCGTCATTGTTGGAGAACAGGCCGGCGTGATCGGTGCCGAGCGCGACCATGATCGCGCCGGTCAACGTTGCGAGATCGACCATGAATTTCGGCTTGCACTTCTTGGCGACGTACCAGAGCACGTCGGCGAGCACGAGGCGCCCCTCGGCGTCGGTGTTGATGATTTCGATGGTCTGGCCGGACATCGAGGTGACGATGTCGCCCGGACGCTGCGCGTTGCCGTCGGGCATGTTCTCGACAAGGCCGATGGCGCCGACCGCGTTGACGCGGGCCTTGCGCGCCGCGAGCGCGTGCATCAGCCCGACCACGCAGGCTGCACCGCCCATGTCACCCTTCATATCCTCCATGCCGCCGGCCGACTTGATGGAGATACCGCCGGTGTCGAAGCAGACGCCCTTGCCGACGAATGCGACCGGCGCTTCGCTCTTCTTGCCGCCGTTCCAGCGCATGATCACGGTGCGGCTGGGCCGCACCGAGCCCTGCCCGACGCCGAGCAGCGCGCCCATGCCGAGCTTGGTCATCGCCTTGACGTCGAGGACCTCGACGGTGACGCCGAGCTTGCGCAGCTGGCTGGCGCGGCGCGCGAACTCTTCCGGGTACAGCACGTTCGGCGGCTCGTTGACGAGCTCACGCGCCAGGTTCACGCCGTCGACGATGGACGATTCGGGCGCAAACGCCTTCCTGGCAGAAGCAACATCGTCGACCGCGATCGAGACGTCGGCGCGCACGGCGCCGTCCTCGCCGTCCTTCTTCTTGGTCTTGTAGCGGTCGAACTTGTAGGCGCGCAGGCGGATGCCGGTGGCGATCGTCGCCGCCTGACCGGCGGTCATCGCGGCATCGGGCAGTTCCGCGAGGACGGTCATCGCACCGCTGCCGGCGTTGAGCTTGCCGGCCACCACGCCGCCGAATTTGAGCAGATCCTTCTCCTTGAGGTCGGCGACCTTGCCGGTGCCGATCACGATCAGCCGGTCGACCTTGATTCCCTCCGGCGCCAGGATGTCCAGCGCCGCCCCGCTCTTGCCCTTGAACTGGTTGGCGGCCGCAGCCCGCTTGACGGTCTCGGCGGCAGCTCCCAGCGCCTTCCGGGTGGCGGCTCCCAGCTTCAATTGCTCGTCGCAAAAGGCGACCAGAATGCCGCGGGCGGACGCGGAGAACGGGACGAAGCCGACCTTGACGGCGTCGGACATAGGAAAATCCTCCAGAACTCAGGGTGTTGCTCGGGCCTAAGGCGGCCCTTCCGGCACGCGGGGGTGAGCATTGCGATGGCGGTCCGGAGCGACCCGGACCGGGCTTGTGGCACACTATGACCTGCCGGCTGCGCCGCTGCCAAGCGCCGGAGTGGCCGGAAGGCCACAAAAGCGATTAATTAACCATAAATTAAGCGTGCCTTGGCCCGGCCATTTTGTTGACGGATCAAAGGGATGGTAGTGAGATTGTGAACAGAGAGTGAGCCGGACGAGTCCGCGGCTCGACCATAGGGGAACCCGGGTTGACGGGATTGGTCGAAAGCCGTGCGTTTGGTTGCGCCAAGGGGGCCGTGCGGTAGCGATGGGGTCGATCGACAAGTACATCTTCAAAACGACGCTGGCGTCGTTTGCGCTTGTCCTGGTCAGCCTTACCGGCGTGATCTGGATTACCCAGGCGTTGCGCGGCATCGACCTGATGACCAGCCAGGGTCAGACCATCGTCACCTTCCTCGGCATCACCGGCCTCGTGATTCCTGCCCTGGTCCTGATCATCGCCCCGATCGCGCTGATGATCGCGATCTCGCACACGCTGAACAAGCTGGCGACCGATTCCGAGATCATCGTCATGAATGCGGCGGGCTTCTCGCCGTTCCGGCTGTTCCGGCCGTTCTTCTTCGCCACCTGCGTGGTGGCGGCGCTGGTCGCCTTCATCGGCGCCTATCTCGCCCCCGACGGCATGCGCCGAATCAAGCAGTGGGATGCCGAGATCACCGCCGACGTTCTGACCAACATCCTGCAGCCCGGTCGCTTCGCCCAGCTCGATCAGAACCTGACGATTCGGATCCGCGAGCGCTTGCCCGGCGGCGTGCTCGGCGGCGTTTTCGTCGACGATCGGCGCGATCCGCAGCAGCGCGTCACCATCGTGGCCGACCACGGCACCGTGCTGAAGAACGAGAGCGGCTCATACCTCGTGCTGGAGGACGGCAATCTCGAGCGATTCGAAGTCGGCAAGCGCGATCCGACGCTGGTGGTGTTTCAGCGCTACGCGTTCGACATGTCGAAATTCTCGCAGGGCCGCGACGTCACGCTCGGAATTCGCGAGCGCTACCTCTGGGAACTGATGTGGCCGGACGAGAACGACCAGACCTATCAGCAGCTGTCGGGCCAGTTCTTCGCCGAGCTGCATGATCGCTTCATGGCGCCGATCTATCCGTTCGCGTTCGCGGCCCTCACCTTTGCCTTCCTCGGCGCGCCGCGCACCACGCGCCAAAGCCGCAATTTCTCGATCGGCGGCTCGGTCTTCGCGGTGTTCGGCCTGCGCATGGTCGGATTCGCCTGCTCCGTCATGGCGGTGAAGACGCCGCTGGCGGCCCTGGTGCAATACCTGATGCTATTCGCCGGCATCGGTGTCGGGATCTGGATGATCGTCGGCGGCGTGGTCGTCGAACCGCCGGCAGCACTGATGGAAGTCATCAACAGGAACAACGAGCGCATTGCGCGCCTCTTCCGGAGGCCCGCCACCGCATGAGCATGGTCACAAATACGCTCGGGCGTTATTTCGCCGGCCGCTTCGTCGTCGCGGCGGTGGGCGTGTTTGCGGGCATCTTCGTGCTGCTCGTGCTGGTCGACTACATCGAGATGGTACGCAAGACGTCGAGCCTCGTCGGGGCCTCCGCAATCACGGTCGCCGAAACCTCGCTGTTCCGTGTGCCGCAGTTGCTCGAGAAACTGATGCCGTTCTGCGTGCTGATCGGCGCGATGACCTGCTATCTCGCACTGTCGCGGCGGCTGGAGCTCGTCGTGGCACGCGCCGCCGGCGTTTCGGCCTGGCAATTCATCTCGCCGGCGCTGGTCAGTGCGATCGTGCTCGGCATCTTCGCGACCACCGCCTACAATCCGGTGTCGGCCAATCTGCGCGAGCTCTCCAAACGGATGGAGGCCGAGCTGTTCGGCTCGGCGCCGGGCGGCGGCATCCAGGACGCGTCCGGTTTCTGGCTCAACCAGATCAACGACGAAGGTCAGGCGATCATCAATGCGGCCCGCAGCGAGCAGCAGGGCATCCGGCTGACCGGCCTCACCGTGTTCCGATTCGATACGGCGCTGCAGTTCAAGGAACGAATCGAGGCCCGCGAAGCGACGCTCGAAGAAGGCCGCTGGGCGTTCACGGGAGTACGCCGATACACCCTCGACAAGGCTCCGGTAGATCAGGACACCTTCTACCTGACCACCACCTTGACCCCTGCGCAGGTGCGCAACAGTTTCTCCACCCCTGAAACTGTGTCCTTTTGGCAACTGCCGAACTACATCCGTTCGTCGGAGAGCTCAGGGTTCGCGACGGCTGGCTATCGCTTGCAGTATCACAAGCTTATCGCGCAGCCGTTTTTGCTGGCTGCGATGGTGATGTTGGCGGCTTCTGTGAGCCTCCGCTTCTTCCGGATGGGCGGCGTGCAGAAGATGGTTTTGAGTGGCGTGGGCGCAGGCTTTCTGCTCTACGTCCTGTCGAAAGTAACTGAAGATTTGAGCAAGGCTGAGTTGATGCATCCCATCGCTGCGGCGTGGTTGCCTGTCGTTGTGGGTAGCCTCACCGGTTTCTTAGCCTTGCTGTACCAGGAGGACGGGTAGTGGCTACCGTCGCCGCCCGCCAGTTGAGGTCGCCTGTATCCGGGCGGCGCAGTGCCCTGCGCCGTCAACGGAGCCGCATGGCCGCGTTTGGCGTTTCGATTTCTGCTCTTCTTGCCGCGTTCGTCGTGGTCAGCGCGATCGACGTCGTCGCGTCGACGCCGGCTGCAGCGCAGGCATTCACCTACAATCCACGTCCGCCGAAGCCGGTCCGCCCGCCGGCCAAGAATGACGGGCAGATGCTCGTTCAGGCGACCGAGGTCGATTACGACTACAACAACAGCCGCATCTCGGCCGTCGGCAACGTCCAGATGTTCTACAACGGCACCAGCGTCGAGGCCGACAAGGTCATCTACGACCAGAAGACCAAGCGTCTTCATGCCGAAGGCAACATCCGCATGACCGATGCGGAAGGCAAGATCACCTACGCCAACATCCTGGATCTCAGCGACGACTACCGCGACGGGTTCGTCGATTCGCTGCGCGTCGACACCGAAGACCAGACCCGCATGGCGGCGACCCGCGCCGATCGGTCCAGCGGCAATTACACGGTGTTCGACAACGGCGTTTATACCGCCTGCGCGCCCTGTAAGGATGATCCGAAGAAGCCGCCGCTCTGGCAGGTCAAGGGCGCGCGCATCATCCATAATCAGACCGAGAAGATGCTGTATTTCGAGAACGCCCAGCTCGAATTCTTCGGCGTTCCGATGGCGTATCTGCCCTACTTCTCGACGCCCGATCCGACCGTGAAGCGCAAGAGCGGCTTCCTGATGCCGGGCTTCACCAGCTACACGGCGTTCGGCTACGGCGTCGAAATCCCGTATTATTGGGCGATCGCGCCCGACATGGACGCGACTTTCAGTCCGCGCATCACCTCGAAGCAGGGTGTGCTGCTGCAGACCGAATTCCGCCAGCGCTTCGCGGACGGCTCCTATCAGATCCGGCTTTACGGCATCGACCAGATCGATCAGGACGCCTTCAAGGGCCAGCCTGGTGACCGCCAGTTCCGCTGGGGCGTCGACACCAAGGGCCAGTTCGCGCTGAACGACAAATGGGTCTGGGGCTGGGACGGCGTCGTGCTGTCCGACTACTTCTTCATGTCCGACTACCGGCTCGCCCAGTACAAGGATCCGTTCGGTTCGTTCCTGTCGCTGCCGACCGAAGCGATCTCGCAGCTCTATCTGACCGGTGTCGGCAATCGCAGCTTCTTTGACGCGCGCGCGATCTACTACCTCAGCTACTCGGGCAACCAGAACCAGGTCCCGGTGGTCGCGCCCGTCATCGACTACAACAACGTGATCAACAACAACGTCCTGGGCGGCGAGTTCAGCTACAAGATGAACTTCGTCAACCTGACCCGCGAAACCGCGGTGTTCGATCCGATCACGACGACCGCCAACACCAACAGCCTGTGCACGACCGCCTCCGCCGATCCGATGGCGCGGTTGCCGTCGCAGTGCCTGTTGCGCGGCATGCCAGGCACCTACACAAGGCTGACGGCCGAGGCGCAGTGGCGCAAGTCCTACACCGACCCGCTCGGCCAGATCTGGACGCCGTTCGCCAGCGTCCGCGCCGATGCGATCAACGCCGACATCTCGAATCAGCCGGGCGTTTCCAACTTCCTGCCGGTCGGCGATACCCAGACGGTCCGCTTCATGCCGACCGTCGGCCTCGAATACCGCTACCCCTTCATCAACGTGCAGCCGTGGGGCACGACCACCGTCGAGCCGATTGCGCAGGTCATCATCCGGCCCAACGAACCCAATGCCGGCAAGCTTCCGAACGAGGACGCGCAGAGCCTGGTGTTCGACACCAGCAACCTGTTCGCGGTCGACAAGTTCTCCGGCTACGACCGCGTCGAAGGCGGCAGCCGCGCCAATGTCGGCGTGCAGGCCACCACGCAGTTCGACCGCGGCGGCAGCATCAAGGGGATGTTCGGACAGTCCTACCAGATGTTCGGGATGAACTCGTTCGCGGTCGCCGACGTCACCAACACCGGCATCGATTCCGGCCTGCAGAACCCGCGCTCGGACTATGTCGCGAGCCTCGCCTATTCGCCCAACCGTACCTACACCTTCAGCGTCCGCTCGCGGATGGATGAAGCGACCTGGAACATCAACCGCTTCGAGGCCACGGCGAGCGCGAATTTCGACCGCTGGTCGGTTGCCGTGACCTACGGCGATTATGCAGCGCAGCCGGAACTCGGCTACCTGACGCGCCGCGAGGGCATCCTCACCAGCGGATCGGTCAAGGTTGCGTCGAACTGGGTGGTTCAGGGTGCGGCGCGCTGGGACCTTGAAGCGAACAAGATCAACCAGTATGCCGTCGGCGCGGGCTATGTGGACGACTGCTTCGTGCTGGCTGCCAACTACATCACGTCCTATACCTATCAGGCCGGCTCGCAGCCGCCCGTCCTCAGCCACGCATTCATGTTCCAGATCGGGCTGCGGACCATCGCCCAGACCTCCACGACCAGCAGTTCGGCTGGCATGCAGTAGCGAGCGAGGGGCCTGCCAAGGCGGTTGTATTAGGGGCTTGAATTGGGGGCTTGTATTGCCCGTGGGCCTGTGGCCCCGGCTTGAACTGGTTTAAACGGCTGACATGACCACAATGACGACCGCTAGCCTCCCAACGCGCTGCCATTCGCTGGTGTTGAGTTCCCTGCTGGCTCTTTTCCTCCTGTTTGGGGGCGCTGCGCGACTGCATGCCCAGACCATCGCCGTGATGGTCAATGGCGAACCCATCACCAATTTCGACATCGAGCAGCGCGCCAAGCTGAACGGCCTGACCGGCGGCAAGAATCCCGATCGAAAGGCCATCCTCGACGACCTGATCGACGAGAAGCTGAAGATCAAGGAAGCCAAGAAATTCGGCGTCGATCCCACCGCCAACGATATCGAGCAATCCTATGGCGGCATGGCGCAACGGATGCGGCTGAACAACGACCAGCTGACCAAGGTCCTCGAGAGCAAGGGCATCCGCCCCGATACGCTCAAGCAACGCATCAGGGCCGACATGGTCTGGACCAGCTTGGTCCGCGGCCGCTTCAAGGAAAGCCTGCAGGTCGGCGAAAAGGACGTCGCCACTGCGGTCAAGGAGACCGGCGACGCGCCCGACGCCGAAGCGTTCGAATACCGGATGCAGCCGGTCGTTCTGATCGTGCCGCGCGGCTCTCCGCAATCCGAGTTCGAGAACCGCCGCAAGGAGGCCGACACCCTGCGCGAGCGCGTGACCTCCTGCGAGGAAGCCAACACCTTTTTCAAGTCGATGCGCAACGCCGCGATCCGCGAGATCGTCGTCAAGACGTCGGCCGACCTGCCGCAGTCGCTGCGCGACATCCTGGACAAGACCCCGGTCGGCCACCTCACCCCTCCCGAACTCACCAAGCAGGGCGTCGAAATGGTCGCCCTCTGCGGCCGGAAGGCAACTACCGTGGACACGCCGAAGAAGCGTGAGATGCGGGACAAGATGTACGTGCAGAAGTACGAGGCGAAGTCGAAGGCCTATCTGCAGGAAGTCCGGAAAGCCGCGATGATCGAATATCCAGGCGGGCGATGATCGACTATCGTTGACGCATGGCTCAACCTCTCGCACTGACATCCGGCGAGCCCGCAGGCATCGGCCCCGACATCACGCTCGCCGCGTGGCTGCGTCGTCGCGAACTCGATCTTCCGCCGTTCTATCTGCTCGGTGACCGCGCGGCCCTGGCCGAGCGCGCCAGGACGCTCGGGCTTGCCGTCGAGTTTGCCGAGGTCAGCGCCGAGGAGGCTTCCGCGGCATTTGCACGGGCCCTGCCCGTCGTTGCGACCGGCAAGGCGGCGACGGCGCGACCGGGCAAGCCCGACGGAACGAGCGCCGATGCCGCGCTGGCGTCGATCCGTCAGGCCGTCGCCGATGTCGCCTCGGGCAAGGCCAGCGCCGTCGTCACCAATCCGATCGCCAAGAACGTGCTGTACCGCGCCGGCTTCCGCCATCCCGGCCACACCGAATTCCTCGCCGAACTTGCCGCCCGCGGCGGGCCCGCGCCGCAGCCGGTGATGATGCTGTGGTCGCCGGCGCTCGCCGTCGTCCCCGTGACGATCCATGTGTCGGTCCGTGAGGCGCTGGCGCAATTGTCGACCGACCTGATCGTGTCGACCGCGCGGATACTGGTCGCCGACATGAAGGCGCGGTTTGGCCTCGCCTCGCCGCGGCTTGCGGTCGCCGGCCTCAACCCGCATGCCGGCGAAGACGGCACGCTCGGCATGGAAGACATCGAGATCGTCGCGCCCGCGGTCGAGATCCTGCGCCGCGACGGCATAGCCGCCCGCGGCCCGCTGCCGGCCGACACCATGTTCCACGCAGCCGCGCGCAAGACCTATGACTGCGCGCTCTGCATGTATCACGATCAGGCGCTGATCCCGATCAAGACCGTCGCGTTCGAAGACGCCGTCAACGTCACGCTGGGCCTGCCCTTCATCCGGACGTCGCCCGATCACGGCACCGCGTTCGATATCGCCGGCACCGGCAAGGCCAATCCCTCGAGCCTGATCGCCGCGCTCCGGCTCGCCGCGCGCATGGCCGCGGCATCAAGCTAAGTGAGCGCGATCGACGATCTGCCACCGCTGCGCGACATCATTCGCGAGCATTCGCTGTCGGCGCGCAAATCGCTCGGCCAGAACTTTCTGCTCGATCTCAATCTCACCGCGCGCATTGCCCGTGCCGCGGGCCCGCTGGAAGAGGCCACCGTGATCGAGGTCGGACCCGGCCCCGGCGGACTGACGCGCGCGCTGCTTGCGATGGGCGCCAAGCGCGTCATCGCCATCGAGCGCGACGAGCGCGCGATCGATGCGCTCGACTACATCGTCAAGCGCTATCCCGGCCGCATCGAGATCGTGCATGGCGACGCGCAGCACTTCGATCCGCGTCCCCTGCTCGATGGCGGCAAGGCCAAGATCGTCGCCAACCTGCCCTACAACATCGCAACCCAGCTCCTGGTCGACTGGCTGTCGATCGAGCCGTGGCCGCCCTGGTACGACACCATGGTGTTGATGTTCCAGCGCGAGGTCGCCGAGCGCATCGTCGCCCATGAGGACGAGGAAGCCTATGGCAGGCTCGCGGTGCTCGCCAACTGGCGCGCCGAAACCAAGATCCTGTTCGACATTTCGCCCGCAGCCTTCGTGCCGCAGCCGAAGGTCACCTCCTCGGTGGTACGATTGATACCGCGCCCCGCGCCGGAGCCGTGCGACCGCCGCATGCTCGAGCAGGTGGCCGCCGCCGCCTTCGGCCAGCGCCGCAAGATGCTGCGCCAGAGCCTGAAGTCGCTGTCGGTCGATCCGGCGCGGCTTGCTGCCGCAGCCGATATTGACACGACGCGGCGCGCCGAAACCATTCCGGTCACGGGCTTTGTTGCCATGGCCAGGGAATTGGCCGATATACGGTCCACAAAATAGAACATCAGGAGAAAACGTAATGGCGCGTATGGTTCGCCAATCCCTCGTCAAGTTCGATGCACCGCTGTGCGAAACCATCGTCGACACGCCCAAGCCGCAGGGACGCGAAGTGCTGGTGCGCATCGAGCGCTGCGGCCTCTGCCATTCCGATCTCCACATCCAGGACGGCTACGCCGATCTCGGCGGCGGCAAGAAGCTCGACACCACCCGCGGCATGACGCTGCCCTTCACGCTCGGCCACGAGATCGCGGGCGTCGTCGACGAGGTCGGTCCCGATGCGCCGAAGGATCTGGTCGGAACGAAGAAGGCGGTGTTTCCCTGGATCGGGTGCGGCCAGTGCCGTGACTGTCTCGCCGGCGACGAGAATCTCTGCGCCAAGCAGCGCTTCCTCGGTGTCTCGATCGACGGCGGCTTCGCCACCCACGTGCTGGTGCCCGACGCGAAATACCTGCTCGATTACGATCCGCTGCCGGTCAATCAGGCCGCCACGCTGATGTGCTCCGGCGTCACGGCTTACGGCGCGCTGAAGCGCCTGGTCGATCGTCCGCGGCAGCGCAACCTGCTGCTGATCGGGCTTGGCGGCGTCGGCATGATGGGCCTGTCGTTCGCGCAGGCGATGTTCAAGCAGCCGATCACGGTTGCCGATCTCAGCCCGGCGGCGCGCGAGACCGCCCTGAAGAATGGCGCGGCGGCGGCCTACGATCCCGCGGAGCCCGATGTCGTCAAGCGCATGCTCAAGGAGAGCGACGGCGGCTTCGACGGCGTGGTCGACTTTGCCGGCAACGAGAAGTCGATGGCGTTCGCGGTGTCGACGGTCGCACGCGGCGGCAAGATCGTGGTGTCCGGCCTGATGGGCGGCCAGTTCACGCTGCCGATGGTGCAATGGGTCTACAAGCGCATGACCATCGAAGGCTTCATGGTGGGCACGCTGGCCGAAGGCCAGGAGCTGATGGCGCTCGCCCGGGCCGGCAAGATCAAGCCGACGCCGATGAAGGAAGAGCCGATGGCCGACGTCCAGAAATGGATTGATGAATTGCGCGCCGGCAAGGTCGTGGGACGCATCGTCCTGAAGAACTAACGAAGACGTCCCGCCGGCCGCGCAACCGCCGGCGGGACATCCCCCTTATGAGCCCATTTGGTCGCGCCTTGCGGAGCCGACTGCTGCTTTTGTCCTGCCGGGCGCGCTGGTAATCTTCCGGCGAGGCTGAGAGGGTACGGGGCATGCACGGAGCAGTGCAAGGCAGGAGCCTGGCGGCCGCGGCGCTGCTGGCGCTGCTGTGGCAAGCACTTGTCGGCGCGGCGCAGGCCGCCACCGAAAAGCGCGTCGCGCTGGTGATCGGAAATTCCGCCTACCAGAACGTGACGCGGCTCGACAATCCCCGCAACGATGCCGCCCTGATGGCCGAGACGCTGGCAGGCCTCGGCTTCACCCTGGTCGGCGGCCGCGCCCAGCTCGATCTCGACAAGCCGGCGATGGACATCGCCGTCCAGAGCTTCGGCCGGCAGGTGCAGGGCGCCGACGTCGCGCTGTTCTATTATGCGGGCCATGGCGTCCAGGTCTCCGGCGCGAATTACCTGGTCCCGGTCAGCGCCAACGCCACCCGCGAGGCCGACGTCGATTTCCAGATGCTCGACGTCAATCTGGTGCTGAGGCAGATGCAAGGCTCCGGCACACGGCTCAACATGGTGATCCTCGATGCCTGCCGGAACAACCCGTTCGGTGGACGCGGGTTGCGCGTCGCAGACGGCGGCCTGGCGCAAATGCGCGCCCCGGAGGGCACCCTGATCTCCTACGCCACGCAACCCGGCAACGTCGCGCAGGACGGCACCGGCGGCCACAGCCCCTACACCAAGGCACTGGCCGCCACGATCAAGCTCGCCGGCCTCGACATCTTCCAGACCTTCAACCAGGTCGGACTTGCGGTGAAGCGCGAGACCGGCGGCTCGCAACAGCCCTGGGTCTCGTCGTCGCCGATCGACGGAACGTTCTATTTCGTGCCCCCGGTGGCCGAGCAAAAGGTTGCGGTCGCGCCGCAGCCCGAGCCGCAACTGCCCGGCACGTTGCGGCCCGATCCCGATCGCATCCCGATCAAGGACGTTGCGCTGCTGCGCGAATTGAGCGATCGGCTCTATGAGCACAATTTCGATCCCGAGCCGCTCGACAGCAGGAACGGCATGCGTGCGGCGATCAGCAAATTCCAGGAGAAGGTCGCGATGACGCCGACCGGCGAAGCGACCGAGGGCCTCCTGACGCGGCTGCGCAAGATGGAGGACCTGCAACCCTGGGGGTCGATCGTCTACGGCCCGGACATCGATAAATGGGGCATCTCCTGGAAGCATGCGTCACGGCGTGCCGCGGTCGACGACGCGCGCACCAAATGTGGCGGCGCCAAATGCACCCTCGAGCTTTCCTTCTACGGCTCGCGCTGCGGCGCGTTCGCGATATCAGCCAAGTCCTGGTCGCTGATCCAGCGCGACACGCTCGATCGCGCCAAGACCGCCGCGCTTGACGAATGCGGCAAGGCCGGGAAATCCTGTCGCATTATCGATGCCGTCTGCGCCGACGGCTCCGGGCACTGAATTGGTCACATTGGATCGAGCTGAAAATGAAAAGCGTATTTCGCTCAACGCCAGGCCCCGTCGTGTTTTCCGCCCTGCTCCTTTTCGTATCCGGCTCGACGGCTGCATTTGCGCAGTCCGGCAGCAGCGGCGGCAGCATCGGCAATGACGAGAAATCACTGTCCGGCTCGCGCGCCGCGCCGCGCTCCGTCGAATCCGATCGGCCGGCCCGGCGCGGCAAGCCGGAATCGGAGGAGCCTCGCCACACCGCGCGCAGGAGCGGCGGTGGTGGTGGCGGTGGCAGCACCGACGGGGCCTGGGTGGTTACCTCGGTGGGCTGCGGTGGCACCGCCTCCGGCGCGGTCGTGGTCACGAGCGGCAGGATCATCGGCGAGGGCCTCACCGGATCCGTCAGCCCGAGTGGCGCGGCGCGGTCCGTGTTGCGCTCGAACGGCGTGACCTCGATCGGTTCGGGCCGTCTGTCCGGCCGCAGTGGCTCGGGAACGTTCCGCCGCTCCGACGGCTGCAGCGGGACCTGGACCGCCACAAAACAATAGCGACGCTCGGACCCTGAATTTGCAAACCAAGAATTTGGACACGCCCGACCATGCAAACGATGTTTCAACCGAACGCCCGAACGATCCTGTTCTCTGCCCTGCTCTGCCTCGCGGGTTCAACGGCCGCGCTCGCGCAGTCCGGTAGCAGCGGCGGTAGCATCGGCAATGACGAGAAGTCGCTGTCCGGCAGCCGCACAGCGCCGCGCGCCGTCGCGCCGTCAACGCCGGCGCGACGCAAGAGCTCGGAGGCGCCGCGCCGCGCCACGCGGAAGACCGGCAGCGAGGGCGGTGGCGGCAGCGGCAATTTCGATGGTGCGTGGGTGGTTGTCGCAGAGGGCTCGCCCTGCGGCTCCAGCACTGAACGACTGGTGATCTCCGGCGGCAGCATTTCGGGAGAGCTGAGCTCCGGGCAAGTCAGCCCCAACGGATCCACGACGGGAAGCGGATCCGCCGGCGGCTTGAGCTGGACCAGTTCGGGCCGTTTCTCGGGCCGCAGCGGTTCCGGCTCATTCGTGCGATCTGACGGATGCAAGGGCCACTGGACTGCGTCAAAGCGGTAGTCCACTCCCTGAGCGAGCCAGCATGCGCGCTGCCACCGGCACGCCGCAATTGCGGTCCGCCACGAGCCTCAATTAAGCCCTACCCGTTCCGGATTTGCGGCGCATTGCGACCCAACTCTTTACCGAGATTGGCTGCACCAGCGTTTGCGTAAAAAAGAATACCGGGGACGCGTATGTCAAATCGTTCAGCGAAATTCGCTGCGGCGCTTGCCGTCAGCATGTTGGCCGCTGCCAACTTCACAGCCATGGCCCAGACCGCCGCCGGCACGGCGAGCACCACTACGGCGAATGCGAAGACCGCGGATAGCTGTCAGTCCGCGCCGAAGGGAACTGCGCCTGCGGGGAGCCACTGGTTCTATCACCTCGACCGCAGCACCAAGAAGCAGTGCTGGTATCTCGGTGACGCCAAGACCAAGACCGTCGCCAGGACCGCGGCGACGCAGCAGCAGCCAGCGGCCGCCGCGCCGGACACCGCGACCGCCGATGCAACGCCGCCACGGAGCCAGCCGGCGCCGCAGCCGGCCATGCGCAAGTCCGTCGCCGATGCGCACGCCGAGTGGCCCTCGCCGCAGCAGGCGGCGGCCGCGCCGGTACCGAGCGCAGATGCCGGTCAGGCCGGGACCGCGGCAACGACCGCCCCGACGGCGTCCGCCGCGCCCAGCGGCGCGAACGGCCAGTCATCGGAGGTGAATGCCAGATGGCTCGATGCATCGAGCATGGCCGGAACCAACGGAACCCGGCACGCAGCAGACCAGCCGACCGTGGTCGCGCAGGCCGATCCGATGCCACAACAGGCAGCCGCGCCAGTATCAGCCGCCCCCGTGACGGCCGAGGCGTCCGCCGAGAAGTCGTCCTCCTCGACGCAGATGCTGCTGATCGTGATGGTCGGCGCGCTGGCGCTGGCCGGCCTGGTCAGCGCGCTGGTGTTCGGGCTGACCCGCACCCGTACGCCGCCCTATGAGATCAGCGATGAATGGCGTGCGCCCTGGGATTCACTCCACACCGAGCCGGCGCCGCCGATGGCCGTGGTCGGCCGCGACCGTCCGCTGCGTCTGTCGGAGGCTGCGCCGCGCCGGTCGGAGACACCGGTTCCGCGCCGCGCCGAGACGCCGGCTGCTCGCCGCGAGACGCCGCGCGAGGCGGATCAAACCGAGCAGGACAACAAGCAGATCGCCGCGATGCTGCAGCGGCTGGCGCGCAGCGCGGCGAACTAAAGCATGATCCGGAAAAGTGCGAAGCGGTTTTCCGAAAAGATCATGCTCAAACAAGGAGCTAAAGCGCGATGACGATTCAACCTGATCTCATCGCGCTTTAGAGAGCGCTCAAGAAAGCAGATGAGACATGATGCGATCCCCGGATCGCATCGGCAAGCTACTTCTCGAGCTGACGCTGCAGGCCGCGCACGAACTCGGTAAGGCCGGTGCGGCGCTCTCGCTTGAGCCGCTCGGCTTTCAGGATCGACTGCACCTCGGCAAAGGCGTCGTCGACGTTCTGGTTGACGACGATATAGTCGTATTCCGCCCAGTGGCTCAGCTCATGGGTGGCGCGGTTCATCCGCCCGCGGATGACCTCTTCGGAATCCTGCGCACGGGTGTGCAGCCGCTTCTCGAGATCGGCCGCCGACGGCGGCAGGATGAAGACGCTGACGACGTCGGCGCGCGCCTTCTCGCGCAACTGCTGGGTACCCTGCCAATCGATGTCGAACAGCACGTCCTCGCCGGCCGCCAGCGCCGCCTCGACTGGCGCGCGCGGCGTGCCGTAGCGGTTGTCGAACACGGTGGCCCATTCCAGCAGTTCGCCTTGCTTGGCCATCGCCTCGAACTTCGTCTTGTCGACAAAGAAGTAGTCGCGCCCCTCGACCTCGCCCGGCCGCTTCGGCCGCGTGGTCGCCGACACCGACATTTTCAACCCCGGCATGCGGTCGATCAGCATGCGCGACAGCGTCGTCTTGCCGGCGCCCGAGGGCGACGACAGGACGAACATCAGTCCGCGCCGCTCAACGCCATCAAAACCCTGCGCCGTCATCGTTCACTCCAGATTCTGGACCTGTTCGCGGAATTGCTCGACCACGTTCTTCATTTCGAGCCCGGTATTGGTCAGCTCGACGTCGTTCGACTTCGAGCAGCAGGTGTTGACCTCACGATTGAACTCCTGGGCGAGGAAGTCGAGCCGGCGCCCGACCGGGCCGCCCTTGCCGATCATCTCGCGCGCCTGGGCGATGTGCGAGGCGATGCGGTCGAGCTCCTCGCGGATATCGGCCTTGGTGGCGATCAGGATCGCCTCCTGGCTCAGCCGGTCGGCATCGAAGCGATCGGAGGTCTCCAGCAGTGCCGCGATCTGCTCGGCAAGCCGCGCCTTGATCGCCTCGGGCTTGCGGCCGGGAGCCGTCTCGGCGCGCTTGGCGAGTCGCTCGATCTCGTCCATGCGCTGCATCAGGATCTGGCCCAGCGCATCGCCCTCGCGGCGGCGCATCTCGACGAGGCTGCCCAGCGCCTGCTCGAACGCCTTCGCCGCCGCCTCGCGCGCCGCCTTGTCCTCGTCCTCATTGCTGTCAGGCTCGACCACCTCGATGACGCCCTTGATGCCGAGCAATCCGTCGATGCTCGGCGCCACCGCGTCGATCCGCTGCGCGAGCTCACCTGCGACCTTCACGACCGCGGCCAGCACGTCCTCATTGATCCGGATGGTCTGCGCCGCATCGGTGCGCTTGACGCTGAGATTGGCGTAGACCGTGCCGCGCGACAGCAACTCGCCGGCCCGCTTCTTGGCGAGGGCTTCCAGCTCGTCCCAGCCCGGCGGCAGCCGCAAGCGCAGATCAAAGCCCTTGGCGTTGACCGACTTCAGCTCCCACTCGAACGTATAGGGACCGCTCGCGCCATGGCTTCGGGCAAAGCCAGTCATGCTCGATAGCGCCATCGCGTGAACTCTCCAACAGAAGGATATGGGACTGACCCGGAGACGACGAGACTCGCGGGCAGCCGGTGCAACCTTAAAACGGATTCCGTGAAAGTGGAATTACGTCCACCTTCGGGAAATGCAGAGCTACGGCATGGTCCGGAAAACTGTGAAGCGGATTTCCGAAAGACTATGCTCGAACAAGAAGCTAAAGCGCGATGATCGCATCGCGCTTTAGCGCTGCACAACAGGCGGCGAAGTGGTCTGCTGGGCTGCGCCCTGGCGACCGCTGCGCGGCGGTTTCTTCTGATTGGTGGGCTTCGGCGGCGTGGCCGCCGTGGGATTGGTATCGGCCGCGCCCGGCGCCGCGGCGGCCGGCGCCGGATCATCCGCGGGCTCGACGGTGTCGTTCTGGATCTGCTTTTCCGATGCGCGCAGCTTGGCGACGTTCTTGGCGTGCTGGTCGTAGGTTTCGGTAAAGGCGTGGCCGCCGGTTCCGTCGGCAACGAAGAACAGGTCACGGGTGCGCGCCGGATTGGCGGTCGCCTCCAGCGAGGCGCGGCCGGGATTGGCGATCGGTCCCGGCGGCAGGCCGTCGATCACATAGGTGTTGTAGGGCGACGGCTGCGTGATCTCGCTGCGCTTGATCGGACGCCCCAGCGTTCCCTTGCCGCCCACCAGCCCGTAGATGATGGTCGGGTCGGACTGCAGCTTCATCCTCTGCCGCAGGCGGTTGACGAACACGGCGGCGACGCGGCTGCGCTCGTCGGCGCGGCCGGTTTCCTTCTCGACGATCGAGGCCAGCGTCACCAGCTGGTCCGGCGATTTCAGCGGCGAATCGGTGTTGCGGCGTTCCCAGATCTCGGCGAGCACGCGCTTCTGCGCCTGCTGCAGGCGCTGGATCACCTGGTCGCGCGTGGTGCCGCGTGGGAATTTGTAGGTCTCGGGCAACAGCGTGCCCTCGCGCGGAATCTCGCGCACCGAGCCGGTGAAGATGTCGTTGTCGGTGAGCCGCGTCACGATCTGCTCCGAGGTCAGACCTTCCGGGATCGTGATGGCGTGCTGCACCACCTTGCCGTCGACGATGGTGGCGATGACGTCGCGCAGGCTGGCGTTCTTCTGGAACGAATATTCGCCGGGCTTGAGGTCGGAGCTCGCCTTCAGCGCAAACACGCTGCCGATGAAGACCCACGGATTGACGTTGATGACGCCCTCGCGCGACAGCACGTCGGCGATGTCACGCTTGCCGGCACGCGCGGGGATATTGACGATCTTGTCTTCCTGCAGCGGCCCCGGCGATTCCAGCGTCTGCTTGCCGTAGTAATAGGTGGCGCCGGCGCCGATCATCAGGATGATCAGGATGGTGAAGATGGCATTGCCGACGATCACGAAGGGATTGCGGGCACGATCCGAGCGCTTGGGCGGCGGCGGAACCTGTTCGGGCTCCAGCGCGGCACGTGGACTCCTTGGTGAAATGGGCGGCCTCTCACTCATCGATGCAAACCAATATCCTGCCGGTTGAATCGTGGCCGGACAAACCCCTGCCCGGCCAATAGCATGCGCCCGCTATTAGGAGTCACCGCGGAATACGGCAAAACGGTGGACTAGTTCTAAAGTCCCGTTCCGATCGCATCGGAACGGGACTTTAGATTCTTATTTTGACGCGTTTTCTTCACGCGAACCGGTACCCACTTCGCTCGAAAACGCTCTAACGACCTACTAATTGGTCACGCGCTGCACGATCACGGAGGCGTTTGTGCCACCGAAACCGAAGGAATTGGACAGCGCCACATTCACGTCACGCTTGCGCGACGTGTGCGGCACAAGATCGATCGCCGTTTGCACCGACGGATTGTCGAGATTGATGGTCGGTGGCACCACATTATCGCGAATCGCCAGCACCGCGAAGATCGCCTCGATCGCACCGGCCGCGCCGAGCAGATGTCCGGTCGCCGACTTGGTCGACGACATCGAAACCTTCGAAGCCGCATTGCCGAGCAGACGCTCGACCGCGCCGAGCTCGATCTCATCGCCGACCTGCGTCGAGGTGCCGTGCGCATTGATGTAGTCGAGATCGGATGCGACGAGGCCGGCGCGCTTCAGCGCCATGCTCATGCTGCGGAAGCCGCCATTGCCGTCCGGCGGCGGCGAGGTGATGTGGAAGGCATCGCCCGACAGGCCGTAGCCGGTGACCTCGGCATAGATCTTCGCACCACGCTGTTTGGCGTGCTCGTATTCCTCGAGCACGAGGACGCCGGCACCCTCGCCCATCACGAAGCCGTCGCGATCCTTGTCGTAGGGCCGCGATGCCTTTTCCGGTGTGTCGTTGAAGCCGGTGGACAGCGCACGCGCCGCGCAGAAGCCGGCGATGCCGATGCGGGAGATCGGCGATTCGGCGCCACCTGCGAGCATCACGTCGGCGTCGCCGAGCGCGATCAGCCGCGCTGCATCGCCGACCGCGTGCGCGCCGGTCGAGCACGCCGTGACGACCGAATGATTGGGGCCCTTCAGGCCGTGCTCGATCGAGACGTAGCCGGACGCCAGATTGATCAGGCGGCCCGGAATGAAGAAGGGAGAGACCCTGCGCGGTCCACGTTCCTTGAGCAGCACCGCGGTCTCGGCAATGCCGGTGAGGCCGCCGATGCCGGAGCCGATCATCGTGCCGGTGGCGAACTGGTCCTCATCGGACTTCGGATGCCAGTTGGCGTCGTCGAGCGCCTGCCTGGCCGCGCACATCGCGTAGAGGATGAAGTCGTCGACCTTGCGCTGGTCTTTCGGCTCCATCCACTGATCGGGATTGAAGGTGCCGTTGGAGCCGTCGCCGCGCGGAATGTAGCAGGCGACCTGGCTCGGCAGGTCGGACACTTCGAAGGTGTCGATCTTCTTGCCGCCGCTCTCTCCGGCGAGGATGCGCGTCCAAGTTGCGTCAACGCCGCAGCCGAGCGGTGTAAGCATGCCCAGCCCCGTGACGACAACTCGTCTCATTTCCACGTCTCCGGCCGGCAATGCGCGGCTAATAATAAGAAGCCGGGGGACCGCTCGAACACGGTCCGTCCGGCCCCGTCAACTTCGCGATCGGCGTCAGCTCTTCGCGTTCTTCTCAAGAAACTTGGTCGCGTCGCCCACGGTCAGAATCGTCTCCGCAGCGTCGTCGGGAATCTCGCAACCGAATTCTTCTTCGAAAGCCATCACGAGCTCGACCGTGTCGAGGCTGTCGGCGCCGAGGTCATCGATGAAGCTCGCGCTATCGACCACCTTCTCGGGTTCGACACCAAGGTGCTCGACCACAATCTTCTTAACCCGCTCGCCAATCTCACTCATCGTTCAACCTCGTTGTTCCATTGGACCCGACCCCAAGACGATACGAGCCATCGTGGTCGTCTCGATTACTCAGTCGCGCATAGTCTTGATTCGGCCCGGTCGTAGCCGACTAAAGCCCCGGCGAACGGCAGGCGTCGCCACGCCAATATACAGGGTTTCAAAATCCTGCAATGGCGTTCTTTGCCCATCCATGGGGGGTTCAGCTATCATACTTCCCAAGCCTTGACTACACGCCTGAACCGGCTCCCGAAAACGGCTTTTCGCCGCATTGCGAGAGCCAGCAACCAGCTCAAATCATAGCCATGCCGCCGTTGACGTGAATCGTCTGTCCGGTGACGTAGGCGGCCTCGTTCGAGGCCAGATAGACCGCCGCCGCAGCGATATCCTCGGGCGTTCCGAGCCGCGCCGCAGGAACCTTCGCCAGGATGGTTTCGCGCTGCTTGTCGTTGAGCGCATCCGTCATTGGCGTCTTGATGAAGCCAGGCGCGATGCAGTTCGCGGTCACGCCGCGCTTGGCGTATTCGGCGCCCAACGTCTTGATCAGGCCGATGATGCCGGCCTTCGACGCGGTGTAGTTGCCCTGCCCCGGATTCCCGGTGACGCCGACGATCGAGGTGATCGCGATGATGCGGCCGAAGCGCTTGCGCATCATCAATTTGGTCGCCGCGCGCGCCAGGCGGAATGTCGCGGTCAGGTTGACCGCAATCACGTCGTCCCAATCCTCGTCGCGCAACTGCACGAACAGGTTGTCGCGGGTGATGCCGGCATTGGCAATCAGGATGTCGACCTGCCCCATCGCAGCTTCCGCCGCCGGCACCAGCGCCTCGACGTCATCCTTGCTCGAGAGATTGCACGGCAGCACATGAACGCGCTCGCCGAGCTTGGCCGCGAAGCCGTCCAGCACCTCGCGCCGTGTCCCCGAAATCGCGACCGTCGCGCCCTGCGCGTGCAGCGCCTGCGCGATCGCGCCGCCGATGCCGCCGGTTGCGCCCGTCACGAGCGCCGTCTTGCCAGTCAGATCAAACATCGAATTCTCCTTCCGGCTGCATTAGGCCGAAGCTGCCAGCGCGTCCTTGGCTGCAGCGATATCGTTCGGGCCGCCGACGGACACGCCGACCGCGCCATCGGCGATGCGCTTGACGAGGCCGCTCAGCACCTTGCCGGCGCCGATCTCGAAGAACCGCGTCACGCCCTGGCCTGCCATATAGGCAACCGACTCGCGCCAGCGAACCGTCCCCGTGACCTGCTCGACCAGGCGCCGGCGGATCTCGTCGGGATCAGTGATCGCCGAAGCCAGCACGTTGGAGACCAGCGGCGCCGCGGGCGCCTTGATGGTGACGCCGGACAGCGCCTCTGCCATCGCATCGGCCGCCGGCTGCATCAGCTTGCAGTGGAACGGCGCCGACACCGGCAGCAGCATGGCGCGTTTTGCCCCTTTGGTTTTCGCAATCTCCACCGCGCGATCGACGGCTGCCTTGTCGCCGGAGACCACCACCTGGCCGCCGCCATTGTCGTTGGCCGCCTGGCAGACCTGGCCCTGCGCCGCCTCATTGGCGACCGCGACCGCCGCCTCGTAATCGAGGCCGAGCAGCGCGGCCATCGCACCGGCGCCGACCGGCACCGCCTTCTGCATCGCGAGCCCGCGGGTCCGCAGCAGCCGCGCGGTGTCGCTGACGGTCAGGCTGCCGGCGGCGGCAAGCGCCGAATACTCGCCGAGCGAGTGCCCGGCAACGAAGGCCGCGTTGCGGCCGACCGAGAAGCCGGCCTCGCTCTCGAGCACGCGCAACGTGGCGATCGAGACCGCCATCAGCGCCGGCTGGGCATTTTCCGTCAGCTGCAATGTCTCGCCCGGACCATCCCAGATGATCGCGGTCAGCTTCTCGCCCAGCGCGGAATCGACCTCGTCGAACACGGCCTTGGCGACCGGAAAGGCGTCGGCCAGGGCCTTGCCCATGCCAACGGCCTGCGAGCCCTGCCCGGGAAACGTGAATGCTGCCGTCATCGGCGCTCCCTACCTTGTTGAGCGTGATCCCCGCGCAAGCGCTGCGCACTTGCCGCAGGGGAAAACGGTATCCCGTCGCGCGAAACGCGCCACAGCGGGTCCGGACCCTGCCTTGCAACCGGCCTCGGACCGGGCCGTAAGACACTGATGGGGGGCGCGATGTCAAGCCGCGCGCGCGGAACCCTGGGGATGCCGGGGCCGGCTCCGCCTAGAATCCACCGGCATTCTGGTCGGCGTTAACCTCGGCGCCGGCACGCGCCCGGCGGGCGCTGTTGACCAGTTGGCCCGGGCGGTCTTCCCGATTGGGCTTGGCGGTCGCCAGCCGCAGCACCGCGGCATAGCCCGGCTGGACTTCCATCCGGTCGGCGTAGCGGCTTCCGCTCAGGATGCGGTGGACGCGCGGCAGGTTGTAGCAGGGCACGTAGAACAGCAGATGATGCTCGAGGTGATAGTTCACGTAGTACGGCGCGATGAACAGCCGCTCGAGGACATTGGCCCGCGTGGTGCGGGTGTTGCGCAAGGGATCGGCGCTATCGGGCACGACGGCATGTTCGGCGATGTTGCGGATCCGCGTGATCACCATCATCCAGGTCAGCAGCGGCACCAGCCACAACAGCGGATAGGCCCACCACACGCCCGCGGCGGCGAGTCCTGCGAACAGCAGCGCGTTGGTGACGCATTGCGGCCCGAGCTTCTGCCAGAAATTGGCGGCGCGCTGCGATAGCGGCCACTCTTTCGGCCCGACCGCATTGAGCAATTGCGCCTTGCGCTGCTGGTAGCCGGTCTGCCCGGTGATATCGCGGAGGAATTTCCGACGGTAGCTCATCTTCGTGATCGGAAACGGCGCCGACAGCACCAGATCCGGATCATCCTCCTGCTGCGTCCGGGCATGGTGCTGCAGATGATAGCGGCGATAGCCGCGGGTTTCGGCGAAGATCGGATAGGCGCAGAACCATTGGCTCAGCGTCAGATTGGTCTTCTCGTTCGCGGAGAGACAGCCATGCGCACCGTCATGCATCAGGATGGCGAGCCCGAGCTGGCGCGAGCCGATGATCGCAACCGCCAGCAGATAGGTCAGTGGATTGGGCCACCACGCAACCAGCGCGATCGCGCCCAGGATCAGCGCCCAGGCATGCACGATCAGCGCTGCGCCCTTCCACGTCGTGCGCTCCCGCACAGCCACCAGTTCGTCCTCGGTGAGGAAATCGCGGGCACGCATGCGTAGTGCGGTCATGAGCTGGTCTCCCCGTCCGTCGAGGGTGAATGATCGCGATCGCCGACCAGGCGCAGCCGCGATCCATCATTGGCCGACAGCGATGTTGTGGTCGCTTGCTCGCCGAGCGCGCGCAGCAATTCGCGGCACATCTCCTCGGCGCCGCGGCCCATCGCAAAACCTTCGACGATCACGCCGATCGCAATCGCCCAGAAGCGCCGCGAACTCTCCTCGGGCGCCCGCAGCGAGCGCCAGCCGTGTCGTTCGACCTGGTCCGCATAGGCGCGCGCGCCTTCGCTGTGCAGACGCTCGATGGTGCGCTCGACTAAAGGCGCGAGGTCCTGCCGGCGCCGTGTCAGCGTCAGGGCTTCGGCGAAGAAGGCGACCGTGTCGGTCGCGGTCACGGTCTCGGCCAAAGCGTGGCTGTAATCGCGTGGCGTATGAGCGTTCAGGGCGGCCTGCTCGGTCGCACGCGCCAGGTAAAGCATGTCGCGGCTGGCGGCTTCGACGAACAGCGCCTCCTTGGTGCGGAAGTAATAGGTGATCTGGCTCGGAAAGGCGTCCGCCGCTGCGGCAATGTCGGAGATCGACGTGCCCGAGAGCCCGCGCTCCTTGAACAGGCGGCTGGCGGCATCGAGCAACAGCGAGCGCATCTTGCGCCCCGCCGACCGCGTCGCGCGGACCGCGTGCTTCGGATCGGGCGCAGGCATGCCGCTGGCGGTCTCCGAACCCATCGATCATCCTCCCTGAAATATTTGTATGACATACAAACAAAGAAATCAACCCGAAACAGCGCGAAGTTGCGCCGAACGGCCCGGAGGGCTACGACCCGTCGCAAATCCGGGGACCAAGACCCCTCCGCGGACCCTTGCCTTCGCGGCCAAAATCCGTATAAGCGCCCCATTCGTGGGCTCCGGCCGGGAGCTGAACGGACGGTCTCAGCAATTTCACCCGTTGATTTTGATGTGACAGGGCCAGTCGGCCCGTCGTCCCGTGCTCCCGCCTTCTGAGCAGCTCGAGTCCTTTCCGAAGGTCTCGAAGGGCTTGTCGCCGGAACCCGCGCCAACACAGGAAAGGACAATCATGCCTCTTTATGAGCATGTTTTTCTCGCACGTCAGGATGCGAGCACCCAGCAGGTGGATGAACTGACGGCCCAGATGACGGGTATCGTCGAACAGGGCGGCGGCAAGGTCACCAAGACCGAGAGCTGGGGCGTGCGCTCCCTCACCTACCGCATGAACAAGAACCGCAAGGCGCATTTCGTGCTGATGAACATCGACGCACCGTCGGCTGTCGTCACCGAGATCGAGCGCCAGGAGCGGATCAGCGAAGACGTCATCCGCTATCTCACCGTGCGCGTCGAAGAGCACGAGGAAGGCCCGTCTGCGATGATGCGTAAGGCCGACCGTGACCGCGAGCGCGATGACCGTGGCGGTGGATTCCGCGGCGACCGCGAAGGCGGCTTCCGTGGTGATCGCGATGGCGGCGGCTTCCGCGGCGATCGTGGCCCGCGCCGTCCGCGCGAAGAAGAAGCTGCGACCGAGGAGTAATGAATCATGGCTGATGCTGGTGCCCGCCGTCCGTTTTTCCGTCGTCGCAAGTCCTGCCCGTTCACGGGTGCGAATGCGCCGAAGATCGACTACAAGGATTCCAAGCTGCTGATGCGTTACGTCTCCGAGCGCGGCAAGATCGTGCCGAGCCGCATCACGGCCGTGTCCGCCAAGAAGCAGCGTGAGCTCGCCCGCGCCATCAAGCGCGCGCGCTTCCTCGGCCTGCTGCCCTACGTTATTCGCTAACCGTTTCCGGCCGGCGGCACGCGCCGCCGGCCGCTCATTCTCATAAGGCTTCCGGGTCGTCCGGTCGCCGATGGTTGGGGTTCTCGACAGAGTGCCTCTAACCGCTCGAAAGGAGCGGGACAGCTGATGATCGCGATCCTCATTGTTGCACTTGCCGCCGGCGCCGCGTCGGCGCTGATGTTCGCCTCGATCAGTTCGGGCGCGCTGGTCTCGTTGCTGCTGTACTTTCTCGCGCCGCTTCCGCTGATGGTGTCGGCACTCGCCTGGGGACCGCTTGCCGCGGCCATCGGCGGCGTCGCTGCCGCCTCCGTTCTCGGCACGCTCTTCGGAATTCCCTACGGCATCGCGTTTGCCATGATCGTCGCCCTGCCCGGCTGGTGGCTCGGCCACCTCGCGCTGCTCGGACGGCCGATCGCAGGTGCAGCCGGTGACAGCGCCACGCAGCAGCCGCCTGCGCTCGAATGGTATCCCGTCGGCCGTCTCCTGCTCTGGATCGCAGCCTTCGCCATCCTCACCACGACCGCCGCGCTGCTCACGCTCGGCTCGGATGCCGATACGGTCACCGGTGCCTTGCGGCGCGGCCTGCTCAAGGTGCTGAGCGCCGGCGAAGGGCTGCCCAGTGGTGAGATCGAACGATTGGTCGACGCGCTGGTGATCCTCGCGCCCCTCGCCGCAACGATCCTCGCGATGGTCACGCTGACACTGAACCTGTGGCTCGCCGGCAAGATCACGCAAACCTCGGGGCGGTTGAACCGACCGTGGCCCGATTTCCGCACCACCGCGCTCCCCGCCATGACGCTGGTCGCGTTGCTGGTGGCGGTCGCCGCCAGCTTCGTCGGCGGCATGCTCGCGCTGCTGGCGCAGATCGTCACCACGGCACTCGTGATCGCCTATGCGCTGGTCGGCTTCGCCGTGCTGCACACCCTGACGCTGTCACTCGGCAATCGCGGCTTCTGGCTCGGCGGCATCTACGCCGTCGTCGTCATGTTCGGCTGGCCGATCGTCGCAATCTTCGCGCTCGGCATCGCCGACGCCGTGTTCGGCCTGCGCCAGCGCTATCTGCAAACCAGACCGCCGCCTTTGCCTGCGGCCTGACATTCAATCCACCACTCAACCCGATACTTAGCCTCTAAAGGAGAACGAAAATGGAAGTCATTCTGCTGGAACGCGTTGCCAAGCTTGGTCAGATGGGCGAAGTCGTGCGCGTCAAGGACGGGTTCGCCCGCAACTTCTTGCTGAAGCGCGGCAAGGCGCTGCGCGCCACCGATGCGAACCGCGCCAAGTATGACGGCATGAAGGCCGAGCTCGAGGCCAACAACATCAAGGCCAAGGGCGAAGCCACCGTGGTCGCCGAGAAGATCGACGGCCGCGACATCATCATCATCCGCCAGGCCTCCGAGTCCGGCCAGCTGTTCGGCTCGGTCACGGTGCGCGACATCGTCGTTGCGCTGGCCGCCGATGGCATCACGGTTGCCCGTCCGCAGGTCTGGCTCGACTCGCCGATCAAGGTGATCGGCGCGCAGAAGGTGACCATCGCCGTCCACCCCGAGGTCGAGACCAGCGTCACCGTGACGGTCGCCCGTTCCGCCGAAGAGGCCGACCGGATCAAGCGCGGCGAGGACATCTCGACCCGTCAGGAAGACCAGGACGCTGCCGCCGAAGCGCTCGCCGCCGCCGGCGAATTCTTCGATCCGGAAGCGCAGCACGACGACGAGGCCGCGCCGGCTCCGGCTGCGGAAGAGAAGTAAGCGTCTCTTCATCCCTCCACCAACTGAAGCCCGGCCCCATCAGGCCGGGCTTTGGATTCGTGCCGCCGCCTGATCGTCGAGCATCGCGATCGACGCGAGCGCCGTCGCGGTATGCTTCTCCTTACCGTCGATGACGCAGAACACGTCGGCGGCGACGACGGCGACCTGGCGTCCCGGCTTGATCACGCGCGCGCGGCAGATCAGGCGATCGCCCGATGCCGGCGACAGCAGGTTCAGCTTGTACTCGGCCGTCAGCACCGGCTGGCCACGCGACGTCGCCGCTGCAATCGTGGTGGCGTTGTCGACCAGGAACGCCGTCACCCCGCCGTGAAACAGGCCGTGCTGCTGCAGCAGCTCCGGCCGGCGGTCGACCGCGAGCGTGCACGCGCCGCGCGACAGCTCGGCCACCTCAGCACCGACGAGTCCCATGAAGCCCTGACGGCCGACATTGTCGCGAATCCGCGTCGCGATCGGCGCAAAGTCCGGATCGGTCTCCTTCATGACGTCCCTCCTGCTCGCTCCGGCGCACCCGGCGCCACCACCGCGCGGATCGCGCAGGCGATCAGCGTCTCGACCTGTTCGCGCGGGTCGCTCTGATGGCGGCCCGACAGATAGGCGCGGCAAAAGATCTGCGCCGGCCCGATGATCTGGCTGAAGAAAAGTGTCGCGCTCATCGGCAGCAACTCGCCGCGCGCGAGCAGCGGCACGCGCCAGCGCTCGATGCCATCGGTGAGCCGCGAGTTCTCGGAGCGCTGCGCGCCGCGCACCTCCTCGCTCCACTCGCTGCGCGAAATCTCGAACAGGAAGCGCGCCTCGCGCCTGTTGGTCACGACCCAATCGAGATGAGCGCGGATCAGCCGCGCAACGCCCTCGCCGGCGCCGTGCGTGTCGTTGACCGCGGTGATGATCGCGGCGTGGTAGGCCTGCAGGATCTCCAGGAACAGGGTTCCGGCGAGCTGCTTCTTCGAGGTGAAGAAATGGAAGAAGCTGCCGTTGGACGCGCGGGCGCGGGAGCGGATCTCGGCCACCGTCGCGCCCTCGAACCCGTCGCGGTCGAACACCGCCAGTCCCGCCGCCAGCAGATCTTCGCGTGCCGTACTCACCCCTGCTCCCTTCCTGACTAGACCATTACTCTGGAGTTTTGCTCTAGTGGCAGTCAAATGATAACGCCGGACCTCACGGCCCGGCGTTGGCGATTACTTCGAGGTCGGCGCTTCCGGCGGACCGGAACCCGGCGTCGTCGGGGGCGGCGGAGGCGGCGCGGCCGCGGTTACCGGCGGCGCGGCGGGCACCGGTGCTGGCGATGCGGCAGCGGCCGGCTCGGGCGCCGGGGAAGCGGCGGGAGCCGCGGGCGTGACCTGCGGAACCGGGTCCGATCGCACGGCAGCCGGCTCGCTGCCTGCATTGCCCTTGGGCGCATCGACCTTGGCCGTGTCGGGCTGACCGGCAGGCTTCGCCGGCTTCTCGGCCTCACCCTTGTCTTCGCGCTTGACGGCGGTCTGGGATTTGGGCTCGTCGCCCGCCGCCTCGCTCTTGGGCGCCTCGTCGGACTTCGGCTCCTCGACCGGCTTGCCGCGGCGGCCGTGCTTCCGGCGCGCCGGTTTGCCTTCGCCCGCGGCCTGCGGGGTCTGGCCGTCGTCCGGCTTGGCACCGTCAGGCGTCTCGCTCGGACGCGCCATGCGCCGGCCGCGGTGGGCGGGACGTGCTTCGGGATTCAAACCGTCGGCGTCGGGCTTCGCGGCTTCCCTGACGCCTTCCTTGGCCCCTTCCTGCGGCGCGGCACCCTGATGCTGCCGGCGGGACGGGCGCTCGGCCGGCTGCTCCGGAGACTGGTTTGCCTCCTGGCGGCCGTCCCGGCCCTTGGCCCCCTTGGGCTGATCCTTGGCCTGGTAGCGCGGATCGTTGGCACCGTTCGAAATCAGATAGGACGCCAGCACGCCGGCCATGTCGCTCGACGTCGTGTAGTGCTGGCGCAGGAAACCCGGCAGCGAGCCGGCCGGCACGGTCTTCAAGAGACCCCGCGGGCTCTTGTGGCAGGCCGTACAGGTGTTGGCGAAGATCTGGGAGGGGCTTTTGCCGGCCTCGAGGTTTTGCGCTTGCGCTGATACGGCTGACAGGCAGCCAATCAGAAGCGTCACCGTCGCCAGACTGAGGGCTCGGCTCAACATTCCTTAACTCTCCAGATTCCGGAAAAATCGCCGCCTGCGCCTCATGGTTCGGCCGCGGCGGTCACCTTTTAGCCGATTATCGCGCGAATGGAAGCGCGCGCGTGCCGCATCCACGCAATTGTCACATTTTGGAATATCGGCTTTGACCACAACGCAATAGCGCGATCCAATTCCCTGCCTATGTTTGGGCCGGGGACACATTGGAGTGATCACTCCGGTGGTGTCAGTGTGCAGCTTGCCGTTCCGTTGGTGCTTCGATGGACCGATTGTTGCGATTTTTCTTGGGGCGCTTCATCCGCCGCGGTTCGATCACGTTCACGACCGCGAGCGGCGCCAAATTCACCTGTGGTGACGGCACGGGCATTCCCGTCGCCGCACGATTCATGACCAGGGCCGCAGAAGTGCGCGTTCTGGTCGATCCCGAGCTTTACCTCGGCGAAGCCTTCATGGACGGCACCTTCGTGGTGGAGCAAGGCAGCATCGCCGACGTGCTGGCTGTCCTGATGGGCCAGGCGGCCATGTTGCCGAACTTTGCCAGGATGCAGGCCTGGGTTCGGTTCCTCGGGCGGCGCGCCCAGCAGCTCAATGTGCGCGGCCGGTCCCGGAGCAATGTCGCCCGCCATTACGACCTCGACGGCCGCCTCTATTCCCTCTTCCTCGACGCTGACAAGCAATACAGCTGCGCCTATTTCGAGGCGCCGGACTCGACGCTGGACGACGCCCAGCTCGCCAAGAAACGCCACCTCGCCGCAAAACTCCTGATCAAGCCCGGCGACCGCGTCCTCGACATCGGTTCCGGCTGGGGCGGCCTGGGGCTCTATCTCGCCGAGATGAGCGGCGCCGACGTCACCGGCGTCACGCTGTCGACCGAGCAGCTGCAGATCGCCAACGCCCGGGCGGCGGAGAAGAATCTGGCGCATTCGGCGCGCTTCCTGCTGCAGGACTACCGCGACATCCCCGGCCCGTTCGACCGCATCGTGTCGGTCGGCATGTTCGAGCATGTCGGGGTCACCTTTTACGAAACCTTCTTCAAGCGCTGCGCCGAGCTGCTGAGCGATGACGGCGTCATGCTGCTGCACTCGATCGGCCGCTCGACCGGTCCGGATGTCACCAGCCCCTGGATCCGGAAATACATCTTCCCCGGCGGCTACATTCCTGCGCTCTCCGAGGTCATGCCGGCGATCGAGAAGGCCGGATTGCTGATCTGCGACATGGAGATCCTGCGCCTGCACTATGCGGAGACCCTGAAGGCGTGGCGCGACCGCTTCATGGCGCGGCGCGAGGAGGCCGTCCGGCTCTACGACGAGACCTTTGCCCGGATGTGGGAATTCTATCTGGCGGCCTCGGAGATGTCGTTCCGGGTGCAGAACATGATGAACTTCCAGCTGCAACTGACCAAGCGCCAGGGCGTCGTGCCGATGACCCGCGACTACATCGGGCGCGAGGAAGGCCGCCTCCGACTCAAGGAAGCCGGCGCTGCAAAACCCCGGCTGCAACTCGCCGGCGAATAGGCCTGAAAGAACCGGTATTGCTAGTTGCGCAGGCTGTAGACCGAGCCGCAATGCGCGAAGGTCGGCGCCGGACGCGCCAGGTGAGCCGCGGCGGCTGAAATCAGGCTGACGTCGCAGGGAACGTTCCGGACCTCCGGACGCGCCGCCTGCTCCATGGCCTCGACAAGCGACGCCACCCAGCGGCGGTCGATGCCGCCTGCCTGGCCAAGCCTTGGTCGCACTGTCTGAAACTCTCGAGCCATCGTCACCGTATCTTCCCTGAGCGGAGACAACCCGGAATCCGCCGGGTCGTTCCCGCGAACCTGCCGCAAAGAAAGTGCGACAGGTGTGATCTGCTTCACAGAAATCTGTTCCGGGCTGTCGTAGTGGTCCGGAATGACCCGAGAACCGCACCAGACGATGTTGGACCCGCAACGCGACCTCGTGACCGACTACGCCTTGATCGCAACTGGCGTTGCTGCCGCCTTGATCGCGCTGGCTTTCCTCATCCTGGTCTGAGGAACCGAGGCCAGCACCAACCTCGCCGCTGGTTGGGCGCGGCAGCCCGGAAAAAGGTTCAGGCCGCCCCGAATTTTTGCCGACCACATCTCCGATCGGTCGCGCCCCCTCCTTTCGAGCAAAACCCCCGTCAAGCGGAATGCGTCCGGCCGTGGCGGATTCACACATTGCGTTGTGTGAATCGTGCATAAGAAACATCCGTCCTTTCGCTTCGTGCCGGGCTGGCGCTTGATCGCGGCCCCACAGCCGAAAATCTCAGTAACGACGAAATCAGAAGAATAAGCTCGTCCATGGCCTTGATTGATTCGAACGTTCACAAGCTCGCGCCCGACGCCGCGTCCCCGACCTATCGGAGCGCGCCGCACAACATCGAAGCGGAACAGGGGCTGCTGGGCGCGATACTGGTCAACAACGACGCCTTCTACCGGGTCTCCGATTTCCTGGAGGCGAAGCACTTCTTCGAAGCCATCCACCAGCAGATCTATGAAACGGCCGGCAGCCTGATCCGGATGGGCAAGGTCGCAAATCCCGTGACCTTGAAGACGTTCCTGCCTGCCGAGCTGGACCTCGGCGGCATGACGGTCAACCAATACCTCGCCCGACTCGCCGCCGAAGCGACCACCATCATCAACGCACAGGACTACGGGCGTACCGTCTATGATCTCAGCCTGCGCCGCAACCTGATCCAGATCGGCGAGGAGATCGTCAACGTCGCCTACGACGCTCCGGTCGATTTTGCCCCGCGCGCGCAGATCGAGGACGCCGAACGGCAGCTCTACAGCCTCGCCGAAACCGGCCGCTACGATGGCGGCTTCCAACGCTTTGCGGATGCACTCACGGTCGCCGTCGACATGGCGGCCAAGGCGTTCCAGCGCGACGGCAAACTGTCCGGCATTTCAACGGGGCTGCGCGACCTCGACACCAAGATGGGCGGATTGCAGCCAAGCGACCTGATCGTGCTCGCCGGCCGTCCCGGCATGGGCAAGACCTCGCTCGCCACCAACATCGCCTACAACATTGCCAGGGCCTACGTCCCCGAGGTGCAGGCGGACGGCACCACCAAGGCGGTGAACGGTGGCGCGGTCGGCTTCTTCTCCTGCGAAATGAGCGGCGAACAGCTCGCCACACGTATTCTCGCCGAACGCACCGGCATTCCCTCCAGCCATATCCGGCGCGGCGGTATCTCCGAGCTCGATTTCGAGAAAATCCGCGACTGCTCGATCGAGTTGCAGTCGCTGCCGTTCTACGTCGACGAAACCGGCGGTCTCTCGATCTCGCAGCTCACCGCGCGCGCCCGCCGCCTCAAGCGGCAGAAGGGTCTCGACCTGATCGTGATCGACTACATCCAGCTGTTGCAGGGCTCGGGCAAGCGCGGCAACGACAACCGCGTGCAGGAAATCACCGAGATCACCACCAATTTGAAAGCGCTGGCGAAGGAGCTCAACGTCCCCGTGATCGCGCTGTCGCAGCTCTCGCGTCAGGTCGAAAACCGCGACGACAAGCGGCCCCAACTTTCGGACCTGCGCGAATCCGGCTCGATCGAGCAGGACGCCGACGTCGTGATGTTCGTGTACCGCGAGGAATACTATCTCGCGAACAAGGAACCACGGCCCGGCACCCCGGAGCACGCCACCTGGCAAGCCGAAATGGAGCGCGCGCTCGGAAAGGCCGAAGTCATCATCGGCAAGCAGCGCCACGGTCCGACCGGCACCGTCGAACTGCACTTCGAAGCCAGCGTCACCCGGTTCGGCGACCTCGCATCGGACGGACTGGTCCCGGATCGCCTCCCCTCCTACTAATGGTCGGGCACAGTTGAAGGCCGCATGCCCCGCGCGTACAAATAAGCCATGAACATCGTGACCGACGCGAAATCGCAGCTGACGCCCGAAGCCAGTTTGCTGGCGGCCCATCCGACCGCCACTGGCATCCTGACCGTCGACCTCGACGCCATCATCGCCAACTGGCGCAAGCTCGAGAAGACCGCGGTCCCGGCGGAATGCGCCGCCGTGGTCAAGGCCAACGCCTATGGTTGCGGCGCCGAGCAAGTGTCGCGTGCGCTGGCCAAGGCCGGCTGCAAGACCTTCTTCGTCGCCACCGTCGAGGAGGCCGCCGTGGTACGCGCGGCAGTTCCGCAGGCGACCGTGTATGCGCTCGGCGGCTTCTTCCAGCAGACCGGCGACGCCTACGCGAAGATCGACTGCAAGCCCGTGATCGGCGATCTCAACGAGCTCGCCGAATGGGACGTGTTCTGCCGCCGCTCCGGCTGGTCCGGCGGCGCCGCCATCCATATCGACACCGGCATGAACCGGCTCGGGCTGACGGTCAGCGAAGCCCAGGGCATCATCCCGCGGATCAATGCCGGCGATCACGGCATCACGCTTGTGATGAGCCACCTCGTCTCCGCCGAACTGCTCAACAACCCCGCCAACGCCAAACAGCTGGCGAGCTTCCGCGAGATCGCGAGCCTGTTCACCGGCGTGCCGGCCTCGCTCGCGAACTCCTCCGGCGTGTTCCTCGGCGCGCAGTTCCAGTTCGAGATGGTGCGGCCGGGCTGCGCGCTCTACGGCGTCAACCCGACGCCGGAGGCCGACAACCCGATGCAGCAGGTGGTCGACCTCAAGGCGCGCATCGTGCAGATCCGCAACATCGATCGCGGTGAGACCGTCGGCTATGGCGGCACCTGGACCGCGCGCCGGCCGACCCGGCTTGCGATCGTCTCCGCCGGCTATGCGGACGGCTATTTCCGCGCCGCCAGCGCCAATGACGGCACCCGTGGCGCCGAGGTCGTGGTCGCCGGCAAGCGCTGCCCGATCGCCGGCCGCGTCTCGATGGATTTGATCGCGGTCGACGTCACCGACCTCGACAAGAATGCCGTGCGGCGCGGCCACATGGTGACGCTGATCGGCGAAGGCATCACGGTCGACGAGGTCGCGCATCATTTCGGCACCATCGGCTATGAGGTGCTGACCAGCCTCGGCCGTCGCTTCGTACGCATCTATAAGGGCGGCGAGGCCGTCGCCGCGACAAGCGACGCGGTCGCCGAGAAGAGCGAGATAGCCGCCGCACCTGTAGTGCCGCCCACGCTGCCGACAACGCCGGCTGCGCCACCGCCATTGCCCGCCGAGCCTACGGCGCCCTCCGCCTGACGCGATCGAGGTTCGCGATTGCGCATGAAGATCGCGACCTTCAACATCAACAACGTCAACCGCCGCCTGCCGAACCTGCTGCGCTGGCTGAAATCGGCCAGGCCCGACGTCGTCAGCTTGCAGGAGTTGAAAGCGAGCGACGCCGAATTTCCCGCGGCCGCGCTCGAGAAGGCCGGCTACGGCGCGGTGTGGCAGGGACAGAAGACCTGGAACGGCGTCGCGATCCTCGCGCGCAGGGCCAAGCCGGTCTTGATCCGCACCGCCCTGCCCGGCGACGCCGGCGACCATGAGGCGCGCTACATCGAGGCCGCGGTGCGCGGCATCGTCGTCACCAGCCTTTACCTTCCGAACGGCAATCCGCAGCCCGGCCCGAAATTCGATTACAAGCTGGCCTGGTTCAAGCGGCTGCGCGCCCACGCCGCCAAGCTGCTCAAGCAGGAGGTCCCGGTGGTGCTGGCCGGCGACTACAACGTCGCGCCGACGCCTCTCGACATCTATCCGACCCGCTCCTGGGACAAGGATGCGCTGATCCAGCCGAAGAGCCGCGCCGCGTTCAAGGCGCTGGTCGATCAGGGCTGGTGCGATGCGCTCCGCACGCTGCATCCGGATCAACAGATGTTCACCTTCTGGGACTACAAGCGCCAGCGCTGGCCGCGCGATGCAGGCCTCCGGCTCGATCATCTCCTGCTCAGCCCCGACGTGGCGGCGCGGCTGGCGAAAGCCGGCGTCGACCGCGATGTTCGTGGCGAGGAAGGCGCCAGCGATCATGCGCCGGCGTGGGTGGTGCTGAAGTGATCGATGGCGGACTTGCGCCTCGTAACAATCAGCATTGTTGGTCGCGACGCGGATCGGATGATGCCGCACACACCACCGTCGTCCTGGCGAAAGCCAGGACCCATAACCACCGCATTTGATTGTGAACGGGATCGTGACCCCAGCGTCGCGCAACGGCTGATGCTTGGGGTAATGGGTCCTGGCTTTCGCCAGGACGACGTTGAATTTGTTGCACGGCGTGCGAGTCAAACATCCGCATTCTCGCGGCACGGGAGCCTGCGGTACACGCGAATGCGGCCGGATGTGGCGGACCGGGTACAGCCGGAGGTGGTGCAAATCGACTAGCCTGACATCGATTTGATTCATGCATTGGATCTGCCCATGAAGACATATTTCGTCGCCGCCTCCGTGCTCATGCTCGGCATTGCAAGCGCGTCCGCTGCCGACCTCGCCGCCCGCCCGTACACCAAGGCGCCCCCGATCGTCGCCGCCACCACCGACTGGAGCGGCTTCTATGTCGGCGCCAATGGCGGCGGCGGCTGGAGCCGAAAGTGCTGGGACATCGTGCCCTTCGCCATCACCAATCCGGCGCTCGGCGTCGTGAATTTCACCGGCCCTGAAGGTTGCCACACCGCGAGCGGCGCGACCGCCGGCGGCCAGATTGGTTATCGCTGGCAGCAGGCGGCCTGGGTGTTCGGCGTCGAAGCGCAGGGCAATTGGGCCGACCTTTCCGGCTCGAACCCGTCCACAGCCCCGCTGTTTGCAGGCTTCGCCAACCGCTCGAAGATCGATGCCATCGGCCTGTTCACCGGGCAGGTCGGCTATTCCTGGGGCGCCTTCCTGCTGTACGCAAAGGGTGGCGCGGCCGTCGTGCGCGATCGCTACGAGAGCTTCATCACGCCGGCCTTCGGACCCGGCGTGCCGGTCGGCTTCATCGCCGACCGCGGCAGCGAGACGCGCTGGGGCGGTGCGATCGGCGCCGGTACCGAATATGCGATCGCGCACAACTGGTCGCTGGCGCTCGAATACGATCATCTGTTCATGGGAACCAACAATGTTCACATGACCTACGATCCGGTGTTCATCGCCCAGCTCAACCATGACGAACGCATCCGCCAGGACGTCGACATGGTGACGGTGCGCGTCAACTACCGCTTCGGCAGCCCGGTCGTCGCGAAGTATTGACGCTGCGCGCGACGACACGCCCTGGTTCAAGGCGCCCTTGCGCCGTCTCGAACCATGAGGTCACACTGAGCCTTCGCTTTCGAGACACGCGTCCGGCGTGGCTCGGGATCACGTTCCGGAGTGCGCGTGGGCTTCCTGTTCGTCCTCATCGTCGGCCTGGTCGCTGGCACCATCTCAGGCATCGTCGGCACCGGCTCGTCGATCATGCTGATGCCGGTGCTGGTCTATCAGTACGGGCCGAAACAGGCGGTGCCGATCATGGCGGTCGCGGCCGTGATGGCCAATCTGTCGCGGATCCTGGCCTGGTGGCGCGAGGTCGACTGGCGCGCCTGCGCCGCCTACTCGATCACGGGCATTCCGGCCGCAGCACTTGGCGCGCGCACCCTGCTCGCTCTGCCTTCGCGCGCGGTCGACATTGCGATCGGCGTGTTCCTGATCGCCATGGTACCGGTGCGGCACTGGCTGGCGCAGCACAAACTCAAAGCCAATCTCTGGCATCTCGCAATCGGCGGCGCGCTGATCGGCTATCTCACCGGCATCGTGGTCTCGACCGGTCCGCTCAGCGTGCCGCTGTTTTTGTTTTACGGCCTCAGCAAGGGCGCGTTCCTCGCCACCGAAGCGGCAAGCTCGCTCGGGCTCTACGTCAGCAAGTCGGTGACCTTCGAGCGGTTCGGCGCGCTGACGCCTGACATCGCGCTGAAGGGCCTGATCGCCGGCGCCTCGCTGATGGCCGGCGCCTTCATCGCCAAACGCTTCGTGCTGCAAATGAAGCCGGAGGCCTTCCGCCTGATCATGGACGGCATCATGCTGGCGGCAGGCGTGTCGCTGCTGTGGTCGGCGGTGACGTCGTAGAATCCGCCCCACTGCGCATCAAACACCCCGCATTCCTCATTCCGTGCTAATGGGTGACGCGGATTCGAAACCACCGCTGAACCAATCCCATCCATGGCCAAATCAACCCTCTCCTTCGTCTGCCAGAACTGCGGCGCGGCGTATAATCGCTGGCAGGGCAAGTGCGACTCCTGCGGCGAGTGGAACACGCTGGCCGAGGAGGACACCACGGGCTCGGTGCCGGTCTCGATCCGATCGAAGCGCAAGGGGCGGACGTTTGCGCTGGAATCGCTGTCCGGCAAGACTCAGGACGCGCCGCGGCTGTCGTCGGGCATGGCCGAGCTCGACCGTGTCACCGGCGGCGGCTTTGTCCGCGGCTCGGTGCTCCTGGTGGGCGGCGATCCCGGCATCGGAAAATCCACGCTGCTGACCCAGGCAACCTCCATGATGGCGCGGGCCGGCCATCGCGCGGTCTATATCTCAGGCGAAGAGGCGGTCGCCCAGGTGCGGCTGCGCGCCGAGCGTCTCGGGCTCGCGGACGCGCCGGTGCAGCTCGCCTCCGAAACCTCGGTCGAGGACATCGTCTCGACGCTGTCGGAAGGCGCGGTGCCGCGGCTGATCGTGATCGACTCGATCCAGACCATGTGGACCGACACGGTCGAATCCGCGCCCGGCACGGTGACCCAGGTCCGCGCCTCGGCGCAGGCGCTCATTCGCTTCGCCAAGAAGACGGGGGCAACGATCATCCTGGTCGGGCATGTGACCAAGGACGGCCAGATCGCCGGCCCCCGCGTGGTCGAGCACATGGTCGATGCGGTGCTGTCGTTCGAGGGCGAAGGCTCGCAGCAGTTCCGCATCCTGCGCTCGGCGAAGAACCGCTTTGGCGCGACCGACGAGATCGGCGTGTTCGAGATGACCGGGCTCGGCCTGCGCGAGGTCACCAACCCCTCGGAATTGTTCCTCTCCGAACGCGAGCTCGGCAGTCCCGGTACCGCGGTGTTCGCCGGCATCGAGGGCACCCGCCCGGTGCTGGTCGAGTTGCAGGCGCTGGTGGCGCCGACCTCGCTCGGCACGCCGCGCCGCGCCGTGGTCGGCTGGGACCCGAGCCGGCTGTCGATGGTGCTGGCGGTGCTGGAAGCGCATTGCGGCGTCAAATTGTCCGGACATGACGTCTATCTCAATGTCGCGGGCGGCCTGCGCATCCAGGAGCCGGCCGCGGACCTCGCAGCTGCCGCCGCGCTGGTCTCCTCGCTGGTGAATGCGCCCTTGCCGACGGACGCGGTCTATTTCGGCGAAATCTCGCTATCCGGCGCGATCCGCCCGGTGGCGCAGACCCCGGCCCGGCTGAAAGAGGCCCTCAAGCTCGGCTTCGGCCGCGCCATCCTGCCCGAATCGGCCCGCGGCGATGGTGGCGGCGATAGCGGGCTCGCGCTGAACAGCGTCGGCAATCTGACCACGCTGGTCGCCGAAATTGCCGCGCGTGGGACGCCGCGAGGTGGCCGGGCCGCACCGAGGGACGACCAGGGCGGCTCCGGGGGCGCTGAAGCGGCTGAGAAAAATGCCACACCGGCCCGATTCCGTCGCGAGACCAGCTAAAGCAGGCGTGACGTATCAGCCCCCCGCCGCTATACATCCGGCGCGCGGGACTGGTGGTGTTGCGGCCTTGCCGAATGCTCCCGATGCGCCTCAGTTAGGACGGCACCGACTTTGCCGATTCGCGAGCCCTTAACAGCGGACCCAAACGTACCAGCGGACCTGACCAGCCGATGCCCATAACGATACTTGATCTCGTCCTGCTCGGCGTGATGCTGATCTCGGGCCTGCTTGCCATGGTGCGCGGCTTCATGCGCGAGATCCTGTCGATCGCGGCCTGGGGCGCCGCTGCGCTGGTGACGCTGTATGCTTTCTCGAAGCTGCTGCCGACCGCCAAAACTTACTTCAATAACGACACGGTCGCGGCCGTGGTGGTGGTGGCCGGCGTCTTCATCGGTACGCTGATCGTGGTCTCGATCATCACCGTGCGAATCTCGGACATGATCCTGGATTCCCGGATCGGCGCGCTCGACCGCACCCTCGGCTTCCTGTTCGGGCTCGCCCGCGGCCTGCTGATCGTGGTTGTGGCGTTCATGTTCTTCACCTGGCTGGTTCCGGACAAGCAGCGGCCCGATTGGGTGACCGGCGCGAAGTCCCGGGTGGTGCTGCAGGGAACCGGGGATTGGCTGATGGCGCTCTTGCCTGATGACCCCGAGAACACCATCTTAAAGAAGTTCAAGAAGAATAAGCCGGACGACGATTCTGCGGCTGATACCAACGATCAGGCAACGCCGGCGTCGGGCGATGGCTATAGCAAACCTGCGCGTGACAGCTTGAAAAAGCTGATCGAGAAACCCGCGGGCCGATAACTTATTTGGGCCCCTTACGAGAGGCGATGAACGAGATGCAAACCCCTTCCGATCACGCCGCCCAAATGGATCTCGATTTGGGCCCGATCGAAATGCAGGACCATCTTCGACAAGACCATCTCCGGGACAACGATTTCAGATACCACCCCGATCTCGATGGCGACACGCTCCGCGAGGAATGCGGCGTGTTCGGCGTCTTCGGCCATCCCGAATCCGCGGCGATCACCGCGCTCGGGCTGCACGCCCTGCAACACCGCGGCCAGGAGGCCGCCGGCATCGTCTCCTTCGACGGCGCCCGCTTCCACAGTGAACGCCGCCTCGGCCTGGTCGGCGACGCCTTCTCCCGCCGCGAGGTGATCGACCGCCTGCCCGGCAACGCCGCGGTCGGCCATGTCCGCTACCCCACCACCGGCGGCACAGGCCTGCGCAACGTGCAGCCGCTGTTCGCCGAGCTCAATGCCGGCGGCTTTGCGGTCGGCCACAACGGCAACCTGACCAACGGCCTGACCCTGCGCAGCGAGCTGGTCAAGGGCGGTGCGTTGATGCAGTCGACCACCGATACCGAGGTGATCCTGCATCTCGTGGCACAGTCGAAGCGCGCGCGCTTCATCGATCGCTTCATCGAGGCGTTGCGCGCGATCGAGGGCGCCTACGCGCTGGTCGCGCTGACCAACAAGAAGCTGGTCGGCGCCCGCGACCCGCTCGGCATCCGTCCGCTGGTGCTCGGCGATCTCGACGGCCATCCGATCCTGACCTCGGAGACCTGCGCGCTCGACATGATCGGCGCGAAGTATGTCCGCGACATCGAGCCCGGCGAGATCATCGTGTTCGACGAGCTGGGGGCGCACAGCCACAAGCCGTTCCCGCCGAAGCCGGCCCGGCCCTGCATCTTCGAGTACATCTATTTCGCGCGGCCGGATTCGATCGTCGGCGGCCGCTCGGTGTACGACGTGCGCAAGGCGTTCGGCGCCCAGCTCGCGCGCGAGAGCCATCCCGAGGTCGACGTCGTGGTGCCGGTGCCGGACTCCGGCGTGCCCGCCGCAGTCGGCTACAGCCAGTATTCCGGCGTGCCGTTCGAGCTCGGCATCATCCGCAACCACTATGTCGGGCGCACCTTCATCCAGCCGACCCAGACCGTGCGCGAGCTCGGCGTGCGCATGAAGCATTCGGCGAACCGCGCCGCGATCGAAGGCAAGCGCATCATCCTGATCGACGACTCGCTGGTGCGCGGCACCACCTCGAAGAAGATCGTGCGCATGATGCGCGACGCCGGCGCCCGCGAAGTGCATTTCCGCCTCGCCTCGCCGCCGATCCTCTATCCCGACTATTACGGCATCGACCTGCCCGACCGCGGCGGCCTGCTCGCCGCGACCCATTCGCTCGAGGAGATGCGCGACATCATCGGCGCCGACTCGCTCGCCTTCCTGTCGATCGACGGCATGTACCGCGCGATGGGGTATGAGGGGCGCGACCCGGCCAATCCGAGATTCGCCGACCATTGCTTCACCGGCGCCTATCCGACCCACCTCACCGACCAGAACGAAACCGAGGCCCCGCCGCGCCAGCTCTCGTTGCTGGCCGAGGCGAGCTGACGCCCCATCCACGGTGTCGTCCCTGCCTAGGGCGCGATTGCGCTCCGGAGCAGGGACCCATACCCATCGGCCCTCGTTTTTTCGGGCGGTATCGGTTACGAACACCTTTGCACAGCACAGCCGCCGCGGCGTATGGGTCCCTGCTTTCGCAGGGACGACGACGATAGAGTTACGTTCATGACCAAACCCCTCGCCTCCCGTATTGCCCTCGTGACCGGCGCCTCGCGCGGGATCGGCTATGCGACATCCGTCGCGCTGGCCAAGGCCGGCGCGCACGTCGTCGCGGTGGCGCGGACGCAAGGAGGGCTGGAAGAGCTCGACGACGAGATCCGCAAGGACGGCGGCAGCGCCACCTTGGTGCCGCTCTCGCTGACCGATTACGACGGCATCGCGCGGCTCGGGCTCGCGCTGCATGAGCGCCACGGCAAGCTCGATATCCTCGTCGGCAACGCCGGCACTGCCGGCCCGTCCTCGCCGCTCGGCCATATCGAGCTGAAACCGTGGAACGACGTGTTCGCGATCAACGTCACCGCGAATTTCCAGCTGATCCGCTGCATGGACCCGCTGCTGCGCCAGTCCGACGCCGGCCGTGCGGTGTTCGTCACGTCAGGCGTGGCGCACAAGGCCAACGCTTATCTCGGCCCCTATGCCGCCTCGAAGGCTGCGCTGGACGCGCTGGTGCGCTCCTGGGCCAACGAGACCGCCAACACGGCGCTGCGCGTCAACCTGTTCAGCCCCGGCCCGATCCGCACCCGGATGCGCGCGCAGGTGTTTCCCGGCGAAGACCCGATGACGCTGGATACGCCCGACATGGCCGCCGAATTCATCGTCCCGATGTGTTCGCCCGCGTGGACCGAAACCGGCAAGCTCTACGACTACAAGGCGCGCACGCTGCGGAGCTTCCAGCCGCCGGTGTAGATTCGTTCTCTCTCTCCCGTAGCCCGGATGGAGCGAAGCGCAATCCGGGACAAATCTCCCCGCGGGGAAGCTGGCCCCGGATTTCGCTTCGCTCCATCCGGGCTACCCACCTCCTTGCGATTGACTCGTTCCCCTCCCCGCGATTGACTGCCCTCCCCAAGCGGGACGCCCCGCCAAGAAAAATCTCGGGAGGCATCATGACGCCGACGTTCAATCGCGCGCGCTCCATTCTGTCCGGATTGTTTCTCTCCGCCGGCATCGCATCATCAGCCCTTTTTGCTCCGCCAACGCCCGCCAGGGCCGGTGACGTCCCGACCTTCGCGGTCGACGCGTCGTGGCCCAAGCAGCTGCCGAACAACTGGATCATCGGCCAGGTCGGCGGCATCACCGTCGACTGGCAGGGGCATATCTGGGTGGTGCACCGGCCGCGCTCGCTGACCGACGGCGAGAAGGCGGCGAGCCTCACCCCGCCGCGCGCGAAATGCTGCGTGGCGGCGCCGCCGGTGCTCGAATTCGATGTCGACGGCAATCTGCTGCGGGCCTGGGGCGGCCCCGGCGACGGCTATCAATGGGTCGGCCGCGAGCACGGCATCGAGGTCGACGAACGCGGCTTCGTCTGGATCGGCGGCAATGCCGATGACGACAGCGCGATCCTGAAGTTCTCGCTCGACGGCAAGTATCTCGGCCAGATCGGCAAGATCGCAGCCCGCACCAACAGCAACGACACCACCCAGCTCGGCCGCCCCGCCGAGATGGCGATCGACAAGGATGCCAACGAGCTCTACATCGCCGACGGCTATGGCAACCGCCGCGTCATCGTGTTCGACGCCACCACGCTGGCCTACAAGCGGCACTGGGGCGGCTACGGCAAGCTGCCCACCGACGACAAGCAGCCGCCTTATGATCCAAGCGCCGCGGTGCAGGAGCAGTTCGGTAATCCCGTGCATTGCATCAAGATCGCCAATGACGGGCTGGTCTATGTCTGCGACCGCAGCCAGGACCGCATCCAGGTATTCCAGAAGAACGGCACCTTCGTCAGGGAATGGTTCTACGAGAAGAACACCCGCGGCGACGGCGCGGTGTTCGACCTCGCGCTGTGGCCCGATCCGAAGCAGACCTATCTGCTCAACGCCGACGGCGCCAACAACGAGATCCGCGTGCTGAAGCGCGACGACGGCAGCGTGGTCGGCACCTTCGGCCATAGCGGCCGCAATGCCGGACAGTTCGCCCTGCTCCACGTCATGGCGGTCGACCAGAAGGGCAACGTCTACACCGGCGAGGTCGAGGGCAAGCGGATCCAGAAATTCAAGCTGACCTCGGATGCGCTCAAATAAGCGGCACCCAGAGCTTCGGTTCTGATTGAATCATGACGCTTCGACGCAGCTCATCCGGCTTTATGCGGATTGCCGCTCGCCAAAGGAAAGGGTAAGCGGGAACGCGAACGACCGGCACAAGGCTCCGCAAGAGGGCCGTTGCGGAAAAAATTGACAGTGGAGGGAATGTCTCATGACGACGACGCTCGCACGGCGCCACGCCGTGCTTCTCGCTTGCGCTGCACTCGGCCTTGCTACCCCTGCCTTTGCTCAGGACAAGAACGTCAAGATCGGCGTGCTGAACGACATGTCCGGCCTCTATGCCGACATCGGCGGCCCCAATTCGGTGGCCGCGGCCAACATGGCGGTGGAAGATTCCGGCCTGCGCGCCAAGGGCTGGAAGATCGAGGTGGTCAGCGGCGACCACCAGAACAAGCCTGACGTCGGCGTCAACATCGCGCGCAACTGGATCGACAACGAGAAGGTCGACATCATCACCGATACGCCGAACTCCGGCGTCGCACTGGCAGTGAGCAACCTTGCCAAGGAGAAGAACTCGATCGTGCTCAACTCGGGCGCGGCGACTGCCGATCTGACCGGCAAGGCCTGCAACGCCAACACGATCTCCTACACGTTCGACACCTACATGCTCGCCAACGGCACCGGCAAGGCGCTGACCAAGGCCGGCGGCGACACCTGGTTCTTCCTCACCGCCGACTACGCCTTCGGCCATGCGCTGGAGCGCGACACCTCGGCGGTCGTCACCGCCAACGGCGGCAAGGTGCTCGGCGGAGTCAAGCACCCGCTCAACACTGCGGACTTCTCCTCGTTCCTGCTGCAGGCGCAGGCCTCCAAGGCCAAGATCATCGGCCTCGCCAATGCCGGCGGCGACACCACCAACGCGATCAAGCAGGCGTCCGAATTCGGCATCACCGCGGGCGGACAGAAGCTCGCGGCGCTGTTGCTGTTCGTCAACGACGTGCACGCGCTCGGCTTGAAGATCGCGCAGGGCCTCACCTTCACCGAGTCGTTCTACTGGGACATGAACGACCAGACCCGTGCCTGGTCGAAGCGCTTCCAGAAGGTCTCGCCCAAGGGCTCGATGCCCTCGATGACGGTGGCCGGCGTCTATGCCGGCGTGCTGCATTACCTGAAAGCACTGGACGCGATGGGCGGCAATCCGCATGACGGCGCCAAGGTCGTCGCCAAGATGAAGGAGATCCCGACCGACGATCCGCTGTTCGGCAAGGGCCCGCTGCGGATCGACGGCCGCCGCATCATCCCGGCCTATCTGTTCGAGGTGAAGAAGCCGGAAGAGTCCAAATATCCCTGGGACTATTACAAGCTGATCGCCACCATCTCGCCGGAGGACGCCGCCAAGCCGCTCGAGGCCAGCGATTGTCCGCTGGTGAAGAAGTGACTGCGTAGGGTGGGTTAGCGAAGCGTAACCCACCATCTTTTCCACGGCACGAAGTCGGCGGGTTACGCCTTCCGCCTTCGCTGGTTGAGCTACGGCGGACGTAGTCGGCTAACCCGCCCTACTCTTCGTCACTTCGCCGCCGACTTCGCCTTCGCCGGTGCCGGCAGCGATGCCCACTCCCTGTCGGCACGCGGGCCGCCGGCGTCGCCGGTCAGGCCGACGAGCTGTCCGGGCTGAGCGTCGAAGGTCTGCGTCCAGGTCTGGGTCTGGCACAGCAGCTTGAGCAGGCATCCCCTAAGCTTCAGCCGGTCGGACGCGTCGCGCCACAGCGAGACCGAATAGGATTTGCCGTCCTCGGCATTGTAGATGTCGCCGTCGAACCGGCCCTCCGGCGACAGCTTCAATCCCAGGATCAGCTGATGGCCGAGCAGCGCGCGCGTGCGCTTGTCGGGATCGGGATTGAAGCTGTCGCGGAACGGCTGGCCGCGCGGATCGAGCGGATCCTTCATCCACACGATGAAGCCGCAGATGCGGTCGCGCGCCGTGCCGCAACGCTCGAGGCGGATGCGCGCACGTCCGTCCTCGGTCAGCCAGGTGCCGCTCGGATCGCTCGATGCGATCACTTCGGCATGGCCGGTTGAGCTCATCAGAATGGCGGCGACCAGGCTGCGCAAGAACAGGCGAACCATGTAATTCATTCGACAGCACCTTTCATTGTCGGGATGATTGCGGGAGGCGCGACGCGCGCCTCACTTCAGTTGCACCATGAAGGCATCGGCACCCTTGTCGATGCCGGCGGTGGCGGCGGCGAGATCGCCGACGCTGGCCTTGATGTCGTAGGCGTTGGGATATTGCTTGCTGACGTAAGCGCCGAGCAGGCGCGCGGTCGCGCTGTCGAACATCTCGACGGCATAGATCACCGAGCCGGTCATCGTGCCCTCGCCGTCACGCGCGGCCTGCACGCCGTTGTAGATCGCGCCGGCCATATCGAAGCGCGACAGCGTGCCGAGCACCGGCGTGTTGGCGACCGCGCCGGTCAGCGTCAGCCGCACGCGAAACGTGTTCGGCCCGCGGGTGTTCACCAGCGTGAAGCGGCCGCGCAATTTGTCGGCGAAGCGGGTCTGCATGTAGGCGGCGAGCGCCTGCTTGTCCTTCTCGGACATCTCGCCGAACTGATGATCCGCGCCGCGATAGATCACGACCGGATCGAGCATCACCTTGTTGTAGCTTCGCCAATCGACCGGCGGCGCATAGCGGTACGGCACACGGCCCGACGAGTCGGACGTATCAGGCGACATGTAGGCCGACGAGGCCACGTCCGAATAAGCCACCGGCGTGACGGCGGCACATCCTCCGGCGAGGACGCAAAGCGCCATCGCTCCCAGACCGCGCGCGGCGATCGAGCTCTCCATTCCAATCTCCTCATCCGACCCTAAAGCGGAAGAGCAGCTCGGCCGCAGCCGCGTCCGGGGCTGAAGTGCGGCTGCGGCCGTCACTGCCGACCTGGCTGGCCGTCGCGGCGCCGCCAGATCTTGCCTCAGTGCGATAACTATAAAACCGACCAGTTGGTTTGTAAAGTTGCGATCGCAGGAACCGCGTCAGAAAAATCCGGCGATCGAAACGTCGTGGAAAACCGGTGAGCTGCGTCGCGAAATGACGGCCTCGCGCTGTCACAAACCCGCGATATCTCTCGTGCTAACGCACCAATTGCCGGGGGATTTCAGGGGCCCGGTGCCGACCCAACGCCGCCAAGCGATCCATATTCCGCTTGGGCGGCGTTGTGCTTTCGGATCGCGCCGGAGATTCAGCCACGCTTGCGCGCCGATGCCGGCTTTGCGGCCCGTGCGCCGGCAGACCGCGGCGATGCCGCGCGTGTCGCCGTCGCCTTGGATGGCTTGGCGGCCGCCGGCGCGCCCTGCTCGATCGCAGTCCACTTGCTGTCGTCGAGCAATCGCTCGAACAGACGGTCGCGCTCGGCGTCGGTCAGCGACGACAGGCCGAACAACGAGCTCAGCAGCAGCCCCCTCGCCGCCGCCCAGCGCAGCAGCGCGAGATCCGGATCGCGCGCCTCGGCTTTCATCAGCGCGACCTTCTCGATGTCGACATCGCGCGGCATCGCCATCAATTCGGGATTCTCGTTCATCGCAGCCAGCAGTGCGAACGCCCCGGCCCGCGGCGTCGAGATCGCTTCCCGCAGCGTTGCGATCTGCGCCGCCAGTTCCGGCTGATCCGTGGTCTCGCGTGCCTTTTCGAGGTAGCGGCTCGAGAACTCCTCGAAATGCGCCATCTGCTGCTCGAGCAAGGCGCGCAGCACCGCTTCCTTGGTGCGGAACTGATGCATTACGCCGCCCTTGCTGAGACCGCTCTCGCGCGCAATCGCGTCCAGCGTCAGGCGCCCCGGACCATCGCGCGTCACGATGGTGATCGCGGCGTCGAGTGCGGCGTTGCGGGAGCGTTCCGAGCGGGAAGGATTATCCATGGAATTACTCAGGAAGGAGTCGTGTGAGATCACAGTATCTCAGCGGCCTCAGTCAATCTCAAGCGCTGGATCGGATCTCGCGTGGCAGCGCAAACGACGTACCGGAAAGCCAATGCCGGCTCCGGGTCACACATCACTTCGAGGAATCGATCATCGCCCTACCCGGTCGCTCGCGCACACCAACTCCCGGTGCCGCGCACCTTTTGCAGCAGGCGGCGGCGCAGGCCGTGAAGGAAACCGTGAGCCATTCGGCCGATGACCTTCTCTCCCAGGCCACGCTGGCGGGCAACAGATTCCGCGTCGGCATGACTGGCGGCGACGATCGTGCCGTACCTGTTGCCATCGAGCTTCAGGTCGGTGAGATAAACCAGGCCGCGCGACGTCAGCAGCGCCGCCTGCGCGTCGCTGAAGCGGGTCAACTCATCGCAGATATCAACGGCCTCGTCGTCCACCATGCTCCTCCTGCCGAGGCGGCCTCCGGGCGAGGCGCGCGTCTTCATCAGCATCCGTCTTATGCAAACCAACCAGATGGTTTGTAAACAGGCAAAATGACGCAATCCGCAAGATCGGCCCGGACGCATCGGCGTGTCGGATCGGTGCCCTCGCATTCGTCCTCGAAGCATCGATCAGCCAGCACTCGGAGCACGCGAGCAATGACACAGCAGAGCCACACGGCAGAAACCGAAGTCAGAACAATCATCGAAGCCTGGGCGGACGCCGTCCGCAGACACGACTATGCGGGCGTTCTGGACCATCACGATCAGGACATCGTGATGTTCGACGTGCCGCCGCCGTTCCAGTCACGCGGACTTGATGAATACAGGAAGACCTGGGATCTGTTCTTCGGCTGTCAGCGCCCGTCCTACGCCTTCAATATCGAGGACATCGCGATCACGGCCGGCGATGACGTGGCCTTCGCCGTCGCAGTAATGCGGTGCGGCGCGCCCGACGCCACGTTCCAGTTTCGCCTGACGATCGGACTGCGCAAGATCGACGGCAGCTGGCGGATCACGCACGAGCACCATTCGGTGCCGGCGACCGACTAGGATGTAGGGTGGGTTAGGCGAAGCCGTAACCCACCGACTTTCTTACCGCGGAGGCAATGGTGGGTTACGCTTCGCTAACCCACCCTACGAAGCTACGTTTTCTTCGCCGCCGTTGCCCGCCAGGCGATGGCGAGCGCGAGCAGCAGCAGCGCGCCGGCCAGATAGAACGGCGCACCGGGCAGCTTCACCGGCACGTTGTCGCCGATGAAATAGGCGAAGGTCAGCGCGAACAGGAACGGGCCGATCAATTCCGACATGCTCTGCACGCTCGATGTCGCGCCCTGCAACTGGCCTTGTTGATCGGCGGCGACGAGTTGCGTCGTCAGGGCCTGCGTCGCGGCGCCCGAGATGCCCCAGAACGCCATCACGGGAATGCCGATCCAGAACAGCTGCCCGGTCGGCGCCGCGCCGAAGATCACGAAGCCCAAGGCGCCGCAGACGAGACCGAGGAACAGCGCGTTGCGCTCACCGAGGCGCTGCACGATCGGGCCGATCGCCGCGCCCTGCACGATCATGCCGCAGAGCCCGACCAGCGCGAGCGTCGCGCCGACGGTGCCGGTATCCCAGCCATAGCGGTAGGTGGCGTAGAGCACGAACACCGAGGGCAGCACGACATGCGCGAGCTGGCCGAAGAACGTCGCCAGCGACAGGCCGGCCAGCGTCCGGTTCGCGCGCAGGAAATGCAGCGCGCCGATCGGATTGGCGCTCTTCCATTTGAACGGCGCGCGCCGCTCGACCGGCAGCGATTCCGGCAGGATGAACAGGCCATAGAGGCCATTGACGAAGCTCAGGCCCGCCGCCGCCCAGAACGGCAGCCGCGGATCGATCTGGCCGAGCAGACCACCCAGCGCCGGTCCCAGAATAAAACCCGCGCCGAACGCGACGCCGATCTTGCCGAACATCGCGGCGCGCTGCTCCGGCGCGGTGACGTCGGCGATATAGGCGAATACCGTCGAGATGCTCGACGACGTGATGCCCGAGATCGCCCGCCCGACGAACAGCCAGATCAGGTTCGGCGCCAGCGCCATCAGCACATAGTCCGCGGCAAGGCCGAAATTCGACAGCAGCACCACCGGCCGGCGGCCGAAGCGATCGGACAGCGCGCCCAGGATCGGCGAGCAGACGAACTGCATCAAGGCCCAGATCGAGCCGAACACGCCGAAGATGCGTGCCGCGTTCGCGGTGTCGTTGTTGACGAAGCCTTCGATCAGCTTGGGCAGGATCGGGATGATGATCCCGAGCGCGAGCATGTCGAGCAGCAGCGTGATGAAGATGAAGATCACGGCGCCGCTGCGTGCCTGCGGCACCGACATTGCGTCAGCTCCCGCCTCTCCGCTCACGACGGCCGTTTGCGCTTGTAGGCGAACGGATTGGCCTTCTCGCGCAGCGTGATCCGGATCGGCGTGCCCGGCAGATCGAAGGCCTCGCGCAGCGAGTTGGTGAGATAACGCAGATAGGATCTCGGGATCGCATCGGCGCGCGAGCAGAACAATACGAAGCTCGGCGGGCGCGCCTTGACCTGCGTGATGTAGTTCAGCTTCAGCCGGCGGCCCGAGACGGCCGGTGGCGGGTTGGCCTGGATCGCCTGCTCGAACCAGCGATTAAGCCCCGCGGTCGGCAAGCGCCGGTTCCAGACCGCATAGGCCTCCTGGATCGCAATCATCAGGCGGTCGATGCCCTCGCCCATCAGGCCGGAGACGGCGACGATCGGCGCGCCCTTGACCTGCGGCAGCCAATGGTCGGCATCGGTGCGCAGTTGCGAGATCTGGTTGGGCTTGCGCTCGACGAGGTCCCATTTATTGACCGCGAGCACGATCGCACGGCCTTCGCGCTCGATCAGGTCGGCGATCCGCAGATCCTGCTCCTCGAACTTGTTCTGCGAGTCCATCATCATCACGACGACTTCGGCGAAGCGCACCGCACGCAACGCATCCGCGACCGAGAGCTTCTCCAGCTTCTCCTCGATCCGCGAGCGGCGGCGCAGGCCCGCAGTGTCGAACACGCGGAACTGGCGGCCCTGCCAGGTGATCTCGACCGCGATGGAATCGCGCGTGGTGCCGGCTTCGGGGCTGGTCAGCAGCCGCTCCTCGCCGAGCAGATGGTTGATCAGCGTCGACTTGCCGGCGTTGGGCCGGCCGACGATGGCAACGCGGATCGGGCGCTGCGCGGCCTCCTCCTCCGAGATGTCCTCGTCGTCCTCGACCTCGTCGTCTTCCTCTGGTGTCGCGGGCACCAGCGCGCTCAGCGCCTCATGGAGGTCGCCCATGCCCTCGCCGTGCTCGGCCGAGATCTGCACGGGATCGCCGAGGCCGAGCGCGTAGGATTCCATCGCGCCGATCTCGCCATGCTTGCCCTCGGCCTTGTTGGCGACCAGCACCACCGGCTTGTTGGCCTTGCGGGCGAAGTCGGCGAAGGCGCGATCGGTCGGCGTCAGGCCGACGCGGGCGTCGATCACGAACATCAGGGCGTCGGCGAGCGCGATCGCGGTTTCGGTCTGCTCCTGCATCCGCGCCGTCAACGAGCCCTTGGCGCCCTCATCGAGGCCTGCGGTGTCGATGATGGTGAAGTCGAGATCGTAGAGCCGGGCCTGGCCCTCGCGGCGATCGCGGGTCACGCCGGGCTCGTCGTCCACCAGCGCGAGCTTCTGGCCGACCAGCCGGTTGAACAGCGTCGACTTTCCGACATTGGGCCGGCCGATAATGGCGATGGTAAAAGACATGGATCATCCCGGCGCCGCGGCGCGGCGCGCGTCTAATGAATTGAAGCAGGAGCCTAAAGCGCGACGAGATCGGATTGAATCGTCATCGCGCTTTAGCTTCTTATTTTAGCATGACCTTTCCGGAAAACCGCTTCGCACTTTTCCGGATCATGCTAGCGGCTAAATCCACCGCTCGGTAGCGGCGCGGGGAACGCGCCGCCGGATTGTTGCGTGGTCTGGGTCTGCTGGGCCGGCGCCGCAGGCTGCGCCTGCTGGTCGTCGGCAGGCGGCGCGGTGGTGCGGCGGCGGACGATCTTCTTCGGCTTCGGCTCCGGCGGCAGCGCGGCGGGCGCGCCCTCGTCCGGCGCAGCGGCGTCGGGGGCAGCCGCCTGATCGGCAGCCGGAGGGGCGCGCTTGCTGTGCTTCTTGGCGCCCTTCGGCGGCTCCGCTGGCGGAGCCGGCTGGGCGGCGGCTGCCGCGGCGTTCTGCTGGTCGAGCTGCTCCTGCTGCGAGCCCTTGTACAATTCCTTCGGCACGCCCTGCTCGAGGCCGGGCACGCCTTCCGGGAATACCGGCTTGCGGTCACCGGCCAGCTTCTTCTTGGTGTCGAGGAAGTCGAGCAAATCGCTCGGATCGAAATTGGACATGCCGCCACCGCCGCAGCCCGCCAGCACGCTGCAAAGCGCTGTCAGAACTGCGGCTGCGATCAGGCGTTGCGAGCGGCGCATGGTCGATCTCTCACTCAAACTCGGGTTTCGCGCGCCAAGTCAGCTCTTCGCGACCGGCGGCAACAGCGCCTGCAGCGCTTCGGCGCGCGACCGCAGGCTCGGCGGCGTCTCGCCGTCATTGGCAATCTGGTCGAGCCACTGCCGCGCGGCGGTGGCATCGTTGGCGCGCCAGGCCGACAGCGCCAGCAACTCGCGCGCGGAGTGGCGGAACGTCGAGTCCTTCGACGTCGCCATCGCCTCGAGCCGTTGCACCATGTTCGGATAGGTCGTGGTGTCCATCACCATCTGCGCGGCACGGATCCGCGCCAGATCCTGATCAGGACCGCCGACGCTGCGGTCGGCTGCGATCGCGTCATAGAGTTTCGCAGCGGCCGGCTGATCGCGGGTCGCGACCTCGGCGGCCATGCGCAGCCGCGCCAGATTGCGGTAGCCGGACGGCGCCTTGGTGATCAGGTCGGCAAACGCGGCTTCGGCCTCGGCGTGCTTGTTCTGGTCCGACAGCTCGACGGCGCGGTCGAACGCCGCACCGGCCTCGGCGGCCTTCTTGCCCTCGAGATATTGGTAGCCGCGCCAGCCACCGACGCCCGCGACCACCAGGATCGCCAGCGCGATGATGAAAAGCGAGTACTTGTCCCACAGCTTCTTGAGCTGATCGCGACGGACTTCCTCGTCGACTTCGTCAAATAATTCAGACACTTAAGGCTATCCCATCCCCTCGGGACCGCGAATCTCGGTGGAGCCTGGCCCCTACCCGATCCCCACGTCGCGGCGGCGTTACCCTAACGGTGTGGCAGAGGCAAGGCAAAGCGAGGCGGATCAAAGCGTTAACCGGGGAAGTTTGCCATGGGCCGCAACGGGACTGCGTGGGCTCCCTCTCCCGCTTGCGGGGGATGCGCTCGATCCCTCCACAAACTCGTCATGCCCGGCCTTGTGCCGGGCATCCACGTCTTTGCTTCCACGCCAGGAAAAGACGTGGATGGCCGGGACAAGCCCGGCCATGACGAAGACGGAAATGGAAGAAACTAAGTGCCGGCTGCCGAGAGGCTTTCCCTGAGCTGGCGCTTGATCACCTTGCCGTTGGCGTTGCGCGGCAGCGGCTCTGACGTCAGCGTCATCGTCTCCGGCACCTTGTAGTCGGAGAGGCGCTCGGCGCACCAGGCGCGCAGGCTCTCGGCATTGACTTCGGTGCGGGTCACGATCACGGCGTGCACGCGCTCGCCGAGCACCGGGCACGGTTTTGCGATGATCGCGCTCTCGACCACGGCCGGATGGCTCGCCAGGACGGACTCGACCTCGGCGGAATAGATTTTCAGGCCACCGCGGTTGATCATGTCCTTCTGGCGGTCGAACACGCGGACGAAGTTGTCGGCATCGACCGAGCCGAGATCGCCGGAATGCCAGAACCCGGCGGTAAAACTCTCGGCGGTTGCGTTCGGATTGTTCCAGTAGCCCTTGATGACGGAGGCGCTGCGGATCCAGAGCTCGCCGATCTCGCCGCGCGGCACCTCGCGGCCATCGGCGCCCATCACGACGATCTCGGCGCCGGGACACGGCAGGCCGACGCTGTCGATATGCGCCGCGGTCAATTCACCCGGCATCAAGGTCGAGGGCGACGTGGTCTCGGTCGCGCCATAGCAATTCGCGAGCTTGAGCCCGGGAATCTTGGCGTCGAGCTTTTCGATGGTCGCGACCGGCATCGGCGCGCCGCCGAAGCCGCCGATGCGCCAGCTCGACAGGTCGTAGCTGCCGAAATCCGGCTGCATCAGGCACAGATTGTACATCGCCGGCACCATCACCGTGTAGGTGACGCGCTCGCGCGCCGCGACCTTCAGATATTCCGACGCCTTGAACTCCGGCATGATGATCAGCGCGCCGGCGCAGCGGGCCATGGTGGTGACGTTGGCGACCGCGCCGGTGACATGCGCGAGCGGCACCGCGGCGATCGAGCGATCGGCCCTGGTCAGCTTCAGGCAGGACACGAACACGTCAGAGGAATGGATGATGTTGCAATGAGCAAGCATCGCGCCCTTCGGCCGCCCCGTGGTGCCTGAGGTGTAGAGGATCATCGCGGTGTCCTCTTCCCTCACCTCGGCCGGCGCCTGCGCCGGAGCGTTGTCGCGCAGACCGGCGAATTGCGATGCGCCGTCGTCGCTGACCAAGATGCGATGTGTGAGGCCGGGAATATCGGCAGCGTCCGGGATGCGATCGGCAAGCGCGGCCTCGTGGACCAGACACTTCGCGCCGCAATCGTTCAGCACATAGGCGATCTCGGGCTTCTGCTGGCGCGTCGAGAGCAGCACCGTGACGAGGCCAGCATGGGCGGCGGCGAACATCGTCAGCACGAACTCGATGCGGTTGCCGAGCAGGATCCCGACGCGGTCGCCCGGCGCGAGACCAAGCTTTGCAAAGCCGGCTGCGACCTTCGCCGATTGGTCGGCGACCTCACGCCAGCTCAGGCGCCTCTCGCCACAGACCAGCGCCTCGCCGTCGCCATTCTGCGCGACGGCGTCCGCGATCATCGCCCACAGGCTGGCCGGCCGCTCGGCGAAGGCAGGCACGACGCGGTCGCCGAAGCGCGGCTCGAGCCGCATCAGCGGAAGTGCGTGTTGCGACCAGTCCATGCGCGCCTCGTCAGCTCTTCTTCATGCCGTAGACGTGCTCCGGGCCCGGAAAGGCGCGGCTCTTCACATCGCGCGCATAGCCCGCGATCGCTTCCTCGATCATCGGCCCGAGGTTGCCGTAGCGGCGCACGAATTTCGGCGCGCGCGGCGACAGGCCGAGCATGTCCTCCAGCACCAGCACCTGGCCGTCGCAAGCAGCGCTGGCGCCGATGCCGATGGTGGGAACGGCGATCGATTGCGTGATCTTGCGCGCCAAGGGCTCGGCGACTGCCTCGACCACGATCGAGAAGGCGCCCGCCTCCGCGATCGCCTTCGCGTCGTTCTCGATCGGCGCCCAGGTCTCCTCCTCGCGGCCCTGTGCGCGGAACGAGCCGAGCGTGTTGATCGATTGCGGCGTCAGGCCGATATGGCCCATCACGGGAATGCCGCGCTCGGACAGGAATGCCACCGTCTCTGCCATCCGCGCGCCGCCCTCGAGCTTGACGGCGCCGCACAGCGTCTCCTTCATGATCCGCACCGCGGACTGGAACGCCTGCTCCTTCGAGCCCTCATAGGAGCCGAACGGCATGTCGACCACGACCAGCGCGGCTTGCGAGCCGCGCATCACGGCGCGGCCTTGCAGGATCATCATGTCGAGCGTGACCGGCACCGTGGTCTCGAAGCCATGCATCACGTTGCCGAGGGAATCGCCGACCAGGATCGCGTCGCAGTGCCGGTCGACCAGCGCCGCGGTGTGCGCATGGTACGACGTCAGCATCACGATCGGCTCGCCATTCTTGCGGGCGCGGAGATCGGGCGCGGTCTTGCGCTTGATGGCGGATTGAACAGACATAGTCAGGCTCCCATGACAGGCACGCCGATCACGACCGGGTGGAACGCAAACGCCAGCGCCAGATAGACGATGACACCGACCGCGATCGCGATCAGGTCGTTGGTCGGGCCGCCCACCGGGATCGGCGGCCCGCCCGCATCCGCGCGGCGCTTCAGCGAGATGCGGTCATAGACCGCCCAACCGAGAAACGACCCGAACAGGATGATCGAGCCGAGGTCGCCATTGGCGAGCAGATGCGCGAACGCCCACAGCTTGACGCCCGCCAGCATCGGATGCTTCAGCGTGGTGTAGATGCGGCCGCGGATATAGGCGGCCACCACCAAAATGACGGCTGGCAGCATCAGCGCCACCGCGATGTGCTTCAACGCGGTCGGCGGCGTCCAGACGTCGATCCAGCCGGTCGCACGGTAATGGCCGAAGCCCCAGATGATCAGCGCGAGCCCGGCGAACGACACCAGCGAATAGACGCCCTTGTAGGCCCCCTCGCCCATCGCATTGACGATGCCGGCGCGCAGGTCGCGCAGGCTGGTCAGCACATGGATGCCGAGGAACAGCACGAGACCCAGGATCATGACGAGCAGTCCCACGATGTTCCTCCCTGATTGATTGCTGTCTTCGCGTAACATCTTCGCCGGGCGGGACGCAATGCGTCACGCCGGGGGCGCGGATCATTGATTGCCGGCCGGCTTGGCCAGCTCGCGATTGTCGACATAGCGGATCATGATCGGACGGCCGGCCAGCGCGCCGCCGAGCCCGCCGGTGAATTTCAGCGGCAGGCAGGCGCCGAGCGAGGCGTTGATCGCGTTGAGATAGGTCGTGCGGGTATCCGGCGGGATGCCCCGCGTCGCGAATGTCAGGCGCGGCGTGCCGATCATCTCGCCGGTCCGCTTGAAGCTGAAGCGCACCGACATCTGCATGCCCTCGCGCGCATCGTCCGCCGGCGGCGGCGCCCAGCAGGAACGTAGCGCGGCGAACAGATCGCCGATGGTATCGAGATCATGATCCGGCTTGCGGTACTTCTCGGCCTGCCCCTCGGGCGGCACCGTCAGGATCGTGAGCTGCAGATTTTCGCCGTACGGATAATCGATTTCGGGCAGGCACGGCCCATGGTTGAACACGCTGCAATAGGACGGAATGCAAGGCCCGTTGTCGAGCACACTGCAGGGTGTGTGCGCGAACGGCACCGGGTTCGTCTGGTGCCGCTGCCGCGCCGAGGCGCTTCCCGCGAGGCCGACGGCCAGCACGGCAAGGGCGAGGCAGATGACGACGCGTCGGAGCATGCGATCGGACCCAGGATGCGCTCCGGGGAAAATGGTACCGCGGCCAGACCGCGGCAAGCGGGGGCCGGTTCACGTCCTCGCGCTTTTCGCCTCACACCCCGCCGTCATCGCCCGGCTTGACCGGGCGATCCGATCCAGTATTCCAGAGGCAGCAGTGATCGATCGATAGGCCGCGGTGTACTGGGTCTTCCGGTCGAGCCGGGGACGACACTGAGTATGTGGCACTATCGTATTCGGCCTTACGCCTTCTTCTTCACGTCCTTGACGTTGGAGAAGGTGATGCCCTCGGCGCGCTCGCGGGTCAGCTTCAACTGTCATCGCCCGGCTCGACCGGGCGACAGTATTCCAGAGACAGCAGTGATCAATCGAGAGGCCGCGGCGTACTGGGTCCCCCGGTCGAGCCGGGGGACGACACTGAGTATGCGGCCTTGCGCCTTCTTCTTCACGTCCTTGACGTTGGAGAAGGTGATGCCTTCGGCCCGCTCGCGGATCAGCTTCACCTGTCATCGCCCGGCTCGACCGGGCGATCCAGTATTCCAGAGACAGCAGTGATCAATCGAGAGGCCGCGGCGTACTGGGTCCCCCGGTCGAGCCGGGGGACGACACTGAGTATGCGGCCTTGCGCCTTCTTCTTCACGTCCTTGACGTTGGAGAAGGTGATGCCTTCGGCCCGCTCGCGGATCAGCTTCACCTGTCATCGCCCGGCTCGACCGGGCGATCCAGTATATTCCAGAGACACCAGTCATCAATCGAGACGCCGCGGCGTACTGGGTCCCCCGGTCAAGCCGGGGGACGACAGTGAGGATGCGGCGCTACGCCTTCTTCTTCACGTCCTTGACGTTGGAGAAGGTGATACCCTCCGCGCGCTCGCGGGTGTAGCCGAGATAGAACTCGTTCTTGGCCATGAACACCGGATCGCCGTCGACGTCGTCGGCGATGCCCGAATTGTTGGCGGCGACGAAGGCCTCTAACTTCTTGCGGTCGTCGGACGAGATCCAGCGCGCCAGCGAGAACTCGGAGATCTCGAACTCGACCGGCAGCGAATATTCGGCATCGAGCCGCGCCTTCAGCACGTCGAGCTGCAGCGGGCCGACCACGCCGACCAGCGCCGGCGCGCCGTCGCGCGGGCGGAACACCTGCACGACGCCCTCCTCCGACATCTGCTGCAAGGCCTCCTTCAGCTTCTTCGCCTTCATCGCATCCGTCAGCCGAACGCGGCGGACGATTTCCGGTGCGAAGCTCGGCACGCCGACGAAGGTCAGATCCTCGCCCTCGGTCAGGGTGTCGCCGATCCGCAGGGTGCCGTGGTTCGGAATGCCGACGACGTCGCCGGCGAACGCCTCGTCCGCCACCGAGCGGTCCTGGGCGAAGAAGAATTGCGGGCTCGACAGGCTCATGTTCTTGCCGGTGCGTACCAGCTTGGCCTTCATGCCGCGGCTGAGTTTTCCGGAGCACAGCCGCGCGAAGGCGATGCGGTCGCGGTGGTTCGGATCCATGTTGGCCTGGATCTTGAACACGAACGCGCTCATGCGCGGCTCCGCGGCCTCGACCTTGCGCAGATCGGAATCCTGTGCGCGCGGTGCCGGCGCGAACTTGCCGAGGCCCTCGAGCAAGTCGCCGACGCCGAAATTGCGCAGCGCGCTGCCGAAATAGACCGGCGTCAGATGGCCTTCGCGGAAGGCCGCGAGCTCGAACGGCTTGCAGGCCTCGGACGCCAGCGCGAGCTCATCCCTGACCTCGGCGACGTCGAGATTGGGATTGCGCTTGCCGAGATCGGCGATGTCGATCTGCTCGGTGGCGCCGGTCTTGGCGCCGCCACCCTCGAGCAGCCGTACGCCGCCATTGACGACATCATAGGTGCCGAGGAAGTCGCGGCCGCGGCCGACCGGCCAGGTCATCGGCGTGGTGTCGAGCGCCAGCGTCTTCTCGATCTCGTCCAAGAGCTCGAACGTGTCGCGGCTCTCGCGGTCCATCTTGTTGATGAAGGTGATGATCGGGATGTCGCGCAACCGGCACACCTCGAACAGCTTTCGGGTGCGCGCCTCGATGCCCTTGGCGGCGTCGATCACCATGACCGCGGAGTCGACCGCGGTCAGCGTGCGGTAGGTGTCTTCCGAAAAGTCCTCGTGGCCCGGCGTGTCCAGCAGGTTGAACACGAGGTCGTTGAACTCGAAGGTCATCACCGAGGTGACGACCGAGATACCGCGCTCGCGCTCGATCTTCATCCAGTCCGAGCGCGTGTTGCGCCGCTCGCCCTTGGCCTTGACCTGGCCCGCGAGGTTGATGGCGCCGCCGAACAGCAGCAGCTTTTCCGTCAGCGTGGTCTTGCCGGCGTCCGGGTGCGAGATGATCGCAAAGGTGCGCCGTCGCGCCACTTCCTGTGAAAGCGGCGAGCGGGACGGCGATTCGGTTGGAACAGCGGTATCAGACATGGCGGGGCAGCGTTTGGCAGGGAAAACGGGCGCAATCAAGGGCGTTTTGTCGCAATGCGGACTGGCCGCGCCACCCACATATAGGCACCGGAAGGACGACCTTCACCTCACCATACCATCCGCGGGGACGACCCTGCCTTATCCGGAGGGTTCGTTATGGCTTGGGCCATTCTGTTCACCGCAGGCCTGCTCGAGATCGGCTGGGCAATTGGGCTGAAATACACCGAGGGTTTTTCGCGGCTGGTGCCGTCGGTGCTGACGCTCGCGGCGATGGCCGGCAGCGTGATCCTGCTCGGCATCGCGCTCAAGACGCTGCCGATTGGAACCGCCTATGCGGTCTGGACCGGGATCGGCGCGGTCGGCACCGCGGCGCTCGGCATCATCCTGCTCGGCGAACCCGCGACCGCGATGCGGCTTGCCAGCATCGGGCTGATCGTGTCCGGCATCGTCGGGCTGAAGCTGGTCGGCTGATCACTTCAATATCTGCACCGCCCAATAGGTCGCGGCTGCAACCGCAGCCGAGGCCGGGATCGTGATCACCCAGGCATAGACGATCGAGCTCGCCACGTTCCAGCGCACGGCGGACAGCCGCCGTGCCGCGCCGACCCCGACGATGGCGCCGGTGATGGTGTGGGTGGTCGATACCGGAACCCCGAGATAGGTCGCGATGAACAGCGTGGCCGCGCCGCCGGTCTCGGCGCAAAAGCCCTGCATCGGCGTCAGCTTGGTGATCCGCAGCCCCATGGTGCGCACGATCCGCCAGCCGCCCATCAGGGTGCCCAGCGCCATCGCGCTCTGGCAGGCCAGTACGACCCAGAACGGAATCTCGAAGGTGTCGCCGAGATGGCCTTGCGAGTAGAGCAGCACGCCAATGATGCCCATGGTCTTCTGTGCGTCGTTACCGCCATGGCCGAGCGAATAGAGCGACGCCGAGGCGAATTGCAGGATGCGGAAGGCACGATCGACCGCGAACGGCGTCGAGCGCACCGAGAGCCAGGACACGATCGCAACCAGCACCAGCGCCAGCAGGAAGCCGACCAGCGGCGACAGGACGATGGCAAGCAAGGTCTTGGTGAGCCCGCTCCACACCGCCGCCGAGATGCCCGCCTTCGCCATGCCGGCGCCGACCAGGCCGCCGATCAGCGCATGCGAGCTCGACGAGGGAATGCCCAGCGCCCAGGTGATCACGTTCCAGACGATCGCGCCGACCAGCGCCGCGAAGATCACGGTCGCGTCCACCACGGACGGGTCGATGATCCCGGTGCCGATGGTGTTGGCGACGTGCAGACCGAACACCGCGAAGGCGACGAAGTTGAAGAACGCCGCCCAGAACACCGCATATTGCGGCCGCAGTACGCGGGTCGAGACGATGGTCGCGATCGAGTTCGCGGCATCGTGCAGGCCGTTCAGGAAGTCGAACAGCAGCGCGACCGCGATCAGGATGGTCAGAACCGGAAGACCCAGCGTGGCGTCCACGTGATGTCCCCGACTTACACTTGCTCGATGACGATGGAGTTGATCTCGTTGGCGACGTCGTCGAAGCGGTCGGCCACCTTCTCGAGATGATCGTAGATCTCCGCGCCGACGATGAAGTCCATCGTGTTGGCGTCGCGGTGCTTCAGGAACAATTCCTTGAGCCCGATATCATGGAGATCGTCGACCCGCCCCTCGAGCTTGGTCAGCTCCTCGGTGATCTGGGTCAGCATCGAGACGTTCTGGCCGATCGCCTGCAACAGAGGCAGCGCGCGGACGACCAGATTGGCGCATTCGACGATCAAGGTGCCGATCTCGCGCATCGGCGGCTCGAACTCGCGCACCTCGAACAGCATCACGGCCTTGGCGGTCGCCTGCATCTGGTCGACCGCGTCGTCCATCGCGGTGATCAAGTTCTTGATGTCGCCGCGGTCGAACGGGGTGATGAAGGTGCGGCGAACCGCGGTCAGCACCTCGCGGGTGACGCTATCGGCGTCGTTCTCGAACTGATTGACGCGCTGGCAGAAGACGGGAGTCTCCTCGCCGCCCCTCAGCATGTCCTGCAGCGCCAGCGAGCACTGCACGGAGGTCTGGGCGTGGCGGGCGAACAGGTCGAAAAATCGCTCTTCCTTGGGCAGAAAGGCGCGAAACCAGCGCAGCATGTCTCAATTCCATCATTCCGGGACAGCCCTTTTAGCGACTGTCACAGAACTGTCATAGAGCATCTGGCGGGGAAAATACCCGGATCGACCGCCCGAACGGGCGGTCGTCCACCGCTAAGTCGGCAGCAAATCGCGTGCCCTGCCCTACAGCGATCGCCGCAGCAGGTGGGCCAGCTCGCCGACCAGGCCGCGCCGGAACAGCAGCACGCAGGCCACGAAGATCACGCCCTGGATCACCGTCACCCACTGGCCGAACCCGGCGAGATATTGCTGCATCGCGATGATCACGAATGCGCCGACCACCGGTCCGAAGATGGTGCCGAGACCGCCGACCAGCGTCATCAGCACGATTTCGCCGGACATCGACCAGTGCACGTCGGTGAGCGAGGCGTTCTGCGCCACGAACACCTTCAGCGAGCCGGCGAAGCCGGCCAGCGTGCCCGACAGGATGTAGGCCAGCATCTTGTACTGGTCGGTCTTGTAGCCAAGCGAGATCGCGCGCGGCTCGTTCTCGCGGATCGACTTCAGCACCTCACCGAACGGCGAGTTGATGGTGCGGTAGATCAAAAGGAAGCCGGCAAGGAATCCGGCCAGCACGACGTAGTAGAGCACCGTCGGCTTCGACAGGTCGAAGATCCCGAACAGGTGCCCCTGCGGAATGCCCTGGATGCCGTCTTCACCATGGGTGAACGGCGCCTGCAGATAGATGAAATAGAGCAGCTGCGACAGCGCCAGCGTGATCATCGAGAAGTAGATGCCCTGGCGGCGGATCGAGATGAAGCCGGTGACGAGGCCGAGCAAGGCCGCCGCGGCGGTGCCGGCCACGATGCCGAGCTCCGGCGGCAGCCCCCACACCTTCAGCGCATGCGCCGAGACGTAGCCGGCGGTGCCGAGGAACATGGCGTGGCCGAACGACAGCAGGCCGCCATAGCCGATCAAAAGGTTGAAGGCGCAGGCGAGCAGCGCAAAGCACAACGCCTGCATCACGAAGAAGGGATAGATCCCCGTGAACGGCACCACTGCCAGCAGCACCGCCATCACGGCGAATACGATCATCTCGTCGCGCATCGCGCGCGGCGTCACCGGAAGTGTATCGTCGGTCAATGCTGACATATCAGGCCGCCCGTCCCGTCAGTCCCGTTGGCTTCACCAGCAACACCACCACCATCAGGACAAACACCACGGTGTTGGAGGCCTCGGGATAAAAATACTTGGTCAGTCCCTCGATCACGCCGAGCGCGAAGCCGGTGATGATCGAGCCCATGATCGAGCCCATGCCGCCGATCACGACCACCGCGAACACCACGATGATGAGATCGGCGCCCATCAGCGGGCGGACCTGGTTGATCGGCGCCGACAGCACGCCGGCGAGCGCGGCGAGACCGACGCCGAGCCCGTAGGTCAGCGTGATCATGCGCGGCACGTTGATGCCGAAGGCCCGCACCAGCGTCGGGTTCTCGGTGGCGGCGCGCAGATAGGCGCCGAGCTGCGTCTTCTCGATCAGGAACCAGGTGGCAAGGCACACCACCAGCGAGAAGATCACGACCCAGCCGCGATAGATCGGCAGGAACATGAAGCCGAGATTGACGCCGCCCTTGAGCTGATCCGGGATCGAGTAAGGCAGGCCCGAGGAGCCGAAATAGTTCTGGAACACGCCCTGCACGATCAGCGCGATGCCGAACGTCAGCAGCAGTCCATAGAGATGGTCGAGCCCGGCCAGCCATTGCAGCATGGTCCGCTCGAGGATCATGCCGAAGATGCCGACGATGACAGGTGCGATGAGCAGCGCCCACCAGTAGTTGATGCCGCCCAGATTGAGCAGGAAATACGCCACGAAGGCGCCCATCATGTAGAGTGCGCCGTGCGCGAAATTGATGATGTTGAGCATGCCGAAGATGACGGCGAGCCCCAGACTGAGCAGCGCGTAGAACGAGCCGTTGATCAGTCCCACCAGAAGCTGTGCGTAGAGAGCCTGCATCGAATGAGCTTTCGCTGGATAGATGAAGCCCGCCGGCCGCGCCCACGGCCGGCGGGCATGATCGTCACTTCTTCAGGAGCGCACAGGTGCTCTTGTCGAGCGGCGTGAAGGCCTGGTTGCCCGGCACGGTGCCGACCAGCTTGTAGAAGTCCCACGGACCCTTGGACTCCGAGGGCTTCTTCACTTCGAACAGATAGGCGTCGTGGGTGACGCGGCCGTTGGCCTCGACCTCGCCCTTGCCGAACAGCGGATCGTCGGTCGGGATCGTCTTCATCTTCGCGACCACCTTGGCGCCGTCATGCGGATTGCCGCCGAGCGCTTCGAGTGCCTTGAAGTAATGCGTGAGGCCCGCATACACGCCGGCCTGCACCATGGTCGGAGGAGCGCCGCTCTTCATCTTCTCCGAGAAGCGCTTCGAGAACGCGCGGGTCTTGTCGTTGAGGTCCCAGTAGAACGTTTCGGTGAAGTTGAGGCCCTGCGCGGTCTCCAGCCCGATCGCCTTGACGTCCGTGAGGAACAGCAGCAGCGCCGCGAGCTTCTGGCCGCCCTTGACGATGCCGAACTCGGCAGCCTGCTTGATCGAGTTGGTGGTGTCGCCGCCGGCATTGGCGAGACCGATGATCTTGGCCTTGGAAGCCTGCGCCTGCAGCAGGAACGAGGAGAAGTCAGCGGTGTTGAGCGGGTGCTTGACGCCGCCGACCACCTTGCCGCCATTGGCGGTGATGACGGCGGTGGTGTCGCGCTCCAGCGCCGCGCCGAACGCGTAGTCGGCGGTCAGGAAGAACCAGGTGTCCCCGCCCGCCTTCACCAGCGCCTGGCCGGTGGCGTGCGCCAGCATGTAGGTGTCGTAGGTCCAGTGCACCGTGTTCGGCGTGCACTGCGCGTTGGTGAGATCGGAAGTCGCCGCGCCCGAATTGATGTAGACGCCGTTCTTCTCCTTCACGACGTTATTGACCGCGAGCGCGACGCCGGAATTCGGCACGTCGACGATGGTGTCGACCTTGTCGACGTCGAACCACTGGCGGGCAATGGTGGTGCCGATATCGGGCTTGTTCTGGTGATCGCCGGAGATCAGGTCGATGGTCCAGCCCTTGGCCTTGAGGCCGGAGTCCTCGATCGCCATTTGCGCCGCCAGCGTCGAGCCGGGGCCGGCAAGGTCGGCATAGAGGCCGGACTGATCCGACAACACGCCGACCTTCACTGTCTTGTCGTCGGCGGCGGCGACGCCTGCGACGGAGAGCACCATCGCGGTGCCAAGCAGAAGCGCTGAAATCGTATTCCTCATGGCGTATTCCCTCAGTTCTTAAATTTTCTGGCTCCGGCGACTTCAAACGCCGAGATAGGTATGCAGCTTGTCCATGTTGGCCGACAGCTCCGAATTGGCGAAGCCGTCGATCACCTTGCCGTGCTCGACGATGTAGTAGCGGTCGGCAACGGTCGAGGCGAAGCGGAAATTCTGTTCGACCAACAGGATGGTGAATCCCTGCGACTTCAGGCGCGCAATGGTGTGCCCGATCTGCTGAATGATGACCGGCGCCAACCCTTCGGTCGGCTCGTCCAGCATCAGGAAGCGCGCGCCGGTGCGCAGGATGCGCGCAATCGCCAGCATCTGCTGCTCGCCGCCCGAGAGCTTGGTGCCCTGGCTGTTGAGCCGCTCCTTCAGGTTGGGAAACAGCGTGAAGATCTGGTCGAGCGGCAGGCCGCCCGGGCGCACCACCGGCGGCAGCAGCAAATTCTCGCGCACGTCGAGGCTGGCGAAGATGCCGCGCTCTTCGGGACAGAATGCGATGCCGAGCCGCGCGATGCGGTCGGAGGTGGTGCGGATGATCTCCTTGTTGTCGAAACGGATCGAGCCCGTGCGCTTGCCGATCACGCCCATCACCGACTTCAGCGTCGTGGTCTTGCCGGCGCCGTTGCGGCCGAGCAGCGTCACCACCTCGCCCGCCCTCACGTTGAAATTGATCCCGTGAAGAATGTGGGATTCGCCGTACCAGGCCTGCAGATCGCTGACCGTCAGCACCTCGGCGCCGGCCGCAGCCACGGGCCTCTCCGCCAGTTTCGCCTCAGCCATGACCCGCTCCCAGATAGGCTTCCTTCACGCGCTCGTCCTTGGAGAGGTCGGCGTAGTTGCCCTCCGCCAGCACCTGCCCGCGCGTCAGCACGGTGATGATGTCAGAGAGATTGGCCACCACCGAGAGGTTATGTTCGACCATCAGGATGGTGTATTTGGCGGAGATCCGCTTGATCAGCGCCGCGATCTTGTCGATGTCCTCGTGGCCCATGCCGGCCATCGGCTCGTCGAGCAGCATCATCTCGGGGTCGAGCGCAAGCGTCGTTGCAATTTCGAGTGCGCGCTTGCGGCCGTAGGGCATCTCGACCGCCGGCGTGTTGGCGAATTCGCTCAAGCCGACGTCGTTCAGCAGTTCATGGGCGCGCGGATTAAAGCGGTCGAGCACGGTTTTCGAGCGCCAGAAATCGAATGACGACCCGTGCTGGCGCTGCAGCGCCACCCGGACGTTTTCCAGCGCCGTCATGTGCGGAAATACCGCCGAGATCTGGAACGAGCGCACCAGCCCGAGGCGCGCCACGTCGGCCGGCGGCATCGCGGTGATGTCCTGGCCCTTGTAGCGAATCTGCCCGCCCGTCGGCTTCAGGAATTTGGTCAGCAGATTGAAACAGGTCGTCTTGCCGGCGCCGTTCGGCCCGATCAACGCATGGATACTGCCGCGACGCACCTTCAGCGCAACGTCGCGAACGGCAAAGAAACCCGCGAATTCCTTGGTCAATCCGCTGGTTTCGAGAATGAACTCATCGGCCAAATAGATTCCCCCATACGCCATCGCCGCGAAGCCCGTCGCCCGCGTGGCCAGCCTTTTTCGTGTTCGACAGGTTGTCCGTACGTCTTGGAAACCGTCCGGGGGCCTGTCGCCTCCGGGCCGGAATATGCCGTCATCTGCGGCGGTTACGCAAGGTGGAAAGCTGTGCAGTGCAGTATTGGCTCGACCAGTTCCGGTTGATCCTTAGTCGAATGGCCTTCGAGCGCGCTTTGCGCCTCGGAAAGCCGCCGTTAAGGGTGTTTTGCTCCGGTCTTTCCTTTTCATAGAATATTTCCGCCTCTCGCCGAAGCTCCCGCCATTGTATTAAGGGCGGTTAGAGCCTTGCATTTCGAGAGCGCCAATTCCTCGGTCATCAAGTCGATCCGGCAACGTGATTTCCTGAACACGCGGCTGCGACTTTATGCCCGTGGCCAGACCGTCGACACGGCAGCACATCCGCCGCAGCCACTTGAATTCGGTTAGCCCATGCCATTCAGGAGTGCCGATCCATCGGTGGTCAAATCGATCACGCAGCGGGTGCTGCTGAACGCCTGGCTGCGCGCGCTGCGCATGCCGGACGCCCTTCCCTTGCTGTGCGATTTCCACACCGACGGCACCGCCGACGAGCGGGCCGACATGATGGGCTTTGACGTGGTCGGCAGCGGTGACGCCGCACGCTTCCTGATCACGCAGGAAGGCGCGCGGCTGACGACGGCCTATGGCAACGAGCACGTCGAGCCGCGGCTGCGCACCAACCGCTATCTCGATGACGCGATCGGCCCGGAGCGCTATGCCGGCGTGATCCTGTCCTATCGTGCCTGCCTGGCGCGCAAGCGTCCGACCTACACGGTTGCGGAGCTCACCGACGCCGACGGCAAGGACGTCTCCTATGAACGGCTGCTGCTGCCGTTCGGACGCGGCGATACCGTCGAGCACATCATCGGCTCGTACAAGGCAATCAGCATCGAGGGCGGCTTTCGGCTGCACAATCTGATGGGCGTGAAGGCGAAGGCCGTGCCGATCGTCACGGTGCGGGCGGTGATCGACCGCAGGTTCGTGCCGGCGGAGCGTCCGGCCAGCCAGGATTCGGTCGAGTTGATCTAGAGCGTGTCATAAATCCGGCACGCACGTGCGCGGGATGCGATGTCCGAGTTGCCCTCAAAAGCAGACATCGACGATGCCTAAGTGAATGTCGGCAAAGGGCCCAATTTCGGAAGTCCGCCAGATGTTCTTGATGCTCGTCCGAGCAAAAAAAGGAAAGACCGCCACGAGGCGGTCTATCCGAATCCAACCGATGCTCGATCAAGCAGCTCGCTTGAATGCTTCCCGCGCAGCTTCATTAGCGCGATCAAAGGCAGCTCGCGTTTCGGTCAAAGCCGCCATGAGCACGGACCATGACTGGCTCCCTGCCTGGTTCAACTTCTCGAGTTTTTTCTCTGCCTCGGTCGCATCGGCGATCATACGCTTAATGGCGGCGTCGACATCGCCCCGACGCTCAGAAGCGAACTTCTTGGCATCGCCGCCAAGCTTGTCGGCTGCTTCACGCCACGCTTTCAATTGGGCATCGGCTTGAAGCTTGAACGTCGCTTGCTGGTGCTCGATCTGCTTGCCGAAGCTATCGACATATTTCTTGACCTCGACCTCGAACACGCGCCAGTCACCATCTAGCTTTGCTTTTGCCTGAGTCCAGGCCGACTCGTTAGCTTCCGACTGCTTCTTCATGGTGTCGCGGAAGTCATCACGCTGCTTGCGCAGGTCAGCAAGAACCTTCTTGGCCTTGTCGCGGACATCGGCCTGCACCTCTGCAGCCCTGCCCTCAAGCGACGTCATCGTTGCGTCCATTTCGTCGAGACGCTCCTTGGCCCAAATTGTAAAGAAGTGAATATTGCTTTGCGTAACCATTCGCGCATCTCCCTGAATGTCGACAGGTACCCCACATTTACATTTAACGCGCCGCGTCGAGCCTATTTTTGATCTGAGTCAATCTCAAACCTACGAGCAGTTCGCGATCTGACCGGAATTCAGCCAACAGGTTGCGAGTTATGAAATGGTCAAACTCGGAAGCCGGAACGCACAACCGCGAGGTCCGCTTCACCGCCGACACCGGACTTTCGATAGCCAACGCGGCACTTCCGAAAAGGGTCCAGAAGCAGTCATTGAGTGGACTTAGTGTAAGGGTTGCGCGGCATGACGCGCTTCAAAAGGGTGAATGACCTAACTGAATAGATCGTCCGATCACCAACGCGGCAAAGGCCGTGAACAACAACAATCCGTAGATCACGAACCTTTTAATCTGACCGGGGGCGGCAAAGACCTTGCGGTGATCAGCCATCAACGCCATCCCCGTCCACGGTCTTCTGATAAAGGTTGAAAGCGGCAACCCGGCCGCGGGTACGAATTTCACCTGAGCTATCGTCGCACCGCACATCGCGCAAGCAGTTATCGCATACAAGAAGATAACGACTGCGTCGATAAGGTAAGGCATATGGCCGTCAGCCCTGCGCGAGTATCGACGCTTAGCGGTAGGTTGTATCAAGCCGTTTCATCAACCACTATAGATCGGCGTGCTAAAGGATGAATGAGGCGATTGCGGTTTCTGCATTGGGTCATTTCGATGGATTGGTCGGGGATAGTCAGCAGGTTGATGTCCGCTCCTGTCCGTAAGCCTCGAACCGGGAGCCGAGCAGAATTGTCCCGTCTGGCCGGGCTCCCGTGATTCAAATTCCCCAACCAGGGTTCGCGCGGAACGCGTCAGCCTTTCTTGCGCGCCTTTGCCGGCACTTCCTTGGCGTAAATGTCCGGCTTGAAGCCGACGACGCGCTTCGGCCCGAGATCGAGCACCGGACGCTTGATCATCGACGGCTGCTCGGCCATCAGTGCCAGCGCCTTGCGCTCGTTCAGCCCTTCCTTGTCGGCATCGGGCAGCTTCTTGAAGGTCGTGCCGGCGCGATTGAGCAGCGTCTCCCAGCCGACCTCGTCGCTCCACTGCTTGAGCTTGTCCTTGGCGATCCCGGCGGTCTTGTAGTCGTGGAAGTCGTAGCCGACGCCGTGATCGTCGAGCCAGGCGCGCGCCTTCTTCATGGTGTCGCAGTTCTTGATGCCATAGATGGTGATGGTCAAAGCCGTTCCCCGCATGCGATTGCTGCGGGAAACTAGCCTCACCGCAACGGCAGCGCCAGATCAGAACGCGCCGCGAGGACGTGAAGACAGCGTAGTGCCCATACTCGGTGTCGTCCCCCGGCTCGACCGGGGGACCCAGTACGCCGCGGCATCTCCGTATCTCACAGCCGCCTCTGGAATACTGGATCGCCCGGTCCATGTGCGCAATTGCGCACAGGCCGGGCGCGATAACAGCGGGTTATGACGAGAAGAAGCGGTCTCCACACCGATATTGGTGGCACTCAATGCGCGTAGTGCGTGAAGACGAAATCGTGATCGCTGGCGTGGGCCTCGTGGCAGGCGAAACAGGTCTCGTGCTGGGCGGCATCGACCGGCTTGCCGTCGATGAAGCGGCCAAAGCCCCAGCCGCCGGTCGAGGCATATTTGGCGGAGTCCTTGACCATGACCTGGACGGTTGTCGCCGGTCCCGTGATGAACGCACCGTTGAGGCCCGCAACCGGCTTGCGCTTCCAGGCGAGCTTCACCAGCACGGTGCCGTCGGGAAATCGCGCGGCGCCGTCCTGATAGGCCTTCACGGCTGTCGCATTGCCGAGCACGCTGCGCAGTTCGTCGAGCCCGGTCTCCTCACCGACCGCGATCAGCTTCCAGTCGCGATAGCCTGCGGGAATTTTCACGCCGAAGATCGGCGATGCCAGCGCCGCATCATCGGCGTGCCCGACGGCAAACGGCAATGACGCACTGATGCAGGCTGCCGCGATCGCGGCAGCTGCCCATTTCACAACCTGTCTCATGATCAATTGTCCGCGCTCTCGATTCTTGTTTGACGCGTTTTCTTCACGCGAACCGGTATCCACTTCGCTCGAAAACGCTCTAGACCTTGCTGATATCGATGATGGCCTGGGTGAACGCCTGCGGCGCTTCCTGCGGCAGATTGTGGCCGATACCGCCGGCCAGAGTCCGATGCTCGTAATGCCCGGAGAACTTCTTGGCATAGGCCGCAGGCTCCGGGTGCGGCGCGCCGTTGGCATCGCCCTCCATCGTGATGGTCGGGATCGCGATCACGGGCGCCTGGGCCAGCGTCTTCTCGAAGGCATCGTACTTCGCCTCGCCTTCGGCGAGACCAAGCCGCCAGCGGTAGTTGTGGATCACGATATCGACGTGATCGGGATTCTCGAACGCGGCCGCGCTGCGGTCATAGGTGGCGTCGTCGAACTTCCATTGCGGCGAGGCGAGCTGCCAGATCAGCTTTGCAAAATCGTGCCGGTTCTTGGCATAGCCCTCGCGGCCGCGCTCGGTGGCGAAATAGAACTGGTACCACCATTGCAACTCGGCCTTCGGCGACAGCGGCACCTTGCCGGCCGCCTGGCTGCCGATCAGATAGCCGCTGACCGACACCATGGCCTTGCAGCGCTCGGGCCAGAGCACCGCCATGATGTTGGCGGTGCGCGCGCCCCAATCATAGCCGCCGAGCACGGCCTTCTCGATCTTCAACGCGTCCATCAGCGCAACGATGTCGGCGGCAACTGCGACGGGCTGGCCGCTGCGCATCGTATCGCTGGAGAGGAAGCGCGTCGTGCCGTAGCCGCGCAGATGCGGCACGATCACGCGATAGCCAGCCTCGGCCAGCGCCGGCGCGACGTCGGCATAGCTGTGGATATCGTACGGCCAGCCGTGCAGCAGGATGACTGCGGGACCGGTGGCCGGCCCCATCTCGACATAGCCGGTATCGAGCACGCCGGCATTGATCTGCTTGACCGGACCGATCGAGGTGTGGCTACCGGCCTTGACCGCCGGCAGCGCCGCCTTGGTCTGAGCTTGGGCTTGGGCCGATCCGATGAAGCCGAGCCTGGAAACGGCGAGGACCCCGCCGGCGATGCCAAGGAAGCGGCGGCGTTGCTGATTGATGGATTGGGACATGGCGATCTCCTGCGTCTGGTGTCGGCATGGACTATTGCAGAGGCCGACCGCGTCCGCTTTCAGAGGACGTGGATTTGTCCTTCAGAGCGTCGTGATTTTGGCCCCACGCCGCCTGTGCTAGGTTCCGCCCCGAATTCAGCCGCCGGCCGCCGGACTCTTCGATTTGACCTACCATTTCAACGACTTGACCCTCGACTCCGAGCGCCGGGAGCTGCGCCGCGGCGATGCCCTGGTGGCCGTCGAGCCGCAGGTCTTCGATCTGCTCGAGTTCCTGATCCGCGCCCGCGACCGCGTCGTCAGCCGCGACGAGGTGCTGGCAGCGGTCTGGCACGGGCGGATCGTCTCGGAGGCGACGCTCTCCAGCCGGGTCAATGCGGCGCGGACCGCGATCGGCGACAATGGCGAGGAGCAGCGGCTGATCCGCACCCTGCCCCGCAAGGGCCTCCGCTTTGTCGGCGATGTCAGGGAGCACAGCGCGGTCGATCATCCGGTTGCGGACAAGGCCGCCCCGCCGCGGCCGAGCGAGGGTCCGTCGATCGCGGTCTTGCCCTTCACCAATATGAGCGGCGACCCCGAGCAGGATTATTTCGCCGACGGGATCGCCGAGGACATCACCACCGCGCTGGCGCGCTGCAGCCGCCTCACCGTGATCGCGCGCAACTCCGCCTTCACCTACAAGGGCAAGGCGGTCGACATCCGCCAGGTCGGGCGCGACCTCGGCGTCGGCTATGTGCTCGAAGGCAGCGTCCGCCGCGGCGGCGACCGCCTGCGCATCACCGGACAGTTGATCGACGCCGTCTCCGGCGCGCATCTGTGGGCCGACCGCTTCGACGGCGCGGCGACCGACGTGTTCGACCTGCAGGACCGCATCACCGAGAACGTGGTCGGCGCGATCGAGCCGACCTTGCTGGTCGCCGAAGCCGAGCGCGTGCGGACTGCGCCGCCGGACAGGCTTGACGCCTACGACCTGCTGCTGCGCGCCTACAGCCTGCGCTACCAGTTCACGCCGGAGAGCATGGAAGCCGCGCTCGATTGCCTCGACCAGGCGCTGGCGCTCGATCCGGCTTACGCGCCGGCGCTGGCGGCGTCGGCCTATTGCCATGCGATGCGTCATGTCCAGGGGTGGCTGAAGCCGAACGACGCCTACCGGGAACGCGCGGTCGCACAGGCCTGGCGCGCGGTCGAGCTCGCCCCCGGTGACCCGCAGGTGCTGTGGATGGCGGCGTTCGCGATCTGGAACATGGCCGACGAGATCGAACCCGCGCGCGAATTGTTCGAGCGGTCGCTTGCGATCAACCCGAATTCGGCGATGGCGCTGGTGCTCGGCGGCTGGATCGAGGCGATGCGCGGCAACCAGCAGGCCGGCCGGGCCATGATCGAGCGCGCGCAACGGCTGAACCCGCGCGACCCGCGCGGCTGGTTCGCCTCCGCGGCGCTGGCGATCTGCGCGGTGCTGGATAACAATTTTGCCGAAGCGGTGATGTGGGCCGACAAGGCGCTGGCGCAGAACCGCCGCTTCGCGGTCGCGCTGCGGGTGCTGATCGTGGCGCTGGTCAAGTCCGGCGAGAACGAGCGCGCGACCCAGATCGCGCGCGAACTGCTCAAGGTCGATCCGGAGTTCACGATCTCCGGATTCCTGGCGCGGATTCCCTTCCCGGTGGAAGCGATGTCCGCGACTTATCGTGAAACCCTCAAGGCGGCCGGCGTCCCGGACTGACGCCGCTCTAACGACACGCCATCATTTACCCCTGGTATGCCGCGCGGCTTGCTTGGCAGCATTGGCGTGATGTCTTCTCCCGATGATTGACGGGTTACCTCCCAGGCAAGATCACGAGAAGGCGCTGCGAAGGTACATTGCGACTTTGGCCGCGCTAGTGTCCGGCACAGATTCTAGAGAAACATCGGCGCGCGACGGCCATCTTCGGGCTCATGGTGGGCACCCTGCAGTTCGCGCGGGCCGTGCCCGACGCTTTCGAAGCGCAGCAAATCTTGGATGGCGGCGTTGAGGCCGCATTGCAGTTGGCACGAACTCCTTGAGGTTTCGCTTGGACGCGCCACTATCCCACACCATTTCGAGCGGGTCGCGCCGCTCAATCTTGGGGTCGCCCACCGGATTGTCCTCATAGTCCAAGAGGGTTTCGGTCCAGCCCATGCCGCAAACAATCATGTCGCGGAAGGCGTCGCTTTTCTCGTCCTCAGCGTCGCACTGTTGCCGGAACCACTTCGCTGCCGCCGTCGGCAGTTCGTTGACCTGTACGTCACCCTCGGTGCGCGGCAGATATTGGACTTCCTGCCGATTGCCGACCTCTTGGCCAGCGACGCTATCGACGACGGGCCCGACGCGGTTGAAAATGACGATCGGGCGCTTTGCGTCCGTGAGAATGTTCTTGTCATCCTCGGTGAACTGTTCGCCGGCCTCAAAATCGAAGTCCTCGCGGGCATCACCCCGCCATTTCGTCTGGCCCTTGCTGTTGAAGTCATGCTTGCACCACTTCTGCAGCCTGTCGAAAATCTGATCGGCATCAGCCGGCGCCTCGCGCTCGCCCTCATCGCCCGTACCGTATCCGCCCGCGTCGTTCAGCATCAAAAATCATCCGATTGGATTGATCTTCGGTGCTACCACCCGGCAGGAAATGAATTCCTCTTCGGTAATGGCTCACTTTCGAAAGCGCCAACTCAAAAGGCAGACAAACAGAACCGCAAGAACGAACGCCTCGATAACGGCGAGCTTTCCCTGCGCATCAACAGCCAATCCCCATACACTCAAGGCAAATTTGTCCACGACACAGCTCTCCCTTCAGAAAAAATCTGAAGAGCGAATCGTTCTTGTCAGGGGGCTTAAGTAAGAGACACGGATTCCAAATTGGCGCAACGTACCGGAAAAGCTAGTTCCGGTTTGCGATAGAAAACAATCACTTAGAGCGAACGGGGTTGACGTCCAAATTCGCTGTTTCAATCGCTGTCCATCGCTATGTGCATAAAGCGTTTGAAATCATTGCATTTTCGCGTTTACTTTTGCTGGGTAACACCCATCGCAATTTCTTACCGTCTGAGGACGCAACACATTGGATCGCATTTTCCAGGTTTTTGTAAGCTCGACATTCAATGACCTAGAGGAAGAACGGCGCCTCGTCAGCAAAAGCTTGGCCAAGGCCGGTTACGTTGTCGCAGGGATGGAATTGTTTTCCGCGGCCGATGAGGACCAGCTTGAATATATAAAGCGGGTCATCGACCGTAGCGACTACTACGTGGTTATCACGGCGGGTCGTTATGGCTCGCTGGCTGACGATGGCGTCAGCTTTACTGAAAAAGAGTTCGAATACGCCAAGTCTAAGGGCATCCCTGTCCTCGCCCTCCTCCACAAAAACCCGGGGTCGCTTCCTTTCGAAAAAAGTGAGCAGACCGAAATTGGACGATCAAATCTTGAACGCTTCAACGGGAAACTCAAGAAGGACCGGATGGCCGACTTCTGGAGCAACAAAGACGAACTTTCCGCCAAAGCAGTCATCGCGGTGGGAAACGAATCCAATTTGAGACCCGGTTTGGGTTGGGTACGTGGCGACAACGCGATCGACCCAAAGGTCTTGCAGGAAGCTGAAAAGCTCCGAATCGAGAATGCAGAATTAAAGGCGACGATAGCGAACTATCGGGGCTCTCTGGCAGTCGAGTTCGATCCAACGATTTCCGGGCCAGATGCCGACATTGCTCTCTTATTCAATGAGAACGTCGCTTTCAGGGACAAATCAGCAACTAAGTACGAGTATCATGTAACTATCTCCTTCAAGGATCTCTTCGTCGTTCTGTACGACGACATTGTTCGAGAGGAACCAGAAGTAAATTTTGACCACATTATTGCGCGGGCGTACCGTCGCAATCCTGATGGTCTTGATAAGGCGGACCATCGTGGGGCGAGCTACACGACGTATTGCAGTCGCCACAGTGTCCTGACAGTTCGGAGGCAACTTGAGGCGCTTGGTCTTATCGAAGTGAGAGCCAGACCCGAACCGATTCGAACACAGGAGGAAGAATTGGCTTCCTCCTAAACGATCGGACGTCCAGCACTTTAATTTGGTGCGTTACTGAGAAAGGACGGAGATACTTCGCTTCTCAATCGGCACTCAAGCCGAAACCGTGACTAATTGGAGCCGTCACACACTCTGCCAAGATTCGCCCGAGGAGCGACCTTGGTCGCGGTAACGGTCGCGAGGCGGTGGAGTGCCGGCCGGCTGGTCTCAGGTTGTACGATCCCAATGATTGTACTATTGTTCCTTATATTTCATAGGTTGTTTGATGAGGATGGACAGTGCGCACCATTCATCAATGGATTTTCAGCCGTTCGCGCCGAGAAGTGCTCGGCTTTCTAGGTACCGGAGTTGCGGCCATCGTCGCGGCCTTGTGGGCCGCCTACTTGCACTTTAGTCCAACGCACGCTGAAGACAATAAAGCCACGCCTCCTACGTCGGTCAACCAGACCGTCAACAACAACCCCGCTGTGAATGTCCAGGCCAACCCGAACATCAACGTTTCACCTTCACAGAGCAATCAGAACACGGTGACGAACCAGAACACCGTGATCATTCCTCCCAAGTCCGAACCAGAGCTAAGAATGGAGGCGATCTATCAGGTCTGCGTGGGGGATCATAACTTCGGGCGATGCCCAAAAGGCAGCATTCTGGTTGAATGCGGAACCGATGTAGAGGCTTGGTCAGCCGCAAAATGCGGAAAGCTTCAAATCCAGCTAAATCTACAGAATACCTACCAGGGAGGGCACTGCGGCCTTGCTGTGTTTACGTTGAAATGCACAGCGAGCAGGTGAAGATCGTCCGTACCGAAGCCGCCCGCGTGCAGGGGCCCGAACTGCGGTAGTCGCTCATAAAGAAAAAGCCGTACACGAACGATCGCATACGGCCGAATAGAATTGCGAGCTGCTCGACGTTTACTTGCTGGTGAAGCAAGTCACCAAATACCAAGTATAGCCACATTTCCCGCCTTCATGACTTCCTTGTCTGTCGGCGTGATAGTCAAAGACCTTCCTTTGGCCATTGCTCGTGTAGGAACACGCGGCGTTTCCGGCGTCGTCCTCTGTCGGGTTGCAGCCTAACATGATGTCTTTTGAGACCGGGCATCCGTTTGCCTGATCCTCGCCGCCACAAACTCGCTTGTTGTAGTCGGCACTTGCGGGCATGGCGAACGATGTCGCCATAGCGATTGCCAAAACCAACGTCCGCTTCTGCATTGTCCCAACTCCCTAAAAAAAGCGCGAATGAAAATTAATGGGCAGTTTGGAGCAATCATCATGCTGAGCCCAAACCGCTAAAGTCAAGTTTAAATTGCACTCATTTTGATGTCTAAATCTTAGGTGGTACCTCGCTTATGCTCGTTTTACGTGCCGCCATACCACGACACAACTATAGTACGATGCACCATTGTGCTGACGATCTGCAAAGCGCTTCTATACGCTTTGCCATGATCCGCCTGAGGTCGATCCTCGAATTCGGTACCGTTCGCGGCGGCGGCGCGCCCATCGGCTGATCGTAGTGAATGCACATAATGCCGAAACCGTCCGCGCAACTTTAAGGTCGGAAAGAACGGAGAGACTCAGTTCGAGCACTACAATCCCGGTGATCTCGCCGCCCATGCCTTGGTGGCCTGGCAGCTTTCCGTCGCTCGGACGTAGGCAGGGCGTGCCGTCGTGCGAGCGAGATAATCCCGCTCGGTTGAACCGGGGACGTAGTTGCCGGTTCGCAGGCCGAGCAGGAGGGCGTAGCTCACCGAGATATCGGCGGCAGTGAATCGGTCGCCGGCGAGATAGGGGCAATCCGCGAGGCGGCGGATAACCAACCGCAGCCGGCTCTCGAAGGTCTCGAGCGCCCAGCAGGTAACCCTGGCATCTCGCTCGGCTTCAGGCGCCAGTTGGCGACCAACAATGACGGCGTTCATCGGCCCGGCGAGCCCGGCCTCGCCCAGGTGGAGAAATTGCAGATAGGAAGCGAAGGCGGGATCGTCCGGGGCGACGGCAAGCGAACCTGAGCCGTGGCTGGCGAGCAGGTACTCAAGAATGGCGATCGATTCGACCATGATCGTCTCGCCGTCCTGCAGTGCGGGAATGAAGCCGGCGGGGTTGATCGCGAGGAAATCGCGATCAATCTCGGCTGCGAGCAGATCGACCGGGCGCAGCCGATAGGCCAATCCCAATTCCTCGAGCAGCCAAACAACACGGAAGCCACGACCTTCGCCATAGACGGTGAGCATAGTTGAGCGTTCCTGGATTGGGCTGGATGAACGAACTCGCAGAGGCAGGCCGCCGCGCAATGGACTATCGATGGCGCAACATGCACGCAAGGCTTGGCGCATACTCGTCATCCTACCGTGCGGCGCTTCCACTTTAAGGGTTCACGACCTGAGCTGCGGCCGCGAACAAGGCGCGTTCCCTCTCCCGCCCGCGACGTGGAAGCGTCAGTTGCAGAAGCCCGCAAATGCCATATGCGACAGCCTTGGGACGAGGAGACACCCGGCAATTTCGGAATATTAGAAGAATATCCCTGAGTTGCCCGACGTGTCAAGTTGCTTGGTCGAACGCCGGCCGCCGCCGGCTACTTTGCATGGGGTTGTTTTCGATATTTTGGCAGCGCCCCCTGCGACGGCCCCATAACTTCATGTTGCTCTAGCCGGAGCCACCCGGCTCCAGCGCTTCGCCGAGTTCGAGCGGATGCGCCATCGTCTGGTGCAGCGCGTCCTTGTCGAGCTCGCCCTCGGAGAGGCTGATCACGACGCAGGCAACGCCGTTGCCGATCAGGTTGGTGAGCGCGCGGCACTCGCTCATGAACTTGTCGATGCCGACCAGGATCGCGATCGACTGGATCGGAATGTCGGGCACGATCGACAGCGTCGCGGCGAGCGTGATGAAGCCGGCGCCGGTGACGCCGGAAGCGCCCTTCGAGGTGATCATGGCGATGCCGAGGATGCCGAGCTCCTGCCAGATCGTCAGATGGGTGTTGGTGGCCTGCGCCAGGAACAGCGTTGCCAGCGTCATATAGATGTTGGTGCCGTCGAGATTGAAGCTGTAGCCGGTCGGCACCACGAGGCCGACCACCGAACGCGAGGCGCCGAGATGCTCCATCTTCTGGATCATCTGCGGCAGCACCGTCTCCGACGACGAGGTGCCGAGCACGATCAGGAGCTCGTCCTTGATATAGGCGATGAAGCGAATGATCGAAAAACCCGCCAGCCGCGCGATCGCGCCCAGCACGATCAGCACGAACAGCACGCTGGTGAGATAGAACGTGCCGATCAGCGCCGCCAGATTCACCAGCGAGCCGAGACCGTAGGCGCCGACCGTGAAGGCCATCGCGCCGAACGCGCCGAGCGGCGCGACGCGGACGATCATCCGGATGATGCCGAAGAACATCTTGGACGCCTTGTCGATGGCCTCGGCGATCGGCTCACCGGGCTTGCCCATCAAGGCAATGGCAAACCCCGAGAGGATCGAGATCAGCAGCACCTGCAGCAGGTCGCCGCGCGCAAGCGCGCCGAAGAAGCTGTCGGGAATGATCGCCATCAAATGGGCGACGATGCCCTGCTCCTTCGCCTGCGTCACGTAGGTGGAGACCGATTTCGGATCGATCGTGGAAGGGTCAATGTTGAAGCCGCGTCCGGGCTGCAGCAGCTCGCCGATCAGCAAGCCGACCGCGAGCGCGACCGTCGACACCGCCTCGAAATAGATCAGCGCCTTCAGCCCGACCCGGCCGACGCGCTTGAGGTCGCCCATCGAGGAGATGCCGTGCACCACGGTGCAGAAGATCACCGGCGCAATCATCATCTTGATCAGCGCGATGAAGCCGTCGCCCAGCGGCTTCAACTGCTTGCCGAGGCCGGGATAGAAATGACCGATCAAGACGCCGGCGGCGATCGCGATCAACACCTGGACATAGAGGATCTTGTACCAGGGCTGATGCTTGTGATGGACGGCGGGCTTGATCGCGTCTGTGGTCATGAGGTGCCCCGGGCTGGAATGAACTCAACTGGTGATGCCATCTTGGCGGAGCCGCGCGCAAGCGACAATGGCCATTCGCGCCCGCCGCGCGCGCACACGAATCTGTCATAGACTACGGCCGGCTCGCATCCGGAGGCTGAGATGGAATTCACCGCACTGTTTCTCGCCATCACCATCGCCATGCTGGTGGCCTGGCGTGGCCCGCGTCCGGTCGCGATCGGATTGTTCGCGGTGATCCTGGTCGCTTGCGTCGCGACCTTGCTGCACCACGCCACCGACCGCCTCACTCTGTCGTTCTGAGGCCAGCCATGACCGACACGCAGGCAGTGACCCTCAATGCCCTCGCGCTCTATGGCCTCGCGCTGTTGCTGGCCGCAGCTTTTGCGGCGCAGCTCGTGCTGCACGAACTGCCCTGCCCGCTGTGTTTGTTGCAGCGCATCCTTTTTGCTCTGCTGGCGATCGGACCGATCCTGAATATCCGCTTCGGACCGCGGCCGAGCCATTATGCCTTGTCGCTGCTGACGGCTGTCCTTGGCGCCTCGGTCTCGACCCGGCAGGTCCTGCTGCACATTCTCCCCGGTGACGCCGGCTATGGGTCGGCGCTGCTCGGCTATCACTATTATACGTGGGCGCTGATCGGATTCATCGCGGCGATCGTGCTGCTCGCCGCCATGCTGCTGTTCGACCGCCAGTTCGACCACCGCACGGCGCCGGGCGCCGCGCCCGGCAAAATCGCGCAAGGTGCGGTGTGGCTGGTGGTCGGGCTCACGGCGCTGAACGTGCTTTCAACGTTGCTCGAATGCGGCCTCAGTGCCTGCGCCGACAATCCGATCGTCTATGAGTTGCTGAAGCGGGCTGCTTAAGGCCGCTTCGGAATGTTCAACCCACGTTCCACGGCCGGCCGCTTGAGACCGCGCTCCAGCCAGGCCGCGACATGGGTGAACCGGTCAAACTCGACGAGCTCGCGCGCGCCGTAGAAGCCGATCAGATTGCGCACCCAGCCGAGCATCGAGATGTCGGCGATGCTGTATTCATCGTCCATGAACCATTGCCGCCCGGCGAGATGCGCTTCCATCACACCGAGCAGGCGCGCAGATTCGGCGACATAGCGCTGCAGCGGCCGCTTGTCCTCATAATCTTTGCCGGCGAATTTGTGGAAGAACCCGACCTGGCCGAACATCGGTCCGATGCCGCCCATCTGGAAGTGCACCCACTGGATCGCCTGGTAGCGGCGCGCGGCATCCGCCGGCAACAGCTTGCCGGTCTTCTCGGCGAGATATTGCAGGATCGCGCCCGACTCGAACAGCGGCAGCGGCTTGCCGCCGGGACCGTTGGGATCGAGGATCGCCGGGATCTTGCCGTTCGGGTTCAGCGACAGGAACTCCGGCGTCTTCTGATCATCCTTGTTGAAGTCGACGAGATGGACCTCGTAGGGCAACCCGATCTCCTCGAGCATGATCGAGACCTTCACGCCGTTCGGCGTCGGCAGCGAATAGAGCTGCAGGCGGTCCGGATGCCGGGCGGGCCAGCGTTTTGTAATGGGAAAGGCGGACAGATCGGTCATGTCGACATTCTTTGCAGGTTGTTGCTTTGCACGGTTGTTGTTGGGTGGCTAATGTACGGAGCTCATTGAAAGCCGCAAGGTCTGCAACCGGCCATGAACGATCAACAGACAGACGCAACGCTCGGCCCCTCCGACGACGAACTCGCAGTACATCCGACCGTGTTTGCGGCGGACGCGTTGGCCGGTCAGGTGGTCGTCGTATCCGGCGGTGCCGGTGGCATCGGCCGCGCCATCACCTGGCTGTTCGCCCGCCTCGGCGCACATGTCGTGATCGCGGGACGCAGTGCCGACAAGCTCGATGCGCTGGTCGATCATCTCGGTCGTAGCGGCCTGAAAGCGTCGGCGTATGTTGCCGATATCAGGGATCCCGACGCGGTCAACGCGACGTTCGACGCGCTGTGGACCGCGCATGGCCGTATCGATCACCTCGTCAACAGCGCCGGCGGCCAATTCCCGCAAGCCGCGATCGATTTCTCGATCAAGGGCTGGAACGCGGTCATCAACACCAACCTCAACGGCACCTGGTACATGATGCAGGCCGCCGCGCAGCGCTGGCGCGACTGCAAACATCCCGGCAGCATCGTCAATATCGTCGTGGTCACGACGCACGGCCTCTACGGCATCGCGCACACGATCGCCGCGCGCTCCGGCGTGATCGGCCTGTCGCGCGCGCTCGCGGTCGAATGGGCGCCGCTGAACATCCGCGTCAATTGCATCGCGCCCGGCGCGATCGAGACCGAGGGCTGGAACGTCTACAGCGAGGCGGCGCGCGCCGCCTATCCGCGTTCCAACCCGATGATGCATCCGGGCACGCCCTGGGACATCGCGGAGGCCGCGGTCTATCTCGCCGCGCCCTCCGGCAAGTTCATCACCGGCGAGACGCTGACCGTCGACGGCGGCGGCCAGCATTGGGGCGAGACCTGGACCACCGGCAAGCCCGACTACTTTCGAGGCGGCGATTGACGCCTCCAAATCCGTCGTCCTGGCGAAAGCCAGGACCCATAGCCACCAGCGTCTGTTGGGTGAAGGATCGTCGTCCCAGCGCATACAACAATCGGCGTTTGTGGTTATGGGTCCTGGCTTTCGCCAGGACGACGACGTGAGGGTCCAACCGGCTCAGCGCGGTTGATCAGCCGCTCTTCCCGTCGTCGAAGCTGACGATGACAGCGGCATTCGCGATCAGGATCGGGTCGTTGCCGATATCCGACGGAATCTCGAGCCCGCCCGCGATCGCCTTCACGGTCTTGGTGCCATAGGGCAATTCCCTGGCGACGGCGTCGGTATCGACCGCTTCGGGATTCGGCACCGCGATCGTGACGTCGACGAACATGTCGTTGGCGGTCTTGCCGAGCATGCGGAAGAAGCCGAGGCTGGAATGGCGGATCGCATCCGAAACCGCACGCTTGGCGGCCTTGGTGGCATCGCGGCCGTGGACGTCGACGCCCATGCCCATTTCGGTGATGCAGCGCACGCGTGTCATGAAACTTTCCTGTTGTCGTGGGCGTGAGAGACTTTCACTCCTTCGCCCTCCGCGCGCGCGGCGTCAAGCCGGCTCCCTCGCCTCGCTGACGCTGTTGTGATCACCGCGCGCCAGCATCCATGCCGCAAGACCGGCGAGGATCGCAGCCGCAACCACCATGACGCAGGCCGCGCTCCAGCCCCACGCCGAAACGACCGTGCCGACCGCGATCGGTCCGGTCACCTGGCCGAAATTGCTGCCCGTCATCAAGAGACCCATCATGACCGGCACCATCGCCGCCGAACGCGCCGCCGCGGGCGCGGTCGCCAGCAACGTCGCCGGGATCAGGCCGCCGGTCGCGGAGAACAGCAGGCACAGAATGAATGCGCCCCAGCCGCCGAGCACCGGCAGGAAGATGCCGAGCGCGGACACGCCCATCACGACGGCCGCAACTGCAATCAACCCAGTCCGGCTCACCCCGCGCGCGAGCAGATTGCCGGCGGCGAGATTGCCGACGACGTTGGCGGCCGCCGCCAGCGCGCTGAGCCCGCCGGCACTCTGGCTGGAGACGCCGAGCCGCTCGGTCAAAAGGATCGGCAGGAAGCTGAACACCGCAAAGAACATCAGGCTGTAGAGCCCGAACAGCACCATCAGAAGCGCCGGGGTGCGGCGCCGCGCCAGCGCGAATGCTTCTTGCATCAAGCCCGCACGCGCCGGCCCGGTCCGCGATGACACTTCAGGGACGATGACGCCGGCAAGGACGAACAGCAGGGCGGCAAACGCGGCACTGGCCCACCAGATCGCGCGCCAGCCGCCGAACATCGGACCCGCGACCAGCGCCAGCGCGATCCCGAACGGGATCACGCAACTCCACACCGCCATGGTGATGTCGCGCGCACCGACATCGACCACGCGATTGAGCAGTGCAGGAGCAGAAACCATCACCAGCAGGAAGCCGAGCCCTTCCAGCAGGCGCGATCCCAGCAGCACCGCAAGCTGCGGCGCGAGCGCGCCCGAAGCGGCACCGAGCGTGATGGCGGCAAGCCCGCACAGCAGCACCCGGCGCGCGCCGACCGCGGCGATCACGACGCCGGCGGGCACGCTGCCGACAAGCCCCAGCACCGCAAAGATGCCGGCGACGGTTCCGACAGCAGCGAGGTCGATGCCGAAGCTTTGTTGCAGCATCGTCGCGGCAATCGGCACCTTCCCGACCTGGAGAGCGGCGCCGATCCCGCAACCGGTCACGACGGCGACCGTCGCCCATCGCTTCGCCTCGCTCTGCTGCACCACGGCCATCTCGATCGTCATGCGTCCACCCGTCCAGTTCAAGCCACCACAGATAGCGTTTCCCGATCATCGACAGGAGTGATATGTTTTGCATCCATTTGATCGATTTCGTAGATCATGCTCGATAACCTCACGCTCGACCAGATCCGGGTCTTCGTCACCATCGCCGAGAGCGGCAGCTTTCGCGCCGCGGCGACCAAGCTGGCGCGAGTGCAGTCCGCGGTCAGCCATGCCGTCGCCAACCTCGAGGCCGAGCTTGGTCTCATGCTGTTCGACCGCTCCGGCCATCGCCCGGCGCTGACGGCGGAAGGCAAGGCACTGCTCGGTAACGCCCGCGACCTGCTGCTCCGCGTCGACGCGATGCGGGCGCGCGCGCACGGCCTCGGTGACGGGGTGGAGCCGGAACTCTCGCTGGTGGTCGACACGCTGTTTCCGATTGCCGCGGTCGGCGCAGCGCTGACGGAAATGCGCTCAGCCTATCCGTCTGTGAGCGTGCGGCTCGCGGTCGAACCGATGGGTGGGCCGATCGCCGCCCTGACCGAACGGCGCAGCGCGCTCGCCGTCACGGTTGGGGAGGATTTTCGCGATCCGCGCCTCGCGCTCGACGCGATCTGCGCCGTGCAGATCGTCGCCGTCGCCTCCGCAAGCCACCCGCTCGCGCGCCGCGGCCGCAAGAGCGTGGCCGACCTTGCCGATCATCTGCAGATCGTGCTGTCGGATCCGACGCCGCTGTCGGAAGGCCGCAGCTTCGGCGTGCTCTCGCCGCAGATTTGCAGGGTAAGCAATCAGGACACCAAGCATGCCATGATCCTGGCGGGGCTCGGCTGGGGCCGCCTGCCGCTCTGGCAGGTCGCGCGCGACCTCAGGGATCGCCGCCTGGTGCGGGTCGAAACCGGCGCACTCGGCCGCAACGCGGCGCTCGCGATGGAGGCCTATCTCGCGCACCGGCTCGACGAACCGCTCGGCCCCGCCGCACGTGCATTCGCGGATGCGCTGACGCGGATCGCCGCGCGCATGCCTACGCAGATGATCAGGGCGAGGGCGGCGAAGAAACACTGAACCGCGGCTGCTGCGCGCCCCCACTGCAGTCCGTTCGCAAGCGCCCCAATCCTCGATCTCACATCACGACGTCGAGAGGCCTCGCGCCTGCTGCCCGCCATTTCGCTGCGATTCATCTCCGCAGACCGATAGTGCGCGCGACCGATCCCGATCTCGCAAGGAGCCACGCACCATGCCGATCAGCCGCCGGCGAGCACTGACGCTTGCCTCGTTTTTTGTGGCGAGCCCGCTGCTCGGCAGCGAAGGCCGCGCCGAGCCGACGCCAACCGCCGGAGCGGCCACCTTTGACATGGCCAGCTTCACGGCCACGTCCGGCGGCGACGCCGACGCGGCCTTTGCCAAGGCGCTGGCCGCGATCGCCAAGGCAGCGGCTGATGCGAGCAAGGTGGGGCCGGTTCACATCGTCCTCAATCTGGAGAAGAACGCCAGCTACCGGATCAAGCGGCCGCTCGCGTTCCGGCAATTGCACGGTTTCGAGCTCAACGGCAATGGCGCACAGCTGGTCAACACGGCACGCAGCGGGACCTTCGCGATCTCCGGCTGCAACCGCCTCACCATCCGCGATCTCACCATCGATTACGATCCGCTGCCCTTCACCCAGGGAACGATCACTACGTTCGACAAACAAGCGGTCGACATCACGGTGAAGGTCGACCCCGGCTATCCCGATGATGCCGCGCTGCTGGCCACCTTCACGGATGGCTTCTTCAAGGTGATGGACCGCCGCAACCGGGCGCTGAAGACCGGGGCCAGGGATTTCCTCTCACCGGCCCATGCCACGCGCCTCGGCGACGGTCAGATCAAGGTGCGTCTGCGGTGGGGCGCGAACGATCGTTTCCCGAGCCAGCTGCCGATCACGGTGGGTGACGTCGTCACCATCGCAAATAGCGGCGCGCATGCCATCGCCGTGGACTCCAGCGTCGCCACCAGCCTGATCGACCTGAAGCTGCTGGCGTCGCCGGGCATGGGCATCATCGAGAACGGCGGCGAAGGCTCGATGATGCTGCAGAAAGTCTCGGTCATTCCGGGACCGCGGCCGAAGGGCGCGACGACCGACCGCCTGATTTCGACCAATTCCGACGGTTCGCACTTCACCGTGGTCGCGCGCGGTCCGACCATGGAGGACTGCAGTTTCGCCAATACCTCCGACGATGCCGTCAACGTGCACGGCTTCTACTACTACGTCGTGGCGAAGACCGCGCCGCGGCGGTTTCTGCTCAGCCCGAAATGGGACGTCGGCCTCGCGGCCGGCGACGATATCGAGAGCTGTGACCATGCGACGTTTCGCTCCCTCGGACGCGGCAAGATCGAGCAATTGGCCAAGCGCCACGCGCCCGAACTGAAGGTGAAAATCGCCCAGCTCTGGAAGAACCGGAGCCCGACCACGTTGCCGGACCTGATCTACGACGTGGTCCTGCAGCAGGACCTGCCGCTCAAGACCGGTGATGCCATCACCTCGCTGACGCACATCGGATCGGGCGCGACGGTGCTGCGCTGCGATTTCCACGCCTGCGGCCGCGTGCTGATGAAGGCGCCGAACGCTATCGTCGAGAACTGCCAGTTCACATTCTCGACCGGCGTGGCGCTGCAGGCGGGCAGCGACATCGGCTTCTGGTCGGAGTCGGGATTTGCCGAGAACCTCGTGTTCCGCAACAACCGCTTCAGCCATTGCGTTAACGGCGCCAATGAGCTGACCAGCGGCAGCGGCACGCTCGGCACCATCTATGTCGGCATGGTGCCGCCGGAAGGCGCCAAGGGATTTCAGGACAATTTCCAGAACCGGCGCGTTATCATCGAAGGCAATCACATCGACGATTCCTACATCTACGCGATCTTCGTCAGCAATGCCGACGGCGTCAAAATCGCCGGCAACGTGATCGGCCAGACCTTCCTGCGCGGTAGCGTGTTCGGGGCTGGCGAGTTCTTCCACATCAAGCCCGACAGCGCGATCTTCGTCGGCCGCGCCAGGAACGTCGAGATCAGCAACAACGTCGCCGCACACGGCCGGATCGCGACCAATGCCGTCGCGATCGATCCGAGCTGCGACAAGCGCACGGTGCATCTTGCCGGCAACAGGCTGGCGTGAGCGAGTGCGACGCCGTTCAGAGCATCGTTCCCGGACTTTGCCCTACCCCTGCTTCTGCAGCACCGTGATGTGCAGGCGGCGGCGGATCTCCATGCCCTGGCGGCGGTAGAGCGCGATCGCCGAGACGTTGTTGGTGAAGACGTGCAGGAACGGAACCTCGCCGCGCGCCACGATCTGGCGGCCGACCGCCGATAGCAGCGCCTGCGCATAGCCGCGGCCGCGATGGTCCGGATGCACGCAGACCGCGGTCATCTCGGTGTAATTCCCCGGCTTCATCCGTTCCCCGGTCATCGCGACCAGCTCGCCGCCAACGCGGATACCGAGAAAGGTGCCGAGCTCATGCGTCCGCGCGCTGAACGGTCCGGGCTTTGTCAGTTCCGTCAACGCCATCATCGCGGGAACGTCGGCGGCGCCGAGCGTGACGATCTCGACGCCGGGCAGACAAAACTCCCCCGGTGGGCCGATCATCTGCTCGCCGGTCTCGGCCAGCAGCAGCTTGAACTCCGGCGGCACCGGGACAGGATCGGGCGTGAACAGCACCGCGATATCAGGTCCCGACAGCAGCGCGCCGAGCGCGGCAAAGCCTTCCGGCGACATGTCGACCATGTCGGCGAAGGGGGCGATCGCGACCGGAAAGCGCCTTGCCTCGGCGCCGCCTTCCGCAAGGTCGCGTTGCCTCGTGGTCAGTGCGCTCCAGATTGGGCGATCAAGCGGATGGATCGGCGGGACTTCGGACATGCGGCGCTTCGCTCCTGATTTTCCTCGAACAGAGCAAGAAGCGCCGACAAAATCCAGCGTGGCGTGATGTCGTTGCGGCTCACAATCACGCCAGCAGGATTTCGTCGTGCCGAACCGATCCTTAGGCGACCTTCAGGCAGAGCTCGGTACCGCCCTTGAGCGGCAGCGTGATCGACACGAAGCCATTTTTGGGATCGCGCACGAACTCCAGAAAATCCGCCTCGGCATTGTCGTTCATGACATAGCCGCCGACCCGAAGCTGCGGAGCAACGATCTCGATCACCTGGCGGGCGAGTGTCGGTCCCTTCTCGCCCGGCCAGCCGTCGATCAGGATGAAGTCGACGGGACCACCGAGATCGCGCAGCGTCTGGCGCGCATCGCCCTCGCGGATCTCGGCATAGTCGGCAAGGCCGGCCTCGGCGAGGTTGTGCTTCGCGGCTACGACCTTGGCCGGCACGATCTCCGAGCCGATCACGGTGCCGCCGCCATTGTCGCGCATCGCGGCGGCGAAATACAGTGTCGACATCCCGACCGACGTCGCGAACTCCGCGACGCGTTTGGCGCGCAGGCCGCGGCACAACAGATAGATCAATTCACCTTGCTCGGGATGAATTGAGAAGCCCTGCTCTGCATAGTCGAGCGGATCGCGGCTCATCGTCGGATTGCCGCGCGGACCGCCGGCGGCCGGCCTGCGGCGCGTGGCCTGCAGGCGCGCGATGACGGCAGCGACGCGGGCGTCGGTAATCGCGCTGTGCGGTTCAGCATTGTACATGAAGGGTCTCCCTTGCGACTGCGTCATTGCTGCAGGATTTCAGCGGCGGCGCGGTCGAGGATCTTCGCGATGCGGCGCGCCTCGGCGGCATCGCAGCCGCGCTTCTGGCGCAGCGCGCTCTTCAGGGCGTGACGGGCGCGGTGCACGTCGTCGGAGGATTCGCCATCGAGATCGCTCACGCCGGCGAAGGCTTCGCGCACCTCCTCCATGCGGCCGCCGATCCGCGACAGCGCCTGGAGAATGGTGTCAGCGGTGGCGCGGTTCTCGGCGAGATGCGCCTTGCCCTGCTCGGTGATGCTGTAGAGCTTGCGCGCCGCATCCTGGGTGACGCTGGCATGGCCGATCTCCTCGAGGAAGGTCAGCGCCGGGTAGATCACGCCCGGGCTCGGGCTGTAGAAGCCGTCCGACCGCTCCTCGATTTTCTTGATCAACTCGTAGCCGTGCGCCGGCTGCTCGCCGAGCAGCGCCAGGATGACGAGTTGCAGATCCTGCGACGAGAGCCGCCGCGATCCCGGAAAGTCGCCGCCGCCACCCCGCCCGAAGAAGCCATGGCCGCCGTGGCCAAAGCGATGGCCACCTCGGCCGTGCCGCCCCATGGCGAAGAACCCAAACCGGAATCCGTCATCGTCCCGGCCGCCAAACATCGATCGCCTCATTGGTCATTCCTTACTGAAAACATATCTTACGATATATCTACAGATGAAATGGCGACAACCCACGTTTTCGTGAGGTCCCGCCAACGAAGCCGCGACCGGAACTGGCTGGGATTGCCGGTTCACGCCGGGCTTGCCCGTCGTCCCGCGGCTGGCTTACGGCTTTGAAGCCCTCTAGCCCCTCCGATCCATGCGTCCAAAAACCTTCGAAGCTCATTGCCTGCGCCTGCCCGCCGCCACCAAGGTGGTGCAATGGGAAGGCACGTCGGTGTTCAAGGTCGGCGGCAAGATGTTCGCGCTGGCCGGCGGCTTCGTCGCGAGCAGCGGCGGCTTCATGTTCAAGACCTCGAACATGGCCTATCAGCTCTTGATCGAGCAGGGCCTGGCGCGACCGGCGCCGTATCTGGCGCGAGCCAAATGGGTGCAATTGATCGGCAACGACGCCCTGCCCGACGCCGAGCTCAAGGCCTATCTCGATCACGCGCATGCGCTGATCGCAGCCAAGCTGACGCGGAAGTCGCGCAAGGCGCTCGGGCTCGACTGATCGGCGCAGCGTGACGCGGTTCAGCCACCCAGCGGCTTGTCGGAATCGCCCGACAGCAATTTCGGAAACAACTCCTTGAAGGCGAACTTGTCGTCGCCCTTGGCGCGCTCGAAGCGCAGCACGACATCGAAGCGGCTGCTCTCCCATTTGGTGGGCGGCTTGCCCTTGCTGACCGGGATCAGCGGCAGGATGTCTGCGATGATCGCCTTGTGCTCCCAGCACAGCAGCACGACGCCCTTCAGCGCCAGTATCGCCTGCATCAGCGCCGGCTCGTCACCCTTGCCGAAGCCTATGTTCGGCGTCAGCTCGCGGCGCGCAGCGAGCGCCGAGATCGTCTCGGCCGGACGGCTCGACGGCGGCTGATTGGGCGTAGTGCCGGGCGTCGCGGCGTAGATCGCATCGGGCTTGGCATAGTCACCGCCGGTGAGATCGGTGCCGAACAACGCAGTCCACGCGCCCGCACGCTGCCAGCCGCGCAGCACCAGCGACTCGGTATCGGACACGCCGTCCGCAGTGAAACCGGGCCCCGGCCAGGACTCGCCCGGCTTCTCGGCGTGACGGATGATGAAGAGCGTGAGCGCGTCCATGGCAGCCTCGCGGAACAGTTGCATGATTGGAAATAATTTCGGACAGGTTGATCCTATCCCCGATCAGGCGTCCGCTTCATGAACGGCGTCACAATTTGCGAAAACTCGACCGATACTGCGCCGGCGACACGCCGAGCCGCTCGGTGAACACGATGCGCATGCGGTCGGCCGAGCCGAAGCCGCAGTCGAACGCAACCGCCTTCAGCGGCCGATCGCTACCCTCGAGCAGCCGGCGCGCGGCGTCGACCCGCGCGCGTTCGACGAATTCATGCGGCGTGATGCCGGTCTCCTGCGCAAAGGCGCGGCCGAAATTGCGCACGCTCATACCGACAGCCTCGGCCAGCGATTGCAGCGTGTGGCGCTCGCCGACACGCTGCATGACATGCGCCTGCGCGCGCGCGATCGGCGAATCCTCGTCGATCGGTGCCGTGAGATAGGGGCTGAACTGCGACTGCCCGCCCTGGCGTTGCGCCACCACGACCAGCCGCTTTGCCACCGCGACCGCGACCTGCGGCCCATGACACTCGGCGACCAGCGCCAATCCGAGATCGATACCCGCGGTCACGCCGGCGGAGGTCATCAGTCTGCCGTCGCGAATGTAGATCCGGTCGAAGATCACCTCGGCATCCGGAAAGCACGCCGCCAGCCGCTGCGCGTTCTGCCAATGCGTCGTCACCTTGTGCCCGTCGAGCAAGCCGGCATGGCCGAGCGCGAAGGCACCGGTGCAGATCGAACCGTAGAGCTCGGCGCGCGCGGGCGCCCCGCGCAGCCACCGCGTCAGCGCCGGATCCGGCTCGGCTTCGGGCAATGCCGGTCCGCCGGCGACGAGCAGGATGTCGAACTTCTCGTTTGCCTCGTCGAAACTGAGGTCGGCCGATATCTTCATGCCGTTCGATGCGCGCAGCGGTTCGCGGCTAGCGCCGACCAGCACCGTCTCATAGCCGTCGCCATCAGCGACAAAGCCGTTGGTTTCCGCGAACACGTCGACGGGACCGGCGACATCCAGCGCCTGCACCCCTTCGTGAATCGCGATTGCCACCTTCTGAACCGTCATACCCTCTCCCTGCCCGCTGGCGCGAAACGATGTCTCGTTGGCCCGATCCGGCGGCGCACGATCGTTGCGGGATCAGGCCAAGACGGGTGACAAACGACCACGGATCACGCCACCAGATGATCCGAACACACCAGAGAGACGAGCGCCGGCGCGGCCCGCGTGTTTCGCACGCCACGGCATCGTCTTGCCATATCGAGGAGCGTCTTGAAATGACCGAGATCATCGCCGGCATCCATGTACCCGACAGCGCCATGGCCCGTGCCGCCACGCAGCTGGTGCGCGATACCGAGGACGACCTGCTCTACAACCACAGCCGCCGCGTGTTCTTCTGGGGCGCGCTCACCGGCAATCGCCGCAGGCTGAAGTTCGATCCCGAGCTGCTCTATATCGGCGCCATGTTCCACGACATGGGCCTCACCGCCAGGCATGCGAGCCCCGATCTGCGCTTCGAGGTCGACGGCGCCAACGCCGCGCGCGACTTCCTGAAGAGCTACGGCGTCGCCGAGCGCGACATCGATGACGTCTGGGCCTCGATCGCGCTGCACACCACGCCCGGCATCCCCGAGCATATGCGTCCGACCATCGCGCTGGTCACCGCCGGCGTCGAGATGGACGTGCTCGGCATCGCCTATGACGATTTCTCGCACGAGCACCGCGACCATGTCTGCGCGCATCATCCGCGCGAGGCGAACTTCAAGGAGAACATCATCGATCATTTCGCGGCCGGCACCATCAAGAAGCCGCTGACCACCTTCGGCAACGTCAAGGCCGACGTGCTGGCGCTGAAGGACATGAACTACACACGGTTGAACTTCTGCTCGATCATCCTCGGTTCGAAATGGCCGACATGACCGCGCGCCGAATTTCAATCCGAACCGCGAAGGAGAACACCATGACCATCGCCGTCAACACCGGCTTCGCCGAGGCCGGGCGGACCAGCATCGCGGCGGCGCTCTCGACGGTGCTCGCCGACACCTATGCGCTGTATCTGAAGACTCATGGCTACCACTGGAACGTCACGGGTCCGACGTTCCAGGCCCTGCACACGCTGTTCGAAGGGCAGTATCGGGAGGAATGGCAGGCGCTGGATGACATCGCCGAGCGGATCCGCGCCCTCGGCGAACTGGTGCCGCAGACCTATTCCGCATTCGCCAAGCTCACCGCGATCAACGACGGCTATGCCAGCCTCGACTCGGAGGCGATGGTGGCCGAACTGCTCCACGACAACGAGACGGCCGTGAGGACCATCCGCGATGCTTTCACAGTCGCCGAGTCCGCCGGCGATCAGGCGACGATGGACATGCTCAACGTGCGCACCACCGCACACGAGAAGCATGCCTGGATGCTGCGTGCGACGCTTGACGTCAAATGAGCGAACCGACTGAACCGCACCAGCGTGCCGGTTCAGTCGTGCGGACCGCGGTCGGGGCCTGGAGCTCGTCCCGCTGCCGCGAGCGCGAGCCTGGCAAGGTAGTGCGTCCAACCCTTGCTATGGCTCGCGCACTGCTCGGCGTTCGGCAGGCCGCTATGGGTCATCCGCAACAGCGTGCCGCTGTCCTTGTTGATCAGGTCGATCTCGATCAGGCTCGATCCCGGAGGGACCTCCGCGCCGCCTTCCCAGCCGAAGCTGTAGGCGAGACGGTGCACCGGCACGACCTCGCGGAACGCGCCGCGCGCGGCGCGGTTGCGGTCGTTGCCGAGGCCCTTGAGCAAATAGAGCCCGCCGGGATGCAGCTCGGTCTCGGCCTCGAGCCCCATCCAGCTCACGATCTTCTGCGGATCGGTCAAGAAGGCGAACACGGTTGCCGGCGGCGCTGCGATCTGGATCTCGCGTTGAACGATGAAGGCTTCAGTCATCGATCCTTCCTCCATTGACGGTGGGTCTTCAGGGATAATTCGTGACAAGGGTGGCGCATCAACCCCATGATGCGGCGATGCAATTGTCCTCGACTCTGAGCTGGCTGGTCGACGCCGCCGCCGAGACCGCGGGCGCCAACCGGTTGCTGGCGGATCTGGGTAGTCATCTTATCACGGATGGCCTGCCGCTTGCCGGCGGTGCGCTGACGCTCGAAGTTCCGCACCCGCTGATCGCCCGGCGCACCTGGCTGTGGCGCGCCGGCAATGGCGAGGTCATCGAGGCGCTCGGCTTCGCGCCGGAACAACCCTTTGCAATGCCTGATATGATCGGATCCGGCGATGCCGGCCGGCGTTGGCTCAATAGCCTCGCGCCCGGCCCGATCCACGAGGACACGATTGGAACGCGACCGGATGGCCCGACCCTCGGCTGGATCGGCACCCGCGCCTTCACGCCGGCCGAGGCGGATCAATTGCGCGAGGCGGCGCGTTTCACGGCCGCACCGCTCGCCGCGCTCGCGGCGCGCGCGACATTGACGGCGGCGCTGGAGGCCTATCTCGGCCGGCGCAGCGCGGCGCGCGTCCTGGCATCGCCGTTGCGGCGCAACACCGGTGAAACGATCCGGGCGGCGCTGTTGTTTGCCGATCTGCGCGGCTTCACCGCGCTCTCCGAAAGCCATCCGCCTGCCGAGGTGATCGCCGCCCTCGACGCCTGGTTCGACCGCATCGCCGGCGCGATCCACGCCTTCGGCGGCGAGGTGTTGAAATTCATCGGCGACGGGCTGCTCGCGATTTTTCCGGTCACGACCAGCGCGCACAGCGCATGCGAGGCGGCGTTGCGCGCGGTGTCGGCGGCCCGCGTCGGCATGGCGCATCTCGATACCGAGCGGCGCAAGCACGGCCTGCCGCCACTGCCATTTGGCGTGGCGCTGCATCTCGGCGAGGTGCACTGGGGCAATATCGGCGCCGCCGACCGCCTCGACTTCACCGCGATCGGCGCCGCGGTCAATCTGGTCAGCCGGCTGGAAGGCCTGTGCAAGCCGCTGGAGCAGACCGTGCTGGTCTCGGGCGCGCTCGCCGCCGAGACCGAGATGGCGCTGGTCGCGCTCGGCACCCATGAGCTGCGCGGCATCGCACGGCCCTGCGCGGTCTTCACCCTGCCCGAGGAATGATCTGGTCATCGGAACAGGCGCAACCACGGCGCCAGATGAAATGCGCTCATCAGCGCGTACATCGGGACCATGCCCTGCAACGAGAGCGGTCCCTGCATGGCGCCGCAGATCATGTCGGCCGGCGCCAGCGCGGCCACCAGCGCCATCCCAGCGAAGGTCGGCGCCGCCGCCAGCGACAGCCAGCGCGCGACCATGGCACCGCGGCCACTGATGCGGCCCTTCAACCAATCCTCATGTGTCTCGATTCCGGTCATCATTCGATCTCTCTGGAGATGATCCATGTCGTCATGTGCTAGGTTAGGACCGGGCCTCGGAGGGCGAGAGTGACAAGTGTGTCGGGATTCGAATGGACTCGCTGATTACGGCTGCGGCGCGCGCGCTCGCGGCGGGTGATCCCCTCGGCGCACTGAAACGGGTAGCCCTGCGCGACGATGCGCCGGCGCTGGCGCTGCGCGGCATCGCGATGGCCCGGCTCGGCGATTTCACCCGCGCCAAGGAGCTGTTGCGGCGCGCGGGCCGCGCCTTCGGTCCGCGTGAAGCCATCGCGCGGGCCCGCTGCGTGGTGGCCGAAGCGGAAATCGCGCTGGTGTCGCGCGACCTTTCCTTTCCCAGCAAGAGCCTTGCTGCGGCGCGCGCGACGCTCGCGGCGCGTGGCGACGCGCTCAACGCCGCCCATGCCGGCTATCTCGAGATCCGCCGGCTGCTGCTGATCGGGAGCCTCGATGCCGCCGAGCGCATGCTTGACGACCTGGACCCGGCGCCCTTCCCGCCGGCGCTGCGGGTCGGACATGAATTGGTCGTCGCCGGGATCGCGATGCGGCGGCTGCGGACCAAGCCGGCGCGCGAAGCGCTGGCACGGGCAAGGGATGCCGCGCGCCGAGCTGGCATTGCCGAGCTTGCGGCCGAGGTCGAAAGCACCGCGCGCCTGCTCGCCACGCCGGCAGCGCGCCTGATCGCGCGCGGCCACGAGCGGCCGCTGCTGCTCGCGGAGGTCGAGGCCCTGATGGGATCGAAGGCGCTCGTCGTCGATGCCTGCCGCTACGTCGTGCGCGATAGCGGCACCACGGTCTCGCTGACACGACGGCCGGTGCTGTTCGCGCTCGCCCGTGCGCTCGGCGAAGCCTGGCCGCAGGACGTGTCGCGCGGCACGCTGATCGCGCGCGCGTTTCGCGGCAAGCACGCCGATGAATCGCACCGTGCACGGCTGCGGGTCGAGATCGGACGGCTGCGCCGGGCCTTGCTGCCGCTCGCCGAACTCAGCGCGACGCCCGACGGCTTCGTGCTGGAGCCGCATGGCCGCCGCGAGGTCACCGTGCTGGCGCTGCCGGTCGAGGAGGAACATGCGGCCGTGCTGGCCTTCCTCGCCGACGGCGAGGCCTGGTCGAGCTCGGCGCTCTCGGTGGCGCTGGGCGCGAGCCAGCGTACCGTGCAGCGCGCGCTCGACGCCCTGGCCGCCGCGGGCAAGGTGCAGTCGGTCGGCCGCGCCCGCGCAAGGCGCTGGATGACGCCGCCGGTGCCGGGATTCACGACGACGTTGTTACTCCCTGCCCCGCTGCCGAACGGCTAGCATCAGGCCGCAATCAGCGCCTTTTCGAGCGCAGTGGATACCCTTCGCGTCGAGAAAACGCGTCGAAACAAGGACCAGGAGCGCCGCATGAAGAAGTCCGAAGCCGAGATCATCCGGGAATATGCCTTCGAGGGCGTCGAGAGCGTGGGCGGTGTCAGCTTCGACGGCGAGCAGGTCTGGTTCGCGGCCGGCGGCCGGCTGGTCGCCTTCGATCCCGACAGCGGCAATACCACCCGCACCCTCGACATCGCGGCCCATGCCGGCACCGCCTTCGACGGCAAGCACCTCTATCAGATCGCCGAGGACCGCATCCTGAAGATCGAGCCGAACAGCGGACGCGTGGTGTCGACGATCCCCTCGCCCGGCGGCGGCCGCGACTCCGGTCTCGCCTGGGCCGAAGGCTCGCTGTGGGTCGGCCAGTATCGCGACCGCATGATCGTTCAGGTCGATCCCGAAACCGGCAAGGTTCTTCGCACCATCGAAAGCAACCGGTTCGTCACCGGCGTCTCCTGGGTCGACGGCGAACTCTGGCACGGCACCTGGGAAGAGGACCAGAGCGACATCAGGCGCATCGATCCGCAGACCGGCGAGGTGATGGAACGGCTCGAGATGCCGCAGGGCGTGTTCGTCTCCGGACTCGAGTCCGACGGCAAGGACCGGTTCTTCTGCGGCAGCGGCTCGACCAACAACAAGGTGCGCGCGATCCGGCGGCCGAAGCGCAGCCGCGCGTGAAGCAGATGACTTCACGCGCGCACCGGACTTACGCCGGCGCGGGCACCGCCGAGGGCCGCGCCGCCGGAATCGGCCGGAAGGTCATCATGATCAGGAACGCGCCGAGGCCGACGGCCCAGGAGCCGACATAGAGCCACGTATAGCTCGCAAAGGTGTCGTAGATCAGGCCGCCGGCCAAAGGTCCGGTCGCCATGCCGAGGCTGCCGGCCATCGCGGTGCCGCCGATCACGGTGCCCATCATCCGCAGCGGGAAATTCTCGCGGATCAGCACGGAATACAGCGGCATGGTGCCGGCATAGATGAAGCCGAAGATCGCCGCGACCGCGTAGAATGCGGCCAGCTCGCGCACGAAGACATAACCGAGCGCGCCGAACGCCTGCGCCAGCAGCCCCAGCACAAGCACGCGCTTGGCGCCGAAACGGTCGCCGAGCAGGCCGAAGGCGATGCGGCCGCCCATGCCGGCGAGCCCTTCCACGCTGTAGATCGTCACCGCCGCGACCATCGGAATGCCGCAGGTGACCGCGTAGCTCACCGTGTGGATGATCGGTCCGGAATGGGTGGCGCAGCAGAAGAAATTGGTCGCGATCAGGATGATGAATTGCGGCGAGCGCAGCGCCTGCGCCAGCGACATCGACGGCTCACCGTTCGTGCTCGCCGCTTCGGCGTGACCGCCTTGCAGCGCCGGCGGGCGTCGCACCAGGAAAGAGACCGGGATCATGATCGCGCCGACCACGCCTGAGACGATCAGCATCGACGTCCGCCAGTCATGGTGGGAGATCAGCCAGGCCGCGAGCGGCGACATCGTCATCGGCGCCATGCCCATGCCGGCCGACACCAGCGAAACGGCAAGACTGCGATGGGTGTCGAACCAGCCGGTGACGCAGGCCATCATCGGGGCGAAGATCGCGGCCGTTGCCGCGCCGACCAGCGCGCCGAAGAGAAACTGAAATGCCAGCAGCGACGGTGCCTGGCTTGCGAGCGCAAGGCTTGCCGCCAGCACGACCGATCCGGTCAGCACCACCGGGAGCGGCCCGAAGCGGTCGGACAGCGTGCCCCAGATCATGCTGGTGAAGGCCATCGCGAGGAAGCCGATCGTCATCGCGCTGGAGATGCCAGTCACCGACCAACCGGTCTCCCGCGCCATCGGCTGCAGGAACACCGGGAGCGAAAACATGCCGCCGATCGCGACACAGCCAAGCAGGCCGCCGGCCGCGACGATCACCCAGCGATAGGCTGAATTGGTCATTCCGGAACTCCCATGCAGTGCGTTCTGGCTGAAAGACGAACGAACCGGGCTGGAACCGACAGCGGACGACCGCCCTGGCTCACTTTTTTTGCGAGCGTGGCGGCCTTCAAGGCTCATACCCGGCCGAGCGTCAGCGTCCAGCCAAACTGCATCCGGGCTGCGGCGCGATCACGCCGAGCGGCCGAACCTCCACCAGCTCGGTACCTTGCGTCTTGGCGATGAACATGTTCATCGCCGCATGGTGATCCTGGGCGAGCGTCACCGGCCCGGTCGGCGACGCAATGGTGAGGCCAGCCATCGCGTCGATGATGGCCTCCTTGTCGAGCTTGCCAGCCTTCTCCGCCGCCGCCTTGAGTGCGATCAGGGCGTTGTAGTGCGTCATCACATAGTTCGACACTGCGACGCCCGGGTTCGCGGCGGCGCGCGCCTTTGCGACGAACGCCTTCACGGCCGGATCCTCGCTCGCCGCGACCGCCGGCACCACCGTTACCATGTTCTGGCCCTTGCCGCGGAAGATGCCGAGATCGACCTCGGACAGTCCGAGGAAAGCGACGGTGATCTCCTTCAGCAATCCGGCCTCGTCGGCCTGCCGGATGAAGTCCATCCCGTCACCCTTGAGCGCGAACAGCAGCACCTTGGCCTTGCTCGCCGCGACCTCCTTGATCAGCGGAGAAAAGTCCGTCTCGGTCCCCAGCGTGTACCTCGTCCCGACCACCCTGCCGCCGAGCTGCTCGATCAAGGGCTGCGCGATGCCGAACATCTGATGCGGCCAGACCCGGTCGGCGCCGAGCAGGAAATACGTGTTGCCGAAGGTCTGCGTCATGTAGGGCAGCAGCTGGCCAAGCTCCTGGTTCGGCACCGTGCCGAACGAAAACAGATAGCGGCTGCATTTGCCGCCCTCGTAATTGGTGGCGTAGAGCAGCGGCGTCCTCGAACTGTCGGCGAGCGGCACCAGTGCATTCAGATTGCGCGAGGTGATCGGACCGACCACGGCCAGCACGCCCTGCCGCTCCACCAGCGAACGCATGGCCTCAGCGGCCGCCTCCGGCCGCGTCTTGTCGTCAGCATAGATGATCTCAACAGGCCGGCCGAGAATGCCGCCTGCCGCGTTGATATCCTTGGCGGCGAGATCGAGCCCGAGCCTGGCCTGCTCGCCGTAGAGCTCGACGCCTCCGGAAAACGGCAGCACCGCGCCGACCCGGATCGGTCCGCCGGATTCGGCAGCGCGCGGCGAACCGACGCCCGCGAAGCCGAGGAGAAGCACCCACGCCATGCAGATGATCGATCGTCGCGGCATACGCATCTGCTCCTGTCATGCCGGATGGGCGAACCGGCTCAACATCTCGTGCACGTCATAGGTCATGATCGCAAGCAGCGCCGCAAGTCCGAGATAGGCGGCGCCGTATTCGAGCTTGGTCTGAAGCGGAACGCCGTAATAGGCGATGTTCTCCGGAGCGTGAGGATCGTATCGCCAGGCCTGCAGCAACTGGGGCGCGGCAAGGATCGCGACGATCAGCAGCATCGGGCTCGGCCGGTAAAGCATCAATGCCAGCAGGATCGGCACGCCGACGAACCAGATCCGGGGACTGAGCACCACCGTCACCCTGCCGCCGTCGAGCGGCGACACCGGCAGCAGATTGAACAGATTGAGGAATAGACCCGAATAGGCGATCGCCAACAGAAGACCGCTGTCTTCGGATCGTGCCCATAGATAGACCGCTAGCGCTGCGACCGTTCCGGCCACGGGACCTGCGATTGCGACATAGGCCTCGGTCTCGACATCCTCCGGATGGTCCTTCAGTGCGATAAAGGCGCCCATGAACGGAATGAAAGCCGGCGCTCCAACATCGAGGCCGCGTTGCCGCGCGGCAACGTAGTGCCCCATCTCATGCGCAAACAACAATGCAATGAAGCCCGCGGCGTAGCGCCAGCCCCATATCGTCGCGTAGACCACGAGCGACAGCAGCATGCTGCCGCCGCTGGCAGCCAGCTTGCCCCATTTGAGACCCGAGAGAAGAAGAAGCAGCAGCGCCTTCACGTCACATCACCGCCCACATCGGTGCGCGGCTTGCGACGGAAGAACTTCATGATGCCGGCACCGAATGCCGCTATGGCGATCAGGATCACCTTGGCGAATTTCAGGACAAAGGCCGTCGCGATCGCCAGCAGCCCGAGCTTCTTGGCGGCGACGCCGCCAATCAGGGCAGCGAGGCCATAGGCGGCAACGCGATCGGTGCCGGCGCTGAAATCCTCGTAACGCTTGCCCTCATTGTAGGACAGGTCGCCGAGCAATTCCCGCGCGACCGGCTTTTCGCTTTCGATGCGATCGGACTGCGACAGCAGGTTCAGGCTAAAGTAGCCGTCTCGTCCGAGCGCATAGGTGTTGAAGTTGACGCCCTTGGGCAGGTTATCGGGCTGCCCCTTGTCCTTGCCCAGCATCGACCACACCAGGCGGTGCGTCGCGGCATCATAGGCCGGTGGCTGGATCCATCCGACCACTTCCAACTCGGGGAAGCCGCGCGCGACACGATCCTTGTTACTCTCCTCCACGCCTTCCTTGATGCTGCTCAAGAGCTCGTCGGCGTTCCAGTTCTTCGCATCGTCATCCTTGATGTAGCCTTCCTTGACGTAGCGAATGACCACGATCCACTGATCGTTCTTGCGCGTGCCGACGACGAGGCCGACAAAGGTCGCATCGTTGACGAGATTGCCAAGCGCCCGCAACACGCGTGTCCCCTCGGTCTTCGGGACGAAGAAATATCCCTCCGGCAGCTTCAGCTTGGCCTGATCGATCAGCGTCACGTCTGCGGGACCAGCGGTGCCGGCCTGGCTCGCAGCCTGCCAGGCGGCCACCAGTTCGGCTTTTCGTGCGGCTTCACTTGGCGGCGAGCTCTGCCCGAATGCAGGTAGCGCCCCGAACAGAACCGCCAACATGATGGCAGCGATGGAAATCACCTTTTGCACAAGCGCGCCCCTCTTGATCATGAATTGGACCGGGTGTCCGGTAACAACCCTAAATAGCAGTGTTAAACGACAAACTACATAAGGGATCGTCGCTTTTCCAAAGCGTCGACACCGCCCTGCTCCAGTACCGCCGGCCGCGCCACCCGGAATGCGGAATCGCTCCACATCGTGAAAGCACGGCGCGATCACACCAACCGCTCGCGCACACCACTTGACATTCAGAGGTTGCGGGCGTAGTTCGGCGGCCCTCGCGAGGAGCGCGCCGACTTCGTGCTGGCGATGCTCGGCGGCTGAGTGACATCGATAGACTGATCAGAGCGTCGCTCCGCGGCCACGTCGGTAGGTGGTAGGCTTGCCAGATCAGAACGACGTCCCGCCGCCGAACCTGAACTCCTGCACAATGTCGTACTTGCCTTTCGTGATCGGCACGGCGTAGTCGAAGCGCAGTGGCCCGAACGGCGACGCCCAGATCAGGCCGACACCGACAGAGGTTCTCACGACGTTCTGATCGTCGTATTGCAGGCCGCAGGTTGGGCACGCCGGCGTGTTGACCTCGCCGGTCGCGGTCCACGATGTCGGTCCTTGATACCCCCAGAGCGAGCCGGCATCGGCGTAGACCGCCCCCTTCAGCCCAACCTCCGAGGGCAGGAACCAGAACGGCATCTGCAGCTCCATCGACGCACCCCAATATTTGGTGCCGCCGAGCGCATCGCCGACCGCCCCGAAACTCGCATAGGTGATGTCACGCGGCCCGATGCCGTTGGTGGCAAAGCCGCGCACGAGGTTCGGCCCCATCTGGAAATGATCCAGCATGCGCAGATCGTTGTCGCCGACCTTGGTGAGCACGCCGCCCTGCAGATGGATCAGGCCGATGAGGTCGGACACCAGCGGCGTGTAGTATTTCGCATCGACCGCACTCTTCAGATACGTCACGTCGCCGCCGACGCCGGCAAAATCCTGCTTGAAGTCGATCAGCAGGCCGTCGGTCGGGTTCTTGGTGTTGTCGAGCGTGTTGTAGGTCAGCGTATAGCCGATTTGCGAGGTCCAGGTCGCGCCCGCAGCCAGCTCCTTGCGCACGGGCAAGGTGGATTCGCCGTCGCCGTAGCAACCATATCCATTGAGTCCTGATGAGACCGAGTTGGTCGGATCGACGCCGCCGAGCACATTCTTGATGTAAGCAGGCGTCGGATTGAACGCGAGCGATGTGTTGGAGGCATTGTTGTTGCAGTTGTTATAGGCGCTATCGAGCGAGACTTCCTGCTGATAGAGCGAATAGCGCAGCTGGAGCGTCAGGTCCTCGCGCAAGGCGAGACCCAGCCGCGGCGAGAACCCGATCGTCTTCACGCCATAGGTCGTGTAGTCGGTCGGCAGCTGCTCCTTGTAATACGCATCGAGCCCGAGCGCGACGCGATAGTCGAGCAGATACGGCTCGACAAAGGAGAGCGACAGGCCGCGCGAGTACTGGCCGTAGCTGACCGTCGCCTTCGCGAGCAGGCCGCGGCCGAGCAAATTGCGTTCGGAGACGCTGACCTCGGCGAGCGCGCCGTCGGTCGTCGAGTAACCGCCCGAGACCGAGAAGTCGCCGGTCGACTTCTCCTCCAGATCGACGATCAGGATCACCCGATCGCTCGATGAGCCGGGCTCGGTGGTGATCTTGACCGTCTTGAAGTAGTCCAGATTCTTCAGCCGCCGCTCGGCGCGATCGACCAGCGCACGGTTATACGCATCGCCCTCGGAGAGATCGAACTCGCGCCGGATCACGTAATCGCGCGTGCGGCCGTTGCCGCGAACGTCGATCCGCTCGATATAGGTGCGCGGCCCCTCCTCCAAGCGGAACATGATTCCCACCGTGTGGGCCTCGAAGTTCCGGTCGCCGTCCGGACGGACCACCGCGAACGCGTAGCCGCGGCGCGACGCTTCGATCTGCATATCCTCGACCGACTTCTCGATCGCCTCGACATTGTAGAGCGAGCCTTCGCTGACCCGCGAAAGCGAGCGCAGGATGCTTGGATCGAAGCCCGTAATCGTCGAGCGGAAGCTCACCGTCGCAACGCGGTACTGCTGTCCCTCATCGATCTTGAAGGTGACCTGAAAACCCTTGCTCTCGCGGTCATACTCGGCGAGCGCGGCCACCACCTGCACGTCCGCATAGCCATGCTTCAGGTAGAAACGGCGGATCAGGTCGCGATCGGCCTCGACGCGGTCGGGGTCATAGATGTTGGCGCTGCCGAGAAAGCTCAGGAAGTTCGTCTCATGGGTCTTGATCACATCCTTCAGGCGCGCGGCCGTGAAGCTGTTGTTCCCCATGAACGCGATGGTCTTGATACCGGTCTTGGCGCCCTCGTCGACGGTGAAGACGAGATCGACGCGGTTGTTCGAACGTTCGATGATCTCGGGCGTGACGCGCACGTCGTAGCGGCCCGAGTGGCGGTAGATCTCGGCGATCCGCAGCGCATCCGACTGCACCATTGGTCGTGACAGCGTGCCTCGCGGCTTGGATTGCACCTCGGCCGAGAGCTGCTCGTCCTTGACCTTCTTGTTGCCCTCGAACGCGACACGGTCGATTACCGGGTTCTCGACGACCGAGACGACGATCCGCGCACCCGCGTGATTGATCTGGACGTCCTGGAACAACCCGGTCCCGACCAGCTCCTTGAGCCCGTCATCGATCGCAGCCTGATCGAGATGACCGCCCGGCCCCGGCCTGAAATAGGAGCGGATGGTCTCCGCCTCTACTCTCCGGTTGCCTTCGATCGTGATCGCATCAACCGATTGGGCCGCCGCCGGTGCCAACAACAGCCAGGTCACTGGCCCGTTCACCGACGTCGCCGGGATCGCAAATCCCGTCAGCACAATCGCCGCGACAAAGCTTCGCCACGTCTTCATTCCACACCTCGCGAACCAGTCGCCCGTTGTGGCGGGATGGTGATGGCTGCGGTGTGGCTGCTGGATTGCGGGATTATTTCCAGTGATTGGGGACTGTGAGCGCTGTGCGACGCGGCCGCCGTCCCGGTTTTGTTTCCAGCCGCGAGCGCCGCTTACAGTTCAGAAACACTATGCTGACGAAAAGGCGCAATGCCGCCCACAAGCGATGCGCATGCTGGTCGATTGGTGGCTAAGCCGGCGCGCTCCAATGCGCGCAAATGCCCTGATGACGAGGTCCAGTCGCAAACCATGCTCGCTCATACGCCAAAAATCCTGGTCGTCGAGGACGACCTGCCGACCAGAGACTTGATTGCTCGCTACCTGCGCGACCAATCGTGCCTGGTGGCCACCGCCTCGAACGGCAAGGAAATGGATCGTTACCTTGCCGGACACTCGCTCGATCTCGTCGTGCTCGACCTGATGCTGCCGGGAGAGGATGGACTAACGCTGTGTCGGCGCCTTCGCAGCGACTCGACGATTCCCATCATCATGCTCACGGCGAAGGGCGAGGACCTCGACCGGATCCTCGGGCTCGAGATGGGGGCGGACGACTATCTCGCCAAACCCTTCAATCCGCGCGAACTGCTGGCGCGGATCAACGCGGTGCTGCGCCGCCAGGCCCAGGCTGGCCTCGCGGGACGCTCCGGCCAGAGCGCCGCGCGCCTGCGCTTCCAGGATTGGACCATCGATCTTCGCCTGCGCGAACTGCGCGATCCCGACGGCGCCCAGGTCCCGCTGACCAGCGCGGAGTTCGACCTGCTGCAGGCCTTCTGCGAGCGGCCCGGCCGGATCCTGACGCGGGACGGCCTCTTGACCATGACGCGCAGCCGGCCGGCCAGCCCGTTCGGGCGCAGCATCGACGTGCTGGTCAGCCGGCTTCGCCGCAAGCTCGATGCCGGCGAAGGACCATCGGTGATCAGGACGGTGCGCACCGGCGGCTACATCTTCACGCCGCATGTGGAGGATGCATGAGCTGGACCCGCAGGATTGCCGCGCTCTTCAGCTTCCACCGGATCAGCGGCCAGATCGCCGCGCTGGTCCTGTTTTCGCTGGTGTTGATCCACGCGCTGATCGGGCTTTATTTCACCAGCCAGAAGCCGAGATCGTTCGCGGACAGGCCGATCCATCAGTTCCAGCTGGTTGCCAGGCTTCTCGCCGAGACCCCTGCGGCCGATCGCGCGATGCTGTTGCAGGCTGCCGACCAGGCTTTCCCCCGGCTGCATTTCGCACTGCGCGACGCAGGTCCAGGCGTGTCTGACGATGCTTCGTCCGGAGTATCAGGCGTCGACGATGTCGACCTGGAGTTTTCCACGAAGACCGCGCCGGCGGTGGTTCGACTGCCGGGTGGCGCCCTGTTCGAAGCGACAATCGGCCCGGCGAAAATGCCGCCCTTCTTCGGCGTATTCTGGGTCAGCACATTCCTGTTCCTGTTCGTCAGCGTCACGCTGCTCGGCGTGTGGGCCGGCCGCGCGCTCAGTGCTCCGCTCTCGGCATTTGCCCGTGCCGCCGAGAATTTCAGCATCAGCCAGGCGGCCGCTCCGCTTGCCGAGACCGGCCCGGAGGAGATCCGCGCCGCCGCAGTCGCACTCAATCGGATGCGCGAACGCATCACCACGCTGATGAATGACCGCACGCGCATGCTCGCCGCCATCAGTCACGATTTGCGAACGCCGATCACCCGGCTGCGGCTCAGATCCGAATACATCGAGAACGACACCCAGCGTGCGGAGACCCTGCACGACCTCGACCAGATGCAGGCCATGCTGGAATCGGTGCTGTCATTCCTGAGCGGCGGCAGCGCGGCGAAGCCGACCCTTGTGAACGTAGCCGCCCTGCTGCAGACGATCAGCGAGCAGTTCTCCGATTGCGGCCATGTCGTGCGCTACCACGGCCCGCTCAGGGCTTCGCTGTTGATCCGCCCCAGCGATATCAGCCGGACCGTGACGAACCTGGTGGAAAATGCCCTGCGGTTCGGCAGCGAGGTCGATATCCGGCTGACCGCATCCGCCGATCACACCACCATCGACGTATCGGACGACGGTCCGGGGATTCCGGAGCATCGCCGAGCCGAGATGTTGAAGCCCTTCGTCCGCGGCGACGAGGCCCGCACCATGGACGAGAAAAGCGGCTTCGGGCTCGGCCTGCCGATCGCTCAGGCCATGGTGTGCGGCCATGGCGGCGAGTTGTCCTTGCACGACAACGCACCGCACGGCTTGCTTGTCCGGATCAGATTGCCTGGGGCGGTGCATCTTGGATCGGATCGGAGCGGGGCAAGCCCGACTCGCCCCGCGCTTCCGGAGCTCGTGTCCGGCTAGATCGAACCTCAGGATCGCTTGCCCCTGCCGCCAGGCTGCTTCTGCTCGGTCGGCGACCCCTTGAGCTCCTCCGGCGTGACGCGGCAGTCGCCGTTCTTGTCGTTCTGCAGGATGAACTCGTTCGGCTTCTCGACGAACTCGCGGCGGGTAATCTTGCCATCCTGGTTCTCGTCGAAATAGCCGAAATCCGCGTCGGCGAGCGCGCTGCCGGCGCGACGAACGCCCTCGAACTCCGACGGAGTAACGTTTCCGTCGCGATTGCGGTCGGCGCGATCGAACAGCCGCCCGAGATAGGCCTTCCACTCGTCGCAGGTGTAGACGCCATCATGATTGGCGTCCCAGATCTCGGCCGCGCCCGCCGGCGAACGATCGCCGCCTGCGCGCGGCGATGGCGCTGCTCGATCCGGTGAAGCCGGTTGGGCCAGAGCGATCGGCACCGCCGTACAAAGCAAACTCGCCATCGCAATCACCCCGCAGACGGATGGCAACATTCTACGCAAGTCGAACTCTCCTCCGCGTCAACCAGAAGCGGAGCGGAGTTGCCGGTTGCGCCGTGGCGGAAATGCGGAACGACGCGGCTCGGATACAGCCCGTTACAATTTGATCCGGCGGCACGTCGTGGCGTACCAGCGCGCCGCTGCCTCAGCATCAGCCCTTCTTCGAATCGCCGCGCGTGTGGTGCAGCAGATTGTCGCGCAGCCTGACCACGCTCTTCTGCACGATGGGAAATTCGTCGCCGAGCCCGGTGGCGTCGACCAGCGACGCGTTGATCTCCTTGTCGAGCAGGCGCCGGCCCACCGCCGTCAGGCTCACGCGCACCTGCCGCTCGTCGGCGGGATCGCGGACGCGGCTGATGTAGCCGCTCTGCTCCAGCTTCTTGAGGATCGGCGTCAGCGTGTTGGATTCCAGGAACAGCTTCTCGCCGAGCGCGCTCACGGTCTGCTCGTCGGCCTCCGACAGCGCAATCATGGCAATGTACTGGGTGTAGGTCAGGCCGACCGCGTCCAGGATCGGCTTATAGGCGCGGCCAAAGGCCAGATTGGCCGAATAGACCGCAAAGCACAGAAAATTCGAGAGTTTTCGGCCTTTGGTCTCGGCCTTGGCGGTGCGGGTCACGGGCGTCTCCGGAGTTTGTGAAGTCTCGGCCAATATAAATCGTATCCGATTAAATCGGAAGTGCTTGACATGGTCAAACGCGAGGTCTATTTCACCGCGCATCCGCTTAGATCGGATGCGATCTATATTCAACCAAAGGAGCTCGCCATGACCGCCAATGCAAAGGTTCTCGTCACCGGAAAGACCCACGTCACCGCCGGCCCGAACGGCGCCGCCCGCTCGCGCGACGGCTTCCTCGACGTCAAGCTGCCGCAGCCGCACCCCGCCGCCGAGAACCTGTTCGCCGCCGCCTGGTCGGCCTGCTACATCGGCGCGATCCAGCTTGCCGCCGGACAGCGCAAGGTCAAGCTCGCGAGCGAGCCCGAGGTCGACGCCGAGATCGATCTCAACCAGGCCGGTAGCGCCTTCTTCCTGAGTGCGCGCCTCAACGTCCACGTTCCCGGCGTCGAGCGCGAGGTTGCGCAAGAGCTGATCGAAGCCGCGCACGGCATCTGCCCCTATTCCAAGGCAGTCCACGGCAACATCGACGTCACCACCACCCTCGTCTGAGACCATCGCATGACAACCTCCGACGCGGACCGGCCGCCTGCCGGTCCGCGGTCGGACAAGTCCAGAAGACAGCCCCGGAGTTCAAGATGACCAGCAAGCTGATGACCGCGACGCGCCTGCTCGCAAGAGCGGCCCTGATCGCCGGAAGTTTCCTGACGATACCGACGGCCCAGGCGCAGCAGCCGGCCGGCTTCGCGCGAACCGATTTGCAGCGCCACGACCTCAGCGCGCCCGGACGCGAAGCCGTCCAGGTGCGCGTCGACATCGCGCCCGGCAAGGCATTCGGCCGCCATACGCATCCCGGCGAAGAGATCATCTATGTGCTCGCCGGCACGCTCGAATACGATGTCGACGGCAGACCGCCGGCAACGCTGAAGGCGGGCGACGTGCTGTTCATCCCCGCCGGCACGATCCATGCGGCAAGGAACGTCGGCCCCGTCACCGCCAGCGAGCTTGCGACCTATATCGTCGAGAAGGACAAGCCGCTGCTGACCCTCGTGAAGTGAATATCGCCTGCCCGCCCCTGTCGCGGGGCGGGCGCGGCGACATCGAATTCACTTGGTGCATTGAACTTCGGCCTGCCGCACCGGTCGCGCGTGGAAGATCAGGAAGCTCAACGCGGCCATGATCCAGACGCCGATGCCGCCATAGAGCATCACCCAGCCAAAGCCGTTCGCGAGCGCCTGATGCACGACAGGGCCGGTCAGCTCCGGCGCGGACGCGGCATCACCTGCCGCGATCCGTTCCGCGAGGCTGCGGAGTTGCGCGCCGTCCAGCGCGGGCAGCACGGCCTTCAGATGCGCCAGCACCCCGCTCGCCAGGATGAAGCCCATCAAGGCAATGTTGACCGACAGCGAGACCATCCGCGCGCTCATGTCGATGCCGGAGGCCATGCCGGCGCGGTCGCTCGAGACCGAGCCCGTCGTCGTGTTGGTGACCGGCGTGTTGGTGACGCCGAGGCCAATGCCGGCAAGCAGGCAGCCCGGCAGCATCGTCAGCCAGTCGGGCTGCGCGGCGGCGCTGCCGAACTTCATCAGCATGAATCCGATGCCGATGGTGAACAGCCCCGCCGGAATGATCAGGCCCGGCTGGTAGCGCAGCGACAGCCGTTCGGCGAAGGGTGGCATCACCAGCGTCGGCAGCGTGTAGGCGAGCAGCGCAAGGCCGGCGGACACGCTGTCATAGCCAAGGCCGGCGTGAAACCAGATCGGCAGATAGATCATGAACGGCCAGTAGCTGAGGTTCATCGCGGCCGAGCCGACGATCGAGCCGGAGAAAGCCGGGATCCGAAACACCGAGAAGTCGAACATCGGCCGCCGGCTGATTCTCTCGGCAACGAGAAATGCGATGAAGCTCAGCGCGGAGACGCCGAGGATCGCGAGCCCCTTCGAGCTGACGAAGCCGAGATCCGGCCCCTGCGTGATGTAGAAGGCGAGGCAGAACACCGCGAGCGACATCGTCACGATGCCGGCGACATCGAGGCTGCTCGCCTTCGGATCCTTCGATTCATGCACGCCGCCGATCGTGAGCACGAACGCGACCGCTGCGAACAGCACGTGGACCAGGAATACCCATTCCCAGCTCAGCAGCGCGACCACGGCACCGCCGATGATCGGCCCGAAGCCGAGGCCGATGCCGAAGATCACGCCCCACCAGCCCCAGGCGACGGCGCGCACCCGGCCGCCCTGAAATTCGTGCGACAGCACGGCGATCTGGCAGATCAACAGCGCGCCGCCGCTCAGCCCCTGCAGCAAGCGGGCGATGATCAGCATTTCGACGCTCTGGGCGACACCGCAGATCAGCGAGGTGATGCCGAACGCCGCGATCGCGACCAGGAAGATGCGCTTGCGCCCGTAGCGGTCCGCCACCGTCCCGATCGCCATCAGCACCGTGGTCACCGCGATCGTGTAGGCGTTCATGATCCATTGCAGCGCCTTGAAGTCGGCATGCAGCACCCGCTCCAGCGTCGGCAAGATCGCCGGAATGCTGGATATCTCCAATCCAAACATTAGGCAGGCAAGGCATACGGCGGACAACACGACGGCGCCGCGGCGACTCAGTTCAGTGGACATGATCAGGCCTTTTGTTGTGGCAAGCCAACGGCATACCGCACGCTGTTGCCAGGGTGCTGGCAGCAGCGTCGGTCGATCGACTCACGATGTATTGAGGCAGCAGCGGCAGGAATCGGGTGGCCACGGCGCTTCACAGCAGAAAGCTAGTCACGGCTTGAGCATTGGTGAATTGGATGACTAGATATTTCAGAGACAACAATTCCGGATGACTGACATGACCACGCTCGACATCGACGCCGTGAAGACCTTCGTGACCATTGCCGACCTCAGGAGTTTTACGCGTGCAGCCGAAACGCTCGGCACCACGCAAGGCGCGATCAGCGTTAAGCTGAAGCGTCTCGAGAGCCAGGTCGGCCACAGGCTGATCGAGCGCACACCGCGGCTGGTGCGCCTGTCGGCACAGGGCGCGGCGTTCGTCGTGCCCGCACGCGACCTGCTCGCCGCACATGATCGGGCCGTCGCGGGGCTGTCGCCCGCGCGGCCACGCCGCTTCTCGCTCGGCATTGCCACCCATGTCGGAGGCGCCGAGGTTCCAACCCTGCTGGCGCGACTCCACGCGCACGATCCGGCGCTCACCATCGAGGTCCGGCTCGACGATTCCCGCGATCTCCTCACCGCCTTCGATCGCGGCGACATCGATGCCGCCATCATCCGCCGCGAGGACGACGGCCGCGACGGCGAGATGCTGACGACGGACCACTATGGCTGGTTCGCGACGCCGGACTTTGTCCGTCGCGCGGGCGAACCGCTGCGCCTGGCCGCCTCCTCGCCATCCTGCGGCGTGCTCAACATTGCGACCCGCGCGCTCGCGGCGGCTGGCATCCCGTGGACGGAAAGCTTCCTCGGCTGCGGATCCTTTGCGGTCGCCGATGCGGTCGCTGCCGGCCTTGCCACGTCGGTGTTCTCCTGCCGGCTTGCGCCTGCCGGAACAATCGAGGTCAGCCGGCGATTCGGCCTGCCCGCCCTTCCGCCATCCGAGATCATACTGCTGTCCGCGCTCTCGGATGCGCGATCTCGCGCGGCACTGAAGACGATCGCCCGTGCGTTTCGCGAACATCATCAGGTGCCTGAGAGTCGCGTGGCAAACATCCCGGCCGAAGTTCTCGAGATGTGAGCGGCCCGCGCGCCTGCCGGCTATCGCCGCACACGGCCGGTCCGCCTTCCCTCGAACAGCGCGCGCTCCGATGCGAGCGCCTTGGCCAGAAAATCGAGCGTGGCGCGGATGCGCGCGGTGCGCTTGAGATCGTCATGCGTCAACAGCCACAGCGCCGATCGCGGCTCGGCGAGCGTCTTCGGCGTTAGCCGGCGCAGCGCGGGCGCGAGATCGCCGACATAGCAGGGAAGCAGCGCAAGCCCCAGTCCGGCAGCCGCGGCATCGCGCAGCGCCGGAAGCGCATCGACGCGGCAAGCAAAGCGCGCCGAGCGAAGGTTCGCGCGCATCCAGCCGGCGATCACGGTTCCCGCCAGCGCATCGTCGAGCCCGACCCAATCGTGTGCGGACAGATCCTTGTCGTCACGCCGGGCGAGATAGGCCCGCGATCCGTAGACCGCATGGGCAAGCTCGGCGACGCGCCGCCCGACCAGCAGCTCGGACGGTGCCGGCGTCGGCCGGATCGCGATCTCGGCCTCGCGGCGGGTCAGGTTCGCCATCGCATTGGAGATGATGATTTCCGGCTGGATCTCCGGATGCGCAGCGCGCATCGCGGGCAGATGCCCCATCAGCACCGCGCCGAGCGTATCGGTCGTCGTGATCCGCACCGGGCCTGACGGCCTGAGGTCCTGTCCCGTGAGCCTGCGCTCCAGCGCAAGCACTTCGTCCTCGAGCCGGGCCGCCGACGCCGCCGCTGTCTCGCCGGCCGGTGTCGGCGCATAACCATCGCGGAAGCGCTCGAACAGGCGCGTGCCGATCGCTGCTTCGATCGCGCCGAGCCGGCGAAACACCGTCGAATGCGTCACGCCCAGTCTGCGCGCCGCCCCGGAGAGGCTGCCCTCCCGCGCGACCGCGAGGACGAGGCGAAGATCATTCCAGTCGAGCGGTCTGTTCATTTTTGCAAACTCGGTTCGCAGGTATGGAGAATACCTTATCACAAATGGACAGGCCATCTTCCCGGAAGTTCGACCGGCCGGCGCAGTTCGTGTGCCGCGCCGGCAACGCGGAGGAGCCGGCCAGGTGACAAGCGAGACCACCGAGACGTTGCAACTGGACGACACGTGGCCGGCAACGGTCGACCCGCGGCGATGGCTGGCGCTGCCGGTGCTGCTCACCGGCGCCTTCCTGCCGATCCTCGACTTCAACGTCGTCAACCTCGCGCTACCGGCCATTCGCGACAATCTCGGCGCGACGGCGAGCGAGGTGCAGTTCGTGATCTCGGCCTATGCCGCGACCTACGCGGTGTTCCTGATCACGGGCGGCCGGCTCGGCGATCTGCTCGGCCGGCGGCGCATGTTCCTGACCGGCGTCGCCGGCTTCACGATCGCATCGGTGCTGTGCGGCGTTGCCTGGTCGCCGGACGTGCTGGTCGCCGGGCGGATCCTGCAAGGCCTCACCGCGACCGTGATGGCGCCGCAGGTGCTCGCCTCGATCCGCGTGCTGTTTCCGGCGGCCGAACAGGGCCGCGCGCTCGGCTTCTACGGCGCGACGTTTGGTCTTGCCAACATCTGCGGCCAGGTGCTCGGCGGCGTCCTGGTCTCGGCCCATCCGTTCGGACTGGCCTGGCAGGCGATCTTCCTCATCAACGTGCCGATCGGCCTCGCCGCTTTCATCGGCGGACTGCTGTACCTCGCCGACTCCCGTGCCGCGCATACCCAACGGCTCGACATCGGCGGTGTCATCCTGCTGTCGCTCACGTTGGGCCTCCTGGTCTATCCGCTGATCGAGGGACGGGAATCCGGCTGGCCGGCCTGGATCGTCGCAATGCTGCTGGCCTCTCCGCTGATGCTCGCCGCCTTCGTCCGCTTCGAGGCGCGCCTGAAAGCCCGCGGCGGCGACCCGCTGGTCGCGCTGCATCTGCTGCGCAACAGCGATTTCGTCATCGGGCTGGTGATGGCGCTCGCCTTCTACATGCTGTCGTCGTTCTACCTCACCTTTGCGGTCTACCTACAGAGTGGGCTGCATTTTTCACCGCTGGCGGCCGGCCTCGCCACCCTGCCCTTTGCCACCGGCTTCTTCGTGAGTTCGCTGGTGTCGTCGCTGGTGATGCAATGGCTCGGCGCGCGCACGCTGACGCTCGGCTTCGCGCTCCAGGTCATCGGCTTCGGTGTCGTGATGCTGTCGGTCAGTGGCGCGCTGCCGCAAAGCGTTGAATTCGGCCTGATCTGCGGCGGGCTCGGCTTCGGCACCGTGATGCCGTCGGTCATCAAGGCCGTGATCGGCAGCATCGATCCGCGCCATGCCGGGCTGGCATCGGGGATGATGATCTCGACCTTCCAGATCGGCGCTGCACTCGGCGTCGCTGTGATCGGCGGCGTCTTCTACAGCCTGCTCGGGCCGCATCCGCAGGCCGACGACTACGCCCACGCCTTCACGGTCGCGCTCGGCTGCAATGTCGCGCTGCTGGCGCTCGGCGGCTGGCTATCGCTGTGGCTGCCGCGCGAGCCGGCGGCTTGAGTTGAGACGAGGACAATTCCATGAACGCCCCGCTATACGACGCCTCCGTTCCGGTGTTCCGGCAGATGCTCGACGCGCTTGCCGATCTCCTGCGCAAGGGCGAGGCTCATGCCCGCGAACGGGGTCTCGATCCCGACGCCATGCTCGCGGCGCGGCTGGCGCCGGACATGCTGACGCTGGTCGGCCAGGTGCAACGGGCCAGCGATCACGCCAAGGGCGCTGCCGGGCGGCTCGCCGGCCTCGAGCCGCCGCCCTTTGCCGACGATGAACAGAGCCTCGTTGGGGCCTACGCCCGGATCTCGCGAACGCTCGACTACATCGACACGGTCCCGGTGCGGGCCTTCGACCGCGCGGCGGAACGCATCGTCACGTTGCCGTTTGGCGTCCCGCCGATGCCGGCAGCGCGCTATCTGTACAGCTTCGCGCTGCCGAGCCTGTTCTTCCACGCCGCCACCGCCTACGCCATCTTGCGCCATCGCGGCGTGCCGCTCGGCAAGCGTGATTTTCTCGGCAACTACCTCTCGCAATGACCCTTATTTCTTCGCGACTTCGCGAAGCGTGTTGTAGACCCACTCCGCCCCCTGCTTGATGGCCTCGACGCCGATCCTTTCGTCGTTGCCATGCATCCGGCTCAGGATGTCGTCGTCGAGCGGATAGGGATAGATGCCGTAGACCGGCACATTGTGCTCGCGCCAGGCGATGGCGTCGGTCCCCGCTTCGAACATCGTCGGCACCAGGACGGCGTCCTTCCAGATCCGCTTCGCATTACGGTCCAGCGCCGCATAGAGCTCGGTATTGATAGGCGACGCCGGGATCTCGGAGCGCGTCAAGTAGGCGTTCCGCGCGTCCTGCTGCGACAGCGACGTGACGATGCTGACTTCGATGCCAGGATCGCCGATCGCACGCTTGATTTCCTCAATCATCTGATCCGTGGTGGTGCCCGGCAGCAGCCGCGTATTCACGACCGCCTTGGCGTCGCCGGGGATGACGTTGGGCTTGATGCCGGCGTCGATCATGGTGATGACCATGGTATCGCGCAGCAGCGCGTGCAGCAGCAGGTTGTCCTTGGGATTGTCGGCGACCAGTTTCTTTCCGGCAGCGTCGAGATCGCCCTGGTCCTTCGCGGCCAATAGCTGCTTGATGTCGGCTGCCGTCTGTTCCGAACTGATCGGAAGCAGCGCCTTGAAATAGGCTTCGGTCGCCGGCACCAGCTTGACGGCGGGATCGTGCACCGCCAGCTTGGCCAGCGCCGCAATCAACCGATCGTTGGCCATCGCGCCCGCCGGGAATGGTCGTGAGGAATGACCGGAGGGACCGGTCGCCTTCAGCGCGAACGTCGCCGAGAGCTTTTCCGCCGTCGTGACGTTGATCTGACGCACCGCGCCGTCGCGCTCCTGCAGCACATAGCCGCCTTCGTTCAGCGCGAATTCGGCGTCGATCTTGTCCCAATGGTTCTTCGCCAGCCATACCGTGCTGTACTGCCCCTGCTCCTCGTCGGCTTCGGCGAGGAAGATCACATCGCGCGACAGCGGCGTCTTCTCCTCCGCGAGCCGCATCACCGCGCCGGCGAAGACGGCGAGCCCACCCTTGAAGTCCATCGCGCCGCGGCCGTAGACGAAGCCGTCCTTCTCGACGCCCGCGAACGGCTCCACTGTCCATTTCTCGCGCTCGACCGGAACGACGTCGGCATGCGCGGCCAGCAGCACCGGTTTCCGCGAACCGTCGCCGCGCAGCCGCGCAATGAAGTGCGCAGCCTTGCCGTTCGGGGCGACGAAGATGTCCACCTCGGCGCCGAGCGGCGCGAATTGCGACTTCAGATATTCGGCGAGCGCCCGCGTATCGCCCGGGCCATTCGAAGTGTCGAAAGAGATCAGCTTCTTGAGCAGCGCAACCGTCCGATCGCCCGGCTGCTCGGCGCGCGCGTGTCCCACTCCGGCACAGGACAGCAGCGTGGCAAGGGCTAATGTAGCAACGCGGGTCTTGATCGACGGCACCATGTTCTTCTGCCTCCCTTATCTGGTTTTGAAACAGGATAACTTGCGCCGTTCACCGCAGCGAGTCCTTGAGCTCAAGAAGTTCTGGGGAACATCACCTTCAACATCGCAGCCGCAAGCAACGTCGTCACGGCAACGCCGGTGGAGAGATAGAGCGCGCTGGCATCGCCGTACCGGTCGATCACGACTGCATAGACCAGCGGCGCCGCCGCGGGCAGGATGAAGCTCGGAACGATGAGCCGGCCGACCAGCGTGCCATAGCTGCGATGATCGAACAGGATCAGCGGCAGCGTTCCCCTGGTGATGGTCAGAATGCCGTTGCATGCGCCGTAGAGCAGCGCGAAGGCAATCCCCATCTCCTTCGCCGTTCCGCTGAACAGTCCGGCGATGAACGACAGCGGCATGATCAGGCAGGCCATCAGATTGAGCGCGAGTGGATCGAGCCGTGCACCGAACAGCACTTCGCAGAGACGCGCGGCGGATTGCCCGATGCCCCGGAGCGTTGCGATCCATACTGCCACCGTGACGGTGAGCCCGAGGCCGGCGAGCACCGCGATCATGTGCGCGGACATGCCGGCATTCAGGAAATTCGCTCCGGTCATGATGACGGCATAGAGGGCGCCTGCCGCCGCAAGCTGCCGGCGGCTGGCGGCGCGTGGTTGCTTGGATGCCGGCGCCGTGGAGCTCGGCACGCCGGCAAACCGCTTGTTCGGGATCAGCAGATGCAGCGGGACCGTCAGCAGTGCGAGCCCGGCATAAACCAGCACCGCGACGCGCCAGCCGAACTGTTCCGAAAGCATATGGCCGAGCGGCCAGAACACGGTTGCCGCCAGGCCACCGAGCAAGGTGATCCCGGACATCGCGCGGCGCGCCTCCGGTCCGCCGATCCGGGCCAGCGCCGCGAACGCTGCATCGTACAGCGTCAGCCGCATGCCGAGGCCGAGCACGATCCAGGATGCGAAATAGGTAGAGATCTGATGCGAGACCGCGAGACCGGCGCAGCCGAGCGCGTTGATCACGGCGCCTGCGACCATGACCTCCCGGCCGCCACGGCGGTCCACCCACCTCCCCGCAAGCGGTGACGCCACGCCCATCGCCAGCAGCGCCGCGGCGAATCCGCCGTAGACGATGTCGCGCCCCCAGCCGAGATCCGCGGCGATCTGCTCGCCGAAGCCGCCGATCAGATAGTAGGTCGCGCCCCACGAGATCAGTTGAGCCAGCCCGAGCGCGGCCACGACGCGGCGGGCGATCACCGTGGCAATTCCCTCTCCGCGGGAAGCGTGGAGGCGCCCGGTCCAAGCGGCCGCTGCATCAGCACGGTGTCGACCCATTGCCCCAGTTTGAAGCCGACCGATCTTAGCGTCCCGACCATCTCGAAGCCCAAGCGACGATGCAGCGCGATCGATCCGGCGTTGCCGCTGTTGCCGATCACGGCCAGCATCTGCCGCCACGGCCCCGCTTCGGTACGCACGATCAATCCCTGAAGCAGCGCCACGCCGATACCGCGGCCGTGCAGCCCGTTGGACACGTAGACCGAGTCCTCGATGGTGTGGCGATAGGCCAGCCGCGGCCGGTACGCTGTCGCATAGCAATAGCCGGCCACGCGTCCATCAACATCTGCCACGAGATACGGCAGCCCCGCCGCTACCACCGCATTCCGGCGGCTACGCATCTCGTCCACCGTCGGCGGCACCTCCTCGAAGGTCGCCAGTCCGTTGAGCACGTGATGGGCGTAGATGCCCTGCACGTCGGCCATATCGCCGTCCGCTGCGTCGCGCACGACGACGCCGTTGTTGCCTGTCGCCATTCCGTCTCTCACCCGAGCCGTCAATCTTGCCCGAGCATGCGCCTCGGCGCTATATAAGTGAAGCTTTGATTGGTTATGCGCAGCATAAGAGATACTTTGATGAAGAATCTCAACCTCGACTATCTCGAAAGCTTCGCTGTCGTGATCGATTGCGGGAGCTTCTCTGCAGCGGCCGAGCGGCTGCAACTCACGCAGCCCGCGGTGAGCCTGCAGGTGCGCCAGCTCGAGCGCAGCCTGAATGCGACGTTGATCGAGCGGGTCGGGCGACGGGCGAGGCCGACGGCCGCCGGCGTCGCGTTGCTCTCACACGCGCAGCAGATCAGCGCGGCGGTGACGTCGGCGGTCGACGCCGTCGCGCAGCAGACGGCGGGAACGGCAGGCCGCGTGCGGCTCGGCACCGGTGCGACCGCCTGCATCTTCCTGCTGCCGCCGATCCTGAAGGAGCTGCGCGCCGCACTGCCCTCGCTCGAGATCACGGTCACGACCGGCAACACCGCGGAGATCGCGCGGGCGGTCGAGGACAACACGATCGACATCGCCCTGGTCACGCTGCCGGTGTCGGGGCGCAGCTTCGAGATCACTCCGGTCATGAATGACGAGTTCGTGCTGATCGCGCCGCGCGACATGATGCTGCCGCCGCGGATCACGCCGGAGGTGCTGGCGACCAGGCCGGTTCTGCTGTTCGAACCCGGCGGCAACACCAGGCGCACCGCCGACGAGTGGCTGGCGCGGGGCGGCGTGTCGCTGAAGCCGTTGATGTCGCTGGGCAGCGTCGAGGCGATCAAGGAGATGGTGCGCGCCGGCCTCGGCTGCGCGATCCTGCCCGGCATGGCCGTGCCGGCCAACACCAAGCAGCGCGACCTGATCGTCCGGTCGCTGTCGCCAAAGCTCTACCGTCGGCTCGCGGTCGTGATCCGCCGCGACAAGCGCCTCGACCGCGGCCTCCGGCAGACGCTATCGGCGCTGAAGCGGCTCGCGGCTGCGAAGGACGACGGCCGCTAGAGCGCCAGGGAGGACGCTACGCGTCCTCCCTGCTCCACCCCGTCAAGTCGCCTTGCGTTCCTGCTCCGCGATCTTGCGGAACGCGGCCTCGCCGGCGTCGGTCACGGCCGCCCACTTCGCGTTCGGCGCGGCCTCCACCTCGTAATTGTCGTGCCAGTTCCACCATTTGTAGGTCGGGCCCTGCGGATAACCCTTCGGCGAGTCCTCCCAGAGCTCCTGGCGGCCGAACGGCGTGATGTCGAGATAGCTCCACACCGTGCCCATCGATTCATCGCCGCGGCTGTTAACGAGATAGGTGCGGAAGATCCGCTCGCCGTCGCGGACGAACACGTTGTGGCCATGCCATTCAGCGACGCCGAAGTCGGCATCAAAGCTGTCGGTGATTGTGTACCACGGCATCTCCCACCCCATCCGCGCCTTCAGCCGCGCGATGTCGGCCTGCGGCGCGCGCGAAGCGTAAGCCAGCGTGGTGTCGCGCTGGTTCAGATGCGAGAGATGGCCGACCTGATCGGCGCCGAGCGAGCAGCCGCGGCAGCCGTGATCCGGCCAGCCAAACACGCCGGGCTCGAAGAACGCGCGGTAGATGATCAGCTGCCGGCGGCCTTCGAACAGGTCGAGCAGGCTCGCCTTGCCGTTCGGTCCTTCGAAGACATACGCCTTCTCGACCGCCATCCACGGCATCCGCCGCCGCTCGGCGGCGAGCGCGTCGCGCGCCCGCACCTGCGCCTTTTCCTTCACCAACATCTCCAGGCGCGCCGCCTCCCACGCCTCCCGCGACACCACGGGCGGGGTCTGCATTGCCGCCAGTCCGCCGCGATCGTTCTCAGCCGATTTGCTCATGATGATCTCCATCTTTCGAATTGGACGAACTCCGCGACCACGGCGCAGTTCCCGCGCCGAGGCCGTTCGTCATTGGCCATGCCGCAATCTGGCGCGGCGGCAACGGATGATGGGAGTGACAAGTGTGTCGGGATTTCCGCGCATGCGCTCCGATCGCTTCAATCTATTGCACAATACTTGCACTTTGCAATTACATGTGCGAGCCTCGCCGCCATGAAGCAAACCGCTGCCCCCGCATCCGACGATGGCCTGAAGCTCAGCGCCTGGCTGCCCTATCGCCTGTTCCTCGTCGCGGCGCAGGTCGCCCGCCCGCTCGAGAGCTTCTACAGCGAGACGTTCGGATTGAGCCAGGCCGGCTGGCGTATCCTCGCCGTCATCGCCGAGCGCGATGCGGCCAATGCCTCCGAAATCGGCCGCGCTTGCGCGCTCGATCCGTTCGCGGTCAGCCGCGGCATCGGCCAGCTCACAGAGCTCGGCTTCGCGATGCGGCGGCCGGCCAAGACCGATCGCCGCTTCGCCGCGGTCAGCATCACCCGCAGCGGCCGGATCGCCTTCAACAGGATCGCCGCACTGGGCAGTGCGATCGAAGCGCGGCTGCTCACGCGCCTCTCGGACAGCGAGCGGACAACACTCGATTCCGCGCTCACCCGGCTCGAGGGAGAGAGCGCGCGGATCGACGCGGGCGGCTGGCGCGCGCTGCTCGACGATGCCACAACGCCATGACAGCCGCACTGTTCGCGCTGACCGCACTGCTGTGGGGCGGCGGCGCACTGGCCACCGCGATGCAGGCCGGCGTCACGCCCGCGCCGTGGTCGGTCGCGCTGCGCATGGTGCTCGCCGGACTCATCCTCCTCGGCTATGGCCGGCTGCGCGGCGTGCCGCTCGGGATCCCGCGCAAGGACCGGCTGGCCGTCGCGTTGCAGGGCCTGTTGTTCTTCGCCATTGCCTTCATCGCCTTCTATGAAGCGACCGCGCGGATGCCGAGCGGACTTGCGGCACTGGTGCTGTCGACATCCTCGCTGTTCGCGGCCGTGATCGCGCGGGCCGCGCTCGGCGTCACGATCTCCCCGAGCTTCGTGTGGGGCGCGCTGTGCGGCATCCTTGGCCTTGCGATCATCTTCCTGCCCGGCGCCACCGCGCATGGCGCTGCGCCGCTTGCGGGGCTGGCCTGGGCGCTCACAGCGGCGGTCGCGACCGGCGCCGGGACGACGGTCGGCGCGCGCAACCAGCGCGCCGGGCTGCCCGTGGTCTCCGTGCTCGCCTGGGGCGCATTCGTCGGCGCGGCGGCGAGCGCGCTCTGGGCCGTCGCGACCCGCACGCCGTTTGCCGCCGACGTCTCGCTCTCCTATTTGACGAGCTTCCTCTATCTCGCCATCGCCGCGTCCTGCATCACCTTCATGCTCTATTTCGAGCTGGTGCGCCGGCTCGGTCCCGGCCGCGCCGCCTACACGCTCGCGCTGGTGCCGCTTGTCGCCCTCGTGTTGTCGGCGTTGTTCGAGCACCTCGTGCTGGGCTGGCCGGTGCTCGCCGGCGCCGCCGCGATCCTTGCCGGCAACGTGCTGGTGCTGGCGCGGGGCTAGGTTCCAGCAATATCCGGCTCGCAGCAGGTTCGCACCGGCTCCATCAACGGGATCGGCCGCCGATTGACGCCGCGACGATATCTGACTAAAGTCAGATATATGCTCGACCCCGTTTCCCGCGTCCGCCGCTTCAACCGTGCCGTGACCTCCGCCGTCGGCGCGCTCGACACCTCGTTCCTCGGCCGCGGCCGGCCGCTCGGCGCGGCGCGGGTGCTGAATGCGATCGGGCACGGCCGCACTGACGTCGGCGACATCAGGGATTATCTCGGGCTCGATTCCGGCCTGATGAGCCGCCTGTTGCGCAGTCTCGAGGACGAAGGGCTGATCGAGACCACGGCGCATGGCGACGATGCGCGCCGCCGCATCGCCCACCTGACGGCGGCGGGCAAGCGCGAGTTCAACGCCTATGAGGCGATCTCCAACCGGCAGGCCAAGGACTTCCTTAGCCATCACACCCAGCGCGAGGCGCTGCTTTCGGCGATGGATCTGATTGCCTCGGCGCTCGGGCGCGACGGCACGGCACTGCAGGAGATGGACCCGCACAGCGATGCGGCGCGCTACTGCCTCGGCGAATATTACGCCGAGCTGGCGCGGCGCTTCAAACAGGGATTTGACGTCAAGCTGTCGCGCGACCCTGATGCGAAGGACATGGTCCGCCCGCGCGGCAGCTTCATCGTGGCGATGTCGGACGGCCTGTCGATTGGCTGCGTCGGGCTGAAGGGCAGCAGCAGCGAGTTCGCGGAGATCAAGCGGCTCTGGGTCGCACCTGGCGCGCGCGGGCTTGGCCTCGGCCGCCGCCTGATGGACGCGGCCGAGAAGGCCGCGCGCGAGCTCGGCATCGCGGTGCTGCGGCTCGACACCAACAGCGCGCTGGCGGAAGCCGGCCAGCTCTACCGCCGGAGCGGCTGGACCGAGATCCCGCGCTTCAACGACGACCCCTACCCTGACCTGTTCTTCGAGAAGCATCTCTGAGCGGCGCGCCGCGCGCGGGCTCTGCATCGGCGTGTTGTCCGGCGCGATGCGCTGGCCTAAGACACCGGCATGACCATCCGTCCCATCGTCCGCTATCCCGATCCGCGGCTTGCGCTCCCAGCCGAGCCGGTGACCATGTTCGACGACGCGCTGCGCGAGCTGGCAGCCGACCTGCTCGAGACCATGCATGCGGCACCAGGCATCGGCATCACGGCGCCGCATATCGGCGTGCCGCTGCGGGTCGTGGTGCTCGAGCTCGACGCCAGCGAAGGACCGCGGGCCTATGTCAATCCGGAGATCATCTGGACCTCGTCGGAAATGATCCTGCACAAGGAGGGCAGCGTCTCGATGCCCGGCGTCAACGACGAGGTCGAGCGGCACGCGCGAGTCCGGATCCGCTATCAGGACGTTTACGGCAACGTGGAGACCGAGGAGTCCGACGGGCTGCGCGCGGTGTGCCATCAGCACGAGATCGATCAGCTCGACGGCGTGTTCTGGATCCGGCGGTTGTCCCGCCTGAAGCGGGAGCGGCTGATCAAGCGGTATGAGAAGATCGCGCGCGGGTAATTTGTAGGGCGGGTTAGCGAAGCGTAACCCGCCGCAACGATCGCGGCGGCCAGTTGGTGGATTACGCCTCCGGCTAATCCACCCTACGCCACCGAACAAATTGGTCTGCGTCTCTACCCTCCCGCGATCAAATCCTTCGCCAGCGCCATATAGGCCGGCAGCGTCACCGGGTCGTTGGCAGCGTTGCCGGCGGCGTGATGCGAGGCGTAGCGCGCGATCACCATTTCGGCTTTCGGATCGATATAGATGCCCTGGCCGTGCACGCCGCGCGCCATGTAGGCGCCGTGCGCGTTGTGCGTCACCCACCACTGATTGCGGTAGGACGCGCCGGGCAGTGTGGTGTAGCCGGCCGGCTTGAATTTTTCGGGATCGCCGCCCCGCGCGATGTCCTCGACGACAGTGGACGGCACGATCTGGCGGCCGTTGAAACGGCCGTGATTGCGGATCGTCTCGCCGAACCGGGCGAGATCGCGCAGCGTCGTCGACAGCCCGCCGCCGCCGCTTTCGGTGCCGATGCGGTCGACGTGATAATGCGCATCCTCCTCCGCGCCCATCGGCGCCCAGACCTTCTCGGAGAGCAGGTCAGACAAGGTCATGCCGCTGGCGCGCCGGCAGATGAAGGCCAGCACGTCGGTGTTGACGGTCTTGTAGGCGAAGGCCTTGCCGTGCTCGCCCTGCTTCCGCTGCGCGCAGAGGAAATCGAAGATGTTGGTCGCGCCCTCATAGCCTGCCGGGATCGGCGCCATGCCGTTGGCGCGCCGCAGCCCCCACACATCGGAATTCTTGTCGGTATAGATCTCGGTGTATTTGAGCCCCGTGGTCATATCCATCACCTCGTGCACGCGCGCATCGCCGAACGCGCTTGCCTTCAGCTCCGGTACGTAGTCGGTGACCGGCGCCTGCGGATCGATCTTGCCTTCGGCGACCAGCGTGCCGGCGAGCACGCCGGTGAACGACTTCGTCACCGACATCGCGATATGCGGCTTGTGCGGCCTCAACGCGCCGAAATAGCGCTCGTAGATCAGCTTGCCCCGGTGCAGCACGGCGATGCCGTCGGCATAGCTCTCCTCGAGCATGCGCGCGAACGTCTGCGAGCGGCCGTCCATGGTCACCGACGCGGACGCTCCGATGTCGTGATCTGCACGCGGCAGCACCGACGCCGGCCCTGCCCCGCGCCAGACATTCACGGTCGGCACCAGCTGGCGGATGTTGCTCCAGGCCCAGCGCAATTCGGGGAAGCTGCGGAACGAGCCGTCCCGGAAGGTGATCGTCTTGTCCTGCGGCGGCGGAAAGCCCTGCATCCAGCCGAGCGTCTCGGGATCGGACTCGGCGGCGGCGGGCGTTTGTTGCGTGGCGGCGGCTGCGACGGACATCAAGGCTGGCTCCAGAGCTGCGATGCGAAATCCGTATCACGCAGCAGTAAGGGGCACATCCCACGTTTGCGCCGGGGTGACCGTCGCGGCGAGCGCATGCTGCGACGTGAATGGCCGTGCGCCGCACATAACAGCTCGATCCGACACATGACTGTCGCGTCCGGGCCAAATATTTCCAGCCAGCGGTTTACGCCGCAGTGCGTAGGGCGGGTTAGCGAAGCGTAACCCGCCATCAAGGAGCAAGGGCAACAGCATGGTGGATTACGCCTTCGGTTAATCCACCCTACGCCTCTACGCATTCATCGCCGCCCGCCCGATCGCGGCGATGTCGATCTTCTTCATCGTCATCATCGCCTCCATCGCGCGCCGTCCTGTGGCGCGATCGGATCCGTTGACGAGCTCGAGCAGCCGCCGCGGCGTGATCTGCCAGGTAAATCCCCAGCGATCCCGGCACCAGCCGCACGGCAGTTCCCTGCCGCCGTTCGAAGTGACCGCATTCCAGTAACGATCGGTCTCCTCCTGGCTGTCGGTGAGCACCATGAAGCTGACCGCCTCGTTCGGCGCGTAGTTGGAGCCGCCGTTCAGCCCGACGAAGCGGCGGCCGAGCACGGTGAACTCTACCGTCAATTCATCACCCTGCCCGATGCCCGGTATCGGCGAAACATGCCCCACATCGACATGGCTGTCGGGAAAAGTCGCGGCGTAGAATTCCGCCGCTGCGCGCGCCTGGCCCTGATCGAACCAAAGGCATGTGACGAGGTCGGTCATTTACAGTCTCCTGGTTTATGCGGAGGACGCTTGGCCGAGGCGCCAGCCGACAGCACGACGACAGGCTTATGAAAATAATTTGCAGGATTGGTGTTTGTCACAGTTCCGCCGCTAGACGCACAGTGTCCTCCTGGCGAAAGCCAGGAGGAACTCGGGAGACCCATAACCGAGGCAGGCTCGCGAAACGCAGTCGAAAGATTCCGGGATCGGCTGTCGTGAAACGCACCGCCCGCTCGTCCTCGGGACACCAGGCAACGACATGGAGTGAAACGATGACCCCCACCATCACCGCCTTCGAACGGTCACCCGACGGCGGCAAGGGGCTGGCGCGCGGTTCGCTGGGCGCTGGAAGAAGTGGGCCGGCCTTACGCGGTTCGCCTTGTTTCGTTCCAGGCAATGAAGGAACCGGCGCATCTGGCGCTGCATCCCTTCGGCCAGATACCGACCTATGAGGAAGGCGATCTCGCGCTGTTCGAGACCGGATCGATCGTGCTCCATATCGCCCAGCGTCATGCGAGCCTGCTGCCTGATGATGCCAATGCCCGCGCCCGCGCGATCACCTGGATGTTTGCCGCGGTCAACACGGTGGAACCGCCAATCCTCGAGCTCGCAACCGCCAGAATTCTGGAGAGCGACAAGCCATGGACCAGGGAGCGCATGCCTCTGGTCGTGGATCGCGTCCGCGACCGGCTGAAGCAGCTCGCCGCCCGCCTCGGCGATGCCGACTGGCTCGATGGCGCGTTCAGCGCGGGCGACTTGATGATGGTGTCGGTGCTGCTCAGGCTGAGACTATCGGGCATCCTGAACGAGTTTGCGAACCTCGCCGCCTACGTGGCGCGCGGCGAAGCGCGACCGGCGTACAAGAGGGCCTTCGACGCTCAGCTGGCGGTCAACACGCGCTAGCAACCGACCCGCTGAGGTTGGCGAACCGGCGTCCATCCCGGATCAAGTCCGGGACAGGCTTCGCTCGAAAACGCGCTAGTCGAATGGCTCGGGTTCTGCCAGCGGCTCGGTCAGCTCGAATCCCGGATGAAGCTGCGAGATAATCTTCAGCGCGGTGCTGCCGGGTGCCATCCCCGCGGGATGCACGCCCGACGCATCGAAATACTGGTTGCTCAGCACCGCCACACCGCATTGCAGTTCCGGCACAACGATCACGATTGCCTCGAACCCGCCTTTGCTCGTCGCGCCGTTCTTGGTGAAGACGGTATGGCCTTGCTGGTCGGTGGTGATTTGCCAACCGAGCCCCATGGTGACGCTGTTCTTCTGCCCGCAGACGGGGAATGTCCCCTGGTTCTGCTGCGTGAGCGCGATCTGCGAGCCGAGCGGTCCTTTCGGGGCCGCAATCTCCGCCGCAAGAAACCTGAGCATATCGTCGCCGGTGGATTTCAGATCAAAGGCAGTGCCGCCGGTCGGCGTATTGCGGTCGAAAACGATCGAATATGGCGGCACAGAGCTCTTGCTCCAATGCCCGATACATCCCTGCGCGATCTTCCAGGAAGAATTGAGCACGGCTCCGGTCTGCTTCATGCCGAGCGGACCGGTGACGTATTCGGCCAGGATCTCGTTGTAGTTGTGGCCCGGATCTTTCCCGTACATCTGCGTGACCGCAAAGCCCAGTGTCACGAAGCCGATATTGGAATACTGCCAGCATCCCGGCGGCGGCGTATCGTATTGATTCCACCACGCGACGAGTTCGCTGGAGGGCGGCTGATCCGCAAACAGTTGCTGGCTGTAGCCGGTCAAGCCGTCCCCCGGCTGCTCCGGCATGCCGGAGGTATGGGTGGCGAATTGCACGAGCTGGATGGCGTCCAGCACCGGCGTTCCGATCGGGTTCGGGCTGAGGTTGTGGCCAGCGTTCAGATACGGGCCGATCGCGTCATCAAGACTAGGCCCACCCGCTTTGACCGCCACCGCCAGCAATGTGCTGGTAAACACCTTGGTCACCGATCCGATCTCGAACACCGTGTCTGTCGTGACAGCAAATGGCGTGGGCGAAGAGCCGGGCACGCCTGACAGTCCCTTGGGATAGACGTAGCCCTTGGTGCCGAACGACTTTTCGTCGTAGACGGCGATGCAGCAGCCAGGCGCGTTGCTGATACCGAGATAACTTGCGGCAGCCTGTTGAACGATCTGTGCCGGACTTGTCGTCGCTTCGATCATTTGGTCGCTCATTTCGCTCTCTCCCAGTGAAGATGCACAATGTTGACCTTTGGTTGCATACTCTCATACAATTTCTCCCAGCGCGAGTGAAATCACCGTTACTGTTTGTTTCAAAGTTCGGTCATTGGAAGTTCGTGCGGAAAGCAGCGTCATCATCGTCATCTCGCCCGCTCATTCCCATGGAGCGATAGCGGATCGAAGAACGCCGGGCCAGAGGGGACCAACGAACGCGGAACCCCGCCATCGCGAACACAGCTTCAAGACGCGCCGGATGACGCTTCGAACCCCTCACGCAGCGTTGAGCCAGCGTGAGCAAGGATTGCATTTAAGTGCGCATGCTCTGCGCACATCTATCTGACGAGGCCAGGCTCCTTGGCCCCTTAAGCAAAACGGAGAAACTCAATGACGAACGTCAAACTGTTGTCGGCTGCTTTCATCGCGGTTGCCATGATCGCGTCACCGGCGATGGCACGTGAAATCCACGCTGTTTCCAGGCATGTTGCCGAAGCCAATGCCGCCGCGCCCGCCGAGCCCGTCTATGTCGATGGCCGCGCCTGCATTCCGGCGCCGCGTGTCGGTTCATTCGCGACTGCGCCCTGGACCGGCGGCAATGTCCCCTGCGAACCGGGTCCGTATTGATCGCGCCGCGCGCAGCGAACAGACGAGCTGCCCCCTAGCCGCTTGACCGGCGTGGTGTGCCATCGCGACATCTCGCGAAACAGCGAGTAGCCCGCATAAGCGCAGCGATATGCGGGACACCGCGCGACACGCGGATAAAAAATGCCCCGGATATCGCGGAGCCTGTCATCGGGCGCGCGTTCGCGCGACCCGTTGGCTCATCCGGGCTACACTTGCAACTCCCGTCGCCGACCTGCCGGGCGTCAGTCGCGCGATATCGACAGCCCCGCGAGAAGCGGCGCGTACGCGGCGAGCCTGCGGGAAACGAACTCGGTGAAGAGCCGCACGCGCTTCGTCTTGCGTGTCTCGCCCTGTGTGAGAAGCCAGAGCGTTCCGTACATGTGCAGGTCGGTGCCCGGCACCCTCACCAGTTGGGGGTCGGCATCGCCGACGAAGCACGGCAGCGTCGTCATCCCGATCCCCTGCCGCACCGCGACGATCTGCGCCTCGGCATCCGTAACCCTGAACGGAACCTCGGCGGTGCGAACCTCACCCTCGTGGGCCCAGTCCGGGATCCCATGAATGCTGATGACGATCCACCGGATGGGATCAGGCGCGCCCGCACGCCACGCGGCCAGTCGATCGCGGGATATGTAGATGCCACCGAACAGCTCCGGTCCCTTCAGGCCGTGCAGGTTGAGCGGCAGGGTTTTGCGGTCGTAAACGACGCGGATCGCGACGTCGGCCTCTCGGTTGGTCAGATTTGCCAGCTCGCCGAACGACAAGATTTCCATCTCGATGTCCGGATGCAGACCCGCGAAATCGGCGAAGTCCGGCATGAGCAGGTGTGTCGCGAGCGGCGGTGCCAGCGTCACCCGCAGAAGCCCGCGCACGCTCTGGTCGCGCCCGAAGACGCGCGTCTCCAGCAGGTGCGACGACGCTTCCATCTGCTCCGCGAACGCGAGGACCTCCTCGCCCGCAGCCGTCAGGCGGTAGCCCGAAGGCAGCTTCTCGAACATGTGCACCCCGAGGCGTTCCTCGAGCTGGGCGATGCGTCGCAGCACGGTCGAGTGGTTCACACCGAGGCGCTCGGCGGCAGCCCGCACCGAGCCTCCGCGCGCGACGGCAAGAAAGTAGCGAACGTCATCCCAGTCGATCATGGTGCATTCCAGCACCGCTGGGGTGCGCCTTCCAAACCCCGTCTCCAATACATCGAACGGCATCTCGTATGTGGGTAGCACGGGCGGTTATCATAGCCCATGCCGACAAGCGCAGCCCAATTCCGGACGGCGGACACCGATCGTCGCGGCTGGCGTCGTCGTCCAGCCGGATCGATTTCGCACCACCGATGTGCGCGCCTCCGCACTCAACGCCTGATGCCGGCAGACCCATCTCGAGGTTCTCGGGGGCATCCCCGAACGACCAAAGACGGAATTTGAAGGAGAAGTCATGCGAAAGCTTGAGGGTAAGGTTGCAGTCATCACGGGTGGATCGAGCGGCATGGCGCTGGCGAGCGCCAGGCGGTTCGTTGAAGAAGGCGCCTATGTTTTCATCACGGGCCGAAGGCAGGAGGCGCTCGACGAAGCCGTCAGGCTGATTGGCCGGAACGTGACCGGCGTGCGCGGCGACGCAGCCAATCTCGACGACCTCGACCGTCTGTTCGACACGGTCAAGCGGCAAAAGGGCACGATCGACGTCCTGTACGCGAGCGCCGGCATCGGCGAAGCCGTCCCGCTGGGCGAGATTACCGAGCAGCATTTCGATGCGACCTTCGGCCTGAATACGCGCGGCACGCTGTTTACGGTGCAGAAGGCGTTGCCGCTGCTCAACGATGGCGGATCGATCTTCATGACCGGGTCGGTTGCTTCGGTGAAAGGTTTTCCCGGTTACGGCGTGTATGCGGCGAGCAAGGCGGCGTTGCGCTCATTCGCGCGCACCTGGCTCAACGAACTGAAGGGCAGGAACATCCGGGTGAACGTGCTGAGCCCCGGGCCGATCGCCACGCCTATGCAGGACCAGGTTCTCACGGAGGAAGCGAAGCGGATGTTCGAGTCTCTGATCCCGCGGGGGAAAATGGGTCTGCCCGAAGAAATCGCGGCGGCTGCGCTGTTCCTCGCCTCAGACGATTCGAGCTTCGTGAACGGCGTGGAGTTGTCGGTCGACGGCGGCTTCTCGGCGATCTGACAGGCCGGGAAATCAATATCAACACGGATCGGAGAAGCATGATGAGCTATGCCATTGTAGGATTCGGCAAGATAGGCCAGGCCCTCGCCCGCGCCTTCGCCCGCAAGAACATCGAGGTGGCCGTCGCGAGCCGCCGGCCGCCCGAGGCGTTGGCGCCGCAGGCTCGGGCGATTGGACCCACGGTCGTCGCCAAGTCGCTGCGGGATGCACTCGAGGCCGACACCATCATCCTGGCGGTCCCGTTCGGGGAGCATCGCGAGGTTGCGAAGGCCCTGCCAAGCTGGAAAGGCAAGACGGTCATCGATGCGATGAACGCGTTGCTTCCCCCCGAGGAGCTGGACGGCCTGCTGTCCTCCGCCTTCGCCGCGAAGGCGTTCACCGGCGCCAGGTTCGTGAAAGGCTTCAATCACCTGATTGCGGCCAAGCTGGCTGCCGATCCGATCGTCGAGGGCGGCCACCGGGTGATCTTTCTGTCTGGTGACGACGAGGACGCGATCGCTCCCGTGGCGGCCCTGGCCAAGCAACTCGGGTTCGCACCCGTCAAGCTGGGAAAGCACAACGAGGGTGGCGCGCTGGTGCACGCACGCGGCAGGACGTGGGGCCAGCTCATCTTCCAGGATTTGTTCAAGAAGGAGCAGTGATCGATCTAGGACAATGTGATCGACGCCGAGAACCGGTCGCGCGCGAGCAGCGCGCGACCGAATATTGGAAGGGCACAAAGTCGCGAAGGGGTTGGGGTGGGCCTGACGGCGTATGGGCGCCGTTCGAAGAATGGGGAGACGCCCGGCCGAGCGGCAGATCTGCGGATCGCTCAGAATCTATCGACTGCTATCGATGGCCGAGGATTCGCGCCAGTGTCCTCTGCTATCCGATACTACTCTACGGTACCCCCTTCAGTCCCACTCAATCGTCCCCGGTGGCTTGCTCGTCACGTCGTAGACCACGCGGTTCACGCCCTTCACCCTCGTTGATGATGCGCGTCATTATTTGCGGGATCCTGCGCTCTGCGAGCCTCGGCAACATGCGTCCACATTTCCGCGACGGAAACCGCCCGGGCCGTTGTGTCTGGTTCTGCCCTCTCTCGAAACAGAGGGCGCATGGAGACCGGGTGCCGATCGCACCCATGGGCCCCGTGCAGTGAGATAAGCGCGGGGTAGGACCACAAGCAAAACCGGGAACATCCCGGCCTTCCCTGCGCGATGGTTGTGCGGCTTACTTCGTGCTCTCCCCGGCGAGACTGGGTTTGCTTGTCACCGCCCTCGCAAGGCGCATCTCGCTCTGCGAGAGGACACCGGCCACTAGGGTGATTTGTCGCAGATGGAAGAGCGGGATTTGATTTGCGCCGGGGTAAATCAGCGTGCGTGGAACGGCATGAGCAGTAAGTCATAATGCGCTGATGGACGAGCCCCGGCTATCGCTACGCTCGTCCGGGCTGCGTTGGCTCAGCACAGCCATATCCAGCGCGAGCACTCGCCGAACGTAAGCCACCGCACGGCGAGCAGGCCAACCCCCAGCAGGATCAACGGCGCAAAGACCTCAAGAGTGTAGCGCGTGATCCGCTCCGGCAAGAACGAGTCGAACAACGGACCCTTGCCGGCGCCGTATCGAACCGCGATGGCGGTCAAGGGACATTTTAGACCATTTCCTACGAATATGGCGCTCTCCACGCCCAAAAGCGCCAGGGCAAACCAGACCAGCCGGCCGTGCGAACCCGCGATGACGGCGTAAAGGATGTAACAGGTCGCCCCCGTCATCACGACATAGATAGCGGTGTGAATGGTGCGCACAGCGGTCAAGGGGCGCGCCTGAAAGTATGGAAGCAAGCCGAGGGCGAACTGGGCAGCCAGACCGACGTTGCCTGAGATGGTCGCGTACGCAGACAAATGCTCAGACAAGGAGCGATGAAAAACAGTCAGGGACAGACCGAGTTCCGCCACCATCATCAAGGCGAAGGCCGCCATGCCCAGGACTATCCGAGGTCCTGCAGCGTCGCTGATCCCAAAGCGTTCCACGCACCAGGCAGATACGAACCAGCTTACGGCCAACATCAGCGGCGCCTCCAACAGCACGGCCGCAGTTTCGCCGACGCGCGGGACGACCAGGAATACACGTATGGCACCCAGGGCAAAGCCGCATAGGAACACGATCGCCCAATAGGCTGCTGCCGCCTCGATCAGGCGCCAATTGGAGCTTCGAGGTTGGAGCGGCGAAACTGGTTGCCGAGGAACGGCGTGAAGGGCATCATCCTGAATGGCAGCTTGCGGTCGATCATGTGGCGTCGGCGATACGGAGATCGTATCGCAGCCGGACGCCAAGTGCGAACGAACGTCAATTTCCTCCTTTCTTGCCCCTCGAAATCTCCTCGACACCTGCTTCGTCCTTTCTCGGGCCGCTCATTTGGCCGAAACGTCAGCTTGCGCTCCTCTTATCGTGCAAGACGGATGGAAGGACCTTGACCGGCATCAAAGGGGAATCTCCCGCACGGCTGTACCTTGACCACGAATTTCCGCGCGAGGCCGCATGAACAGGAGAACAATGCTTACCGGCGTCGGCGCCGCGCTCGTCACCGCCGGTGCCGGCATGGCCGGTTGGCGAGCCGCTGCCGGCTCGATGGCAGACTATGCGGCCTACGCTGCCCGCCTACGCAGCGACCTGGCGCCGCCGGATTTGCAGGCCGTGGTGCGATACGCCACCCTGGCGGCCAACGGTCACAATACGCAGCCGTGGACGTTTCACCTTGAGACACAGGCAATAGAGATTCGGCCGGACGTGCGGCGGCGAACGCCTGTCGTGGACCCCGACGACCATCACCTCTATGTCAGCCTCGGATGCGCCGCGGCCAACCTCGCCCTCGCTGCAGCGGCGACCGGCCGTCCAGGTGAGTTGTCGTTCGCCGCAGACGCTGGAAGAGTCCGTTACGACTACCTCCCGGGTGAGCCCAAGTTGGATCCGCTCGTCGGCGCCATACCGAAACGTCAGTGCACGCGCGCCGAATATGATGGTCGCACAATTCCGGCAGCCCTCCTCGCCGAGATCGAGCGCGCGGCGGCGACGCCGGGTGTGGGCCTCGCGCTCGTCACCGACCGGGCGCGGATAAACCGGGTGCGGGATCTTGTCCTTGCCGGCAACAAGGATCAGATGAACAACCCCGCCTTCATGCGTGAGCTGAAGCAATGGATCAGATTCAATCCGCGCAGCGCGATGGCAACCGGAGACGGGCTGTTCTCTGCCGCAAGCGGCAACCCCGTTCTGCCGACGGGCTTGGGCCGGTTTGCGTTCGACACGATGTTCAATGTCGCGGAGGAGGATCGCAAGTACGCGCGCCAGATCGACTCCTCCGCCGGGATTGCGATCTTTTTCGGCGAACGGTCTGCCCCTGACCACTGGATCCGGGTCGGCCAGGCATGCCAGCGCTTCGCTCTCGCCGCGACCCATGTGGGGCTCAAAATCGCCTTCATCAACCAGCCGGTCGAAGTCGCTCACCTGCGCGCCGAGCTCGCAGCCATCGTCGGCGAGACCCGGAGGCCAGATATCGTGATCCGCTTCGGTTACGGACCCGCGCTGCCATTCTCGCCAAGGCGATCAGCACTTTCAGCAGTTGGGCAGGTCAGCGAAGTGTAGCCCGCCCTTCCCGTGCAGTGGCCGGCGAGCGGATACGGCGGATTACGCTCCGGCCGATCAACGCTGTCGGCCAAACTCAAGAAGGCCGTCGTTCACAGACAACGATTTCAAGCGGATGCCTCGGTGGTTTCGGACATCGTTATCCGGTTCTTGACGCTGGGACGCTCCTGCATCCTTGCGTACCAGGCAAGCAGAGCCTCGCACTCCGCGGGCACCGGCACCTTCACGAGCGCCGCGAAGATCAAGCCGCCCATGACGGTGATATCGGTCATCGTGAACACCTCGCCGGTGACGAACGACTGTCTTTTCAGAATGCCATCGAAGTAACGCATCCCCCTGAGGGCCTTGTCGCGCTGACGGCGCCCCCACTCGGCGTTCTGATAAACCTCGACATGAGGCCCAAGCCCCGGTGTGGCGTGGTGGAAATAGTCACTGATGGCGTCGAGCAACTCCAGCTCGGCGCGCTTGCTCATCGTGTGGATCACGCCCTTTTCGCGCGGCGTCCCGCCAATCAGCGTCGGCGCGCAGCTCATAGCAAGGAGCCGCTCTGACATTTCGCTGTTCGATTCGTTAATTGACGGCTATCGCGCCGCCGGTCTCCTGCCGGCGTAGATCATCCATGGCTCGATGAGCGGATGCGGTGGATCACGCCTCCGGCTGATCCACGCTCTGCTGCTCAAGGGTCTCGAAACTGACGCGGCCGCGACCTGCTTGGCTACGGATCACCGTCACCTCCACGTGACGACGACTCGCGGAGCGAAGCAACTCGCCGACTGGTGGCCATCAATAAGTTTGCTGAGCGACGGCTCAACGCGCTAAATACAACGCGTTCGGTACATCCCTGCCCAAAGCTAGAGCCTCGCGCCAGTTCGCCAATCCTACTCCCACTCGATCGTCCCCGGCGGCTTGCTTGTCACGTCGTACACCACCCGGTTGACGCCCTTCACCTCGTTGATGATGCGCGTGGCGGTCTCGGCAAGGAATTTCATGTCGAACTGGTAGAAGTCGGCGGTCATGCCGTCGGTCGAGGTGACGGCGCGGAGGCCAACGACGTATTCGTAGGTGCGGCCGTCGCCCATCACGCCGACGGTCTTGACGGGCAGCAGCACCGCGAAGGCCTGCCAGATCGCATCATAGAGGCCGTGCTTGCGAATCTGGTCGATATAGACCGCGTCCGCGTTGCGCAGGATGTCGAGCTTTTCCCTGGTGATGTCGCCGGGGCAGCGGATCGCGAGGCCCGGGCCCGGGAACGGGTGGCGGCCGACGAACACTTCGGGCAGGCCGAGCTCGCGTCCGAGCACGCGCACCTCGTCCTTGAACAACTCGCGCAACGGCTCGACCAGCTTCATGTTCATGCGCGCCGGAAGGCCGCCGACATTGTGGTGCGACTTGATGGTGACCGACGGGCCGCCGGTGAAGGAGACGCTCTCGATCACGTCGGGGTAGAGCGTGCCCTGCGCCAGGAATGCGGCGCCGCCTATCTTTTTCGCTTCCGCCTCGAACACGTCGATGAACAGCCGCCCGATGGTCTTGCGCTTCACTTCGGGATCGGTGACGCCTTCGAGCTCGCCCAGAAACTCTTTCGACGCGTCCACATGGACCAGCGGGATGTTGTAGTGGTTGCGGAACAGGTCGACGACGGTCTTGGCCTCGTCGAGCCGCAGCAGGCCGTGATCGACGAACACGCAGGTGAGCTGGTCGCCGATCGCCTCGTGGATCAGGACCGCCGCCACGGCGGAATCAACGCCGCCGGAGAGGCCGCAGATCACCTTGCCTTGGCCGACCTGGGCGCGGATCTTCTCGATCGCCTCCTCGCGGAAAGCGCGCATGGTCCAGTCGCCGGTCAGGCCCGCGACCTTGCGGACAAAGTTGCGCAGGAGTTTTGCGCCGTCCGGCGTATGCACCACCTCGGGATGGAACATCAGGCCGTAATACTTCCGCTTCTCGTCCTGGATGATCGCGAACGGCGCGTTCGGCGAGGTGCCGGCCACCGAGAAGCCCGGCGGCATCTTGGTGATGCGGTCGCCATGGCTCATCCACACCTGGTGCTTTTCGCCGTGGCCCCAGACGCCGTCGAACAGCTGGCTGTCGGTCTTCACCTCGACATCGGCGCGGCCGAACTCGCGGTGATGCCCGCCCTCGACCTCGCCGCCGAGCTGGGCGGCCAGGGTCATCTGGCCGTAGCAGATGCCGAGCACGGGAACGCCGGATTCGAAGATCAGCTGCGGGGCGCGCGGCGAGCCGGTCTCGTGCACGGACTCAGGGCCGCCGGAGAGGATCACCGCCTTCGGCTTCATCTCCTTGAAGGCGGCCTCGGCCTTCTGGAACGGCACGATCTCGGAATAGACGCCCATCTCGCGGACGCGGCGGGCGATCAGTTGCGTCACCTGGCTGCCGAAATCGACAATCAGAATCTTGTCATGCGCCGAGGCCACGGTGGGCGTCGACGGTTCGCGGGCTGTGTGCTGGGCTGTCATGGCAAGCAGATACGCGACGACGCCCGCCCCCGCAACCGCGCAGCGCGGGGCGCCCACATTCTTCTTTGGGCATGGACAAATCGATATAGGTAAGTATTATTGACCTAATTTGGCCATAACCAGTGGGAGGATACCAATGCCGGATTTTCACGAGCCGTCCCGCCTCGCAGCCCTCGGCCACGACTGGATCGCCGCCTGGAACGCGCGCGACCTCGAGCGCGTGCTGGCGATGTATTCGGAGGATACCGAGATGACCTCGGACCGGATCCCGGCGCTCGGCTTCGGCGCCTCCGGCACCGTGCGCGGCAAGGCGCAGCTGCGCGCCTATTGGAGCGCCGCGCTCGCCAAGCTGCCCGAGCTGCATTTCGAGCTGATCGACCTCTATGTCTCGCCCGACAGCGTCGTGGTGTTCTACCAGAACGAACGCGGCAAGAAGATCTGCGAGTATCTGCGGTGTGACGCCGAGGGCAAGATCAGGCAGGGCTCGGCGAACCATCTGGTGGGGTGAGGTTGCGGCACCCCTCCCGTCACCCCCGCGCAAAGGCTTCGCCTTTGTCGCTGGAGGTGCGAACGGAGCGAGCCTCGAAGGGCGACAGCCCGGCTCCAACCATCCTTCGAGGCTCGCCGAGCGCTGCTTGCGCACCGCTCGACGCGCACCTCCAGCGACAACGGCTTCGCCGTTGCGCGGGGATGACGCCGGAATTTGTGGATGCAGCAGGGTGGGTTAGCCGTAGGCGTAACCCACCGAGTCACACGACGAAAAAGATGGTGGGTTACGCTAACGCTAACCCACCCTACGCATCGGCATCTGGATCAGGACCACGCACATGAAAATCCCGACCCTGCCCTTCACCGTCACCGACTGGAGCCAGGTCGAACCCACCGTGCATCCCGGCGAGACCGGGCAAGCGCTGTGGCGCACGCTCAACATCGGCGAGCTGCGGGTGCGGATGGTGGAGTATTCGCCGGGCTATCTCGCCGATCACTGGTGCGATCGCGGCCATGTGCTCTTTGTGGTCAACGGCGAGCTCGACACCGAGCTGCGCGACGGTCGCAAATTCACGCTGAAGCCGGGCATGAGCTACCAGGTCTCCGACTTCGGCGACGCCGCGCACCGCTCGTCGACCGCGGTGGGGGCGACGCTGTTCATCGTGGATTGAGCATACGTTATCCGTCACCCTGAGGTGCTCGCGAAGCGAGCCTCGAAGGGCGACGGCCCGGCTCCATCCTCATCCTTCGAGGCTCGCAAGAGCTCGCACCTCAGGATGACGCCGGTGCTTGGGGAAGCGACGATAAGTTAGCTATCGCCCATCGCATCACCGCCTCCGCGCCGCAACCTTCTTCACCTTCGTATCCGCCCAGCTCAGCGGCTTGCCGCTCTTCGACGGCAGCACGAGTTGGCCGACCACCTGCCCAGACTGGTCGAGCAGCACCGAATGCGCTTCGCCGCGCGCATAGAGATGCGCCTCGCCCCATTGCCGCAAGGAGACCACGATCGGGAACAGGTCGTGTCCCCGCTTCGTCAGCACGTATTCCTGGTAGGCGCTGCCGTCTGACGCGGCGACCTGCTCGAGCACGCCGGTTTCGACCAGCTTGCGCAGCCGCGCCGTCAGCATGCCCTTGGCGATGCCAAGATTCTTCTGGAAGTCGCCAAACCGGCGCAGGCCGTCGAACGCGTCGCGCACGATCAACAGCGACCACCAGTCGCCGATCGCATCCAGCGCGCGGGCCACCGGGCATTCCGCCTTTGCGAATCCGGTCCGCTGCATCGCGCTCCACCTCTCTTCGATCACGATTCCGATCTGGTCTTAAAATAGGACTAGACAGGCCGCGACGCAACTGGTCTCATCATAAGACCAGATTGCGAATTGCAGCGGAGCCAAGATGACGAACCAGACCATGACGGAGGCCGGACCGGCCACGGGCGATCACAAGACGGACGACAAGCCCCGCGACATGAAGGCAGGCGCGCTATCGCCCTCGATCGTGCTGCTGTTTGCGGTCGCCTGCGGGCTGAGTGTCGCCAACATCTATTCCGCCCAGCCGCTGCTCGACACCATGGCGCAGGATCTCGGCATTACCCCCGCCGCGATCGGCATCGTGGTGACGCTGACCCAGGTCGGCCTCGCCTTCGGCCTGATGCTGATCGTGCCGCTCGGCGACCTCTGGGACCGCCGCAAGCTGATCGTCGGCCAGATCATGCTGTCCGCGGTCGCGCTCGTCGTGGTCGGCACCGCGCCGAATGCGATCGTGCTGTTTGGCGGTATGGCGCTGGTCGGGTTGCTCGCTGTCGTGATCCAGGTGATCGCCGCCTTCGCCGCGACATCGGCCTCGCCGGCCGAGCGCGGCCAGACCATCGGCACCATTCAAAGCGGCGTCGTGTCGGGCATCCTGCTGGCTCGTTTTGCGTCGGGCACGCTGGCCGATATCGGCGGATGGCGCATGGTCTACCTGACCTCGGCGGTGCTGATGCTCGCGATGGCCGCGCTGCTCGCCTATGTGCTGCCGCGGCAGCCGCCGCGGGCGCTGACCGGATCATCCTACGCAAAGCTGCTGCGCTCGACGGCCGCGCTGTTCGCCGAGGAGCCGGTGCTGCGCGAACGCGCCGTGTTCGCGTTGCTGATCTTCGCGAGCTTCAGCGCGTTCTGGAGCGCGGTCGTGCTGCCGCTCTCAGCGCCGCCGCTGTCGCTGTCGCACACCGCGATCGGAATGCTCGGCATTGCCGGCCTCGCCGGCGCGCTGGCGGCGCGCAATTCCGGCCGCCTCGCCGATCGCGGCTGGGGCCAGCGCACCACCGGATTGTCGCTGCTGCTGATGCTCGCCGGCTGGGCGCCGATCGCCTGCCTGCATGCGTCGCTGTGGCTGGTGCTCGCCGGCGTCGTCATGATCGACTTCGCGGTGCAGGCCGTCCATGTCACCAACCAGAGCCTGATCGTAGCTGCCCGCCCCGAAGCGTCGAGCCGCCTGATCGGCGTCTACATGGTGTTCTACTCGGTCGGCAGCGGGCTCGGCGCGATCTGCTCGACGATGGCCTATGCGGCCGCTGGCTGGCTCGGCGTCTGCGCGCTGGGCGCCGCGATCAGCGCCTGCGCGTTGCTGTACTGGGTCATCGTGGTGAGCAGGACGCCGGCGCCGGCGGGCGTGTGCTCCGAAGCGTAGGGTACTCAACTCGTCATTGCGAGCCACCCGGTCGGCGCAAAGCGCCGCCGGATGACAGGCTCCGCGAAGCAATCCATCGTGCCGCATGTGCGGAGCCGTGGATTGCTTCGTCGCTTCAGCGCAAAAATTGTTTTGCAATTTTGTCCCGAGCTCCTCGCAATGACGGCGGAGAAAGCCTCACGCCTTCTTCAGCACCGAGACAAAAAACCCATCCGTGCCGGTGCGGCGCGGCGTCATCAGCAGGCCCTCCGCCGATTGCAGCGCGGCTTCCGCGAATGGCTCAGCCTTGTCCCATAGCACCGATGCGGTCTGCTCCGGCGGCTGCACCGAAAACTCCGGATGCCGCGCGATGAACGCCTTGACCTGCTCGCCGTTCTCCTCGGCCAGCACCGAGCAGGTGATATAGGCGATCCGGCCGCCGGACTTGACCAGCGGCGCGGCGCGCGCCAGCACCTCGGCCTGATCCTTCAGCCGCACCTCGAGCGCGCCGGGGCGCATCCGCCATTTGGCGTCGGGATTGCGGCGCCAGGTGCCGGTGCCCGTGCACGGCGCGTCGATCAGCACGAGGTCGGCGGAGGCCTTGATGTCGGACAGCACCTCGTCCTCGCCGCGCGGCGTGCGTACGTCGCAATTGTGCACGCCGGCGCGCGACAGCCGCTCATGGATCGGCACGAGCTGGCGCTTGTCGCTGTCGGTCGCGATCAGCCGGCCCTTGCCGTCCATCATGGCGGCAAGTGCCAGCGTCTTGCCGCCGGCGCCGGCGCAGAGGTCGATCACCTGCTCGCCGGGCTTGGCCGCCGAGAACAAAGCGGCGAGCTGCGAGCCCTCGTCCTGGACCTCGATGGCGCCCTTGATGAAATCCTCCTCGGCATGGATGCCGGGGTTGCGCGCGTCGGCGCCGAGCTCGATGCGCAGGCCGAGCGGCGACCACGGCGTTTCCCTGGCGCCGAGATGCGACAGGCGCGGCAGCACCTTCTCGCGCTTGCCGCGCAGCGTGTTAACGCGCAGATCAAGCGGCGCGCGGCTCGCCATCGCGGTCGCTTCCGCTGCGCGGTCGTCGCCGAACACCTTTGCCAGATGCGAGTCGAGCCAGTCCGGATAGTCGCCCGCGACATGCGCCGGCGCATCCTTGAGCGAGCGCGAGGCCAACGCAGCCTCCTCGGTCGCGGTCAGCGGATCCGGCGCGAAGCGGCCGCCGTCGCACAGCGCCGAGATCGTCGGGATGTCCATGCCGCGCTCGAGCTTGAGCATGCCGAGCACCCGCGACCGGGCGCTGGCATCGTCCATCAACCAGGCGGCGGAGGATTGACGGCGCAGCACGTCCCAGATCAGGCCGGAGATCGCGGCGCGATCGCCGGAGCCGGCATAGCGGTGTGCGGTGCCCCATTCCTTCAGCGCTTTCGCCGCGGGAATGCGCTGTGCGTCGATGGTAGCGATCAGCTCGATCGCGGCGGAAAGCCGGGCAGCGGGGGTCATCGATCTCTTTCGGTTGGGCGCATCAAATCAGCAGCAGGAGCTTGAGCGCGAAATACAGCCACATCGCCGCCAGCACCAGCACGCCGGCGAACCAGGCGAGCGAGCGCGGCCGCACGTCGTTGGAGGTGACGAATATCCCGGCATGGGCAAACCGCGTCACCACGAAAACCCAGGACATCAGCACGATGAACAGATCGGCACGGCGCAGCGGCAGCGCAATAGCGATCAGGACATAGAACAGCACCGGCAGCTCGAACTGATTGGCAAAGCAGTTGGCGACCTGGGTGGCGCGCTCCGGCCAGTTCGGCTGGCGCAACGCGATATCGGCCATCTTGGTCTCGCCGCTCGCCAGCGTCCTCGTCCGTGCCGTCGCCATCGCGAACAGCAGCACGAAGGTGAGGCCAATCTGGATGAAGACCGGCAGCAGAACCATTTGAACCGACATCAAGAATCTCCCTTAAGCCGGGCGCCCGGCCGCCCTCTTAGCCGCCACGGCCGCGCAATACAATGAAGCGCGCCAATAACGCGCTTGGGTAACCCGTTGAACCATCTTCCGAGCCCGGGTGACCAACTCCCGAGAATAATGGCGGTTTCAGTTCCTCACGGCTGACGCGATGGGCATCATCACCCCGATCCTGGACGGCGCGGCCCTGGCGGCCGCAGGCCTCGGCGATCTCGTCACCTCCCTGTTGAAGGCGATCGACCCCGGCATCGGCTGGTTCGACGACGCGGCGGATGGCGGGCTCGGCATGGTGCTGTCGGGGCTCGCCGGCGTCGCCGCCGCGCTCCTGGTCGGCATCCTGCTCTCGGTTTATTTCCGCAGCGGCTATCGCTCGACGCGCGACATCCTCAGGCACAGCCTCGCCACGGCGCTGGTGCTCAGCCTGCTCGGCTATGCGGCCTACGACATCGGGCACGATGCGCTTGCCTATCTCGGGCTCAACGCATCGCCGGCCGTGACGGGAACAAGCCCGCCGAACACCGGGCTGCTCGGAGGTCGGGGCGGTCCGCCTGCCCTGCCCATCCGCGCGGGCAAGCAGCTTGCGATCTAGCGGCTTGCGACGCTGGATCAAACAAGACATCAAACAACGCATCAAACAGAGCAGCGAAGAACACGCTGAAATCGTCATCGTTCCGACTTCGCGCCGACGCTATAATTCGGCCGAAAGGATCGATGCATGCCCCAGTTTCGTCTGACCCAAATCTCCGACACCCACCTCGCGCGTCGCTTCAAGCCGCTCGTCGACAACTTTCATCGCGTCAGCGAACACATCGACACGACACGTCCCGATCTCGTGCTCAACTCCGGCGACGTCGCGTTCGATGGGCCGACCAGCCGCGACGATCTAGTGTTCGCCAAGGAACTGCACAGCGCGCTGCCGGTCGATTGCCTCTATCTGCCGGGCAATCACGACATCGGCGACAATCCGACTGCGGTCGGCCCGGTGCCGGCGCAACTGCCGACTGAAGCAACGCGCCGCGCCTTCACCTCGGTGCTCGGTGAGGACCGCTGGCATTTCGACGCCGCCGGCTGGTGCTTCATCGGCCTCAATTCGCTGATCATGAACACCGGCCTCGACAGCGAGGCCGCGCAGTTCGACTGGCTCGCCTCAACGCTCGACAAGGCGGTCGGCAGACCGGTCGCGCTGTTCCTGCACAAGCCGCTCTATCTCGACGTGCCCTACGATGCCGAACGCGTCGAGACCGCGATCCGCTTCGTGCCGCAGCCGGCGCGCCGCCGCCTGATCGAGATGTTCGGCAAGGTCGATTGGCGCCTGGTCGGCAGCGGTCATGTGCACCAGCGCCGCGACTACACGTTCGAGCATGTCAGACAGATCTGGGCGCCCTCGGCCGGCTTCATCATTTCAGACGCGAGACAGGAAGTGATCGGCATCAAGGAAACCGGCCTGGTCGAGTACCGCTTCCAGCCGGACAGCTTTGAAGTGCGCCACGTCAGGGCCAAGGGTCAGGTCGATGTCGACCTGGACATGCTGCTCGGCAAGCAACCGGCGTGAGCCGTCTCAGCTCCGCGCCGCGTCGTTCAGGTCCCGCTTGATGACGGTAAGCAGCGCCTGCAGCGAGTCCTTGTTCGGCTGCGGCGCGGGCTGCATGCGTGGCATGAAGCGGACCGGCTCGGCGGCCGGCTCGTCCTCGACAAATTTTCCATGCAAGACGTCGTCGCGGCGGCCCATGACGAACATCGTCGCCCAATAGCCGAGGGCGAGGAGAATGACCCCGGAAACAATAGCTTCAAAAACCATGGCTACACCTGAAATATAGCCATATTGAATCAACTGCGCCGGGTCCCCGTCAAGCAATTGGGGGCCTAAAAGCCCCCAAAAGCTCGCTATTGTGGCGTTTTTGATACTTGTTGCGCGGAATGGGAGCTGGAATGCCTCGTTTTGACGCGTTTTCTTCGCGCGAACCGGTGCCCATCCCGGATCAAGTCCGGGACAGGCTTCGCTCGAAAGCACTATCGCTCAGGCCTTGTCCGGCCCGATCCGGACCAGCTGCTTGCCGAAATTGGCGCCCTTGAGCAGGCCCATGAAGGCCTCCGGCGCGCTGTCCAGGCCCTCGGTCACGAACTCCTTGTACTTGACCTTGCCCTCGCGCACCCACTGCGACATGTCGCGCAGGAAGTCGCCATGCATGGCGGCGAAGTCGCTGACGATGAAGCCGCGGAAGGTCAGCCGCTTGGTCAGGATGTTGCGCATCATCGCGCCGGCCCATTTCGGGGCGTGCGCTTCGGTGTCGTTGTAGTGTGCGATCAGGCCGCAGACCGGGATGCGCGCGAACGCATTGAGCAGCGGAAACACCGCGTCGAACACCGCGCCGCCGACATTCTCGAAATAGACATCGATGCCCTTCGGGCAGGCTTCCTTGAGCTTCGCCGCAAGGTTGGGATCGCGATGATCGAGGCACTCGTCGAAGCCGAGCTCGTTCTTGACGTAGGCGCATTTGTCCTTGCCGCCGGCGATGCCGACCGCCCGTGCGCCCTTGATCTTCGCGATCTGGCCGACCGCCGAGCCGACGGCGCCGGACGCGGCAGCAACCACCACCGTCTCACCCGCCTGCGGCTTGCCGATCTCGAGCAGTCCCGTATAGGCGGTCATGCCGGGCATGCCGAGCACACCGACCGCGGTCGAGATCGGCGCGATCTTCGGATCGATCTTGGCGAGCCCCTTGCCGTCGGACAGCACATGCGTCTGCCAGCCCGCGCGCGACAGCACGATATCGCCCTTGGCAAAGGCGGGATTGTTGGACGCGATCACCTCGCTCACCGTGCCGCCTTCCATCACGCCGCCGACCGGCACCGGTGCGGCATAGGATGGACCGTCGGCCATGCGGCCGCGCATATAGGGATCGAGCGACAGCCAGATGGTGCGGAGCAGCACCTCGCCCGCGCCCGGCGTCGGCGGCGTGTAGTCCTCAAGCCTGAAATTGGCCGGCGTGGGCTCGCCATGCGGGCGCGAGGCCAGAACGATGCGCTTTCCTTGGGCGTTTCCTTGGGACATGCTGATTTCCTCTTGAGGTGATTGGTTCGTGGCGCACACGTAGTCACGCAATCCAGCTCCCCGCAAGGGAGATGGATTTGCTGTTTCGCGCGCGCCTGTTTGAAATGTTGTTTGAAATGACGAGCGTCATGCCGGAAGCATACCGCCCGGCGGACCCGTCATTGCGGGGCAGTCCGCCTGGCTTCCGCGCGATCGTTAGTCGGCCGGGATGAAACGGAGGGTGCCTGCGCGACGCGTTGGCTTGCCGGTGTCATTGGTATGATTGACGCCATCCATCACAGGCACCTCAGGGAAATCGAATGGGCTTACGCCGTCGAGGCACGCCACGTTGACGGCATACAGGCTCTGGTTCGATCGTCGCTGATGATGCGTGTAGATTCCGCAGCGAGAACAGAAGAAGTGCTGTGCCGATCCGGTGTGGAAGCGGTAGCTTGTCAGCGCCTCCTCGCCCTGCAGGAACTTGATCCCACCCATCTCCGCCATGACGACGACGGCACCGCGCATCCGGCAGTACGAGCAGGTGCAGCGGCGGATCGAACTGAAACCGTCGCTGAGCGTCGCCTCGAAGCGCACCGCGCCGCAATGGCATTGGCCGGCCCGAACGTTCGTGTCGCTCACCATGTCACCTGGGTCCCCTGTCAAGAGATTCCGGGATCGGTCCCGTGGACCGACCCGGAATGACGAACGAGGTGCTTACACCCCGCCCGGATAGTTCGGAGCTTCGCGCGTGATGGTCACGTCGTGGACGTGGCTCTCGCGCAGGCCGGCGCCGGTGATGCGGACGAACTCGGCCTTGTCGTGGAAGTCCTTGATGTCCTTCGCACCAACATAACCCATCGCCGCGCGCAGGCCGCCGGCGAGCTGGTGCATCACGTTGCCGACCGGGCCTTTGTAGGGCACCTGGCCCTCGATGCCTTCGGGCACGAGCTTCAGCGTGTCCTTGATGTCCTGCTGGAAGTAGCGGTCGGCCGAGCCGCGCGCCATCGCGCCGACCGAGCCCATGCCGCGATAGGCCTTGTAGGAGCGGCCCTGCCACAGGAACACTTCGCCGGGTGTCTCGTCGGTGCCGGCGAGCAGCGAGCCGACCATCGCGATGTCGGCGCCGGCGGCCAGCGCCTTGGCGAGGTCGCCGGAATATTTGATGCCGCCGTCGGCGATCACGGGCACGTCGGCCTTCTTCGCCGCCGCCACCGCATCCATGATCGCGGTGAGCTGCGGCACGCCGACGCCGGCGACGATGCGCGTGGTGCAGATTGAGCCCGGGCCGATGCCGACCTTGATGCAGTCGGCGCCTGCATCGATCAGCGCCTGCGCCCCGCCCTCGGTCGCGACGTTGCCTGCCACGACCTGCACGGCGTTGGAGAGCCGCTTGATACGGTTGACGGCATTGAGCACATGCCGCGAGTGACCATGCGCGGTGTCGACCACGACGACGTCGACGCCGGCATCGATCAGCCGCTCGGTGCGCTCATAGCCAGTCTCGCCGACCGTGGTGGCGGCGGCGACACGCAGCCGGCCTTGCGCGTCCTTGCAGGCCAGCGGATGGGCGACCGCCTTTTCCATGTCCTTGACGGTGATCAGGCCGACGCAGCGATACTGGTCGTCGACCACGACCAGCTTTTCGATGCGATGCTGGTGCAGCATCCGCTTCGCCTCGTCCTGGCTGACACCCTCGCGCACCGTGACGAGGTTCTCGTGCGTCATCAGCTCCGAAACCTTTTGCCGCGGATCGGTTGCGAAGCGCACGTCGCGGTTGGTCAGAATGCCGACCAGCTTGCCCGGCACGTTCTTGCCCGCACCGGTCACGACCGGGATGCCGGAGATGCCGTGATCCTTCATCAGCGTCAGCGCGTCCGACAGCGTGGCCTCGGGACCGATGGTGAGCGGATTGACCACCATGCCGGATTCGAATTTCTTGACCTGCCGCACCTGGGCAGCCTGGCCTTCGGGGTCGAAATTGCGGTGGATGACGCCGAGGCCGCCGGCCTGCGCCATCGCAATCGCCATCCGCGCCTCGGTGACGGTGTCCATCGCGGACGCCATGATCGGGATGTTGAGCTGGATCGCGCGGGTGACGCGCGAGCGAATGTCGACTTCCGAGGGGAGAACGTCGGACAGACCGGGCTTCAGAAGCACATCGTCGAACGTGTAGGCTTCGCGGATAGCCTGAAATCCCGTGGCCATTGCCAACTCCTTATCTGCGGCCTCAGCCGCGAGGGTCTTACGGATGAACGCTACCTGCGGCGACGCTCGCTGCGTCACCGTCGAATCGGCGCCCATCGGTGGGGTTGACGCTGGTCGATAGCATGGCGGCATGACGAATCAAAGTGTTTGCCAGCCATGCACAGGCTTTTTACGGGCCGGTTCAGGGCACTGTAGCCCGCTTAGCGATATCCCTGCGGCGGCCCGTGCCGGCGGATCGCCTCGACCACCTCGCGGTGGCGCCGGTCCTCGCGCTTCATGTGGACCGCGATCACCGCATGAGCCGACGGTACCAGCAGCAAGACGTGGAAAAACAGCCCGAAAATCGCGCAAAACACGATCAGGACCAGATTGAAGATCGCCGAAAACGGCTGTCCGTTCAGGAGCAGCCCGATCGGCGGCAGCAGAGCGGCAAGGACGTAGATCACGGCGCACACCTCGGGCGCTGGCGGATGCATAGCAGCGTCACGCAGGATTTAGGGCGTTTGCCCGGTTCCGCAATAGCGTGGTCGGGGGCAGGATGATATGGCCCCCTCGCTCGCCTTTTTCAGCAAAGCTGTCCCATTTTGATGAACAAGCAACGCCTGATCCCGCTCATCGTCGCCACCGCGCTTTTCATGGAAAACATGGATTCCACGGTGATCGCGACCTCGCTGCCGGCGATCGCCGCCGATATCGGCACCAGCCCCCTGACGCTGAAGCTTGCGATCACGTCCTATCTGCTGTCGCTCGCGGTGTTCATCCCGGCCAGCGGCTGGACCGCGGACCGCTTCGGCGCCCGCATCGTGTTTGCCGGCGCCGTCGCCGTGTTCATGCTGGGCTCGATCGGCTGCGCGCTGTCCTCCTCGGTGACCGATTTCGTGTTCGCCCGCATCCTGCAGGGCCTCGGCGGCGCGATGATGACCCCGGTCGGGCGGCTGGTGCTGCTGCGCTCGGTCGACAAGAGCGCGCTGGTCAACGCGATGGCCTGGGTGACGGTGCCGGCGCTGATCGGTCCGGTGATCGGGCCGCCGCTCGGCGGCTTCATCACCACCTATTTCTCCTGGCACTGGATCTTCCTGATCAACATCCCGATCGGGCTGCTCGGCATCTTCCTGGCGTTGAAATATATCGACCCGATCAAGAGCGAGGATCCCGAACGCTTCGATCTGGTGGGACTGGTGCTGGCCGGCATCGGCCTCGCCGGCATCGCCTTCGGGCTGTCGGTCGCGGGCCTCAATCTGTTGCCGTGGCCGATCGTCGCCGCCCTGGTCGGGGTCGGCACGGTGTCGATGACGCTTTACATCCTGCACGCGCGGCGCACCGGATCGCCGGTGCTCGATTTCGGCTTGCTGCGGCTGCCGACCATGCGGGCGTCGATCGTCGGCGGCTTCATGTTCCGGCTCGGCATCGGCGCGCTGCCGTTCCTGCTGCCGCTGCTGATGCAGGTCGGCTTCGGCCTGTCGCCGTTCCAATCCGGTCTCGTCACCTTTGCCTCCGCGGTCGGGGCCATGGGCATGAAGACCCTGGCGGCGCGCATCATCAAGGCCTTCGGATTCCGCAACATGATGACCGTCAACGCGGTGGTCAGTTCGGCCTTCCTCGCCGCCTGCGCCCTGTTCACGATCTCGACGCCGCTGATGCTGATCTTCACCATCCTGGTGGTCGGCGGCTTCTTCCGCTCGCTGCAATTCACCGCGATCAACACCGTGGCCTATGCCGAGGTCGAGGCGCCGCAGATGAGCCGCGCCACCACCCTCGTCAGCGTCAACCAGCAGCTCGCGGTGTCCGCGGGCGTCGCCGTCGGCGCGTTCTCGGTCGAAACCACACTGGCGCTGCATCACCAGGCCGAACTGTCAGCCGATGTGTTTGGACCGGCGTTCATCGTGGTGTCGCTGATCTCGGCAGCCTCCGCCTGGTTCTTCTGGCAAATGCCGGTTGACGCCGGCAACGAAATCGCCGGCCGCAAGGCGATCGACATCTCGAGCCGCAAGGGCGCCGAAAAGCGCGCCGCGGCTGACGCCGTCAAGGCAGCGACCGAGGACACCCAGAACGCGCGCGATCAACGGCTCGGCTAGTTGATCGAACGAGCCGTTTCCGAAGCACGGACACTGCAAGCCGCCGTCCGGTCACGGCCAGGCCCTCAGGGGTGGCCAGTCATCCCGGCTGGCTGTCCTCGATCCGGACGTTCAATAAGTTCGTATGTGGGAACGTGGGTCGCTTCCAGCCACGATTCCAGCGCAGCTCCGCAGACCGTGCAGATCGCGTCACCTGTATGCGGCACCAAGAACTTCTCTTCAGTGCGTCTGTACTCAGCGCCGCAATTGCATTGAACAATGGTCGCCATATGAGAGATATGCGCCTGCGCTCCCCGATTTTCCAGTCCGGGAAGAAACGGCCCCAGTGCGCGAAACCCGACGCTGCACCAAGGCCGCCAACCCGGTGGGGGTTTTCTCCCGGTGGGCTTGGGGGGGCATTGGCCGGGAGCAATGGAGTTGACTCCGGCCAGGCGCCAAGGTTCCAACCGGTCGCACTGAAATGTCGTGCCGCGCGCGAGATCAGCGGCTGGGGTGAGTCCGGTCTCCCTCCGTCAATGACAATCTCTACGATGACGGCTGCTGCTGTCCACGAAACCCCGTCGCCAGCACATAGCGCTCGGACGAATCCTGCCGGCTGGCGGACGGCTTGACGTGACGCACGCTGGCGAAATCGCGCTTCAACTGCACCACCAGCTCGGCGTCGGCGCCGCTCTGGAACACTTTTGCCAGGAACGTGCCGCCGGGATTGAGCACCTCTCCGGCAAAATGCGCGGCGGTCTCGACCAGGCCGATGATGCGTAGCTGATCGGTCTTGCGATGGCCCGTGGTGTTGGCAGCCATGTCGGACATCACGAAATCGGCGCGGCCGCCCATCATCGCGATCAGCTCGTCCGGCGCGTCACGGTCGAGGAAGTCGAGCTGCGCGAACGTCACTCCGGGGATCTCGCCCATCTCGAGCAGATCGATCGCGACTACCTTGCCCTTGCCGTCGGCGGCACCGGTACGCTTGGCCGCGATCTGGCTCCAGCCGCCGGGCGCAGCGCCGAGGTCGACGACCGTCATACCCGGCTTGAGCAGGCGGTATTTGTCGTCGATCTCGAGCAGCTTGAACGCCGCGCGCGAGCGGTAGCCCATCGCCTTGGCCTTGGCGACATAGGGATCGTTGAGCTGGCGCTCGAGCCAGAGTTTTGACGACAGCTTTCGCTTGCCGCCGCTCTTGACCGTGACGTGCAGCCGCCCGGTGGTGTCTTTCGCCATATTGCTTCTCTACTCCCTCGCCCCGCTCTTGCGGGGAGAGGGCTGGGGTGAGGGGCCGCTTCCGCAATGAGGATGAGAGATGCGCCCGTGGAGAGTCCCCCTCACCCGGATTGCATTGACATGCAATCCGGCCTCTCCCCGCAAGCGGGGCGAGGCTAAGGCAGCTCTAGCACGCCCGCAGCGCGCCGTCCTCGCGCATCATCTCGACCAGCATGCCCTCGCGCAGGCCGCGATCGGCGACGCGGAGCCGCGGCATCGGGAACGCGTTGCGGATCGCGTCGAGGATCGCGCAGCCGGCCAGCACGAGGTCGGCCCGCTCGACGCTGATGCAGTTGTTGTTGACGCGCGCCTCATAGCTCATGCCGAGCAGCTTCTGGATCGTCGCGGTGACGTCGCCATCGTTCATCCAGATGCCGTCGATACGGCGGCGATCGTAGCGCGACAGATTGAGGAACACGCCGGCGAGCGTGGTCACGGTGCCCGAGGTGCCGAGCATGTGCATGTCGCGCAGATCCTTGCCGTGCTCGGCCGCGAACGGCGCGACGTGGCGGGCGACCTCATCGATCATCCGCGCATACATGTCCCTGGTGACGTTCTTGCCGCCGAAATGTTCGGCGAGCGTCACGACGCCGAGCGGGATCGACATCCACGCCTTGATGCGCGGCGGCGCATCGGGCTTGCCGGGATCGCGCTCGATCCGCACCAGCTCGGTCGAGCCGCCGCCGATGTCGAACAGGATGGCGCCGCGCCCCTTCGGGTCGAGCAGCGGCGAGCAGCCGATCACGGCGAGCGTTGCCTCGGTCTCGCGATCGATCACCTCGAGCTCGATGCCGGTCTCGGCTGCGACGCGCGCGCGAAAGCTTTCGGCATTGCCGGCGGCGCGGCAAGCCTCGGTGGCGATCAGCCGCAGCCGGCGGGCCTTGCGATAGCGGATCTTGTCGCTGCAAATGGCGAGCGCTGCAATCGCCCGCTCGATCGCGGCCTCGCTGATCGAGCCGGTCGCGGCGATGCCCTCGCCAAGCCGGATGATCCGCGAGAACGAGTCGACAACGCGGAACCCGTCGCCGGTGGGACAGGCGATCAACAGCCGGCAATTGTTGGTGCCGAGGTCGAGCGCGGCGTAGACGCCGCTTTCCGCGGCCGCCGCAATCAGCCCTGACGGGGCTTCGCCGGCCGGAGGGCCGTCACAAAGCCGCACATAGTCATTCATCAAAACACTGTCTTTCCGCAGGACCCCAAGGGCAATCCATGGGCCCGCCGAATAATTGTCCGTTCACGGAAACTTTAGCAGCGTCAAAGCCCTACGCAAACTCCGTTCACATTGGGTCCATGCCCAATCGGGCGTTGTCGTTAAGGGGGGCGTGCGTTATCTCGTCTGCGCCCCCAAACTCCAGCAAATCCGGGCATTTCAGGTCATTTTCGATGCAAGATCATACGCCGCCCGCCTCCCTCGAAAACGCTATCGCACTGCAAAAATACGGTGTCGGACAGCCTGTTCGACGAAAGGAGGACGACACCCTGGTGCGCGGCAAGGGCAAATACACCGACGATTTCTCCCTTCCCGGCCAGGCCACCTGCTGGATGGTCCGCTCCTCCCACGCCCACGGCATCATCAAGGGGATCGATACGGAAGCCGCCAAGGCGATGCCGGGCGTGCTCGGCGTCTGGACCGGCGCGGACCTTGCGGCCGCGGGCTACAACCCCTTCACCTGCGGCCTGCCGCTGAAGAACCGCGACGGTTCGCCGCTCAAGCAGACCAACCGCCCGGCGCTCGTGACCGACAAGGTGCGCTTCGTCGGCGATCCCGTCGCCTTCGTGGTCGCGGAAACCGCAGCGCAGGCTCGCGATGCGGCTGAGGCCGTCGAGCTCGACATCGAGCCGCTGCCCGCGGTGACGGACGCGGCCGAAGCGACCAAGCCGGGCGCGCCGCAGCTCTATGACAACATCCCCGATAACGTCGCGCTCGACTATCATTATGGCGACACCGCCAGGATCGAGGCGGCGTTCGCCGCCGCCGCGCACGTCACAAAACTCGACATCGTCAACACCCGTGTCGCCGTGGTCTCGATGGAGCCGCGCGTCGCGCTCGCGCATTACGACAAGAAGACCGAGCGCTTCACGCTGCAGGTGCCGACCCAGGGCGTCTCCGGCAACAAGGCGATCCTGGCGCGCCTGCTCAACGTGCCCGCCGACAAGGTCCGCATCCTCACCGGCAATGTCGGCGGCTCGTTCGGGATGAAGAACCTCAACTACCCCGAATACACCTGCATCGCGCATGCGGCGCGCGAGCTCGGCCGCCCGGTGAAGTGGCTGGATGAGCGCTCGACCAGCTTCCTGTCCGACAGCCAAGGCCGCGCGCAGCTGATCCATGCCGAGCTCGCGCTCGATGCCGACGGCACGTTCCTCGCGGTGCGGCTCTCCGGCTACGGCAATCTCGGCGCCTACATCACCGGCGTCGCGCCGGGCCCGCTGTCGCTCAACACCGGCAAGAACCTCGCCAGCGTCTATCGCACGCCGCTGCTCGGCGTCGACATCAAGACGGTCGTGACCAACACCACGCTGATGGGCGCCTATCGCGGCGCCGGCCGGCCCGAGGCCAATTACTACATGGAGCGGCTGATCGACGCCGCCGCCGACGAGATGGGCATCAACCGCTTCACGCTGCGCAAGCGCAACTTCATCAAGCCGTCGCAGCTGCCGTTCCCGGCCGCCTCCGGCGTCACCTATGACAGCGGCGATTTCGCCGGCGTGTTCCAGAAGGCGCTGGAGATATCCGACTACGAGAACTTCGCCAAGCGCAAGAAGGAGAGCAAAAAGAGCGGCAAGCTGCGCGGCATCGCCGTCGGCTCCTATCTCGAGGTCACCGCGCCGCCGTCTGGCGAACTCGGCAAGATCACCTTCGAGCCCGACGGCTCGGTGAAGCTCACCACCGGCACGCTGGATTACGGCCAGGGCCACGCCACGCCGTTCGCGCAGGTGTTGTCCGACCAGCTCGGCGTTCCCTTCGAGAAGATCACGCTTGAACAGGGCGACAGCGATCTCGTGCGCTTCGGCAACGGCACCGGCGGCTCGCGCTCGATCACCGCGACCGGACAGGCGATCGTCGAGGCTTCCGCGCTGGTGGTCGAGAAGGGCAAGAAGGCCGCCGCGCACATGCTGGAGGCCTCCGAGGCCGACATCGAATTCGGCCAGGGCCGCTTCACCATCGCCGGCACCGACCGCTCGATCGGCATCATGGAGCTCGCCGAGCGGATGCGCGACAGCAAGATGCCGGAGGGCACGCCTGAGACGCTCGACGTCGATCACGCCACCAAGGAGACGGCGTCGACCTTCCCGAACGGCTGTCACGTCGCCGAGGTCGAGATCGATCCCGACACCGGCGTGACGCGGATCGTGCGCTACTCGGCGGTCAACGATTTCGGCACCGTGGTCAATCCGATGATCGTCGCCGGCCAGTTGCATGGCGGCGTGGCGCAGGGCATCGGCCAGGCGCTGATGGAGGAAGTGAGCTACGACGGCTCGGGCCAGCCGATCACCGGCTCGTTCATGGACTACGCGCTGCCGCGCGCCGGCGACGTGCCGTCGATGCTGGTCGGCGATCATCCCTCGCCGGCGAAGTCCAACCCGCTCGGCACCAAGGGCTGCGGCGAAGCCGGCTGCGCCGGCAGCCTCGTCTGTATCGTCAATGCGGTGGTGGACGCGCTGTCGGAGTACGGCATCAAGCACATCAACATGCCGCTGACGCCCGAACGCGTCTGGCGCGCGATCCAGGACGCCAAGGCGAAGGCGGCGGCTTGAAGCAGGCGCCGTCGCCACAAACAACGCTGTCGCCGCCAACACCGCTGTCATCGCCCGCGAAGGCGGGCGATCCAGTATCCCAGAGACGATTGTGCTTGAGCCGAAAGGCCCGGCGTACTGGATCCCCCGCATGCGCGGGGGATGACAGTTGTAGGCGATGCGAGAGCTCAGCCCACCTCACATTCGTCATGCCCAGGCTTGACCCGGGCATCCATCGACTTGAAACGACTCTTGCAAAGGCGATGGATTGCCGGGTCAAGCCCGGCAATGACGGAGCCCCCTACGCCGCGGCCTGCTCGCGCGGCTGGGTGATGGCGATGTGGTGGCAATGCGCGAGCGGCACGCCGTTGCCGAGCACCAGCGCGTCGAGCTCGACGAAGCGGTGGCCCTTCTTGTCGTAATTGCCGGTCACCTTGGCGCGCGCGGTCAACTCGTCGCCGATCTTGCCCGCCGACAACAGCTGCATCCGGGTGCCGACATGGATCCAGGGCCCGAGGATCGCATTGTCGACCAGGACCTTGTTCATCACCCGCGGCAGCAGGCCGGGATGGCCGAGACCTTCGCGCAAGTAGATCGGGTCGGTCTCGCGGATATCGGCGAGATATTCCTTGGCGGCATCGCCGGACCAGTCGCGCGGGATGGTGCCGAGCCACTTGCCCTCTTCATAGGACAACGCGCTGACCGGCTTGCGCTCGGCGACGGCCGCAACCTGCTTGTAATCGTCGAGCACAAACTTCGGCGCAGAGGCCGGCAGCGACGCGGTGCCGGTGGCGCAGAGCTCGCCGCGGCTGGTGAGCTCGATCGTGAGCCCATTGCCGGTCTCCCGGCCGGTCAATTCGGCGATCTCGCCGTCATAGACCGGCTTCACGAAGCGGGCCTCGATCAGGCCACGTTCCAGGAAATCGCGGCCCCACTTCTCGACCGGCAGGTGCATCATGTAGGCCATCACATCGACGCCGGGGACGAGTCCACCGGAAAAGCCGAACTTCCGCGCCACCGTGTCGTCGTGGATCTTGTTCTCCGAGAGCTTTGAGGTGTTGTAGGCCGAGACGCGGTAGGTCTGCGAAGGCGTGGCGCCTGAAGGCATGGGGTTTTCCCTTATTTCCGTTGCTTTTCTGGTGACAATGGTAGTCGAACAAAGAGGCATGGCAAGCCTCTCGTTTTGCTCGCAATTTTCCGCACCATGGAGTACACGCAGGCCGCGCCTGCCAACCACTGAATCGATGACTGAAACCCCTGCCCAACCCCGCATCTATGTCGACGCCGACGCGTGCCCGGTGAAGGACGAAATCTATCGCGTCGCGATCCGGCTCGGCGTGCCCGTCAGCGTGGTCGCGGGCAATTTCATCCGCGTGCCGCAGTATCCCCTGATCGAGCGCATCGCCGCCGGTTCCGGCATGGATGCCGCCGATGACTGGATCGCGGAACGCGCGCATGAGGGCGACATCGTGATCACCGCGGACATTCCGCTGGCGAGTCGCTGCGTCAAGGCCGGCGCCGATGTGATCGCGCCGAACGGCAAGCCGTTCACCGAACAATCGATCGGCATGACGCTCGCGGTGCGCAATTTGATGACCGATTTGCGCTCATCGGGCGAAATCACCGGCGGGCCGAAATCCTACTCGCCGCGCGACCGCTCGAATTTCCTGTCGATGCTCGACCAGACCATCCGCCGCATCCAGCGCCGCCGCGCCGAGCAGGCGCCGGCGAACGGAGTTTAGCGCGATGGCCCCACCGCTCATCCAGCTCAAGGACATCAGCCTGACGTTTGGCGGCACGCCGCTGCTCTCCGGCGTCGAGCTGTCGGTCTCCGCGGGCGAGCGCGTCTGCCTGATCGGCCGCAACGGCTCCGGCAAATCGACGCTGTTGCGCATCGCGGCCGGCCTGGTCGAGCCTGACTCCGGCAGCCGGTTCGTGCAGCCCGGCGCCACCATCCGCTATCTGCCGCAGGAGCCGGATTTCGGCGAGCACAAGACGACGCTGGCCTATGTCGAGGCCGGCCTTGGTCCCGGCGACGACCACTACCAGGCGCGCTATCTGCTTGAACAGCTCGGCCTCACCGGCGAGGAAGATCCCGCGCATGTCTCCGGCGGCGAAGCGCGCCGCGCGGCGCTGGCACGCGTGCTGGCGCCCTCGCCCGACATCCTGCTGCTGGACGAGCCGACCAACCATCTCGATTTGCCGACCATCGAATGGCTCGAAGGCGAATTGGAGAGTCGGCGCTGCGCGCTGGTCCTGATCAGCCACGACCGCCGCTTCCTGACCAATCTGTCGCGCACCACCGCCTGGCTCGACCGCGGCCAGATCCGGCAGATCGAGCGCGGCTTCGGCGCGTTCGAGGCGTGGCGCGACGAGGTGCTCGCTGAGGAAGAGCGCGAGCAGCACAAGCTCGACCGCAAGATCGTCAACGAGGAGCACTGGCTGCGCTACGGCGTCTCCGGCCGCCGCAAGCGCAACGTCAAGCGGCTCGGCAATCTCTTTGCGCTGCGCGACCAGCGCCGCGACTATCGCGGCGCCACCGGCAATGCCACGCTCGCCGCCGCCGAGGCCGAGAAATCCGGCCGCCTCGTGATCGAGGCGAAGACCATCACCAAGGCCTATGGCGAGCGCACGATCGTCGATACCTTCTCGACCCGGATCCAGCGCGGCGACCGCGTCGGCATCGTCGGCCCGAACGGCGCCGGCAAGACCACATTGGTGCATCTCCTGATCGGCAACGATCCGCCCGACTCCGGTTCGGTGCGGCTCGGGGCCAATATCGAGATGGCAACGCTCGACCAGCATCGCGAGAGTCTCGATCCGAAGCTGACGCTGGCCGAGGCTTTGACCGGTGGCCGCGGCGATCACGTCATGGTCGGCGACAAGTCGAAGCACGTCATCGGCTACATGAAGGATTTCCTGTTCGCGCAGGAACAGCGCGGCACGCCGCTGGAAGCCCTTTCCGGCGGCGAGCGCGGCCGGCTGATGCTGGCGCGCGCGCTGGCCAAGCCGTCGAACCTGTTGATCCTGGACGAGCCGACCAACGACCTCGATCTCGAAACCCTCGACGTGCTCGAGGACATGCTCGGCGATTACGACGGCACGGTGATCCTGATCAGCCACGACCGCGACTTCCTCGACCGCGTGGTGACGTCGGTGATCGTGCCCGAAGGCCAGGGACGCTGGATCGAATATGCCGGCGGCTACTCCGACATGCTGGCGCAGCGCGGCGCCGACGTGAAGCGCGAGACGGTGAAGGCGGACGCCGCGATCGAGGAGAAAAAGGAAGCCAGGGCCGCGGCACCCGAAGCGGCACCCAGGCGCCGGCTGAGCTTCAACGAGAAGCACGCGCTGGAGACGCTGCCGAAGACGATCGACAGGCTGCACGCCGAGATCGCAAAGCAGCAGAAGCTGCTCGACGATCCCGACCTCTATGCGAAGGATCGCAAGACATTCGACGCCGCCTCGGCCGCGATCGCCAAGGCGCAGGACGAGCTCGCCACCGCCGAAGACCGCTGGCTCGAGCTCGAAGTGCTCCGCGAAGAGATCGAACAGGCATGATGCGTAGGATGGGTAGAGCGCAGCGAAACCCATCATGACGCAACGAAGGAATTCGATGGGTTTCGCTTCGCTCTACCCATCCTACGAGGCAGAAGAGAGAAAAGCATGACCACGCCCCTCGCCGCCAAGATCGCCAAGGAATACGGCACGCCCTGCGCCGTGATCGACATGGACCGGGTCGAGCGCAACATCGCCCGCATCCAGGCCGCTTGCGATGCGGCCGGCGTCGCCAACCGGCCGCACATCAAGACCCACAAGAACCCGATGCTGGCACAGCTGCAGATCAAGGCCGGCGCCAAGGGCATCACCTGCCAGAAGCTCGGCGAGGCCGAGATCATGGCCGATAGCGGCATCGACGACATCCTGATCAGCTACAATCTGCTCGGCGACGAGAAGATGGCCCGGCTCGGTGCCTTGCAGGGCAAGGCCAACGTCACCGTCGCGGCCGACAATTCGGTCGTGGTCGGCGATCTGCCGAAGGCGGCAGCCGCGTCCGGCCGCCCGCTCTCGGTCGTGGTCGAATGCGACACCGGGCGCAAGCGCGCCGGCGTCGAGACCCCGGCCGAGGCGATCGCGCTGGCGCGCGAGATCGCCGGTTCGAAGGGCCTGAGCTTCGCCGGCTTCATGCTGTACCCGACCGAGACCGGTTGGGCGGATGCGCAGAAATTCTACGACGAGGCGCTGGCCGGCGTGCGCGCCCACGGCCTCGATGCGACCATCGTCTCCACCGGCGGCACGCCGAACCTCGCCAATCTCGGCAAACTGAAGGGCGGCACCGAGCACCGCTTCGGCACCTATATCTACAACGACCGCATGCAGGTCGCGGCCGGCGTCGCCACCTGGGATGACTGCGCGCTGCATATCTATTCCACCGTGGTGAGCCGTGCCGGCCCCGAGCGCGGCATCCTCGATGCCGGCTCCAAGACGCTGACCTCGGACACCGGCGGCCTCGAAGGCCACGGCCTGATCCTCGAACACCCCGAGGCCAAGATCGCACGCTTTGCCGAGGAGCACGGCTTCCTCGACCTCTCCCGCAGCAACACCCGCCCCAACGTCGGCGACGTCGTGCGGATCGTGCCCAATCACGTCTGCGTCGTCGTCAACATGATGGACGAGGTCGTGATGGTGCGCGGCGACGAGATCATCGGCGCGCTGCCGGTGACGGCGCGCGGCAAGCTGCGTTAGCCGTGATCCGTAGGATGGGTAGAGCGCAGCGAAACCCATCATGCTTCCGCGTGGATCGAAATCGATGGGTTTCGCTTCGCTCTACCCATCCTACGAATCTACCCGCGGATCAGCGCCTGCAGCTCGCGGTCCAGCGCATCGCGAAACACCTCGATCGGCCGCGCCAGGCGGCCGGCGGGCGGGCGATGCACGATCCAGGCGCGCACCGCCGGATTGAAATCCGCGATCTTCACGGTCTTGAGCCGACTGCGGATCGGGCTTCGTTTCAACGCCACCGGCGTGACGAGGCCGATACCGAGCCCGCGCGCCACCAGCGACAGGCGTAATTCGCTGTCGAGCGCCTCGACCGCGATGGTGAACGGCAGATGCGCCGCGTCGAAATGGCGCTTCAGCGTCTGGCGGAAGCCGCAGCCGTCCTGGTTGATCACCCACCCGGTCCGCGACAGCCATTCGAGGTCGACGAATTCCGGCGTCTTCATCTCGCGCGCGACGACGAACACCACCGGCTGTGCGCCGAGATCGGAGGCCGCGAGATCCTCGGGCGGCGGGGTGCCGTCGGGCAGGCAGATCGCGGCGGCATCGAGCTCGTTGCGGCTGACCCGCTCCATGTGGTTGGGCGACCAGCCCGAGACGACGCGCACCGCGAGCGCAGGGAATTCGCCGCGCACCGCATCAAGCGGACCGGTGAGCCCCGCCTCCGACAAGAACGGCGTCAGGCCGAGCCTGAACTCGCCGCGCACCACGCCGTCATTGGCGACGCCTGACTTGAGGTCGTCGAGCATGCGCAGCACGCGGCGGCCCTGCTCATAGGCCTCGATCCCCGCCGCCGTCGGCTTCAGCGGCTTCGACAGCCGGTCGAGCAGCTGCGCGCCCAGCATCTCCTCGAGATTCTGGATCCGCCGCGTCACGCCGGGTTGGGTCAGGTTCAGCCGCGCTGAGGCCGCGACGATCGATCCGGTCTCCACCACGGCGACGAACGCCACAAGGTCGTGGATGTTCATAACAAACTCGCATATTCTTCATCAACTTATTTGAATTGTAGCATATTACACCGATCCCCTAAAGGGGTCTCGCCACTCCATCGCGAGGTCCCATGACGATTTCCGAAGCCACCAAGCTCTCCCCGGCGCGCGCCGTCTCCGTGCGTCCCCTGATCTGGATCGGCGCCATCACGACCGGCACCGTCGTCACCAATCTGTTTGCGCCGCAGATCCTGGTTGGCCTGATGAGCCGATCGCTCGACATGACCGCGCTGCAGGCCGGCCTGATCTCGACGCTGACCCTGCTCGGCTACGCGCTCGGGCTGTTGCTGCTGGTGCCGCTGGTCGATCTCGCCGAGAACAAGCGGCTGATCCTGCGCACACTTGCCTGCGCCATCGTGGCCGCGATCGGCACCGCGCTGGCGCCGACGCCGCTGATCTTGTTGGCCGCCACCTTCATCCTCGGCGCCTCCTGCGCCGCGATCCAGATGGTGGTGCCGCTGGTCGCCTCGATGGTACCGCCGGAGCGCCGCGGACAAGCGATCGGCGATGTCATGAGCGGCCTGATGATCGGCATCCTGCTGTCACGGCCGATGGCGAGCTTGATCGCGGACAGCTGGAACTGGCGCGGCTACTATCTCACCTCGGCCGTCCTGATGACCGTGCTCGGTTGCGCGCTGGCGCGCTATCTGCCGACGCTGCAGCCCGCGGCGAAGGTCAGCTACGGTGGGCTGCTGCGTTCATTTCCGAGATTGCTGCGCGAGGAGCCGGTGCTGCGCGTTCGGTCCTGGACCGCCGCGCTGGTGATGGCATCGTTCACCGCATTCTGGGCCGCGGTGGCGCTGCGGCTGCCGGATGCGCCGTTCAAGCTCGACGCCAAGGGGATCGCGCTGTTCGCGCTGATTGGCGTGGCCGGGGCAGCGGCAACCCCGATCGCCGGACGCTGGGGCGACCGAGGTTTCGCGCGGCCGTTGCTGATCGTCTCGCACCTTCTCATCGTCGGTGCGCTCGCGCTGTGCGCCTGCGCCGGCATGACCGAATCGCGGATCACGGCCCTCGCGCTGCTTGGCGTCGGCGCCGTGCTGCTCGATTTCGGCATCACCACCGACCAGACGCTCGGCCGCCGCGCCGTCAATCTGTTGCAGCCGGAGGCGCGCGGCCGGATCAACGGCCTGTTCGTGGCGTTGTTCTTCATCGGCGGCGCGGTTGGCGCGGCGGCTGCGTCGGCGGCGTGGAGTTATGGTGGATGGACGGCGGTCTGCGCGGTGGCTGCCACGTTCGGTGTGCTCGGGTTCATCACCGACATCGCGACGAAGACAGGATCGGAATGAGTGGCACCGCGTAGGATGGGTAGAGCGCAGCGAAACCCATCATGCTTCCGCGCGGAAGGAAGTCGATGGGTTTCGCTTCGCTCTACCCATCCTACGATTTCTGCGCGAGCCATCGCAACGCGCCCTTCCCCGCAGCGCCCCCCGTCGCAAACGACGCCTGCAACAGATAGCCGCCGGTCGGCGCCTCCCAGTCGAGCATCTCGCCGGCGGCGAAAACGCCGGGCAGCCGACGCAGCATGAAGTGCGCGTCGAGCTCGTCGAACCTGATCCCGCCGGCGCTCGAGATCGCGCGCGCGATCGGCGCCACGCCCGATATCTCGATCGGCACCGCATTGATCAGCCCGGCCAGTCCAGCCGGCGGCCGCGCGGCCAGCGATCGGCCGGAGACGGCGGCCGCCTCCTGCAACAGCCCGATGCCGACCGGCGAGAGCTGCGCGGCCTTGCGCAGGAAGTTGGAGAAGGACTGCTTGCCCTTCGGCGCCGACAGGCGTGCAATCAGTTCGTCATGTGCAGCATCAGGCCGCAGCGCCACGCTGAGCGTCGCCGTTCCCTTGGCGAGCACCGCCTCGCGCAATTCCGCCGACAGCGCGTAGATCGCGCCGCCTTCGATGCCGGTGCGGGTGACGATCGCCTCACCGCGCACGGTGTGCGGGCCGATCGTGAGGGCGACGCCTTTGAGCGGCTGGCCCTCAAACCGGTCACGAAAGACATTCGACCACGCGACCGTGAAGCCGGAATTGGCCGGTTTCATCGGAGCCACGGCAATGCCCTTCGCCGCGAGGAGCTCCGCCCAGGCACCGTCCGAGCCGAGCCGCGGCCAGCTCGCGCCGCCGAGCGCGAGCACGGCTGCGTCAGCGTTGACCGCGCGCGGGCCGTCCGGCGTCTCAAACAGCAGTCCGCCGCGCACGTCCCAACCGATCCAGCGATGCCGGAATGCGAACGCAACGCCCGCGGCATCGAGCCGCCGCAGCCAGGCACGCAAGAGAGGTGATGCCTTGAATGCCTTGGGAAACACCCGGCCGCTGCTGCCGACGAAGGTCGGCTGCCCCAGCGCTTCGCTCCAGGCGCGCAAGCTGTCCGGCGGAAACGCCTCGACCGCGGCCTTCAGGTGCGTCATCGCCTCGCGATAGCGCGCAAGAAAATCGGGCAACGGCTCACTGTGGGTAAGATTGAGCCCGCCGCGCCCGGCCATCAGGAACTTGCGGCCGGCGGACGGCATCGCGTCATAGACGGTGACGTGCGCCCCGCCCGCCGCAAGCGTTTCCGCCGCCATCAGGCCGGCGGGACCGGCTCCGATGACGGCGACGCTCATGCTCAGAGCTTGATCCCGGCCCGCGCGGCGGCCTGGGCGACGTATTTCTGCGTCTGCTCGAACGCGCCCTGCAACGCCTTCGCGGTCGACATGTCGCTGATCGCGTTGAAGTGCGCGGCGACGCCGTCGGGCGTCCATTCGGATTGCGGCAGGTTGACGCCTTCGGTCTCCAGCACGCGGATCACCGCGAACGAACCGGCACCGGCGCCCATGATGGTGCGGGTCGGCGCATCCTCCGAGAGCAGGAATTCGACCGCCGGCGTGATCGCTTCCGGCTTCATCAGCGCCAGCGCCTGCGGCGGCAGCAGTTCCTCGGTCATGCGGGTCGCAGCCGTCGGCGAGACGGTGTTGACCTTGATGTTGTTCTTGCGGCCCTCTTCGGCGAGCACGTTCATCAGGCCGACCATGCCGGCCTTCGCTGCGCCGTAATTGGCCTGGCCGAAATTGCCGAACAGGCCGGACGACGACGTCGTCAGCACGATGCGGCCGTAGTTGCGCTCGCGCATGCCGGCCCACACCGCCTTGCAGCAATAGAAGGTGCCGGTGAGATGCACGTCGAGCACCTTGGCCCAGTCGGCAACCTCGAGCTTGGTGAACGACTTGTCGCGCAGGATGCCGGCATTGGCGCAGAGCAGATCGACGCTGCCCCACTCCTTGGTGGCCCGCTCGACCATCGCGGTGACCTGCTCGAAGTTCGAGACGTCGGCGCCGTCGGCCATCGCGGTGCCGCCGGCCTTGCGGATCTCCTCGACCACGGTCTCGGCCGGCGACAGCGAGCCGCCGGTGCCGTCGCGCGCGCCGCCGAAATCGTTGACCACGACCTTGGCGCCGCGGCTGGCGAGCCCCAGCGCATGCGCCCGCCCAAGACCATTGCCCGCGCCGGTGACGATAGCGACGCGTCCGTCAAACCTGATTGCCATGCTTGTCGTTCCTGCTCTTACTTCCCTTCCCCCCCTTTTGGGAGAAGGTGGCGCGAAGCGCCGGATGAGGGGTCTGTCTCCGCGAGCGCACGTGAGTGTCTTTGCGTAGAGACAGACCCCTCACCCGGCTTCGCGTTCCGCGAAGCCACCCTCTCCCACAGGGGGAGAGGGCGAAAACGCTCGCGATTGGCCGCTTTTGAGCAGCGATGGATGGCCGGGTCAAGCCCGGCCAGGACCCAAGCGGCCACCAGGGGGCGCTAGACGTCTGGGGTCATCGACCCGCAGGGTTTCAGGCTTTTGAGCAGGTGCCCGCTCCAGCACTCGTGATGCTCCTGGGCGTAGCTCATCGAGCCAATCAAAATCAAACCGACCACGACAAGTCCGGCGACGATGTTCTGCACCATGGCTGCCACTCCCGGGACCGCACCGCCTCAACGGGGGCATGATGGACACCAGGGATCAAAGCCGTCAATGCGCTATGTGGATGAGCGGTGCAACGCACAACCTGTGAAGGCGGGTCGAGGCGGGCTCGCTCCACCTCTCCCGCTTGCGGGAAAAGTGGAGCTACTCAACCATCCCTCAGCTGAAATAGATCAGGCCGAGCCAGTCGGCGACCAGCGCTGGCTTCTCCTCGCCCTCGATCTCGACCGTGACGTTGGTGCGCGACAGCAGTTCCTTCGGCTTGCGCAGCGTGGCTTCCGCCAGCACAAAGCGGCCGCGAACGCGCTTTCCCGAGCGCACCGGCGAGATGAAGCGCAGCTTGTCGAAGCCGTAATTGACGCCCATCGCGGTGCCCTCGAGCACCGGCATCACCTCGTAGGACATGATCGACAGCAACGACATCGTCAGGAAGCCATGGGCGATCGTGGTGCCGAAGGCGGTCTCCTTCTTCGCGCGGTCGGGATCGACATGGATGAACTGGTGATCCTCGATCACGTCGGCATAGGTGTCGATGCGGCCCTGATCGAGCAGGTGCCATGAGGACACGCCGATCTCCTTGCCGACCATGCCCTGGTAGGTTTCCAGCGACACCGGCGGCTTCTTCCAGACTTCGTTCATTGGCTAACCTCTGCTAACCGGAGGTCCGCACCTTTTGCAGCTCCGGAAATTCTTCCTCGCGGAACTCGGCTCCGCGCAACGCATCGCTTCTGACATCGTCATGTTCGAGCCGGCGCAACTGTACCCGGCGGATTTTTCCAGAAATCGTCTTTGGCAGTTCGGTGACCAGCTCGATCTTGCGGATGCGTTTAAACGGTGCGAGCCGCGTGTGCAAATGTTTGAAGATCGACAGCGCCGTCTCCGGGCTGCGCTCGACGCCTGATACCAGCAATATATAGGCCTTGGGGATCGCGAGCCGGATCGGGTCCGGGCTCGGCACCACGGCAGCTTCTGCCACCGCATCATGCTCCAGCAGCACGCTCTCCAGCTCGAATGGTGAGATGCGGTAGTCGGAGGACTTGAACACGTCGTCGGTGCGGCCGACGAAGGTGAGATAGCCCTCGTCATCGGTGAACACGACGTCACCGCTGCGATAGATCTCGCCGTCGGTGCCGATCAGCTTGCCGTCGTCGCCCTGATAGCCCTGCATCAGGCCCGCCGGCCGGTCAGGGCCGAGCAGCAGCGTCACCTCGCCCTCCTTCGCGGCGTGGCCGTCATTGTCGGTCACCTGCACCCGATAGCCCGGCAGCGGCCGGCCCATCGAGCCGACCTTGACCTTCTGCCCCGGCGAGTTGCCGGCCAGCGCCGTGGTCTCAGTCTGGCCGTAGCCGTCGCGGATGGTCAGGCCCCAGGCCGATTTGACCTGGTCGATGATCTCGGGATTGAGCGGCTCGCCCGCGCCGCACACTTCACGCAGGCTCACCTTGAAGTCCGACAGTTGCTCCTGAATGAACATCCGCCACACCGTAGGCGGCGCGCACAGCGTGGTGACGCCGCAGCGGCCGATGATCGAGAGCAGTCCCTTCGCCTCGAAGCGCGGCTGGTTGGCGATGAAGATCGTTGCACCGGCATTCCACGGCGCGAAGAAGCAACTCCAGGCATGCTTGGCCCAGCCGGGCGAGGAAATGTTGAGATGGATGTCGCCGGGCTGCAGGCCGATCCAATACATGGTCGAGAGATGGCCGACCGGATAGCTGCGCTGGCTGTGCCGCACCAGCTTCGGCTTTGCCGTGGTGCCCGAGGTGAAATACAGCAGCATCGGGTCATCGGCCTTGGTCGGGCCATCAGGCGTGAAGGCATCCGACGCCTTGGCTGCATCCTCGAACGGCAACCAGCCGTCCTGCGGCTGCGTCGCGCCGACCACGATGCGCACCAGCTTGTCGCCGCCGAGGCCTGCGAACTTCGCGACCTGATCCTGCGTGGCGACCACCGCCTTCGCCTTGCCGCGATCGAGCCGGTCGCGCAATTCATCCGCGGTCAATAGCGTGGTCGCGGGGATCACGACGACGCCGAGCTTCATCGCCGCCAGCATGGTCTCCCACAGCGGCACCACATTGCCGAGCAGCAGCAGCAGATGGTCGCCGCGCTTCAGCCCCTGCGCGCGCAGGAAGTTCGCGACCTGGTTGGAGCGGCGCGACAGCTCGGCGAACGACAGATTGGTCTCGTTGCCGCTGGCAGCATCGACGATCCACAGCGCCGGCCGGTCGCGGCTGTCGGCATTGTGCGCCAGCTCGGCGTCGAACCAGTCGAGCGCCCAGTTGAACGGCACGGGATCCGGCCAGCGAAATCCCTTCACCGCGGCGTCGTAGTCGGTGCGGTGCTTGAGCAGAAAGGCGCGTGCGTCCTGAAATGTGGTCATCGTCCGAACCCGTCGAATTCACGCTAGGCAACCAGCGTTGCATTCAATCGTAGCCCGGATGGAGCGTAGCGAAATCCGGGCCGGTCACGCCAACTGATGAAGCGGTCCCGGATTTTCGCTACGCTCCATCCGGGCTACCAGTGGAAGGCCCGCTATTTCCCAGCGAGGCTCCGAACGTGCTGGATAATTCCTGAAAAGTCGACCCCGCCGTGCCCCGACGCGTCGAAGGTCTTATAGAGCTCCTGCGCATGCTTGCCGAGCGGCGTCACGGCGCCGGCGGCATTGGCGGCGTCCTGTGCCAGCGTCAGGTCCTTGACCATCAGGTTCGAGGCGAAACCCGGCTTGTAATCGTTGTTGGCCGGCGAGGTCGGCACCGGGCCGGGAACCGGGCAGTAGGTGGTCAGCGACCAGCACTGTCCCGACGAAGTCGAGGCGACGTCGAACAGCGCCTGGTGCGACAGGCCGAGCTTTTCGGCAAGCACAAAGGCCTCGCCGACCGCGATCATGGAAATGCCGAGGATCATGTTGTTGCAGATCTTGGCCGCCTGCCCTGCGCCGCCGCCGCCGCAATGCACGATCTTCTTGCCCATGTTGGCCAGCATCGGCTGCGCCGCCGCGAACGCCTTCGCCTCACCGCCGCACATGAAGGTCAGCGTCGCGCCCTTGGCGCCGCCGGTGCCGCCGGAAACCGGCGCATCGACTGAGGCGATGCCGTGCTTGGCGGCAAGCGCATGCGCCTGCTTGGCGCTCTCGACGTCGATGGTCGAGCAATCGATGATCAGCGTGCCCTTCACCATCGCGGGCAGCACCTCGTTCCAGACGCCGAGCACATGCTTGCCGGCCGGCAGCATCGTGATCACGACATCGGCGCCCTTCACCGCGCCGACGCCGCTCTCGGCGATCGCGGCGCCGTCGTGCCTCGCCTGATCGCGCGATGCTGCGACCAGATCGAACGCGGTCACCTTGTGGCCGGCCTTGACCAGATTGGCCGCCATCGGCCCGCCCATATTGCCGAGCCCGATGAATGCGACGTTTGCCATGGGAAGTCCTCCGCTTGCGACGTTTCTATTTGCTGTCAGGAAATTTCAGTTCATCGGCACCGATCTCGGCGAAGTAAGGCGCCAGCATCTCCGCCGTCACGTCCTCGATATTGGCCGGCGACCATTTCGGATTGCGGTCCTTGTCGATCACGGCGGCGCGCACGCCCTCGCGGAAATCGTCGCTGGCGAACACTTCGAGCGCCGCGCGATATTCGCGCACCAGGCACTCCTCCAGCGTCTCGGTGGCGCGCGCCAATCGCAACAGTTTCAGTGTCACCACCATGCCGCGCGGCGACTTCTCGCCGAGCGTCTTCAGCGTGGCTTGCGCGAGGTCAGAGCCATCGGCTTTCAGCGCGTCAACTATGTCTTCCATCCGTCCGCGCGCGAACCAGCCGTCGATCCTGGCCTGCATCGCAGCGACAGGGCCGGATTTCTCACCGGTGGCAAAACCTGCGATCAGCCGGTCGATTTCGGCGGACGTCGTGCCCGGCGCAACCTTGATCAGCGCCTCGCGCAACGCCGGAAGCTCGGCGCTCGGCACCACCGCGTCAGCGAATTTAGCATAGATCGCATCGGGTCCGTTCATGGTGGTGCCGGTGAGACCAAAATAGGTGCCGACCTCGCCGGGCGAACGCGACAGCAGATAGGTGCCGCCGACATCGGGGAAGAAGCCGAGCCCGACTTCGGGCATCGCCAGCTTGGTTCGCTCGGTCACCACGCGGTGCCGGCTGTGCGCCGACAGGCCGACGCCGCCGCCCATCACGATGCCGTCCATGAAGGCGACGTAGGGCTTCGGAAATTTCTTGATCCGCGCGTTGAGGATGTACTCGTCGCGCCACAGTATCTTGCCGAGGTCGCCCTTGGCCTTCGAGCTTTCCCAGAGCGCGCGGATATCGCCGCCGGCGCAGAGGCCGCGCTCGCCGGCCCCTTCCAGCACGATGACCGCGACATCAGGATCGGCCTCGAACGCGTCGAGCGCCTTGTCGATGTCGTGAAACATCTCCAATGTCACGGCATTGATCGCCTTCGGCCGGTTGAGCCGGATGATGCCGGCCGCCCCTTCCTTGCGCGCAATCAGGTCGCCTTCGGCAGCGGCCACATCATTCATCGCGCGCCCTCAATCAACTTGCGCGACACGATCAGCCGCATGATTTCATTGGTGCCTTCGAGGATCTGATGCACGCGCAAATCGCGCACGATCTTCTCGACGCCGTATTCGCTGAGGTAGCCGTAGCCGCCATGCAATTGCAGCGCCTGGTTGGCGACCTCGAAGCCGACATCGGTGCCGAACCGTTTCGCCATCGCGCACAGCATGGACGCGTCAGCATCCTTGCGGTCGAGCGCCGCGGCTGCGCGCCACAGAAAAGTGCGTGCGGCTTCCAGCTCGGTCGCCATGTCGGCGATCTTGAACTGCAGCGCCTGGAACTCGTCGAGCCGCTTTCCAAACGCCTTGCGGTCCTTCATGTAGGCCAGCGCCTTGTCGAGCGCCGTCTGCGCACCGCCGAGCGAGCACGCTGCGATGTTGAGACGGCCGCCATCGAGGCCGGCCATCGCGATCTTGAAGCCGATGCCCTCCTCGCCGAGCCGGTTTTCGACCGGCACGCGCGCGTTCTCGAATACGACCGCGCGGGTCGGCTGCGCATTCCAGCCCATCTTGCGCTCGTTGGCGCCGAACGAGACGCCCGGCGTCTTGCCGTCGACGACGATCGTCGAGACGCCGCCGGGGCCATCGCCACCGGTGCGCACCATCGCCACCAGGAGATCGGTGCTGCCGGCGCCGGAGATGAACTGCTTCTGGCCGTTGAGCACGTAATGATCGCCGTCGCGCACCGCGCGGGTGCGCAGCGCAGCGGCGTCGGAGCCGGCGCCCGGCTCGGTCAGGCAGTAGCTGGCGAGCAGCTCCATGGTGCAGAGCTTCGGCAGCCATCTGTGGCGCTGGGTGTCGTTGCCATGGGCATCGATCATCCACGACGCCATGTTGTGGATCGAGATGAAGGCGGACGTGGTCGGACAGCCCGTCGCCAAGGCCTCGAAGATCAGCGCGGCGTCGAAGCGCGTCATCGCCGAGCCGCCGACATCGTCCTTGATATAGATGCCGCCGATGCCGAGGCCTGCTGCCTCGCGCATCACGTCCACCGGAAAGTGCTTCTTCTCGTCCCACTCGAGCGCGTGCGGCGCGATCTTCTCCGCCGCAAACGCTCGCGCCATGTCGCGAACTGCGATCTGGTCCTCGTTGAGAGCGAACTGCATCATTGCCTCGCCCTGAACGGATTTACTTCATCGTCGGGATCGAGAACTCCGCGCCGTCCTTGACGCCGGACGGCCAACGCGAGGTCACCGTCTTGGTCTTGGTGTAGAAGCGAACCGAGTCCGGACCGTGCTGGTTGAGATCGCCGAAGCCGGACTTCTTCCAGCCGCCGAAGGTGTAATAGGCGATCGGCACCGGGATCGGCACGTTGACGCCGACCATGCCGACATTGACCTTGGCCGCGAAGTCGCGTGCGGCGTCGCCGTCACGGGTGAAGATCGCAACGCCGTTGCCGTAGTCGTGGTCGGACGGCAGCGCCAGCGCCTCGTGATAGTCCTTGGCGCGCACCACCGAGAGCACCGGACCGAAAATCTCTTCCTTGTAGATCCGCATGTCCTTGGTGACGTTGTCGAACAGCGAACCGCCGAGATAGAAGCCGTTCTCGTAGCCCTGCATCTTGAAGCCGCGGCCGTCGACAGCGAGCGTCGCGCCTTCCTTGACGCCGATATCGATGTAGCTCTTGACCTTCTCGACCGCCTCGCGGGTCACCAGCGGACCATAGTCGGCCGACGGATCGACCGAGGTGCCGATCTTGAGCGACTCGACGCGCGGGATCAGCTTTTCCATCAGCCGGTCGGCAGTGGTCTTGCCGACGGGCACCGCAACCGACACCGCCATGCAGCGCTCGCCGGCCGAGCCGTAGCCGGCGCCGATCAGCGCGTCGACCGCCTGGTCCATGTCGGCGTCCGGCATGATGATGGCGTGGTTCTTGGCGCCGCCGAAGCACTGGCAGCGCTTGCCGGTCTGCGCGGCGCGCTCGTAGATGTACTGCGCGATCGGGGTCGAGCCGACGAAGCCGATCGCCTTGACGTCGGGATCGTCGAGGATGGCGTCGACCGCTTCCTTGTCACCGTTGACGACGTTGAGGATGCCGGCCGGCAGGCCCGCTTCGATCATCAATTCGGCAAGCATCATCGGCACGCCCGGATCGCGCTCCGACGGCTTGAGGATGAAGGCGTTGCCGCAGGCGATCGCGGGCGCGAACTTCCACATCGGGATCATCGCCGGGAAGTTGAACGGCGTGATGCCGGCGACGACGCCGAGCGGCTGGCGCATCGAATAGATGTCGATGCCTGGGCCGGCGCCTTCGGTGTACTCGCCCTTCATCAGATGCGGGATGCCGCAGGCGAACTCGGCGACCTCGAGGCCGCGCTGGATGTCGCCCTTGGCGTCGGGGACGGTCTTGCCGTGCTCACGCGCCAACAGCTCGGCGAGCTTGTCATAGTCGCGCTGCACCAGCTCGACGAATTTCATCATCACGCGCGCGCGGCGCTGCGGGTTGGTGGCGGCCCATTCGCCCTGCGCAGCGCGGGCGTTCTCGACCGCGGCGCGAACCTCGGCCTTGGAGGCCAGCGCCACCTTGGCCTGGACGTCGCCGGTCATCGGCTCGAAGACGTCGGCCGTACGGCCCGAGGTGCCCTTGACCTCCTTGCCACCGATGAAATGTCCGATCGAGCGCATGAATATCCTCCCTTGAAGACGTGAATCGCCGCTCCTCGCGGCGAGATCGCTTTACAAACCCTAATGACCCTGCATTTTATAGGATTCAAGTCCGATAAATTGCACCTTAGATGTGCGGAAATGCAGGATCAAGGCGGCGACACGATCGACTGGGACGACTTCCGTTTCGTGCTGTCCATCGTGCGCGGCGGGTCGGTGTCGGCTGCCGCCAAGCAGCTCGGCGTCGATCATGCCACAGTGATCCGGCGTGTCGACCGGCTGGAGCGCCACCTCTCCGCAAAACTGTTTGATCGCCGCAAGACCGGCTACCTGCTGACCGAGGCCGGCCAGCGCGTCGCGGACAGCGCCGAGGCGATGGAATCGACCATTGTCGCCAACCAGGAGGCGGTCGGCGGCTCGCGCGCGCATCTCACCGGCACGGTGCGGATCGGCGCGCCCGACGGCTTCGGCAGCCACTTTTTGGCCTCGCGGCTGGTCAAGTTCACCGAGCGGTATCCCGATCTCGATCTGCAGCTCGTCGCCACCGCGCGGCTGTTCTCGCTCTCCAAGCGCGAGGCCGATATCGCGATCAGCCTGACCATGCCGAAGGAGGGCCGCATCGTCGGCCGCAAACTGCTCGACTACACGCTCGGGCTTTATGCCGCACCCGGCTATCTGGCGCAGGCGCCAAAGATCGCCGCGCGTGCCGACCTGCCGAAGCACCGCTTCGTCGGCTATATCGAGGAACTGTTGTTCACGCCGGAACTGGACTATCTGCCGCTGGTCTCGCCGAAGATCTCGGCCAAATTCCGCAGCGCCAACCTGATCGCACAGCTCAACGCCACCATCGCCGGCTTCGGCATCGCCGTGCTGCCGCACTTCATGGCGTCCGCCCACCCCGAGTTGCAGCCGGTGCTGCGCGACGAGGTGCGGATCTCGCGCACCTTCTGGCTCCTGATGCACGCCGACAGCAAGGACCTCGCGCGCATCCGCGCCGTGGCGGACTACATCTACGAGACCGTGGAGTCCGAGCGCGCGCTGTTCAGCGGGGCGTAGGGCTCACCGACATCGTCAGACGGATCGAATGCCTCGCGGGTCCGTATCCCGGTTCGATGCTACATAGTCGACCTCACCACGCGAGATCCCGATGTCCATTAGCTCCCGATCACTCAGGCTGCCGAGATCGGAACGAAGCCGCTCCCATTTGCGCCATTCCTGAACTGCATCCCAAAAGCCCTTGAAAGCACTGAAGATCCGCGGCGTCGATGCGACCGCCTGGGCTGAACTCGTTGGACCGTAGATCGTGCTCATTGCAGCACCTCCAGGATACGTTCATCCACCCAGACAAGGTGCCGCGGCATGAACGCGCGCGCTTAACACGCTGCTTACATTTTCCTCACCAGCGGCTTATTCTTGGCACTCCAAGCGGTGCCAAGGCGCCTCACGGCGATCGTCGGAGGCACACCCAAGGGATTCGCAGCTTGCGCTATCTCTTTGAGGAGTACGCACTCGACACGGGCCGCCGCGAGCTGCATCGCGGAACGGACATGGTCGCCGTCGCGCCACAGGTATTCGACCTGCTCGACTTCCTGATCCGCAACCGGGAGCGCGTCGTCAGCAAGGACGACGTCATCGACGCCATCTGGAATGGACGCAGCGTGTCGGACGCAGCCCTGACCACGCGCCTCAACGCCGCGCGCAGCGCAATCGGCGATTCCGGCGATGAGCAGCGCCTCATCAAGACCCTGCCGCGCAGAGGCTTCCGGTTCGTCGGTGCGGTCCGCGAGGAGCACGCGGCGACGGCCGGCGCCCCGGCCGAACCACCGCAGGCGCTCCCCAAGCTTCCCGACAAGCCATCCATTGCCGTGCTGCCGTTCCAGAACCTCAGTGCCGACCCGGAGCAGGAGTACTTCGCCGACGGCATCGTGGAGGACATCACGATGGCATTGTCGCGGTTTCGCTGGCTGCTCGTGATCGCGCGCAATTCGAGTTTCACCTACAAGGGCCGGTCCGTGGACGTCAAACAGGTTGGCCGCGAACTCGCGGTGCGCTATGTCCTCGAAGGGAGCGTGCGCAAGGCCGGAAATCGCATTCGCATCGCCGGCCAGCTCATCGATGCCGAGACCGGCGCACATCTCTGGGCTGACCGCTTTGATGGTGCGCTCGAAGATGTCTTCGATCTGCAGGACCAGGTGACCTCGACCGTCGTCGGCGCAATCGCGCCCATGCTGCAACGCGAGGAAATCAAGCGGGCCAGGCGCAAGCCAACCGAGAATCTGGATGCATACGACTATTACCTGCGTGGCCTGGCGCGCGTTCGTCGATGGACCAGAGAAACCAACAACGAAGCGCTCCTGCTCTTTCGCAAGGCGATCGAGCTCGACCCCGGTCTGGCGTGCGCTTATGGCATGGCCGGGTGGTGCTACATCCAACGCAAGGCACGCCGCTGGATGATCGATCCTGTCCAGGAATCGGCCGAAGCTACGCGGCTCGGCCGGAAAGCAGTGCATCTGGGAGCAGATGACCCGGCAGCGATGTGCATGGGTGCCTACGTGCTCGCCTTTATCGCCCATGAGTTCGACGATGCTATCGCATTCGTCGATCGCGGACTGGCGATCAATCCGAACCTGGCGCAAGCCTGGAATCTTGGTGCCTGGGTGAGAGCTTTTGGAGGCGAGCCCGACCTCGCGCTTGACTACGCTGCGCGCGCCATGCGCCTGAGCCCGCTCGATCCGGCGATGCACACAATGCACGCAGCCGTGTCCTATGCTCACTTTCTCTCGGGCCGTTACGACATGGCGCTGTCATCGGCCGAGAAAGCGCTGCGCGACAATCCGGATTTCCTGCTGGCAATCTGCATGTTCGCGGCCAGCAATGCGTTCACTGGACGCCTCGAGCGAGCACGGGAAGGCATCGCACGCGTACGCGAACGCAATCCCGATTTGCGCATCTCCAATCTGGGGGATCTGGCCCCATTCCGCCGGGCAGAGCATCTTGCGCTTTTTGCCAAGGGCCTTCGCGAAGCGGGGCTTCCGGACTGATCGCCAGTTCGCGGCCCGCCCCGTAGCAGCGCCGTGGCGGACTGTGTCTACGAGACGGTGGAAGCCGAGCGCGCGCTGTTTGCCGGGGCGACCTGACTAGCGCTGGCCCTCGAGCTCAGTTTGAGAAATGCCTTGGCGGTGTAGCGCTTCATCCTTATACCGCATTTTGGACGGATCCTGAGTAGGGAGTAACACTGTGCCCGACCCGGAAAATCTTCCGATCGATCAGATTTACGTGCCCGTTAAGAAACGGAAAACGCTCAGGCCTGAGCTCGTTCAAGAAATCGCGGCGAGTATTTTGGAGGTTGGGCAACAAGTCCCCATTCTCGTTCGGCCTGATGAGGGCCGCCTCGTTTTGCTCGAGGGGTTACATCGGCTCGAGGCCTGCAAGGCGCTTGGCGAGACAACCGTCATCGGAGTCCGGGGTTCAGCAGAGACTGCTCACCACAAGACGCTGTTGTCCGACGGAGCCGAGACAGAGGCCGAGCGAGACAAAATGGCGCGATTGAAGAAGCTGCGCCTCGAGAGAGAAGCTGCCGAGAGATCGTCGGCTTCCGCAGACGCGATCGTGGAAACCGAATCAGCCAAGCTTCGGTCGGATCGCTCCGGAACCAGTATCAGACGAGGGTCGTCGGGCGATCCACGATCAAAAACGAGGACGCTGTCGGAATGGCTCACACAGCAAAAGCGCGATGGTGGTCGTTATTGATTACCGCCTCGGCCATCAAGGTCAGTGGGAGTATGCGAAGGGCCATCACTCCGGAAGCCTCGCAGGGCTGAGGCCTTCCCAAGGGTGCCTCATGCCTTCGTTGCCGACGAAAACCAAACCGGGGAGATCGGGCGCCTCGTCGCAGGAACTCCCCTAATTCGCTCTCGCACGCGGCTTCTTCGTCACCGCCGCCCGGCCGAGCACCGCCTCGCGGCCCGCGCTCAGGATCTCGTCGGACATTTCGCCGTTGCCTGCGATCCGCGACATCACGATGGTGCCCAGCATGGTCGCGAGCGTGGCCATCGCCTGCTTGCGCGCGGTCTTGCGCGGCGCGTCCTGGATCTGGTCGGTGATCATGTCGATCATCTGGTCGAGCTTGAGCGCAAAGGCCTTGCGGGTCTTCAGGCTTTCGCGGGCGATCTCGGCGCCGAGCGCCGGCACCGCGCAGCCCTGCCCGGGGTCGTCGCGATGCACCGCCGACAGGTAGCCGTCGACGATGGTCGCAAGCCGCTTCTCCGGCGGCACCTCCGCCGTGACCTTGCGCCAGCGCTCGTTGGCGCGGTCCATGGCGTAGTTGAAGGCCTCGATCACCAGTGCCTCGCGTGAATCGAAATGCGCGTAGAAGCCACCATGGGTCAGGCCGGCGTCCTTCATCAGGTCGGCGACGCCGATGCCATGGGCGCCCTTCTCGCGCAGCCGCGTCGCGGCCTTCTTCACGATCCGCGCGTGGGTCTCCTGCTTGTGTTCTTTCGAATAGCGCATGCCGCTCTCATGGAATGTTTCTAATCATACAATAACAGATTTGCGTCCGGAATGCTGCAGTTATTTCGCTTTTGGTTCCCCACCCAGCATGGAAAACGTCGCGGTCGCGTGCACCGCAAGATTGCCCTTGCCGTCGCGGACAAAACCTTCGGTGTAGCTGGTCTGGCGGCCGAGCTTGATCACCTTGCCCTCGGCCGAGATGGTTCCCGAGCGCGCCGAGAGCGGGCGCAGATAGGTCAGCTTGAGGTCCAATGTCACCGACGTCTGCCCGGCCGGCAGCAGGGTCGAGATCGCGCAGCCCATCGCGGTATCGAGCAGCGCCGCGGCGGTCGCGCCGTGCAAGAGGCCGATGGTGTTTTCCAAGCTCTCATGCGGCTCGAGTTCCATCACGATCCGCCCTTCGTCGACAACCGCCATGCGGAAGCCGATCAGTTTTGCCATCGGCGGCGGCGGCAAACGGCCGTCGCGAATCGCGCGCATCGCCTCGATCCCGGACATCGGCATCGCCGCCCTGGCGATCGGCCCGGGCGCCTGCCATTCCACCACGCGCGTGCGCGTCAGTTCGGGCGAATGCAGGTCTGGTGTCTCGGCGGCGGTCATGACGGCTCCATTTATATGATACGTATAATTCTATATATCCGCGTCCCCCGGCGCAACTGCCGGCCAGTGTCTTGACAGAGACAGGCTTTGTCCGGGACATGGCGCGATCAATTCCTGCGCCGGGACTTTTTCCATGGACATGCTCAATCCCCACTGCGGCATCGACCGCGACAGCAGAGGCGTCGTCCGCCTCACGATCTGCAACGCCGGCAAGCTGAACATCGTCAGCTCGGCCGTGACCAACGGCGTGCGCGAAGGCTTTGAGCACCTCGCCGCCGATCCGACCATCCGCGCCGTGATCCTGGCCGGCGAAAGCGAGCGCAGCATGATCGGCGGCGCCGACATCAAGGAGATGGCGAAGCTCGACCAGACGTCAGCCGAAGCGTTCATCAGCCGCCTGCGCGATCTCTGCGAGGCCGTGCGCAAATTCCCCGCGCCTGTCATCGCCCGCCTGCCCGGCTGGTGCCTCGGCGGCGGCCTTGAGGTCGCGGCCGCCTGCGACGTCCGCGTCGCCGCGCATGACGCGATGTTCGGCATGCCCGAGGTGCGCGTCGGCATCCCCTCGGTGATTCATGCCGCTTTGCTGCCGCGCCTGATCGGTTGGGGCCGCGCCCGCTGGCTGATGATGACAGCGGAGAACATCGACGCCCAAACCGCGCTCGCCTGGGGCCTGGTCGACACCGTGGCAAAACCCGGCGGCCTCGATGAGGCCGTCGAGCACACCGTGAAGGCGCTGCTGGAATGCGGCCCCGAAGCGCTGCGGATCCAGAAGGACCTGCTGCGGCAATGGGAAGAGCTGCCGCTGACCGAGTCGGTGAATCTGAGCGTCGGCGTGTTCGGAAAATCCTTCCAGACCGGCGAGCCGCAGCGCCTGTTGCAGGGGTTTCTGGATCGCAAGCGGTAGGCGCCTGTAGCCCGGATGAAGCGCAGCGAAATCCGGGGCACGTCATCCGCGGGACGAATTGCCCCGGATTGCGCTTCGCTCCATCCGGGCTACGACGGCAACCTGACAGACTGTTGACCACAGGCTTCAGCCGATTAGTCTAACCTCCGTCGGGAGACAGACGCACCGGATCGAGAACGTCGATCGGAACGCCGTCGCCAGTCTGCGACCAAACAACAATCATTTTCGGGACAGACGCACGAGGTCAGAACTCAAGAGCTGCAGGAGGACATATGGTCCAAAAGCGCGACGTTCCCGGTATCCGACCCTATGATGCTCCGGCTGGCGGCTGGGGAGCCCTCAAGGCCACGGCGATCGCGGTTCGCGACCAGATGGACCTGGTCGAGGCGCCGATCACGCTGCTGCGCACCAACAAGCCGGACGGCTTCGACTGTCCGGGCTGCGCCTGGCCGGACAAGGAGCACACCTCCACTTTCCAGTTCTGCGAGAACGGCGCCAAGGCCGTGACCTGGGAGGCGACCAGCAAGCGCGTCACGCCTCAATTCTTCGCCGACCATACCGTCACCGAGCTGCTGACCTGGAGCGATTTCCATCTGGAGAACGAGGGCCGGCTGACCGAGCCGCTCGCCTATGACGCCGCAAGCGACACCTACCAGCCGATCAGCTGGGATAACGCCTTTGCGCGGATCGGCGCGAGCCTGCGCAGCCTGCCCGATCCTGACATGGCCGAGTTCTACACCTCGGGCCGCGCCTCGAACGAGGCTGCGTTCCTGTTCCAGATCTTCGCGCGCGAGTATGGCACGAACAACTTCCCCGACTGCTCGAACATGTGCCACGAGGCGACCAGTGTCGGGCTGCCGCAATCGATCGGCATCGGCAAGGGCACGGTGTCGCTGGACGATTTCGACCATTGCGAGCTGATCATCGCGATGGGCCACAACCCCGGCACCAACCATCCGCGCATGATGGGCACCCTGTGGGAGGTCTCGCGCCGCGGCGTGCCGATCATCGTGTTCAATCCACTGCGCGAGCGCGCGCTGGAGCGCTTTGCCGATCCGCAGGACCCGATCGAGATGGCGACCCTTGGCTCGACGCGGATCGCCTCGACCTATTATCAGCCCAAGGTCGGCGCCGACGCCGCGGTGCTGAAAGGCGTCATGAAGGCACTGATCGAGAAGGATGACGCAACACACGACGTGCTCGATCATGCCTTCATCGCCGAGCACACCAACGGCTTTGCCGCGTTCGCCGCCGACCTGCGTGCCACGTCGTGGCAGGCGATCGAGACCGTCTCCGGTTTCAGCCGCGCCCAACTCGGCGAGGTCGCCGCCGCCTATGCCAAATCCAATGCCACCATCATCACCTACGGCATGGGCATCACCCAGCACAGCCGCGGCACCGACAATGTCCAACAGATCGCAAACCTGCTGCTGCTGAAGGGCAATTACGGCAAGCCCGGCGCCGGCATCTGCCCGCTGCGCGGCCACTCCAACGTGCAGGGCAACCGCACCGTCGGCATCACCGAGAAGCCCAACATCCCGATGTTCGAGGGCATCGAGCGCACCTTCGGCTTCAAGCCGCCGCGCCATCACGGCCATGACGCGGTCGCGGCGATGGAGGCGATCGACGACGGCCGGTCCAAGGTCCTGATCTGCCTCGGCGGCAATTTCGCCATCGCGCTGCCCGATCCCGAGCGTTGCGCGGCCGGCATGCGCAAGCTCGAGCTTGCGGTGCATCTCGGCACCAAGCTCAACCGCTCGCATCTCCTGGTCGGCAAGCAATCGATCATCCTGCCGGTGCTCGGCCGCACCGAGCGCGACATCCAGGCCTCGGGGCCGCAGGTCGTCACGGTCGAGGATTCGATGTCGATGGTGCACGCCTCGCGCGGCAAGCTGACCCCGGCCTCCGAAAACCTGCTTTCGGAATCGGCCATCGTTGCCGGCATGGCGATGGCGACCTTGCCGGCGAGCAAGGTGCCGTGGCTTGAGCTGATCGCCGATTACGACCGCATCCGCGACGCCATCGAGGGCGTGTTCCCCGACTTCAAGGATTACAACGCGCGGATCCGGATTCCCGGCGGCTTCCGCCTGCCGCTGCCGCCGACCGAGCGCAAATGGACGACGCCATCAGGCAAGGCCGAATTCCTGATCTTCGACGGCCTCGAAGAGGACCCGGTGCTGACCGATGAAACCATCCTCAAGCTCGCCACCATCCGCAGCCACGATCAGTACAACACCACGATCTATGGATTGAACGACCGCTATCGCGGCGTGTTCGGGCGGCGCGACGTGCTGTTCGCCAACGAGGCGGACCTCACCGCGCGCGGCCTGGCCCATGGCGATCTCGTCGAGATCGAGACCGCGCTGCCCTCTGGCGCGCCGCGCCGCCTCACCCTGACCGCGATCGTCTACGACATCGCCCGCGGCTCGGTCGCCGCCTACTATCCGGAAGCCAACGGCCTCGTGCCGCTGGATTACCAGGACAAGGAAAGCGGCACGCCGTCGTACAAGTCGGTGCCGGTGCATATCAGGCGAGCGGCTCAGGCGGCGTAGCGACCGTATCGCAGGACGTAGCCCGCATGAGCGCAGCGACATGCGGGACCAGCGGCCCCGGATATCGCTTCGCTCATGCGGGCTACGCCGGCCGCAATTAATTTGAGCGCTGTCGCAGTCTGGGAGTGGCTTGCACGCGGTGCAAGGAACGTCACGCAAAATGCGATCAGGGTCAGAACAAAGCTTACCCAGATGACGTACTTGATGATGTCTTTGCCCGAGATCATCGCTTCTGTGCTACGTGGTCGCTTATAGCCCGCGGAGCGCGGTGAAATTCGGGCTACGCTTGCTTACTACATTAGCTATACTTCCGCCCAGACAACCAATCTGGAATGCTCGAAATGGGATCGCTCTTTGCCGCCTTCAAGTCGATCAAGAGGGTCGTAACCGGAGAAGTCGTTGAGCAGATGGAAACGCGAGCCAATGGCGGCTTCACGACGATGTCCCTGCGTCTCAAACAAGAGAGTGGATCTGGCGAGTACTACGTCGTGCTTGCAGAACTGAGCGGCGGAAATTCCCAGTATGTCGCGTTCACCAGGGAGGAGTTTGGGCGATTCTCAGAGGCGGTCGATCGCATGCGCGATCGCCTGACGGCGGCGGCCTCGTAGCTTGGATGCAAGAACGTAGCCCGCATGAGCACAGCGACATGCGGGACCACTCGACCCGGATACGGAATGTGGCATGATAACCTGATGCCAACAGAGGGACTGTGCTGTGCAAGAGGAAACATGGTGGGAAGGGCCACTATGCGTCACGCACCCGATCAACGGACGGCGCATCTTCGGAATTTGCCACGATGATCAGTGGCGCTGGTCCGTGCTTATCAATGGACCGGCTTGGCACGACACTTATCTTCATGTCTTCACTCCCGCCGGAGCAACTGTCCAAGGCGCAAGGGAGCTCGCGAGCAAGCTTGGCCCGATACGCGAGCAGGATGAATCTGAGATCGCTTCCGAGCTGTGCAGCCAACTTGAGGCTGCCCGCAAGTCTTCCTAATGACGTCGCTTGTAGCCCGCATGAGCGCAGCGACATGCGGGACCATTCGCCCCGGATATCGCTTCGCTCATCCGGGCTACCTAGCGAAATCGGGGCTACGCCTACTCACTCACCTTGCATTCGCCGGCGCATGCACCGGCCACAGATCGGCCCGCCAGTGCAGCGCGATCGCCAGCATCGCGATGAAGCCCGCCGCCGCCAGCAGCGTGCCGGTCGCGGTGTAGCCGATCAGGTCGATCAGGCTGCCGGCCGCGAGCAGGCCGAGCGGCAGGCCGTAGATCACCATCATGCGCACGCCCATCACGCGGCCGCGCAGATGCGCGCTGGCATTGCGCATCAGCATCACGGCGGCCGAGATCATCGACATGCTCTGCGCGATCCCGGCCAGCACCAGACAGGCCATCGCCACCGGCATGGTCCTGAGCTCGACGAACACCAGAAGCATCGCATACCAGGCGAGCGTCGCGCCGATCAAAAGCCGTGCGATGCGCACGCCGCCGGCCATGCTGAGCGTGATCGAGCCGATCAGCGAGCCGAATGCAAAACTCGCGGAGAGATAGCCGAGCCCGGTCTGGTCGGTATGGAAGATGTCGCGCGCGACATAGGGCAGCAGGCCGTTGGTGAGCGGAAACGCGGTGAGGTTGGCAAGGAACGCGACGCAGAGCGCCGCGCGCATGCCGGGACCGCTCCAGGCATAGACGATGCCCTCCTTGAGGTCGCGCAGCAGCGCCGAACCGGGCAAGTCGTTTGCCGATTGATCGGCCGCGCCGTGCACTTGGGCCGGACGGCCCATGCAGAGCATCAGGATCGCGGCAACGAAATAGAAGCTCGCGATCCCGACATAGACATAGCCGATGCCGAGCGCGGCGAACAATCCCGCTCCGCTCAGTGCGCCGGCGATTCGCGCCGAGTCCTGCGTCGTGCGCGCCAGGCTGATGGCGCCGACCAGCTGCGCCGGCGGCATGATGTCGGCGAGCAGCGCGCCGCGCACGCCGAGGTCCGACGGACGGATCACGCCCATCAGCGCGACGATGATCATGACATTCAGCGGCGCCAGGTGGCCCGTCAGCGCCAGAATCATGATGGTCCCGGCGAGCGCGGTATAGGCAAAGCGCATCACGGCGAGCAGATCGCGATGCCCCATGCGGTCGCCGATCATGCCGACGACGGGCGCGACCAGCGTTCCGACATATTGCAACGAGGCCATCACGGTCAGCAGCAGCACCGAGCCGGTCTCGACCATGATGTACCAGCCGAGCACCAGCGTCTCGACCTCGAACGCCCAGGAGGTGAGCAGGTCGGACGGCCATTGAAAGCGATAGCTGCGGATGCGAAATGGCGCGAGCGCGGAAGTCCGCGTGGTCCCGCTCAAGACGCGATGACGCGTGTCACGGCGTGTCCTGCCCTTTTCTTGGTTCTTCTGGGTCTTTGCTTCTGGGTCTTGCTTCGGCCGTTGATTCTCTTGAGAAAACGTCCTCTTCCGAGAGCGTAGCGCCGAGCCCGCCGCTGTCAATCGAAGCCGCCGCATGCGGCCATGCGCGACGGCATCAGCGGCAGCGTGTTGCACTGCCCGCCCGATTTCGTCCGGCGCGCACCCCGGATCGCCGTCCCCCTCCGCCCGGCGATTGTGCTAGCATGCCTGCTCCGAAACCGCGGAGGACGCCATGAACGCCTTCGAAGTTTTCGCAATCTACGTGACGCCGTTTGTGATCATCGGGACGGCAATCAAGCTGCTGATGAAGCGTTACGCCGTCGACCTGCCCGACGTGCAGAAGCAGGCAGGCTCGACACCGAAGCGGCGGTTCTTGCTCGGCGCGTGGCGGTCGGACTAGGCCTGCAGCGCCAGCGAACAGATGGGCCGGCACCCCATCAGGCTGGCGCAATCGGAATTGACGTGACCGGGCCGGAAGCCATCTGTACGTCTTTGTAAACCGAGCGGATTGCATTGAGGACCGCTCCATCAGAGGACGTAACCTCAAAGAACGTGCTGTCGATCGCACGGATCATAATCCATGTGTCGCTCTTCCCTGGAAGGGTGCCAACAAACTGCCCCCCAGATCACTTGAGTTGTTTCGTGTGCGGCTTTTGAAAGCAGCGCACCACTGACAGGCGAACCACCGGCTGCGAACTTCTCGAGCAAATCCTCTCCCGGCGCGCCCCGCCCCGCGATCATGAATTCATCAAAGGAATGGTCTAGCGCCGGATCATGCAGCACGACCGGCGAAACCGTCCAGCTGGCTTCGAGCGAGCGCGGAGCAAGCAGATTAATCAGATCGCGAAGATCGAGCGCCAGAGCGCCGTTGCAGCCGTCGTGGATACGAAGCGTGTTCCTGGGTCAATGCAACTCCTTCTAGACCGGCTTGCGTGTTCAAGTGCTTAGGAGCTTGCATCAACTCCTCGGATTGTTGGTAACCAGCTTCGCACCGATCTCTCAACTCGTCATTCCGGGGCTCGCGAAGCGAGAGCCCGGAATCCATTGCGCCGCATGCTGGTGGTGGAATGGATTCCGGGTTCTCGCTTCGCGAGCCCCGGAATGACAGGTGGATGGAAGCGCGGCCCCTGCCACTGAGTTGCCCGACGGCGCAAGCCCCCGCGGCAAAAATATTTCGCTTTATCCGAATTGCAACTCAGTGTATGGTTCGCTCATCTCACCCGATCGAGGGGCGCTTCGCGGTCGTCACGAACGCGGCGTGGGATGCGGTGGACGCTGATTGCGCAACTGACGAGTGCGCATGAGACGGACGGTGAAGTCGTGTGGTCCTGACGCCCTAGCGGCAGGGTGTCCTCTCGTAGAGCGCGAAAGCGTTTTGCGATGGCGGTGACAAACAAGCCCAGTCTCGCCGGGGAGAGCACGAAGTAAGCCGTAAGCCATCGCGCAGGGAAAGCCGGATTGCTCCGGTTACACCTGTGGTCCTACCCCCGAGCTTCCTACCCATTGCTCGGGGCCCATGGGTGCGATCGGCACCCGGCTTTCCCTGCGCCCTCTGTCCTCAGAGCGGCGGAACGACAAGCAAAGCTCGGACAAATCATGTCGCGAGAACGCGAAGCTGCGTCCTCATCTTCAACTGTCATCGCCCGGCTCGACTCTTGAATTGCGCCTCATCCTCATCGTCGTCCTGGCGAAAGCCAGGACCCATTACCCGAAATAGGATTTGCTGCACGACGCTGGGGCCACAATCCCGTTCGTCATCAAGTGCGGTGGCTATGGGTCCGGCTTTCGCCGGGACGACGGTGGTGATTGCGGAACCATCCCGGCCCCTCCAACTCATGCGAACACGACATTTTGTCATAGGACGTGGAGTTGCATTTTTTGCAGCGCATCATATGATGATAATAATTCCATCAAATCCCCGGCATTGAAGGGAATCCTGCCATGGCAACCAGCACCGATCCCGTCGTCATCCTCTCCGCCGCCCGCACCCCGCTCGGCCGCTTCATGGGCGAGCTCACGCCGCTCGCGGCGCACAAGCTCGGCTCGCATGTGATCGGTGCGGCGCTGGAGCGCGCCAAGCTTGCGCCTGAGCGCATCGACGAGGTGTTCATGGGCAACGTGCTGCCCGCCGGCCAGGGCCAGGCCCCCGCCCGCCAGGCCGCGCGCGGCGCCGGGCTGCCGGACGCCACCGGCGCCACCACCGTCAACAAGGTCTGCGGCTCCGGCATGAAGGCGACCATGCTGGCCCACGACATCATCAAGGCCGGCTCGGCCGAGATCGTGCTGTCCGGCGGCATGGAGAGCATGAGCAACGCGCCCTATCTGCTGCAAAAGGCGCGCGGCGGCTATCGTGCCGGCCATGACCGGATCATCGACCACATGATGATGGACGGGCTCGAGGACGCCTATGAGACCGGCCGCTCGATGGGCGATTTCGGCGAGGCCACCGCGGAAGCCTATCAGTTCACCCGCGCCGACCAGGACGCTTTCGCGATGGAGACGCTGAGCCGCGCCCGCAAGGCGGTCGAGGGCGGCGCCTTCAAGGCGGAGATCGCGCCGATCACGCTTAGCGAGAAGGCCGGTCCGCGCATCATCGCCAATGACGAGCACCCGCTGAAGGTCGATCCGGCAAAGATCCCCGGGCTGAAGCCGGCGTTCCGCGCCAACGGCACCATCACGCCGGCCGCCTCCTCGGCCAACGCCGACGGCGCCGCGGCGCTGATCCTGGCGCGGCGCTCGCTCGCCGACCGCGATGGCCTGCCCGTGCTGGCCGAGATCAAGGGTCATGCCACCCACAGCCAGGAGCCGCAATGGTTCACCACCGCGCCGATCCCGGCGATCAGGAAGCTGCTCGACAAGGTCGGCTGGAGCGTCGGCGATGTCGACCTGTTCGAGATCAACGAGGCGTTTGCGGTGGTCGCGATGGCGGCGCAGCGCGATCTCGGAATTCCGCGTGACAGGCTGAACATCAATGGCGGCGCCTGCGCGCTCGGCCATCCGATCGGCGCCACCGGCGCGCGGCTGATCGTGACGCTGCTGCACGCGCTGGAGGCGCAGAACCTCAAGCGCGGCGTCGCCGCCTTGTGCATCGGCGGCGGCGAAGCCACCGCGATCGCCGTCGAGCGGGTCACGCACTGAGTTTAAAAACGGCCCCACGCCCGAGTCCGAAAACGAGGGAACTTTGGCATTTTAGCCATAGCTCCCTCGTGGCATATTGTGCGTCACGAATAGAACCCTCATCGCATTTCATCCGGGGCCCAATGATCTCGAACTGGCTTGCTTCCACCCTCGCCCGCCGCAACATCCATTACGGCTGGGTGATGGTCGCCGTCACCTTCCTGGCTGCGCTGATCTCGGCCGGCACCGTCGGCGCGCCCGGCGTCTTCATCGTGCCCTTGCAGAAGGAATTCGGCTGGTCCACCGCGGAAATCTCCTCGGCGCTGTCGATCCGCTTCATCCTGTTCGGGCTGATGGCGCCGTTCGCCGCGGCGCTGATGAACCGCTACGGCCTGCGCAACGTGACGCTGGCGGCGCAATTGATCGTGGTGTCGGGACTGTTGGCCTCGCTCGCCATGACGCAGGTCTGGCAGCTCATCCTGTTGTGGGGCGTGGTGATCGGGATCGGCACCGGCATGACCGCGCTGGTGCTCGGCGCGACGATCGCGACGCGCTGGTTCGTTGCGCGACGCGGCCTCGTGATCGGCATGCTCACTGCGAGCGTCGCGACCGGACAGCTCGCCTTCCTGCCGCTGCTCGCGACCATCACCGATCGCTACGGCTGGCGCGTCGCGCTTGGCCTCGTCTGCGTCATGCTCGGCGTCGCCGCCTTTGCCGTGCTGATGGTGATGCGCGACCGGCCGAGCGATGTCGGCCTGCGTCCGTTCGGCGACGAGGGCACCGCGCCGCTCCCCGCGCCGCCGCCGGCCAACGCGCCAATCATGGCGGCCGCGCTCGGCACGCTGCGCGACTCCTCGAAATCGTCGGTGTTCTGGATCCTGTTCGCGACCTTCTTCGTCTGCGGCGCCTCGACCAACGGCCTCGTCCAGGTCCACCTGATCCCGATGTGCCTCGACTACGGCATTCCGCAGGTGCAGGCCGCGAGCCTGCTCGCCGCGATGGGCATCTTCGATTTCTTCGGCACCATCATCTCGGGCTGGCTGTCGGACCGCTTCGACAATCGCCGGCTGCTGTTCTGGTATTACGGCCTGCGCGGGCTGTCGCTGCTGTATCTGCCGTACTCCGACTTCACCTTCTACGGCCTGTCGCTGTTTGCGATGTTCTACGGGCTCGACTGGATCGCGACCGTGCCGCCGACGGTGCGCCTGACCGCACAGCGCTTCGGCGCCGAGCGCGCCAATCTGGTGTTCGGCTGGATCTTCGCCGGGCATCAGCTCGGCGCCGGCGCCGCCGCGTTCGGCGCCGGGCTGTCGCGCACGCTCTATGCGAGCTATCTGCCGGCATTCTTCATCGCCGGCGCGCTCTGCGTGATCGCCGCGCTGAGTGTGCTGGCGATCTCGCGGCCGCAGCCCAAGGTCGCGCCGGAGGCGAAGCCGGTCGCGGCCTGATCGAGCCTCGCTGCTACTCCGCAGCGAGACCGGTCGGTGCCGCCGCCTCTGCGACGTCCTTGTTGTAGTCGTGCAGGACGCGGCCGAACGGCAGCGTCAAATCGGCGATGTAATGATGCGCGCCGACGACGCGCTTGACCGGGAAGTCCGCGACCGGTGCGTTGACGTGCGGCACGAGATGCAGTCGGCCCGGCCCGATCCACGATCCCTTGACGACGATGTCGGTCAGGTTGATCGCAACCAGCTGGCAGATCTCGAGATGACCGTCGACACCGGGGATCATCTTCAGATTGACTTGCGTCTTCGACAACGTGGCACGGGTGATGTCGCCATTGCCCGCCATGCTCTCGTGCTTGTAGCCCATCGTGCCCATCGCGACGAGCTGGCCGGCATATTCCAGCGTGCCGGTCAGCGTGTCCTTGACGATCTCGAGCTTGGGATGCGCGTACTTCTTCGGAAAGCCCCAGATCTCGCGGCCGGCCGCGATCGGCGGATCATCGTCGAGATACATCTGGCAGACGAAGTTGACCTCTTCGCCATGCAGCCGCGCGGGGATCACGAGGCCGGACTCGGTGTAGCTGCCGAAGCCGGAGCTGTCGGGCATCTTGATCCATTCGTAATGCACGATCGCCTGCTCGATCGGCTCCAGCGGCTCAGGCAGGCCGGCGCGGATCAGCTCCGGATCGGTCTCGTAGGTGATGACGAGGAATTCGCGATCGATGAAGCGGTACGGTCCAGCGGGATAGCTCGGACCGGCAGCCGGCATGGACGGAAGCTTGAGCAGATCTTCCCTGCGCATCGCAATAACCCCCTGTTCGGAAATATTGCGCGGAGGCTAGCGGCCGAGATTGACAGCGATATGAGGGATTTCCGTCACGGGCATGACCCGCGTTTCCCTGATCAGGCCAATGCTAACCATGCAGGCAGGCATGGCGGATGCGCCGTGCGCCGGCGCGGCACTTGTCATCACGGCGTCATCGGCACCCTGAATTCTCGCCGCAATTTTTTGGAGTGTCTGATATGGACGCGCGTACCCCTCATGTCGACGATATCGATCACGCGACGCCCGGCTGGCGTCCCGAAGGATGCGATCGCGTGGCGCTGGTACTGCAGGGCGGCGGCGCGCTCGGTGCCTATCAGGCCGGCGTCTATCAGGCGCTGCACGAATCCAATATCGAACCCGACTGGGTCTGCGGCGTCTCGATCGGCGCGATCAACTCGGCGATCATCGCCGGCAATCCGCCCGAGAAGCGGCTGGAGCGGCTGCACACATTCTGGGATCGCATCACCGGCCGCAAGATCTGGCACTACACCCCGGACGGCGACATCTTCCGTAAAGCGCGCAACTTCACCAGCTCATGGTTGACGACGACGCTCGGACAGCCCGGCTTCTTTACCCCGCATCAGACCAATCCGTGGCTCAGCCCGGCCGGTGCGCGCACCGCGACCAGCTATTACGACACGGCGCCCTTGCGTGACTCGCTGCTCGAGCTGGTCGATTTCGACCGCATCAATTCCAAGAAGATGCGCTTTGCGGTCGGCGCGGTGAACGTGCTGTCCGGCAACTTCATCTATTTCGACAATGCCCATGACGAGATCATCCCCGAGCACATCATGGCAAGCGGCGCACTGCCGCCAGCGCTGCCGATGGTGAAGGTCGGGACCGATCATTTCTGGGACGGCGGCATTGTCTCCAACACGCCGCTGCAGCACCTGCTCGACCAGGAGGACAATGCCAACTCGCTGGTGTTCCAGGTCGACCTGTTCTCGGCGCGCGGCGCGCTGCCGCGCGACATCCAGGACGTGATGGCCCGCCACAAGGACATCATGTATTCGTCGCGCACCCGCTACAACACCGACGTCTACCGCAAGACCTACAACCTGCGCACGGCCCTGCACAACGCGCTGTCAAAGATTCCCGATGACCATCTGTCGGAAGACGAACGCCAGCTCAAGAAAGCAAACAGCCGGCTGCCCGGGATCACGCTGTTGCAGCTGATCTATCAGCAGAAGGCCTATGAGGGCGACGCCAAGGACCACGAATTCTCCGGCACCTCGATGCGCGAGCACTGGGCGAGCGGACACGAGGACACCAAGCGCTCGCTGAAGCGGCGCGAATGGATCAAGATGCCCGAGAACGGCATGGGCATCGTGATCCACGACGTGCATCGCGAAGCGGAATAGATAAGGTCGCTCCTTCGACCGTCATTGCGAGCGAAGCGAAGCAATCCATGTCACCGCTTGCGGAGATATGGATTGCTTCGTCGCTGCGCTCCTCGCAATGACGATTGGGAGAGCTCCTACGGCCGCGTCGACATGTTGCTCGGCGGCCCGGCCTTGCGGATCGGCTCGGCGAGACGCGCGAACTCGCAGAGCAGCGAGCGGGTCTTGCGCGGATCGATCACCTCCTCGACCCAGAACTTCTCGGCCGAGCGGAACGGCGAGCGCAGCTTGTTGAGGCGATCCTCGATCTCGCGCAACTTGGCCGCGGGATCGGCGGCGGCGTCGATCTCGGCGCGATAGGCGGCCTCGATGCCGCCCTCGAGCGGCAGCGAGCCCCAATAGGCCGACGGCCAAGCATAGCGCATCGAGAAGCGGTTGGCCGGCTGATGTACCACACCGGCGACGCCGAAGGCGTTGCGGATGATGATGGTGCACCACGGCACCGTGCTCTGGTTGACCGCCGCCATCGCCCGCACGCCGTGGCGGATAGTCGCCGACTTCTCGGCCTCGAGCCCGATCATGAAGCCGGGGCAATCCATCAGATAGACCACCGGCAGATGGAAGGTCTCGGCGAAGTCGACCCAGCGCACCACCTTCTGGCAGGCGTCCGCGGTCCACGAGCCGCCGTAGTGGAAGGGATCGCTGGCGAGCAGCAGCACTGCCCTGCCCTCGATCCGCGCCAGTCCGGTGATCACAGGCCGTCCGAAATTGGCGGCGACTTCGAAGAACGAGCCCTTGTCGACGACCGCATCGATGATCGGCCGCATCTTGTAGACCTGCTTGCGGTTGCGCGGCACGGCCTTCAGCAGCGATTCCTCGGCACGCTCCGGATCGTCGGTGCAGGGAATGGTCGGCGGCAGATCGTAGACCGACGCCGGCAGATAGGACAGGAAGCGCCGCGCGCAATCGAACGCCTCCTCTTCCGTCTCGACCGCCTGATCGATCGCGCCGGCGCGGGTCTGGATGTCGGCGCCGCCGAGCTCCTGCTTGGTCAGATCCTGACCCAGGCGCTTCACCACAGGCGGGCCGGCGACGAACATCGCGGAGCTCTTGGTCATCACAGAGTAATGCGTGGCCGCCAGCCGCGCCGCACCTAAGCCTGCGACCGAGCCGAGCCCGAGCCCGACCACCGGCACGCGCGCCAGATTGGCGGTCGTGTACCAGTACCAGCGCGTGCCGCCGACACCGCCGGGCAGATTGGCTGCGCCCCTGGTCTCGATCGTCTTCACCGAGCCGCCGCCGCCCGAGCCTTCGATCACGCGGACGATCGGCAGGCGGAAGTCGTGCGCCATCTCCTCCGCCATCAACGGCTTGGCGGAAATCGATGCATCGGCCGAGCCGCCGCGCACGGTGAAATCGTCGCCGACCACGACCACGGTGCGGCCATCGACCCGGGCGCGGCCGAACACGCAATTCGCCGGCGTCAGATGCTTGAGTTCGTTGCTCTCGTCGTATTCGGCGATGCCGGAGATGGCACCGACCTCATGAAAGCTGTTCTGGTCGACGAGCTTGTCGATACGCTCACGAACCGTGAGCCGGCCCTGGTCGCGTTGCCGCTTGACCTTGTCAACGCCTCCCATCTCCCGCGCGAACGCTTCGCGCCGGGCGAGGTCGTCGAGTTCCGGCTTCCAGTTCATTCATTGCCTCCGTCTTGATGATTTTGTTGTTGTTATGGGCGGCCACCGGAAGCGACTTGCGTTCGATCCGATTGCTGAAGATGTCGCCGTCGGCGCCTTCGAGCAGGCTGCCGACCGCGGCGGCGAGGTCGACCATCAGCGGCGCGACCTCGCGATGCAGCCGCTGCTCGTCATACATCGCCGAGAGCAGGCCGATCGTGGTGACCACATAGGTCTGGTATTGCGGTGACCACAGCGGCACCGCGACGCCGTTGATGTGCGGGCTCCACAGGCCGCAGGCGACGACGTAGCCGTGCTCCTGCAGATGACGGCGGTTGGCCGCGATGCGCGGCGTCAGCATCTTGGCGCTGTCCGGCAGTTCGCCTTCCATCTCTGATATCAGCGCATCACCGATCGCGGGATCGAGCGCCGCAGTGTAGGCGTGGCCTGCCGCGGTGGTCGCCATCGAGATGCGGCTGCCGGTGGCTTCATGCAGGCCGAGCGCGTTCGCCGCACGGGCGAACTCCAGATAGACCAGCTGAAAGCGGTCGGGGATGACGAAGCCCACGGTGCCCGGCAACTGATCGGCGACATCCTGCAAACGCAGCCGGATCAGGTTGCGCAGCTGTAGCCCCTTCATCATCGAGGTGCTCATCGCGACCGCGCTCGGGCCGATGCGATATTTCTGATCGCGCGGCAGATAGACGAGCTGTCCCATCCGCGTCAGCGTATGCGTCAAGCGCGACACCGTCGAACGCGGCAGGCCGCAGCGGTTCGAGATTTCGAGATTGCCGAGTCGCGCTTCGTGCCCTTCGAAGCACCGCAACACATCAAACGCGCGCGACACCACCTGGATGACATCGCCATCGCCAGTCTCGCTGGCGAGCATTCCCTGCCGGCTAAGCCGTTCCGAGCGCCGTCCCATTTGTTTTGGCTCCATTCCGTCTTGCGGAATAAAATTCCACTTGCAGAAGAAGCTACCTCAGGCAATCTGCCGCCACAACAAAAAGCCGTTCGCCGGATGAAATTTCCGCAAGACGGTATCGGAGAGTGGAATGCCAGAGATCAAGGTTGTGACCGAAGTTGCCGGGCGCGTTTGCGCGCTTCCTGTTGAGGCCGGCAGCAATATCGGCAATGGCGACGAGATCGCGTTCGTCGAAGCGATGAAGATGGAAATACCGGTCACGTCGACGACAGCAGGCAAAATCAAGTCGATTCTGGTCAGGATTGATGACGTCATCGCCGAGGGCCAGGCCGTCGCGATCGTCGAGACCTGACCGCGCACCGTCCGGCCGCGCGCGCGGACCAAATTCCCGCGTACTTCGTCCTCCGACGGCCACCCCTTTGGAGCAGCGCTGCGTCGGACGCTGTCTTGCTTGCGAAACATTTCCGGGCGAAACGTTTCGTATAACGAAACAAATACCGAGCAATCGCTCGCTTTGGGATCATCGGTTCGGAGAGCGCAGCCGTCGAACGGCGTCCGATCCGGACCGGTCGCCTCACACCTGACGTCGGTGCGCGCTCAGTTGCGCGCGCCCTGATTGCGTTGCACAACAGGAGGCGATGAAACGATCGCCTCCTCCCGTCACCGCCACCACCACGGCCTGGTCCAGCTCGAAGCCGCCGCTGCTGCGGTTTCTGCACGCTTGTTACGCAGACTTCCTGCCGGAGGCCGGCGGCGCGGTGGCCGACTACATTCCCGAACTGGGCAAGGCGGACCCTGCCCATTTTGGCATCAGCCTCGCGACGCTCGACGGCCATGTCTATGAGGTCGGCGACACCAGGGTGCCCTTCACCATCCAGTCGATGTCAAAACCGTTCGTGTTCGCGCTGGCGCTCGACACGCTGGGCGCCGAACGGGTGGAGAGCGTGATCGGCGTCGAGCCGTCCGGCGACCCCTTCAATTCGATCCGGCTCAATGCTGATAACCACCCGTTCAATGCGATGGTGAATGCCGGCGCGATCGCCTGCTCCAGCCTGCTCCATGCCGACAAGGGCGACGGCGCATTCGACTACATCCGGCAGGCGCTCGGCCGCTTCGCCGGCCGCGAGCTCGATGTCGACGAGGCGGTCTATGCCTCCGAGAGCGCCACCGGCGACCGCAACCGGGCGATCGGCTATCTGCTGCGCACCAACAGCGTGATCACCGAGAACGTGCCTGCGGTGCTCGATGTCTATTTCCGGCAATGCGCCATCCTCGTCACCGCGCGCGATACCGCCGTGATGGCGGCGACGCTGGCCAACCGCGGCATCAATCCGCTGACCGGCGAGCAGGTGGTGACGCCCTACGCGATCGCGCGCACGCTGTCGGTGATGACCTCGTCGGGGATGTACGACTACGCTGGCGAATGGATCTACCGCGTCGGCATCCCCGCCAAAAGCGGCGTCGGCGGCGGCATCCTGGCGGCGCTGCCGGCGCGGCTCGGGCTCGGCAGCTACTCGCCAAAGCTCGACAAGCACGGCAACAGCGTGCGCGGCATCAAGGTCTGCGAGGCGCTGTCGGGGCATTACGACCTGCACATGCTGAACCGCAGCGACGACGCCCGCCACAGCATCATCGCCGACTACAATATCGGCAAGAACCCGTCGCGCCGGGTGCGCCGGCCGCAGGAGCAGGAGATCCTGGCAAAGCACTTCCAGGAGGTGCGCGTGATCGAGCTGGTCGGCACGCTGTCGCTCTCCAATGTCGACTATGTCTCGCGCCGCCTCGCCGGCAGCCCGCGGCCGGAGTTCGTGATCTTCGACCTGCGCCGTGTCACCGCGACGACCCGCGCCGGTGCCCGGCTGGTGGCGGAGGCGTTCCACGAGCTGGCCGAGCTCGGCGTCACCGTGATCCTCTCCGGCATCAAGCGGACCTCGCGCGAATGGACCACGATCAGCGAGTGGACCAACCGGCTCGGCAACATCAGGGATTTCTATCTGCTCGACACCGCGATCGAATGGGCCGAGGACCAGATCGTCTACCGCTATGGCGGCTCGATCGACTTCCTTGAGACCACAGAGCTTGCCGAGCAGCCGCTGCTCGCGGGATTGAGTGAGGCTGAGATCGCCGATCTCACCACGCTTTGCACGGTCAGGACCTACCAGCCCAACGAGAAGATCATCGCCGCGGGCAGTGAGGCGACCTCGCTGTTCTTCCTGCGCAGCGGCGTCGTCCACGTCACCCTGCCCGACGGCATCCGGCTCGCGACCCTGACCGCCGGCATGGCGTTCGGCGAGATGGCGCTGCTGGAGCCGAAGCGCTCGGCGGACGTGCTCGCCGACATGTCGGCCACCGCCTACGAGGTGGAGATCAGGGATTTCGAGCGCTTCCGCGAGCAGCACCCGCGCGCTAGCGAACGGATCATGCGCAACCTCGCGCAAATCCTCGCCGACCGGCTGATCGTGGCGAATGCGAAGGTGGATCTGCTGACGTCGGGGTAGTTGCTGTTTCCCCCTCGCCCCGTTCTTACGGGGAGAGGGCTGGGGTGAGGGGCTGCATCCGCGCAATGACCGAGAGACGAACTCGCGGAGAGCCCCCTCACCCGGACCGCATTCCGCTTCGCTCCATGCAGTCCGGCCTCTCCCCGCATCCGCCTTCGCCAAGGCTTCGGCGGGACAGGCGCGGGGCGAGGCAAGAGAGTGCGGCTCGCGCCTAGCTCACCACTTCCGTCACCGGCTGCATATCGATCTCGAACGTCTCGAGAAATTTCGACGTCATGACGTAGAAGCCGACCGAGAGCTGCAACTCGATCAGCGCGGCCGGCGTCAACAGTGCCGCGATCGCTTTGAAGGTCGCGTCCGTCGGCTTCTTCAGCTTGACGACCTCATCGGTGAAGGTGAGCGCCGCGCGCTGCACCTCGTTGAAGCAGCTCGCGGACTGCCAGTTCTCCAGCGCTGCGTTCTGCTCGTCGGTGACGCCGACATTCTTCCCGATGCGCTTGTGCGCGACGATCTCGTAGGGCGCCTCGCAGAGAATGCCGGTGCGCGTGATCGCGAGCTCGCGCACGATCGGATCGAGCTCGCCCTTGTGGCGGATCGCGCCGCCGAGCCGGCAATATTGTTCAAAGTAGCTCGGCGAATGCGCCATCATGCGAAAGATGTTGGCGTTGCGGTTCTTGTCGAGGATCTCGCGGGTGCGCGGGCTTGCCTTCGCGGGATCGGAGTAGTCGATACGGGCCATTTCCTAACCTTGATCTCTGTCGTTTCTGTCGGGTTCCGAAACAGTATCCGCCGCCCGTCGCAGGAGCAACACGCGCGAGTCAAATTGCCGCCGCATTCCCAGACAACCCTGACACAGTCGATGTTCGCTGAGTGGGGACTCATCAAAAGCGAATGCTCGACGCGGGGTGTTCCGAGTACAAAATCTGGCCGTCGTGCGCGCAATTTGCGCAACGATGAGTCACGCCCAAGTCTAGGGGAAACGCATGAAGGAAGCCACCAAGAGGGCGGCCTCGGAAGCGCTTGCGCAAATGCTGGCGGTGACGGCGATGCTCGTCATCGCCAGCTTTGTCTTTTATTGGCGATAGTATCCGTAAACTATGAGGGGCAAGAGCGAACCAATTCAGCCTGGTTTCGCGTTCTGACTGGATCGTTCGGCCCCTCATTTCGCCTTTGCGAAATACGGAACCAGCCGTCCCGCGAATTGCGTGAAGCGCGCCAAAACCTTGTCGCCGATGGCGAGGTCGTTGTCGCCATGCGCCATCAAGCGAAAGCCCTCGTCGGCATCCACGAGCACGATGTTGTAGGGCACATGCGCCCGGGTCTCCGGCGTCGCAGCGCGGCAGACCAGTGACGTCGCATACACCGTCCCTGCTCCGCTCGCGCGATGCTCGGCAAGATCAGGCGAGCCGCAGGCCGCGCAGAAGCTGCGGCGGAAATATTGCCGCGCGCCGCAGGCGTTGCAGGTCTGATAGACGATGGCTTCCGCGCCCCTGGTCCAGTCAGCGATCGGTTCGCTCATCGCACGCGCTCCAGGAACATGCTGACGTGGGAGGACAGCACGCCGCCGTCGCCGTGCAGCAACGCAACCGAGGCGTCGCGGACCTGGCGATTGTCGGCGCGGCCGGTCATCTGCAGATGGGTTTCGACCAGATGCGCCATCGCGCCGCCGACGCCGCAATGGCCATAGCTGAGCAGCCCGCCATGGGTGTTGAGCGGCATCTCGCCATCCTGATTGAAATAGCCGGCGCGCACCCGCGCGGCCGCCTCGCCGCGCTTGGCGAGGCCGAGATCCTCCAGCAGCATCGCGAGCGTGATCGTGAAGCTGTCGTAGACCGCGGCGCGCGACACCCGACACTTCTTTCGCCTTCGCGATCGAGATCTCCGCGCCGAGCTCACTCAGCGCGGGCGCGGCCGTGACGTGCTGATGGGTGTGCGCCTGGGCGCAGCCGCGGATGCGAACCCGCCGCGCGCCGGTCGGCTCGCGGCTGATCACGCAGGCGGCGCCGCCGTCGGAGACCGGGCAGCAGTCGAGCAGTTTGAGCGGCATCGCCACCGGCTTCGAGGCCATCACGTCGGAAACCGTGATCGGCTCGTGGAATTGAGCGCCGGGATGCATCAGCGCGTGCTTGCGCATCAGCACCGCGAACTCGGCAAGGTCCTCTTGCGTGAGGCCGTATTCATGCATGTAGCGCGTCGCGACCAGGCCGTAATAGGCCGGGATCGTCGGCCCCAGCGTCACCTCGTAGTCGGGATGGCCGACCTGGGCCAGCGCCTGGATCGAGGCGTCGCGGCTCTGCCCGGTCAGGCGATTCTCGCCGCCGACCACCAGCACGTGTTTTGCGACACTGGCGTCGACGAGGTGATGCGCCAGCATAGTCATCGCGAGGCCCGTGGCGCCGCCGACCTGCACGGCGTGGGCATAGGACGGACGAATACCAAAATGCTCGGCGAACACGGTGGCCAGCATGATATGGGGCGAGACCGTGGAATAACCGCAGAGAATGCCGTCGATGTCGGAGCGCTTCAACCCGGCACCGGAGATCGCAAGCTCGGCCGCCTTGCTCATCAGGTCGAGCGAGGACAGGCCCTCATGCTTGCCGAAGGATGTGAGGCCGACGCCGGTGACGAAGCTCATCTTGTCTCCACTCTCTCCGTCGTCATTCCGGGGCGACGCAAAGCGGCGAGCCCGGAATCCATTTCACCGGCTTCGCATGTGGCCCGATGGATTCCGGGCCGGCGCCTGACGGCGCATCCCGGAATGACGCTGTGGAAATTCCCGACCATCAATACGACTTCGGAAGGCCGAGCACCTTCTCGCCGATGAAGCTGAGGATGAGCTGCGGGCTGATCGGCGCGATGCGCGGGATCAGCGATTCCCTGAAATAGCGCTCGACGTGATACTCCTTGGCATAGCCGAAGCCGCCATGCGTCATCACCGCCTGCTCGCAGGCGTGGAAGCCGGCTTCCGCCGCGAGATACTTTGCCGCGTTCGCGGCCGGGCCGCAGGGCAGGTTCTGGTCATACTGCCAGCCGGCGCGCAGCACCATCAGCCAGGCAGCCTCGAGCTCCATCCAGCACTTCGCCAGCGGATGCTGGATCCCCTGGTTCATGCCGATCGGGCGGTTGAACACGATGCGGCCCTTGGCGTATTCCGACGCCCGCTTCAGCGCGATCTGGCCGAGGCCGACCGCTTCGGCTGCGATCAGGATGCGCTCGGGGTTCATGCCGTGCAGGATGTATTCGAAGCCGCGCCCCTCTTCGCCGATGCGGTCTTCGACCGGAATCTCGAAATTCTCGAAGAACAGCTCGTTGGAGTCGACGGGCTTGCGGCCCATCTTCTCGATCTCGTGCACGGTGACGCGCTTGCGGTCGAAGTCGGTGTAAAACAGGCTGAGGCCATGGGTCGGGCTGTGCACCTCCTCCAGCGGCGTGGTGCGAGCGAGCAGCAGGATCTTGTTGGCGACCTGCGCCGTCGAGATCCACACCTTCTGGCCGTTGACGACGTATTTGTCGCCCTGGCGCACCGCGCGGGTCTTGAGCTGCGTGGTGTTGAGGCCGGTGTTGGGCTCGGTCACCGCGAAGCAGGACTTGTCGCGGCCGTCGATGATCGGCGGCAGCATGCGCTGGCACTGCTCCTTGGTACCGAACACCACCACCGGATTGAGCCCGAACACGTTCATGTGCACCGCGGACGCGCCCGACATGCCGGCGCCGGATTCGGAGATCGTGCGCATCATGATCGCGGCATCGGTGATACCGAGCCCGGAGCCGCCATACTCCTCGGGGATACAGATGCCGAGCCAGCCGGCATCGGCCAGCGCGCGATGGAAGTCGGCGGGATAGCCGCCCTCCTTGTCCTTCTTCAGCCAGTAGGCCTCGTCAAAGCGGGTGCAGATCTTGGCGACGGCGTCGCGGATCGATTCCTGGTTGGCGGAGAGTGCGAAATCCATCTGTCGTGCTCCTATGCCTTCACCACTTTGGCCGCGCCGTCGCGCACCATCGCCGCGATCTCGTCAGTGGAGAAACCCGCCTCGCGCAAAATCTCCGCGCTGTGCTCGCCGAGCCTGGGCGCCAGCCGGCTTGGCTCGACCTTGGTCTCCGACCAGCGCGCCGACGGCGTCATGCTGCGGATGCGGCCCTCGGTCGGATGATCGATCACGGGGAAGACGCCGGTCGCGACCATATGCGGGTCCTCCAGCAGGCTCTCTAGATCGTGCATCGGCATCACGGGCACGTCGGCCTTTTCGAGGATCTCGTTCCACTCGGCCGTGGTCTTGGTCTGCAGGATGCGCGCAAGCTCGGCGTAAACGACATCGATATTGGTGGCGCGGCCGGCGAAGGTCGCGAATTTCGGATCGCTGCGCAGATCGTCGCGGCCGGTCGCCTTGAAGAAGTTCTCCCACTGCTTGTCGTTGTAGACGATCACGCAGATATAGCCGTCCAGCGTCTTGTAGGGTCGCCGGTCCGGCGACAGATGCCGCGCGTAGCCGCCCTTGTCGAGCGGCGGATCGTAGGTCAGCCCGCCCATATGGTCACCCATGACGAAGCCGGCCATGGTCTCGAACATCGGAATGTCGACGCGCTGGCCCTGCCCGGTGCGGTCGCGATGCACGAGGCTCGCGCAGATCGCGCCGACCGCGGTGAGCCCGACGATGCGATCGACCAGCGCATTCGGCACGTAGCGCGGCACCCCGTCCGAGGTCTGCGCCATCAGCGCCGGCAGCGCGGTGGCGCCCTGGATCAGATCGTCATAGGCGGGCTTTGCGGCATAGGGCCCTTCCTGGCCGAAGCCGAACACGCCGGCATAGATCAGCCGCGGATTGACCTTGGCGACGACGTCGTAACCGAGTTGCAGCCGCGCCATCGCCTGTGGGCGCACATTGTAGACCAGCACGTCGGCCTGCGCGATCAGCCGCAGCACGGCCTCGCGCCCCGCCGGCTTCTTCAGATCGAGGCAGACCGAGCGCTTGCTGCGGTTGGTGTTGAGGAACACCGGCCCCATGCCCGGATGCCGGGTCGGACCGATCTGCCGCGTCACGTCGCCGTCAGGCGATTCCACCTTGATGACGTCGGCGCCGTAGTCGCCAAGCATCTGGGTGGCATAGGGTCCCATCAGCACGGTCGTCATGTCGACGACCTTGATACCCTGCAGTGGTCCCATCGTCCTGTTCGCTCCCGGATGTCCTGTTTACGCAGCTAAAGCGTGATGAGATCAGGCGAGCGTCATCGCGCTTTGGCGTCTTTTGAGCATGAGCTTTTCCGGAAAGCCGCTTTGCACTTTTCCGGATCATGCCTACTAACGGGAGCTGTTCGCCGAGATCAAGCTGCGCCGGGCGTATGGGCGTATGCGCGGCGGCGGCCGGATCGTTTCCGCGCGGCGGAACGCAGGGCGGGCAAAGACGAAGCCCGCCGCCGGCCCGATGCCGGTTACTGCCCGGTCATCGCCTCGCGCGCCTTCAGGAGCTTTTCCAGTTCCGCATTCTGCTGCTCGAGCCGCTCGGCGATGCGCTCCTCGACTTCGGCGCCAGCGGCACCTGCGGCCTGCTCGATCAGCTGCCTGATATTGTCCCGGAGGATTGCGATGCGATCGTTCACTTCCGACAGCGACAGAGACGTCTCGATTCCCATGGTCCGTTCTCCCGGTGACAAGGCACACGCAAGCTTAGCGCGACGGGAGGCGGCGGCCTATCCCTTAACCGATCCTTTGGCCATCATCTCCCGCAGCGCGGTCTTCAGCACCTTGCCATAATTGTTCTTCGGCAGGGCATCGAGATAGACATAGCGCTTCGGCCGCTTGAAGCGGGCGATCGAGGCAAGGCAATGCGCGTCGAGCCTGCCGTCGTCGGCGGCGGCGCCGTCCTTGAGCACGATGCAGGCGACGACGATCTCGCCCCATTCCGGATCTGGCACACCAATCGCCGAGACCTCGCGGACATCAGGATGCGTCAGCAGCGCTTCCTCGACCTCGCGCGGATAGATATTGGTGCCGCCGGAGATGATCACGTCCTTGGAACGGTCGGACAGCGTCAGGAAGCCGTCGGCATCGAGCCGGCCGACATCGCCGGTGCGCAGCCAGCCGCCCTTCAGCGTCTCGGCATTGGCTTTCGGATTGTTCCAGTAGCCGAGCATCACGGTCGCACCCTTGACCTCGATCTCGCCGGTCTCGCCTGCGGGCAGCAGCTTGCCGTCCTTGTCGGTGATGCGCACGGTGACGACGCTCTGCGCGGTGCCGACCGAAGCCAGCCGTTCGAGATAGCGCGGATGATTGCTCGCGCGGTGCCAGTCGCGCGACAGCGCCGTGATCGTCATCGGGGACTCGCCCTGGCCATAGATCTGCACGAAGCGCTGCCCCATGGTCGCGATCGCATCGGTGATGTCGGCGGTGTACATCGGCCCGCCGCCATAGATGATGGTGCGCAGTCCCTCGCCGTTCTCGCCGCGCTTCTTGGCGGCATCGACCAAACGGCGCACCATGGTGGGCGCCGCGAACATCACGACATTGTCGAGCTGGCGGCCGAGGTTGAGCACCTCGTCCGGATCGAATCCGCCGGACTCAGGAACGACGTGCCGGCCGCCCATCCGAACATGCGGGAAATTATAGAGGCCGGCGCCATGCGAGATCGGCGCCGCATAAAGCGAGGCATCGTTCGGCGTCGCCGCGTCGACGTCGGCGAGATAGCACAGCGACATCGCAACCAGATTGCCGTGGCTGAGCATCACCCCCTTGGGACGACCCGTGGTGCCCGAGGTGTAGAACAGCCAGGCAAGATCGTTGCTTTCGCGCGGCAATGGTGCAGCTGGCCCCTCGCCGCTTCGCATCGCCTTGTAAGCGTCGCTATCGACCGACAGCATGGTCATGCCGGCGGGGCAGTCGTCCTTCGCCTCAAGCAGCGCACCGATCGTGTCGTCGGACACGAAAGCCAGTTTGGCGCCGCCATTGCCGCAGATCCATGCCGCCTCGCGGCCGTGCAGCTTGGCGTTGATCGGGATCGCCGCGGCGCCGATCCACCAGATGCCATAGAGGCATTCGAGATATTGCGTGCAATTGCCGGCAAACAGCGCGATGCGGTCGCCAGCGGCAATGCCGTGATCGCGCGCCAGCGTCGCCCCGATCGACGCGGCGCGGCGGGCAAAGGTTGCATAGTCAGCGTCGAGGTCGAACCCGGTCAGCAGCGCCGGCGCATCGGGACGCGCCCGTGCCGTCGCCGCCAGCCATTCGGCAATGTTCAAGCTACTTCGCCGGCTCGAGGATCGAGACGTAGTTGGCGACCGCAGCGCCGCCCATGTTGAAGATGCCGCCGATCTGCGGGTTCTTGAGCTGCATGCCCTCGGGCGCCTGCCCTGCGAGCTGCATCGCGCTCATCACGTGCATGGAAACGCCGGTGGCGCCGATCGGATGGCCCTTGGCCTTGAGGCCGCCGGACGGATTGACCGGCAGCTTGCCATCCTTCTGGGTCCAGCCTTCCATGATCGCGCGCGCCCCCTGCCCCTTCGGCGTCAGGCCCATCGCTTCATATTCGATCAGCTCGGCGACCGTGAAGCAGTCGTGGGTCTCGACGAAGGAGAGATCGGAGAGCTGCAGTCCAGCCTTCTGCAGCGCGCGCTGCCAGGCAACAGTGCAGCCTTCGAACTGCAGGATGTCGCGCTTGGACATCGGCAGGAAATCCTGCGCATGGGCAGTGGCCCGGATGTTCACCGCCTTGCCCATGGTCTTGGCGGTCTCGGCATCGGTCAGCACCAGCGCGGCGGCGCCGTCCGACACCAGCGAGCAATCGGTGCGCTTCAACGGACCGGCGACGAACGGGTTCTTGTCGCTCTCGGCGCGGCAGAACTCGAAGCCGAAATCCTTGCGCATCTGAGCGTAGGGGTTGGCGACGCCGTTCTTGTGGTTCTTGGCGGCGATCATCGCCAGCGCATCCGACTGGTCGCCGTATTTCTGGAAATAGGCCTGCGCGATCTTGCCGAACACGCCGGCGAAGCCGCCGACCGTGTCGCCGTCCTCAGGCAGATACGACGCCTTCAGCAGGTTCTTGCCGATCTCCGGGCCCGGCGTCTTCGTCATCTGCTCGACGCCGACGACCAGCACGATCTTCGCAGCGCCCGCCTCGATGGCACGAATGCCCTGGTGCACGGCGGCCGATCCGGTGGCGCAGGCGTTCTCGACGCGGGTGGTCGGCTTGAAGCGCAGCGCCGGATTGGCCTGCAGCACCAGTGACGCCGTAAAATCCTGCGGCGAGAAGCCGGCGTTGAAATGGCCGAGCATGATCTCGTCGACGTCGGACGCGGCAATGCCGGCATCGGCGAGCGCCTCGTTGGCGACCTTGACGACGAGGCCCTCGACGGTCTCCGCGTCAAACTTTCCGAATGGCGTGTGCGCCCAACCCACAATGCTGGCTGCTGTCATGGCCGTATCTCCCTGTTCCTGTTCGGGAGTTATGTAGCGTATCTCGAGAGCGTTTTCGAGCGAAGTGGATACCGGTTCGTGTAAAGAAAACGCGTCAAAACCAGAATCTAGAACCCCGTTCCTATCGGAACGGAGTTCTAGCCGGCTTTCAGCGTTTTCATCGCCTTCGCGCACATGGTGGTTATGCCCGCCCAGTTGCTGGCGCGGATATCGGCCGCCGGGCACAGCCAGGAACCACCGACCGCCAGCACATTGGGCTCGGCGAGCCAGATCGCCGCATTCGCCTCACCGATACCGCCGGTCGGGCAGACCCTGACGTTGGGGAATGGACCGGCCAACGCGCGCAGTGCCTTGATACCGCCAGCCTGCTCCGCGGGGAAGAATTTGACGACGTCGAAGCCGTGCGCCAGTGCCTGCATCAACTCCGACGCGGTTGCGATCCCCGGCGCGAAAGGCAGCCCGCTGGCAGCGACCGCCTTCAACAATTCGGGCGTCGCGCCCGGGCTGATGCCGAATTTGGCGCCGAGCGCCTCGGCGCGCGCCAGATCGTCGGCATTGAGGATCGTGCCGATCCCGACCACCGCATCGGGCACCTCGGCGATGATGGCCTTGGCAGCATCGACCGCAACCGCCGTACGCAGCGTCACCTCGAGCGTCCGCACGCCGCCCGCGACCAGCGCCTTGGCGAGCGGGACCGCGTCGGCCAGCCGCTCGATGGTCAGCACCGGGATCACGGTGGCCTGGCGGATCAGCTCGGCGATCCGGTCCTGCTTCGATGTCGTTGTCATTGCGAGGCCTTGCGGGATGGTGGGGGACGAGGAGCCTTCTTCGGCGGCATGGCATAGCGCGGAATGATCGCACCGGGATAGCACACCACGACCCCGGCCAGACGATGGCCGGCGCGTGCCGCCTCCACGGGCTCGGCGCCGCCGAGCCGCGCGGCGAGATAGGCCGCGGCAAAACTGTCGCCGGCCGCCGTGGTATCGACCACCGGCTTCGGCAGCGGCTCCGCTCTCACCTCGCGCGTTCCCCCGGCCGAACGCACGATGCAGGCGGGCTCGGCGAGCTTCAGCACGACCTCGGGGCTCGAGATGCCGGCGAGCAACGCCGTGTTGCTCTCGCCGGGATAAAGCGGCGCCAGATCTTCCGTCGAGGCAAGCACAATATCGGCGGTCTCGAATGCGCTGCTGAAGACCTTCCGTGCAAGAGCCAGGTCCGGCCAGCCGCGGGCGCGGAAATTGGTGTCGAACGCAAAGCGCGTGCCCAGCAGCCGCGCGCGCTTGAGCGCCGCCATCAGCCGCTCGCGTCCGTCCTCGCGCAGGATCGAGAGCGTGATCGCCGAGAGATAGACGATGTCGTAGGTCGCAAGCGAGTTGAGGATGTCGTCCGTCTCGGGCAAATCCATCAGCTCGCGCGCCGCGGCGCTCTCGCGCCAGTGGAAGAAGCACCGCTCGCCTTTGTCGTCGGTCTGGATCAGATAGAGCCCCGGCAGCTTGCCTGCCAATCGCGCGACATGCTTGGTGCCGATGCCTTCGCTCGCCCAGCCCGCGATCATCTCATCGCTCAGCGCATCATCGCCGAGCGCCGTGATGTAATCGATGTGGACGCCGAGCCGGGACAGATAGACGGCGGTGTTGAGCGTGTCGCCGCCATAGGAGCGCGAATACAGGCCTCCGGGCTGACCGCCCGGAGCCTGGCGCAGCTCGATCATGCATTCGCCGATGCTGGCGACCCTGGTCATACCAAGACCCGCGTGCCTGAGCGGAGCTAGGCGGCGAACTTGCCGCCCAGCTCGTCCTCGATGTGGATGCGGATGATGTCGTCGAATGTCTTTTCGGCCGTCGTGAAGCCGAGTTTCAGCGCGCGGTCGGTGACGAAATCGCGCGGCCAGCCCGAGACGATGCCGATGATGGTCGGATCTGGCACCCGCTTGATCCGCGCGGTGACGTTCTTGCCGGCAACGCGCTCCAGCGACGCGATCTGCTCGCCGACGCTGACGGACATCCCGGGCATGCTGAGATTGCGCCGCGGCCCGATCGCGTTGAGATCCATCGTGCCGGCATGGACCAGGAAGCCGACCGCCGATTTCGGCGAGGCGTGCCAGTGCCGCACGTCCTCGGACACCGGCAGCACCGCCTCCTCGCCCGCCAGCGGCTCGCGGATGATGTTGGAGAAGAAACCGGACGCCGCCTTGTTCGGCTTGCCCGGCCGCACGCAGATCGTCGGCAGGCGGATCGAGATCCCGTCGAGCAGGCCCTTGCGGGTGTAATCGTTGATCAGCAGCTCGCAGATCGACTTCTGCGTGCCGTAGCTCGTCAGCGGCGTATGGAAGAACTCGTCGCCGATCTTCTCGGGGAACGGCGCGCCGAACACCGCGATCGAGGAGGTGAACACCAGCCGCGGCTTGTAGCCGCCACCCACGGCGCGGATCGCGTCGATCAGGTAGCGGGTGCCGTCGAGATTGATCCGGTAGCCCTTGTCGAACTCGGCCTCCGCCTCGCCCGAGACGATTGCGGCGAGATGGAAGATCACGTCCGGGCGCTCGGCGATCAGGAGCGCCGCGGCGCCGGCATCGGCGAAATCGGATGCGACGACATTGACCGGGATCGAGGCGTTGGCGGGCTTGGCCGGCGCGACCACGTCCTGCAAGGTCATCCTGCTGATGTCCTGCTTGCCGAGACGGCCCTCGCGCAGCAAACGCTCGGTCAGCTTGCGGCCGACCATGCCGGCGGCGCCCAGAATCAGAATGTGCACGACCCTGCTCCTTTTCTTCTCTTGTTCGAATTCAGCTGCGGGCCTTGCGCGCTTATTCCTTCACGGCACCCGTCATCGCCGAGACATAATGCTCAACGAAGAAGGCGTAAAGAATAACCAGCGGCAGCGAGCCGCATAGCGCCCCTGCCATCAGGGAACCCCAGCGATAGATGTCACCGTCAACGAATTCGTTGACGATGGCGACCGGCACGGTCTTGTTCGGGGTCGATTGCAGGAACGTCAGCGCGTAGATGAACTCGTTCCAGCACAGCGTGAAGCAGAAGATGAAGGCCGAGATCAGGCCGGGAATGGCAAGCGGCAGCACGATCTTGATCAGGATCTGCCAGCGACTGGCGCCGTCGATCAGCGCGCACTCCTCGAGCTCGAACGGGATGGTCTTGAAATAGCCCATCAGAAGCCAGGTCGAGAACGGGATCAGGATCGTCGGATAGGTCAGGATCAGCGCCATCGGCGAGTCGAACAGGCCGTACTGGAACACGACGGTGGCGAGCGGAATGAACAGGATCGACGGCGGCACCAGATAGGCCAGGAAGATCAGGCCGCCGACGACGTTGGCGCCCTTGTAGCGCAGCCGCACGATCGCGTAGGCCGCGAGCACGCTCGCGATGATCGACAGCACGGTGGCACCGATCGCCACATACATCGTGTTCCAGAGCCAGTGCGGGTAGTAGCTCTCGAACAGCAGCTTGTGGATGTGCTTGAAGGTCGGATTCCAGGTCCAGAATGGATTGTACTTGTCGAGGTCGAGCAGCTGGTCGTCCGGCTTGATCGCGGTCAGCCCCATCCAATAGAACGGGAACAGCAGGATGATGACGATGATCGACAGCGGAATGTAGAGCGTCACGATCCGCCGCGGCACCGACTGCAAATAGCTCATGCCCTCGCTGTTGTCGACGCGCGCCGGCGTCGACAGGATGGACTTGAGATCGACCTTGGGCGCAGGAAGGTCAGTCATTGCTTTCTCCCTGCTGCCACTTCCTGCGCTGCAAGCCGAACCAGGACACCATGATCGCGGCGAGCAGGAACGGGATCATGGCGCTCGAGATCGCAGCCCCCTCGCCCAATTGTCCGGCGATGATCGCGCGCTGGTAGGACAGCGTCGCCATCAGATGGGTGGCGTTGACCGGGCCGCCGCGGGTCATCGCCCAGATCAGCTGGAAATCGGTGAAGGTGAACAGCACCGAGAACGTCATCACGACCGCGATGATCGGCGTCAGCAAGGGATAGGTGATGAAGCGGAACATCTGCCAGCGCGAGGCGCCGTCGAGCGTCGCCGCCTCGTAGAGCGAAGGCTGCACGGTCTGCAGGCCTGCCAGCAGCGTGATCGCGACGAACGGCACGCCACGCCAGATATTGGCGAAGATCACGCAGATGCGGGCCCAGGTGGTGTCGCCGAGGAAATTGATGTTCTGGGTGATCAGGCCAAGATGCTTCAGCGACCAGGAGATGATCGAGAACTGCGAATCGAAGATCCACCAGAACGCCAACGCCGACAGCACGGTCGGCACGATGAAGGGGATCAGCACCGCGGCGCGCAGCAGCGCCTTGAACGGCATGCGCTCGTTGAGCAGCAGCGCGAGATAGAGCCCGACCGCGAATTTCACCGCGCTCGCGACGGAGGTGTAGAGCAGCGTGTTGAACACCGACAGCCAGAAGATGGAATCGTCCCACAGCCACTCATAGTTCTCGGTGCCGATGAAATGACCGACGCGGCCGATGCGGGTGTCGGTGAAGGACAGCCAGATCCCGAGGCCCAGCGGATAGGCCAGGAAGAAGATCAGGAACGCCATCGCCGGCACCATGAACCAGAAGCCGAGCCAGTTCTTGTTGTGGCGCAGCTGATCCCAGGCGGTCGCTTCGCGGATTTCAGTCTTCGCACGTCGCGGCGCAAGGGCGATGTCAGCCATAGGCGATGTCCCGATTGCTCAAAGGATTGAGCATGACTACGCAATATTCCAGTGATGGCATTCCAATGACGGCGCGAGCGGCGGTTCTCCGCCGCCCGCGGCCATCACATCAGCGATAGATCCGCTTCAGCTGCCGTTCGGCTTCCGCCATCGCGGTCTTGCCGTCCTTGGCGCCGGTGCAGTAGTTCGCGAACATGTCGACCACGATGAAGTCGGCGATCGCGGTCGCCGCCTTCTCGCCGGGCGTGCCGATGCCGGAGGCCGGCAGCGCGCGCTTCGAGGCCTGGCCGAACACCGCATTCTTCGGGTCGGCGGTCCAGACCGGCGCGGTGTCGTAGGCGTTGAGCGTGTGTGTAAGATACCCCCGCGCGCCCGACAGCCACTTCTCGAAATTCTCCTTCTCCAGCATGAAGGCGATGAACGCCTTCGCCGCATTCGGATATTTGCAGAAGTTGAAGGCGAGGATCGGCACCGCGAGCTGCAGCTCGGTCGGCTTGCCGATCGGGCCGACCGGCCACAGCGCATGGTCGATGTCTTCGGCGAGCTCCTTCTTGCTCGGGTCGTCCTTGGCGGCGACGTAGATCGAGATGCCGTTCGAGGTCAGGTACAGTTCGCCGGACAGGAACGCCTTGTTGTTGGAGGAGTCGTTCCAGGATGCGACACCGGGAATGAAGGTATCCGACAGCGCCTTGGCGTACTCCAGCGCCTTCATCGTCTCCGGCGAGTTGATGATGACCTTGTCGTCCTTGTCGACGGTCCAGCCGTTGAAGCCCCAGAGGATGTTGTGGACCCAGGCATTGGCGTCGCCGGTGGCATGGCCGAGCGCGAAGCCGGCCGGCGTGTTATTCGCCTTCAGTGCCTTGCAGAGTTCGAGATAGGCCGGGAAGTCGGACGGCACCTGCTTGAAGCCGGCCTTCTCGACCGCCGACTTGCGATAGGTCAGATAGCCGCCGATGGTCGCGACGGGAATGCCGAGCCAGTCATCGCCCTGCTTGCAGGTCTTGGCTGCGGCCTCGGTCCAGCCGCCGTACTTCTTGCCGAGATAATCGGCAACGTCGTTCATCTTGAGAACCTTGGTCGGGAACAGCTGCGGCAGCGTGTGCAGGCCCCAGGCGAGGTCGAGACCCGAGCCGGTGTTGGCGGCGACCGAGGCCTTCGGCTGCACGTCCTCGAAGGACTCGCTGAACACGTTCATCTCGGTGCCGGTTGCCGCCTTGAAGGCCGCCACCATGGCATTGAAGGCATCGTCTTCCGCGGGCACGAAGCGCTTCCAGCGCATCACGGTGAGCTTGGCGCCGGGCTCCACCTTCCAGGGCGCGCTCTGCGCCCAGGCCTTGGCGAAGTCAAACAACGCCGGCCCGGTCAGCATCCCGGTTGCGGCCAGCGCGGTGCCGCCCTGAAGTAGCGAGCGGCGAGTAAAATCGTGCATCGTCCTTCCTCCCAAATGACTGTGTTTTTCTTGTTTTTGATCTGGCCTGTTGGTCGGCCATTCGGATCGATCAATCGGTCAGCTATTCAGTCGTTTCCCCGTCGAATCGTCGAACAGATGGACCAGCGCCGGATCCGGCTTGAGCCGAACCTTGTCGCCCGGGTTAAACTGATGGCGTTCGCGGAACACGGCGACGACCTGCTCGCCACCGAGCTTGGCAAACACCTGGGTCTCCGAGCCGGTCGGCTCGACCACCACGATCTCGGCTTCGGCGCCGTCATCGGCGATAGTGAAATGCTCGGGCCGCACGCCGTAGACCGCGGGCTTGCCGTCGGAATTGGCCGGCGCCGATTTCAGCGGCAGCTTGACGCCGTTCGGTCCCTCGAAATAGGCGGCACCGTTCACCTTGACCTTGCCCTTGAGGAAATTCATCGCGGGCGAGCCGATGAAACCGGCCACGAACTGGTTCTCCGGCTTGTCGTAGAGCTCGAGCGGCGAGCCCATCTGCTCGACGATGCCGTCATGCATCACCACGATCTTGTCGGCCATGGTCATGGCCTCGATCTGGTCGTGGGTGACGTAGACGGTCGTGGTCTTCAGCCGCTGATGCAATTCCTTGATCTCGGTGCGCATGGCAACGCGCAGCTTGGCGTCGAGGTTCGACAGCGGCTCGTCGAACAGGAACACCTGCGGATCGCGCACGATGGCGCGGCCCATCGCGACACGCTGGCGCTGGCCGCCGGAGAGCTGGCGCGGATAGCGCTCGAGCAGCGGCGTCAGCGCGAGGATTTCCGCCGCGCGCTTGACCCCGCTCGAGATCTCCTCGGGCTTGGCGCCGCGCAGCTTCAGCGAGAAGCCCATATTGTCGGCGACCGTCATGTGCGGGTAGAGCGCGTAGTTCTGGAACACCATCGCAATGTCGCGCTCTTTGGGCTGGACATTGTTGACGACGCGGTCGCCGATCGAGATCGTTCCAGAGGTGATGTTCTCAAGTCCGGCCAGCATGCGCAGCAGGGTCGACTTGCCGCAGCCGGAAGGGCCAACCAGGACGACGAACTCGCCGTCCTCGATCGGGATCGACACGCCGTGCAGGACTTCAAAATTGCCGAACGACTTCCGCACGTCGCGAATCTGGACCGACGACATCCACTTCCCTCCCTCAAGTTCCCGACGGCGTACGACGAGTGCCGCCACCGCTCTGTTTTGTTCCGGCCACGCTGGGTGCGCGGCTCTGTTGGACTTGCGTTATTGTCCGCAGTTTATCCGGTTTTGGCAATCGTTCGATTAGCAATCGCTTGGTAGCGCTGTCAATATCGGTTTGTCTGCGACGAACGTCGTGATATGAGCGGCAAATGGCCCGAAAGCACATCACGCCAGGCAAGATCCGGCTCGCCGAAGTCGCGAAGCTTGCCGGCGTCAGTCCGATTACGGCCTCGCGTTTCTTCAGGAATCCGGATGCACTCTCGGCCGGCAAGCGCGCCCGGGTCGAAAGTGCGGCAAAAGAACTCGGTTACGTGCCCAATCTCGCGGCACGCGCGCTTGCGTCGCAGCGCACCGAGGTGATCGGTGTCCTGATCCCGTCGCTGACCAACAACGTGTTCGCCGACGTGCTGCGCGGCATCTATGACGCGCTCGACGGCAGCCGCTACAGCATTCAGCTCGCCAACACCCGCTACAGCATCCTGCAGGAAGAGCGCCTGCTGCGTCTTTTTCTGGCACAGAAGCCGGCCGGGCTGATCATTACCGGCATCAACCAGACCGCCGATTCCCGCCGCATCATGGAAACGGTCGATTGCCCGATCGTGCAAATCATGGAAGTCGGGCCCTCCCCGATCGACATGATGATCGGATTCTCGCATTTTGACGCGGCAAAAGCCGCAATCGCCCACCTGCTCGCGCAGGGCAACCGGCGGATCGGCTTCCTCGGCGCGCGAATGGATCCGCGGGTGCAGCGGCGGCTTGACGGCTATCGCGCCGCGATGACCGAGGCCGGGCTGTTCGATCCGCAGCTCATTGTCACGACGGCGATTCCAACCTCGGTGACATTGGGTGGGACGCTGTTTGCCGACCTGCTCGCCAAGACGCCCGACATCGACGCGGTGTTCTGCGTCAATGACGACCTGGCGCTCGGCGCGCTGTTCGAATGCAAGCGCCGTCACATGGCGGTGCCGGAGCAGATGGCGATCGTCGGCTTCAACGACCTCGAATTCATGGCATCGAGCGAGCCGACGCTGAGCAGCGTGCGCACCAATCGCTACGAAATGGGCAGAAACGCTGCCATGATGGTGATCGAGACGCTCGAAGGACGCCGGCCCGGCGAGCCCATCGTCGATCTCGGCTTCAGTGTCATGGAACGGCAGAGCTCGGCACGGCGCAGCTGACATCCACCCGACACCAGCCCGTCACAAGGGACGCAAAAGATGACAAAATGATAGCGCAACCAAGCGCCTTGAACTAAGGTCCAATCCATCCAGTGAAACACCTGTGCGTGATCGTCGAGGTTTGTAATGCGCGACGATTTGCGCAAGGTAGAACAACGTTGAACCAGAGCCCTTGAATGGGCCCATCAAGAGTTTGCATTGCGGGAGAAACCAATGACAAAACCCCACACCAACGGGCATAGCGCCGCAGGCGAGACCAAGACGGGCAAGGGCCGCCGGCTCCGCTCCCAGGAATGGTTCGACAACCCGCACAATCCGGGCATGACCGCGCTCTATCTTGAGCGCTACCTGAACTACGGGCTGACCCGCGAGGAATTGCAGTCGGGCAAGCCGATCATCGGCATCGCCCAGACCGGCAACGACCTGTCGCCCTGCAACCGCCATCACCTCGAGCTTGCGCACCGCGTCCGCGAGGGCATCCGCGCCGCCGGCGGCATCGCCATGGAGTTTCCGACCCATCCGATCCAGGAGACCGGCAAGCGTCCGACCGCGGCGCTCGACCGCAACCTCGCCTATCTCGGCCTGGTCGAGATTCTGTTCGGCTATCCGCTCGATGGCGTGGTGCTGACCACCGGCTGCGACAAGACCACCCCGGCCTGCATGATGGCGGCCGCGACCGTCAACCTGCCGGCGATCGTGCTGTCGGGCGGCCCGATGCTGAACGGCTGGCACGAAGGCCAGCGCACCGGCTCCGGCACGGTGGTGTGGAAGGCGCGCGAGCGCCTCGCCGCGGGCGAGATCGACTATGAGCAGTTCATCGAGATCGTGGCCTCTTCGGCGCCGTCGGTCGGCCATTGCAACACCATGGGCACCGCCTCGACGATGAACTCGCTCGCCGAGGCGCTCGGCTTCTCGCTGCCGGGCTGCGCGGCAATCCCGGCGCCCTATCGCGAGCGCGGCCAGATCGCCTACGAGACCGGCAAGCGCATCGTCGACATGGTCTGGGACGACCTGAAGCCGTCGGACTTCCTGACCCGCGAGGCGTTCGAGAACTGCATCGTGGTCAATTCCGCGATCGGCGGCTCGACCAATGCGCCGATCCACATCAATGCGCTGGCGCGCCATGTCGGTGTCGAGCTGTCGATCGACGACTGGCAGAAATACGGCCATGACGTGCCGCTGCTGGTGAACATGCAGCCGGCCGGCTTCTATCTCGGCGAGGAATATCACCGCGCCGGCGGCGTGCCGTCGGTGGTGCGCGAGCTGATCAAGCACAAGCGCATCCATGAAGGCGCCCTCACCGTCAACGGCCGCACCATGGGCGAGAATTGCAAGGAAGCGCCGGCGCCCGACGGTGACGTGATCTGGGGCTACGACAAGCCGCTGGTGAAGGACGCCGGCTTCCTGGTCTTGCGCGGCAATCTCTTTGATTCCGCGATCATGAAGACCAGCGTGATCTCGAAGGAATTCCGCGACCGCTATCTGTCCAACCCGAGGGACCTCAACGCCTTCGAGGGCCGTGCCATCGTGTTCGAGGGCCCGGAGGACTATCACGCGCGAATCGAGGATCCCGCGCTCGACATCGACGAGCACTGCGTCCTGTTCGTTCGCGGCACCGGCCCGATCGGCTATCCCGGCGGCGCCGAGGTCGTGAACATGCAGCCGCCGGCGGCGCTGATCAAACGCGGCATCCTGTCCCTGCCCTGCATCGGCGATGGCCGGCAGTCCGGCACCTCGGGTTCGCCGTCGATCCTGAACGCCTCGCCGGAAGCGGCGGCCGACGGCGGGCTCGCGATCCTCAAGACCGGCGACAAGGTGCGCATCGACCTCAACAAGGGCAGCGCCAACATCATGATCTCGGAGGATGAACTGCGCACCCGCCGCGCAGAGCTGAAGGCCAAGGGCGGCTTCCCGCACCCGGCCAACCAGACGCCGTGGCAGGAGCTCTACCGCCAGACCGTCGGCCAGCACGCGACCGGCGCCTGCCTCGAGCTCGCGACGCGCTACCACGACATCGCCGGCAAGGTCGGCGTGGCGCGGGACAATCACTAGCTCCGCATCGTCATTGCGAGCGCAGCGAAGCAATCCATTTCCCCACAGCGGAAGTATGGATTGCTTCGTCGCTTCGCTCCTCGCAATGACGGCGGCAGCAAATTCAATTAGAACTTCGAGGAGACTTCCATGTCAGACAGACTGAAGGGAAAGCGCGCCGTCGTCACCGCCGCGGCGGCGGGCATCGGGCGCGCATGCGCGATCGCATTCGCGCGTGAAGGCGCGACCGTAGTCGCCACCGACATCAATGAGAGCGGCATCGCCAGCCTCGGCAAGGACGGCGTCGCCGAGACCGCGCGGCTCGACGTGCGCAACACCGCCGAGGTCAACAGCTTCGCCAAGCGCGTCGGCAAGATCGACATCCTGCTCAATGCGGCGGGCTTCGTGCATCACGGCACCATTCTGGAGTGCTCGGACGAGGACTTCGACTTCTCGTTCGACCTCAACGTCAAGTCGATGCACCGGACCATCAAGGCGTTTCTGCCGGCGATGCTGGAAGGCGGCGGCGGCAGCATCGTCAACATTTCGTCCTGCGCGGCATTGCGGCCGCCGGCCAACCGTTATGTCTACAGCGCGTCGAAGGCGGCAGTTTCGCTGCTGACGCGCGCGGTTGCGCTCGACTTCATCACCCAGGGCATCCGCTGCAACGCGATCTGCCCCGGCACCGTTGAGACGCCCTCGATGCTGGAGCGCGCAGCCGCTGCAGGACCGGACGGACGCGAGAAGTTCGTCGCGCGCCAGAAGATGGGCCGGCTCGGCACCGCCGAGGAGATCGCGGCGATGGCAGTCTATCTTGCAAGCGACGAAGCCGCATTCACCACCGGTGTCGACATGGTCGTCGACGGCGGCTTCATGCTCTGACGTTCACGCGATCAAAGGCATCTGGCATGAATAAGATCGATCTCAACGGCCGCTGCGCCGTCGTCACCGGCGGCGCGCAAGGGTTCGGCCGCGCCATCACCGAGCGCTTTGTCGCATCAGGCGCCAGGGTCGCGATCTGGGATTTCGACCAGCCGCTGGCAGAGAAAACCGCCAGGGCGATCGGCGAGAACGTGATCGCGATCAAGACCGACGTCACCGATCCCGCCGCGGTCGACGCCGCGCGCGATCAGACGCTGCGGGCGTTCGGCAAGATCGACATCCTCGTCAACAACGCCGGGATCACCGGAGCCAACAAGCCGGTATGGGAAACCGATCTCGACGACTGGCGCAGGGTGATACGGCTCAATCTCGAGGGGCCGTTCATCTGCTGCAAAGCGATCGTGCCGACCATGATCGGCCAGAAGTACGGCCGCATCGTCAACATCGCCTCGATCGCCGGCAAGGAAGGCAACCCGAACGCCGCGCATTATTCCTCGTCGAAGGCCGGCCTGATCGCGCTCACCAAATCGCTCGGCAAGGAGCTCGCGCAGCACGACATCCTGGTCAATGCGGTGACGCCGGCCGCGGCGAAGACCGCGATCTTCGACCAGATGACGCAAGCGCACATCGACTTCATGCTGTCGAAGATTCCAAAAGCCCGCTTCGTGCAGGTCGAGGAGCTTGCTTCGATGGTGGCCTGGCTGGCGTCGGAAGATTGCGCGTTCTCGACCGGCGCAGTGTTCGACATCTCCGGCGGACGGGCGACGTACTAGAGCGTTTTCGAGCGAAGTGGACGCCGGTTCGCGTGAAGAAAACGCGTCAAAATAAGAAGCTAAAGCTTCGGTTCTGATTCAATCAGAACCGAAGCTACCGCGCCCCGCTTGGCGGGTTGTCGCAGGGCTGCGACGAGATGATCTGCGAGCAGTGACGCCGCGCGCGCAAGATTCGGCGCGCGGTGCAATCGGATCTCCGCGCGCGGCAGCCGCGGCATGCCGTCGCGCGCGGTCAGGCGCCGCAGCGCCGGTGGAAAGGTGCCCGACTTGACCACGGTCACGGCAAGGCCCTGCGCCGCGATCGCCTCGACCGCGGACAGGCTGTGGCTTACAAAGGCGAGCCGCCACGGCCGGCTCGCTTCGTCGAGCGCCTGCATCGCCCAACTCCGGAACAGGCAGCCCTGCGGATAGAGCGCAACCGGCAGCGGATCGAGCCCCTCGACACGATGCGATGCGCTCGCGGCCCACACCGCCTGCTCGGTACGCAGCAATTCGCCCTCGCCGCGTCCTTCGGGGTGCATTGCGATCACGAGGTCATAGGCTTCGCCAAGCCGATCCGTCATCGACGATGTCAGCCCGGTCTCCATCTCGACATGGATCAGTGGATAATTGGCGATGAACTCCTTGAGTAGCGGCGGGACGATCAGCGTCCCGTAATCGTCCATCACGCCAAGGCGCACCCGCCCGTCGATGCCGTGCTCGCGCACCCGGCCGACCGCCTCAACGTTGAGACTCAGAATACGGCGGGCGTAGCCGAGCAGCCCCTCTCCAGCCGCGCTCAGATCGACACTGGACGTGCTGCGATGAAACAGCTCGGCCTGCAGCCGCTCCTCCAGCCGCTTCACCTGCATGCTGACGGCGGATTGGGTCCGGTTCAGCGCCGCGGCGGCGCGGGTGAAGGAGCGATGGTCCGCCACCGCGACAAAGGCTTGCAGAAGGTCCGGGTCCAGGACGGGCAAACTCATCATAATCCGTGATTTAGTCGATCAAGTTTATTCCATTTACTGATTATCGACCCTTCCCTAGATTGCGCAAGCAAAACAGAGGGGTCGAAGCGGGATGGGCGAGATCTGGGGGGTGTTGGCCGCGGTCGCGTCGAGCGGGCTCGGCGGAACCTCGATCGGGGCGACGCGGTTTCTGGTCGGTGCCATTGATCCACTGGCGATCGGCGCGTTCCGCTTCGGCATCGGCGTGTTGCTGCTGTTGCCGCTGGCGTTGCTGCAGCGTGGAAGCTGGCCGCCGCGGCGCGACTGGCCTGGTGTCACCGGCCTCGGCCTGCTGTTCTTTGCGGCGTTTCCGGTCCTGTTCAATGCATCGCTCATCTTCACGACGGCCGCCCGCGGTGCGCTCGCGCTCTCGACGCTGCCGCTACTGACCATGTTGGTCGGCGCGGCGCTCGGTGCCGAACCGCTCACGGCGCGAAAGACGATAGGCGTGCTGGTCACCATCCTGGGCGTCTCGATGGCGCTGCTCTCCGGCCTCGCCGCGGCCCCGCCAGGCGCCTGGCGCGGCGATCTGCTGATGGTCGCGGCCGCGCTGTGCATGGCGCTCTACAGCATCTGGTCGAAGCCCTATATCCGCCGCTCCGGCCCGATCCCCTTCACCACGCTGGCCATGGCGGCCGGGGCTGCGGTCCTGATAACAGGCTCTCTGCTGCGCGGCAGTTTCGCGCCGGTTGCGGAGTTCGGTGCGCCGCAATGGTTCGGCGCGACCTATCTCGGCGCCTTCGGCGCAGCACTCACCTTCTATCTCTGGGCCTTCGCGCTGGAGCGGACGACGCCGACCCGGGTGGCCATATCAGTCACCGTCAATCCGATCACCGCCTCGCTGGTCGGCGCAGCCTTACTCGGCGAGCCGCTGAGCTGGAATCTGATGGCCGGCATCGTCACGGTGTTCGTCGGGATCTGGATCGCGACGACCCAGCCGCAACGCGCCCGCGTGGTCGCGCCGGACACACACTGACCCGCGGCCACGCCCCCGCAAAGCCGTCAGCGAATCCGTGCTAGCCTGAGGGTCCGGTCCGAGTGAACCCGAGGCGGCACGCCATTGAACATTTCCCTCTACGACGTCTCCGTCTGGGTGCTGCCGCTGGTGATCGCCATCACGTTCCACGAGGCGGCGCACGGCTTCGTCGCGCACCGGCTCGGCGACGACACCGCCTGGAAGCTCGGCCGCGTCAGTTTCAACCCGCTGAAGCACATCGATCCGTTCGGCACGCTGATCCTGCCCGCGGTACTGCTGTTCGCGCATTCGCCGTTCCTGTTCGGCTACGCCAAGCCGGTGCCGGTGAACTTCCGCAAGCTCAACCATCCCAAGCTCGACATGGTGTGGGTGGCGCTCGCCGGCCCGGTCACCAACATCATCCTGGCGACCGCGGCGGCGCTGGCATTCCACGCGCTGCCATTGGTTCCCGCAGATGCGGCAAAATGGACCGCGGACAATCTGAAAAACGCCTTCCTGATCAACATCGTGCTCGCGATCTTCAACATGATGCCGATCCCGCCGCTGGACGGCGGCCGGGTCGCGGTCGGGCTGCTGCCGCGGCCGCTGGCGGTCCCGCTCGCCCGGCTGGAGCCCTACGGCATGCTGATCCTGATCGGGCTGTTGATCCTGCTGCCCGTAATCGGCCGGCAGATCGGCCTAAATCTTGATGTTATTTCAACGATACTGCGAACTCTGACCGGCTATGTAATCAACGCCCTTCTCCTCGTTACCGGAAACACATAGCCTTGATTTGCGGATGACCCGATCGCAACATCGGGACCCAATCTTCCTACTCACGCGCAGGGACGGGAACGCTTCGAGGCCATGGTGATCAAAGCTGCCGATATGCTGATTGCACGACGCGCCGACACCCGCGCGCGGGCCGACTTTGCGACCTGGAAGATGATGGCGAAGCTGAACGGCGCCTCCGCCCTGCCGCCCGAGGCGCAGAATTTCCTGGCCATCCACAAGAAGCTGCTGGACCAGATGAGCGACGGCGAGGCCAGCGAGGCGACGATCCAGGAGATGTATCGCACCTACTATGCGGAGATGGGCGGCGCCGGCAAAGCACCCGAGGTTCCGGCACGCTCGCGCGAACCGGCCGCCGACACCGGCAACGTCACCGCGTTCCGCCGCCTGCCCGCCAAGAAGACGGCCGCCGCTGCCCCGAACGCCAAGCGTCCGTTGCCGGTGGCGCTGATCTTCGCCTGCCTCGTCGTGGTCTACGTCGCGATCCGCTACTACTGGAAATAGCGCGGACCGCGCTGCAAGCCATCCCTCGCTTTCATCGTCGACGCGCGCACGCTGCGGCGTCCCGTCGCGCGTCAATGGCCACTCAATCGCCGCAGCGTGGAATATCGCGCGCGATCGATCGCGCCCGTGCCCTAGGCGATACGCCCGATGCCGGGCATAATGAGGAACTCAAAAACAAAAATCATACTGGAGGAAAGATGAAGCGTTCCGTTGCAGCCTCGGTCAAGACAGCCTTGGTGATGACCGCGAGCCTCGTGTTCGCCGGCAGCGCGTCGGCGCAGACGATGGACAAGGTCGCCAAGGTCGGCGCCCTCGGCGATCAGTCCGGTCTCTATCAGGACATCGGCGGTCCCGGCTCGACGGTGGCGGCGCAGATGGCGATCGAGGATTCCGGGCTGCTGGCGAAGGGCTGGAAGATCGACCTGATCTCGGCCGATCACCAGAACAAGCCCGACGTCGCGGTCAACACCGGCAAGCAGTGGATCGATGTCGAGAAGGTCGACGTGTTCGTCGATCTCGCCGCCTCCAATGTCGGGCTCGCGATCGCCAACCTCGCCAAGGAGAAGAACGTCGTCAACCTCAACTCGGGCTCTGCCTCGTCCGACCTCACCGGCGCGCAGTGCTCACCGAACACGGTGCACTGGGTCTACGACACCTACATGCTCGCCAACGGCACCGGCAAGGCGCTGGTGAAATCCGGCGGCGACAGCTGGTTCTTCCTCACCGCGGACTATGCGTTCGGCCAGGCACTCGAGCGAGACACCTCAGCGGTCGTCACTGCGAATGGCGGCAAGGTGCTTGGCAGCGTCAAGCACCCGCTCAACAACGCAGACTTCTCGTCCTTCCTGCTGCAGGCGCAGAGCTCGAAGGCCAAGATCGTCGGTCTTGCCAATGCCGGCGGCGACACCACCAACGCAATCAAGCAGGCCGCCGAATTCGGCATCGTCTCGGGCGGTCAGAGGCTTGCCGGCATGCTGCTGTTCATCACCGACATCAACGCGCTCGGCCTCAACGTCGCGCAGGGCCTGAACTTCACCGAGACATTCTACTGGGACATGAACGACCAGACCCGCGCCTTCACCAAACGGTTCATGGAGCGCTTCAAGAAGAACCCACCGACCATGGTGCAGGCCGGCGTCTATTCCTCGCTGATCCACTATTTCAAGGCGCTGGAGGCGCTCGGCGGCAATCCACATGACGGCCGCGCCGTCGTGGCCAAGATGAAGGAGCTGCCGACCGACGATCCGCTGTTCGGCAAGGGGTCGATCCGGATCGACGGCCGCAAGATCCACCCCGCCTATCTGTTCGAGGTGAAGAAGCCGTCGGAATCGAAGTATCCGTGGGACTATTACAAGCTGGTGGCGACCATCCCCGCGGATGAAGCCTTCCTGCCGCTCGAGAAGAGCGTCTGCCCGCTGGTGAAGAAGAGCTGAGACGCCGTCATTCCGGGCCTCGCGACACGAGCGCCCGGAATCGGCGGGCAGCACATTCGACAGCGAAATGGATTCCGGGCTCGCGACTTCGTCGCGCCCCGGAATGACGCCGGCTCCTGATCGAGCCGCGGCTCGCTACGACTTCGGCTTGTTGAATGTGACGGGAAGAGTGAAGGAGAACTGGTCCTCGGTCAGTCCGGCCGGCGGCGCGGGCACCGGATCGGAACGGTGGACCATCGAGATCGCGGCGTCGTCGAACGCGGCGTCTCCCGACGTTTCCATCACGGCAACGGACAAGACCTTGCCGAGACGATTGAGCACCAGGGCAAGCTTCACCTTGCCCTCCTTGGCTTTGCCGTTCTCCGGGAATTTCTTGTGCAGGTCGAGATAGGCGCTGATCTTCTTGCCCCATTTGGCCGTCAGCGCGAGCTTGTCCTTGCCGATCCCGGGGTTGGGCGCCTTCGTCGTCTCCGACTGACGCGCGTCCTCCAGCTTGGTTGGCGCGGCCGCTTCTGAAGCCTGCTGCGCTTCCTGGGCGTTGGTCTCGACCTTGGCGACCTTGGCCTCGTCCTCCTTCTGCTTCTTGGCGGTGTCCTCCGTCACGATGCGATCGGGGTCGTCGGCCTCCATCGGCTTGGCCTGAGGCAGGTCGGTGTCCTTCACCTCTGCCTTCTGCCGCGCCATCTCCTGCACGGCCTGCTGTTCGTCAGCCGGCGCGCCGGGCGGTGCTGCATCATCGGGCACGTCAGGAGAGGCGAGTTCGACAGCGTATTCCGCACCGGCAGCACCGAGCCCCTCGCCACCGTCGTCGCCGCGCAAATTCGCCAGCGCCAGCGCCGCGCCGCCCAGATGCAGCCCGACCGCCGTCACCGCGGCGATCACCCAGAGCCGCTTCGACGTCCGCAGGTCAAGATCGGGGTTGGTGGACATCGCTGTTCGCCGTCAGGGTTTGGCCGGTTCGGCCTGCGCCGCCGCGGGCGCTCCCGGAACGCCCTCGAGCGTGACCAGCTTGACATGCGTGTAGCCGCCGGCGCGCAGCAGCTCCATCACGCCCATCAGCTCGCCATAGGGCACCATGCGATCGGCCCGCAGGAACACGTATTTGTCCCTGCTCATGTCGGGCACCGCATCGAGCGAATTGACCAGGTCGGCCCGCTTCACCGCGTTCTCGCCGATCGCCAGCGTCAGGTCGGGCTTGATGCTGAGATAGGTCGGCTTGTCCGGCTTCTTCTGCGGCGTCGCGCTGGAGGTCGGCAGATCGATCGGCAGATCGACGGTCGAGAGCGGCGCCGCCACCATGAAGATGATCAGCAGCACCAGCATCACGTCGATGAACGGCGTGACGTTGATCTCGTGGGATTCCGCGAAATCGTCGTCGCCATCGTTCTCGGAGATCGAGACTGCCATCGCCTACTCCGCCGCCGCGGCGCGCGGAAGCGCGGTGCGCGGAACGTCGCCATGGGTGCGATCGAGATCGCGCGACAGGAGCCGTCCCGCCGCGCCCGAGGCGCGGTTGACGAGCTCGAGATAGACCTTCGTAACGCGCGAGAAATGGTTGTAAATGATGACGGCGGGGATCGCCGCGACGAGGCCGATCGCGGTTGCGAGCAGCGCTTCCGCGATGCCCGGCGCCACCACGGCAAGGTTCGTCGTCTGCGACTTCGAAATGCCGATGAAGCTGTTCATGATGCCCCAGACGGTGCCGAACAGGCCGACGAAGGGCGACGTCGCGCCGATAGTTGCGAGCAGGCCCATGCCGACGCGGATCTTGCGGGCTTCGGCGCGCACGATCTCGGCAAAGCTGGACGCGGCGCGCTCCTTGATGCCGGCGTCGCTGGAGATGCCCGCCGACAGTCGTCCCTCGCGCATCGCGGCCGCAATGAACGACGACAGCACGCTGCCCTTGGCGCCGAGTGCGAACTGCGCTTCCGCCAGCGACCGCGATTCAGCGATCTTGGCGAGCGCGCCGCGCAGCTTGCTCTGCGCCACGGTCAGCTCGACCATCTTGGCGATGAACACAGTCCAGGTCACCAGCGAGGCGAAAGCGAGACCGAGCATCACCGCCTTCACGATGATGTCGGCGTTCAGGAACATGTTCCACGGCGACAATTCGTGCAGGCCGGTGCTGGTCGACTTCAGCACCTTGCCGTCGCCGTTCGCCGGCACGGCCGGCGACGCATCGAGCGCCGTCGGTGCAGGAGCCGCTGCGGCGGGTGCCGGCGCGGTCTGGGCAGCTGCCGCTGGCTGGGCCTGCGCAGCCGGCGGTTGGGCGACGGGTGCGGACTGAGCTCGGGTCACCGGCGCGGGCTGCGCGGCAGGCGCCGTTTGCTGCTGCGCCGAAGACGGCGCAGCCAGCATCAGCATCGCCAGCGAGGCGATCATGGCGGATGCAGCGGGGAACTTGAATGTCATCATCAGTTACACTTCAGCCCAGTGGCGGATCAGGTTGTGATAAATCCCGGTCAATTTGACCGTTTCAGGGTCATCGCGGCCCAGCCGCTCCACCAGAGCCTGGATCGCAGTATCGAGATCAAAGATCAGACTGCGCGCGTGGGCATCCCGTACCATGCTCTGCAGCCAGAAAAAAGACGCTACCCGGGTCCCCCGCGTGACCGGCGTGACCAGATGCAAGCTGGAAGCAGGATAAACGACGAGATCGCCTGCCGGCAGCTTGATTTCATGGGATCCGTAGAGGTCCTCGATGACGAGCTCGCCGCCATCATAGTCTTCCGGCTCCGATAAAAACAGCGTGACCGAGAGGTCGGTGCGGATCCGCAAGCCCGTCAGTTTGTCGCCCCGTACCGCATTATCGACATGCAGGCCGAAATGGTGCCCGTCGCTGGCGGCGTAGCGGTTGAACAAGGGTGGAAAGATTTGAAGCGGGATCGCCGCCGAGATGAAGCGCGGGCTTGCCGACAGCGCCGACAGGATCCGGTTGCCGAGCTGCCGCGCGACCTCGCTGTCGGGCGGCAGCTGCTCGTTGCGCTTGACCATCGCGGAAGCAGCCCCCGCAGTCGAGCGGCCGTCCTCCCAATCGCTGGCGTCCATGATGCGGCGGACGTCCGCCACATCAGCCTTGCTCAATACGTCGGGAATACAGACCAGCATCTTGTGCCGCGAAGCCTCCGTCAGTAACGCGCAGACACAACCAGATACGCAGCGCGTCCCGGCGCTTCCAGCACGAACGGTGCTGCGCTCTGGTACAGCGCGTCGTAGTAACGCTTGTCGAAGATGTTGTTGACGAACAGCTTCATGGTCCAGTGCTTGTCGATCTTCGCCTCGGCAAAGGCGTCGAAGCGCCAATAGCTCGGGATCGACGTGCCCTGGTTGGCCGCGAGCAGCGTGCCGCCATAGACCTTCGAGCGATACACCGCTTGCCCGCCCAGCTCCCACATGTCGGTGAGCTGGTACTTCGTCAACATGCTGAACGACTGATGCGCGACGTTGGCGAGCGGCAGTCCGACGTTGCTCGAATACAGGATCGTGTTGGCCGGCGGTGCCAGTGACTTCGTGACTTCCGACTGCATCAGCACGAGGCCGCCGAACACGCTCCACTTGTCCGTGATCTTGCCGCCGACGCCGAGATCGATACCGCGAATGCGGTAAGCAGCACCTGCGGTGATGCAGGACACGTTGCCGGTCGTTCCGGCCGGATAAACGCAGCCCGGGATCGCCGCGGCTGCGGTGGTGCTGTTGACGTTCTGCGCCTCGCGCGCGTTTTCCTTCTCGGTCTGGAACAACGCTGCCGTTACGAGCAAATGGCGGTCGAACAGCTCCCATTTGGTGCCGACTTCGATGGCCTTGTTCTTCTCCGGCCCGAAGATCTGGTTGTTGCCGCCGTTGAGAACCGGGTTGATGCCGCCATAGGCGGTGCTGGTGCCGTCGAACTCGGCGCCGACAGGGTTGGACGAGGTCGCGTACGCCGCATAGACGCTGCCATTCGGCAACGGCTTCAGCGTGAGACCAACGTTGAAGTTCGGCATCCCGAACTCGGCGGACTGCTGGCCGAGCGTGCCATTCGTCGCGAACGCAGACGTGTTGATCTTGTAGTCGTCGTAACGGACGCCGCCATTGAGGATGACGAAGTCGTTGTAGTTGGCGGAATCCATCACGTATCCGCTGACGGTGTCGATACCGATCTTGGTTGGTCGTCCCATGAGCGACGGGATTCCGAACGGCTGATTTGTGTTGACCGGGTTGAAGACGCTGACGCCGGAGAGCGAGCCGCTCCCCGTGAAGGACGATGTGCCGGTCGTTATTTCGGAGGCCAGGCCGGTGTAGCTATCGATCGAAGACCGCTCGTTGTCGTATTCGACACCGGCCGTCGTGGTGTGCTTGAACCCGAGGCCGTCGACCGACTTGTAGGTCGCCTCGGTCTGGTTGGCGAACACGTCGGTGACCTGGTAGCGGCTTTGCGGGTTGGCCGTGAGCGTATAGCTCGTGAACGGCGCGCCGGCGGCCAGCGTCGGCGATTCCGGCAGCGTGCCGATGTAGTTCTGGGTCGAACGCGATTCCCGGATCTTGTTGCTGATCGTCAGGTCCGGCGTGATCTGCACCTCGGCATTGATCGTGCCGATGTCCTGCCCGGTCCTGAAGAAGTCGCGATTGACGAAGCCGTAGAAATTGTTGCGGTTGACGCCGAAGTCCGGGAACGGGCCGCCGGCCGTGCTCGCGGTGCTCGGCCGGTAGTAAGGCACGCCGAAATCCGGGATACCGGTGAGCTCGGTGTGGATGTAGTTGCCGCTGATCTTCACCGCATCGACCGGCTTCCACGTTCCGGCCACGAACGCGCCGTCGCGATTGTCGGTGACATAGCTGCGGCCGGCGACGCCGGCATCCTGGAACAGGCCGCCGGCGCGGATCGCCAGCGTCGGGCTGATCACCTGGTTGACATCGAGCGTCACCCGCTTGGTGCGATCGGTGCCGAACGAGGTGTCCATGTTGTAGAAGCTGTTCTCCGTCGTCGCCTGCTTGGTGACGATGTTGATCGCGCCGCCGGTGGTGCCGCGGCCCGCAAAAGACGAGCCCGGGCCGCGCAGGATCTCGACCTGCTCGGTGAAGAAGTTCTCGCGGACGCTGACGCCGGCATCGCGTACGCCGTCGATGAAGATATCGTTGCGCGCATCGAAGCCGCGGATGAAGAAGCGGTCGCCGAACGCGTTGCCGCCCTCGCCCGTGCCGAGCGTGACACCGGCCGTCGACAGGATCGCCGATTTCAGCGAGGTGGCGTTCTTGTCTTCGAGCACGTCCTTGGTCAGCACCGTGACCGACTTCGGCGTGTTCAGGATCGGCTCGGGATACTTTCCCGATGCCTGCAAACGGTCGCCCTTGTACGGCGCGGCCGGATCCGCGTAGCGATCGCGGTCAGCGGGAAGACCGCCGGCGTTGGGAAACGGCACCGGGGCCTGCTGGGCCTGCTGATTGCTGCGGCGCGCGGCGCGGCGCAGCGCGTTGCGGGCGCGGACCTGGTCCGACGTGGGCTTTGACGTGACGGGCCGCGGGCGCGCGACCGGCGCATCCACATTCACCGGCGGCAGGTTGGATTGCTGCGCTTCGGCGCCCGAAAACGACGCCACCGCGATCAGGCTCGCGACAGCGGAGACCTTCGTGGCGGAATAACCGGTATCATCGGCCGAACCGATCGCCGCATCGAAGCGCAGCGATCTCGGCGCCTTCACATTGCTCATTTCTTGCACGCCCCCAGAAAAGCAAGTCCGTTCGCGAAACCACCGTGCGACGAACTGTCTCTTTCGGTTATCGAGCGCGACTTTTTTTATCAATGCGATCAGCGCCACAGTTGGCTTGAATCGCCCCAATTCAAAGCGATTCTAATCTGTGGTTTGAAATCGTTCTAAAACTCTGGTTTTTAGGTGTTCTAATAGTCGTTCTAAATTGGTGCCGAGATGCCTCGCCAATCACTCGGCGCTTGGCGGCTTCATCAGCGAGAACAGCTCGTCGATGGTCCGCTGCGCGACCTGCCGCACGCGGTCGCTGTTCTCGAGGCCGGCGATATTGACGCCGCCGACGACCGCTTTGATCTCGTCGCGGAAGTCGGTGAGAAAACGCAGCGGGTCACGCTGCTCGTTGGCGACGCGCGCGATCAACCCGGTGACCAGGATCTGGCACGCCATCATGCGCCCGTTCAATTCGTCCATCGCTGCCCTCGTCCTCTCGCACCGTCGCTGCGCGATATGAACGACATCCCGCGGCGTTTCAACCGTGTAGCGCAAGCTGCATCAGGTGAACGGAGGAAGCGCAGGTCTGGACGCGACGAGACGCGCGCTATTTCGCGGCGATGTGCGCGGCATCCTCGCCGAGCGCCTTGATGCGATCCTTGACCTCGCGCAGCGTGGCCAGTCCGCTCTCGACATGTTTGTCCGATACATCACGGAGCACGTCGCCGGCGATCGCATCGCGCAGACTGTCGAGATCGTCAACGAGACGGCGCCCGCTCTTCGTCAGGAACAGCCGATTGGCGCGGCGGTCCCGGGGATCGGGACGGCGTTCGAGCAGGCCATGTTCGACGAGCCGGTCAAGCAGCCGCACCAGCGAGATCGGCTGCAACTCGAGCACGTCGGCAAGGTCGACCTGGGACAGTCCTTCCTGCTCGCGCAGGCGGAACAGCACGATCCATTGGGCCCGCGTGGTGCCTCGCGCCTTGGCGCGATGATCGATATAGTTGCGCAGCAGCCTGGAACTCTCGACGAGTTGCGCAATGAACTGGCGTTTGAGATCGAGCGACATAGGGGTCCTCGGTGCGTTTCCCAGACGGAATATTTCTGCTCGTTTCTGGCCTAAACCTTTCCAAATGTTTAGGATTCTCAAGCCTTGGTGTGTTTACACATTAAGTGCACGCATATTATATCCGCAAGCTCTGTGAACCGTTTCGATCACCCTTTCTTGTTACGTCGAACCCAAGAGTCCGCATGTCAAAGTCACGCACCATCGGTTGGGTTTTAGTGATCGCTGCGGTCGGCGGGGCCGGTTATTTCGGCTGGCAGAAGCACACGGACAATCAGCTGGCGGCAGTAGCCGCGCAGAAGCGTTCCGCCCAGCGCCCGGCCGTGCCGGTCAAGATCGCGCCGGTCGAGAAGGCCGACTTCCCGGTCTACCTGACCGGCCTCGGCACGGTGCAGGCATTCAACACCGTCCAGGTCCGCACCCGGGTCGACGGCCAGATCACCAGGATCGCGTTCAAGGAAGGCCAGTTCGTCAAGGCGGGCGACACGCTGGTCGAGATCGATCCGCGGCCCTATCAGGCGACGCTCGACCAGGCCAAGGCCAAGAAGGCCCAGGACGAGGCCAATATCGCCAACGCCAATCTCGACCTGCAGCGCTACACCAAGCTCGGCGAGTTCGCGACGCGCCAGCAGCTCGACACCCAGCGCTCCACCGTGGCCCAGCTCACGGCCCAGATCGCGGCCGACGACGCTGCCATCTTCAATGCCCAGACCCAGGTCGACTACGCCACCGTGAAGTCGCCGATCGACGGCATCGTCGGCCTGCGACTGGTCGATGTCGGCAACATCGTCAACGCCTCGGCGGCGACCGGCATCGTGACGATCACCCAGATCGAGCCGATCACGGTGATCTTCACCGCGCCGGAAGACCAGCTGCCCGATATCAAGGCGGCACTGGCGGTGGCGCCGCCCAAGACCATTGCCCTGACCACCGACGGCAAGCGGGTGCTGTCCACCGGAACCCTGGCGCTGATCAACAATCAGGTCGACACCACCAGCGGGACTGTCCGGCTGAAGGCGGTGTTTGATAACAAGGACCATGCGCTGTGGCCGGGCCAGTCGGTCTCGACCCGGCTCCTGGTCAGAATCTTGAAGGATGCCACCGTCGTCCCGGATGACGCGGTGCAGCATGGCACCGAAGGCCTGTACGCGTATTCAGTCAATCAGGAGAACAAGGCCGAGCTTCGCAAGCTCAAGGTCAGCCAGTCGATCGACGGCAAGTCGGTGATCGAGGAGGGCCTGTCGCCGGGACAGCAGGTGATCACCGCGGGCCAGTACAAGGTCTCGCCGGGAACCCTGGTGACAACGGCGGTGGCGAGCACGGACCAGTCCCAGTCGAAGGTTACGCAGGAATGAGCGCCGGAATATCCGCACCATTCATTCGCTTCCCCATCGGCACCTCGTTGCTGATGGCCGGCATCCTGTTCGTCGGCCTCGTGGCCTATCCGCTGCTGCCGGTCGCGCCGCTGCCGCAGGTCGACTTCCCCACCATCCAGATCACCGCGACGCTCCCGGGCGGCAGCCCGGAGACAATGGCAACTTCGGTCGCCCAGCCGCTGGAGCGCCAGTTCGCGCAGATCCCCGGCATCGCGCAGATGACCTCGACGAGCTATCTGGGCACGGCGTCGGTCACGATCCAGTTCGACCTCAACCGCTCAATCGACGGCGCCGCCAACGACGTGCAGGCCGCCATCAACGCCGCCAGCGGCCAGTTGCCGAAGAATCTCCCCTCGCCGCCGACCTATCGCAAGGTCAATCCGGCGGACGCGCCGATCATGCTGCTGTCGGCAACATCGGACACGCTGCCGCTGACCACGGTCAGCGATTCCGTCGACGCCCAGCTTGCCCAGCAGATCAGCCAGATTTCCGGCGTCGCGCAGGTCATCATCGGCGGCCAGCAGAAGCCGTCGGTTCGCGTCCAGATCGACCCGGCCAAGCTGGTCGCGAAAGGCCTGTCGCTGGAGGACGTCCGCGCCGCGATCAACATCGCAACCGTCGACAGCCCGAAGGGCAATATCGACGGCGCCACCCGCGCCTACACCATCTATGCCAACGACCAGTTGCTCACGGCGGACCCGTGGAACGACGTCATCATCGCCTACCGCAACGGCGGGCCGCTGCGCATCCGTGACGTCGGCCAGGCCGTCACCGGGCCTGAGGACGCCAAGCAGGCCGCCTGGGCCAACGGCAAGCGCGGCGTGTTCCTCGTCGTGTTCAAGCAGCCCGGCGCCAACGTCATCGACACCGTCGACAAGATCAAGGCGACGCTGCCGCGGCTGGTGGCGGCGATCCCGCCGGCGATCAAGATCGAGGTCATCTCCGACCGCACCACCACGATCCGCGCCGCAGTGGAGGACGTCCAGTTCACCCTGCTCCTGACCATTTTCCTGGTCGTCATGGTGATCTTTGCCTTCCTGCGCAGCTTCTGGGCGACCGTCATCCCTGCCGTGACGGTGCCGCTGGCGCTGCTCGGCGCCTGCGCGCTGATGTGGGTGTTCGGCTACACGCTCGACAATCTGTCGCTGATGGCGCTGACGATCGCGGTCGGCTTCGTGGTCGACGACGCCATCGTGATGCTCGAGAACATCAGCCGCTACATCGAGGAAGGCGAGCGGCCGATGGCCGCCGCCTTCAAGGGTTCCAAGGAAATCGGCTTCACCATCGTCTCGATCAGCATCTCGCTGGTCGCGGTCCTGATCCCGCTGCTGCTGATGGGCGGCATCATTGGCCGCCTGTTCCGCGAATTCGCGGTCGTGCTGGCGATGACCATCTTCGTCTCGATGTTCGTGTCGCTGACGCTGACCCCGATGATGGCCTCGCGCTTCCTGCGCGCCCACAATGAGGAGAGGCACGGCCGGTTCTACCAGCTCAGCGAGCGCGGCTTCGACGCCATGCTGCGCGGCTATCAGAGCGGGCTCGACCTCGCGCTGCGCTGGAAGTTCACGACCCTGATGATCTTCTTCGCGACGCTGGCGCTGTCGATCTACATGTTCGTCATCATCCCGAAGGGCTTCTTCCCCCAGCAGGACGTCGGCCTGATCACCGCGACCTCGGAAGCCAGCCAGGACATCTCGTTCGCTGAAATGAAGGGGAAGCAGGAGGAGCTCAGCAAGATCGTCATGCAGGATCCCGGCGTGGCGACGGTGGCGATGGCGATCGGCGGCAGCGGCCGGGCCGGTAACAACGGCAACATGTTCATCACGCTCAAGCCGCTGAACCAGCGCGATGCCAACGCGCAGCAGATCATCGCCCGCCTGCGGCCGAAGCTGGAGAAGGTGCTCGGCGCCCGGCTGTTCATGCAGGCCGCGCAGGACGTCCGCCTCGGCGGCCGCCCGACCCGCACCCAGTTCGAATTCACGCTGCAGGACGCCAACCTCGCCGAGCTGAACGAATGGGCGCCGAAGATCCTCGGCAAGATGCAGACGTTGCCGCAGTTGCGCGACGTCGCCACCGACCAGCAGACCAACGGCACCACGGTCGAGCTGAAGATCAACCGCGACACCGCCTCGCGCTATGGCATTCAGCCGCAGCTGATCGACGACACGCTCTATGATGCGTTTGGCCAGCGCCAGGTCACGCAGTACTTCACCCAGCTCAACAGCTACCACGTCATCCTTGAGGTGCTGCCGGAGTTGCAGGGCTCGATCGATACGTTGAACAACATCTACATCAAGTCGCCGCTGACCGGCGAACAGGTGCCGCTGTCGACCTTTGCGAAATGGACCAGCACACCGGTGCGACCGCTGTCGATCAGCCACCAGGGCCAGTTCCCGGCGATCACCATCTCGTTCAACCTGGCGCAGGGTGTCGCGCTCGGCCAGGCGACGGACGCGGTGCAGAAGGCAATGATCGACCTCGGCGCGCCGCCAACCCTGAGCTCTAGCTTCCAGGGTACCGCGCAGGCGTTCCAGCAATCGCTGTCGACCGTGCCGCTGTTGATCCTGGCGGCGCTCGTGGTCGTCTACCTGATCCTCGGTATTCTCTACGAGAGCTACATCCATCCGATCACCATTCTGTCGACGCTGCCCTCGGCCGGCGTCGGCGCGCTGGCGATCCTGATGGCGGCCGGCTTCGACTTCTCGCTGATCGCGCTGATCGGCATCATCCTCCTGATCGGCATCGTGAAGAAGAACGGCATCATGATGGTCGACTTCGCGATCGCCGCCGAGCGCGATCAGCACATGGAGCCGGTGGCGGCAATCCGCCAGGCCGCCCTGCTCCGCTTCCGCCCGATCATGATGACGACGATGGCCGCGATGCTCGGCGGCGTGCCGCTGATGCTCGGAACCGGCACCGGCTCCGAGATCCGCCAGCCGCTCGGCTACGCGATGGTCGGCGGTCTGATCGTCAGCCAGGCGCTGACGCTGTTCACGACGCCCGTGGTTTATCTCTATCTCGACAGGCTCTCCAACGCGTTTGCGAACTGGGGCCGCTCGCCGCCCGTCGACCACGATGCCGACGATGGCGAGGACGGATCGGTCAAGCAGGCCGCCGAGTGACTTGACTTTTGCCCGCATACCGGCACACCCGAAAGATGTTCATTTGGGAGCCGGTATCGTGAAGATTGTCGCAAAGTCGCTCTTCGTCCTGTTAGCCGTGTTCAGCCTGGCTGATCTTGGCCACGCCCAGGTCCCCAAGGGCAAGAACGCGCCCGCGCCGGTTCCGGCAGTTGCTCCCGCCGCTCCTCAAGGTGACGCCCCATCCGGGAACAATACCGGCTGGGTCGCGCGCTGCACCAGCGCGAGCCGCGACGCGCCGCTCGAATGCGCGATGGAGCAGACCGCCGTGCTCACCAAAACCGGCCAGGTCATCGTGCTGGTCAATATCCGCGTTCCCGGCGACACCCGCGCGCCGGTTGCGCTGATCCAGCTTCCGCTCGGGTTGAACCTGCCCGTCGGCGCCAAGCTGCAGGTCGACGACGGCAAGGCCGTCGACGTGCCGATCCAGACCTGCGAGGCGCGCGGCTGCTACATCAATGCGCCGATCGCGGCCGATGTCCTCACCCAGCTGAAATCGGGCAAGCAGCTCAAGGTGTCGTTCCAGAATCTCGGCAAGGAGACCATCAGCATCCCGATGCCGCTCGCAGATTTCGCGACGGTGTATGACAAGATCAAGTAGCTTGCGGCGCGATCGTCGTGACGTCGTAGGGCGGGTTAGCGAAGCGTAACCCGCCGTCCCGCCTCGAGAGAAATGGTGGATTACGCTTCGCTAATCCACCCTACGCTGCGCCAACTCGCAGCGCTGCCACGGTCGTCGCCTACTGCCGCGCCATTTGCGCATTCCCGACGCCGTCGCCATCGAGCTTCTGGTCGTCATGCATGACGACCGTCACCTGCAACAGCCTGCCGGTGAATTCGAACGGCGCCGCGTAGTGCGAGACCGGGCTGCCGCGATCGCGGCCGATATCGAGCCCGGACCATGAGATGAAATTGTGGAAGCCGAGCTGGGTCTGCATCGATCCCACCGGCTCGCCGTCGATCGTCAGCGTGTATTCGGTAACGCCGGTCCGCGCCCCCTTGGCCGGCGGCTCCTTGCGCAGCAGCCGTTCGACATGCACACCGAGCCGCTGCGCGCCCGCAGGCACCCTGCGGCTGGAGGTGACGAGCTCATGGCCGCCGCCGACATTCAAATCGTGCACCAGAAAGCCGTCCTTGATGTAGAGGCTGTAGCCCGAGGTCGCGTCGCCATGCGCGATCAGCACGCCGCTCGCGCCCTCGTCGATCTCGACATGCGCCTCGATGGTGTAGCTGCGGCTGCGGACATCGGGTGCGACGTCGGTCGGCACGTGCCCCATGCCGGCATGAAAGGTGAACTTCGTCCGCGCGCCGTGAAAGCGCGCCGCGTTCTCGGCAAAGCGCGGCCCGAAACGATCGTCGAGCGGCAGCACGTTGTGCGCCTCGGCCTCGCGCCACCACTGTTTTGTCATCTGCTCCAGACGTTCGGGTTCCTTCGCTGCGAGGTCATCGACCTCGGAGAAGTCCTGATCGAGATGATACAGCTCCCATGTGTCGTTCTCGAACGGCGTGCCGGAGGGATGAAACGACACCGCCTTCCAGCCGTCCTTCCAGAGACCGCGATGGCCGAACATCTCGAAATACTGCGCCGATGTCTTCGACGGCGCCGCGGCGTCGTCGATCGATCGCGCAAAGCTCTCGCCTTCCAGCGGCATCTGCGGACAGCCAGCGATCTCCGCCGGCGCTGAAACTCCGATCAGATCGAGCAGTGTCGGCGTCAGGTCGCAGGCGTGCACGAATTGATGACGCAGTTCACCTTTGGCCTTGATGCGCTTCGGCCAGCTCATCACGAAGGGATCGCGGATGCCGCCGCCATGGGTGTTCTGCTTGTAGCGCCGCAGCGGCGTGTTCGAGGCCATCGCCCAGCCATGCGGAAAGTTGGAGTGCGTGTCCGGCCCGCCGATGTCGTCGATCCGCTGCAATTTCACCGGCAGCGGCTCGGGCCGGAAATTGTACGGCCCCATCGCGTTGACGAAGCCGAGCGGGCCGCCCTCCTGGCTCGCTCCATTGTCCGACATCACGATGACCAACGTGTTGTCGCGGATACCGGCCTTGTCGAGGAAAGCGATCAGCCGCGCCAGATGCCGGTCGGCGTGATCGAGCATGCCGGCATAGGCCGCCTGCAACCGCGTGAACACGCGCTGCTCATCGGCGGAATGCGCGTCCCACGCTTTCACGCCGTCGTTTCGCGCCGGCATCCTGGTGGCTTCCGGCACCAGCCCCATCGCCTTCTGCCGCGCCATCCGCTGTTCGCGCTCGACGTCCCAGCCATGGGCAAAGGTTGCGTCATAGCTCTTGATGATATCGGCGGGCGCCTGATGCGGCGCGTGGCAGGCGCCGGGCGCAAGCCAGGTCAGCCACGGCAGATCGGGGCGATCGGCCACGTGATCGGCGATGAGGCGGATCGACTGGTCGACCAGATCGGACGTCAAATGATAGCCGCTCTCGTAAGTCCCCGGCGGATCGATCTGGGTGTTGTCGGATACGAGCTCCGGCGCATATTGATCGGTTTCGGCGTCGAGGAAGCCGTAGAAGCGGTCGAAGCCGCGGCCGAGCGGCCAGCCGTCGAACGGACCGGTGGCGCCGCTCTCGGTCAGCGGCGTGACGTGCCACTTGCCGACCATGTAGTTGCGATAGCCGTGCTGCCGCAGCATCTCGGCAAGCGTCCCCGCCTCGCGCGCGATCTTGCCGCGATAGCCTGGGTAGCCGGAATCGAAATTGGCGAGGCAGCCGACGCCGACCGAATGGTGGTTGCGTCCGGTGAGCAGCGCCGCGCGCGTGGTCGAGCACATCGCGGTGGTGTGGAAGCCGCTATAGCGCAGGCCCTCGGCGGCGAGCCGGTCGATGGTCGGCGTCCGGATCGGTGAGCCGTAGCAGCCGAAATCGGAGAAGCCGACATCGTCGAACAGCACGACCAGGACGTTCGGCGCGCCAGCCGGCGGCTGGCGCGTGTCGGGCCACCATGGCTTCGAGGTCGCAACCGTCTTGCCGATGCTGCCGCCGAACGGCGGCTGGCGATGCTCGCTCATGGCGCTCTCCCTGTCCTTGCCGCAATTGACCCGCCGCCCGTTCCGGCACGATGCTGCCGGATTGCTTCAAATAATAATCCGAATTATGATTATGAAAATCAGGAGACGCAAGCGCAAATGCCGCGGCTTTCGGACCAGTTCGATCTTCCCGGCGTCACCCCCTCGCGTCAGAAACGCAGCCGCGAGACGACGCTGGCGCTGCTTGAAGCCGGCGCCGAGCTGTTGCGGACGCGGAGCCTTGCGGAGCTGTCGATCGAATCCTTATGCGGCAAGGTCGGCGCCACGGTCGGCGCCTTCTACAGCCGCTTCGAAAGCAAGGAAGCCTATTTCAACGCCCTGATCGCGCTGGCGGCGCAGGACGGCGCGCGGCATCTCGCCCGGATGGACAGCCCCGCCGGCAACCTTACGCTCGACGACCTCTGCTGCCGCGTCGTGTCGGGCGTCATCGGCTGGATCCGCGCCCACGAGGGCGTGCTGCGCGCCGCGCTCCAGCACGACGACACCCGGCCGGACAAGTGGACCACGTTCAAGAGCCTTGCGCGCGCGACCACCGAACACGCCACCCCGCTGCTGCTGCCTGCGATGGGCAAGGGCCGCAAGGCGGCGAAGACCCGCGCCATCGCCTTCGGCTTCCAGGTCGTGCTGGGCACGCTTGTCAACGCGATCCTCAACGATCCCGGCCCGCTGTCGCTCCGCGACAGGGAGATCGAGCAGCGGCTGGCCGATTGCCTCGCGCTGCTGCTGAAGGCCGAGATCAGATAGCGCCGGCCGCTATCGCTCGCGCTTGTAGTGGAACGCGTTGTCCGGCTGCGGCATGCCGATGGTCTTGTAGAACCCGATCGAGTCGGGCGCCGACAGCAACAGGCACATCGATTCAGGTCCGGCGTGGCGCCGCGTTTCCGCGATCAGGCGCTTGCCGATGCCGTGGCCCTGAAACGCTCGATCGACCGCAAGGTCCGACAAATAGCAGCAATAGGCGAAATCGGTCAGCGCACGCGAGACGCCGACAAGCTTGGTCGCCTTCCGCGCCGTCACGATCAGGTTCGCATTGGCGATCATGCGCGCCATGCGGTCGGCATCCGCCAGCGGCCGCCGCTCGCCGAGGCCCGACTGGCGCAGCACCGCGATGAACTCGTCGACGCCAATCGACGGCTCGCGGGCATAAAGAATTTCGTCCATTACCTTAAACCTCTGTCGCAACAGGCCGCACCGCAGGCGCGAGACCATGGTGGATTATGCCGGGCTAATCCACACTGGACGCCGTGATGGCACAAGCCATCTCACGTCCGGCACGCCATCGGGAGCCGGCCGCGACGAGCAATCATCGGGATTTCAGAGGATGGTCGGGGCCACGGAGGCAGATTGGCTGGGGAACCTGGATTCGAACCAAGACAAACAGAGTCAGAGTCTGTTGTGCTACCGTTACACCATTCCCCAAGAATTGTCCGTGGTATCAACAGCTTAGCTGGATGACTGGACATCTCGGTACAGCGGGTTCGCCTGCCAAATCAGCGCCCGCGCGAGTGCGACCTTCTACCCGCTTGGTCCCACGCTTGGCAAGCATTGTTGGCGGGGAATGGGGGTGAAAATCGCGGCCGGGACGAGCGATCAGCGTTCGGCCAGAGGTTTACATTTCAGCGACCAGTTCAAGCAGCACTTCGGGGCAGGCTGCAAGCAGGGATCCAAGGCCAAATCCTACGATGCCGAGCGAGATGGCACCAATCCAGCCGTGCCACCCCCATCCAAGGACCGCGCCCATCAGGGTTGCGGCCCCAACCACGAGAACGGTCCAGATCAGCCGCATTACGGCAAGCAACGCCTTGATCATCGCGATCCACGGCTCGACACGCGCGGACGCGAATGGAAACGTCGCGCTTCGGGGGTTCTCCGGTCGAGGACTCCATTCTTGGGTTGGCGCCGCGCGCGGCATGTTCAACCACGGCGGCGTGATGCGCCCTGACAAAGCGCCGCACCACCCCAACCGCAAATGCCCTGCCGTTTGGCCTCAATACAGCCCGCTCGGACTGGACTGCATGACGGCACGGCCCGCGTCCGGCGGGATTGCCTGCTGGGTGCCGTCGATCACGTCGGTGCCGGCGACCAACGTCGGATCATAGAACGGCGGCGCCTGGCCCGGCTTGAAGGCTTCGAGCACCACGCCCCGGTTCTGACCGGACGAGGCGCGCAGGCCGGTCTTGGCATCGACCAGCACCAGCCGGATGCCGACCGGCTGCTTGAACGGAGTGGCGGGCTTGTCGGCCAGTGCGAGCTTCAGGAAGTCGCGCGCGATCGGCGCCGCGGTGTGGCCGGCCTGGGCGTTGCGGCCGAGCGAGCGCGGCTTGTCGTAGCCGACATAGAGACCGACCACGAGGTCCGGCGAGAAGCCGACGAACCAGAGGTCCTTGGCCTCGTTCGAGGTGCCGGTCTTGCCGGCGAGCGGCTTGCCGACGTCCTTCAGCGCGGTGCCGGTACCGGCCTGGATCACGCCCTCCATCAGCGAGGTGATCTGGTAGGCGGTCATCGCGTCGAGCACCCTTTCGCGGCGGTCGACGAGCTGCGGCTCGGGCTGGTTCTTCCAGCCTTCCGGCGCGTCGCAGCCGCGGCATTCGCGCTGGTCGTGCCTGAAGATGGTGTGGCCGTAGCGGTCCTGGATGCGGTCGATCAGGGTCGGCTTCACGCGGACGCCGCCATTGGCGATCATCGAATAGGCCGTAGCCATCCGCATCACCGTGGTCTCGCCGGCGCCGAGCGCATAGGCGAGATAGTTCGGCAGCTCGTCATAGACGCCGAACCGCTTGGCATACTCGCCGATCACAGGCATGCCGATTTCCTGCGCCAGCCGCACCGTCACGGTGTTGAGCGACAGGCGGAGCGCGTTGCGCAGCGTGACCTGGCCCTGATACTTGCCGGTGGAGAAGTTTTCCGGCCGCCAGATGTTGCCCTGCCCCTGGTCGATCTCGATCGGTCCGTCGATCATCACGGTCGATCCGGTGTAGCCATTGTCGAGCGCCGTCGAATAGACGATCGGCTTGAAGGTCGAGCCGGGCTGCCGATAGGCCTGCGTCGCGCGGTTGAACTGGCTCTGGTCGAACGAGAAGCCGCCGACCATCGCGAGCACGCGTCCGGTGTGCGGATCCATCGCCACCATCGCGCCCGACAGTTCGGGGATCTGGCGCAGCCGGTACTGGCCCTCGACCGCCTTGCCGTCCTTGAACAGCGGATCGGCGTATATCACGTCGCCGGGCTGCAGCACCTGCGAGACCGCGGTCGGCGACTTGCCCTTGGTCCTGGCCCAGCGCACGCCGTCCATCGTGATGATGCCGGTTTCGCGCTGCTTGCTGACGGCGCCGCCGAGTTCGCGGCCGGGCTGGAAGCCGATCCGCGCCGACTGGTCGTTGCTCTCCAGCACCACCGCCATCCGCCACGGCGAGATGTCCGTGAGCGACTTGATCTCGGCGAGCGGCACGCCCCAGTCGCTGGTGAGGTCGAGCTTCTGGATCGCGCCGCGATAGCCCTGCTGCTCGTCATAGTTCACGAGCCCCGCCACCATGGCCTTGCGCGCCATCACCTGGACCTTGGGGTCGAGCGTGGTGCGCACCGACAGGCCGCCCTCATAGAGCTTCTTCTCGCCGTAGCGCTCGAAGATGTCGCGGCGGACCTCTTCGGAGAAATATTCACCGGCGAAGGTGTGCGCGCCGTTGCTGCGGTTGGTGACGGTCAGCGGATCCTTGCGCGCCTTGTCGGCGTCGGCAGCGGTGATCCAGCCGTTCTCCTGCAGGCGGTCGATCACGTAGTTGCGCCGCTCGATGGCGCGCGCACGGTTGCGCACCGGATGCAGGCTGGCCGGCATTTTCGGCAACGCCGCCAGATAGGCCGCTTCCGAGACCGTCAGTTCGTTGACGGACTTGTCGAAATAGACCAGCGAGGCCGCCGCGATGCCGTAGGCACCGAGGCCGAGATAGATTTCGTTGAGATAGAGCTCGAGGATCTTGTCCTTGGAATAGGCCCGCTCGATTCGCATCGCCAGCAGGGCTTCCTTGATCTTGCGGGTGAACGACACCTCGTTGGTCAACAGGAAGTTCTTGGCGACCTGCTGGGTGATCGTGGAAGCACCCTGCGGACGGCGGTTGGAACCGAAGTTCTGGATGTAGGAGACGCCCGCGCGCGCCATGCCGGTATAGTCGATGCCGCCGTGCTCGTAGAAATTCTTGTCCTCGGCCGCGAGGAAGGCGTTGATCACGAGCTTCGGCACGGCCTGGATCGGCAGATAGAGCCTGCGCTCCTTGGCGAATTCGCCCAGCAGCGATCCGTCGGCCGCGTGCACGCGGGTCATCACCGGCGGCTCGTAGTTCTGGAGCTGCGAATAGTCGGGCAGGTCCTTGGAAAAATGCCAGAACAGCCCTGCGACCGCGGCGAGACCAGCCAGGAACAGGATGGTTCCTGCGGTGAACAGGAACCCGAAGAACCGCAACAGAAATTTCATCGACCAGATTTTCCGTGGCGAATACGTCGCTCGTTCTGAGTGCGCTGCGTGCCACTTAGGCCGCCCGGTATATCGGTCGCACCATGGACCTGCAATTCAACACAGGAGAATTAAAGCGCGCCAGGCGTCAAACTTATGCCATAGAGCCCGGCTCCCGCGCGCAGCCAAATCAGCCCCTCCCCGCGCTTCGGATGCTCCGCAGGACCGCATCGACCTCGGGCCCTCCGTGCCTCGATTCGCCTGCGCGCTCGGCGGACGGCACGCCGGTCACCACTCGCTGCGCTTGCGCGGTGAGCCGCTTGCGAAAGCAAAGCGCAGGCCCGACCGATCGCTTGCACTACCCGGCTGCCGTTCGAGGCGCTGTGTCGTCAGAAACCGGTGGACAGTGCCGGGCGGCCGACAGGATTAATGGTTTGTTAACCATAACTACCGCAAGTTGTTGTTATACACGCGACTCGCGAGGGCTGGTCTGCATGGCACTGCGCGGATTTAGACGGCCTTTTGCGGCCGACCCGAATGTCCTCGGATTTCCGAGACCTCCCACTTCAGCGATGGGCACCGAAGCCTTGGACCTGGTCTATCAGGCGGCGGATCTGTTCCGCAGCATCGAGGACCGGGCCCGTGCCGGCGAGGCACGCGCCGAGGCCGCCGAACAGGCGCAGCTCGAAATCATCGCCGCCACCGAGCGCAAGTTGAGGGACGCGTCCCGGGCACTCGAGGAGGCCCGACGGCGTATCGAGTCCCAGCAGGAGCAGCTCGATGCCGCCGAGTTCCGGGCCCAGGCCGCCGAAGCCGAGGCGCGTGAAGCCAAACAATCGCTGGCCCTGGTCGAGGATGCGATCCGCCGGCGCCTGCTGCTCACGAGCGGGCACGACGACGGCAGGTCGACGGCCGTCGCCTGACGCACGACCGGCTTCGCGAGCGGTCCCTGCCCAGCCGTCCGCATGCAATCGCGCAACGGCAATCAGTAGCCACCGGCAAGCCCCGAATTGCGGCGCGGATCGTTCGCCCCATAGAAGCGATTGTTGCCGACCGGCTTGCCGTCCAGCGACGGCGCCCCGATGATGATGACCGCGAGGTGATTGGCCGGCTGCGGCGGACCGAACGTCTGGCCCATGCCTTCCAAAATCTTCCGCGTGTCGGGCGATAGCGCGAAGTCCTCGAGGTTGGTCAGGTCCGGCAGCCATTGCTGGTGAAAGCGCGGCATGTCCACGGCTTCCTGTGCGTTCATGCCGTAGTCGATGGCGTTGATCATCGTCAGCAGCACGGCGGTGATGATGCGGCTGCCGCCCGGCGTCCCCACCACCATGACCGGCTTGCCGTCCCTGGTGACGATGGTCGGGCTCATCGAGGACAGCGGACGCTTGCCGGGGGCGATGGAGTTGGCCGCCCCCTGCACCAGACCGTAGAGGTTCGGCACGCCGACCTTGGCGGTGAAGTCGTCCATCTCGTCGTTCAGCAGCACGCCGGTCTTGGCCGCGGTCACCTTGGCGCCGAACCAGTCGTTGAGCGTGTAGGTGACCGACACCGCGTTGCCGTCCTTGTCAGCGATCGAATAATGCGTGGTGTTGTTGCCCTCGTGCGGCGGAACGCCGGGCTTGATGTCCTTGGACGCGCCGGCCTTGGCCGGGTCGATCACGGCGCGGATCTTCGCGGCGTAGTTCTTGTCGAGCAAACGCTCGAGCGGATTCTTCACGAAGTCGGGGTCGCCGAGATAGCTGTTGCGATCGACATAAGCGTGGCGCATCGCCTCGATCTGGTAGTGCACCGCCTGCGCGGAGTGGTAGCCGAGCTCCTTCAGCGGGTAGCCCTCGAGTATGTTCAGGATCTCGCAGATCACCACGCCACCCGAGCTTGGCGGCGGCGCCGAGACCACGTGGTAGCCGCGATAATCGCATTCGACCGGCGCGAGCTCGCGAACCTTGTAATTATCGAGATCCTCCTGCGTGAGCAGGCCCTTGCCGGCCTGGCTCGAGGCGACGATCGCCGCTCCCACCCAGCCCTTGTAGAAGCCGTCGGTGCCGCGCTTGCTGATCTCGCGCAGCGTCTCGGCGAGCTCGTGCTGGGTCAGCCGTTCGCCGACCTGGAACGGCTTGCCGTTGTTGAGGAAGATCGCGCCCGAGGCCGGATCGTCCTGAAAATCCTTGGTCGAGGTCTGCAGCATGCTGACGTCGCCCTGGTCCAGCACGAAGCCGTCCTCCGTGAGTTGCAGCGCCGGCGCGATGACGTCCGCGCGCTTCATCGTGCCGTATTTCTCGCGCGCATATTCCATGCCGGCCACCGAGCCGGGCACGCCGACGGCAAGATGCCCCTTGGTCGACAGGCCAGCGATGACGTTGCCGTCCTTGTCGAGATACATGTTGGCGGTGGCGCCCTTCGGCGCGGTCTCGCGGAAATCCAGGAAGGTCTTGCGGCCGTCGGCGAGCTGGATGGTCATGAACCCGCCGCCACCGAGATTGCCGGCGGCGGGATAGGCCACCGCCAGCGCGTAACCGACCGCGACCGCGGCGTCGACCGCGTTGCCGCCCCGCTTCAACACCTCGATGCCGACCTGCGTCGCGAGATGCTGCGCGGATACCACCATGCCGTTCTCGGCGGCGACCGGCGCAACCGACGCGGCGTGGCCAGGTGCTGACGCCGTGAGGCCGATCGCGACAATGGCCGCGACCATCCATCGCGCGCCCGTTTGTGGATTTCGCATTGGAGTTCCCCCGATTGCGCCGTTTGGGTGCGGCGTATGTTCCTTCTATCGGAGCGAGCAAGTGTAGCAGGCCGCGCGCCCGCGCACTATAGGCTCGTCGCGCGCCGCGTCGGCCTTGACTTCCCGTCAGCCCGACGCGCGCGGCCGCTTGCCCGGCCGCGATCGATCTGAAGCCGCGCGACGGCGCGGTCGGCATGCGCGGTCCCGGATGCGCCCGGCGATGCTACGACGACGAGAGAATCCTGCTCCGCGCCGCCGCCGATACATTGATGATCTCACCGACCCTGATCATCACCGAGGAGCAGATCGAGGCGATCTTCGCAGCAATCCGCCGCGCGTTGCACGCGATCGAGTGAACCTGGCCGCGGACATTTGACTTTCAATGCCGCAACAAATTCGGTGTCGTCCCTGCGAAAGCAAGGACCGATAACCACGAATATTGATTGGTTTGCTGCGTCCCTGCTTTCGCAGGGACGACAGTCTCTTGGCGGAGACAGGCTCGCACTATCCCGCACAAGGCGAATCCTCGCCGCGCTTACACCCCGCCCCTCGCCCGCAGCCGGCTGTGGCGTCGGCCGTAGGCGGCATAGATCGCAAGCCCGATCACGAGCCACACCGCGAGCCTGATCCAGGTGTCGAGCGGCAGGCCGAACATCAGGAACAGCGACGTTCCCGCGGCAGCCGGCGCCACCAGCCAGATCGCCGGCGCCTTGAACGGGCGCGGCAAGTCCGGATCGCGCAGACGCAGCACCAGCGTTCCGATCGAGACCACCGTGAATGCGAACAGCGTGCCGATCGAGACGAGCTCTCCGACCAGCCCGATCGGCAGCAGCCCGCCGAGAGCAGCAGCGACGCTGCCGGCAAAGATGGTCGAGACATAGGGCGTCTGGAAGCGCGGATGGATCCTTGCGGCGATGCCCGGCAGCAGCCCGTCATGCGCCATGGCACGGAAGATCCGCGGCTGCGCCAGCAGCATGATGAGGATCACCGACGTCAGCCCGAACAGGATGCCGAGCTTGATGAAGGGACCGAGCCAGCCGATCCCGACCGCATCGATGCCGACGGCGATCGGATCGGGCACGCTCAGCTTGTCGTACGGTACGATGCCGGTCAGCACGAAGCCGACCGCGACATAGAGCGCGGCGCAGATCACGAGCGAGCCGAGAATGCCGATCGGCATGTCGCGCTCCGGCGTCTTCGCCTCCTGCGCGGCGGTCGAGATCGCGTCGAAGCCGATATAAGCGAAGAACACCACCGCCGCGCCGCGGACGACGCCGGACCAGCCGAATACGCCGGGACCGGCATTCGGCGGGATCAGCGCACCTGACGGATTGCTTGCCGTCACCCAGTTCGCCAGCGATACCGAAGAGGCTGCGGTCGCGAGAAACAATGCGATGACGACGAGCTTGACCACGACGACGAAGCTGGTGAAGCGCGCGGACTCGCGGATGCCGACCACGAGCAGCGCGGCGACGAAAGCGATGATCGCCATCGCCGGGATGTTGATCACCGCGCCGGTCGACGACCACACACCGGTGTTGGCGTCGTAGGCGAGCGGCGCCGAGGTGAACTGCTGCGGCAGGTTGATGCCGAAATCGCGCATCAGGCTGACGAAATAGCCGGACCATCCGACCGAGACCGCGATCGCGCCGACCGCATATTCGAGGATCAGGTCCCAGCCGATGATCCAGGCGATCAGTTCGCCGAGCGTGGCGTAAGCGTAAGTGTAGGCGCTGCCGCAGATCGGCACGGTCGACGCCATCTCGGCGTAGCACAGGCCGGCGAAGGCGCAGGCGACGGCGCCAAGCATGAAGGAGAGCGTGACGGCGGGTCCGGCATTGGCGGCGGCCGCGTGGCCCGTCAGCACGAAGATGCCGGCGCCGATGATGCCGCCGATACCGAGCGTGACCAGTTGCAACGCCGAGAGCGAGCGCTTGAAGACCGGCGTCTCCGCGTCGCCGTCGGCACGCGCCGCTTCCCGCAACAGCTCAGCGGTCGACTTTCGGTCCCAGAAACCGGCCAAGGTGTCTGTCACGCCAGCTGCCCTCCGCCGCTCGGGCCCGGCGGGACCCGACACGATCAGCGGACTATAACGCGCCGGGCGTCCAGGCGTTCGCGCACCGGGCGACCGCCCGCGAGCTTATCCACCGCCAAGAACGGCGGCCAAGCGCGGATGCGGGGCCCTATTGGCAGGGATGGCGGCGGCCGTCGCGGCCAAGGAAGGTACCGGACGCAGGATCGAACGAACGATAGCGCGCGCAAGAGGACGATGGCGCCGCCGGTATGGCGCCATAAGCATTCGCCGGGTTGCCGCCGCGTTGCGCCGCCTGCTGGGCCTCGCCCCACGGCGTCAGGGCACCGCCGTTGATCGCACTCCGCCCGGGATTCTGCGCGTCGAAAAGTGCCGGCTCCGACATCTGGGCCGAGACTGGCGTGAACGTCATTCCCACGAGCAGCACAGCGGCTGCAACGGCCTTGAGTGCGGCCATAGGACCTCTCCGATGGATCAATTGAAATTTGTCCAAGAAACTACGCAAGGGCGGCAGCGCCGTCCCTGTGCCCAGAACTGATGTGGTGACGGCCAAACTCCCGATGCAGGGGCCCACCAGGTCACAATGCCGCGAGGCAGCCGCCGGCGTGGTGCGACGACCGCGGCGCGCGGCGGCCGCGCGGACTGCGCTTCACCGATTATGCACGTCAGGCCGCGGGTCGGAGACGAACCCGTCGCGGTTTGGCATTTTGACGGCGGCGAGCGACTTCGCATCAAGCACCGCATTGGCGGGGACGATGCCGTTGAGGCTGAGGATGTAGGCGGACACCGCGTAGACGTCCTCATTGCTCAGCGACTGCGGCGCGTTCTGCGGCATCGCGCGTCGGATATAGTCGAACAACGTCGGGGCATAGGGCCAGTAGCTGCCGACGGTGCGGATCGGCTTTGGGCTCGCCAGCGTGCCCTGCCCGCCGACCAGGCGGTCACCGACGCCGCCCTGCCCGCTGTCGCCATGGCACGCCGCGCATTGCTCGCCGAACACGATGCGGCCGCGCTCCACGCTGCCGCTGCCCGGCGGCAACGCCGCGCCGTCACGGCCGATATCGATGTTCCAGCCGGCGATCTCCGACGGCGTAGCCACACGGCCGATGCCGTAGCGCTCCTCGGCATGAACAGCTGCGCCGAGTATCGCGACCGCACTCACCAGCGCGGCGGTCTTCAGATTACGCCTGGCCATTGGTCACCTCGCCATTCGCATCGATGCGCCAGGGCCAGATCGCGTTGTTGTGGTAGAACGAGTTGAGACCGCGTACCGCCACCAATTCCGCGAGCGTCGGTTGCACGTAGCCGGTCTCGTCGATGGCGCGGCTCTGGATCACTGCGGGGGTGCCGTCCCAGTGCCAGGGCAAACGGAAGCGCGTGAGCGCGCGCGTCAGCACCGGCTCCTGCAGCTCCGCCTGCTGCCAGCTCTTGCTTTCGTCGAGCGAGATCTCGACGCTCTTGATCTTGCCGTGGCCGCTCCACGCTATCCCGGTGATCTCGTGAAAGCCGTGCGTGGTCAGCTTCTGGCCGCCGGACGGCCGCGTGATGATCGACTTGGCCTCCATGTAGAAGGTGAATTCGCGCGACGTACCGTCCGGCATCGGGTCGGTGTATTTCGAGGTCTCCTCGCGCGAATACGCCGGCTCGGCGACGACCTTGAGCCGCCGCAGCCATTTCACGTTCATGTTGCCCTCGAAGCCCGGCAGCAACAGGCGCAGCGGATAACCCTGCTGCGGACGCAGCCGCTCGCCGTTCTGGCTGTAGACCAGCATGGCGTCGTCGAGGCACTTCTCGATCGGGATCGAGCGCGTCAACGCGGCGGCGTCGGCGCCTTCGGCCACGATCCATTTGGCGCCGGCCTGCAGGCCGGCTTCGTCCAGTACCGTCTTCAGCGGCACGCCGGTCCATTCCGCGCAGCTCAGCAGGCCGACGAGGTCGGAAGCCGTCTTGCCGTAGGGCTTGGTGTAGACCGGATTGCCGGAACACTCGAGGAAGTGGATGCGCGACTGCGACGGAAAGCGGCGGATGTCCTCCATCGTGAACACCAGCGGGCGATCGACCATGCCGTGCAACATCAGCCGGTGCTCGGCCGGATCGATGGTCGGCACGCCGCCATGATGGCGCTCGTAGAACAGGCCGTTCGGCGTGATGATGCCGTCGAGCTCCTGCAACGGCGTGCGGCCCGACGCGGAGATATATTGCGGCAGCGTCTTCGAGATGTTCTTGACGACGCCCTTCTCGTGAACCGACGGCGTGCCATAGGGCTGGCTTCCCATCGGATCGCCGGGCGCTTTCATCCATTCCGGCACGTTGGGCGGAAGATTATTCCCCTGTTCGGCAAGCGCGGTAGAACCGGCAACTCCAGATATCGCGGAGCCACCGGCCAGTGCTGCGCCCGCCTGAAGAAACCGCCTGCGAGACGCCTCTCGCACGCGCTTGTCCGTCGTGTGTTCGCTCATCGACGTTTCCCTCTGACGTTACCAGAGCATGATCCGGAAAAGTGCGAAGCAGTTTTTCCGAGAGGATCATGCCAGGACAACAACCTGAAGCACGATGACGATTCATAGTGCTTCAGTGCAGCCTAACACCAAATGCCCGAGGCGAGGCAACGCTCGCGCGCGCAGGGCTGCATCGACGGCGCGTCGTGGCCATTGCCCGCCGATCCTGACCTGCGTGGCCATTCACATCCGTTCGCCGGGCAATTGACTGGCTTGCTTCACCCAGGCGGTGAACTGGGTTTCGTCGAGCTCGTCGTTCTCATGAATATCGAGATAACGCGTGTGCTGCTGCTTGGACTCGCCCGGCGGCATCGGGTGCAGCGATGCGCCGCGAAAGAATGCCACTTTGACATAGCGCGTGAAGACATGGATGCCGAGGAACCAGCCATCGCCTTCGATGCCGTAGAGCGGCGAGTTCCATTTCACCGCCTTGTGCACGCCGGGGATGGTACGCACGATGAGAGCGTCAAGCTTGCGTCCGACGTCGCGCTTCCACCCCGGCATCGCCGCGATGAAGGCTTGCACCGGAGCGTCACCATACCCCTTTGCGATCTGCGGATTGCCGCCTGCGAGCAGGCGCGGCTTTGCAGCCCCGCGCTTCGCAGCTCCCTTCCTTGCCCTCTTCGCCGACGTCTTGGGCGTCCTGCCAGCCATTGTGCCTGTTCTCACCGTTCAAGCGCCGCGCGCGACGCAGCGTCCGCCCTCTCAAAGCGGATTATACCGGCTACGCATCCATGTTGTCGTCCGACCGCGCGTGTTCGAGGCGACGTATCGACGCGCTAGGTCAGTTTGCTTGCGGCGGTCGAGCATCTAGTCGATCACCGGCGGCGTGCCGTGGGTGTGGAACGACTCGATCGTCTTCAACCCCCAGGCCTGGCCCTTCTTGCGCTCCTCCTCGGTCCACACGATCGGCTTCCAGTCCGGCGCGAGGATCAGGCGGGCTCCTGCATTGGCGACCTCGACGCGATTGCCGCCGGGCTCATAGACATAGAGAAAGAACGTCTGCTGGATCGCATGCTTGTGCGGTCCGGTTTCGATATGCACGCCGTTCTCGAGAAAAATATCCGCCGCGCGCAGGATCTCCTCGCGGCTGTCGAGCGCATAGGTCACATGATGGAAGCGGCCCATCTTGCCGTAATGATCGCGGGTATAGGCGAAGTCGTAGCTCTTGTTCGACATCGTCATCCACATCGCCGCTTCGGTGCCGTCGTTGAGCACGATCTGCTCGGTGGTGCGGCACCCCAGGTAGGTCTCGAAGAACAAGCGATTGGCCTTGATGTCGACCGCGAGGCAGTTGAGATGGTCGAGCCGGCGGACATTGACTCCGCGCGCCGGAAAACGTTGCGCCTGGTTCTTCAACGCGGGCTTCAGCTCGGCCGGCGCCTCGTACCATTCGGTCTCGTAATAGAGCTCGATGACGTGGCCGTCGGGATCGCGGCAGCGGAATGCCGGTCCCTGCCCCATGTCGCCATCGATCCAGCCGATGTCGAAGCCCGAGCCCTTCAGCGCGGCGACGCGGCGTTCGAGCGCCTGCGGGCTGCGGGCCCGCAGCGCCATGTGCTCCATGCCGGAGGTGTTCGACGCGGTCAGCTTCGCGAGTAGTGCTCGTAATCGTCCCAGCCGCGCAGATAGACCGACCCGCCCTTCCTGCCGCTGACGGTCATGCCCATGACGTCGACGAAGAACTTCAGGCTCTCGTCCGGTTTCGGCGTCAGCAGCTCCATGTGCCCGAGATGCGCGAGATCGAAGATCGGTTCCGGCTGCATGGGGCGGGCTCCTTCCACGACGACGACGCCCGATCGACGGCTTGCCGCTCTAGCGCGCGAGCTTCGGTGCGTCGATTTGTACTAGTGTACAAAGGATTAGGTCCCGTCAACAAAATGTTGAGACTGGAAATTGCGGCAGCCGTTGAGGCCAGCATGCGTGCCTAGCCCTTCGACACCATCACCGGTGCCGGACCGTGCGGCCGGGATAGGGTCGCCGACACCGTCAGCGCAACGGCGAGCGCGCACACCATGCAGAGCTTCATCCGCGCGGTACGGCGATCGGTCATCGGCAGGAAGAAGAAGAACGCGATCGCCAGAACGAGAAGCGCGTTCACGAGAATGTACATGGCGGAGCCCTCTTGTTGCGTATCGACAAGATGGCCGGCGCTCGCGCGGCATTCCGTGGCTGAAATCACATATTGAAAGCGGCCGGGGCCGGCGGTCAGGCGACCGAGACGGCCCTCTCGCGATGCAACGACAGCAGTTTGCGGATTTCGACATCCGGCACCGGCCGGCTGAACAGAAAGCCCTGCATCTCGGTGCAGCCGAGGCTGCGGAGCAGGTTGCGCTGCTGCTCGGTCTCGACGCCCTCCGCGGTCGTCGTCATATCGCTCGCGGCAGCAATGTTCACGACGGCCTGGACGATCGTGGACGACGCGCCGGTCCCGGCGAGATCCTTGATGAAGGCGCGATCGATCTTGATCTTGTCGAACGGGAAGCGCTGCAGATAGCTCAGCGACGAATAGCCGGTGCCGAAATCGTCGAGCGCGATCCGGACGCCGAGCTCGCGCAGCTGATGCAGGATATCGAGCGCGGCCTCGTCGTCACGGATCAGCACGGCTTCGGTGATCTCGAGCTCGAGCCGCGAGGGCGCGAGCCCCGACGCCGCGAGCGCGGCGGCGACGTTCAGCGCCAGCGTCTGGCTTTTGAACTGGATCGGAGACACGTTGACCGCGACGTTGATGTGATCCGGCCAGTTCACGGCTTCCCGGCACGCGGTGTTGAGCACCCAGTGCCCGAGATCGTTGATCAGGCCGGTATCCTCGGCGACCGGGATGAAATCTGCCGGCGAGATGGTGCCGCGTTCGGGATGCCGCCAGCGCACCAGTGCCTCGCAACAGCTGACCCGGCCGTCCTCGAGATGGAGCAACGGCTGATAGTGCAGCTCGAAGCTGCCGTCGGCGATGGCCTGGCGCAATTCCAGTTCGAGGCTGCGCCGCGCCTTGGCACGCGCGTCCATGCCGGTTTCGAAGAACCGGTAGGTGCGGCGGCCATCGCTCTTCGCGCCATAGAGCGCGAGGTCGGCGTTGCGCAGCAATTGATCGAGGTCGAGGCCGTCGGCGGGCGCGACCGCGATGCCGATGCTGGCGTCGGTCGTGATCAGGTGCCCACTGCAATCGATCGGCTGGCGGATGGTCTGATAGATCGCGGCCAGCAGCTGCATGGTCTCGGTCTGATCGCGGACCGCAGTCTGGATCACGGCGAATTCGTCGCCGCCGAGCCGCGCCGCCACATCGGTCCCCCCGAAGCAGGAGCGCAGGCGTTCGGCGATGGCCCTCAGCAGTTCGTCGCCGATCTGATGGCCGAGCGCGTCGTTGACGCTCTTGAACTCGTCGATGTCGATATACATGACCGCGATCTGTTCATCGGGTCCGATCGTCTTCAGCGCCTGCTCGAGGCGCTGACGAAACAGCAGGCGGTTGGGCAGATCGGTGAGCGCATCATAGTGCGCCATATGCGCGATCTTGTTCTCGGTGCGCGTCCGCTCGGTGATGTCCTCGATGGTCGCCACCCATCCGCCCTCCGGCAGCGGCTTGTTGACGATCTCGATCGCGCGCCCGCCCGGCGCCTCGGTCAGCTGACGCGTCCCGCGGCCGAGCTTCACATTGCGGATGATGGCATCGCAGAATTCGTCGACGTCGCCATCGAACGAGCCGGTCTCCTGCCGGTGCGCGATCAGCCGCTGCATGGTGCAGCCGGGCTTCGCCACATCGGGCGAGAGCCCGAACATCTCGATGTAGGGACGATTGCAGATGATGATGCGCGCCGACGCATCGTAGAGCACGAGCCCCTGCGGAATGTTGTCCACGGCGGTCATGAGATTGCGGCGTTCGGTGGCGAGCCGCGCGTCGGAGATTTCATGCCGCTTCAGCAACAGGAAGACGATCACGGCCATGATGGCGAAGGCCGCCATCAACAGGCCTTCGCGCTCGCTCCACTGCGCGGTCACGCTTCCGAACAGGCTGCCGACGAGCAGGCCGGCACAGAACGCCAGCCCCTTGGTCGAGCCGGCGTCGGCATTTCCTGACGATGAATTGCGGTGTTCGATGCGCACGCTGATCTCTCCCGGGCGCGGCATCGTTACGCAGCACTGGTGGAAAGGTCGTTACAACTCGCAGTTAGCAATCGGTTACGCGATACCTGGAGACAGGGCATAACGCATCGCGCCGAAACCTCCGTAAACCTACGGAGCTGCCGATGCACTCCTCGAAGATGGTGAATCCCGCCTTAACGGAAAAACCCCGAAATAAATCCGGCTGTGCCGGAAAGCGACGATTTCGCCGACGATGGGCGCGACCGAGCGCAATCTCGCTGCACGATAGAAACAAATCGTCACCGGGAAGGTGTAGATTTAGCCGATGCGCAACCTCGGCGATTTAACGGTTTTTCCAAACCCGGGCGCGCATATTGGTCCGGACATTTAGATTTTGCGAACGAGCCAGGCTGGAACTGTGACATCCTTTGGACGTGTGATCTCTGTGCGCGGCTCGCAGGCCCGGGTTGGGCTGCTGACGGGCGGCCAGATACAGCTTTCAGAAATGCGCGCGACCGTCGGTCGGTTCGTCAGTATCCGCTGCGCGAGCTCGGTCATCGTCGCCATGATCACCGAAGTATCGTGCGAGAACCTGGCGGCGTCCGACGAATACATGGCGACCGCCTCGGTCGACCTGCTCGGCGAAATCCTCGGCGGCGACCGCCCGAAATTCCAGCGCGGTGTCACCCACTATCCGACCATCGGCGACAGCACCGATCTGATCACCAACCAGGAGCTGCGCACGGTCTATGCGCCGAGCGGCTCGGACCAGATCAATGTCGGCACGCTGCAGCAGGATCGTTCGGTTATCGCCTATGTCGACGTCGAGGAAATGCTCTCCAAGCACTTCGCGGTGCTCGGCTCGACCGGCGTCGGCAAATCCACCGGCGTGTCGCTGCTGCTCAACGAGATCCTGAAGTCGCGGCCGAACCTGCGCATCTTCCTGCTCGACGTGCACAACGAATACGGCCGCTGCTTCGGCGAGCGCGCGCAGGTGCTCAACCCGCGAAACCTGAAGCTGCCGTTCTGGCTGTTCAACTTCGAAGAGATCGTCGACGTGCTGTTCGGCGGCCGGCCTGGCGTGCCCGAAGAGCTCGACATCCTCGCCGAAGTGATCCCGATGGCGAAGGGCATCTACACCCAGTACCAGAACTCCGACCGGGTCGGTCTCGGACTCAAGCGCGTCGACCCCAAGCAGGTCGGCTACACCGTCGATACGCCGGTGCCCTATCGCCTCGTCGACCTGATCTCGCTGATCGACGAGCGCATGGGCAAGCTCGAGAACCGCTCCTCGCGCATCATCTATCACAAGCTGATCTCGCGCATCGACGCGGTGCGCAACGATCCGCGCTACGCCTTCATGTTCGACAATGCCAATGTCGGCGGCGATACCATGGCCGAGGTGATCAGCCATCTGTTCCGCCTGCCCGCCAACGGCAAGCCGATGACCATCATGCAGCTCGCGGGCTTCCCGGCCGAGGTCGTCGATTCCGTGGTGTCGGTGCTGTGCCGCATGGCGTTCGATTTCGGGCTGTGGAGCGACGGCGTCTCGCCGATGCTGTTCGTCTGCGAGGAAGCGCACCGCTACGCCTCCGCGGACCGCAACATCGGCTTCGGGCCGACCCGCAAGGCGGTGTCGCGCATCGCCAAGGAAGGCCGCAAATACGGCGTCTATCTCGGCCTGATCACCCAGCGTCCGGCCGAGCTCGACGCGACCATCATCTCCCAGTGCAACACGCTGTTCACGATGCGCCTCGCCAACGACCGCGACCAGGCGCTGCTGCGCTCCGCGGTGTCGGATGCCGCCGCCAATCTCCTGTCGTTCGTGCCTTCGCTCGGCACCCGCGAAGTGCTGGCGTTCGGCGAAGGCGTGGCGCTGCCGACCCGGCTGCGTTTCAAGGAGGTGCCGCCGCACCAGCTGCCGCGCGGCGAAGCCACCATCGCAACGGTGCCGTCGGTCACCGCCGGCCATGACATGCATTTCGTCAGCGCCGTGCTGGAGCGCTGGCGCGGCGCCACTTCGCATCGCGACACGCAGAGCGAGGCCAACTTCAACCCTCCCGCACCGCCGCGCACGGTAGCGCCCGCCGAGGCGCCGATGCTGCAGCCGTCACTGGGCCTCGATCCTGACCGCTTCTCGCTCCTGAAGAAGCCACTGCGCTGACGTCATTATGGCAGGGCGCCGATGCGCCTTGCGCCCAAGCCGTCATCCACTATGGTTTCGCGTGACGCCGCGTCCCCGCGGCACGCCGGAACCATCTCATGACGCAGCCGACCGCAAAACGCTTCCCGACGCCCGCTCTCGACAAGCTCCCCGAGGATATCCGCACTCGCATCCTGGCGGTGCAGGAGAAGTCCGGCTTCGTGCCGAACGTATTCCTCACGTTGGCCTACCGCCCCGACGAGTTTCGCGCGTTCTTTGCCTATCACGACGCGCTGATGGAAAAGGACTCCAGCCTCTCCAAGGCCGAACGCGAGATGATCGTGGTCGCGACCAGCGCCGCCAACCAGTGCCAGTATTGCGTGATCGCCCATGGCGCGATCCTGCGCATCCGCGCCAAGAACCCTGAGATCGCCGACCAGATCGCGATCAACTACCGCAAGGCCGACATCACGCCGCGGCAGCGCGCGATGCTCGACTTCGCCATGAAAGTCAGCCGCGCGGCCGAGGAAGTCTCGGAGGCGGACTTTACGGCGCTCGCCGGCCACGGCTTCAGCGACGACGACGTCTGGGACATCGCCGCGGTCGCGGCCTTCTTCGCGCTTTCGAACCGGCTTGCGAACGTCACCGGCATGCGGCCGAACGCCGAGTTCTACATGCTCGGCCGGCAGCCGAAATAGAGGACGCCTTGGTAGACTGGAGCGAGATCATCCTGCGTCTCGGCGCAGCTACTCTTGCCGGCAGCGCGATCGGGCTCGACCGCGATCTGCGCGGCAAGCCGATCGGGCTGAAGACACTGGGTCTCGTCAGCCTCTCGACGGCCACGGTCGTGCTGCTGGCCTTGCAGGCGGTCGATCCCGGGAAATTCACCGATGCGGTCAGCCGCGTGATCCAGGGTGTGCTGACCGGAATCGGCTTTCTTGGCGCCGGCGTGATCGTCCGGCGGGGCGACCGCTATCACGTCCACGGCCTGACCAGCGCCGCATGCGCGTTCTTCGCCGCCTGCGTCGGGATTGTCTGCGGCGCCGGACACTGGCCGATCGTCGTCACCGCGCTCGCGCTGGCATTCCTGCTGCTGACCTTAGGCAAGGGCACCGAGCGGTGGCTGCACCACGCGCTCGGCGGCAAGGAGGACCAACACGGACCGGAGGCCGCGCCCGGTCAGTCGTCAGATGCCGGCCCGCACCAGCCGGGCAAATAGATCGCGTCCTTGCTGCGGCCCAGCGCCAAGCCCTTCTCCAGCGCCTTGGCAAAATTGTTCTCCACCGTCTTGCGCGGGATGTGGCGGCGCAGGAAATCGGCCCACAGGAATTCGCTGAATGGCGTCGTGTCCTTGGCAAAGCCACCGGCCCGGCGCATTTCGCCGGCGAGGCTGCGGAACGGATCGTCCTTGAGATCCTTGATCGACCTCGGAATGTCCCTGAAGTGCCGGCGCTCGCCCTTGGAGTCGTAGGGATAGACCCACCGCTTGTTGTCCATCACGCCCCAGAACACGTCGCGTTCGACCATCGTGAGATCGCCGATCACCGTGACCAGGATGTCCTTGACGCCCTCCTCGTGCAGCGCCCGCGCCATATGATGGTGATCGACCACGTAGTAGCGATCGTCGGGACCGTGGACGACCGGGATCATGTGCTTGCCCAGCAGTTCGGCGCGCTTCTTGTCCGACTTATGCTCGCGCCAGCGCTTCCGCTTCTCCTTCACCTCTTGCATGCCGACCGTCATCTGGGTTGGTCGCAGCGACATGATCGGGACCGGTTTGACGTAGGGCTCGCGCGTATGGGCCATGATTTGTGCTCCCGTTTGACCGGCACTCCGGAATGGGTTCCATTATGACATGATGTCACAGGCAGGCGGAAGAGCCGGTTCGTCGGAATGGCACTGAGAGCAAGCGAACGCGTGAAGGCGCGCACGATCCGTTTCGGCAACCGCGAGGTCGTGACCGAGGGGTTGGAGCTCAGTTTCTGGGCAGACATCAGTCATCGCTGCATGACGGCATCCTGGCCCGCCTTTATTGGCGGTGCAGCATTGGTGTTCATCACCTTCAACGCCGTCTTCGCCTTGATGTATTGGCTTGGCGATCATCCGATCGCCAACGTGCCTGACGGCCAATACATCGACTACCTCTATTTCAGCATCGAGACACTTTCGACCGCGGGCTATGGCGACATGCACCCGCAGACGCATTACGGGCACTTCATCGCCGCCATCGAACTCTTCACCGGCATCTTCTCGATGTCGCTGATGACCGGGCTGATCTTCGCCCGCTTCTCGCGGCCGAGCGCGCGCCTGCTGTTCGTCGACAATCCCGTGATCTCGGACCATGAGGGCCAGCTCACGTTGATGATCCGCCTGGCCAACGAGCGGCACAACATCATCGCCAATGCCACCGCGCGGCTGTGGCTGTTCAAGAACGGCGTCAGCAAGGAAGGCATGCCATACCGCCGGTTCTACGAACTGCCGCTGCTGCGCAGCGAGAGCCCGGCGCTCGCGCTGAGCTGGACCCTGTTTCATGTGATCGACCAGGACAGCCCGCTCTACGGTCTCGACGCCGCGGAGCTGGAAGCCGTCAATGCCGGGCTCGGTCTCTTCGTGTCGGGCTATGACGACGTTGCAGCGCAAACTGTGCATGCGCGAAAATCCTACGAACATTCCGACGTCCGCTTCGGCCATCGCTATGCCGAGATCCTGAAGGCGACCGACGACGGCCGTCTGCGCATCGACTACAGTCGGTTCCACGAAACCATCGAAGGATAAATACCACCTCTGCGCGCATCAAGATTTTAGGTGTGAAGCGCAGCGAACATGCTAAACATAAGCGGCGACGCGACCGGACTGACAACAGTGAAGACGCAGCGGCCAATTTCCTCGGATGACGAGCACGTGGTGCTGAAATTCCGGCCGCGTACCTCGGTGCAGCCGCCCGGCAAGCGCGAGGAGGCGGTCCGATCGACCCGCTCGACTTCCGTCGCTCCTGTTTCCGTCGCCAACGACCTCTCCCGCTATGAGAAGCCGCGCGAGGAGCCGGACGATTTCCGCCAGCGCATGCTGGCCAACATCGCCGCCTTCGCCTTCACCGTGGCGCTCACCGCGATTGGTATCTGGCTCGCCATGAGCATCGCCGATTTGCGCAAGACCCAGGATTGCGTGCTGATGGGACGCCGGGATTGCGCGAAGATTACGGTGATGCCACGCACTTAGGCAGGCCGGAACCGTACCCAAAAACCGTCCTCGCCAGGCCGGCCAAGCTCCATTGAACTAACGGCCCTGCTCCGATATACGGGCACACGACTCCGGCAGCAGCAATCAGGCAATCCGGGGCACCGCGCCCGCCTCCTCCGAGCCGACCCGGAATTACCTTCAATATATCAAAGGCTTAATGATGTCATCCACATTCGAGCAGATCGCCAACATTATCGCGGAGACCTGCGACATCCCGCGCGATACGATCAAGCCGGAGAGCCACGCGATCGACGATCTGGGAATCGACAGCCTCGACTTCCTCGACATCGCCTTTGCCATCGACAAGGCCTTCGGGATCAAGATGCCGCTTGAGAAGTGGACCCAGGAGGTCAACGACGGCAAGGCCACGACGGAGCAGTACTTCGTGTTGCAGAATCTCGCCGACCGCATCGACGAGCTGGTTGCCGCCAAAAACGCGGGCACGGGCTCAGCCTCGTAATCGCCCATCATGCAGCTTGAAACTTTTCAGCTGATCGATCGGATTGTCGACCTCAACCTCGACGCGAAGACGATTGTCGTCGAGGCGGATGTCCCGCCGGACAGCCACTCTGTGTTCACGGGGCACTTCCCGGGCTACCCGATCATGCCCGGCGTGTTGCTCACCGAAGCAATGGCCCAGAGCTCGGGCTGGCTGATCCTCGGTCTGACCAAGTTCGAGCGCATGCCTTTCCTCGCCATGGTCAAGGAAGCCAAGATGCGTGGCTTCGTCAGCCCCGGCTCGGTACTGACGATCGAAGCCAGGATCGAACACGAAGGTTCAGGCTTCACCGTGACCTCGGCGAAGGTCCGCGTCGGCAAGGAGCTCAAGTGCAACGCCGAGCTGACCTTCCGTCATATCCCCTTCCCCAGCCCGGACTTGCGTGTGCACATGGATGCGCTCGCCAACAAGATCGGGTTTCCGCTGCAGGCAATGAGTCATGGCTGAGAAGGAAGTCTGGATCACCGGCGTCGGCCTACTCTCCTCGCTCGGCGAGGGGCTGGATGCGCATTGGGAGGCGCTCGGCGCCAAGCGCGTCAATGCCGACGAGAAGCGTCTCGCGCCGTACGTGATCCATCCGATCGCCCCCGTCAGCTTCGACGCGCAGATCCCGAAGAAGGGCGATCAGCGCCAGATGGAGACGTGGCAGCGGATCGGCACCTACGCCGCCGGGCTGGCGCTTGATTCCGCCGGCGTCAAAGGCAATCAGGAAATCCTGTCGCGGATGGACATGATCATCGCAGCCGGTGGCGGCGAGCGTGACCTCAACGTCGACCTGGCGATCATGAACGCCGATGCGCAGGGCAAGCTGCCGCCTGCCGCCCTCAACGAAAAGCTGATGAACGAGCTGCGCCCGACGCTGTTCCTGGCGCAGCTCTCCAACCTGCTTGCCGGCAACATCGCGATCGTTCACGGCGTGTGCGGGACGTCGCGCACCTTCATGGGCGAGGAAGCCTCGAGCATCGACGCTGCGCGGATCGCCGTCGCACGCATTGGGGCCGGACAGAGCGACATCGCGCTGGTCGGCGCGGCCCATAATGGCGATCGCGGTGACCTCTTGATGCTCTATTCGTTCGGCGACTTCGCCCTCAAGGATCAATACGCCTCGGTCTGGGCCCGCCGAAACAACCCGGGCTTCGCCATCGGCTCTGCCGGCGTATTTCTGGTGATGGAATCGCGCGAGCACGCCGAGGCGCGCGGCGCCAAGCCGTACGCCAAGCTGACCAAGGTGGTCGCCGATCTTGCCAAGCGCAAGCAGCCCGGCGCAGTGACGAAGTCGCTGCAGGCGATGTGGCCGCAGCTCGGGGTCAGCAACGACAACGCGATGCTGATCACGGGCGCGACCGGCGCCGAACCTGCGACCGCCGAGGAGCGCGAATTCCTCGGTCAGCATCCCGGCCTTGCCGTGCGCGCCACCGGAACGACCTTTGGGCACACCATGGAGGCGCAGTTCCCGCTCGGGCTCGCGCTGGCCGCGTTGTCGATTTCCCGCGGCGCGCTCTATCCGGCCAACGACCCGACCGGGCTGGAGGTTGAAAAGACCGAAGCGCCAACCCAGATTGTCGTGTTGGGGGTCGGCCACTGGCAGGGCGAAGGTATGGCACTGGTCGAGGCCGTCAAGTAATTCGGCGCAAGCACCGACGGGGACACCATGACTGCACCACGCGATAAATTCGGCCGACCGATCGTCGTCGTGACCGGCATGGGAATCGTGACGTCGCTCGGCGGCGGCAAGACCGACAATTGGAAGCGCCTCAGCGCGGGCGAGTCCGGCATCAAGACGGTGACGCGCTTCCCGCTCGACAGCCTGAAGACGACGATGGCCGGCGCCGTCGATTTCGTCACCGTCGACCCGTTCTCCTCGACCAGCCTGTCGCAGCGCCTGGCGGAGATCGCGACCGAAGAAGCGCTGGAGCAGTCCGGCATCGGCAGCAAGGGCGACTTCCCCGGCCCGCTGTTTCTGGCGGTCGCGCCGATCGAGACCGAGTGGCCGCAGCGGCTCGAAGTCGCGCGCGAGGTTCCGACCAGGGACTTTGGCATCATCGACTATCTGGCGACCTGCAGCGGCGGCAAGTTCGCCCACTTCCACCGGCGCTTCACCTTCGGTTCGGTCGCGCTCAACCTTGCCGAGACCTTCGGCACCAAGGGGTCGCCGATTTCGCTCTCGACGGCTTGCGCGTCCGGTGCGACCGCGATCCAGCTCGGCGTCGAGGCGATCCGCCGCGGCGAAACCGATGCAACGCTGTGCGTCGCGACCGACGGCTCGGTCAATCCGGAAGCCCTGGTGCGCTTCTCGCTGCTGTCGGCGCTCTCCACACAGAACGATCCGCCCCAGGGCGCCTCGAAGCCGTTCTCGAAGAACCGCGACGGCTTCGTGATGGCCGAAGGCGCCGGCGCACTGGTGCTGGAGAGCTACGACGCCGCGATGGCGCGTGGCGCGCGCATCCTGGGCGTCGTCGCCGGCTGCGGTGAGCTCACCGACTCCTTCCATCGCACCCGCTCTGCCCCGGACGGCAAGCCGGCGATCGGCTGCGTGCGCAAGACGCTTGCTGACGCGGGCATGGAGCCCGAGCAAATCGATCACATCAACGCGCACGGCACTTCGACGCCGGAAAACGACAAGATGGAATATCTTGCGACCGCGGCGGTGTTCGGCGAACACACCAAAAACATTCCGGTGTCATCGAACAAATCGATGGTCGGCCACACCATCTCGGCCGCCGGTGCGGTCGAGGCGATCTTCTCGCTGCTCACGCTCGAGCATCAGCGGATTCCGCCGACCATCAATTACGAGGTGCCCGATCCCGCTATCCCGTTCGACGTGGTCGGCAACAAGGCGCGCGACGCCAAGGTGACCGCCGTGATGTCGAACTCGTTCGGGTTCGGCGGGCAGAACGCTTCGCTGATCCTGACCCGCGAGCCGGCCTAGCGCCCTCGCCTCATCAGATGAAACGCCTGCTCCTTCGCGCCCGCGCGCATCTGCGTGATGCCGCCAAGCCTGTGACCGATGCGGCGATCGGCGGGCTGACGATCGGCCTGCTACGCACCACGCGCTATTTCGATCCGGAGAAGACCGCACGGTTCTTCGGCCGCGCCGCGCATTTCATCGGCCGCCGGCTGCGTGAGGATCGCATCGGCCGCGAGAATCTCACGGCCGCCTTCCCGGAAAAGTCACCGCAGGAGATCGAAGAGATCCTGACCGGCGTCTGGCACAACCTCGGACGCATCGGCGCTGAATTCGCGCACATCGACCGCATCTGGGACCACGATCCCCGGAATCCCGACAGGCCGGGCCGCGTCGAATTCTCGGCGCGCAGCAAGCAGCTGTTCGACCAGTTGCGTGACGACGGCAAGCCGGCCTTGTTCTTTGCCGCACATCTCGGCAACTGGGAGCTCTCTCCGATTGCCGCGGCGGCACATGGGCTCGATGCTACGATCCTGTTCCGGCGCCCGAACATCGAGGCCGCCGACCGCGCCATCGAACGCATCCGCGCAGTCAATCTGGGCACGCTAGTCCCGGCCGGCCGCGACGCGCCGCTCAAGCTGGCGCAGGCGCTGAAGAACGGTCAGCACGTCGCGATGCTGGTCGACCAGTATTTGACCAACGGCGTTCCCGTCACCTTCTTCGGCCGCAAGACCACCGCGAATCCGCTGCTGGCGCGCCTGCGCCGGCAGATCGATTGCCCGATCCACGGTACCCGGATCATCCGCCTGCCCGACGGCCGCTTCCGCGGCGAGGTCACCGAGGAAGTGAAGCCGGTGTTCGACGCGTCCGGCCAGATCGATATCCAGGGCACGATGCAGGCGATCACCGACATCGTCGAGGGCTGGGTCCGCGAATATCCGGATCAGTGGCTCTGGCTACACCGGCGCTGGCGGTAGGCGGAGACTGTCATTCGTCATTGCCAGCGAAGCGAAGCAATCCATCTCGCCACTTGCGGAACCGTGGATTGCTTCGTCGCTGACGCTCCTCGCAATGACGGCACGCTACCGCGACGAGAATGTCACTTCCCGGTCTTCACCCGCGTCCACAGCCGATTGATGATCCGCTGCGTCGCCGGATCGCGCGCCGTGATCACAAACAACTTCTTCTGCATCGCCTCGTCGGGATAGATGTTCTTGTCGTTGAAGATCTTCGGATCGATCAGCTTCTGGCTCGCCAGATTGCCGTTGGCGTAGGACAGGAAGTTCGAGTTCTTTGCTGCAATGTCGGGACGGTAGAGGTAGTTGATCAGCTCATAGGCTTCAGCGACGTTCTTCGCGTCCGCCGGAATCGCGAAATTGTCGAAGAACATCTGCGCGCCCTCCTTCGGGATCGTGTAGCCGATCTCGACGCCGGACTTGGCTTCCGCCGCCCGGCTGCGCGCCTGCATGATGTCGCCCGACCATCCGACCACGAAGCAGATCTCACCCGAGGCCAGCGCGCTGAGATATTCGGATGAATGGAATTTGCGCACATAGGGCCGGATCTTGATGACGAGATCGGCGGCCCTCTCGAGGTCAGGCTGCTTGGTCGAGTTCGGATCCAGCCCGAGATAGCTCAGCGCCGCCGGCAGGATGTCGTCGGCGGAATCCAGCATGTGGATGCCGCAATCCTTGAACTTGGCGAGGTTCTCCGGCTTGAACACCATGTCCCAGCTGTCGATCCTGGCGTCGGGCCCCAGAATCTTCTCCGCCATCTTGACGTTGTAGCCGATGCCGGTGGTGCCCCACATGTAGTTGGCGCCGTAATTGTTGCCGGGATCGTAGGTCGCGAGCTGACCGGTCACCACCGGCCACGCATTGGCGAGGTTCGGCAGCTTCGACTTGTCGAGCTTGAGGAACACCTTCGCGGTGATCTGGCGTTGCAGGAAATAGCCGGTCGGCACCACGACGTCGTAGCCCGACTTGCCGGCAAGCAGCCGCGTCTCCAGCGTCTCGTTGGCGTCGAACGTGTCGTAGACCACCTTGATGCCGGTTTCCTTGGTGAAGTCCTCGAGGACGCCCGGCGCCATGTAGTTCGACCAGTTGTAGAAGTTGACCGTGCGCTCCTCCGCGCTGGCGGAGGCAGCGAACAACAGAACCGTGGCGACCGTTCCGACAAGGTTGACGAGACGACGGCTCTGATTCTGCATGCTGGTCTACCTCTTGCGGCGGTGAACGGCGTCGGACAACCGCTCCAGCGCGGTGTCGAGCGTCGCGTCCTTCTTGGCGAAACAGAAACGCACGACCGACGTCACCGCATCCTGCTCGTAAAACGCCGACACTGGAATAGCCGCGACCTTGTAATCCTGCACAATTCGCCAGCAGAACTCCGCGTCGGTCTCATTCAGACCAAGCGGCGACAGATCGACGGTGAGGAAGTAAGTCCCCTGCGACTTAAGCACCGGAAAGCCGATGCTCTCGAGCCCCTTGGTGAGGCGGTCGCGGCTACGCGCCATGTCCTTGCGCATGTCGAGGAAATAATCGTCCGGCTTGCTGAGGCCGTACGCGACGGCCGCCTGCAGATTGGGCGCCGTCGTGAAGGTGAGGAACTGGTGCACCTTGGCAGCGACGCGCAGCAGCGGCGGCGCGGCGCAGACGAAGCCGATCTTCCATCCGGTCAGCGAGAAGATCTTGCCGGCGCTGCCGACCTTGATGGTGCGGTCGCGCATGCCCGGGATCGTGATCAACGGGATGTGCTCGCGGCCGTCGAACACGACGTGCTCCCAGACCTCGTCGCAGATCGCGACCACGTCGAACTCCTGGCAGTACCGCGCCAGCAGTTCGAGGTCCTCGCGCGGATAGACCACCGCCGCCGGGTTGAGCGGATTGTTGAACAGCACCGCCTTGGTCTTGTGGTTGAAGACGCTGCGCAGCATCTCCTCGTTCAGCCGCCACGCCGGCGGTTCGAGCCGCAGCAACCGCGGAATGCCGCCGGCCTGGCGGATGATCGGCAGATAGGAATCATAGACCGGCTGGAAGCAAACCACCTCGTCGCCCGGCTCGACCACGGAGAGGATCGAAGAGGTCAGCGCCTCGGTACCGCCGGACGTGACCATCACCTCGGTCATCGGATCGAGCTTGAGCCCGTGCCAGTGGCCGTAATGCGATGCGATCGCCTGACGGAGTTCCGGAATGCCCATCATCGACGGATACTGGTTGTAGCCGTTGATGGACGCGTCCGCGGCGGCGCGGCGGATGTCCTCCGGTCCGGGATCGTCGGGAAAGCCTTGGCCGAGATTGATGGCGTTGTTGTCGCGCGCAGCCTGCGACATCGCCTCGAAGATGGTGACGGGAAGGTCCGCGAAGACCTTGTTCATGGAGGTCATGTCAGCGATCAGCCGCCGGTCTTGGTGGGCAGTCCTGCCGCCTTCCAGCCGATGATGCCGCCCGCCAAATGCTTGTCGTAGGGCAGGCCCGCGGCCTGAGCCGCCAGCGAAGCCGTCACCGAGCGCTTGCCGGAGCGGCAGGCGAACACCACCTGCTTGCCCTGCGGATCGGGAATCGCCGCGGGATCGAACGTCGACAGCGGCACCACGACGCCATCGGGATAGGCCTCGACGGCGACCTCATTGGGCTCGCGCACGTCGACCAGGAGATAGCGGCCTTCCGCTATGCCCTTCGACACCTCGTCCGGAAACAAATCTTCCACCTTGTGGTCCGCCACGGAAATATCCTCCCGACATCTGCTTGGGCGAGCGTCGCGCGGCTCGCCGGTCCGGGCCGCAAAGTCGCCTCTTGCGCGGAGAAAATCAAGCACCCGAAACGGGTTAGATGCCGCGCGGAAACGCTGGGTCGCGGCCCCTAGATCGTGACTTGCGTGCCGACCTCGACCACCCGGCCGGTCGGAATCTGGAAATAGTCAGTGGCATCGTTCGAGGAGCGGCTCAGTGCGATGAACAGATGGTCCTGCCAGCTCGGCATGCCCGAATGCGCCGCCGGCTTCAGCGCACGGCGGGACAGGAAGAACGAGGTCGACATGATGTCGAACTGCCAGCCGAGCTTGCGGGCGATCGCCAGCGTCTTCGGCACGTTCGGCTGCTCCATGAAACCGAACTTCAGCGTCACCTTGGAGAAGGTCTCGGTCAGCTGCTCCATCCGCACCCGTTCGGACGGATCGATGCGCGGCGTCGGCGCCGTCTCGATGGTGAGGATGACGTTCTTCTCGTGCAGCACCTTGTAGTGCTTGAGGCTGTGCATCAGCGCGGTCGGCGCGCTGACGGGATCGCTGGTCAGGAACACAGCCGTCCCGGAGACGCGCTGCGGCGGCCGCTTCTCCAGCATCGCGACGAGATCGGCAAGCGGGAATTCCAGCTTGCGTGACTTCTCGAACAACAGCCGGCTGCCGCGCCGCCAGGTGTACATCACCACGATCATGACCCCGCCGAGCGCAAGCGGCACCCAGCCGCCCTCGAACACCTTGAGCAGGTTGGCGGCCAGGAACGTGACGTCCAGGAACAGGAACGGCGCGACCAACGCCGCGGCGGCGATCGGCGACCAGCGCCAGACCTTCCAGATCACCACGAAGCCCATCATCGCCGTCACCACCATGGTGCCGGTCACGGAGATGCCGTAGGCCGAGGCCAGCGCGCTCGACGAGCGGAACATCAACACCAGCACAATGACCGCGATGAACAGCAACCGGTTGATGCGCGGCATGTAGATCTGGCCGGAATGCGCCTCCGACGTGTGGCGGATTTCGAACCGCGGCATCAGGCCGAGCTGGATCGCCTGCCGGGTCAGCGAGTAGGCGCCGGTGATGACGGCCTGGCTCGCGATCACGGTCGCCATGGTCGCAAGCGCGACCATCGGGATCAGCGCCCAGTCAGGGAACATCAGGAAGAAGGGGTTCTCGATGCCCTTGGGATCGCCGATCAGAAGCGCGCCCTGCCCGAGATAGTTCAGCGCCAGCGACGGCAGCACGATGAACAGCCACGCGGTCTGGATCGGGCGTTTGCCGAAGTGACCGAGGTCGGCATAGAGCGCCTCCGCGCCGGTCACCGCGAGGAAGACCGCACCGAGCGTGATGAAGCCGATCACGCCGTGATGCAGCATGAACGACACCGCAAGGATCGGGTTGAACGCGTACAGCACCTCGGGGTGCCGCACGATCTGCGGCAGCGCCGCGATCGCGATCACGGCGAACCACACGCACATCACCGGGCCGAAGAACGCGGCGACGCGCGCGGTGCCGCGCGACTGCACCGCGAACAGGACGACCAGGATCACCACCGTGAGCGGGACGACATAGGGATCGAATGTCGAGGTGACGAGCTTGATGCCCTCGATGGCCGACAACACCGACAGCGCCGGCGTGATGACGGCGTCGCCATAGAACAGCGCGCCGCTGATGATGCCGAGCAGCACGATCGCGGCTCCGCCCTTGGTGACTGCGCGCTGCGCCAGCGCCATCAGCGCCAGCGTCCCGCCCTCGCCATTGTTGTCGGCACGCAGCAGGATCACGACATATTTGAGCGTCACGACCACGATCAACGCCCACAGGATCAGGCTGAGCACGCCGAGCACCGCATGCGCCGTCACGGCGCCCTCGCCGCCGGCAGCCGCGACGACGGCTTCGCGCAGCGCATACAGCGGGCTGGTGCCGATGTCCCCATAGACGACACCGATGCTGCCGAGCATCAGCGCCTTGAAGGTGGCGGTTGAATGCGCCTCGCCATGGCCGTTTGCCGCGGGCGTTTCCGCCGCGGTGATCGCACTCTCGGATGACATGGGAAGCTGCGCCTCTGTCTTCTGCCGCACCGCACAATGCCGGGTCGCAGGCCTATACTCCCGGCAGGAATGCATAGGTTAGCCCGGATTCAGGCCTCCGCCATGCATATCACGCATAGATCACGGCTTTTCAACTGTAGAATCCGTTGCCGCATCAAATAGTTACCTGGGTACCCACTTCAACCACCCGGCCGGTCGGGATCTGGAAATAGTCGGTGGCGTCGTTGGCGGACCGGCTCATAGCGATGAACAGGTGGTCCTGCCATTGCGGCATCCCGGACTGGGCGGACGGCTTCAGCGACCGGCGCGACACGAAGAAGGAGGTCGACATGATGTCGAACTGCCAGCCGAGCTTGCGCGCGACCGCGAGCGCCTTCGGCACGTTCGGCGATTCCATGTAGCCGAAGCGCAGCCGCACCGCGGTGAACTTGTCGCTGACCTTCTCCATGGTGACGCGCTCCGACAGGTCGACGCGCGGTGTCGGTGCGGTCTCGATGGTCAGGATCACATTGTGCTCGTGCAGCACCTTGTTGTGCTTGAGATTGTGTAAGAGCGCGGTCGGCACGAAGCTCGGGTCGCTGGTCAGGAACACCGCGGTGCCCTTGACGAAATGCGGCGGCCGCTTCTCCAGGCTGTGGATCAGGTCGCGCAGCGGCACCTCGATGCGGCGGGTCTTGGCAATCAGGATCGCAGCGCCGCGACGCCAGGTCCAGATCATCGTCGCCATCACGACGCCGAACAGCAGCGGCACCCACGCGCCCTCGAACAGCTTCAAGAGATTGGCGCTGAAGAAGGTCATGTCGACGATCACGAACGGCAGGATCAAGGCGGCGGCCGACGCCACGCGCCAGTTCCACAGCTTCCAGATCACGATGAAGCCCATGATGCCATCAGCGACCATGGTGGTGGAGACGGCAATGCCGTAGGCCGAGGCGAGCCCGCTCGAGGTTCGGAACAGCAGCACTAGCAGCAGCACGCCGATCAGCAGCAGCCGGTTGACCCGCGGCAGGTAGATCTGGCCGGCATGGGTCTCCGAGGTGTAACGGACCTCGAAGCGCGGCAAGAGCCCGAGCTGCACCGCCTGGCTGATCAGCGAATAGGCGCCGGTAATGACGGCCTGGCTCGCGATCACGGTGGCAGCGGTGGCGAGCCCGATCAGTGGCAGCAGCAGCACCTCCGGCACCATGCGATAGAACGAGTTTTCGATCGCGGCCGGATCGGACAGCACCAGCGCGCCCTGCCCGAAATAATTCAGCAGCAGCGAGGGCAGCACGAAGAACAGCCAGCCGGACTGGATCGGCTTGCGGCCGAAATGCCCGAGATCGGCATAGAGCGCCTCGCCGCCGGTCACCGCGAGGAACACCGCGCCGAGTGTCACCAGGCCGACGGTGCCGTGGGTCAGCAGGAACTGGATCGCATAATAGGGATTGATCGCCGCCAGCACCGACGGATCGTCCATGATGTGGACCACCCCCATCACCGCGAGCGAGGCGAACCACACCACCATCACCGGCCCGAAGGCAGAGGCGACGCGCGCGGTGCCGGTGCGCTGCACCGAGAACAGCAGCACGAGGATCAGGATCGTCAGCGGCACCACATAGTGCTCGAGATGCGGCGTGGCGAGCTTGAGGCCTTCGACCGCCGACAGCACCGAGATCGCCGGCGTGATCATGGAATCGCCGATGAACATCGAGGCGCCGACCACGCCGAGCGCGAGCAGCGGCCAGCTGCGCCGTCCGATCGCGCGCTGGCCGAGCGCCATCAGCGACAGCGTGCCGCCCTCGCCGTTATTATCGGCACGCAGCAGCAGCAGGACGTATTTGGCGGTGACGACGGTGAACAGCGCCCACAGGATCAGGCTGAGCACGCCGAGCACCATGATGCGGGTCACCGGCTGGCCGTGCGCGGCGCCGCCGACCGCCTCGCGGAATGCGTAGAGCGGCGAAGTTCCGATATCGCCGAACACCACCCCGATGCTGCCCAGTGTCAGGGCCCAGAAGCCGGAGGTGCCTTGGCCTCTGCCTTGCCCCGTGCCTTGGGTCTCCTGAGCTTCGGTGGATGAGACGCTGACAGCCATAGCGAGGTTGGAACGCTCGATCGGTTGATTTTGATCCGCGCGGCTATCGACGCTTCCGCCTCGCCTGTCAACCAAGCAGCACGGCGAGCGACGGTAGCATGGTAACCCGGAGCTACGGCTTCAGATCCGGCGGCAATGGCGGATTTTCCCGCATCAACGTGATGGTCACGCGACGGTTCGCCGGCAGCGTCGGATCGTCGGGAAACAGCGGCTGGCCGTCCGCCTTGCCGGAAACCGCGAAGATGTGGGACGGCGGCAGCCCTTCCCGCTCCAGGATCTGCCGCACCGCATTGGCGCGGTCCGCGGACAGGTCGAAGGCGTCGTAATCGCTGCGCGCCGGCACGAAGCCTGCGGCTGTATGCCCCACGATCGCGATCCGCAGCGGCGTCGCCTTCAGCGGCGCGGCGAGCTTCTGGATCAGCCGGCGGGTGCGCTCATACGGCTCCCTGGAGCCGTCGGCGAACATCGAGCGGCCGTCCTGGTCGACGATCTCGAGGTTGAGCCCCTCCTTGGTCTCCTCGAACATGATGTTCTTGGAAATCTCGGTCAGCTCCGGCATGTCCTGCAGCGCCTGCCGCAGCGAGGCGGAGGCGAGCGCAAATTCGCGGTCGATCTTCAGCCGCGCGCCGTTGATCTGGCTGCGTTCCTTTTCGTCCGGCGTCGGATTGGCGGAGGACTCTTCCGGCGAGATGTGCTCGACATTCTTGAGCTTCGGCCGGGTCGGCAGGCCATCGGACTCGACGATGCCGGAATAGCGCACATTGGTCTGCACGCCGAAGGCGTCGCGCATCGAGCCGGCGACGATCTTCAGCTTGTTGTTGTCCATGGTGGAGAACGCGACGAGCATCACGAAGAAGCTCATCATCAGGCCCATCAGGTCGGCGAAGGTCACGAACCAGCCGTGACCTCCGGTATGGGCGTCGCCGCGCTTTTTCTTGGCCATCGCTGCTGTCCCGGGAGCGCCAGTCGGGGCCGTCAGGCCGGAACCGGCTCACCCTCCTCGTTGCGATGCTTCTCCGGCAGATAGGCCAGCAGCATCTCGCGCACCAGCGCCGGGCTCTTGGAATCGCGGATCATCAGGATGCCGTCGATGATCAGCGTGCGGTTGGTCTCCTCGTCGAGCAGCTTGCCGTGCAGCTTGTCGGCGATCGGAAGACAGAACAGGTTGGCCACCAGCGCGCCGTACAGCGTGGCGAGCAGCGCGGTCGCCATGAACGGGCCGAGCTTGGAAGGGTCGGTCATGTTGGCGAACATCTGCACCATGCCGATCAGCGTGCCGATCATGCCGAAGGCCGGCGCGCAGTCGCCGATCGCGCGATAGATCTTGCTGCCCTCGTCGAGGTGCATCAGGAAATTGTCGCGGTCGCGCTCCATGTTGTCGCGGATGAATTCGAGGTCGTAGCCGTCGGCGACGTAGCGGATGCCCTTGGCAAGGAACGGCTCGTCGGTCTCGACCTTCTCCAGGCCGACCGGGCCCTGCTTGCGGGCGATCTCGGCGATGCGGGCGAGCTCGTCGACGAGGTCGCGGGCCGACAGCCGGCTCATGGTGAAGGCAAACTTGGCGCCGAGCGGCAGCCCGTGCAGCATCACGCCGAGTGGAAAGCGGATCATCGTCGCCGCGATCGAGCCGCCGAAGATGATGATCATGGCATGTTCGGAGATGAACATGTGCAGGTCGCCGCCCATGAACATCATCACCGCGATGACGATGATGCCAGCCAATAGCCCGGCGCCAGTCATGATATCCATAGGAGACTCCAACGCGTACGCAACCTGCCCGTCCTGGACGGCGCGCAGCCCAGTGCGGGCCGCGTGGAAAACCCTAACGTTAACGCCATTAAGGACGCGTTACCGAATTTGGTAGGGATAACAACGGGTAAACGTCCGCCTTTTCGCGATGTCGTTGAAGATGCTGGCTTTCCGCATGGGACGCCGCCGCTGCATGCGCAAAAGGCCTCCCCGTAGAACAACGGAGATGCGATAGGTTTGCCAAGAGCGTTTTCGAGCGAAGTGGGTACCGGTTCGCGTGAAGAGAACGCGTCAACACAAGAATCTGGAGCTCCGTTCCGATTCAATCGGAATGGATAAGGCTCCAGAGGAAACGAACCAATGAGCAGGACAGGATGAAGGCGGTCGTCGTTGAGCAATATGCGCCTATCGATCAGATTGGGCTGAAGGAGATCGCCACGCCCGAACCCGGCCCCGGACAGATCCGCGTCCGGGTCCACGCCGCCAGCATCGGCTTCGTCGATGGGCTGAAGGTCGAGGGCCGCTACCAGACCAAGGATGCCCTGCCCTTTACGCCCGGTGCGGAATTCGCCGGCGTGGTCGACGAGGTCGCGGGCGACGTCGCCGGCATCACGCCGGGCATGCGGGTGATGGGCGCGGCGCGCTCGGGCGCGCTGGCCGAGTACATCGTGGTGCCGCCTGCCGCTGTCGAGGTCATGCCCGACGGCCTGTCGATGGAGGCCGCCGCGGCCTTCCGCACCAACTACCTTACCGCGCTGTATGCGCTCGCCGAGCGCGGCTCGCTCAAGGCCGGCCAGCAGCTGCTGGTGCTGGGTGCCGCCGGCGGCACCGGCATCGCCGCGATCCAGGTCGGCAAGCTGCTCGGCGCGCGCGTCATCGCCGCCGCCTCGACGGACGCGAAGCGCAGCTTCGCCGCAAGCTTCGGCGCCGATGCTGTCGTCGACTACACGAAGCCCGATTGGCGCGATGCGCTGAAGGAGGCAACCGGCGGCCATGGTCCCGACGTGATCTTCGATCCGGTCGGCGGCGAGGTCTCGCTGCAGGCATTCCGCTCGATCGCCTGGAACGGCCGCCATGTCGTGGTCGGCTTTGCGGCAGGCCAGATCCCCGCTCTGCCGTTCAATCTGCCGCTTCTGAAGGGCGGCCTCCTGATCGGCGTCGACGCCGCGCAGATCGCGCGCCGCGAGCCCGAGGCACAGGCGCGCGTGATGACGCAATTGTCGGCATGGCTGAACAACGGCCGACTGACGCCTGTCGTCGGCAAGGTGTTCGAGCTTGAAGATTTCCGCGCGGCGTTCACGACGATGCAGACCCGCGCGGCGCTGGGCAAGATGGTGGTGCGGATCGGATCGTGAGAGAGGCACCGCTATCGCCTCATCCTCGCTGTCGTCCCTGCGAAAGCAGGGACCCATAACCACAGAGTTGTGTTGTTGAGATGAGCTGCGGCTACAGCTCTGCAATCCAATTCGCATTCGTGGTTATGGGTCCCGGCTCAAGGCCGGGACGACACTGAATTTGTTGCACGGCCTGTGAGTCATGCTTCCGCATTCTCGCGACAAGATTTGTCCGAGGCTTGCGCTTCATTCCGCCCTCTCCTCTCGCAGAGGGCGCAGGGAAAGCCAGGTGCCGATCGCACCCATGGGTCCCGCGTAGTAAAAAACGCGGGAGGTAGGACCACAGGTGTAACCGGAAACAACCCGGCTTTCCCTGCGCGATGGGTTACGGCTTATTTCGTGCTCTCCCCGGCGAGACTGGGCTTGCTTGTCACCGCCCTCGCAAAACGTTTACGCGTTTTGCGAGAGGACACCGGCCGCTAGGGCGTCAGGACCACACGACTTCACCGTCCGCGTCACGCGCACTCGTCAGTTGCGCACTCAGCGTCCACCGCATCTCAACCCACGTTCGTGACGACCGCGAAGCGCCCCTCGTGTCGGGTGAGACGGGCGTATTGAACATCTGAGTTGGGTCCGGCGTCAAGTCAAATTCTGAAAAGCCGAACGATCCAAACCATGGCTTCGCAGCTCGTAGGATGGGTAGAGCAAAGCGAAACCCATCACTGGCGCCGCGGAAGGAAATTGATGGGTTTCGCTGCGCTCTACCCATCCTACAATTTCCTGATCCGGCACGGCCCCTTGGGTCACCCGAGCGCGCCGTCCCAACGCTGCCATTGCATCGCAGGAACCAACACCGCTGCGGTGCATTGACAGTTCACCCATCGGTTGAGAGGTAATATGCCACCCGTATCGGTATCCGCGCCGATCCTGTAGCATTCCTGTCCGCCGAAGAGCCAATTAGCCGTCATCTGTTGTGTTTCAGGATTCTTCCCTTGGCACTTTTTGCATATCGAACATCCAGCACCACGTCCCGATCGCGCGGGCTAACCACCGTCGCCTGAGACGCGCGATGAAGATGGACAAGGCCACCTGGTACGTCTCGTTCGCCATCAGAACCCCTGACGCCGGACACCACCGCTTCGCGCGCCAGACCCGCACCTTCACGACCGAGCAGGATGCCAAGGCGTTTGCCCGCACCCTGCTTGTGCAGACTCAAGACGTCAGCGCCGGAACGATCAACCCGCACACGCCGAGACGCGTGATCGCACCGGCTGCGATCGCTGCCTGGGCCGGCGAGAGCTGAGGCTTGCGTCCCCTACAGGAAGCGTGACGGCGCGAACGGCTGCAGCGGAATCTCCGGCACCTTGCCGCTGAGCAATTGCGCGACCAGCCGGCCGGTGCGGGCCGAGCCGACCAGGCCGACATGGCCATGGCCGAACGCATAGACCACGTCGCGCGAGGCGCGGCTATGGCCGATGCAGGGGCGCCCGTCCGGCATGCTCGGGCGATGGCCGAACCAGGTCTTGATCCGCGAGGGTGGAATGTCCTTCGGCAGCTTCGGGAACATGCTGAAGAGATGCTCGCGCAGGATCTCGGCGCGCTTCCAGTTGGGCTCGGCGTCGAGCCCCGCGATCTCCACCGTGCCGGCGGCGCGCAGGCCCTTGTCGGTCCAGTTGACCACCATCTTGGCGTCCGAGGCCATCATCGAACTGCGCGGTCCGGATTCCGGATTCTCGATCATGACGTGATAGCCGCGCTCGGTCTCGAGCGGCAGCGGGTCGCCGATCGATGCGGTCAGTTGCTTCGAGCGCGCACCGGCCGCGACGACCGCCGCATCGCTGGCGATCTCGCCGCTCTCGGTGACCACGGCGACGAGCCGGTCGCCCGCGAGCTTGAGGCCTGTGGCCTTGGCAGCAACGCGTACGGCGCCGTTCGCGATCGCGTGCGCGGCGAGCGCTGCGACGTAGGCGCCGGGATCGCGGCAGCGGCCGGCCTCCTCCACCACGACGCCGAACTTGTAGCGCGGATGCAGATCGGGCTCGCGCTGGCGCATCTCGTCTTCATCGAGCTCCAGCCATTCGATGCCGACGCGCTTGCGGATGCGCCAGCCGAGGTCGCGGTCGAACGGCGCACGCGAGGGAAACACATGCATCACCCCGCGCCGCTCAATCAGTTCGGGCACGCCGGCTTCCTCGGCGAGCTGCCGGTGCAGCAGCGGCGCGTCCTTCAAGAGATCGCGCATCGCCCGCGCGGTGGCCTCGACCTGCGCCTCGGTCCGGCTCGACAGCAGATACTTGATCAGCCACGGCAAGGCTTTTGGCAGATACGACCAGCGGATCGAAAGCGGCCCGAGCGGGTCCATCAGATAGAACGGCACCTTCTTCCAGGTGCCCGGCTCGGCCGGCGGGATCACCGAATGCGACGACAGCCAGCCGGCATTGCCATAGCTCGCCGCCTGGGTGCCGCCGGGCTCGCCCGGATCGATCAGCGTGACACGATGGCCCGCGCGCAGCGCCTCGATGGCGCTGATCACGCCGACCGCGCCGGCGCCGATGATCGCGACGTGACGGCCGGCGGACTCTGCCATCAGCGCGCGGCCTCTTGCTTGGGCATGATCTCTCCTGAAAACCGCTTCACACTTTTCCGGATCATGCCTGCGGCACAAAATCCTTGCCGACCGACAGCGCGCGCTGATCGACCAGGCAGTGCAGGATTGCTGGCTTGCCGGAGGCCAGCGCACGCTCGAACGCCGGCGCGAAGTCTTCGGTGCGCTCGACCCGCTCGCCATGGCCGCCGAACGCCTTGGCATAGAGCGCGAAATCCGGGTTCTTGAGCTGGGTGCCGACGACGCGGCCGGGATAGTCGCGCTCCTGATGCATGCGGATGGTGCCGTATTGCGCGTTGTCGATGACGACGACGATCAGCGGCGCGTCATACTGCACGGCGGTGGCAAACTCCTGCCCGTTCATCAGGAAGCAGCCGTCTCCGGCGAATGCGACGACGACGCGATCCGGATGCTGCCGCTTGGCCATCACCGCCGCCGGCACGCCGTAGCCCATCGAGCCCGAGGTCGGCGCGAGCTGCGCGGCGAACGTGTGGAAGCGATGGTGGCGATGGATCCAGCCGGCGTAATTGCCGGCGCCGTTGCAGACGATCGCATCCTTCGGCAGCCGATCGCGCAGCCAGGTCACGACCTCGCCGTACTGGAAGTGGCCCGGCAGCTCGCGCGGCTTGTCGGTCCAGGCCAGATAATCCGCGTGCGCCTTGGCCGCCTCGCCCTTCCAGGCGGGCGCGGCTGCGGGCTTCATGCTCTCGACCGCGGCGGCGAAGGCCGCAGGCGTCGCCTGGATCGCCAGCGCCGGCTGGTAGACGCGGCCGAGCTCTTCGGAGCCCGGATGCACATGAATGAGCTTCTGGCTCGGTGTGGGAATGTCGAGCAGCGTGTAAGACGATGACGGCATCTCCGACATGCGGCCGCCGATCAGGAGAATGACGTCGGCGCCGGTAAAACGATCCCTGAGCTTCGGGCTCGGGCCGATGCCGAGATCGCCGGCATAATGCGAATGGTCGGCGTCGAACAGCGAGGCGCGGCGGAACGAGGTCGCGACCGGCAGGTCGAAGCGCTCGGCAAAGCGTGCGATGCCCTTGGCCGCCTCAGGCGTCCAGGCCGAGCCGCCGAGCACCACGATCGGCGCCTTGGCGCCGGCGAGCATGCTGCCGAGGCGTTCGAGATCCGACGGCGCCGGCCAGCTCTGCGCAGGCTCAACCTTCGGCGCGTCGGCGACCGCTGCGGTTTCCGTCAGCATGTTCTCCGGCAGCGAGATCACCACCGGACCGGGGCGGCCCTGCAGCGCCACGCGGAAGGCGCGCGCGACCAGTTCCGGAATGCGGTCCGGACGATCGATCTCGACCGCCCATTTCGCCATGGTGCCGAACACCGCCTTGTAGTCGAGCTCCTGGAACGCCTCGCGCTCGCGCATGCCGGTGTCGACCTGGCCGACGAACAGGATCATCGGGGTGGAATCCTGCATCGCGATGTGCACGCCATGCGCGGCGTTGGTCGAGCCCGGGCCGCGGGTGACGAAGCAGATGCCGGGACGCCCGGTGAGCTTGCCGTAGGCCTCCGCCATCATCGCCGCGCCGCCCTCGGCGCGGCAGATCACGACGTCGATCGGGCTGTCATGCAGGGCGTCGAGCGCCGCCAGATAGCTCTCGCCCGGCACGCAGGTGACGCGCTCCACCCCCTGCGCGACCAGCTGGTCGATCAGGATCTGGCCTCCGGTGCGGGCGTTGCTTTTGGTCATGAGGGCTCCCTGCGGCATTGGCGCGCGCTTGCGGCTCGCGCGGAACGTGGTCCGACGGGGGTATGATAGACGGGATTATGGCGCAAGGCCGAAGCCCCCTCTGGCGAGCGAAGCGGGCGCAAGCCATGCGATAGGCAATGGGCATCGCGCTTTCGTCGTCGATTTCCGCAGAGCGGACGATCGACGGCGGGATCCGCGCGGCCCGGCCGGAGAGCGGGTAGGTAACTTCCGCCGACTTCAGGACGCCCGCGCCGTCAGCTTGCGCACGACATGTTCCGTCGCCGGTCGCAAGTTCGATCGGGTATCGCGGCGCCCGAATCAACCTGTGCGTGTTTCTTTCAACAGTAATCCATCGGCGACGCGGCAGCCTCGTGGTCATCACGCGGCACCAACCGTCGCAGCAGCGCGCACACATGAGAGACGATCCACGGGCATCGCAAAGACCGACGGCGCTCGGCCGCCGCACGGGACGCGAGAAAGCCAGCGCGCTGCGGCGCGCGTGACAACAGCGTGGCACAAACTGCATGCACCATCGCGTCATATGCACGATAGCAATCATTCGAAGCGCGCGCGTGTGCTTCCGTAAGACTACGGTGCAGCGATCGGTCGCTTCGCACTGTTCGATGCAGGATCGCGCGGATTTCGCGGAAAATCGCAGTCCAGCGCGTCGATTTCGGCTGCACTCATTGCACGCATCGCGCGTTCGGTCTTGCGCGATCGCGCGCGGCACACTGCATGCACTTCTTGATGGAACTCGAATCGCCTACGGTTTCGTGCAGTCACAAATTGTAAATCGTGTATCGCACCTGCCCGCCGTCCCGCGGCGGAAGGCGTTCTGCTGCCGATCAGGTGCATCGTTTTCAGTTGACCGATTGATATCAATGCTGGAGGCAATGCATGTTGGGGATGAAGAGCGTCGCAAGCGTGGTCGGCGCGGACAGTTCTTACCGGCTGTTCGACGACATGCCGATCAGTGTCATGCTCTGCGAGCTGAACAATTTCAGGATCACCTACATCAACGAGTCGACGCGGCACAATCTGAAGAAGATCGAGCACGTGCTGCCGGTGAAGGTCGACGCGCTGATCGGACAATCGATCGACATCTTTCACAAGAACCCGCAGCATCAGCGCCGACTCTTGTCCGATCCGAAGAACCTGCCGCACAAGGCGCGCATCACCATCGGCGGCGAGACGCTCGATCTCACCGTGACGGCGATGACCAACTCGCGTGGTCGCTACAGCGGGCCGATGCTGACGTGGGAGCTCGCGACCGAGAAGGCGCGGCTTGAAACTCAGACCGAGCGGCTGTTGCAAATGCTCGACAACATGCCGATCAACATCATGATGTGCGATACCGATTTCAACATCACCTATATCAACCAAACCAGCCTCAAGACGCTCGACACCGTGAAGCATTTGCTCCCGGTGGCGCCGGAGAAGATCCTCGGCAACTCGTTCGACATCTTCCACAAGAACCCGGCGCACCAGCGCCGCATCGTCGGCGATCCGAAGAACTTGCCGCACGCGGCCAAGATCAGGCTCGGCCCGGAAACGCTCGACCTTCGGGTCTCCGGCCTGACCGACAAGCGCGGCAACTATACCGGCGCGATGCTGAGCTGGTCGGTTGTGACAGGCAATGTGAAGCTCGCCGACGATTTCGAGAAGGATGTAAAGGGCCTTGCCGGGATGCTGGCGTCGGCCTCGACGCAGATGCAGGGCACCGCGCGATCGCTGACGACGACCGCCGAATTCGTCAATCAGCGTACGGCAAGTGCTGCGTCTGCGTCCGAAGAGTTGTCGTCCTCGGTCAACGAGATCAGCCGCCAGGTGACCGAGGCGAGCCGCATCGCCCGCATGGCGGTCGAGGAAGCGGAGAAGTCCGACAGATTGGTTTCGGGCCTTGTGACCATGGCGCAGAAGATCGGCGACGTCGTCGCGCTGATCAGCCAGATCGCCGGCCAGACCAACCTGCTCGCGCTCAACGCCACGATCGAGTCCGCGCGTGCCGGCGAGGCCGGCCGGGGCTTTGCCGTCGTCGCATCCGAGGTGAAGGCGCTGGCCAACCAGACCGCCAAGGCCACGGAAGACATTTCGGCGCAGATCAACGAGATGCAGACCGCGACCGGCAACACCGCCACCGCGCTGAAGGCGATCTCGCAGGTCATCGTCCAGATTAGCGAGATCTCGACCGTGATCGCCAGCGCCGTCGAGGAACAGGCCGCGGCCACCAAGGAGGTCACCGCCAACATCAACGGAACGACCAAGGCGATCGACGATGCCAGCAAGGCCGCCGAGAACGTTCTGGCGGCCTCCGGCGAGCTCGCCAGCAACGCGTCCGAGCTGGAAGTCCAGGTCGACAAGTTCCTGAAGAACGTGCGCGCGATGTAATGCGGCTGAGGTCGCGCGCTTGCCTACAGCGAGCGCGCGATCAGCACCTTCATGATCTCGTTGGTGCCGCCATAGATCTTCTGGATGCGGGAATCGATGAACATGCGCGAGATCGGGTATTCCTGCATGTAGCCGTAGCCGCCATGCAGCTGCAGGCATTCGTCGGCGGTCTCGACCTGCTTCTGCGAGCACCACCATTTCGCCATCGACGCCGTCACGGTGTCGAGGTCGCCGGCGACCAGGCGCTCGACGCACCAGTCGACGAACACGCGCGCGATCATCGCCTCGGTCTTGCGCTCGGCGAGCGTGAACGCGGTGTTCTGGAATTCGATCAGCGGCTTGCCGAAGGCGGTGCGCGCCTTGGTGTATTCGGCGGTGATCTTGACCGCCCGCTCCATCGAGGCGACCGCCCCAATCGCGAGCGACAGGCGCTCCTGCGGCAATTGCTGCATCAGCTGGACGAAGCCGTTGCCCTCCTCGCCGCCGAGCAGGTTTTCCGGCGGCACCGTGACATTGTCGAAGAACAGCTCCGAGGTGTCGGACGCGTGCAGGCCGATCTTGTCGAGGTTGCGGCCGCGCCGGTAGCCCTCGGCGCCGGCGGTTTCAACGACGATCAGCGAGATGCCCTTCGCGCCCGGCGCTCCGGTGCGCGCCACCACGATGACGAGATCGGCGGCCTGGCCGTTGGTAATAAATGTCTTCTGGCCGTTGATGACGTAGGAATTGCCCTGCTTCTTCGCCGTGGTCTTGACGGCCTGCAGGTCGGAGCCGGTGCCGGGCTCGGTCATCGCGATGGCGCCGACCATCTCGCCCGACGCCATCTTCGGCAGCCAGCGCTTTTTCTGCTCCTCCGAGCCGTAGTTGACGATGTAGTGCGCGACGATCGCGCTGTGCACGGAAACGCCGGTGGTCAGCTCCGGCACCGTGCTCTCGAGGTCATCGAGCACGGCGGCATCATAGGCGAAGCTGGCACCGAGGCCGCCATAGGCCTCCGGCACGCTCGGCAGCAGCGCGCCCATCTCGCCGAGCGCGCGCCAGGCAGAGCGGTCGACCAGCTTCTGCTCGCGCCATTTCTCGGCGTGCGGCAAAAGATCCTTGGCGAGGAATTTGCGGAACTGGTCACGGAAGGTGTCCAGCTCCTCGGTCATCCAGGACGATCGGTAGTGCATCATTCCCTCTTTGTTAGTTCTATGCGTCATAAACGGCTTGTGCCGACAACCACGACCTATCCCCGTCATTGCGAGCGAAGCGAAGCAATCCATCTCACCGCTTGCGCGGAAGAATGGATTGCTTCGTCGCTATCGCTCCTCGCAATGACGGGGAGGCACCACGACGCGTTGTGACGCAACCAGACTAGACGATCAAACCGCCGCCGGCGACGATCACCTGACCACTGATGTAGTTCGATTCCGGCGCGCAGAACAGATAGACCGCGTCCGCCGCCTCTTCTGGCGTGCCGCCGCGGCCGAGCGGGATCATCCGGCCCATCGCCTCCAGCATCTGCGGCTGGACGCCGACCTTGATGTCGCGGCCGGCGACGTCGATGGTCTTCTGCTGGGTCTCGATCGGCTGGGTCAGGCGGGTGTTGATCAGGCCGAACGCCACGCAATTGACGTTGACCTTGTAGCGGCCCCACTCCTTGCACATCGTGCGCGTCAGCCCGATCAGCGACGCTTTTGCAGAGGAATAGCTCGCCTGCCCGGCATTGCCGTAGAGACCCGCGATCGAGGAGATGTTGACGACCTTGCGGAACACCTCGCGGCCGGCCTCCGCCTCCTTCTTCGCCATCACCCGGATCGGCTCAGACGCCGCGCGCAGGATGCGGAACGGGGCGACGAGATGGACGTCGAGCATCGCCTGGAACTGCTCGTCCGACATCTTCTGAATCGTCGAGTCCCAAGTGTAGCCGGCATTGTTGACGATGATGTCGAGGCCGCCGAATGTTTCGATGGCGCTACCGACGAAACGATCGGCAAAGCTCGCGTCGACGACGCTGCCATTGACCGCGATCGCCTCGCCACCCATGGCCTTGACCTCCGCGACGACCGCATTGCCCGGCTCGGCATCGAGGTCGTTGACCACGACCTTCGCGCCCTCGCTCGCGAGCTTCAGCGCAATCGCCCGCCCGATGCCGCGGCCGGAGCCTGAGACGAGCGCGACTTTGCCTTGCAGTTTCGACATGAAATTCTCCCTAGAACAACATCATTTCCGCGAGCTCGGCTCCGCCTCGCCCCGCTTGCGGGGAGAGGCCGGAACGCATCGCCAGATGCGTTCCGGGTGAGCGGGAGCTTCCGCGAGTCCTGCTGTCTCCGTGCATGCGGAGGCAGCCCCTCACCCCAACCCTCTCCCCGCAAGAGCGGGGCGAGGGAGCACAGTTTCTTCGTGGCGACAGTTCACCACGCTACAGCGCGATGACGGCCTCCCCGGCGAGCTTGACCTCGCCGTTCTGATCCTTCGTCGTGAGCGCGAGTTTTGCCCGCTTCTCACCGCCCTGCTCGATCAGCTCGGTCACCGTGCCCTCGCAGGTCAACGCGGCGCCGAGCTGGGTGATCGCGGCAAAGCGGGTCGAGAACGAGCGGATGCGCGACGGCGCGACCGCGTCCGTCAACGCCTGGCCGAGATAGCCCATCACGAGCATGCCGTGCGCGAACACGTCCGGAAAGCCGGCCTGCTTGGCGAAGTCGACGTCGACATGGATCGGGTTGTGATCGCCGGAGGCGCCGCAATACAGCGCGAGGCGATGCCGGGTGATCGGCGGGAATTCCTTGTGGACGATGCGGTCGCCGACCACGGGAGCGCTGCTGCTCATGACGGCCTCGCATTGCGCACCACGATGGTGCGCGAGGTATCGGCGACATGCACGCCGGCCTGGTTGGTGACCGCGGTCTCGACCACGATCAGCGTCATCGCCCCACCCTTCTTCTCGGTCACGCTGGTAACGCGCGGCCGGAACGTCAGGGTGTCGCCGACGACAACAGGTGCGTGATAGTCGAAGCGCTGCTCGCCATGCAGCACGCGAGCGAGATCGATGTCGAGCGCGGTCAGGAACTCGAACGGCTCGGCCGCGTCCATCATCTCGAGGCAGAACAGATAGGTCGGCGGCACCGGCGCCGCCGCCCCATCACGATAGACCGGATTGGTCTCGCCGAGCGTATCGAGGAAGAAGCGCAGGCGCCCCGGCTCGACGCGCGCGGTCACGGGCGTAAACGTACGCCCGACGGCGGATTGATCGACCATGGATGCCTCAGACGCGTTCGTAGAGCGTCACGACGCAGGCGCCGCCAAGGCCGAGATTGTGCTGCAAGCCGAGCCGCGCGCCTTCCACTTGCGTCGCCGCTGCCGTGCCGCGCAGCTGCCGCGTCAGCTCGTAGCACTGCGCGAGACCGGTGGCGCCGAGCGGATGGCCCTTCGACAGCAGGCCGCCGGACGGGTTGGTGACGATCCTGCCTCCGTAGGTATTGTCGCCATCGTCGATGAATTTCGCGGCCTCGCCCTGTCCGCACAGGCCGAGCCCTTCATAGGTGATCAGCTCGTTATGGGCGAAGCAGTCGTGCAGCTCGACGACGTCGAGATCGTTAGGCCCGATGCCGGCGGCCTCATAGACCTTGTTCGCGGCGTCGCGCGCCATGTCGTAGCCGACCACCTGCATCATGTCCGAGGCACCGAAGGTCGAGGGCGTGTCGGTCGTCATCGCCTGTGCCGCGATGCGGACGCTCTTGTTGAGGCCGTGCTGGTCGGCGAACTTCTCCGAGACCAGGATCGCTGCGGCGCCGCCGCAAGTCGGCGGGCACGCCATCAGCCGCGTCATCACGCCGGGCCAGATCACCTGGTCGTTCATCACGTCGTCGGCGGTCACTTCCTTGCGGAACAGCGCCAGCGGATTGTTCTTGGCATGACGGCTCGCCTTGGCGCGCACTTTTGCAAACGCCGACAGCGGCGTGCCGTACTTCTTCATGTGGCTGAGGCCGGCGCCGCCGAAATAGCGCAGCGCCAGCGGCACGCCGGGCGCATCGACCAGCTTGTCGGCGGCGGCGTCGAAATCGTCGAACGCGCTGGGGCGATCGGTGAACACGGCCCCTAACGCGCCGGGCTTCATCTGCTCGAAGCCGAGCGCCATCACGCAATCGGCCGCGCCCGATTCAATCGCCTGCCGCGCCAGGAACAGCGCGGTCGAGCCGGTCGAGCAGTTGTTGTTGACGTTGACGATCGGGATGCCGGTCATACCGACCGGATAGAGCGCGCGCTGGCCGCAGGTCGAGTCGCCATAGACGTAGCCGACATAGGCCTGCTGCACCCGGCCGTAATCGAGCCCGGCATCAGTGAGCGCGAGCTTGGCCGCCTCCGCACCCATCACATGATACGGCGCATTGGCGCCGGGCTTGACGAACGGGATCATGCCGACCCCGGCAACATAGGTGCGTGACGTCATCGCGTGCCCTCCCGAAAATTACCCACTGGACTATTTATTACCCATGGGTAATATACGGGCAACCTTCCGGAGTCAATGCGACAGCAGCCACGCGATGGACGCCCGCTTCCCCCTTTCCAACACCGAGTCGCCCTGGCTGCCGTTCGAGAGCCGGCGCCGCGCCCGCGACGAGAAGCGCGAAGCCGTGCTGCGCGCCGCCGTGCAGCTGTTCCTCGAACAGGGCTATCACCGCGCCACGCTGAACGATGTCGCCAAGCGGCTCAACATCACCAAGCCCGCGCTCTATAATTACTTCCGCAGCAAGGACGAGATCCTGTTCGAGTGCTGGTCGATCGGCCACGAACTGGTCGACGACTGCATTGCCGAGACCTCGGCCGGCGCCGGCAGCGGCCTCGACAAGCTGCGCAAGCTCACCATCCGCTACGCCGAGCTGATGACAACGGACTACGGCAAGAGCCTGGTCCGGTTCGATCTCCGCGATCTCAGCGAGCATAACCGCAAGATCGTGCAGACCGCGAAGCGGCGGATCGACCGCGCCTTCCGCGACTATATCGCTACTGGCATCGCGGACGGTTCGGTGAAACCCTGCGACCCGAAGCTCGCGGCGTTCGCCATCGCGGGATCGCTGAACTGGATCGGACACTGGTTCCAGCCCGGCGGTGAGCTGACCGGACACGCCGTCGCCGAGGAATTCGCGATCCGCCTCACCGAGGGGATTGCCACGACATCAACGCGCAAGAAGGCGGACAAACCGCCTCGCAAGGCAAACGTGGGAAACGCATCAAGGGAGGACGGGAGTGAACATCACACACGGGCTGCGGCGGGCGCTGCAGGTCAATCCAAACGGGCTCGCGGTCGTCTGCGGTGAGCGGCGGCGCAACTGGCGCGAGGTCGGCAGCCGCGTCGCGCGCCTCGCCGCCGCGATCCGCTCGCTTGGCGCCGGCAACGGCGACCGCGTCGCGATCCTGTCCCTGAACTCCGACCGTTATCTCGAACTCTATCTGGCCGTCGGCTGGGCCGGCGCCGTGATCGTGCCGCTCAACATCCGCTGGTCTCCGATCGAGAACGAGGACGCGCTGCGCGACTGCCGCGCCACGATCCTGTTCGTCGACAAGGCGTTCGCGCCGGTCGGCACGACGCTGGCGAACGCCATCCCCGGCCTGAAGCTGATCTATGCCGACGAAGGCGAGATGCCCGCGGGCATGGAGAATTACGAGACGCTGATCGCGCGCAGCGAACCTATACCGGACGCGATGCGCACCCGTGACGATCTCGCCGGCATCTTCTACACCGGCGGCACCACCGGCCGCTCCAAGGGCGTGATGCTGAGCCACGGCAATCTGATGGCCAATGCGCTGAACGCGCTCGGCGAAGGCCTGTGGCCGAGCAGCACGATCTATCTGCACGCCGCGCCGATGTTCCACCTCGCCAATGGCGCGGCGATGTATTCGGTGCTGCTGTCCGGCGGCTCCAACGTCGTGATCCAGGGCTTTACGCCCGACGGCGTCGCGGCCGCGGTGCAGAAGGAACGCATCACCGACGTGCTGCTGGTGCCGACCATGATCCAGATGTTCGTCGATCATCCGACGCTCGGCAGTTACGACCTGTCGTCCCTGAAGCGGATCTCCTACGGCGCCTCCGTCATCAGCGACGCCGTGATGATGCGCGCCATGGAGGCGCTGCCGCATGTCGAATTCACCCAGGCCTATGGCATGACCGAATTGTCGCCGATCGCGACCCTGCTGCACTGGAAGGAGCATATCGGCGACGGCCGCGCCAAGGGCCGGCATCGCGGCGCCGGCCGCGCCACGCTTGGCGCCGAAGTCAAGATCGTCGATGCGGAAGACAAGGTGGTGCCGACGGGCACCGTCGGCGAGATCGCGGTGCGCGGCGATATGGTGATGATAGGCTATTGGGAGCGGCCGGAGGAAACCGCGCGCGCCGTGATCGACGGCTGGATGCACACCGGCGACGGCGGCTATATGGACGAGGACGGCTTCGTCTACGTGGTCGACCGCGTCAAGGACATGATCATCTCCGGCGGCGAGAACGTCTATTCGGCCGAGGTCGAGAACGCGTTGGCCCAGCATCCGGCGGTGGCACAATGCGCCGTGATCGGCATCCCGAGCGAGCGCTGGGGCGAGCAGGTCCACGCCGTCGTGGTGATCAAGAGCGGCGCCAGCGCAACGCCGGAAGAGCTGATGGAGCACTGCAAGGCGCTGATCGCCGGCTACAAATGCCCGCGCAGCGTCGACATCACGACAACTCCGCTGCCGCTCTCCGGCGCCGGCAAGATCCTGAAGCGCGAGCTGCGCAAGCCGTATTGGGAGAACCGCGAGCGGCGCGTGAGCTGACGCCGACGTCGCAGAACCGTAGGGTGGGTTAGCGAAGCGTAACCCACCACTTCTTTCCCCGCGGCATGGCGGGTTACGCCTTCCGCCTTCGCTTGTCGAGCTACGGCGGACGTAGTCGGCTAACCCGCCCTACGCACTGCATGGCGCCGCGCAGACAGCGGCCGTTGACATCGGAGCAAGCGGCCGATTGGATCGCTTCCAGATTCAATCCAGCGAGTTCCGATGTCCGCACCCGATACCAACGCCGACGGCAAGCCCCGCCGCCTGATGCACCGCCGCTCCGTCGAATGTCTCGGCTATCTCCGTGACGACGGGCTGTGGGAGGTCGAGGCGCGGCTGGTCGACACCAAGCCGTATGTGCGGCAGGACAAGCATCGCGGCCTGCAGCAGCCCGAGGATCCCGTGCACGACATCAGGCTGCGCCTCGCGGTCGACGACAGTTTCACGATCCGCGAGACCGGCACCACGATGGCCTCGACGCCCTACCCGTCCTGCCTCGACGTCGAAGGCATCCTGCAGCGCCTGGTCGGCGAGCGCATCGGTAAGGGCTGGCGCGATCTGGTCCGCCACAAGATCGGCAAGCTCGAGACCTGCACCCATCTCGCCGAGTTGCTGGGCCCCGCGGTGACGACGCTGTTCCAGACTGCGACCTCCGGCAAGGACCCGCAGGGCCGCGGCGCGCTCGATCACCAGCAGGGCGTCACCGAGCCGCCGTTCTTCGTCGGCGGCTGCTACTCGTGGCGGCTGGACGGACCCGTCGTGGCGGAGACATTTCCGCAGTTCGCGAAAAAGCCTGTCGAGGTGAAGCAGGAATCGTAGGGTGGGTTAGCGAAGCGTAGCCCAGCAGCTATGCCAACAAGGACGGCGGGTTACGCCTTCGGCTCACCCACCCTACGAGTGCCGCCCACGTGATACTCTGCAAACCGTGCCGGACTACGCGTCGTGGATCCCCGGCGAGCTGTTCTTCCGCAAGGGACCTCCGGGTCCGTGGACCCACCATCTGCATATGATGGAGCCGTCCCATCCGCGTTGGGAGGCTCGCCTGGTGTTTCGCGATTATCTGCGCGCGCACGGCGAGACGGCACGCGCCTATGCCGAGATCAAGCGGGCCCTCGCCGCCTGCTCAAAAGACGACATCGAAGCCTATCGAACCGGTAGGGATGCTTTCGTCCAGGAGACCACCGCCAAGGCGCGGGCATGGCGCGCAGCTGCACGAGACCAATAGTACAAGCAGACCGCGGCAAGCCTGTACGTTCGTCGCTAAAGAAGAACTTCGCAATCGGCTGCTGCGCCAATCAGCCCTGCATCGCGAAGGGTTGATCCGTCCTGGCAGCTCACGTAGTCGTCCGGCATGAACAGACATGCGGCCGGCCCCAAGACGGCAGCCCTTCCTGACAAGAAAGCCATTCTGCTCGGCGTCGCATGCGGTCTCGGCGCGGCGCTATGCTGGGCTCTCGGCTTCGTGGCGACCCGGCACGGCCTGAAAGTCGGGTTCACGCCTGTGGACCTTCTGATGCATCGCTTCCTGTGGTCGGGCATCGTGTTCATCCCGCTCGTTGTGCGCGCCGGCCTGAAAGACCTCTGCGGCATCGGATGGGGCCGCGGCATGGCGCTGATGATGCTGGGCGGACCGGTGATGTCGCTGATCAGCTATGCCGGCTTCGTGTTCGTGCCCCTCGGGCATGGCAGCGTGATCCAGCCTTCCTGCGCCACCCTGGGCGGGCTGTTCCTCGCGGTCGCCCTGCTGAAGGAACAGATCTCATCCTCTCGGGTCGTCGGCGCCGTCGTCATCGTGATCGGGCTTGCCGTGATCGGGAGCGAGTCGATCGGCCATATGGGATTGAGCGCCGTGATGGGCGATTTGATCTTCGTCACGACCGGATTGATGTTTGCAGGCTTCGCCACGCTGGTACGCTATTGGCGCGTGTCCGCGTTCTCGGTGGCGACGGTCATCAGCGTGCTGTCGCTCTCGCTGTTTCCGCTGTATGCCGCCTCGGGCGGGCTCGCGCGCGATGCGGCCATCGGCCTGAATGAGAATGCGCTGCAGGCCGTCGCCCAGGGCATCCTGGCCGGGCCCGCAGCCATGTATTTGTTCGCGCTGTCGATCCAGCGGCTCGGCGTAGCCCGCGCCGCCGTATTTCCCGCGACCGTGCCGGTGCTGACCTTGCTGCTGGGATGGCTGCTGATTGGCGAGCCGCCGACCACGCTACAGGCAGCCGGATTGGTCACGGTATTGGCCGGATTCTATCTCGCGCAGCGTCAGAGCTAGCTCGTCAGTCCGTAGGGTGGGTTAGCCGAAGGCGTAACCCACCATCTTGCGTGCGGCATAAATGGTGCGTTACGCCTTGCACCTTCGTTCGTCGAACGACCGCACTCGTGGGCGGCTAACCCACCCTACAAACTCCGCGATCACGCCGCGGCGGAATGCTCGCGCACGGCCTGCGGCGGATTGCGGAAGCCGATTGCGATCCGGTTGTAGGTGTTCATCAGGCCGATCGCGATCGTCAGGTCGACCAGCTGCTTCTCGCTGAACACCGCGCGGGCCGCCTGGTAATCCCCGTCTGGGATCGCGGTCTCCGCCACGCGGGTGACGGTTTCGGCCCAGGCCAGCGCCGCGCGCTCCTCGGCGTCGAACAGCACCTCCGCCTCGCGCCAAACCTGCAACAGCGCCAGCTTCTCGATCGCAACGCCCATTTTCTGCAAGCTGCGCGTATGCATGTCGAGGCAATAGGCACAGCCGTTGATCTGCGAAATGCGCAGATAGACCAGCTCGATCAGCGTTGCCGAGAGTCCGCATTGCGTGAGGTAGCCATAGACGCCACCGAGCGCCTTGATGCCCGCGGGCGCGACCTTGTTGTAATCGATGCGCATGCTCATGGCTTGTGTCCTTCCTTGTCGAAGACGGTCAACGCCTTGTCGTTGCTGTCGACGACGAACACCGCAAGCAGCTTCGCCGGCTCGGTCGCACTGGCGTTTCGCCCGAGCACGTGATGGGCGCCGGGCGGCTCGAAGAAGCTGTCGCCGGCCCGATAGATGTGCGCGGCCTCGCCCTCCAGCTGGCTCTCGATTGCGCCCTGGAGCACATAGACATAGAGGAAGGCCGATTTGGCATGATGATGCGGCGCCGACGGCTCGCCCGGCGGGAAATTGACCTCGACCGCGATCAGCGACTTGCCGGGAATGTTGGTGATGACGTGCTCGAACTTCGGCGTCACCGATTGCGCTTTTGCCGGCGTCGCAAGCGCGGCGCAGGCGAGCAGCAGCATCCATAAGGTCTTCATCTCGTGCCTCCATTGCTGACGGATAAATGCGGGCACGCCGGACTGAAAAGAAGCACCAAGAATGAACCGAATTGGTGTACCACGGGCCATGCCCACCCCGCTTCCCATCGCGCTCGATCGCTCGGCCAGGACGCCGCTCTCCGAGCAGATCCGCAAGGCGATTGCGGCGGCGATCGACAATGGCGTACTGGTGCCGGGCGCCCGGTTGCCGTCATGGCTCGACCTCGCCGCGCAGCTCGGCGTCGCGCGCGGTACCGTGCGCGCCGCTTACGACAAGTTGGCGGATGCCCAGCACATCGTGTCGTCGAAGGCGAACGGCACCACCGTCGCCAGGCGGCCGAGGACAACTGCAAAACCCGATGCGCCGATCGTTCCCGGATCGGTCGTGGAGATGTTTCATGACCTGAGCGGCCAGGGACACTTCCGGATGGGCGTCCCGGCGCAGGACGCTCTCCCTGCAAAGCTGCTGGCGCGAATCCGCGCGCGCGCCGTGCGGGCGGAGTTGAGCGCGGTGACCCGCACCATCGATCCGCGCGGCGAGCTCCAGTTGCGGCGCGAGATCGCCGCGCACCTCGCGATCGCGCGCGGGCTCGAATGCTCGCCTGCGCAGATCGTCATCACGTCGGGCTTCAGCGGCGGACTTGGCCTCACGCTGCGCGTGCTCGGCCTCGAAGGCCGCCGTGCATGGATGGAGGACCCGGGATTTCCATTGACCCGAAAGGGGCTCGAGCTCGCCCGGCTGGAGCTGGTCCCGATCCCTGTCGACGGCGGCGGCCTCGATGTCGACCACGGCCTCAAGCACGCGCCCGACGCGGCGCTCGCGGTCGTGACGCCGGGACAGCAAGCGCCGCTCGGTCCGCCATTGTCAGCGAAGCGTCGCGCGCAACTGCTCGATTGGGCGGCGCAAACCGGCGCATGGATCATCGAGGACGATTATCTCGGCGAGTTGCGGCTCGATGGCCGCGCCGCGCCCGCGCTTGCCTCGCTCGACCGCGCCGGCCGCGTGATCCATCTCGGCTCCTTCAGCAAGACGATCTCGCCGACGCTTCGGCTCGGCTTCCTGGTTGCACCCGAGCAGTTGGCAACGCAGTTCGCCGATGTCGCGACGTGCCTTGCCCCTGCTCCGGGACCAGCCGTGCAGCTTTCCACCGCCGAGTTCATGCGCGACGGCCACTACATCCGCCATCTCCGACGAACCAAACGGGCCTATTGCGAGCGCCGCGATGCGCTGACGGCTGCGCTGCGGCCATGGAGCAACGACGCGCGGGTTGCCGGCCTCGCCGTGATGCTGACGCTGCCCGACAAGGCCGACGATGTCGCGATCGCGCGGCAGGTGCTGGCGCATGGGCTGGCACCCGCCCCGCTCTCGCCCTGGTATCTCTCACCGAAGCGGGCGCAGCCGGGCTTGCTGCTCGGTATCGCAACCATGCCCGATCGCGGCGTGCAGGCCGCCTGCAAGCGTCTGTTCGAGGCGATCCGTGCCCAAGGTCGCATCCGCATCCAGGGCGCGCCGGCCGCGCGCCGCGTCAGGAAATCCGCAGCCCGGTGAGCGCAAGGCTCAACGCCTTTAGCCGCTTGCGCGCCTCGGCGTCATAGGCCTGGGCATGGGCGCGGGCCTCGCGCTTGCCGTCGAAGAACAGCCCGCTCCGGCCCGCGACGTCGTCATCCTGGACCAGACGCAGGATGGCGTCGCCGCCCTGCTCGACGGTCGAGATCGGCGTCGCGCCGCTGGCGCGCACCATGGTGGTGTTCATGTAGGTCGCCGGATGCAGCGAATTGACGGTCACGCCGGAGCCTTCGAGCTCGGCGGCGAGGTCGATGGTGAACATGATCTGCGACAGCTTGCTCTGCGCGTAGGCGCGGGCGCCGCTGTAATTCTTCGTGATCATCACGTCGCCGAAATCGATCGGGTGCTGGCCGAGCGATGCGACATTGACGATGCGCGCCGGCGTGCTCGCCTTGAGTCGCGGCAGCAAGAGATGCGCGAGCAGGAAGCCGGCGAGATAGTTCACCGCAAAGCGCAACTCGTGGCCGTCCTTGCTGGTCTGCCGCGCCGGCCCCTCGTTCTGCGACCCGATACCGGCATTGCTGACCAGCACATCGAGGCGCTCCTGGTCGTCGAGCACCAGCTGGGCGAACTCGCGGACCTCGGCAAGCGAGGACAGATCGGCCTGATAGAACATCGGCTCGCGGCCGGAGACCCGCTTGATCTCGTCGGCGAGGACCTGCGCCCGCTTGGTATCGCGGCCATGAATCAGGACCCGGGCGCCGGCGGACGCCAGCTTCATCGCAACGTAGCGGCCGACGCCATCGGTGGAACCGGTGATCAGCACCGTCTTGCCTGACATATTCATGGACATCGCCCTTCGCTCGTTCGCCCAGCGCTACGACCAAAGATAAATGCACAGCCTGGACTTTGCCATGGCATGCCGCGGCGCGATCAGCCCCAAAACGGCGCCGAAATGGCCCGCCCACGGCCCTCTTCCACGGCCCCAAGTGTACAGTCCGTCGCGCGGCTTGCGGTCGCGCGGCGCCGCGCCACGCCTCAACGTGAACACGTTCTGATATCGTCGGGATGAACGACAAGGCAAGAATCGGAATGTCCTCGACCATTCCAGACAGGTTCTCGCGGAAGGCTCCCTCGCTGGAGCCGTTCGGCATGCTTCTGTTGTTTGCGGTGCTGACCGCGCTGCCGATCATCCTGACCGTTCGTCTGGTTGAGCCCGCACTCGTGCTGCCCGCGCTCAGCCTGGTGTTGTTCGCGGAGGCAGCCATTGCCGCGCTTGCGGCGCGCGTGATCCACATGCGCGCAAGCGTGGCGAACCTCACGCTGTGGGATTTTGCCGGCGCATTCACCTTCATGGGGTGTGCAGCGGCGATCCTCGGCGAGCCGGATCAGGCGGCGCTGTTCTTCGAGGAACAGGCCGCGCTGCGTCCGGACTAGCGTGATCCGGAAAAGTGTGAAGCGGTTTTCCGAACAGATCATGCTCAAGCAAGAAGCGAAAGCGCGATGACGATCCATCGAAATCTCATCGCGCTTGAGCGACCGTAAATCCCAGGCCGGGCCCCTCTGGCAGCCACAAGCTGCGATGTCGGACTGGAACTCAGTTGGAGTGGCCCTGCTTCGACCCGCGACGCGGACATGCGCCGCGGTGGGCTTGCTGTCCGCCGGACGGCAACATCCCGTTTCGTCGAAACGGTCCACTCCCCGACCTCAAGGGGAGCATTGCTTATGTCCGAACTGTTTTCACTCGACGCCCTCAGCGCGTTGCTGCAAGTCGTCGTCATCGACCTCGTGCTCGCCGGCGACAACGCCGTCGTGATCGGCCTTGCCGCGGCAGGCCTGCCGGCGAAGCAACGCGGCAAGGCGATCCTGATCGGCATCGCCGCTGCGACGCTGCTGCGCATCCTGTTCGCGCTTCTCACTACGCAATTGATGCAGATCGTCGGCCTGCTGCTGGCCGGCGGCATCCTGCTGCTATGGGTGTGTTGGAAGATGTGGCGCGAGCTGCGCGCCACCGCACATGAGACGACGGCCGAGCACGCCGCCGATGGCGCAGGAGGCCAGCGCAAGACGCTGTGGCAGGCCACGACGCAGATCATCATCGCCGACGTCTCGATGTCGCTCGACAACGTGCTCGCGGTGGCCGGCGCGGCGCGCGAGCAGCCGATCGTGCTGGTGTTCGGCCTTGCGCTCTCGATCGCGATGATGGGCGCGGCCGCCACCTTCATCGCAAAACTGCTGCAGAACCACCGCTGGATCGCCTATGTCGGCCTCGCCGTGATCCTCTATGTCGCCGTCGACATGACCATTCGCGGCGCATCCGAGATCGCGAAGGTCGCGCCGGTCTGACGATCGAAAGCAAAACGGCGGGCCTTTCGGCCCGCCGTTCCGCAATTCGAAGAGGCGCGTTGCGTCAGTGGATTTCCGCCGAGCGCTTCAGCGCGTCCTTCAGCTTCTCGAGCGAGAAGTCCTTCGAACGCGCGATATCCAGGATCGGGGTCTCGCGGCGGCCGCAGAGTTCGGCGGCCTCCGGCAGCTTGGCCGCGATCTCATACGGGATCACGATCGCACCGTGGCTGTCGGCGTGAATCAGGTCGTCGGAGCGCACCGTCATGCCGGCGACACGGACTTCGCCGCCAAAGCTTTCGGCATGCACCCAGGCATGCGACGGGCCGATCGAGCCGGCGAGCGCCTGGAAGCCCGGCGCCCATTGCGGGATGTCGCGGATCGAGCCATCGGTGATGACGCCGAGACAACCGAGCGCCTTGTGCACGGCGCTCTGCACCTCGCCCCAGAACGCGCCGTAGCCGACGTCGGGACCGTCGATGTCCTGGATCACGGAGATGCGCGGACCGAAACCGGTGCCGACATATTCATAATATTCGATGCGGCGCTTCGACTGCTCTTCGGCCGAGAGCCCAGACTTCAGCACCGAGCGGATCGCGACCGTGCGCGCATAGCCGACGATCGGCGGCAAGGACGGGAACGGGCAGACCAGCGGCTTCACGGTGTAGCCGATCAGACGGCGCTCCGGCGCGACGATCTCCATCGCATTGCAGATCGTCGGCGTGTCGTAGCGCGCCAACGCCTCGAGGACGGACGCAGGCAGCGGGGCGGAAGCGGATGTCGTCACGGCGTTTCTCTCCTGATTTTTGGCGTTCGCTGGGCCGTCTCAGCCTATAGCCGAGATCGCAGGCGAACCCAACCGAGCCACGCTCATGGCTGATATTTGGGAGAAGAGGACGGAAGTGAACTCTACCACCGTCACCCCCGCGCAACGGCTTTGCCGTTGTCGCTGGAGGTGGCCGCTTCTTCAGCGGCCCTCGAAGGGTCGACGGCCCCGCTGGTGGCCGTGCATCCTTCGAGACGCGCTGCGCGCTCCTCCAGCGACAAAGGCGAAGCCGTTGCGCGGGGATGACGGATTACACAGAGCCTCAGTGCAGATGCGTCGGACGATCGTCGTTGTCAGCATCCGCGACCGGCGCTGCATAGGGAGCCGCAGGCGATGCCGGCGAGGCCACACTTGCACCGTGCGTCTGCGCCGCAAGCTGGCGCTCCTGGTCGCGGTAGGACTTCCAGCCCCAGGGCAGGCTGATCAAATAGGCGACCGAGCCCGCCGACAGGATGTGCCAGGGATAGCCGATCAGCAACGCGACGAAGAACACCACCGAGACGAACACCGGCAGCACCATCTCCGGCGGCACGCGCATCTTCACGGTCTTGCCGGAGAACACCGGCAGCCGCGACACCATCAGGAAGGCGATCAAGAGCGTGTAGAACGCCGTCAGCGTCGCCGGCGGCATCGGCACGCCGAGGAAGGCGAGATAGATCGGCAGCAGCACGGTGATCGCGCCGGCCGGTGCCGGCACGCCCGTGAAGTAATTCGCGGCGAAGGCCGGCTTGTTCGGATCGTCGATCGAGGCATTGAAGCGCGCCAGCCGCAGGCCGCCGGAGATCGCGAACACCATCGCGGCGATCCAGCCGCCATTGTTCAATTCATGCAGCTGCCAGAAATACAGGATCAGGCCCGGCGCGACGCCAAAATTGACGAAGTCGGCGAGGCTGTCGAGCTCGGCGCCGAATTTCGACTGGCCCTTGATCATGCGGGCGACGCGGCCGTCGATGCCGTCGAGGATCGCGGCGAACACGATGGCGGCGACCGCAAGCTCCATCCGCCCTTCCGTCGACAGCCGGATCGCGGTGAGGCCGGCGCAGATCGCCAGCAGCGTGATCATGTTGGGCACCAGCATCCGCACCGGGATCGGGCGGAACCGGCGGCGGCGAGACTCGGTGGAGTTGGGATCAAAGGGCATCATGGTCTTGCAATATAGCAAGCATGGCCCGGCTCCGCCATCGCGGCGGGAACCGGCGGGCTAAAGCGTCTCCAGCAAAGCGGATACCGGTTCGCGTGAAGAAAACGCGTCAAAATAGCAAACCAGAGCTCCCGTTCCGATTCCGAGCGGAACGGGAGCTCCAGGCTCGCGAAACAGAGTTAATCGGCGCGGTAGGTGCGGCCCGGGTCGGCGTTGCGGAAATCCGCCAGAATCGTCTCGCCGGCAACCGCGGTCTGCCCCTCGGAGACCAGCGCCTTGGTGCCCTCGGGCAGGTAGACATCGAGCCGCGAGCCGAAGCGGATCAGGCCGAAGCGCTCGCCGGCGCCGATCGACTGGCCTTCCTTGACGAAGCAGACGATGCGGCGCGCCACGAGACCGGCGATCTGGACCACGCCGATGCGGCCATTGGCGCCCGAGATCACCAGCGAATTGCGCTCATTGTCCTCGCTCGCCTTGTCGAGCTCGGCGTTGATGAAGGCGCCGGGCCGGTAGGCGATGCGGTCGATGCGCCCGGCCACCGGGCTGCGGTTCACATGGCAGTTGAACACGCTCATGAACACCGAGACCCGCGGCAGCGGCTTGTCGCCGAGGCCGAGCTCGGCCGGCGGCAGCGCCTGCACCACCATGGAGACGCGGCCATCGGCTGGCGACACCACGATGCCGTCGCGCAGCGGCGTGACGCGGACGGGATCGCGGAAGAACAGCGCGCACCAGACCGTGAGCAGCGTCCCGATCCAGCCCAGCGGGGTCCAGATCCAGAACAGGATCAGGCTCGCCAGAGCGAAGCCACCGATGAACGGATAGCCCTCGGGGTGGATCGGCGGGATCTGCGCGCGGATGGAATTGGCGATCGACATCAGAGCTCGCTTGCGTTTCCCCGCCCCGTTTGGCGGGAGAGGCCCTAAATCGACTATTCCGCGGCGGTCGGCAAGGGTTTCTCACCCTCAACGGGGGTGGAATCCTCCGACGAATCGGTGACCACGGGCGGCAGGCGATTCGGCGCGCCGCCGTCGTCATCGACCTGGGCGAGCCGTTCGCGGGCCTCCTCGGCCTCGCGCTGCCGGTTCCACATGCTGGCATAGAGGCCGCCCGAGGCCAAAAGCCGCGCGTGGGTGCCGCGCTCGGCGATCCGGCCCTGGTCCAGCACGATGATCTCGTCGGCGCCAACGATGGTCGACAGCCGGTGCGCGATCACCAGCGAGGTGCGGTTGCGCGACACCCGCTCGAGCGCCCCCTGGATCTCGTGCTCGGTGTGGCTGTCGAGCGCCGAGGTCGCCTCGTCGAGCACCAGGATCGGCGGCGCCTTCAGCACCGTGCGCGCGATCGCGACGCGCTGCTTCTCGCCGCCCGAGAGTTTCAGGCCGCGCTCGCCGACCTGCGTCTCATAGCCCTGCGGCGACATCCGGATGAAGCCGTCGATCTGCGCCAGCCGCGCCGCCTCCTCGACCTCGTCGTCGCCGGCATCCCAGCGGCCATAGCGGATGTTGTAGCGGATGGTGTCGTTGAACAGCACGGTGTCCTGCGGCACCATGCCGATCGCCGACCGCAGCGAGGTCTGCGTCACATTCTTGATGTCCTGGCCGTCGATCAGGATGCGGCCGCTCGAGACATCGTAGAGCCGGAACAAGAGCCGCGAGATCGTCGACTTGCCGGCGCCGGAGGGGCCGACGATCGCGACCGTCTTGCCGGCTGGCACCTCGAAGCTCAGGCCTTTCAGGATCTGCCGGTCGGGCTCGTAGGCGAAGCGGACATCCTCGAAGCGCACGCTGCCTGTGGACACCACGAGCGGCTTGGCGCCCGGCACGTCCCTCACCTCGGGATCGCGCGCCAGCACGTCGAACATCTTCTCGATGTCGATGATCGCCTGCTTGATCTCGCGATACACCATGCCCATGAAATTCAGCGGCTGGTACAGCTGGATCATCATCGAGTTGATCAGCACGAAATCGCCGACGGTGTGGGTGCCGTTGCGGATGCCGAACGCGCACATCAGCATGGTCGCGGTCAGGCCGGCGGTGAAGATGATCGCCTGCCCCGTGTTGAGCACGGCGAGCGAGGTGTAGGTCTTCACGCTGGCCTGCTCGTAGCGCTCCATCGAGCGGTCGTAGCGCCTCGCCTCGCGCTCCTCGGCGCCGAAATACTTCACCGTCTCGTAGTTGAGCAGCGAGTCGATCGCCTTGGTGTTCGCCTCGGTGTCGGAATCGTTCATCTTGCGACGGATCTCGATCCGCCACTCGGTCGCGATGTAGGTGTAGTACATGAACACGACAACCGTGATCAGCACCGCGAGCACATAGCGCCAGTCGAATTGCCAGAGCAGCACCCCCGCCAGCAGCGTGACCTCGACGATGGTCGGGATCAGCTGCAGGATCACCATCCGCACGATGGTCTCGATGCCGGAGCGGCCGCGCTCCAGCACCCGGGTCAAGCCGCCGGTCTTGCGCTCGAGATGGAAGCGCAGCGACAGCTCGTGCATGTGCACGAAGGTGATGTAGGCGAGCCGCCGCACCGCGTGCATCGCGACGCGGGCGAAGATGCCGTCGCGCCACTGCGTCAGCACCGCCATGATGATGCGCACCGCGCCGTAGCTGATCGTCATCAGCACCGGCGAGGCGATCAGCCAGACCATCCAGTTCGAGGTCGCGACCGGCGCCGATCCGGTGCCGTTCAGCGCATCGATCGCCCATTTGAAGGTGAACGGCACCGACAGCGTCGCGAGCTTGGCGAACAGCAGCAGCACCACCGACCAGATCACGCGCATCTTCAAATCGGCGCGATCGCCGGGCCAGATGTAGGGCCAGAGATGAACGAGGGTGCTGAGCAAGGTCCCCCTCTCGGCGGCGGGCGTCGTGGCCGTGGGCTGATCGGCCGCGGTCACAGTCTGTTGCGGCGGCACCATCAGGAGCCCGCTCTTGCCGTCATGGCGCGGCGGTCCGCGGCCACATCTTTTCCACGATTTGCCATTGTGCCCGTCATATAGATCGTTTCAACGTGGCGTACAGGCTTATGGCGAAAATTGTTCGCGATTCGCGGGAATTTACGGGATATTTTGGCCCTCAATGCCCATATGCGAGTCTTGACCCTGTTTACGCTGCAGTGCCACAAGGATCGTATGAACCAAATCAAGACTGTCTGTGTTTATTGTGGCTCCGGCCCCGGTAACAATCCCCGTTTCGTTGAAGCTGCCGTCGCGCTCGGCAAGGCCTTTGCCGAAAACAACGTGCGCCTGGTCTACGGCGGCGGCTCGATCGGCCTGATGGGCGCGGTCGCCAAATCCACCCTCGATCACGGCGGCTCCGTCACCGGCATCATTCCGGAATTCCTGCGGGCGCGCGAGAATGCGCTGACCTCGGTTCAGGAGATGATCGTCACCCCCGACATGCATGAGCGCAAGCGGCTGATGTTCGAGCGCTCGGACGCGTTCGTCGCGCTGCCCGGCGGCATCGGCACGCTGGAGGAGTTGGTCGAGCAGCTGACCTGGCAGCAGCTCGGCCGTCACTCCAAGCCGATCCTGCTCGCCAATATTGATGGTTTCTGGGAACCCCTGCTCTCGCTGCTGAGCCACATGCGCACGACCGAGTTCATCCGCGCGACGCTGCCGATCAACGTGCTGATGGCCGACCGCGTCGACGACATCCTGCCGCGGCTGCGTTCCGCCGTGGCCGGCAAGCCGGCGGCCGCGAAGGAGCTCGCGCCCGAAGTGGCGCGGCGGCTGTAAGCGTTCACCACGCTTTCAGCTCCATCACCGTCATGCTGAGGAGCGCGGAACGCGCGTCTCGAAGCATGCACGGCCCGGCTGGTGGCCGTCCATCCTTCGAGGCTCGCTTCGCTCGCACCTCCAGCGACAACGGCGAAGCCGTTGCGCGGGGATGACGGGTTCAGCAGCTTCACCCTGTATCGAGGCCCTACTCGCTTGGAAACGTCACGGCCTCGATGCGGTTGCCGTCGGGGTCGAGGATGAAGGCGGCGTAGTAGCGCACGCGGTCGTGCGGGCGCAGGCCCGGCGCACCATCGGATGCACCACCGGAGGCCAGCGCAGCGGCGTGGAAGGCATCGACCTCGGCGGTGGTTTTCGCGCGCAGGCAGATATGGGTTCCGCTCTCATGCGCGACCTGCGTCATCGCGGCGCGCAGATTGATCCAGAATTCGGGATAGGCCTTGCCGAAGCCGATCGTGGCCGGCCGCGTGACGAGACGGCTCAGACCGAGCGTGGCCAGCGTCGGCTCATAGAACCGCGCGGCGCGCTCGAGATCGCGGACGCCGACGGAGACGTGGTCGATCATGAAAGCGCCCTCCTCTGAAATCTGTAGCCCGGATGAGCGAAGCGACATCCGGGGAAAATTCACATGGCCCCGGATATTGCTTCGCTCATCCAGGCTACTTCTTCTTCAAGCCTGCGCGCCCGACTTCACTAGCTTGTAGAACACCGAATCCATCAGCGCCTGGAACGAGGCGTCGATGATATTGGGCGAGACGCCGACCGTGGTCCAGCTCTCGCCGGTCTCGTCCTCGCTTTCGATCAGCACGCGCGTGACCGCCTCGGTGCCGCCATTGAGGATACGCACGCGGTAGTCGATCAGCTTCAGGCCATCGATGTATTTCTGGTACTTGCCGAGATCCTTGCGCAGCGCCACGTCGAGCGCATTCACCGGACCGTTGCCCTCGGCGGCCGAGATCAACCGCTCGCCGTCGACGTCGACCTTCACCACCGCGAGCGCCACCGTGACGCGCTGGCCGTTGGCGTTGTAGCGTTGCTCCACATTAACGTCGAACTGCTCGACCTTGAAATATTCCGGCACCTTGCCGAGCGTGCGGCGCGCCAGCAGGTCGAACGAGGCGTTCGCCGATTCATAGGCGAAGCCCGCGGCCTCGCGCTCCTTCAGCTCCTCGACCAGGCGCGTCAGCCGCGGGTCGCCCTTGTCATAGACGATGCCGGCGCGATCGAGCTCGGCCATCACATTGGAACGGCCGGCCTGATCCGAGACCAGCACCTTGCGGTGGTTGCCGACGGCATCCGGCAGCACGTGCTCATAGGTCTGCGGATCCTTCATGACAGCGGAGGCGTGGATGCCGGTCTTGGTGACGAAAGCGCTCTCGCCGACGTAGGCTGCATGGCGGTTCGGCGCGCGGTTCAGCATGTCGTCCAGCGTGCGCGACACCTTCATCAGCGTCGCCATCTTCTCCGCGGTGACGCCGATCTCGAACTTGTCAGCAAACTCCTGCTTCAGCTTCAACGTCGGGATCAGCGAGCAGAGATTGGCGTTGCCGCAGCGCTCGCCAAGGCCGTTGAGCGTGCCCTGGATCTGACGTGCGCCGGCCCGCACCGCGGCGAGCGAATTGGCCACCGCCTGCTCGGTGTCGTTATGAGCGTGGATACCGACATGGGCGCCGGGCACCTGCTTGACGACGTCAGCGACAATGGTCTCGATCTCATGCGGCATGGTGCCGCCATTCGTGTCGCACAGCACCACCCAGCGCGCACCAGCCTCATAGGCCGCCGTCGCGCAGGCGAGCGCATAGTCGCGGCTCTCCTTGTATCCGTCGAAGAAATGCTCGCAGTCGACCATCACCTCGCGGCCGAGCGCCTTGGCGGCCGCGACGCTGTCGCGGATCGAGGCGAGGTTCTCCTCGTTGGTGGTCTCGAGCGCGACCCGGACCTGGTAGGCGGAGGCTTTTGCGACGAAGCAGATCGCGTCGGCCTTGGCCTCGAGGATGCCGGCGAGCCCGGGATCGTTCGACGCCGAGCGACCCGGCCGCCGCGTCATGCCGAACGCGGTGAAGCGCGCGTGATCGAAGGCAGGCTTCCTGCTGAAGAACTCGGTGTCGGTCGGATTGGCGCCGGGATAGCCGCCTTCGACATAGTCGATGCCGAGCGCGTCGAGCATCCCCGCGATCACCTGCTTGTCCTGCAGCGTGAAGTCGACGCCGTTGGTCTGCGCACCGTCGCGCAGCGTGGTATCGAATAGATAGAGGCGCTCGCGGCTCATGCGTGGCCTCCGGGCATAGCAACACCGTCGAGGGTCTTCTGCATCGTGGTGTTGGCGAGCCATTCGTCGTTGATGGTGACCGTATTGCGCTGCTGTGCGACGTAGCCGCGCTTGCGGAAGAATTCGAGCGCGGTGTCGCTGGCATCGACCTTCAGGGCCTTGGTGCCGCGGGCGCTCGCGATCTTCTCCAGTGCATCGCACAGCGCGCTGCCTGCACCCTGCCCGACCGCGCTCGGATGCACATAGAGCATGTCGATATGGTCCGCCCCCTTCAGCGAGGCGAAACCGACCGGCGCGCCCTGCAATGTCGCGATCAGGGTCAGCTGCCCGGCGAGCTTCTTGCCGAAGGCCTCCTCATCGTCGGCGGCCATCGCCCAGGCTTCCTGCTGCGCCTCGCTGTAATCGTCACCGGTCAGGTCCATGATCGACGCCGCGAAGATCGCCGCCAGCAGCGGCGCATCGTCGGGCAGATACGGGCGCAATGCGGGTGCGGATCGGCTCATCGCGCAACCTCCCAGGTCGTGATCGGCTTTCCTTCGGCATCCTTGCCATCCTTGATCGCAACGCCCATCGCCGCGAGCTGATCGCGGATCCGATCGGACTCCTTGAAATCCTTGCGCGCACGCGCCGCGGTTCGCTCGGCGATCAGCGCCTCGACCGCGGCAGCATCGACGCCGCTGGCCTGCTCCTTGCGGCCCTTCCACGACGCCGCGCTCTCGGAGAGGAAGCCAAGCAGCCGCAGCGAGCCGGCAAATTCCTTGCGGCTCGCTTCATTGCTCGCGGCAGCATTGCGCAAGCTGTGCAGCACGGCCATGGCCTGCGCCGTGTTGAGATCGTCGTAGAGCGCCTCGACCAGCGCCGGCGACGGCGCGCCGGACTCGGCGTCGGCCGCGACCGCATACCAGTCGTCGAGCGTCCTTGCGGCTTCTTCCGCGCTCTTCAGCGTCCAGTCCAGCGGCGAGCGGTAATGCGTTCTCAGCATGCTGAGCCGCAGCACCTCGCCCGGCCAATCGGCCAGCAGATCGCGGATCGTGAAGAAGTTGCCGAGCGACTTCGACATCTTCTCGCTTTCGATCTGCAGGAATCCGTTGTGCATCCAGACATTGGCCATGCGGTCGGTATGGAACGCGCAGCAAGTCTGCGCGAGCTCGTTCTCATGGTGCGGGAACACCAGGTCGATGCCGCCGCCATGGATGTCGAACTTCTCGCCGAGATGCTTCCAGGCCATCGCCGAGCACTCGATGTGCCAGCCGGGCCGCCCCTCCACCGCAATGCCTGCCGGCGACGGCCAGGACGGCTCGCCCGGCTTCGACGGCTTCCACAGCACGAAGTCGGTGTTGTCGCGCTTGTAGGGCGCAACATCGACGCGCGCGCCCGCGATCATCTCGTCGAGCGAGCGCTTCGACAGCGCGCCGTAGCGCGGCAGCGTCGAATTGGCCGCGTTCATCGCCTGCGGCGAAAACAGCACGTGATCCTCGGCGACATAGGCAAAGCCGCCGGCGACCAGCTTATCGATGATCGCGCGCATCTCCGGGATGTGCTCGGTGGCGCGCGGCTGCACGGTCGGCGGCAAGCAGCCGAGCGCCGTGACGTCGTCCTGGTACTGCTGATAGGTCTGCTCGGTGACCTTGCGGATCGCCTCGTTCAGCGGCACGCCGGGATAGTCCCGCGCAGCGCGAACGTTGATCTTGTCGTCGACGTCCGTGATGTTGCGGACATAGGTGACATGATCGGCGCCATAGCGATGGCGCAGCGCGCGGAACAGCACGTCGAAGACAATAGCGGCCCGGCCGTTGCCGATATGGGCGAAGTCGTAGACCGTCGGTCCGCAGGCGTACATGCGGACGTTATCGGCATCGAGCGGCACGAAGGGCCGCTTCTCCCGGGTCAGCGTATCGTAGAGGCGCAAATCCATGGGTACCCATCCCTTGCGGCCGGGCGTCCAGTGATCTCAGGGTGATTGAGAAAAGACGGCCTCAGCCAGCGAATCGCTAGCTCATAATCTCGCGGCAAATGCTGCAGATGGCGAGGTGGCCGTTCATGGTTCCATCGTGTCTCACGGCCCCCTTATCGCGTCAAGGGGCTGTTTTCGGGCGTTATGCAGCTCGCGTCGCACCGAAATCACGCCAACGCCCTCATGGTTAATCATTATTAAGGAATTGGGCGTACGGGAGGGCCCTGCGGATTCCCCGCCATTTTCACTGGTGCACCATGCGGCCCATTTCAGCATTGATTGCCTCTACGTTCGTCCTTGTCTCCTCGGCCGCCTTGGCCGACAGCCGCGTTTTCATCGTCGCCAACCAAGCCGACGGATACGGCATCGACCAGTGCCTCGCCCACGGCGACCGCTGCGGTGCATCCGCCGCCCGCGCCTACTGCCGGTCACGCGATTTTGCGCAGGCCACCAGTTACCGGCGCGTCGATCCCGACGAGATCACCGGCGCGGTTCCGCACGCCGCCAATGAGACCTGCACCGGCAACAGCTGCGGCGAATACGTCGCCATCACCTGCCAACGCTGAGCCAAGCCGCTGGATAAACGGGGTTATTGCCACACCGGCGCCCCGGAAACGACGTGACGCTGCCCCGAGAAACGGCTATTGCAGCGACCTGGCCGCGCGCTTTGGCGTTGATCGCCGCGCGGCGTCGTTTTAATGGCCGGATATGCCCAATAGCTCCCGTTCTCGCTTCTCCCGCTGGTTCCTGACTTGCGCCGTGCTGGCCGGCATCGCCCTGCCCGCCGCGGATGCCCTCGCGCAGGTGCCTCCGGGCCCGCCCGGCCCGGCGCCCCAGGGCGCGCAAGCCAATCCGATGTGCGGCCGGCTCGAAGGCCAGCTGGCGGCGATCGATCGTGGCGGCGGCGATCCGGCCAAGGACGAGCAGATCCGCCGCTATCAGGACGCCGCAACCCGGCAGCAGGGCGAGCTGGATCGCGTGACCGCGCAGGCCCGGCGCATGGGCTGCGACAGCTCCGGATTCTTGTCCCTCTTCAATAACAACTCGGCGCAGTGCGGACCGGTCAACAACCAGATCCAGCAGATGCGCGCCAATCTCGACCAGATGACCGGAAATCTCGAGCGGCTGCGCACCGGCGGGCTTGGCGGCGCCGATCGCGAGAACCAGCGCCGCTCGGTGTTGACCGCACTGGCGCAGAACAATTGCGGCCCGCAATACGCGGCCGCCGCGCGCGGCCCCGGCAATTTCATCGAGAACCTGTTCGGCGGTGGCGGCGGCGGTGGCAATCCCAACAATCCGCTGCCCCCGCCCGACGCGCAATATGGCGGACAGTCCGGTACCTTCCGCACCGTCTGCGTCCGAACCTGCGACGGCGCCTATTTCCCGATCTCGTTCGCGACCTCGCAGGCGCGCTTTGCCGCCGACGAGCAGATCTGCAAGGCGCAGTGCCCGGCCGCGGAAGCCAGCCTGTTCGCCTACCGCAATCCCGGCGAAGACATCAACCAGGCGGTCTCGATCAACGGCCAGTCCTACTCGTCGCTGCCGAACGCCTTCAAGTACCGCACCGAGTTCAATCCGTCCTGCTCCTGCAAGGCGGCCGGCCAGAGTTGGGCGGAGGCGCTGAAGGCGGTCGACGACCAGGCGTCCGCCGCGCAGCAGGGCGACATCATCGTCACCGAGGAGAGCGCGCGGAAGATGCAGCAGCGCGCGCAGACCAAGGCCGCCGCCGGCAAGAAGGGCGCGCCCGCAGCCGCGGCGGCTCAACCGCAGCAGCCCGCCGCCGCTGATGCAACGGCAGCACCTGCCGCGCCCGCAAGCGACGGCCAGATCCGCACGGTCGGCCCGACCTTCATCCCGAAGAAGCAGTAAGGCTCACCCCTCGAACGCTTCCGCCGACGCGCGCGAGCCGCGCGTCACCAGCGTCTCGTCCGGCGCCGGCAGCGCCTTGCCGAAATCGCGGAAGCGGTTGGTGATGGGATAGCGGCGGTCGCGGCCGAAATTCTTCCGCGTCACCTTCACTCCGGGCGCGGCCTGCCGCCGCTTGTATTCGGCGATGTTGAGCAGGCGATCGACACGCGTCACCACATCGCGGTCGAAACCGGCCTCGATGATGGTCGCCAGCGGCTCCTCGCGCTCCACCAACCGCTCGAGGATCGCATCAAGCACCTCATAGGGCGGCAGCGAATCCTGGTCGGTCTGGTTCTCGCGCAACTCCGCGGTCGGCGGTCGGATGATGATGTTAACCGGGATCACCTCGCCCATTGGGCCGAGCGCGCCGTCCGGCTTCCATTCATTGCGCAGGCTCGAGAGGCGGAACACCTCGGTCTTGTAGATGTCCTTGATCGGATTGAAGCCGCCATTCATGTCGCCGTACAGCGTGGCGTAACCGACCGACATTTCCGACTTGTTGCCGGTCGTCACCACCATGGCGCCGGTCTTGTTGGAGATCGCCATCAACAGCGTGCCGCGGGCGCGCGCCTGCAAGTTTTCCTCGGTGATGTCGCGCTCCAGCCCTTTGAACACCGGCGCCAGGATTGTCTCGAAGCCGTTGACGGCGTCGGCAATCGGCAGGATCTCGTAGCGGATGCCGAGTGCGGCGGCGAGCTTGGCGGCATCGTCGAGCGAGACCTGCGCGGTGTAGCGGAACGGCAGCATGACGCCACGCACCTTGTCGGCGCCGAGCGCATCGACCGCGATCGCGGCACACAGCGCCGAGTCGATGCCGCCGGAGACGCCGAGCAGCACGCCGGGAAAACCGTTCTTGCGGACGTAGTCGCGCAAGCCCAGCACACAGGCCGCGTAATCGGCCTTGTCGCCTTCGAGTTGCGGCGTGATCGGCCCATTGCAGCGCCAGCCGTCCGCGGTCTTGCGCCAGGTCAGCGTCGTGATGTTCTCCTCGAACGCCGGAAGCTGCGCCGCCACGGTGAGGTCGGCATTGAGCGCAAACGAGGCGCCGTCGAAGATCAGCTCGTCCTGGCCGCCCATCTCATTGAGATAGATCAGCGGCAGCCCGCTCTCGGTGACGCGCGCCACCACGATCGACAGGCGGAGATCGGTCTTGTCGCGAGCATAGGGCGAGCCGTTCGGCACGATCAGGATTTCGGCGCCGGTCTCGGCCAGGCACTCGACGACGTTCTCGTAGTCTTCGGATTCCTCCAGCCAGATGTCCTCGCAGATCGGCACGCCGATGCGCACGCCGCGCACCGTCACCGGGCCCGATGCCGGGCCGCGCGCGAACAGCCGCTTCTCGTCGAACACGCCGTAATTCGGCAGGTTGGCCTTGAAGCGCAGCGCGGCGATACGTCCGCCGTCGAGCAGCGCGCAGGCGTTGTAGAGCTTGCCGTCCTCGACCCAGGGCGTGCCGATCAGCATCGCCGGGCCGCCATCCTTGGTCTCGCGCGCCAGTTCCTCGATCGCGGCGCGGCAGGCTGACTGGAACGCCGGCTTGAGCACCAGATCCTCCGGCGGATAGCCGGCGACGAACAGCTCCGACAGCACCATGAGGTCGGCGCCATCGGCCTTCGCTTTCTCGCGCGCGGCACGCGCTTTCGCGGCGTTGCCGGTGACGTCACCGACCGTCGGATTGAGTTGCGCCAGGGTGATCTTGATCTGTTGTTCGCTCATAGCTTTATGTTGTCCCGCACAACGGCAAACTGCAATCGTCGTCCGATCATGGTGCGATTGCAGAAATCGCACTGGGATCTGAGGCGCCGGTCAGGGTGCAAGTTCTGCCCTCACCTCGCCGAGCAGCGCCATGCCACCCAGCCGACCCAATTCGTCCGAACATTTCGCGCTCTTGCCATAGCAGCCGAATGCGACCGTGACCCGCTCGGAAAGCGGTCCGATGCTGGGCAAGCCGGTGTCGCCGAACGTAGTCATGCAGGGCACGACGCGGCGTTCCTCGAATTTGAGGTCGCGAATGCGGTCAAGGATCTGGCTTTGCAGCCGGTCAGCGACGTCAACCGATCCGCCCGACCGGAACCAGTCCTTGATTTCAGCCTCGCTCTCGAGCGCACGATCGACCGGATCGCCGCCGAGCTTCAGCCAGGTCTGGCCATCCGGATAGAGGATTGGCGGCAGGATGTAGGGATTGTCGCCCTTGGGCCCGAGACAGCGCATCGACGGCATGCCGGCCAGGCGTTGCACCTCCGCCGCACCGAGCCGAAACAGCGCCGCAGTCCGCGCATAGACGGTAAAGCCCAGCGATCGGCCGAGCAGCGATTGGGTGTGCCCGCCAGCCGCAACCAGCACACGCTCGGCCTCCACACTGCCCGATCGCGTCCGGATCGTCACACCGGAGCCGCTTTCCGAAATCCCGAGCGCTGGTTCGTCGATGATCCGGGCGCCCGCGCGCTCCGCCGCGATGGTCTGCGCCCGGACCAGGCGGCGCGGTGAGATGTATCCGGCATTGCGCGGCTCGAAATAGCCCAGCATTCCCGCCGTCGATTTCAGGAACGGAAACCGCTCCGCGAGCGCCGCATCCTGATAGGCTTCACACGCGATCCTCTCCTCGGCGCAGACCTTGCCGACCGATGCGACATCGGTGGTCTCGCGATCGCCGATGTGAAGCGCACCGGCTTCGCGGTAGAATTCGACACCGCTTTCCGCGGCGATCTCGCCGTAGCGCGCAATCGCCGCGCGGTTCATCTGCCGCCAGAACGGCTGCGGATCGTACACGCGCGTGATGCGGCCCTCATCGTAGTGGCTGCCGAAAACGCCGCTGTGCTGCGAGAAATCTGCCGGCTCATCGGGCCCGATCAGCGTGACCTCATGGCCCATCTTGCTCAGGTGTCGTGCGGCCGCCGACCCGATCAGTCCACGTCCGATCACCGCAAGCTTGATCGGCTTGTTGGCGCTCACGGCTCCTGCTCCTTGAGCATGATCTGATCGGAAAACCGGTTCCCACTTTTCCGGATCATGCTCAGAACGCACCCATCCGCTCGGCGAGGGCGAACAGCCAGAACAGCCCGGCCATCACGAGCGCGACGCCGACGGCAGCGGAGCCCATGTCCTTGACCCGTCCGATCTGCGGATCGTGATCCATGGTCAGGCGGTCGGCGAGCTTCTCGATCGCGGTGTTGAGCAGCTCGATCACCAGCACCAGCACCACGGTTGCGACCAGCTCGACCCGCCGCATCACGGTGGCGCCGACCAGCCAGGCCAGCGGCACCGACAGCACCAGTGCCACCACCTCCTCGCGAATCGCCTGCTCCGAGCGAATGGCGAAGGCCAGCCCGTTGCGCGAGTTGATGGTGGCTCGCCAGAACCTCAGCAAGTCACTGCCCTCAAGTCACGGCCCCCAAATCACAACCCAGCGGCCGCCGGCATCGGTTTGACCTTGCCGGCGCGCTCCTGCTTCAGCAGCTCGGCGATCAGGAAGGCCATGTCGATCGACTGTTCGGCGTTGAGGCGGGGATCGCAGACCGTGTGGTAGCGGTCGTTGAGATCCTCATCGGTGATGGCGCGGGCGCCGCCGATGCATTCGGTGACGTCCTGCCCGGTCATCTCCAGATGCACGCCGCCGGCATGAGTGCCCTCGGCGGCGTGGATCTGGAAGAACGCCTTCACCTCCGACAGCACGCGGTCGAACGGCCGCGTCTTGTAGCCGGAGGTCGAGGTGATGGTGTTGCCGTGCATCGGATCGCACGACCACACCACCTTGCGGCCTTCCCGCTGCACGGCGCGGATCAGGCCCGGCAGATGGTCGCCGACCTTGTCGGCGCCGAAGCGGTTGATCAGCGTCAGGCGTCCCGGCTCGTTGTCGGGGTTCAGCACGTCGATCAGCTTCAGCAACTCGTCCGGCTTCAGCGACGGACCGCATTTCAGGCCGATCGGGTTCTTGATGCCGCGGAAATATTCGACATGGCCGTGATCGAGCTGCCGGGTGCGGTCGCCGATCCAGATCATGTGGCCGGAGGTCGCGTACCAGTCGCCGGTGGTGGAATCGACCCGCGTCATCGCCTGCTCGTAGCCGAGCAGCAGCGCCTCGTGGCTGGTGTAGAAATCGGTGGCGCGCAGCTCCGGATGGCTCTCGAGGTCGAGGCCGCAGGCGCGCATGAAATTCAGCGCGTCCGAGATGCGGTCGGCCAGCTCCTTGTAGCGGCGGGACTGCGGCGAATCCTTCAGGAAGCCGAGCATCCATTGATGCACGCTGCCGAGATTGGCGAAGCCGCCGGTCGCGAAGGCGCGCAGCAGGTTCAGCGTCGCCGCGGACTGGCGATAGGCCATCAGCTGGCGCTGCGGATCGGGAATCCGCGCTTCCGGCGTGAAGGCGATGTCGTTGACGATGTCGCCGCGATAGCTCGGCAGCTCGACATCGCCCTGCTTCTCGGTCGGCGACGAGCGCGGTTTTGCAAACTGGCCTGCGATGCGGCCGACCTTCACCACCGGCAGCGCGCCGGCATAGGTCATGACCACGGCCATCTGCAGCAGCACGCGGAAGAAGTCGCGGATGTTGTTGGCGCCGTGCTCGGCAAAGCTCTCGGCGCAGTCGCCGCCCTGCAGCAGAAAGGCCTCGCCGGCAGAGACCCGCCCCAGCGCCTTCTTCAGGTTGCGCGCCTCGCCCGCGAACACCAGCGGCGGAAAGGTCGCAAGCTGGGCCTCGACATCGGCCAATGCCTTGGCATCGGGATAATCGGGCACCTGCAGCACCTTCTTGGCGCGCCAGCTATCGGGTGTCCACCGCTCGGACATGAGGTCAACTCCTGAGCAAAAACCGCGACTTAATCGACGGGAAAGGTGGGCTTATACACAGCCGCCCGCCCCGCCGCTAGAAGGATTCCTGCAATCCCGTCAAACTCTTGCAGGAAAATACGAATTCGCATTTGCTGGACCATACCATGAATGCCAGGGAAATTGCCGCAGCCGCCACAGCGCTGGACGACGTTTTTAGCGACGACATCGTCGTGCCGGCCGCGGACGGCTATCCGCTCGCCGCGACGCTGTTCCTGCCGCGCGGCAGGAAGCGCCACGCCGTCCTGATCAACTCGGCGACCGCCGTGCCCCGCAAGGTCTATCGCGGCTTTGCCGGCTATCTGGCCCGCCGCGGCGCGGCGGTCTTGACCTACGACTACCGCGGCACCGGCGACTCGAGGCCAATGGCGGCAACCGGCCTCAACAAGCCGAAGTCGCTGGCCGGCTTCAAGGCCACGATGGCGGACTGGGCCGCGCTCGACACCACCGCCGCGGTGAGCTGGATGCGCGACCGCTACCGCGATCTGCCCTTCGCCTATGTCGGCCACTCCTTCGGCGGCCAGTCGCTAGGGCTCCTTGCCAACAACGCTGAAATTCCGCGCGCACTGCTGGTCGCCTCGCAGGCCGCCACCTGGAAGCTGATGGCCTCGCCCGAGCGCTACCGCGTCGTCGCCTTCATGAACGGCATCGGCCTGCCGCTGGCGCGCACGCTCGGCTATGTGCCCGCCTGGGCCGGCCTCGGCATGGACCTGCCGCGGGGCGTGTTCGAGCAATGGCGCGGCTGGGTGATGCGCGAGCGCTACCTGCTCGATGATCCGGCGCTCGCAGCGCGCGAAAATTTTCCGAAGTTCAAGGGCAAGCTCCGCGCGCTTGTCATCACCGACGACAGCTGGGCGACGCGGCCGGCGGTCGAGCTGCTGTGCTCCGCCTTCACCTCGATCACGCCGGAGATCATCTCGATCCGTCCCGCCGATGCCGGCGCGAAAGCGATCGGCCATTTCGGCTTCTTCCGCAGCGAACACCGCGACGCCCTGTGGCGCGGCGCCGCGGAGTGGCTCGAGGCGGAGGGGTGAGCGCAATCGTCTCCATCCGTCGTCCTGGCGAAAGCCAGGACCCATAACCACCGAATTTGCTTGTGAACGGGAACGCGGCCCCAGCGTCGCGCAACAATTGAGATTTGGGGTAATGGGTCCTGGCCTTCGCCAGGACGACGATGAGGATTGCTCCCGCGCGATACGACACACCGCTATTGCGGACCTCATCTCGGTGTCATCGCCCGGCTCGACCGGGCGATCCAGTATTCCAGAGGCAGTCATTGCTGAACCGAGAGGCCGCGGCGTACTGGATCGCCCGCATGCACGGGCGATGACAGCTGAGGATGAGGACGCAGCTTTGCATTCTCGCGACATTATCTGTCCGAAGTTTTGCATCTTGTTTCGCCACTCTTTGCTCAGAGGGCGCAGGGAAAGCCGGGTGCCGATCGCACCCATGGGTCCGGTGCAACAAAAAGCACCGGAGGTCGGACCACAGGTGTCACCGGAAACATCCCGGCTTTCCCTGCGCGATGGGTTACGGCTTATACGTGCTCTCCCCGGCGAGACTGGGCTTGCTTGTCACCGCCCGTGCATGACGCAACGCGTCTTGCACGAGGACACCTGCCGCTAGGGCGTCAGGACCACACGATTTCGCCGTCCGCCTCGCATGCATGTCGTCTCTCGCATGCCCGGCGTCCACCGCATCTCACCGCAACACTCCTGACGATGCGCAGCGCCCCTCGATCGGGTGAGACGGGCCAATTGAACATCTGAGTTGGGTCAAACGCCAAGCGGAATATTTTCCGCGGGAAGACTGGACAGGTGTGATCGCGTTGATTGAGTTGGGGAATTTCACGGATTTGCGCAGCGCCTTGTTGTCTATTTAGAATACAACGAGCGCAACGAGTCTCTGCTGCAATTGGCGACCATTAGCTCGCGCGGTCTGAGTTGATCTTTTCCCCCTAGGAAAGCCGTAGAAATGCTTACGCAGATGGGGATCGCGATCATTTGCGTGACCTTGTACTGGCGCTTCGCCGATTCCTTCGGGGAGCGACGCCGCACAGCAATGGCCTGGGGAACCGTCATTGACTTGCCTATGAGGGGATTAGCAACGCGCGTGCCGCATCCGCAGATTCGATTTCAAACAACGGACGGCCAGCAAGTGACTTTTATCTCGAATGTGGGTTCGAATCTTGCCCTCTGGCCCGTTGGTTGTCAGACGCGGATCACATATGACCCGAGCGATCCGCAGAATGCTGACATCAAACACTCCGCAGGCCTAAAGATGCTTTGGTTGATTGGCGCAATTGTCGCCACAACCGTGGTCTTGCACGTGGCCCTGAATGCAATTGGAGTACAGTTCGCGCACTAGGCGACCACGACTAAAGCTTGGTGTTGAAAGCCCTCAACGTCCTTGATCGCAGCGCATCTCGTTCAAGCGCCACGCCGATCTCACACCACCTTCCGCGGCGCCGCCGTCGCCGCATCTCCCGTGTTCGGCGTGCCCGTCGGCTCGATCAGCAACAGATGCACCTCTTCCCGTGCGACCGGCCGATGCTCGACGCCCTTCGGCACGATGTACATCTGGCCCTCTTTCAACGTCACGGTGCGGTCGCGCAGCTCGATGTCGAGCACGCCTTTCAGCACGAGGAAGAAGTCGTCGGTGTCGTCATGCTTGTGCCAGACGAACTCGCCCTGCACCTTCACCACCATCACGTCGCAGGCGTTGAATTGCGCGACGGTGCGCGGCGACCAGTGATCGGAGAATGTCGATAGTTTCTGCGAAAGGTCGATCGCGTCGCTCATGATGCCTCCGGGTCCGGGCCAGCTTGCCGGGCTCGTTAGCTCAGCCGCGCGACACACTCAATGCACGCCCCTCAACTTCTCCGGATACGTCGTCGGCCCGTTGTGTCCGTTCATTCCGCAGGGCGCTTCGCCGTTGGCGGCCTTGCGCGCCAGCAGTTCCCGTTCGGCCTTGTACCAGAGCTGATCCATCATGCCCGGCGGTTCGCCGGCATCCTTCCACAATTCGTAGGCGCGGGTCCGAATCTCCTGCTCGGTTGGGCCTGTCATGGGCGGCTCCCTCAATTTGAGACATCAAACCGTTTGGAGTGGAACTGCCAGCATAGCGCAAGGTTCCAAGGCGCGCGAGATCGCCGCGCTGCCCATCGCACCATCTGTGCACAAGCGCCGGCGCGCAGGCCATTTGCCGGAAGCTCGATCTGATTTGAGCGCGCGCGGAGAGCGGCCCAAGGGGAAAAGTCCCCAGTGGATATGCATGTCAACAAAGGTGCCCTAATTCCCCGGCACCAGCAGCGGCCGTCGGCAGTGCGCCGGTCTTGCGGAAGCAACCTACCCCTTCTGAGGTATGAAACCTTTGCGCGCTTCTACAGACTTAAGGTTATCAGGATTTTGCAATGACCTTCCTGGGGCTAGAGACAACGCCGCTCGCATGTATTTTAAGCGGGCGGCGTTGGACTTTTCAGGCAGGCTCGTTCCCCGGCTCCCGATCGCCAGATCCGCACCAGGCCACCGCGGCTGCTCAGCGCAAGCTTGCGGTGAAGAAATCGAGCGCAAGGCCGATCGTCTCGGCATGGACCGCCTCGCGGTCGACGCCATCGGGATCGCGGCAGACAGCCCCGATCACCAGACGCCCTACCGCGGTACAGGTGTCGAAGAAGACAAAGTGGCCCGCGTGCGGAAACAGCCTCAGCGTCGCATGCGGAATAGCCTTGCCGAGCGCCTCGGCGCCCGAGGCCGGCGGCGTGATCTCGTCGGCGCTTCCCGCGACGATCGCGACCGGGATCGATATGGCGCCAAGGCTCTCCGGCGTGAAGGCCGGCACCGGCCCCGGCGCCATCGCGAACACGGCGCGAACGCGCTCATCGCGATAGGACTGGCCACCAAGGCTGTAGCGCTGCCGGAAATCGGGATCGGTAGTCAGGCGTATCACGCTCTTCTGGCGCAGCTCCGTCGCGCCAGTCTGCGACGTACACAACGCGTCAGCGGCGGGCGAACGGCAGAAAGCCTGAGTCCGCTCCGGATCGGTGATGCCGCCGGCGATGGCGATGACGGTGTAGCCGCCGTACGAATGGCCGAGAGCGCCGATCCGCGCCGGGTCGATCCGGTCGCCGAAGGTCCGGTCGGTGCGCATGGCGTCAATCACCCGGCTGAGGTCGACGGCGCGCAGCCACTTCAGCGCATAACCGTCGACCGTCCTGTCCTCGGATCGATTGTTGCCGGGGTGGTTGACCGCAACGGCGATGAAGCCGTGCGCCGCAAGCCCCGCGCCGAGCCAGGCGAGATCGGTCGCGATGCCGCCGAAGCCATGCGACAGCAGAACGAGCGGACGTGGTGGCCCCTCTGCCGGCGCCGCGTCGGGCGCGGCGCGTCCAGTGCTGACCAGCGGGACGAGGCGTGGCCCGATCCATTGCGGCTGCTCGTGCGCATCAGCTGCAGCCGGATACCAAATCACGGCGCGGAGCACATGCGCGCTGGCGCCGCGCCAGTCGTAAGGCTCGGCCGGAATGAAATCGCGCGTGGTGACACCGACCTTGAATGCGGCGTCCTCGGCAAATGCGAGATCCGGCGCCGCGAGCATGATCGGCAAGAGCGCCAGAAACCACATCGGAAGCTCTCCCTCCGGGACGCAGGAACACCCCGGTGGCGCGCCCTACTCCGCGGCCTGACGCACGTGGCGCGCGGTTGGCGTCCGCATCGTCACCAGTTCCTCCGCCGCGGTCGGGTGCAGCGCGACGGTGGCGTCGAAATCGGCCTTGGTCGCCTTCATCTTCACGGCGATCGCGATCGCCTGGATCGTTTCCGCGGCGGCATCGCCGACGATGTGGCAGCCGAGCACGCGGTCGCTCGAACCGTCGACCACGAGCTTCATCAGCACGCGGGTGTCGCGGCCGGACATCGTCGCCTTGATCGGGCGGAAATCGGTCTTGTAGATGTCGACGTGGCTGTACTGCGCCCGCGCCTCTTCTTCGGTGAGGCCGACGGTGCCGACCTCCGGCTGCGAGAACACCGCGGTCGGGATCGTCGCGTGGTCGACCTGCACCGGGCGCTTGCCGAACACAGTGTCAGCGAAGGCATGGCCCTCGCGGATCGCGACCGGGGTCAGATTGGTGCGGTGGGTGACGTCGCCGACCGCGTAGATGTTGTCGACCGAGGTCTTCGACCAGCCGTCGACCTGGACGCCGCCATTGGCGGGATTGATGGCGACGCCGGCGGCCTCGAGCCCGAGACCCCTGACATTGGGATGCCGGCCGATCGCGAACATCACCTGGTCGGAGGCGATGCTCGAGCCGTTGGACAGATGGGTGGTGAAATCGCGGCCGTGCTTGTCGATCTTCGCCACCGTGCAGCCGGTGATGATGGTGATGCCGCGCTTCTCCATCTCGGTGCGGACATGCTTGCGCACGTCCTCGTCGAAGCCGCGCAGGATGTTGTCGCCGCGGTAGACTACTGACACGTCGGAGCCGTAGCCGGCAAAGATGCCGGCGAATTCCAGCGCGATGTAGCCGCCGCCCTGGATCACGATCCGCTTCGGCAGCTCCTTCAGGTGAAACGCCTCGTTGGAGGAGATCACGTGCTCGATGCCGGGAACCGCCGGCCCGTGATTGGGCGCGCCGCCGGTGGCGATCAGGATGTATTTCGCCGTCACCTTCTCGCCGGTGGCGAGCCTGATGGTGTGGGTATCCTCGAGCACCGCGCGGGTCTTGACGATCCTGGCGCCCGACCTCTCGACATTGGTGGTGTAGGCGCCCTCGAGCCGGGCAATCTCCTTGTCCTTGTTGGCGACGAGCGTCGCCCAATCGAACGAGACCTGGCCGATGCTCCAGCCGAAGCCGGCGGCGTCCTCGATCTCCTGGTGGACGTGGCTGCCGATCACGAACAGCTTCTTCGGCACGCAGCCGCGGATCACGCAGGTGCCGCCCATCCGGTACTCTTCGGCGACCATGACCTTCGCGCCATAATTGGCGGCGATGCGGGCGGCACGAACGCCGCCCGAACCACCACCGATGACAAACAGGTCGACGTCAAACTCGGCCATGGCAACCCTCTTTCTTCCTTCTCCCTCGCCCCGCCCTTGCGGGGAGAGGGTTGGGGTGGGGGCCCGCCTCCACGAATCCGACTCGCGGAGAGTCCCCCTCACCCGGCACTACGTGTCGACCTCTCCCCGCAAGCGGGGCGAGGTGACAAGACTCTTAGATGTCCTTGCCGCGCTTCTTCATCTCGGCCTTGAACTGGCCGTTGACGATCACGCCGAACTGCTGCGCCCACTGCTGCATGTATTGCAGCGATCCGTTGATTGCCGTGGGCTCCGCGGTCAAAAGCTTCTGACCGAGCGGGGTCTTGTAGAACGTCACGAGGTCCTTCAGCTCCTGCTCGGTGAACTCGGCGGCGTAGATCTGCGCCATGCCTTCGCCGATCTCCTTCTCGCCGCCCGCGAACTGCTTGGCGACGACCAGCGCCACCTCGTCGAGATCCTTCTGGTAGTTCAGGTACTGCTGCAGCAGACCGGTCTTGGTCTTCTCGATGATGCCCGGAACGGCGCCGGAATACATCACCGCCACGTTCTTCATCGTCAGGATTTCCTTGGCAGCCGCAATCGCCGCGGGGGTCGACTGCTTGACCTTGGGCATGGGGGGCAGCTGCTGCTGCGCCATGGCCGGTGCGGCCGCGAGCGCGAGGCCAGCCGCCAGGGCCACTGCCGACAAAAGTCCCGAAAAACGCTTCATTCCAAGTCTCCTTGCTTGCGGCGTTAGCGCCGTTCAACAACCCGAATTCCCTGTGCGCCGGCCAGAACGGCGACGCTGCCAAGCCCGATGAACAGGCCATGTTCAACCACGCCCGGGATCATGCTGAGCAAACCGGCGAGACGCGGCGGGTCGCCGATCCGGCCGAGATGGGCATCGACGATCCAGTGGCCGCCATCGGTGACAAAAACGTGACCGTCCTTGCCCTTACGGATGATCATTTGGCCGGACACGCCGGCCTCGGCGAACGCCCGCGCCATCGCGGCCTCTGTCGCGGCGAGCCCGAACGGGATCACCTCGACCGGCAGCGGAAAGCGGCCGAGCACCTCGACCCATTTGCTGTCGTCGGCGATCACGATCATGCGATCACTGGCGGCCGCCACGATCTTCTCGCGCAGCAGCGCTCCGCCGCCGCCCTTGATCAGATTGAGCGCGGGGTCGATCTCGTCGGCGCCGTCGATGGTGAGGTCGAGATGATCGACCTCGTCCAGCGTGGTCAGCGGGACGCCGCAGCGGATCGCGTCCGCCCGGGTCGCCTCCGAGGTCGGCACGCCGATCACCTTCATGCCTGATCGGACCTTCTCGCCGAGCAGCTCGACGAAATGCTTGGCGGTCGACCCGGTACCGAGCCCGAGCTTCATGCCGTCGCGCACCTCTTCGAGCGCGCGCGCCGCCGCCTGGCGTTTCAGTGCGTCCATGTCCACGGCCGATAGCCCCTCGGTTGTCCGTTACGGGCGCGCCATCGGCCGCCCGGCGGGCGCATATCTAGCCTCGATTCACGGGCAGGAATAGCGCCATCCGGGCCCGTCTTTAGGCCGAAACGGCATCCATCGCGGCCAAAATCGCCGCAAAACGGTCCTCGACCTCGGCCCGCATCCCGGGATGGGTGAAAACATAGAGCTGGTCGTCGTGAATCGCGGCCAGCACGCGGGCGGCAACCGACGCCGGATCGAGACCAGCTTCCAGGCGGCGCGCGATCTCGGCAACGACAGCGGCCATCGGGCTTGCCGGATCGAGTTGGCGGGGCGGCCCGTACTGCGCCGGGCGATTGCGCCCGCTCTCGCCGATCCGGGTCCGCACATAGCTCGGACAGAGCACGCTGACGCCGATCCCCAGCGGCTTCAGTTGCGCCGAAAGCCCTTCGGACAGGCTGACGATGGCGAATTTGGTCGCCGAATAAGGGCTGACGCCGAGCCCGGCATTCATGCCGGCCATCGAGGCGGTGTTGACGATATGACCGCCCTCGCCGTGCCCGCGGATATGCGGCAGGAAGCTCCTGATGCCGTGCACGACGCCCATCAGGTTGACGTCGATCACCCAGCGCCAATTCTCGATCGAGATCTGATCGATGCCGCCACCGGCCGCGACGCCGGCATTGTTGCAGACAACGTGGACGTTGCCGAAGGCGCGGAACGATGCCTCTGCCGCACGGTCGACGCTTGCGGGATCGGCGACGTCGCAGACCACGCCATGGACATCCGCGCCACCTGCCCGCAACGCATCGACGGCCTTGTCCAGCGCGCCGGTTTCGATGTCGGCGAGCATCACCTTCATGCCCTCGCGCGCGAACGCGGTTGCCATGGCGAGGCCGATTCCGCTGGCCGCACCGGTGACAAAAGCGGCTTTTCCGGCAAGTTCCCGCATCCGAGCCTCCCTTTTTTGCGCGACACTAGCATCTTCGCTTGCATCGCGCCGCGCTGCCCGATAGCCAGAAACAGATGTCCGCCTCCTCTCCCCCCATCATCGTGTTCGATCTCGACGGCACGCTGGTCGACACCGCGCCTGACCTGATCAGCGCGCTGAATTATGTGCTCGACCGCGAAGGCCTGCAGCCGGTTCCGCTGTCGGCGGCCCGCAACATGATCGGCGCCGGCGCGCGCAAGCTGCTCGAGCGCGGGCTCGAGGTGGACGGACGCGTGGTCAGCCTCGCGGACCTCGATCGCCTGACCAAGGATTTCATCGACTATTACGCCGAGCACATCGCCGACGGCTCGCGCCCGTTCGACGGGCTCGAAGCCGCGCTCGACCGGCTCGGGGCCAAGGGCCATCGGTTCGCGGTCTGCACCAACAAGCTGGAATGGCTATCGAAGCTGCTGCTCGACCGGCTCGGCCTGACGCCGCGCTTTGCCGCGATCTGCGGCCAGGACACATTCGGCGTCGCCAAGCCCGATCCGGCGTTCCTGCGCGAGACCGTCGCGCGCGCCGGCGGAAAGCTGCCCGGCGCCATCATGGTCGGCGATGCCGGTCCCGATGTCGGGGTCGCCCGGCGCGCCAGCGTTCCGGTGATCGGCGTCGATTTCGGCTACACCGACGTCCCGATGACCGAGCTGAAGCCGGACCGGCTGATCAGCCATATGCGCGATCTGCCGGACGCCGTCGCCAGCCTCGGCGGCGCATAAGATTTCCACAACGCATTGATATTGCTTGGCAATATTTTGCCATGCGAATTTTTCGTTAACCATCCTTTAACGAACAGACCTCCCCCTGTTGCACCTCTGTTCCGACGCTCCTATGGTCGGCCCGGGGATTGTGGCTGATTGCCGCAGTAAGAGTGTGGATCATGCGTCGTATCATCGTGATTGCGGCCGCCGGGCTGAGCCTGGCCGGCTGCTCTTCGTTCTCATTGGATTCGTTCAAGTCGGCACCGCCGCCGATGCAGGTGCAGCTGGATTCGGCACCGCAAGGCGCCGACGCCGTGACCTCGATCGGACCGGGTTGCAAGACGCCCTGCTCGGTGTCGATCCCGGCGCCGGAGGCCAACTTCACCGTCACCTTCAACATGCCGAAGTTCCAGCCGGCGACGGTACCGGTGACGGTCACCCGCTCGCCGGGGGACTTCACCAGCCCGGCCACCACGACGCTCGATCCGAGCCCGGTGTTCGCCGAGCTGCAGCCCGCCGGCCCGCCGCCGCGCGGGCATAAGGCGATGCGGCCGAAAAAGAAGAAGCCGAAGCCGGCTGCCGCTGCGGCTCCTGCCGCTCCGGACGCGGCGTTCCCTGCTCCGAGCGCGGCACCGCCGCCGGCCGCCGCGCCCACACGCTGATGCGCAACGCTGCGCGCGTTTGATCGAGATTGCACTGCACAAGAGCCCGGCCCAAAGCCGGGTTTTTGTATTTCGTGGAGACACATCGGCGATTGCGATCATGCATCGCGCGATCTGTCTCACCTATCGCGCGCGATCAGCGTTGCATGTTGCGGATCATCCTTACGGACGCATTGTGACGGCGCGCCAACGTGCATAGATTGTGGGCCTGGAGCCGAGCTCGGCTCCGCACACAGGGACACATTTCAAGACTTGAGTTGAGGTCTTGAGTTAAGGTCTCGGCTTAAAGGCTTGGCTTGAAGGCTCGGGTTGAATGAACGGATCCACGCAGGCGCATTCCGACACGCTGTTTCGTCCGATGACCGATCCGTTCGGCCGGACGATCCGTTACCTGCGCGTCTCCGTCACCGACCGCTGCGACCTGCGCTGCTTCTACTGCATGTCGGAAGACATGACCTTCCTGCCGAAGGCCGATCTGCTGACGCTGGAAGAGCTCGACCGCCTGTGCTCGGCCTTCGTCGCCAAGGGCGTGCGCAAGATCCGCCTGACCGGCGGCGAGCCGCTGGTCCGCCGCAATGTGATGGGCCTGGTGCGTTCGCTGTCGCGCCATCTTTCGACCGGCGCGCTCGACGAACTGACACTGACCACCAACGGTTCGCAGCTCGCGCGCTTCGCGCAGGAGCTGGCCGATTGCGGCGTGCGGCGCGTCAACGTCTCGCTCGACACGCTCGACCCCGTAAAATTCCGGGCCATCACCCGCTGGGGCGACATCGACAAGGTGCTGTCGGGCATCGAGGCGGCGCGATCGGCCGGGCTTGCGGTCAAGATCAACGCGGTCGCGCTGAAGAACATGAACGAGGACGAGATTCCCGCGCTGATGGAATGGGCGCATGGCAAGGGAATGGGCCTGACCTTGATCGAGGTGATGCCGATGGGCGACATCGGCGAGGGCCGCATCGATCAGTACGTTCCGCTGTCGCTGCTGCGCGCGCGGCTCGAGAAGCACTACACGCTGACCGATCTTGCCGACGACACCGGCGGCCCTGCGCGCTATGTCCGGGTCGCCGAGACCGGCGGCAAACTCGGCTTCATCACGCCGATGACCCACAATTTCTGCGAATCCTGCAACCGGGTGCGGATCACCTGCACCGGCACGCTGCACACCTGCCTCGGCCACGAGGACGCCTCCGACCTGCGCCGGCCGCTGCGCGCCTCCGACGACAACGATCTGCTGTCGGCGGCCATCGACCGGGCGATCGGGCTGAAGCCGAAGGGGCACGATTTCATCATCGACCGCCGCCACAATCGCCCGAGCGTCAGCCGCCACATGAGCGTCACCGGCGGCTAGTTCAAAGCCCGCGGCCGACGCCTGCGCCGTCCCCCGATTACCAAGGCGGGACAACGATTTGCCGCGCCGTCAATTTGCCCATTTTCCGATTGACGGCGTTCCACGGCGCTGATTTGGTGCCCCGGCTTTCACACTCGCCCGGCCGGATAGGCCGCTGCCCCCTGTCGGCACCTGCCGACGATCCGGCAGCCAAGAGCAGCTAACAACGGCGGAAGCGGATTTCGGGGGAGGACGATCGCTTGCAACTGCTCCTGAAGGTGAGCCGTGGCTCCGTGCGTCTGCGTGCGGCGGCCAGATGATGCTTGGAAAAATATTCGGCGCGCGGATCGCGCGGCCGTGGAGATCGTGATGCGCCCATTGTTGGCACTCAGTCAGGCCATCGACCGACTGAACGAGAAGATCGGATACGTCTGCAACCTCCTCGTCCTGCTCGCCTGCCTGGTCAGCGCCGGCAATGCCATGATCCGCTACGCGTTCAGCTACTCCTCGAACGGCTGGCTCGAGGCGCAGTGGTACATGTTTGCGATCCTCGTGATGTTCGGCGCCTCCTACACCTTCAAGCGCAATGAGCATGTCCGCGTCGAGATCCTCTATCTGATGCTGTCCGAACGCGGCCAGCTCTGGCTCGACTTGATCGGCACCCTGTTCTTCCTGATCCCCTCCTGTCTGCTGCTCGCCTACCTGTCCTGGCCGTTCTTCCACCAGGCCTACGCGGTCGGCGAGATGAGCGGCAATGCCGGCGGTCTGCTGCGCTGGCCAATCAAGTTCGTTATCCCGTCCGGCTTCGTGATGCTCGCGTTGCAAGGCGTCTCCGAGGTGATCAAGCGGATCGCCGCGCTGCAGGGCTATGTGACGATCGACGCGAAGTACGAGAGGCCGACGCAATGACCATTACGCTGGAGATGATGCCGCCACTGATGTTCGGCGGCCTGATCATTGCAATGCTGATCGGCTATCCGGTGGCGTTCACGCTCGCCGCGGTAGGCCTGTCGTTCGGTTTTCTCTCGATCTATCTCGGCTTCTTCGACCTCAACTTCCTGCAGGCGATCCCGGGCCGCATCTTCGGCAGCGTGCTGTCCAACGAGCTCCTGCTCGCGATCCCGTTCTTCACCTTCATGGGCGCGATACTGGAGAGATGCGGGCTCGCCGAGGACATGCTGGATTCGATGGGCCAGCTGTTCGGCCCGATCCGCGGCGGCCTCGGCTATTCCGTGATCATCGTCGGCTTCATCCTCGGCGCCATCACCGGCACGGTGGCGGCGCAGGTGATCGCGATGGCGCTGATCTCGATGCCGGTGATGATCCGCTACGGCTACAATATCCGCTACATCACGGGCGTGCTCGCGGCCTCCGGCACCATCACGCAACTTGTTCCTCCCTCTCTCGTCCTGATCGTGCTCGCCGACCAGCTCGGCAAATCGGTCGGTGACATGTATCTCGGCGCCTGGGGCCCGTCGGTGTTCCAGATCCTGCTGTTCGCCGGCTACACCTTCCTGCTCGGCATCTTCAAGCCGAGCCATGTGCCCGCGGTGCCGATCGATGCGCGCACGCTGACCGGCTGGGCGCTGTGGAAGAAGTGCCTGCTCGGCATCATCCCCTCCGCGGTGCTGATCTTCGTCGTGCTCGGCACCATGATGATGGGCCTTGCGACCCCGACGGAAGCCGGCGCCATGGGCGCGGTCGGCGCCATCGTGCTCGCCGCCATCCACCACAAGGATTTCAGCGCGACCGGCCGCAAGGTGCTGATAACAGGCGTGATCGCCGGTGGCATCGGCACCATCATCGCGATGCTCTACAGCGAGAACCTGATCTTCAGGCTCGCGTTCGCGATCACCTATCTCGCGGTGGTCTGGATCTGCCTCGAGGCCGTCAAGATTCCGGACCTGCGCGACCTGATCAAACAGGGCTACGAGACCACCATGCGCATCACCTGCATGGTCACCTTCATCCTGATCGGCTCGACCTGCTTCTCGGTGGTGTTCCTCGGCGTCTCCGGCGGCGTCTGGCTCGAGCATCTTCTGACCTCGCTGCCCGGCGGCGTCTGGGGCTTCCTGATCTTCATCAACCTCTTCATCTTCTTCCTGGCGTTCTTCCTCGACTTCTTCGAGATCGCCTTCATCATCCTGCCGATGATCGCGCCGATCGCGCAGAAGGTGCTGGCGCCGGTGGTCGGCCCCGACGCAGCGCTGATCTGGTTCGGCGTGATGCTCTGCGTCAACATGCAGACCTCGTTCCTGCATCCGCCGTTCGGCTTCGCGCTGTTCTATCTGCGTGGCGTCGCGCCGAAGGAAGTGAAGAGCTCCGACATCTATTGGGGCGCAATGCCCTGGATCGGGCTGCAGGCGATCATGGTGGCGCTGGTGATCGCATTCCCGGTCGTCGTCACCGGACTGCTCGACAAGCCGCTCGATGTCGACCTCAACAAGGTCAAGATCGAGGTGCCGCAGATCGAACTGCCGCCGCTCGATTTCGGGCAACCGAAGCAGTAACCGGCCCCAGCTTCTTCAGCGTGCCCTTGCGGAAGCGGGGCACGCTGGAACCGTTGACGGCGGCGTCGAGTCCTGTGAAGACGCGGGGATACGGATCGCCCTCCAACTCACAGACCGCCGCCATGCCCCAATCGCATCCCGCCCGCTCGTTCGTTCGCCCGCTCATCGCTTCCCTCAGCCTGGCGTTTGCCGCTGCCACAGCACACGCGGCGCCGGCGGCCGACATTCGCGCACTGGCGCAACAGGAGCAGCAGCCGCTGCTCGACACCCTGCGCGACCTCGTGCAGATCGAATCCGGCAGCAACGACATCGAAGGCCTCAACCAGATCGCCGCGCGCATCGCCGGCCAGCTCAAAGAACTCGGCGGCGCGGTGGACATCCTGCAGACCACCGACATCTACCGGCTGGACGACACGCCGGAGAAGATCGGCCCTGCAGTGCAGGCCGTCTTCAAGGGCACGGGCAGCGCGAAAATCATGCTGATCGCGCATATGGACACGGTGTATCTCAAGGGCATGCTGAAGGACCAACCCTTCCGCGTCGATGGCGACAAGGCCTACGGCCTCGGCATCGCCGACGACAAGCAGGGCATCGCCACCATCATCCACAGCGTCGCACTGCTGCAGAAGCTGAACTTCAAGGATTACGGCACGCTCACGGTGCTCATCAATGGCGACGAGGAGATCTCTTCGCCCGGCTGGCGCAGCACCATCACCCGCGTCGCCGCGGAGCAGGATGCCGTGTTCTCGTTCGAAGGCAGCGACGCCAGCGGCACGCTGCGCCTCGCCACCAGCGGTATCGGCTCGGCCTACCTCACGGTGCATGGCAAGTCGTCGCATGCGGGCGCCAGGCCCGAAGGCGGCGTGAATGCGCTCTATGAGCTGTCACACCAGGTGCTGCAGATGAAGGACCTGTCGAAGCCCGAGCAGGGCCTGAAGCTGAACTGGACGGTTTCGAAGTCCGGCACCAACCGCAACGTGATCCCCGCCGAAGCCACTGCGCAGGCCGACGCGCGTGCGCTCAAGGTGTCCGACTTCGACGAACTCGAGACGGCGCTGCAGGACAAGATCAAGAACCGTCTGCTGCCCGATTCCAAGGTGGACGTGAAGTTCGAGGTACGCCGCCCGCCGCTCGAAGCCAACGACGCCTCGCGCCGCGTGGCCGGCCACGGCAAGACGATCTACCAGGAACTCGGCATGCCGCTGAACGTGGCCGAGCGGGCCACGGGCGGCGGCACCGACGCTGCGTTTGCCGCCCTCAAGACCAAGGGAGCCGTGGTTGAAGGCATGGGCCTCTCGGGCTTCGGCGCACACTCCAACGATGCCGAGTACGTGCAGATCAACAGCATCGTGCCGCGTCTGTATTTGACCGCGCGCATGATCATGGACCTGTCCGACGGCAAGCTGAAGTAAGCCGGCCGGCCCGCGGCACGACAGGTGCCGCAGGCCGAGCCTCTCACGCGGTCGCCGGCTCTGCCCTGGCGAGGCGGAAGCTCAGCGTAAACTGGGCACCGCCCGACGGCAGGTTCTCGACCTTGATCGTCGCGTCGTGGTCGTCGACGACGCCGCGGACGATCGAGAGCCCGAGCCCCGCCCCGTCCGTGCGCTGGCGCTGACGATCGCCGCGCCAGAAGCGCTGGAACACCAGGCCCTGCTCGGCCGGCGCAATCCCTGGCCCGCAGTCGCGCACCTGCACCGAACCGTCCTCGTGCACCTCGACATCGACCGAGGTCGCGTCTGCCGTGTACTTGATGGCGTTCTCCGCCAGATTGAAGATCGCCCGCTGCAGCATCTCGGCATTGCCCTTGACCCGCACCGGACCGTCGGTGCCGCGCAGCGCGATGTCCTTCTGCTGCGCCAGCGCATAGGGCGCGATCGAGCCGACCACCTCGGCGCACACGGCGCGCAGATCCGCGGTTTCGCCGGGGTCCAGCACCAGCGTATCGAGCTCGGCAATCTCGAGCAGCTGGCTGACGATACGGCTCATGCTCTCGATGTCGGCATGCAGCTCCTTGGTCCCCCTGGCTACATCCAGCGTCTCGATCCGGGTCCTCAGGATCGCAAGCGGAGTGCGCAGTTGGTGCGCGGCATCGGCGGTGAACTGGCGCTGCACGTGAAACCCGTCCTCCAGACGATCGAAGGCCTGGTTGACGGCGGTCACCAGCGGCAGGATTTCGCTCGGAATCCCCTCCGTCGGCAGACGGATGTCGGTCCTGGCCGGTCCGATGCTCCTGGCCTCCTCCGAAGCCCGCAGCAGCGGAATCACGGCGCGGCGGAAGATCAGGATGTCGGTCGCCAGCAGGATCAGGAGGATCGGGATGGTGATCCAGCCGACTCGGCGGAAGAAGTTGGAAACGATGTCATCGATGATGACGTCGCGATGCGACAGGTCCTCGGCGACCTGGATGCGCAGCGTCTGGCCGCCGACGAGCTTGGTGGCGCTGGCGCCGGAAATCCGGTCGGCCAGGGCCGGCAATCGCGGCGCTCCGCGATGCGACGAAAACAGCAGATTGTCGTCGGCATCGTAGATGTCGTAGCGATAGCGCCCATAGGCGTCGGAATAGAGCCCCCTCAGGCTGTCCGGCAGGTTGAGCTGTACCTTGCCGGCGGAATCGACCACGAGGTTCTGGCCGAGATCGGCGGCCTGATCGCGCATCGCTTCGCGATGCAGCTGGTTGATCTCCGAATTCAGCAACCACAGCAGCAGCAGCGGCAGGAAGATCGCGGCGACCGCGACCGCCACGATGTGCAGGAACACGATCCGCGAGGTCAGCGACGTGAAGCGGAACACCCCTATTTCTCCTCCGCCATCAGATAGCCGACGCCGCGAATGGTGTGGATGATGACCTTGGCGCGGTGCTCGGTGAGCAGCTTGCGCAGCCGCGACACGTAGACCTCGACCGCATTCGAGGCGACCTCGCCCGACAGACCGAAGATGTGGTCCTCGACATTCTTCTTCGGTACCACCCGCCCCTGCCGCCGCAGCAGGATCTCGAGCACGGAGGTTTCACGCGCGGAAAAGACGTGCGGAGCACCGTCGACGAATACCTGCTTGCTCTCGGTGTCGTAGACCAGATTGGCGAGCTTCAGCGACGAGCCGAGCAGCTGGCCGGGCCGGCGCAGGATGGCTTCGAGCCGCGCCACCAGCTCTTCCAGCGCGAACGGCTTCGCCAGATAATCGTCCGCACCGCTGCGCAGGCCGTTGACCCGATCCTGCAGGCCGTTGCGCGCGGTCAACACCAGGACCGGCAGCGGGTCGGTCTTGCGGCGCAGCTCCGACAGCACCGACAGGCCATCACCGTCAGGCAGACCGAGATCGAGGATCATGGCAGCATAGGTGACGCTGCGCAGCGCATCACGCGCCTCGGCAACGCTGTTGACGATATCGGACTCATAACCCGCCGCCACCAGCCCGCTCGCGAGCAGCCGCGAGAGCTCGAGATTGTCCTCGACGATCAGAAGGCGCATCGCAGCAGTCCTGTTTTCATTCGATCGGTCTTCCGATTGCACACCTTGTTGCGATGCGCCAGCCAAGCGACAATTCCGCAACAGATCGCGCGTTGAGCAATCCCGATGTGCAAACGATACGCATCTAAGCACAACGCCCGGATTGCCGCTAACGCGCTATATTTTGGCTATGCGCGACCGCTCCCGTCCCCACGCAAAATAGATAAACCGGCCCCCGCCGCAATCAAATTCGCGCGCCGGGCGCGCTCTTGAAAGGGCAAATGTAAGGCTGGCGTCAGCTAGCCCTGATAATCGTTCATCTGCTCTCACCGGGAGATCGGACGACGGCCCGCCATGCGGCAGGACCTCGTCTCTCGCGCGAGACTTTCATGCAGTATTGGCGGCGGGCGATGTCATTTCGAATGAAGTATATGGGCTTTGCGGCGATGCCGGTGCTGGCGGCGCTTCTCGCCGGCGCGTGGCTCACGACGCGCGCCGATGGTGTCGTGAACGCCAAGGCCGCGCAGGAGACCGCGCCGCAGGACGTCAACGTCGAGCAGCAATACGTCGCGCTGAGCGACAAGCAGGCGGCCTCCCTGAAGACCATGGCCGCGGAGCAGCGTTCGTTCCGGACCCTGAAGAACGCGGTCGGCTCGATCGACTTCAATCAGAACATGCTGGTGCAGGCGTTTACATCAAATCCCGGCAGGATCGTCGACACGCCGCTCAATGTCGGTGACGAGGTTGCGAAGGGCGACAGGCTGTTCACGATCGACAGCCCCGATCTGTTGCAGGCCGAGTCGTCGCTGCTCGCCGCGGCCGGCGTGCTCGAACTGCAGACCAGGACGCTGGCCCGGGTCAGGCAGCTGCTGAAGACCGGCGGCGGCGCGCAGAAGGACGTCGACCAGGCGACGTCGGATCAGCAGACCGCCGAGGGCAACTACAAGGCCGGGCGCGACGCGGTGCGCATCTTCGGCAAGACCGACGCCGAGATCGACCGCATCGTCGCCGACCGCAAGGTCGATTCCATCCTGGTGGTGCCGAGCCCGATCTCCGGCCGGATCATTGCGCGCAATGCCGCGCCGGGACTCTTTGTGCAGCCCGGCAATGCACCGGCGCCCTATTCGCTGGCCGACATCTCGACGATGTGGATGGTCGCCAATGTGATCGAGACCGATGCCCCCGCCTACCGGATCGGCCAACCGGTCGAGGTACGGGTGCCGGCCTATCCCAACGAAGTGTTTCGCGGCCGCGTGACGACGCTCGGCCTCAACATCGATCCGAACTCGCACCGCCAGCTGGTGCGTTCGGTGATCGATGATCCCCAGCACAAGCTGCGCGCCGGCATGCTTGCGAGCTTCACCATCGAAACCGAACCGCCAAAGCTGTCGGTGAGCGTTCCGCTGGACGCCATCGTGCGCGAGGGCGACGGCACGATGACGGTGTGGGTCACGAGCGACGGCCGCAAGTTCGACCGCCGCACGGTGACGATCGGCATGGAGCAGGACGGCTGGCGGCAAATCCTCAGCGGCCTCGCAGCCGGCGAGAAGGTCGCTTCCACCGGCGCGATCTTCCTCAGCAACAAGTTCGCCAACGCGGCCACCGGCTAGCGCGCCAGCCGCAACGCTGACCGCGCCCTCGTCCGCTCAAGAGTAAGTGCAGCACCTTGATCAAGAGCCTCCTTCAATTCGGTCTGACCCGAAGCGCCGTCATCGTGCTCGGCCTCGCCGTGTTCTGCGCCGCCGGATTCGCCGCGTTCACCAAGCTGAACATCGAGGCCTATCCGAACCCGGCGCCCGTCATCCTCGAGATCACGGCGCAGGCCGCCGGCCTCTCCGCCGAGGAGATGGAGAAGTATTATACGATCCCGATGGAGGTCGGGCTGTACTCGACGCCGGGCGTGGTCAACATCCGCTCGACCTCGTTCTACGGCCTGTCGTTCGTGCGGGTCACCTTCAAATACGGCGTCGACTATTACTTCGCGCTCTCGCAGGCCACCAACAACCTCACGCAGAACGTCCAGCTCCCCGGCAATCAGATCCCGCAAATCCAGCAGTCCAGCCTGGTTGGCGAGATCTACCGCTACCAGCTCGTCGGTCCGCCGAATTTCGGCCTGACCAATCTCAGGACCTTGCAGGATTACGTCGTCGCCCGCCGGCTGATGACGCTTCCAGGCGTGGTGCAGATCAATGCCTGGGGCGGCACCACCAAGCAGTTCAATGTCGACGCCGATCTCGCCAAGCTCGAAGCCTACAACATCACCGTGCCGCAGCTGATCAGCGCGCTCGGCAACGCGAACATCAATGTCGGCGGCCGCGAGATCGCGATCGGCCAGCAATCCGTCAACATCCGCGGCATCGGCCTGATCAACTCAGGCGGCGATGACGACATCACCAAGGGCTACCGGGTCCGGGACATCGAGAACGTCGTCCTGACCCAATCCAACGGACTGCCGATCCAGATCAAGGACGTCGCCAAGGTTTCAGTCGGCTATGTGCCGCGGCTCGGCATCGCCGGAAAGGACAGGAACGACGACGTCGCCGCAGCCATCGTCGTGATGGGACGCACGCAGCACACCAACGACATCGTGCCAAAGGTCGAGGAGGAAGTCGCCAAGATCAACAGCGACGGCACCCTGCCTCCCGGCGTCAAGGTGGTCCCCTATTACGACCGCACCTCGCTGGTCAGCGTCACGACCCACACCGTGCTGCACAACTTGATGTTCGGCTGCCTGCTGGTGTTCGTGATCCAGTGGGTCTTCCTGGGCGACCTGCGCAGCGCGCTGATCGTCAGCGCCAACATCCCGTTCGCGCTGTTCTTCGCGATCATCATCCTGGTGCTGCAGGGCGAGGACGCCAATCTGCTGTCGCTCGGCGCCGTCGACTTCGGGATCATCGTCGATTCCGCCGTCATCATGATGGAGAACATCTTCCGCAACTTCCAGTCCAGTCCGGAGAACCGGCTCCGGGTGCTGCAAAACCTCGCCGAGGGATACTGGGGTGGCGATCCCACGACGCGAAACGGCCAACCCGCGCAGGGCTGGACCGAGCGGCTGCGGATGATCTTCGTCAGCGCATTGCAGGTCGACAAGGCGGTGTTCTTCACCGCGGCCATCACGGTGACCGCGTTCGTGCCGCTGTTCACCATGCAGGGCGTCGAAGGCCAGATCTTCGGACCGATGGCGCGAACCTACGGCTACGCGCTCGCCGGCGCGCTGCTGGCGACATTCACCGTGACGCCGGTGCTGGCATCGCTGCTGCTGCCGCGGCATATCGAGGAAACCGAAACCATCATCGTGCGCTCGCTGCGCAAGGCCTACACGCCGGTGCTGCGCTGGTCGCTGACGCATCTGAGGGTCGCGGTCGCAGCCGGCATCATCTTCCTCGGACTGAGCGGCCTTGCTGCGAGCCAGCTCGGCAGCGAGTTCCTGCCCGCGCTCGAGGAAGGCAATTTCTGGATCCGCGCCTCGATGCCGCCGACCATGTCGCTCGACGCAGGCACCGAGCCGACCCGCAAGATGCGCGAGATCCTGTTGCGTCACCCTGAGATCATCACGGTGGTGTCGCAGCATGGGCGCCCCGACAATGGCAGCGACGCCTCTCCATTCTCGAATGTCGAGCTGTTCGCGCCGATCAAGCCGTTCGACCAGTGGCCGCCCGGCCTGACCAAGGAGAAGCTGACCGAGGAACTGCAGCGGGAGTTCGACGAGGAACTGCCCGGCGTCACCTTCAACTTCTCGCAATACATTCAGGACAACGTCGAGGAGGCGCTGTCGGGCGTCAAGGGCGCGAACTCGGTCAAGATCATCGGCCCCAACCTCGCCGTGCTCGAACAGCTCGCGACCAAGGTCTCGCAGGAGATGGCCAAGATCCGCGGCGTCGCCGATCTCGGCATCTTCCATCTGGTCGGGCAGCCCAATCTCAATATCAAGGTGAACCGCGAGAAGACTGCGCGCTATGGTCTCAATACCGGCGACGTGACGACCGTGGTCCAGGCGGCGCTCGGCGGTACCAGTGCGACGACGGTGCTGGAGGGCGACCGGCAGTTCGGCGTGGTGGTGCGGCTCGACCCGAAATTCCGCCAGAGCATCGACGAGGTGCGCGAGATCAAGGTGGCCTACCAGACGCCGTCCGGCACCAACGCCTACATCCCCTTGAGCGAGCTTGCCGACATCTCGCTCGATACCGGTGCGTCGTTCATCTACCGCGAGCGCAGCCAGCGCTACATCCCGATCAAGTTCAGCGTGCGCGGCCGCGATCTCGGCAGCACGGTGGCGGAGGCACAGACGCGCGTCGCCGAGGCCGTGCACCTTCCGACCGGTTACCGGATGATCTGGTCCGGCGAATTCGACAATCTCGAAGCCGCCAAGGCGCGCCTGATGATCGTGGTGCCGGTGACGCTGCTGCTGATCTTCGTGCTGCTCTACAGCCTGTTCAACTCGCTGCGCGACAGCCTGCTGGCGCTGGCCGGCATACCCTTCGCAGTCGGCGGTGGCCTGATCGCGCTGTACCTCGCCGGGCTCGATTTCTCGATCTCGGCCGCGATCGGCTTCATCTCGCTGTTCGGCGTCGCGGTCATGGACGGCATCCTCAACATCGCCTATTTCCGCGAATTGCGAGCCTCGGGCATGAGCATCGCGGAGGCGGTGTTCAACGGCGCCGAGCAGCGCATGCGGCCGATGCTGATGACCGCGCTGTCCGCGGGCGTCGGCCTGTTCCCGGCGGCGCTATCGCACGGCATCGGCAGCCAGGTGCAGCGTCCGCTCGCGACCGTGGTGGTCGGCGGCATGTTCATCGGCCCGCTGCTGCTGCTGATCGTGGCGCCTGCGCTGCGCAAGATCTTCCTGTCGCGCGAGCCTGTCGCCTCTCCCGACCAGGCGGCTGCCACGGCACCGCCCGAAGCGGCGCATGAAGGGGGCGCCTGATGTCCGGGATCGTCGCAAGGATTGTTGCCGCGCTCGCGCCGCGCGGAAGGCGCGCCATGCCTCCGGTGCTTGGCGCCGGCGCCGCCGGGCTGTTGCTGGCAAGCTGCGCCGTCGGCCCGAATTTCGTGCCGCCGCCCGCCCCTGACGTCGATCGCTACACGCCGGAAAAGCTGGCTTCCCCCAGCACAAGTGCCGGGGGTCCTAGCGTGCCCAAGCAGCACTTCGTCAGCGGAGAGGACGTGTCGCTGCGGTGGTGGACGGCATTTCGCTCAAGGCCGCTCGACGAGTTGATCAAGATGTCGGTCGAGCACAACCCGTCCCTGCAGGCGGCCGAGGCGTCGATCAGGATTGCGCAATACAACGCGCTGGCGCAGCGCGGGCTGTTCTTCCCGCAGCTCGGCGCAAATTACACGCCCGGCCAGCAGCAGATTTCCGGCGCATCGAGTTCGGGCCCGGGCGGCCAGTCGCCCTCGGTATTTTCGCTTCATACCGCGCAATTGAACGTCAGCTTCGTGCCGGACATCTGGGGCCAGAATGTTCGCGCGGTCGAAAGTCTCGACGCGATTTCCGAGCAGCAACTGTTCCAGCTGGAAGCGGCCTACCTCACGCTGACAGCCAACGTCGTCACCGCGGCGATCCAGGAAGCATCGCTTCGCGGCCAGATTGCCGCGATCCAGCGCGTCGTGAAGATCGAACGCGGCATTCTGGAGATCGTGAAGAACCAGTTTAACGCGGGTGGCGCCGCCCAGGTCGACGTGCTGGCGCAGGAGGCCGCGCTGGCCCAGTCCGAGCAACTGCTGCCGCCGCTCGAAAAGCAGCTCGCCGTTCAGCGCGACCTGCTGACGTCGCTGGCCGGGCAATTCTCGGCCGACGAAATCCTGCAGAAGTTCACACTCGACCGCCTGGCGCTGCCCGCACACCTGCCGGTGAGCCTGCCGAGCAAGATGATCGCCCAGCGTCCGGATGTCAGGGCTGCGGAAGCGCTGCTGCACTCGGCGAACGCCCAGGTCGGCGTGTCGATCGCGGCACGGCTGCCCAACATCACGATCACCGGCAATGCCGGCGCCGCCGGCTTCAGCCTCGCCGAATTGTTCACGCCGGGGACCAGCTTCTACGTCATCGCGGCGAGCGCGACCCAGCCGCTGTTCGACGGCCTGACGCTCTACCACAAGCAGAAGGCCGCGGAGGCCGCGGTGGACCAGGCGGATGCGCTCTATCGCCAGGCTGTCGTCACGGCGATGCAGAACGTCGCCGACGCCCTGCGCAGCCTGCAGGCCGACGCGCGCGCCTTGCAGGCTGCCGTCAGGGCCGAGCTCGCCGCCAAGGCCAGCCTCGACATCATTCAGAAGCAGCTTGCTCTCGGGCAAGTCAATCAGGTGGTCGTGCTCAATGCCCAGCAGGTCTATCTGACGGCGGCGGTGGTCCGCGTGCAGGCCCAGGCGACGCGCCTCTCGGACAGCGCCGCCCTTTTCATGGCACTTGGCGGCGGCTGGCCGATCAACTGCACATCCGACGACTGGCGCAAATGTGCCCTGGAGGATTTACCCGCCAGCGCCCCGCAGCGCGTCAGCGAAAACGGGCCGCCGCCCGCTGAGAAGCGCCGTACGAGGCTACTGACTGGAGGAACCGACGAATGAAAAACATGCTCATCCTGGCGGCAGTTCTCCTTGCGGTCTCTGCGGGATCCGCGGCCGCACAAAGCGCGGTCGGCGGTCCGAAAAAGCCAAGCAATCTCGGCGGTCCCAACGAGCAGAAGAACCCGGTGGTTCGCACGACGCCGGCTGCCGTATCAACGCCTCCAGCATCGCCGCTAAAGCGATCGCCAAGGAAATAGCGGCACGCTCCGGCAATTGAATTGGCTTCCGGGATTCACGCTGATCGGCTCGATGAGACCCATATGAAAAATACAACGCGTCTGCTTCTCATCGCTGCGGCCGGTGCCATGATGGCGTCGGTAGCCTGCGCTGCGCCTGTTCAGGTCACGCGGCTGTCGCCGCAAGGCCCCGCAAGCGTCGTTCGTGCACGACTCGCTTGTGACCAGAACTGCCATTGCTGGCAGACGCGCTATCAGCAGCGAAGCTATCGCCGGACAATCGACGATCAGGAGCGTCAGGATCCGAATTACTGCCCAAATGGAGGGCACTATAACGGCCATTACCGGACCGGACCGGCCACCGGATTGAGCTTCGAGAGCCGCGTTCCCGTGCGCTCATTGCCGTTTCCATTTTGATGGCGAAGCTTACGCGGTGATTGCTGGGTCGACGCGATCAGCGACGGCGCCTACCAGATGACGACCGCGCAAACCAACGCCAACGGCACCGCGGCGCCCCCGATCACGACCCACCTGCGCATATCGGCGGGATCTCTGGAATACCTGAAGATCTGGACGGCGACGAAGAGGCAGACCGCGGCGCCCAGGATGATGCGAAACAAATCCGATGGCGTCTCGTAGGCCGACCAGATGGTTTCGTTTTGCGGGCTTGCGACGCGAGCAGTGATGACCACCACAAGGGTCAGAAACAGCGTCCGCAGGATAAGACCGAGGAAACGCATATGGCGCCCTGATTCACGCTCCTGAGCAATGCTAGCACGAATCGTGCCGAAAAGCATTCGTTTGGCGGGCCCCTCGCTGGCTCCCAGCAAAAGACCCCGGAGCTTTGCCCCGGGGTTCTGCTTGCGCTGAAAGGTCAGTGGCGTCAGGCCTGAGAGTGGCGCGCCATGAAATTGTCGTAGCCGACTTCGGCGACCTGGAACCACTGATAGCCGTTGTTGGAGAACGTCGTCAGCGAGTCATAGACCTTCTTGAAATTGGCATTGGTCGCCGAAACCTCGGCATGCAGCTCCTTGGCGGCCTTGAAGGACGCTTCCATCACCGCAGTCGGGAATGGGCGCAGCTTGGTGCCGGCCGCGAGCAGCTTCTTCAGTGCGAGCGGGTTGGCCTGGTCGTAGCGCGCCATCATCCAGTTGTTGGCGAGATGGCCGGCCTGCTCGAGCACGAATTGATAGTGCTTCGGCAGCGCGTTCCACTTGTCGAGGTTGATCATCGCCACCAGCATCGGGCCGCCTTCCCACCAGCCGGGAAAATAGTAGTTCGGCGCGACCTTGTAGAAGCCGAGCTTCTCGTCGTCATAGGGACCGACCCACTCGGCCGCATCGATGGTGCCTTTTTCCAGCGCCGGATAGATGTCGCCGCCGGCGAGCTGCTGCGGCACCGCGCCGAGCTTCTGCATCACCCGTCCGGCAAAGCCGCCGATGCGGAATTTGAGGCCCTTGAGATCGTCGACGCTGTTGATCTCCTTGCGGAACCAACCACCCATCTGGCAGCCGGTGTTGCCGGCGAGCAGCGAGGTGACGTTGTAGCTCTTGTAGAACTCGTTGAGCAGCTCCTTGCCGCCGCCCAGCATGAACCAGGCCTGGTTGAGCCGCATGTTGGGGCCGAACGGCACCGAGGAGCCGAAGGTGAAGGTCGGGTCCTTGCCGAAATAGTAATAGGGCGCGGTGTGCCCCATCTCGACCGTGCCGTTCTGCACGGCGTCGAGCACCTGCAGGCCGGGCACGATCTCGCCGGCGGCAAAGGTCTGGATCTGGAACTTGTTGTCGGTGGCTTCACCGACCGCCTTGGCCATCAGCTCGGCGCCGCCGTGCAACGTGTCGAGCGACTTCGGCCAGCTTGTCGTCAGGCGCCATTTGAGCTCAGGCATCGACTGCGCGATCGCGGGAGCTGCGACCGTTGCCGCGCCTGCGACACCTAAACCCGTGACCTTGATGAAATCTCTGCGCTTCATTTGAATCCCACCCTGTATGATTGTGTTTGTCCGAGCGTCGACTGCTTGCGATCGTCGCGCTGCGTTTCTTTGCCGTCATGACCGGTGACCGATCACGCGCCCGCCTTCGTGCCGAGGCTTCGGACGCGAGCATGGAACATCCCCTCGGCGAATGCCAGACGCAAAAAACCCGGCCCCCTTGCGGGGGCCGGGCTACTTAAGTCGAAGCTCTTGTTAGCTCGAAGCTCTTGGCGCGTTCTCTTCTCGCGAACGCTCGGAGTGCGATCAGCCGCGGGTGCGCGAGCGGATCATGAAGCTGTCGAAGGTGTATTCGGCGACCTGCCACCACAGATACTGGTCGGAACGGTACGCCTGCATAGCGTCGATCGACTTCTTGAAGTCGGCATTTTTGGCCGAGATTTCACCCCACAGCTCGTTGGTCGCCTTGAGGCAGGCCTCGAGCACTTCGTTGGTGAACGGACGCAGCTGCGTGCCGCCGGCAACCAGCCGCTTCAGCGCCGAGGGGTTCTGCATGTCGTAGCGCGCAGCCATCCAGGTGTTGGCGTTGGCGGTCGCGTTGGTCAGGATCGCCTGGTAGTTCTTCGGCAGCGCATTCCACTTTTCGAGGTTGCAGTAGGCGTGCACGGTCGGGCCGCCTTCCCAGAAGCCCGGATAGTAGTAGTACTTGGCGACCTTCTGGAAGCCGAGCTTCTCGTCATCATAGGGACCGACCCACTCGGCGGCGTCGATGGTGCCCTTTTCCAGCGCCGGATAGATGTCGCCGCCAGCAAGCTGCTGCGGCACCACGCCGACCTTCTGCAGCACCTGGCCGGCGATGCCGCCGATCCGGAATTTGAGGCCGGAGAGATCGGCGACCGTCTTGATCTCCTTACGGAACCAGCCGCCCATCTGGGTGCCGGTGTTGCCGCAGGGGAAGCCGATCACGCCGAACTTCTTGAAGAACTCGTTGCCGAGCGCCTCGCCGCCGCCCTGGTACCACCAGGAGTTCTGCATGCGGGCGTTGAGGCCGAACGGCACCGACGCGTAGATCGCAAAGGTCGGGTCCTTGCCGACATAGTAGTAGGACACGGTGTGGCACATCTCGACCGTGCCGTTGGAGGTCGCGTCCAGCGCCTGCAGGCCGGGGACGATCTCACCCGCCGCAAACACCTGGATCTGGAACTTGTTGTCGGTCATTTCGGCGACATACTTCGCCACCTGGTCGGCACCGCCATAGATGGTGTCCAGCGACTTCGGGAAGCTCGAGGTCAGGCGCCATTTGATTTCAGGCGAGGACTGCGCAATCGCCGGCGCGGCAACCGCCGTCGCGGCAGCACCGGCCGCAGACACTTTCAAAAAATCACGACGCTTCATCGTAAGGCTTCTCCTTGAGGGGCGTTTCCCAGTGACCGCAAGCAGTTCTCCGGCAGGAGGCTTGAGGCCAGCCGGGACGCTCTGGGTCGGCCCTTTAACACGGATGACGGCCTCACGGAAACGCGACAATGGCATGACCGCACCAATTAAACGAAAGTCTGATGATGCGGGAAACCTACCGGAAAATGCTGGCTCGGGCGGCGGCGACGACGGCTTGCAGCGGCTCGCGGACCTCGCCGCCGTCACGCGGTAAATCGCCGCGTGCGGGCCGCCCGGCCGGCACTCAGCCACCGGGCTCCGTGGCAATCAGCGCCGCGTCGCCTCTCGCGCCTTCTTGGCTTTATCGGCCAAATGCCGCCCACGCCGGATCCAGCTTTGCGCGGTCGTCTTGCTGACGCCAAACGTCTTGGCGATCGCGATCGCGGCCTCGCCGATCGAGTCGGATTTCTTCGCAAGGTTGAACGCCGCCCGGGAGGCCTCTTCGCGCTTCTCCCGCGTCAGGTGCTTGCGGCGTTGCTTGTTTGCTTCGCGTGATGCTGCCATGTCGCTGGTCGCCTCACGGCCCCTCCCCGCATTACGGCTACCCGTGCCCGCCTTCAATTGACGGCACGGCGGTACGATTCGGCCAGTGCTGGACAAACATACAGGCCGGACGCGATTCAGCAATCGTCCCAGGGCGACAGGCCTGTGAAGAAAGGCCGCCCGGATCCCGGCCTTTGAAGCCCCCCGGCAGACCGGGACAACAGCGCGGGCTCAGGCGGCGGCGATGACGCCTTGCAGCTGCTCACGGACCTTGCTGCCGATCGCACGGTAGATCGCCGCGTGCGGGCCGTCCGGTTCGCTCTCGACCACCGGGTTGCCGGAATCGGAGGCGGCACGGATGGCAATATGCAGCGGGATCTCGCCGAGGAACGGCACCCCGAGCTTCTCGGCCTCGTGGCGGGCGCCGCCATGGCCAAAGATGTCCGAGCGCGTGCCGCAATGCGGGCACTGGAAATAGCTCATGTTCTCGACGATGCCGAGCACCGGCACATTGACCTTCTTGAACATCGCCAGTCCCCGCCGCGCGTCGATCAGCGAGAGGTCCTGCGGCGTCGAGATAATGACGGCGCCCTTAAGCGGGACGTTCTGCGCCAGCGTGAGCTGGGCGTCGCCGGTGCCGGGCGGCATGTCGACGACCAGCACATCGAGCGTGCCCCAGACGACGTCGCGCAGCATCTGGGTGATCGCCGACATCACCATCGGCCCGCGCCAGATCATCGCGGTGTCCTCCTCGACCAGGAAGCCGATCGACATGATCGACAGGCCGAAGCGCTGCAGCGGGATCATCTTCTTGTCGTCGTTGAGCTTCGGCTTCTCGCGGATGCCGGTCAGCCGCGGCACCGATGGGCCGTAGATGTCGGCATCGAGCAGCCCGACGCGCAGGCCGATGTCGCGCAGGCCGAGCGCAAGGTTGAGCGCCGTGGTCGACTTGCCGACCCCGCCCTTGCCGGAGGCAACGGCGATGACGGCTGAGATGCCGGGGATCTCGGCCTGCCGGGCCATCGGCGATTGCGCACCAGGCGGGTGCGGATGACGGTGCGCGGACGCAGGCTGGACACCGCCGGCCGGCCGCGGCGCAGGCGCCGCACCGCCGGCCTTGCGCTCTGCGGTCAGCGCGATCATCGCGACGCTGACGCCGGGAATGGCGCGCACGGCGTTCTCGGCCTGCGCACGCACGCTCTCCCAGGCGCGGGCTTCCGCGGCATCGACGTTGATCGAGAAGAACACCTTGCCATCGGTGACCGTGATCGCCGACAGCACATTGGCGTTGGTCAAGGCCGTGCCGCGCGGCGACATCACCTTGGCAAGACAATCGAGAACCTGTTGCTGCGTCACGCTCACCGCGCATCTCCTGCTCTTTAGCGGGGCGTGATCTTGTCGGAAAACCGCTTCACACTTTTCCGGATCACGCCCAGGAGACGACCCAATAAAGCGTTGCAGCGCAAAAGGCTACCTCGCTCCGACGTCGTCCCGCCGCTCGGCCGGCGCTGCGGCGCCGCCCTCCTTGGCGGCCTCGTAGTTCAGCTCGATCATGACCCCGTTGGGGTCGTTCACGAAGATCTGCCAGAGGTCGCCGCCGGGAACCTGGCGCGAGTCGAATTCCATGCCTTTGGACTGCAGCCGCTTCCGCATCCCGTCAAAACCCTGACTGGCAAAGGCGACGTGATGGACGACGCCCGAGTCAGGCTTTTGTGCCTCGTCGGTCGCGGAAATATCGACCAGATGCACGACCGCCTTGCCCTCGCTGTACATCCACGCACCGGGGAACGCGAAGTTCGGCCGCGCCCCCTTTTCCAGGCCCAGAATGTCCTCATAGAACCGCACCGTGGCGGCGAGATTCCGGGTCCGGATATTGAAATGATCGAGCACACCGACGCTCATGCCCATGCGAGACACTCCCTTTTTTGTGAGGTTCTTTGGTCGGGCGATCCTAGCACAAAACCGGGGTCTGCCATCCAACGAAGCCGTTGCCCTCCGCTGCGCAGGGGGTATGGTGCGGCTCCTTCCATGGACAGAATGCCCTGCCCGCCGCGACATTTTTCCGGCGGTCTCAAGGGCGATCACCACGGCAAATCACAAGGTAACAGACATGGCTAAAGTCGCTTTCCTCGGTCTCGGCGTAATGGGTTTCCCGATGGCGGGACACCTCGTGAAAAAGGGCGGCCATGAGGTCACCGTTTACAACCGGACCGCGGCGAAGGCGAAGGAATGGGCCGACAAGTTCGGCGGCAAGACGGCGCCGACCCCGAAGGCCGCCGCCGAAGGCCAGGATTTCGTGATGTGCTGCGTCGGCAACGACAACGACCTGCGCGCGGTCACGGTCGGCCCCGACGGCGCCTTTGCCGGCATGAAGAAGGGCGCGACCTTCGTCGACCACACCACCGCCTCCGCCGAGGTCGCCCGCGAGCTCGATGCCGCCGCCACCAAGGCCGGCTTCAAGTTCGTCGACGCGCCGGTGTCGGGCGGCCAGGCCGGCGCCGAGAACGGCGTGCTGACGGTGATGTGCGGCGGCAGCGCAGACGCCTACGCTGGCGCCGAGCCTGTTATCACCGGCGCCTATGCGCGGATGTGCAAGCTGCTCGGACCGGCAGGCGCCGGCCAGCTGACCAAGATGGTCAACCAGATCTGCATCGCCGGCCTCGTGCAGGGCCTGTCCGAGGGCATCCACTTCGCCAAGAAGAGCGGCCTCGACGTCGCCGCCGTGATCGAAACCATCTCCAAGGGAGCAGCGCAGTCCTGGCAGATGGAAAACCGCTACAAGACCATGAACGAGGGCAAGTACGATTTCGGCTTCGCGGTCGAGTGGATGCGCAAGGACCTCTCGATTGCACTGGCGGAAGCCCGCCGCAACGGCGCCACCCTGCCGGCGACCGCGCTGGTCGACCAGTTCTATGCCGAGGTCGAGAAGATGGGCGGCAAGCGCTGGGATACGTCGAGCCTCTTGGCCCGGCTGCAGCGCTAGCTCCTCGCATTGGCACGGTGAACCGCGTCGGCGGGCCACCGTGCCATGCAGCGTCGTCTCGCGAAGGAGCATTCCCCTTAGAAGGTGCGCGCTGCCAAAATATCGAAAACAACCCCATGCAAAGTAGCCCGCCGCCGGCATTCGATTTGGCAACTTGACATGTCGGGCAAATCAGGCGCACATTTCCATTATTCCGAAATCATGTGGACGTGGCCAGCGTCTGGGGTTCACAGGCGGTCACGCAATAGCTGTATGCCGAAACATGCCGCCTTTCGTTGCAGTCCTCGAAAGCCGTGGCTCTCCTCGGACCAACGGCGCGGCGCCCTGCGGCAAAAGTTAATTTAACCTCCGGTTAACGCTTTTCTTTAGCTCTTTAAGGTAACGCTTAATGAATTGGCGTCACAGATAGACAATGCAAAAAGCCCGCGCGGTTCGCGGGCAGGATTTGTGTTGTTGATGAGTAATCCCGCAGAAAAGCCTGAAGTTGTACAGCTTCCAGCAGGACCTCAGGTGACGGTGCCGGTGAACAACCGGCGCGTCGCAGCACAGCGGGTGCGCGAGGCGCGGGATCGGTTAACGTCAACCAGTGGAACCCGCCCGGCTTTCGACGCCGAACTGCTCCGGCAATATGCCCAGACCCGGATGTCGGCATCCTACGTCGTGATGCTGCTCGTGGTGGCAACCGGCGTCCTGTTTAGCCTCTGGATGAAGCCGATCGTGGCCGGCGCCTGGACGGTCGGCATCCTCGGCGTCCATCTCGCGATCATCCGCAGCTGCGCCCGCTTCCTCGCCGAGCCGACCTCGGTGGCGGTGACCCGCAAATGGCGGACCCGCTTCGTGCTGCTCGACCTGCTGTACGGCCTGTGCTGGACCGCGATCCTGATCCACCCCGCCGGGCGCGATCTCTCCTCCAACACGCTGATGATGTTCCTGATGCTGCTGGTGATCGCGGTCTCCAGCATGCTGGCGGCGAGCCTGCCGATCGCAGCACTCGCGGCGACCGTTCCGGTGACGGTCGGGATTGCGCTCGATCTCGTGCTCAACGGCGCGTTCGACAATTACGTGCTGGCGCTGCTTGCGCTTGCCGCCGAGGGCTATTTCGCGCTGCTGGCGCATCGGCTGCATTCGACCACGCTGGCGACGCTGGAGGCCCGCGCCGAAAAGGACGCGCTGATCGGCGAACTGGAGCAGGCCAAGGCGATCTCCGACGAGGCGCGGCACCGCGCCGAATCCGCCAACGTCGCCAAGTCGCGCTTCCTGGCCCAGATGAGCCACGAACTGCGCACGCCGCTCAACGCCATCCTCGGCTTCTCCGAGGTGATGAAGAGCGAGATCTTTGGTGCGCACGCGGTGCCGGTCTACAAGGAATATTCCGCCGACATCCATAATTCCGGCGTGCATCTGCTCAATCTCATCAACGAGATCCTCGATCTGTCGCGCATCGAAGCCGGCCGTTACGAGCTGAACGAGGAAGCCGTGGCGCTGGTGCATGTCGTCGCCGACTGCCACCATCTGCTGAAGCTGCGCGCCTCCAGCCGCGGCATCACCATCCACGAAGTGTTCGAGCATGGCATGCCCCGGATCTGGGGCGACGAGCGCGCCATCCGCCAGGTCGTGCTCAACCTGCTCTCCAACTCGATCAAGTTCACCCCGCAGGGCGGCGAGATCTGGCTGAAGGTCGGCTGGACCGCGTCGGGCGGGCAATATCTGAGCGTCAAGGACACCGGAAGCGGCATCGCCGAGGACGAGATCCCGGTCGTGCTGGCCTCGTTCGGCCAGGGCTCCAACTCGATCAAGTCGGCGGAACAGGGTGCGGGCCTTGGACTGCCGATCGCCAAGAGCCTGATCGACATGCATGGCGGCACCTTCACGCTGAAATCGAAGCTGCGCATCGGCACCGAGGTGATCGTGACCTTGCCGCCGGAGCGGGTGATGAGCGCGCTGGCGCCGATGACGGAAGAAGCGCCGCCGATGCAGCCGGAGCCCGCCGAGCCCGCGATGGGCGCCGACCGGAAACGTGTGCGCCGCAAGTCCATCATGAGTGCCGGCACCGGATTGTAGAGCATGTCGCGGGTGACGCGGTTTTCGCTGCCAATGAATCCGAGGCGTTCGCGCCAACACCATGCTCGCGACAAAAAGCCGGGGCGTGATGGCGCATCCCGATTCGACCGACTTGCACCGGCGGCTGAAACGGTTCAACAGTTGAACAATGAGCTCAGAAACGCCGTGTATCGCAGTCTGCATGATCGACCCCAGGACGAAGCTCTGCTTCGGGTGTGGTCGCACGCTCCCGGAGATCGCACGCTGGCACAAGATGGACCGCGCGGAGCGCCTGTCTGTCATGACGACATTGCCGGCGCGGATGGCCGAGGCCGGGCTCGAGCGCATGGAGCCGCGTCCGAAGCGCGCGTGATCACCGGAGCGACCGGAGCCGCACCGTGACCCGCATCCTCCTTGTCATCGTACTGCTGATGGCAACCGCGGGCGCCGTTGTCACGTACGGCGATCCCGACCAGATCGCGCGCGCCAGACAGAATCTGACCCAGATCTTCGGCCACAGCATCGCCGCGCCGGCCGCCGCCCCTGCCCCCGCGGTGCAGATCGCGCGCAGCCAGGGCGGCGAGTTCGCGTTCCGCGCCAAGATCAACGGCGTCAGCGCGCCGATGGTGATCGACACCGGCGCGACCTCGGTCGTGCTGACCTGGGAAACCGCCAAGGCGATCGGGCTGCCGACCGACATGCTCGAATACAATGTCGACCTGGAGACCGCCGGCGGTCACACCAAGGCGGCGCGGCTGACGCTCGACCGTCTCGCGGTCGGCAAGCTGGTCGAGAAATCGGTGCCGGCGCTCGTGGTGCAACGCGGGCAGATGAAGACCAACCTGCTCGGCATGAGCTTCCTCGACCGGCTCGAAAGCTGGGGGGTCCGTTCCGATACGCTGAGCCTCACCGGATACCCCGACGTCACCGGCAGCATCAACACCTCGGCCCGTCACCGGCGCCCGCGCGCGGGTGTCGACTAGAGCGGGACGAAGTGAGGTTGAATCGGTTTGGCCTCGGGGTCGGCTCACCTCTCCCCTGCGGGGAGAGGTCGATTTGCGCAGCAAATCGGGTGAGGGGCCGCAGCTCCAACGAGAGACCGTAACCCCTCACCCGGCGCTGCGCGCCGACCTCTCCCAAGGGAGAGGTGACCTTCGACGCTGCCCTAATTCAACTTGATCTCATCATGCTCTAGCGTGTCTTGTCTTGACGCGCTTTCTTCACGAGAACCGGATCCACTTCGCTCGAAAACGTCTTGCCGCTAGCGGTCGTCGTCATGGATCGACGACGGATGCCGGCATAGCGGCGTGACCTTCATCTCCATGAACGGAAACAGCGGCAGGCCAGACAGGATGTCGTGCAATTCCTGCGCCCCGGATACGTCGAAGATGCTGACATTGGCGTAGCGTCCGGCCACCCGCCACAGATGGCGCCAAGCCCCCGTGCGCTGCAGTTCCATGGCACGGGCACGCTCGGCCTGCTTCAGCGCATCGACCTTTTCGGCCGGGAGATCGTGCGGAATTCGCACGTCCATTTCGACGTGAAACAGCATGATGATCAACTCTCCTTGCAGGCGATGAGGCGGTAACGCGAACGGATCGGAGCCGCCGCGAGATCGCGGCGACTCCATCTCTCTCTATCAGATCGACAATCCTGTCGTCAGCCTTGCACCAGACCGCGGCTGACGAGGTTGATGTCATCGGGATTGATCAGATCCTTCGCCGTCCAACCGGAGACGTCGTAGTCGCTCATGCAATTGCGCACGAAATCCTGCATGGCGCCGAGGTCGCCGGTGGCGCTCGCGGCCATCAGCGTCTCGACGCGAAGGTTCTCGTAATTGCCGGCGTAGTTGCGCTCGTAGAGCTCGTGCCGACCGCCGAACTCGGAGCCGATCGCGTCCCAGAGCAATTTGAGCAGCTTGATCCGGTCGATCGCAGCGTAACCGTTGGAGCCGCGCACGAAGCGGTCGAGATAAGGCCGGATCGCCTCGCTCTCGAGGTCGGCCGAGCTCGACGGCAAATAGATCAGGCCGCTCGCGACGTGGCGCTCGATCAGCTCCTTGATCCGCGGATAGGCCATCGGGGCGAACACGCGATAGGCCAGCCCGTAATTCAGGTTGGGCAGATTGTAGCCCTCGGTCCCCTGCCAGGCGATCGGCGATTTCACCATCGCATCGGAAATGCCGTGGAACAGATTGCGCCAAGCGATCACCTCGCCCACCGCCGTCTGCACGCCGCGGAAATCCTTCGATCCGGTCGCCTCCACCGCCATCGAGAACAGGCCGGCGATGAAGTCGAGCTTGACGGCCAGCCGCGTCACGCCATGCAGCGTGAACCGCGGGATGAAGCCCGACGCCGGGAAGAACTGGTTGATCTTGTCGACGTCGCCATAGATGAAGACGTTCTCCCAGGGCACCAGCACCTTGTCGAAAACAAGGATCGAGTCGTTCTCGTCGAAGCGGCTCGACAGCGGATAGTCGAACGGCGAGCCGGTCGCGGCCGCCGTGAACTCGTAGGACGAGCGAGCGATCAGCTTGACGCCCTTGGCGTCCATCGGCGCCGTGAAGATCAGCGCGAACGACTTGTCCTTGATCGGGATGCCGTAGTGGGCGATGAAATTATAGTGCGTCAGCGCCGAGCCGGTCGCAACCACCTTCGCACCCGAGACGATCAGGCCGGCGTCGGTCTCCTTCTCGACATGCATGAAGACGTCGCGCACGTCCTCGATCGCCCGGTCGCGATCGATCGGCGGGTTGACGATGGCGTGATTCCAGAAGTCGAGCCGCTCCTGGGTCCGGGCATACCATTTCTTCGCGTTGCCGGCATATTCGCCATAGAAGCCCGAATTCGCGCCCAAGGTCCCGAGGAACGCCGCCTTGTAGTCCGGCGAGCGGCCCATCCAGCCATACGCAACCTTCTGCAATTCGGCGATCGCATCGCGGCCCTTGATCAAATCGTCCGCCGTTCGCGAGCCCAGGAAGAACGGATGGGTCAGTTGGCCGGAGCCGGTGTCGGTCAGGACGCCGATCTGATCCTTCTTCTCGTGAAAGCGGTCGTACCAGCGCGCCACCATCCGCGCCGAGTTGCGGAAGGCGGGATGCTGGGTGACGTTCTTGACGCGCTCGCCGTAGATGTAGATCTCCCGGCCATCCTGGATGCTGTCCAGGAATTCCGCGCCGGTATAGACGCTGGTGGTTGACGCAGGCGCATCGGCCCGCAAGGCAGCTGCTGTAGTCATGGGTTTCTCCTCCGCTTGTGTCGTGGGACCGGCGGGCGTTGCCACACCGGCCCGGACCATCCCGTCACGCTCTTGGTCGGCGTGACATCGGCGGAAAAGCTACGCGCTCACCCTGAGCGGGCGAAAGGTATCACACCATACCGCGCGAACCGCCGCGGCTCGGGCTATGACTCTGGTGGCACGGACCGGACGGCGCACGATCGTCCGGCCGACGCAATGCCGCAGCTGACGCAAGAATCGCGCAGCACGGCAAGGGAGCGAAAACCGGAGCGAGCCATGGGCAAGGATCTGGGCAAAGGTCTGGGCAAGGATTTTGACGGCGCCGCTGTCGCTTTTCATCGCGATGGCGAATTGGCCCTCGACGCCTGCGTCGTGACCATCGGCGCGTTCGACGGCGTCCACCGCGGCCATCAGGAACTGCTCCGGCAGACCATTGCGGCAGCGCAGCACCGCGGCGTTCCGTCCGTCGTCTACACCTTCGATCCGCCGCCAAAGGTGTATTTCGGCCAGGCCGAGGCGCTGATCTCGCTGCGCGAAAAGCTCGAGCGCATCGCAACATTCGCGCCTGACCATGTCGTCGTCGCCGATTTCAACCAGATCTACGTCCGGCGCAGCGCGGCCGATTTCCTCGCCGAGTTGCAGCTTCTGCAACCGCGTGAAGTGATCGTCGGCGAGGATTTCCGCTTCGGGTCCTGCAAGGGTGGCACCGCGCAGCTGCTGCGACAACATTTCGACACGCGCATCCTACCGCCGGTGCGCTGCGGCAATGGCGAGATCGTCTCCAGCAGCCGGATCCGCACGCTTCGGCGATCCGGCCTTGCAGCGGCCGCGTCGGCGCTGGAAAACTGGCGAGACATCGTGACCGCGCCACCTGCCAATCGATCCGGCCTGGCCCAACTCGAGGTCGTCAGCCCATGACCGCCATCGATCCGCGCGAGCTGCGCAATGCCTGTGGCCAGTTCGGCACCGGCGTCACCATCATCACCACGCATTGCGAGGGACGCGACCACGGCATGACGGCCAATGCCTTCATGTCGGTCTCGCTCGATCCGCCGCTGGTCGCGATCTCGATCGCGAAAAGCGCGAAGATGCTCTGCAACATCCAGAACACCGGCCGCTTCGCAGTCAGCATTCTGGCTGAGGGAATGGAGGATCTTGCTTGGCATTTCGCGGGCAAGCCCAGGCTCGATCTCTGCGACGTCTTCGAGCGCCGCAACGAGCTGCCCGTCATTGCCAACGCAGCAGCGTACTTCGTGACCGATCTTGCCGATGAGATCGTCGCAGGCGACCACACCATCTTCCTCGGCCATGTCCGTGAGATGTCGCTGGAGCCCGGCAAGAAGCCGCTGCTGTTCTGCCGCGGCCGCTTCGGCGGCCTGGCCGACCCGCACCCCGCGCCCGCGATGCTGGAGAATGCTGCCTACGAATTTGTCTGGTGAGACCGCCAGAAGATATTCCCGAAAACGGGGATGCAAGTTTGATCCAAACTGCAAGAAAAGGAGGAAACGACCATGCTGAACGTCAACAAGGACACCATCACCGACCACGTGATCGCCGCGCTCTCGAACGACATTCCGGATCGCAACCGTCAGATCATGACGAGCCTGATCCGCCACATGCACGCCTTCTGCAAGGAGGTCGACCTGACCTTTGCCGAGTGGTTCGCCGCCTGCGAATTCCTGCGGCGCGCCGGCGACATCTCGGACGAGAAGCGCAACGAGTTCATCCTGATCGCCGACATTCTCGGCGTCGAGGTGCTGGTCGACATGCTCGACCACCGGGTCACCGACGGCGAGAGCGAGTCCACCGTGCTCGGGCCGTTCTACCGGGAGAACCCGCCGGTGCTGCCGAAGGGCGCCTCCATCATCAAGAAGACGTTCGACAATGCGCAGACCGTCAAGGTCAGCGGGCGCATCAGCGACACCGCGGGCCGGCCGATCGAGGGCGTTACCATCGACGTCTGGGAAGATGCTCCGAACGGTCTGTACGATCTGCAGGATCCGGAACAGCCGGCCTATAATTTGCGCGGACGGTTCACGACCGATGCCAACGGCGAATACGCCTTCGTTGCGCTCCGTCCCGAGCCCTACCCGATCCCCTATGACGGCGCCGGCGGCGAACTGTTGAAATACATGGGCCACCATCCCTGGCGTCCGGGCCACATCCACTTCATGCTCTCGAAGGACGGCTATCAATCGCTGATCTCGCAGATCTACGATTCCGAGACCAAGTATCTCGACAACGACTCGGTGTTCGCCGTGAAGCAGAGCCTGATCGGCAAGTTCGCCAAGGCACCGGCCGGCGCCGACACCGATCTCGTTCTCGATTTCGACTTCAAACTCAAGAAGGCGGCGGTCGAGCGCCTCGTCGCGGCCGAGTGATACGCACCACGCCCTGCCGGGCCCGGAAAGCCCGGCAGGGTTCACCTTGAACTGACCTGCGAGGACCTATGAGTCGTGCCGTGATCGAAATCGCCGAGCCCGTGGAGCAAGTGCGGAGCCTCGCGAGGGACACTGCGATCCGCAGCATCCGCGCCACCATCGTGGAAGCGCCGACCCGCCGGCGGCACAAGCTTTCGAACACGGAGGTCACGCATCAGGGCTACGTTCTGGTGCGTGTGCTGCTCGACAACGGTGTGACGGGTATCGGCGAAGCCTCGACGCTCGGCGGGCCGCGCTGGGCCGAGGAGAGCGTGGAATCGATCAAGGCCGCGGTCACGAACTATCTGGCGCCGGCGCTGCTCGGGCAGCCAGCCCTCGCCTTCGAAGCCAATGCACTGCGCATGAGCAAGGCCGCGACCCGCAATTTCGCAGCAAAGGGCGCGATCGAGTCCGCCCTGCTCGACGCCGCCGGCAAGACGCTCGGCCTCCCCGCCAGCGCGCTGCTCGGGGGTGCGGTTCGCCAGCGCATGGAAGTGATCTGGGCGCTGGCCTCCGGCGACAGCGGTCAGGAGCTGGAGGAAGCAAAGGAGAAGCTGCGGCGCCGCGAACACCGCCAGTTCAAGATCAAGTTCGGCTTCAACCGCCCACCGGCCGATCTGAAGCGGTTGCAGACGCTGCGCGCCGGCCTCGGCGACGAGGTGCGCCTGATCGTCGACGTCAACCAGGGCTGGACCGAAGCCGAATGCATCCGCTTCATGCCCGTGCTGGAGGAACTGGACGTCGCTCTGGTCGAGCAGCCGGTGTCGGCGCTGCAGCTGGAAACCATGGCGCGTGTAGCGGCGCGCACCTCCATCCCGTTGCTTGTCGACGAAGCGGCCTTCACCAAGGAGGAGATCGCCCGCGTCGCCACGATGGGCTGCGGCAGCGTCTATTCGCTGAAGCTCGTGAAGAGCGGCGGCCTGTTTGAAATGAAGCGTGCCGCCGCGGTCGCCGGCGCGCACGGCCTCGAGCTCTATGGCGGCTGTCTGCTGGAGAGCAGCATCGGCGCGGCCGCGCATCTCGCCGCATTCGCCACCCTGCCCAGGCTCGAATGGGGCACCGAGCACTTCGGTCCGCGGATCCTGGTGGAGGACCTCGTGGTCAACCCGATCAGATTCGACGAGTTCGAGATCTGCCTCCCCGATGGCCCGGGCCTCGGCGTCGAGGTCGACGAGGACAAGATCCGTGCCTTCGCCCGGAAGGATTAGCGAGATGGCGTCGGCCAGGCGGATAATTGACAATCCGCGGATGCCCGCTCAGTCTTCCCGCCGGAACCACTGTTTCGATCATGCGCCGATGACCACGCGATATCAAACCCGGCAGGCCTTTCGCGCAGCTTCCGCGGAAGCGCGCGGACCAACGTCCGGCTGACCGTGACCGATCGCGACGACGTCATGGATCTGAGGCGGCTGGTCTACTTCGTGGCCGTCGCCGAGGAATTGCATTTCGGCCGTGCCGCATCGCGGCTCGCGATCGCCCAGCCGCCGCTCAGCCGGCAGATTGCGCAGCTGGAGAGCGACCTCGGCGTCGTGCTCATCGACCGGAGCCGGAGCCAGATCCGGCTGACCCAGGCCGGCAGCGTTCTGCTGGAACGTGCGCGCGATGTGCTGGAGCGGCTCGATCGGACGCACCGCGAGATCAAGCGGATCGGCGAAGGCTTTTCGGGACACCTGCGTGTCGCCTTCGTCGGATCGGCGACCTATGGCGTGCTGCCCAACGTGATCAAGGCGTTTCGCTCGGCCTATCCCGACGTCGAGCTCGCGCTGTCGGCGATGAACAACGCCGAGCAGAAGCGCGCGGTGATCCAGCGCGAGATCGATATCGCGGTCGCCCGCCCCTCGCTCGACGACGAGGAATTGAAGTCGGAGCCACTGCTGCAGGAGCCGTTGATCCTCGCGCTATCAGACACCTCGCCGCTGCTCGAACAGCAGGTCACGCGGCTGGCTGCGCTGAAGGCCGAGACATTCGTGCTCTACCCGCGCAAGCCGCGCCCGAGCTTCGCCGACCACATCCTCAACATTTGCCTCGAAGAGGGCTTCATTCCGAAATCGCAGGTGCTGGCGCAGGACTATCAGACCGCGATCAGCCTGGTGTCGGTTGGCGTCGGCATTGCGCTGGTGCCGCAATCTGTCTCGCAAGCGGAACGCCCCGGCGTCGCCTATCGCGCCTATGATGGACATAATCCCGGCACCGCGCTGTCGCTGAACTACCGGCGCGACAACCGGATGCCGCACCTCTTCAACTTCCTGAAAATCGCACAAGACGTCGTGCGGCGTCAGCGCAAGCAGTAATCTGCCGTCAGGCCGCGACCGCCGCAGGCGTGCGGTCGTCAACGCGTGCGATCGCATCGCGCAGCACGTCAATCCCGGCGCCCAGCCGAACGCCGTTCTCCGCGAGATGCCTGCGGAAGGCGCGCGCGCCGGGCACGCCGTGGAAAGCGCCGACGAAGTGGCGCGTGATCGAATGCAGCCGCGTGCCCTCGACCAGTTGCCGCTCGATATAGGGCAGCATCGCCGCGAAGACGTCCTTCATCGTGGCGTGCGGTGGCGTTTCACCGAACAGCTCGGAATCGACTGTCAGCAGCCGCCACGGCTCCTGATAGGCCGCCCGCCCCAGCATCACGCCATCGACATGAGCCAGATGCTGCTTCGCTTCGGCCATACTCGTGATGCCGCCGTTGATGATGATGGGCACCTCCGGCAGCGCCGCCTTGAGGCGATAGACGCGATCGTAGTCGAGCGGCGGAATGTCGCGGTTCTCCTTCGGCGACAATCCGTTGAGCCAGGCCTTGCGCGCGTGCACGACGAGCGCGTCTGCGCCCGCGGCAATCACGCCGCGCGCCAGTGTATCGAGCGCGACTTCCGGATCCTGGTCGTCGATGCCGATCCGGCACTTCACCGTGACGGGAATCTTCACCGCGCGCTTCATCGCCGCAACGCCCTCGGCGACCAGCGCGGGCTCCGCCATCAGGCAGGCGCCGAAACGGCCGTCCTTCACCCGATCGGACGGACAGCCGACATTGAGATTGATCTCGTCATAGCCGAAATCCTCGCCAATCTGCGCGGCGGCCGCCAGATCGCGCGGATCGGAACCGCCGAGCTGCAGCGCCACCGGATGCTCGCTGGCATCGAAGCCGAGCAGCCGCACCCGGTCGCCGTGGATGATGGCGCCGGTCGTCAGCATCTCCGTATAAAGCCGCGCCCGCCGCGACATCAGACGATGGAAGACCCGGCAATGCCGGTCGGTCCAGTCCATCATCGGGGCCACGGAAAAGCGATAGTGTTGCGATTTCAACGAGTTACCTTGGAATTCAGGGGTACCCATAAACATGTGCGCTTCAAACTAGGCCGAATTTGCGCACGCTTGTACCCGTTTTGACCTGCCAGTGCACGCGCAGCGCACACATGGCGGCGCGTCGCCCGGAGGATGTCCAATGATGCTGTCCCGGAAGCAGATTGCGCTCTGCCCTCGACCTGCTCGGCGCGGTCGAGATCGAGGCCGCGCCGAACAGCTCCGGGCTGCGCGCGCAGATGCGCCGACACCTGTTTCGACCGCGGCGCATTCGTCCGCGTGCTCGGCGACACGGACCCCAACTGTCTCAGGAGGCTCTTGTCAAGTCCGCCTCTCCCAGGATGAAGCGGGCCGCCCGCTCGCCGATCATCATGGTCGGTGCGTTGGTATTTCCGGAGACGAGCCGCGGCATGATTGAGGCGTCGGCGATCCGAAGACCTTCGACCCCGCGCACCAGAAGCTGTTCCGAGACAACCGCCATCGGGTCACCGGAGGCGCCCATCTTCGCCGTTCCGGAGGGATGAAACACGGTCTTCGAGATCGTGCGCGCATAGTCGGCGAGCGCATCGACGTCGTGCTCCACGCCGGGCTTTGGCAGAGCGCGCCGCTTGATCAGACGCGCCAGCGATGGCGCCTCGGAAATGCGAATGGCAAGCTGGACGCCTCGCACGAGAGTATCGACGTCTGCTCGCTCTGCCAGCGAATTGGCGACGAACAGCGCCGGGTCGGCCGGATTCGGCGATCTCAAGCGAACAGTTCCGCGGGACTGCGGGCGCAGGACACAGGGGCCGATCGAGATGCCATGTCCGGGCTCGGACGGCCGATCCGCAAAGCCGTTGAACGTCGGCAAGACGTGAAACTGGATATCCGGTTCGCCGGTTCCGGCAGTATCGGCAAAGCCGCCGGACTCGACCACCGTCGATGTCAGCAGCCCGGTCTTGGTCAAAAGGTACTGCATCATGTGCGATGCGGCCCGAACGCCCTTGTCTTCGCCGAAGATCGAGATCGGATCCCTGGTCTCGCACTGAACGGTCGCCTCGAGATGATCCTGGTAATTCTCGCCGACCCCGGGCAGGTCGGAAACGATCTCGATTCCATGTTCGCGCAGATGCGCAGCGGGTCCGATCCCCGACAGCTGCAAGATTTTCGGTGTCGCCAGCGCGCCGGCGGTCAGGATCACTTCGCGCCGGGCCTTGACGGTCGAACCGTCCTCGAGCAGCACACCGCTCGCCCGCTTGCCTTCGAACACCACCTTGTGGACACGCGTTGCGGTCCTGATGGTCAGGTTGGCGCGGCGCTCTGCTTCGCGCAGGAAGGCTTCGGCGGCGCTGCGGCGGCGGCCGCGGCTTGTGGTCGTCTGGTAGAAGCCGACGCCCTCCTGGCGCGCGCCGTTGAAATCCTCGTTGTAGGGGATGCCGACCTCCTGAGCGGCGCGGATGAACGCCCAGGACAATGGATGACCGTAGGCACGATCGGAGACATTGAGCTTGCCGCTCGTGCCATGATATTCGCCGGACAGCCGCTGGTTGGCTTCAAGATCGCGAAAAACCGGAAGCACCTCATCGTAGCTCCAGCCGCGGCATCCCATCTGCGACCATGTATCGTAATCCCGCCGCGATCCCCGGATGTAGACCATCGCGTTGACCGAACTGCCGCCACCGAGGACGTGCCCCTGGGGTACGATCGACGGGCGCCCGTTCAGGCCCCTCTCGGGCTCGGACGCATAGACCCAAGCGTCGCGCCCCTTCTCGAGCACCTTGAAGAAGGTCGCGGGGATATGGATGAACCGGTCGGTGTCGCGCTGTCCGCTCTCGACCAGCAAGACATGATTGCGCGGATCTTCAGACAGGCGGGCCGCCAGCACGCAGCCTGCGGAGCCGCCGCCGGCGACGATATAGTCATACTCCTGCATGTCACTCCCTACGACGCGGCCGATTCCGACCTGTTCCCCCGGCTAAACAAACACGGTCTGGACCGTGGTGAACTCCTTCAGCCCATCGACCCCGAATTCCACGCCGAAGCCTGACTGCTTGACGCCGCCGAACGGCGCGTTCGGCTGAATGGCGCCGTGCTTGTTGATCCAGACCGATCCGGATTCGATGCGTTGCGCGACCGCCTTCGCACGCGCGAGGTCGGTCCCCCAGACCGAGCCGCCGAGCCCCATCGCGCTTGCATTGGCCTTGGCAATCGCATCCTCGACGTCGGAATAACGGATGATCGGCAGAGCCGGCCCGAACTGCTCCTCGTCCACCAGCCTGCAGCCGTGATCGACGTCGGCAACCAGCGTCACCGGATAGAAGTAACCAGGGCCGCCGGACGGATCGCCGCCGACCAGCACGCGACCGCCCTTCTTCCGCGCCTCTTCGACGAAGGCCGAGACGATCTCGAACTGCTGGCGGTTCTGCACCGGGCCAAGTGTGGAAGTCTCGGAGAGACCGTCGCCGATCACGATCTGCTTCGCATAGGCCGCGAGCTCGCGGCAAAGCTCGTCATGGAGACTGTCGTGGACATAAAGCCGCTTCAGCGCCGCGCAGGTTTGCCCGCCATTGATGAATGCGCCCCAGAATAGACCCTCGACGATCTTCTTCGGGTCGGCATCCGGCAGCACGATTCCGGCGTCGTTGCCGCCGAGCTCGAGCGTCAGGCGCTTCAAGCTGCCCGCCGCATTCTGCATGATCTTGCGGCCGGTCGCGGTCGATCCCGTGAACGTCACCTTGCCGATTCCGGGATGTGCCGACATCAGGCTGCCGATCTCGTTGTCGCCGGTGACGACATTCACCACGCCCGGCGGCAGTTTCTCATTGATCAGCTCGACCAGACGGATCGTGCTCAGCGGCGTCAATGGCGACGGCTTGATGATCACGGTGTTGCCGGCGCGGATCGCCGGGATGATATGCCAGCACGCGATCATGACCGGCCAATTCCACGGCGTGATCGAACCGACGACACCGATCGGCTTGCGGTGCAGCTCGACCCGTCCTTCGGCACCGTCCTGCAGGACTTCCACCGGCAGCGACAGACCGCTGGTATGGCGTGTCCAGGCCACGGCGCCTCCGATCTCGAAGCGCGAACCTAACCCGTTCAGCGGCTTGCCCTGTTCGAGCGTCAGGAGCCGCGCGAGCTCCTCGGCATGCTGCTCGATCGTATCGGCGATCGTGCGACAGGCGTCGGCACGCTCGGCATCGGGCCGGTCCTTCCAGATTTCAAACGCCTTGGAGGCGGCCGCAACCGCGGCGTCGAGATCGGACGCAGCCGCGAGCGGCATTCCGCCGACGACGGCGCCGGTCGACGGGTTGAGGACGTCCTGGAAACGATCAGTTTCGATCCGGCGCCCGTCGATAAGCAAGCTCCAGCGCTGCATGCATTCTTCTCCTCGCAACAACGATTGGCTTCAGCAAAAGCCATCGCACGGCCGATGTCTTGGAAAGGAGCGCGGTTTAGCTTGGACGGGAGCGCGGCAGGCTATCGGCGCGTGACGTCGGTCGGTGAGCAGTCGAAGGCCCGCTTGAAGCAGCGGTTGAAATAGGAAATGTCGTTGAAGCCGGACGAATAGGCGATCTCGGCGATGGTGCCGCCGTCAGAGCCGCGCTGCCGTTCCAGCAGGCGATCCTTGGCCAGCCGCAGCCTGCGATCGCGGATGAAGCTGGTGACCGTGGTTCCGACCGCGCTGAAATCCTCCTGCAACGTGCGCATCGAGACGCCGAGACGATTGGCGAGCCATTGCGCGGTCAGCCACTCCGCCGTGAGATGCCGGTCCACCAGCGCCCGCGCGAATTCCAGCCGGCCGGACGCCCGCTCCTTCGGACAGAGCGGGGTGTCCGGCGAATCCGCGGCGAACGCCTGCCGGGTCGCCTGCAGCAGCAATTGCCGCAATTCGCCGGACCGCTTGTGGCTCGACGGCAGCTGCAACATCTTGGCAACCAATGCCCGTAGCATTGTCGACATCGGGTCCTCGGCGCCGAGCCGCCGTGACACCTCGAAATCGTTCGGCTTCTCCGACAGCAGCAATTGCCGCGGCAGATGCACCGACAGATGATTGCTGAACTGGCCGTTGAAGAAGAAATTCGACGGCAGCGAGGAATCCACCAGGATGCAGTCGCCGGGCGAGATGATGCTCTGATGCCCTTGCTGCTCGACCCCGCACACCCCCTGCAACTGAACGAGCAAGAAGAAGTGCTCGCCATAGTCCTGGCGAATGTCGCGCTCGGCGCGGCGAACCACGTCGACGTCGGTTGCGACCTGGACGATCTCCATCCCTGCGGCGTCGCGCAGCACAACGCCGCCATTGACGAAGCCGCGCTCCTCCTGGCCGAACGGATTGAACCGTCCGCACACGGACCGGAGCTTGTCCCTCCATTCCTCCAAAGGCGGCTGTCCCCAGACTTCGGGAGTCCAGCTGCTAAACTCCTGGAGCTGCATGCGCTCCTCCCTGGGAAACGCCGTCGGGCGGCGCTTTTGATAACATGTTAAGCACCTCCTTTGCCGTGTCAACGGCTTTCCGGCATGGAGAGCGGGCATCGCGCCGCGACCAGCGGTCGCCCAGCGACGGCTTGCTCATGCGAGATAGGCGCTGTGCAGGATGGCAGGATTGTCGATCAATTGCCGCGGCTCGCCGGAGAAGCAGATCTTGCCGCGTTCCATGACATAGACCGCATGGGCGATCTTGAGGGCGATGTGCGTGAACTGCTCGATCAGCAGCACGCCGACGCCTTGCGCGGCCAGGTCCTGCAACACCGGCACCAGTCGAGCAACGACAACGGGGGCGAGACCAAACGACAACTCGTCGGCGAGCAGATAGCGTGGCTTGGCAATGATCGCCTGCGCGAGCGCCACCATCTGCTGCTGTCCCCCGGACAGATTGCCTGACCTGGCCTGAAGGCGTTCACGCAATTCCGGAAAGGTGCCGAGTGCAACCTCGATCGCCGATCTCATTTCGGCGCGCGACAGATGGCTGCCGGCGACCTTGAGATTGTCCTCGACGCTCAGCTCGTTCAGGACCTGGTGTCCTTCAGGGACCGCGGCCAGCCCGCTCGCGCGAATGGCCTCCGGCCGCAGGCCCCTGATCGAGCGGCCATTGAGGGTGATCTCGCCCGAGGTCGCAGGCAGGACGCCCGCGATCGCCAGAACGAGACTGCTCTTGCCGGCGCCATTCGCGCCCAGCAGCGCAGTGATCCGGCCAGGCGCGAGCGCGAGATCAATGCCGTGCAGGACCGCTTTGCCGTTGCGGGCGAGATCGAGGCCCTGCACTGTAAGGCCAGCGCTCACGTCGCATCCTCCAGCACACCGAGATAGGCCGCACGAACCGTCGGCTCGGCCAGCACGCTTGCCGTCGCCCCGTAGGCTATTGCGGAGCCGAAATCGAGCACCAGCGTTGCCGTGCAGGTCGCCGAAATCAGGTCGACATCGTGGTCGACCAAAAGCACCTGCGCCCCGCAATGGCCGTGAAGCTGCCGGATGACGTCGCGCAGATGCTCGCTCTCATGCTGGGCGAGGCCCGCGCCCGGCTCGTCCATCATGATCAGCCGCGGGCGGCCGACCATGGCGCGGGCGATCTCCAGCATCCGCCGTTGATAGGCGTTGAGGTCGCGGCCGAGCACGTTGCCCTTGGCGGCAAGGCCGACGAACTCCAGCGCTTGCGCAATCAGCGCAGCGCGCGGCTGCCCATCGGTCGGCACATTGTCGAGAATGGCATTGATGTTATCGGCCGCGGTGAGGTTCTCGACCACCTGCTCATTCTGAAACGTGCGGCGAATTCCGAATGCGGCCCGCTTGTGAATCGCAATGTCCCTCAGGTCCTGGCCGTCGATGCTGACCCGTCCCGTGGTGGGGCGCACAAATCCGGACAGGACATTGATCAGCGTCGTCTTGCCGGCGCCGTTCGGCCCGACCAGGCCGCTGACCGGCTCGGGCAGACGTGCGGTCAGCTCGCTCAGGCCACGCACGCCGCCGAACTGCACCGTCAGATCGTCGATCTCGATCATGGACCGGCCTTTCGTTCGCCACGCAAGGCCCGGCGCAGGCGCCCGGCCAGGTCAGACAGTTGGCCGGCGATGCCGTGCGGCGCAGTGATCAGGGCGTGCAGCAGTCCAATGCCGAACACCATGGTCGCGATATTGCCGTCGACGCGGAAATCGTTGAGCAGCGCCGGAAAGGCGCGCAACATCAGCCCGGCGATGATCGGACCGAACCAGGAATAGGCGCCGCCGACGATCGTCAGTGCGAACAGCATGATCGATTGGCTCGCCGGAAACGCACTGCCGTCGAGCTGCCCGACGCCGCCGGCAAGCACCGCTCCCGCGACGCCGGCGAGGAAACCGGCCAGCGCAAAGGCCCACACCTTGTAGGCCACGATGTCGACGCCTCCGGCGAGTGCGCAGACCTCGCTGCGGCGGATCATGGCCCAGGCGCGGCCCGGCCGCCCGCGAATATGCGCCAGCACCAGCAGATAGCACAGCATGGTGACGACGATCGCGTAGCGCAGATAGGCTTCATCGCTTTGCGCGACGAACGGGCGCACCATCATCAGCCGCGCGCCGGTGCTCTTGCCGAGGATACCGGGTCCGCCGTCCGGGAAACCGAATGCGCTGATCAGCACCTGGATCGCGCCTGCCATCATCAAGGTGATGATCGCGAGATAAAGCCCGCGCATGCGGAGCGCCGGAAGCCCGACGATCAGCCCGACCAGCGCCGCCGAGACGCCCGCGGAGAGCAGCGCGATCTCGAACGGCACGCCGAGGCCGTGGGAGACACGCAGCGCGAACCAGCCGCCGACGCCTAGCAGGCCGAACTGCGCCAGCGACACCATGCCGACCTGCGCGAACAGCACGCTGACGCTGAGGCTCGCGATCGTCAGCGCCGCGACGGAGATAAACGTGCGCAGCCAATAATTGCTCAGCGCGTCCGGCAGGACATACAGGGCGATCAGCGCGGCCACGCCGAGGGCGATCCCGCGGAGCGGAACTCTGGCGGCACGAATGGGCGGGGCTCCCTCCAGGCTTTGATCGGTCACGTCAGCTCACCTGTACACGAAGACGACCTTGCGCTGCATCCACAGCAGCACGCCGACCGCAAACAGAAACGGCACCGCGGTCCGGAACGGGCCGACAATCGGCACCGGCGTCAGCAGCGCTTCGCAGACGCCGATTGCGAGGCCACCCGCAACGGTCGCCGGCAGCGATGCGAAACGCCCGACCACTGCCGCGGCGATCGCCGGAATGACGGCGAATGTCAGTGCCTGGCCGCTCAGCCGCTGCAGATCGGCGAGCAGCACGCCGCTGACACCGGCCAGCGCGCCGGAGATCACCCAGGCCCAGCCATCGACGCGGAACACGCGAACGCCGAGCATCGCGCTGAGCTCGCGGCTGCTGGCCAGCGCCCGCATCTGAAGGCCGACGCGGCTGTAGGAGAGAAATGCCATCACCGCACAGGTGACCAGCAAGCCGAGCGCGAATGCGACCGCGCGCGTCATCGTGACGCGAACGCCCATCAGGTCGAAGCTCATCGTGTCGGTCGGCAGCCGAAGCCTGCGCGGCGCCTCGCCCCAGACATATCCCATGAATCCCATGAGGATCAGTGCGAAGCTGAGCGTCGCAACGGCGCGCATGATCGGATCCGAATAGGAGAGCCGGGGTGCGATCACGCGGCCATAGAGGAATGACACCGCGACCGCGGCGGCGATCCCGCCAATCCACGACCATTCGGCCGGACCGCCGCGCTCGACGATCGACCAGGAGATAAAGGCTGCCAGGGCGCCGACCGCGCCCTGGGCAAAGTTGACCACGCCGGATGCCCGGTAGAGCACCACGATGCCGACACCGGAGAGTACGTAGGTGGCGGCCGTCGCGAGGCCCGCAACGAGAAAGGGCGTGAAATCGGGCATTGTCTATTTCGCGATGCCGATCGTCTTCTCGAAGGCGTGCACGTCGTCGAGCTCGGGATCTTCCGATTCGATGCAGACCGGCTTCGGCACCAGCTTGCCGTCCTTGACCTGCGACACCGGTCCTGCGTGGTTGGCGTTGTGACGCGGTCCCGAGCCGATGTACCAGGGCGAGCAGAACATGTCGCTCTCGAACCGGTTGACGTTGCGCAGCGCAGCCGTGACCGAGGCACGGTCGATCTTGGCCGGATCCATCTTCAGCAGGGTTTCCGCCGTGACGCGTGCGGCGAGGTAGCCGGCCTGCGAGAAGGTATCCCGGGGATCGGAGGCCTGGCCATACTTGTCCAGCACCGCGAGCCAATTCTGCGTATCCGGCGTTCCGGCAGTGGCGGCATTCAGCTCCATGTCGACCGTGACCTTGCCGTCCCAGTACTTGCCGATCGCGTGCGGGAAGTCCGGATTGTAGAGCGAGGCCGGACCTGCGAAATGCACCTTGTCGGCCAGCCCCTGCTCTTCCGCCGCAGCGAAGATCGGAACCGCCAGCCCCTTGGGCGTGCCGACGCTGATCACGTCAGGCTTGAACGCCATCGCTTCGAGCACGATCGAGGTCGCATCGAGCGAGCCCGGATCGAACGCGATGATCTTGCCGTCGCCACCCTGCTTCTTGATCCAGGCGACCGCGCCGGTGCAGGACCACTCACCGACATTGGGAATGTTCGGCGCGATGCACACCACGCGCTTGATCTTGCCGGGATAGGTCCGCGCCACATCCATCACGGCCTTGGTGTTGCTGACGCGCGGGCCGGCATTGGTCGGCGCATAGTTTTTCTGGAAGAAGCAATCGCGTGGCACGCCGACGCCAGCGATCACCATGATGTCTTCCTTCTCGTAGATCCCCTGATTGGCGCCGCAATCGACGAAGCTCATGTTGCCGACCAGCGCGACCGCCTTCTGGTCACGGATCAGCTTCGCCGCGACCTGCGACGACTGCTCCGGATTCCAGGCGTCGTCCTCGAGCAGATATTTGACCGGGCGGCCGTTCACACCGCCATTGGCATTCAGGCACTTGAAATAGGCCGCCGCGGCGAGCCCCGACGAGCTGAAATTGTCCGGCCCGGTGATGCTGACGATGCCGCCGACGACGATCGGCTCGCCGGTCGCCGCCTTGCCGGTGTTGGCACCGCACTTTGGATCAGCCGCGTAGGCAGCGCTGCCGATGCAGACCGCGAGCATTGCGATGACGGCAGCCAGAATCGTCTGTCTCGATTTCATGCGTTCCCCTCCATACCCCAGATGTCGCGTGGGTTTCGTTGTTCCGCCGCGCGTCCCCTTGCGCGCCGTGCAATGCAATAGCGGCGCGTTGTTCGGCCGAATTGATCTCGATACTAGGCAGGCACGATCCGGCGCGTCTTGGACTCGAACGCAGTCGGCCTAGGACACAAACGAGCAATGTGTGTGCCCGAAGCCCGCGTGCGCCGAGTGACCGATGCCTCCCAGCCCCGGCGCACGCGGTCGCCCCGTTACCTCATCGCGTCAGCGACGAGCCTTGTGTCGGTGAACTGCTCGAAGCGCACCACCCGCCCCTCATCCACGTCCCAGACATGCACGACACGAGCGCGCATTGCCTTGCCGGTCGGCTTGTAGTGCCCGGAATAGGTTCCGATCCCGACGATCGTCGTGCCGCCGTCGATCAATCTCTCGAGCGTGAACGTGTAGCCGGTCCACTCCTCACCAATGCGCTTGAACACACCGGCGATGATGGCGTCCTGGCCGACATAGGTTCCCGCATAAGGAAAACCCGCCATCTCGGTCCACCTGGTCTCGGCGGTGATCGGCGCCATCATGGCGGCAAGATCACCGCGATCCGATCCGGCATAATGCGCCTTGATCGCGTCGTAGTTCCGGCTCACGTCGCTGCTCCCATGATTACACCGGCTCCTTGCCGGGGTCGTAGCTGGTTCTGGACTTGATCTTGATGAAGGCGCCGGCCGGCTTGTTCTCGACCCGGCCCTCGCTCGTCACGCCGAGGAATTTTCCGGTCGAGCGCATGGCATCCCAGTTGTAGAAGAAGATCGACGCGACCGGGATGATGAACTCGCGGAATCCGAAGACGTACTGGTTGTGATCGAACTTGTAGGTCGTCGTCAGGTCGACGTCGCCATGGCCGCGCTGGACGCCGACCAGATTCTGCCAGGCATAGCGCTGCGAGCTGAGATAGACGTGCTCGTAAAGGTGCTGCGGACTGTATTCGTAATGGGCCGTCATCCCGACCAGATCCCGCGATGGCGCCGGCTCGAAACCCGCCGGCGGAATCGCGGGATCGCCGACGACACCCGGCGTGTAGACCTGCGCAACCCGCGGTTCTCCCGGAGATTCGCCGACGGCGCGGACGCGCTCGCGGATCGACAACACCCGGCGGGTCCCGGTGTTGACGATGAACGCTTCATCCTCAGTCGCACGCGCGGCAAAGGTGACGTTGATGAAGACCACGTCGGGCGCCACGTTGATGGCCTCGTACCAGTCCGTACCGGTCGCCTCGCCCTCGCGCCATTCGAGCCGATCGACTGAAGCAAAAACCAAGTCGATGGCACGGCCGTCCTTCAACGTGATCGTCAGGCGCTGGCCGGCGAGCGCATCCGTGATCGGCAGCCGGTTGGTTGCGATACCCGCGGCGAAGTCATCAAAATTCTTCCAATCAGCGGGTCTGTCGTTGCCCTGCATCTCTTGTCTCCCGCTCACTCGACGAATGCCAACGTCGGCAAATCGACCACGGCCGCCCCGCCATCGACGGTCAGGATGGAACCATTCATGGCCGACGCCTCATCCGAGGCAAGGAAGCAGATGACGTTTGCGACCTCCTCCGATGTTGCCGGGCGGCCAAGCGGCACATCCTTGGTGACCACCCGGTAGGCCTCCTCGATCGAAGCGAGCCCGTGCTTCTCGACGATGACCTGCATCTGCTCGTCGGCCATCGCTGTCGCGACCCAGCCGGGACACACGATATTGGTTCGCACGCCCTTGCGGCCGTAGTCGCGCGCCAGCGATTTGCCGAAGCCGATACAGGCGTGCTTCATCGTCACATAGCCGGCCGCATCGGGGCCCGCGAACAGGCCGGCGATCGAAGCAACGACCACGACGGTGCCTTTTTGCGCGATCAGATCCGGAAGGCTTTCGCGGGCGCAGACAAAGGCTGTGTCGAGATTGAGCCGGGTCGCCAGCGACCACGTCTCATCGGTCATCGAGATTGTCGGACCGACGCCATGACCTCCGGCATTTGCGATCAGGATGTCCACCCTGCCGAACTTGCCGTGGATCTCCTGCAACGCTGCCCGTACGGCGACGCTGTCGGCCGCGTCAGCCTGCACCACGAAGCAACCGGTCTCGTCAGCCAACGCCTGCAGCGGCTCCCGCCGCCGCCCCATGACCGCAACGTTGGCGCCCTCCGACGCAAGCCGCCGTGCAACGGCCGCCCCTATTCCGGTGCCACCACCCGTGACCAAGGCCGTTCGTCCACTGAATCGCATGTGTTCGCTTCGCCCCCGATGCCGCCCGCGCTGTCGTCGAGCCGGACGACAAACTGCTACCCGACAACGTTTCGTTGCCATCAGATAGACCTACCGGACCGAACCCGTCTTGGACTCAAGCGCAGCTGCGCTAGGACGCGGGCGCGCACACCGGTTCCGCTCGCAAGTCACCGACTTCTCATTTATTTTAAGTATAAAGTATTACTGCTACCAAAGGATCGCCGAGGCGCATGTTGAAAACCCGCGGAGATCGCCTTTCGGAGCGCCAAGCTCCGCAAATTCCGATGCATCGGCAAGCGGGCTCGCGGCGCCTTGAACGAACCTTGAATTTACTTTTGGCACGAACTATCTTGTAGGCGACATCGAGGTCGTCGCCTTCAGCGGGGCCGGATGCCGCAGGAGATTTGATTTGGCAGCCGCGAAGGAGTCCCCACCTGTTTCGCCCAAGAGCGGGGTCGATCAGGAGGCCGAGTACCGGGCTCAGACACGGCTTTGGCTTCGGCTGCTTGCCTGCACAACCCTGATCGAGGGCGAGCTGCGACGCCGGTTCCGCGAGGAATTCGATTTCACGATGCCGCGCTTCGACGTCCTGGCCCAGCTTGACCGGGAGCCGAGTGGATTGGTGCTGGGAGAGCTGCCGAAGCGCCTGATGGTCTCCGCCGGAAATCTCACACCCATCGTCGATCGTCTGGTCGAGGACGGCTACATCACCCGCACACCCTCCAATCTGGATCGGCGCGTGCAGATCGTTTGCATGACGGTCGAGGGCCGCAAGGCCTTCCGGCGCATGGCCAAGAGCCATGGCTCATGGCTGGCCGAGCTGCTGGCGGGATTCCCGGCTGCTCGACTCGATGGGTTGACCAGCGAGCTCGACGAGCTCAAGGGCGCCGTCAGGGATGCGATGCAGAAGCCGTGAGCTGATGCTGCGGCTAGCGCCGAACCCGAATGCCGGCCGCCTCGCGATCCCACATTGCACGTCGCGCTCCGGCGCAATGCCGCTCAATCAGGGCAGCAGCTTGTACTTCCCGTCCTCGATCTGAACTAGGATCCGCGCACGCGCATCGACGCCGTGGCGATCCGCCGGCGTGTAGGAGTAGACGCCCTGCGTCCCGGCCAGCTCCTTGGTGGTGAACAGCGCCTCGCGAAGCGCTACGCGGAATTCCGGCGAGCCCGGCTTGGCGCCGGTCGCCAGCGCGCGCTTGGCCGCATCGACGAACACCAGCCAGCCGTCGAAGGAATAGGATGAGAACGAGTCGGTCGGCGCCTCGCCATTCGCCTTCTCGAAGGCCGCGCGGAACGCCAAGGCAACCTTCTGGATCGGATTGCTGGCGGGCAGCTGCTCGGCCGCGGTCACCGGCCCGGTCGGGCAGATGATTCCGTTGGCGGCCTTGCCGGCCAGCCGCAGGAAATCGGCGCTGATGAGTCCGTGGTTGCCGTAGAGCGGTCCCTTGTAGCCACGCTCGGACAAGGCGATCACCGGCAACGCTCCCGGCGTTCCCGTGCCGCCGAGCATGATGGCGTCGGGGTGGGCCGCCAACGCGCGCAGCACCTGGGCGGTCACCGATGAATCCGACCTAGCGTATCGTTCGTTGGCGATCACCTTGATGTCGGCCGCCTTGGCGCTTTGCGACAACGAATCGTACATGAGGTCGCCGAAGGCATCGGAGAAGCCGATGAACGCGACGGTCTTCAACCCGCGCGCCTTCATGTGGTCGACGATGCCCTGAACCAGAAGCGGCGTCGGTTGCGGCGTCTGCACGACCCAGGGCCCGCCATCGCCCGGCGGCACCGGCGCGATCGGCGAGACCGCGATCATCGGCGTTTTCATCTCGATTGCGGCAGTCGCCATTGCCAGCGTCTGCGGCGCGCCCGACGTGCCGATCAGAATGTCGACCTTCTCCTGCTCGACGAGCTTGCGCGCATTGCGCGCCGACGCCGTGGGATCGGAAGCGTCGTCGAGTGGGATGACGCGGAGCTTCTCACCGCCGACTTCGCCGATATAGGCTTCACCGGCCGCCAGTCCCTTTGCGTTCGGGATCCCGATCGACGACACCGGCCCGCTGAGGCCGGTGACGAATCCGACTAGGATCTCCGCCTGCCCGACCTGCGGAACGGCAACAAGCAGCGCGGCCGAAGCCAGCAGGGTCTTCATCGAGATCATGGCACCTGTCTTTCTTGATTTGCGTTTCTTCTATCCGGCAAGCGCCATCCGCTCGCTTCAGTTCGCCGAAACCAGTGCGATCACGCGCAGCGGGCTGCCGGAACCGTTCTGGATCTTCAACGGCGAAGCCACAATGACGGCGCCGGTGGCGGGAAGCTGATCGAGGTTGCAAAGACACTGAAGGCCATACCGGCCGGCGCCATGCAGGAAGTGATGCGCCGGATAAGGCGGCTCGAAATGGCCGGCCTGCCCCGCGTCGGTGCCGATCGTCTCGGTGCCGAAGCCGATGATGCCGCGCTCCTCCACCAGCCATTTCATGACGGCCGGATTCGGGCCCGGGGTATGCGCGCCGTCATCCCTGAGGTTGGCGTAGTCGCGCCAGCCCTTCTTCGACCAGTCGGTGCGCAGCAGAACCCAGTTCCGCTCGGGAATCCGCCCGTGCTTCGCCTCCCAGGCTTCGACGAGCGGAACGGTCAGCAGGAAATCCGGATCCTGCGCTGCCCCAGCCGAGCAGTCGATCACGCACGCCGGAGCGATCATGTCCTTGGCAGGCATCGTATCGACGGCATTGTTCGGCAGATCCTTGCCGGTGAACCAGTGAATCGGCGCGTCGAAATGCGTGCCGGTGTGCTCGCCGAAGGTCACGTTGTTCCAGTACCAGGCCGGACCGCGACCGTCATAGCGTGAAATCTCCTGGATCCGGACCGGAGCTGCCTGGCCAAACTCCGGCGGCAGCACGATGACCGGAAAATCCGGACTGAGCGTGAAGGTCAGATCGACGACGCGCACCGCGCCGGACGAGATCGCACTCGCGAGCTCCAGGAGATTCTTGCTTTGCATCGTCACGTCCTCCTGCTTGGTTGAAACCCTGATCTTATCTGTCGAGCTCGCGCTCCAGCGCCTTCGGATTGGCGGCAAGACGCTGCCTGATTTCCTCGGCGACGTCTCCGACATACATCTCCTCGAGTCCGCCTCTGAGCCCGGACACGATCGCCTGTGCCACGGCGCGCGGCGCGACCTTGGGCGGCGGCACCGTCTGGAACCACTCGTTGTCGACAGGCCCCGTGAACAGGTTCAGCACCTTGACGCCGCCGGGCCTGATTTCCGCGCGAAGACAATGCGACAGCGACAGGCAAGCGGCTTGCGATGCCGAATAGGCGCCGAAAGCGGGCCAGTTCGCCAGCGCATGGACCGACAGGATATTGACCCAGGCGGCACTGCTGTTGACGCCGTCCGCACCCCGCATCCGCATCGCGGGACCAAAGGCCTGCGCGAGGTTGATGAAGCCGAGATAAGCCTGGTCGATCTCGTCCCGCGCGATGCTCGTGCCTCTGCGATCAAGGAGACCGCCGGGCCGCACATATTCCGTCGTGTTGACGAGGATATCGACCTTGCCGCCGATGTCGGCCGCAAGATCGGTCACCGACTTTTCGTCGGCCGCGTCGAGCGTCACGAGTTCGATCCCCTGCTGTCCGCGCAACAGCTGCTCGCCGGCAAACGGCCGCCATGTTTCGGCAACGCCCACGAACACCGTCTTTGCGCCCGCGGCCTTCAGCGCTGCAACGGCCTCTTGGCCGATCAGGCTGCGGCCGTTGGTCACGAGCACACGCCGGAATTTCGGATCAGCCGTCATTTCCCGCCACTGCCTGTCGTCTGCCATGTTGGGAGTCTCCCCCTCGGGTCGGGCAAAGGCCACCGCCTGACCGCTCTTGTCGAGCTGAAACGACATCAAGACGGGCGCGCCTTCAATACAGTCGCCATGCAGGTGCGCCACCATCGTCGGACCGCAGTCCAGCTTGACAAGACCGATGCGCCAGGGCGCCCGCTCGCGGAAATAAACGTCGCTCGGCACCCGCGCCGTCGTTTCGGCCAAAAGCGCGCCGCGGCGCGGCGCATCGACGAACGCCAGACCGGCCGACAGGCAGGCGGGGCACGCCTCGCGTGCCGGATAGGCAAAGGCGCCGCAGGCCTCGCAGCGCTGCAGCATGAAGCGTCCTTCGGCGGCGGCGCGCGTGAACCCGTACGATGTCCTGCTGCGCGCCCGCGGTGGCGACGCAGGAAGCCTTGTTCTCAGCAGCGGGTTCTTGCGCCGGGGTGGCTCAATCGGGTCGATCATCGCGCAGGCCCTGCAAAGATCACGGCGCCCGAGGCCAGGCCGCGGTCATAGTTGATCATACCGAAGCCCGAGGCCAAACCGAGCTTTGCATCCTTCACCTGCGTGGGACCGGCTTCGCCCAGAACCTGCCGCAGCCCTTCGACCAGCCCGAGATAGGCGCCGGCGGCGCCGGCCTGCCCTGCCGAGAGTTGGCCACCCGAGGTGTTGTGCGGAAAGTCGCCGTCAACCGTCAGATCGTGCTGACGAACGAAAGCCGCGCCCTCGCCCTTGTTGCAGAAGCCGAGATCCTCGAACTGCATCATCGTGATGACCGGATAGTCATCATAGGTCTGGACGATATCGAGATCGTCAGGCTTCACGCCGGCCATCGCGTAGAGTTCGCCGACATCCATCGCCCAGCCACCGCGCACCTGCATCGGATCGTCGGCGAAGGCGTTGTGCCGCTCGATCGTCGACAGCAATCGTGCCGCCGGCAAGCCAAGCGATGCCGCGGTCTCGTCCCGCATCACAAGGAAGGCCTCGGCACCGGCGCACGGCATGACGCAATCGAACAGGTGAATGGGGTCTGAGATGGGACGCGCCGCCAGATACTGCTCGATCGTCAGCGGCGTCTTCATCAGCGCATGCGGATTGCGTAGCGCGTTGGCGCGCTGGGCGACCGCGATCCTGCCGACGTCCTCGCGCGTGACGCCATACGTCCGCATGTAATTGCGCGCGATCAGCGCGAAGCTCGCATTGGCGCCGCCTGCGCCATAGGGATAGACCGCGTCCTGGTTGAAGCGCGAAAAATTCTCGAGCGTGAGGCGGAAGGAATCGACGTGGTTGGTATCGCCGGCGACGCAAGCCACGATGTCGGCATCGTGTGCCTGCACTGCGCGCGCCGCCTTGCGCAACGCCGCGATGGCGCTGGCACCGCCGAGCGGGATCGTGTCCAGCCATCTGACGCACAGCCCAAAATGCTGCGTCAGTCCGATCCCGCTGTCGGTCCCCATGGTGAAGCTGGAGACGCACAGACCGTCGATGTCGGAAGCCTTGATGCCCGCCCGCGCGACCAGCGCGCTCAGCGCGCGGCCGATCCACCATTGCGCGCTCTCGATGGAATAGCGCGCATAGGGGATCGTGACGGGAGCCGCCATCACGATGCCGTCATACGGTGTGCGCAGCGAATTTTTCACCAGCCGCCTGCCTTGCCTGCCCGCCTCAGATCACCGTCAGCTTCATATCGATACTGCCACGAGTCGTATTCGAACAGGGGCACCTTCTCGGATCTCGTCACGTCTGGCTCTCCAGAACTGGGCGGCTCTTCGCGCTAACGCTTGTTGCGCGCGAGCATCGCCCGGAAATCGTCACGCGCCATTGCACTGGCACGCCTGAAGCTTGGCCCGCGGCTCGGCTCGGTGCCGTTGAGCTGCCTGAGCTGTACCCACATCTCGGCGCTCTTCAACGCCACCGCTGCGCAGTTCACGACCGGCGCGTGCCCGACCTTCAGACCGTGCTCACGCCCGATCAAGAGGCCCGGCAGCACACCGGCAGGGATCACCACGTCGGCGCCGCGCTCCACCAGCGGCAGGGCACAGGCCAGAAAATCCTCGATCATCCGGGCGTGGGCCGCCTGATCGCCAGCGAACGCAGCCGCGAAATCCTCCGGCTTGCAGCCGAGGCCGGTCACGTGGACGACGCGATCACCGAGGCCATAACGTTCGGCCTGCTCGTAGTGCCAAACCTCGAAGACTGGATCGAGCGTCACGAGGCCGAGGCGCCGGCCGAGTTGCGAGGCCGCGAGCAGCGTCGCCTCGCCGGTCCCGATCACGGGAATGTCGAGCGTCGAGCGGAGTTCATAAAGTCCCGGATCCTGGAAATGGCCCATCACGAAGGCATCGAATCCGGCCTCTTCGGCCGCGATGCCGTTGTCGATCGCCTGGACGGCGCAGCGCAATTCGGCAAGACGGCCGAACTCCCGATCCGGCGGTGAAATGCCCTCGACGTGAACCGTCGTACCGGGCGCGGCGATCTTGTTCAGGTACTCCGACAGCCGCGCCATATAGGGCGCGTTCACGCTCGCATCGACGAAACTCTGCCAGAAGATGCGCATCGCCCTTCTCCTCAAACGGTGACGGGAGCATCGGCCGTCGGCCTGCCGACGGAGATATTTCAACCATAAACTAATTGACGCGTCAAATGCGCATGGCGGGGCCCGCCAAGGGGACCTCTTCGTCGCACCAAGAAGGTCCGTTTTCCGAGACAAAGAGATGAAGGAAATGGCGCGCTCTGACGGAATTGTATGCAGCAACATTTTTTTCTGGCAGCCCCGCGACACGTGTTGACGGCGCCACGGAGAATACTTTAGGCTTTAAGTAATCGACCATCGGTCCATGCCGGTGGCCATGACGATGATGTTGCAGGGCACCGATTTTGAGAAACTCAATCGCGTGGACTATCGTCGGGCCGGAATGGCCGGCAGCAACATCGCCGGTCGCGCATCGCGGCTGCGGCATTCGCCTTCTTTGGCTTCGACAGATGCACGCCGGTTGCCGCAGACCCGCCCGCTATTCGAGCGGCACATCTCGCCATGGCCGCTGACGCCCCGGCCAAGCGAACTTCCCTCTCGCCGCGCCCGGCGTCTGGCGCTGCAGCAATGCCTTCAATCGGTTCGTGCACAGCTCGGGCTCCTGCCCGGCTTCCAGACATTCGTATCCAGCATCAACGGAGGACAACGCAAATGCGGCAGAAGACCCTGGGCTTACTCGCGCTTGTCGCCGGCGTCTTCGCAGCACCGGCTGCGCAAGCCGACATCACGATAGGCTTCGTCACCTCGCTGAGCGGCAACGGCGCGTCGATCGGCATCCCCTATGGGCGCGGCATCAATGCCGCCTATGAATACAAGAAGACGATCAACGGCGAGACCATCCGCCTGATCCAGCTCGACGACGGTTCCGATCCGTCGGCTGCGACGCGCAACGCGCGCAAGCTCGTCGAGGAGGAGAAGGTCGACCTCCTGATCGGCACCGCGACGACCCCCTCGACAATCGCCATGGCGGCCGTCGCCAGCGAATTGAAGGTGCCGATGATCTCGATCTCACCGGTCGGTAAGCTACCGGACTCGCCGGAGCAATGGGTCGTCGCCGTGCCGCAGCCGGCTTCGCTCCTGGTCAAGATCGTCGCCGACCGGATGAAGCGCGACGGCATGAAGAACATCGGCTATATCGGTTTCTCCGATGCGTGGGGCGACCTCGTCTACAACGGGGCCAAGGCCGCCGAGCCCATCGACGACATCAAGGTCCAGACCAACGAGCGCTATGCCCGCACCGATACCTCGGTGACCGCGCAGATCCTCAAGGTCATGGCCGCCCGTCCCGACGCGGTACTGATCGGCGGCTCCGGCACGCAAGGCGCGTTGCCGCTCATCACGCTCTCCGAGCGCGGCTTCAAGGGCAGTACCTACGGCACCGTGGCGCTGGTCAATCCGGACTTCGTCACGGTCGGTGGCAAGGCCGCCGAGGGCATTCAGGTCTCCGCCGGCCCCGTGATCGTGGCCGAACAGCTTCCGGACGAGCATTTCGCCAAGAAAATCGCGCTCGATTTCCGCGCGGTCTACCAGAAGACCCACAACATTCCGACCACCGACGGATTCTCCGCCTACTCCTTCGATGCCTGGCTGATCTTTGCCAACGCCGCCGAGCGGGCGCTCAAGACCGCGAAGCCCGGGACGACGGAATTCCGCACGGCGCTGCGAGACGCCATCCTCAGCACCAAGGAACTGCCCGGCGTGCATGCCGTCTACAACTTCAAACCCGGTGCAGTCACCGGCGTCGACGAGCGCTCGCTGGTGGTGGTCCGCCTGACCGGCGGCGCCTGGAAGTACGCGCCGTAAGCGGAAGATGGCCGGCGGTCAGAACGGGGGAACGGCGTCTCAATGACGAGCGACATCGCGGCCATCCTTGCGATCGACGGGATCGCCACCGGTGCGGTCTACGCGCTGGTTGCGATCGGAACCGTGCTCATCTTCACGGTGACACGGGTCATCTTCATTCCGTTCGGCGACATCGCCGCCTTCACCGCGCTGACGCTTGCCGCCCTCGATGCCAAGCGCATTCCGGGAACCGGCGCGCTGGTCGTGGTGCTGGCCTGCCTTGCGACGCTGATCGAGATCATTTCGCTCATTCGCAATGGCGAGCTTCGCCTGCTGCCACGTGCGCTTCTGTTCTATCTCGCCGTTCCATTGGCAGTGGTCGGCATCGCCTGGCTCACCATGCGGATGGACCCGCCGCTCGCCGTCCGGCTCGTGCTCGCGCTGATGCTGATCACGCCGATCGCCCCTCTGCTTGACCGGATCGTCTTCCGCCCGATCGCCGACGGCACCGTGCTCCTGCTGCTGACGGTCTCCGTGGCGCTGCATTTCGCGCTGGTCGGCCTTGGCCTCCTGTTCTTCGGCCCCGAGGGAGTCCGGACCGAACCGCTGACGTCGTTCTCGACGGAGTTCGCCGGCGTCCTGATTTCGGGCCAGACCATGCTGATCGTGATCGCCGCGCTCGTCTTCAGCGGCCTCCTCTATCTCTTCTTCGACTTCACGCTGGTCGGCAAATCGCTCCGCGCCACGGCGGTGAACCGGACCGGCTCGCGGCTGATGGGGATCCGGCCGGCGCGGGCCGGCACCATCGCCTACCTGCTGGGCTCGCTGATGGCCGGCGTATCCGGCATCCTGATCGCGCCGGTGAATACCGTGTTCTACGATTCCGGCTTCCTGATCGGACTCAAGGCGTTCGTCGGCGCCATCGTCGGCGGCATGACCAGCTATCCCGGTGCCGCGATCGGCGCGGTCGGGGTCGGCATCCTCGAGAGCTTCGCATCCTTCCAGAGCAGTGCCTTGAAGGACGTGATCGTGTTCTCGCTGCTGATCCCGGTTCTGATCTGGCGATCCCTCGCCTCGCTGCATTCCGAGGAGGAGATCGAGGAATGACGCGCTTCCATGTTCAGCTCGCTTCGGCAGCAGCACTGGCGTGCCTCGCACTCGCGCCCCTCGTCCTGAGCCCGTTCAGCATCACGCTGATGAACTATATCGGCATCTATTCGCTGGTCGCGATCGGCCTTGCGCTCCTCACCGGCGTCGGCGGCATCGTGTCGTTTGGACAGGCTGCGTTCGTCGGCATCGCGGCCTATGCGACGGCGTGGGTCTCTGCCCTGAACGGGCAATCGCCCTGGCTCGGCCTGCTGTTTGGGGTAGCGCTGACCTGCGGCGTCGCAGCCATCCTCGGCGTCGTCACCTTGCGCCTGCAGGGCCATTTCCTCTCGCTCTCGACCGTCGCATGGGGCCTTGCGATCGGCTTCCTGTTCGGCAATGTCGAGGGGCTCGGCCGCTTCAACGGCATCTCGTCGATCCCGCCGATCACTGTTGGCTCGTTCGCGCTCGTCTCCAGCGCGCAGATCTATTATCTGATCTGGGGCATCGTCGCCCTGGTGCTCTTGCTTGGCTACAATCTCCTGGACTCGCGGCTCGGCCGCGCCATGCGGGCACTGCGCGGCGGCAATACGCTGGTCGAGAGTCTCGGCATCAACGCCTTCCGGATCAAGCTCGTGACCTTCGTGATCGCGGCGTTCCTGGCCTCGCTCTCCGGATGGCTTTACGCGCATTTGAGCCGCTTCATCAGCCCGGGTCCGTTCGATGCCAGCATGGGCATCGAGTACCTGATGATGACGATGGTCGGCGGCGCGGGCAGCCTGCTCGGCGGTGTCGTCGGCGCCGCCATCGTGACCCTGCTCAAGAACAGCGTGCAGGACTATCTGCCGCTGATCGCCAAGGGCGCATCCGGTCAGCTCGAGATCGTTGCCTTCTCCGCGCTGTTCATCCTGTTCCTGCAATGGGCGCGACAGGGTATCGTCCCTTCCATTGCGCGCTATCTGCCGAAGACCAGGCGCGAGCGGCCGCAGCCGGCGCCGCCGCTGCCGCGCCGTCCGCAGCCGGTACCGGGCGAGCTTCTTCTGAAGGTTGATGGCGCCGAGCGCCGGTTCGGCGGCCTCGTCGCGGTCAACAATGTCAGCTTCGAGGTGAGATCCGGCGAGATTGTTGCGGTCATCGGTCCGAACGGCGCCGGCAAGAGCACGATGTTCAACTGCCTGACCGGCGCGCTGCGGGTCAACAAGGGCGAAATCATCTTTGCGGGACGCCTGATCACGCGTGATCCGCAATCCCGCATCGCCAAGGCCGGCGTCGCCAGGACCTTCCAGCATGTGAAGCTGCGGCCGCGCATGAACCTGCTGGAGAACGTCATGCTCGGCACCTACAGCCGAACCCGCACCGGCCTGTTCGCCGGCGCCTTTCGCCTCAATCAGCGCGAGGAAGCCAGCGCCCGGCACGAGGCGCTGATGCAGCTCGAGCGCGTCGGGCTCGGCGACAAGCCGTTCGAGCTCGCCGGCAATCTTCCCCTTGGCAACCAGCGCATCCTGGAGATCGCGCGCGCGCTCGCCGCTGATCCCGCCCTGCTGGTGCTGGACGAGCCGGCCGCGGGCCTGCGCCGCCAGGAAAAGCTTAGACTCGCGGAGCTGCTCCGCGCGCTGCGCGCGGATCACCTGACCATCCTCATCGTCGAGCACGACATGGAGTTCGTGATGTCGCTGGTCGACCGCATCGTGGTGCTCGATTTCGGCTCCAAGCTTTGCGAGGGCGTCCCAAGCGCGATCCGCAGCGATGAGCGGGTTCAAGAGGCCTATCTCGGGGGCGTCGCGTGAGCGAGATGTTCTCCATGACCGACGTGACCGTCTGCTACGACAACGTCGAAGCCGTGCGCAACGTCTCGCTGTCGGTCGACGAGGGGCAGATCGTCACCGTGATCGGCCCGAATGGCGCCGGCAAGACCACGCTGCTGATGGCCGCCATCGGGCTGCTCGGATCGCGTGGCCGCATGGCATTCCGCGGCAGCGATATCCGTAAGATGTCCGTCGAGGATCGCGTCGAGCGCAGGCTCTGCCTGGTTCCGGAGAAGCGCGAGCTGTTCTCGGACATGTCGGTCGCCGACAACCTGCTGCTCGGCTCCTACAGCCTGCGCGACCGCTCCGGCGTCCGACAGACGCTGGACGAGGTCTATGATCGCTTCCCCCGGCTGAAGGAGCGGCAACGCCAGGCCGCAGGCACGCTGTCCGGCGGCGAGCGCCAGATGCTGGCGCTGGGGCGCGCGCTGATGGCCAAGCCCGCGCTGCTGATGCTCGACGAACCCAGCCTCGGCCTCGCACCGCTGATCGTGCGCGAGATCTTTCGCACCATCGCGTCACTGCGCGATTTGGGAGTGTCCATCCTGCTGGTCGAGCAGAACGCCCGCGCCGCGCTCGAGACCGCCGACTATGGTTACGTGCTGGAGACCGGCGAGATCGTGCAGTCCGGCCCTGCCAAGGATCTGATCCACGATCCCCGGCTAATCACCGCCTATCTCGGCGGACACTGAGTCCAGTTTGGGTCGGCCCCGGCGAGCCGCACACCAAAAACATCGAAAACAACCCCATGCACAGTAGTCGGCAACAGCAACATCAATGGCTTGTCGGCCCGGCGCTGCGCACACCCACCTCCTTCATGAAGGCGAGCAGGAGCGTGCTGAGCCGAACCGGCTGCTCCTGCTGGATCCAGTGACCGGCGCCGTCGATCAGCTCGATGCCGTCCATCCGCGTTGCCGCCTTCGTCCTCATCAGATCGACCGCGCCCGGCGCCGAATAGGTGCCCCAATCGCTCTTCCCGCCGATGAAGAGCGACGGGACATCGATCGTCTTGCCCGAAAACAGGCGCAGCTCAGCGTTCAGGTCAGGATCGGAATAGACGCGATAAGCCTGCAAAGCGCCTTGAAACCCGGTGCGGCCATACACCTCCGTGTACACGCCAAGTTCCGGCTCGGTGAGCCATTTGCAGGCCTGGACCTCGGCGGCGGAAGGGTGGAATGGAGCAACGGTCTCGGGCATCGTCTTGCCAAGATCCATGACGTAATAGGTGGGCATTTGTGCAAGTTCGATGGCGGTTCGCGCCTTCAACGGATGCGGCTTATTTCCCCGCCAGTCAGCGCTCTTGACGTGGAAGAATGTACGAAGAAACGCATGTAGACCTTGAGGGGGGTGCCACATGTCATCGTTCGCCCCCCGTGTGCTCAAGTATTGTTGGTAATGCTCTCTCGGCGGATCGAGCGCCGCCAGCGCGGCCGCCAACTTTTGATTTTCAGTGTTCGGTTGGACCGACGATGCCTCGCTTTCCGCAGTGTTGAAAGGAAACGCCGGCGGACCGGGGAACGGTGCGCTCATCAGCACCACCGAGGGAAAGACGTCAGGTCGCGCCAGCGTACAATAAGCCGCCACGGGCGAGCCGAAGTCGTGCCCGACGAGCATGGCCGTGCGCCGATACCCCAACGCCGAAACCAATCCGAGGGCGTCACGCGTCATGTTCAAGAGGCTGAACGGTTCTAGCGGGGCATCATAGCTGTTCACCCAACCGGTGGTGCGGCCAAAACCCCGCTGGTCGGGCGCCACCACATGGTACCCGGCCTCAGCAAGTAGCGGGAGCAGGTGTCGCCAGCCGTAAGCCAAATCCGGAAAGCCGTGCAGAAGCAGCGCGAGCGGCCGGCCGGGGCTTTCGTAGCCGGCCTCGAGAATATGGACATCGAGGCCGTTGACCCCATGGATCATGCGCGAGCGGACCCCCTTGGGAAGCGTTCCATCGCCATATGCTGATGTGATCAAATCAGTTCCTCCTATGGGGTTTGCACGGGCCGGTCGAAGCGAAGCCGCAACCAGGCCGGCCGCGCCTATCGCCAGGACGGCTCGTCGGGACGCCGATGACTTGAAACCAACTGGATGACTCATGACGGAACGCACCGTCCGCGTGCAGGCGCTTGGCCGAGGGGCATCATCGGATTTCCTACTATGGTGATCACCATAGTATGGCAATCGCCATAGAAGCGTCAAGCGGAACGTGTTACGTTCACGGCATGCCACGCAAGACTGACGCCCGCGCTCGCGCGATTGCCACCGCCGAACGACTGTTTCGCATCCAAGGCTACACGGCGACTGGATTAACCCAGATCATTGCAGAAAGCGGTGCGCCCAAAGGATCGTTCTACTTTCACTTTCCGCGCGGCAAGGCACAGCTCGCAGAGGAAGCAATCGATCATTACGTTGCGGCTAGAATCGCGGTATTGCGGAATATCTCGGCGAATACGACGGGCCATGCTCTCAATTTCGTGCATCAGATTTTCAGCACGTTCGCGGCCGAAATGGTCGCCTCTGATTTCCAGTACGGATGTCTCATGCAAAATCTGGCGAACGAGCTGCCCGCGCTCGACGCTGAGCTGACCAAACGGGTAGCGCGCGGATTTGTTGATTCGACCGAGATTGTTGCGGAGCATTTCAGAGAGTGCGGTTTCGCTCCCGCGCGCGCATCCTCTACCGCAGCCGCATTGGTAGCCGCCCTCGAAGGCGCGCGAACGATCGCCCGCCTGGAACGCACGCCGGCTATATTCGAGGCGCTGGCGGATGTCAGTGTCCAGAGGTGGGCTGCCCCCGAGCGGTGATCCGCGCCCAATGTTCTCGCTACGATGCCATCATCGCGGCGTTCCGCCCTCGCCCATCTCCCTGGCCGGGACGATCCTCGTCAGCATCGGAAAATGCTTGTTGCCGCCCGCGAACGGCGGAAACCGGACGAAGTCCGCGCGCATGCGCTTGATCACATCGGAGCTCAGCGCGAGCGCAAGAGCTTGCGGGCTGTCGAACATCAGTCTGTTGCGCTGCATGTACTCGACCCGCCGCGACGGCAGCCGGTCGACCCAATCGATGCGCGTGTAGATCTCGATCTGGCGGATGTCAGGGAAGGTCCGCATGATCGACGGATGATGCTCCAGGTAATGCAAATTCCAGGCATTCATATCGTCGGCCGGCCCGGGATAATGCACGAGGTAGCTGCACGGCATCACCGTGCAGTTCGCATGCGTGGCGGCGTCGACCGGAAAGACGCGCGTCACCATCGCCTGATGCGTCACGTCCAATCCGGCAAGGCTCGGCAGTCCGCGACCTGCCGCAAGACCTGCGAGCACGCCACCGCGATCCATCGCGGCCTCGCACGCAAACAGGTTCGGAAAACGCAGTTGGAGCGCAAACACCGGCCCGGTCCCGTCAGCCTTGTAGGGATGATCGACCAATTGCTCCAGCGGCGTAAACAGCAGGCCTTCGGCCATCCCCGGAGTAGACCCCACCATGGCAGCCGCAGCCGCAAGATCGCCCGCGTGAATTCGCCGCTCGCCTTTCGGATCGGAGAACGTCATGAACAGCGAGATCATAGCGACACCACCTGCGTGTTTTCGTCTGCTTGGCGATGCAGCTCGAGCGCAGCACGAACGTCGTCGGGCCACGGAATCGCGCGATGATCGACCAGCGACGTCGCGGCAAGGATCTGGCGCGCGCGCCAGCGCACGCCATCGGCTCCCGTCACGACGTGCGCCAGATCGAGCGAGGCGCGGCCGATCTTGACGATGCGCAGACCGAACGTCAGGTGGTCGCCGAACTTCGACGGCCGCGAAAAGTCGCAGGCCAGATGCACGGTCGGGGTCCCGATCCTGCGGATCGTGATCAGCTCCGGCCAGGAAAATCCGATCACAGCCCAGAACTCCTCGACCACGCCATTGAGGATGTTCAGGTAGGACGGGAAATAGGCGATCCCCGATGGATCGCAATCCCCGAACCTCAGCTCGCGATCGAACGAGAATGGCGTCATCAGACCGCAACAACGGGGTGCCGGATGACGCCGACGCCATCGATGCCCGCCTCGACCACATCACCAGGCCACAACCATTCCTGCGGGCTCATGCCGGCGCCAACGCCTTCGGGCGTCCCGGTCGCGATGATGTCGCCCGGCTCGAGCGTCATGCCGGACGAGATGTCGGCGATCAGGGCCGGAATATCGAAGATCATGTATTTGGTGTTGGAGTCCTGCTTGATGACGCCGTTCTTGGTCAGCCAAAGCCTGAGATCATGCGGATCGGGAATCTCGTCCGCTGTCACGATGCAGGGGCCGAACGGAGCGTAGGTGTCCATGCCCTTGGAGAAGATCCACTGCCCGGCGCGGCGATTGTCGCGCGCGGAAATGTCGATCATCACGGAATAACCGAAGACGTGGTCCATCGCCTTCTCGACCGGGATGCGCGTCGCGGTCTTGCCGATGATGACGGCGAGCTCGACTTCCCAGTCGAGCTGCCGGGTGATGCGGGCATTGTGCTGGATCGCCGCTCCCGGTCCGATCACGGCGGTCGGCGGCTTGGAGAACACCACCGGCTGCTTCGGCAGATCCTTGTCGGTGTCGAGGCTCTTGGCGGACTCCACCACATGGGCGCGATAGTTCAGCCCGATCCCGAAGATGTTTTTGCGCGGGCGCGGGATCGGTGCCTGCAGCTTGACGTCCTCGAGCGGAACGGCGGCGCCGACCGGCAGCGCCCCGTTGGCGCTGTCCAGACATTCCTTCAACGCCGGCAGCAAGGTGACGGCGTTATCGATCAACGAGAGCATATCGCCCCGCCAGACCAGACCGCGGGACGCACCGAGACGCTCGACATCGACAACCAAACCGTTGACGACAACCCCAAGCCGGGCGCCGCCGGAGCCCAAGGTGTAGGTAACAAGACGCATGAGAGCTTGATCCGATTATTCGGGTTGAATTCTGCGGGGAAATGTCAGGCCGCGACCGGCTGATGGCCGGCATTGTCGCCATAGGCCTCTTCACGGTAGAGACCGAGCCCTTCGATGACAGGCAGGTCATTGAAGCAGAACAGGCAAGCGTCCTCGCTCGCCGAGGCGTTGCCGTGCTCATGCCAGGCCCAGGAAGGAACGCAGAAAATGTCGCGCTCCTGCCACTCGAACCGCTTACCGCCGATCACGGAGTAGCCGTGTCCTTTGGCGACCTGATAGACGAAGCTTCCGGTGTGCCGGTGCGACCTGGTGGTCTCGCCCGGCCGCAGCAACTGCATGCTCGCGCCGATGGTCTGCATCACATGTCCGCCGGTGATCGGATTGACATAGTTCATCAGGATGCCGTCATAGGGCGATCCGTCGGTCGCGGCGGCATACTTTCGCAACGACTCGTAAGTCGGCTCCCACTCATATTTGAACATCGGTGAATAGCCGTTCGACCATCGCGAACCCGCCGGCCGAAGACCGGGATTGCCCCAGGTCTTGGTCATGTCGTCGACGGGATAGCCCGACTCCTCCTGCTGGATCTTCGGGTGCACGACGAAGAAATTCGCCTCCAGCGCATTGACGAGCGGAATGTCGAGCCCATCCTGCCAGATGCAGACCGAGCCGTTTGCCTCGACGCCATGCTCGTGCCAGGTGCCGTTCGGCGTCAGCACGAAATCCCGCGCGCCGAGTGTCATCTTGTGGCCATCGACGATGGTGTAGGCGCCCGTCCCTTCCATGATGAAGCGCAGGGCGGAGGCCGAATGCGCGTGGGCCGACGCCACTTCGCCCGGGTGCATCACCTGCAAGCCTGAATAGAGCCAACCGACAGCGGCCGACACGTCGCGGCGACCGGGATTGTTGAGATAGATCACCCGCCGTCCCGCCTTCTCCGGCGAGACGAGCTCCACCGAGCGCAGTACGTGCTCACGCAGATCGCTATAGCGCCAGAGAACGGGAACGGACGCCGATTGCGGCTGCCACGGCTCGATCTGGTTGGCGACCGTCCACAGCGCGGCCGCTTCGAACTTCTCGAGGTCCTTGTAGTAGGCCTTGAGCTCCGGGGTATCCTCGACGTTGGCCCGGCCGATGACGTTTTCACCCATCCTGTCCTCCAAGTCTTATCTCATGACGTCCTGTCTCATGCAGTCCTGTCGCCACATCCACGACTGTCGTCCTGGCGAAAGCCAGGACGACAGTGAGGATGGCTGTCGATTGAAGTGCCACACCACGTGGCGTCATCACCCGCGAAAGCGGGTGATCCAGTATTCCAGAGACGGCTGTGCTTGAGCCGAGAGGCCGCGGCGCACTGGATCGCCCGGTCCATGTGCGCAATTGCGCACAGGCCGGGCGATGACAGTTGTGGGCGCCTTGCATGCATCGTCGTCTTGGCGGAAGCCAGAACGACGGTGAGGAGAGTTCGCGATTCGTGGCGTCGGAAAATCGACTCCTGTCGCCACATCCAAAACTGTCGTCCTGGCGAAGGCCAGGACCCATAACCACCGCATTCAATTGTGAAAGGGATCGTGGACGCAGATCGCTCGACAATGACCATTCGGGGTAATGGGTCCTGGCTTTCGCCAGGACGACGGTGAGGAGGCGTCGTTGGATCGACACGTCCCATCATTCCGTCCTGCCTGGAATTGAGACGAAGGTCGCCTGCTCCGCGGCGTCAACCGCCGGACGTTCGCCTTCCGCAAGGCCGAGCGGTGTTTGCGGACGGCGATTGACCCGCAGATCGAAGATGTCGAACCGATTATAGTGCCCGACGATGTCGTGCATCTGCTTCGGCTGAATGCAGCGCTCGAGGTCGATATCGGCATAGACGATGCCTTCATCGTCGATCAATGGCGCGCCGACGACGCGGCCGTCCGGTCCGATCACGCCGGAAAATGCGCTCGACTTGCGCTGCAAGCGCGCCCGCGCATCGGGGACGACGGTCTCCATCGCCGCGATGATCTCCTCCGACACGGTCGAGCAGGAAACGATCGTGAAGATCTTTCCCTCAAACGAGTGCGCGATGGCGCGCAACTTGATCGCCTCCGCCATGTCGTAGTCCGGTGGCGCGACGGGAAGCGAGATGTAGCTCGCGACGTGCACCAGCTCGCCCTGACCCAACAGCGCGAAGCGCGCGAGCGTGTTGGTGTTCTCGCCGCAGGCGAGCCCGCCGAGGCGCCCGATCTCGGTATCATAGACGCGCAGGCTCGACCCGTCGCCGCCGGTCCAGGTCAGCTTCTCTGCCCAGGTCGGCACCAGCTTGCGGTGCTTGCCGAGCAGCGTTCCGTCCGGGCCGATGAAGACCAGCGTGTTGTAGATTGCGCCGAGCGACACCGGGCTGCGCTCGTTCACGCCGAGCACGACGTAGCACCCGGCATCGCGCGCCGCCTTCCGGACGACGTCGACCTCGGGACCCGGCACCAGCACCGACGCCTTGACGAGCTTCTCGAACCAGGCGCTTCCGGTGACGGGATCGGTGATCCAGTTCCAATAGGGATAGCCGGGCACGAACACTTCGGGGAATGCGACCAGCTTCGCGCCGTTCGCCGCCGCCTCACGCACCAGTGAGGCGGCCTTGTCGGCGGTCGCACTTGCGTTGAGATAGACAGGTGAAGCCTGGACGGCGGCGGCTCTAAAGCGCGGCAGCTTCAGCATTGGCCCTACCCTGTCGCTGGCTCATACTCGCCGTGCGGAGCAGAGATCCGCAAAGCCTGACGGCAACGGCGCAGCGTTGACTTACTTTACATGTAAACGTATGCTATAGCATATTTCTGGAGGGTGCAATGGCTGAACGGTCTTTTGCTCGTGAGGTCGAGGATCTCCGGCTCGGCGACGGCGACACCTTCCGCGGTGAAGGCATCCTCGCCATCACCAAGGCACTCCTGCAATCGGGCGTCGCCTATGTCGGCGGCTATCAGGGCTCGCCGATCTCGCATTTGATGGACGTGCTGGCCGACGCGAAGGACGTGCTCGACGATCTCGGCGTCGTGTTCCAGAGCTCCGCCAATGAAGCGGCGGCGGCGGCGATGCTGTCGGCCTCAGTGATGTATCCGCTGCGCGGCGCGGTGGCCTGGAAGTCGACGGTCGGCACCAATGTTGCCTCCGACGCGCTGGCCAATCTCGCCTCCGGCGGCGTCACCGGCGGCACGATGATCATCGTCGGCGAGGACTACGGCGAAGGCTCCTCGATCATGCAGGAGCGCACCCATGCCTTTGCGATGAAATCGCAGATCTGGCTGCTGGATCCGCGCCCTGACCATGAATGCATCGTCAACCTGATCGAGAAGGGCTTTGAGCTCTCGGAGGTCTCGAACACCCCTGTCATGCTGGAGGTGCGCGTCCGTGCCTGTCACATGCACGGAAGCTTTGCCTGCAAGGACAATGTCAGGCCGGCCCACACCATCAAGGACGCCCTGAACAATCCGAAGCGCGACGTCGGCCGCATCGTGCTGCCGCCGGCGGCCTACGAGCATGAGCAGGAGAAGATCAAGACGCGGATGCCCGCAGCCATCAACTTCGTTCGCGACCACAGGCTGAATGAATGGATGGGGCCGAAGCAGGGCAAGGTCGGCATCATCATGCAGGGCGGGATGTACAACAACGTCATCCGCGCACTGCAATATCTCGGGCTGTCGGATGCCTACGGCAACACGCAGGTTCCGCTCTACGTCATGAACGTCACCTACCCCGTGATCGACACCGAGGTCGCCGAGTTCTGCCTCGACAAGGACGCCGTCCTGATCGTCGAGGAAGGCCAGCCGGAATATCTGGAGCAGGCGATCAACACGGTGCTGCGCCGCAAGGATATCCAGGCGCGCATCCACGGCAAGGACGTGCTGCCGATGGGCGGCGACTATACCGCGCAGGTGTTGCTCGGCGGCGTGCGCGAATTCATCGAGAAGACCGAGCCGAGGCTGCTCGGCAATCGGCCGCCGGCGCCTGACGCGAGCCCCGTGCTCAACCACCCCCAGGTCGAGAAGCTGAAGCAAATCGTGCCGGCGCGTCCGCCCGGGCTTTGCACCGGCTGTCCGGAGCGGCCGATCTTCGCCGCGATGAAGCTCGTCGAGAGCGAACTTGGCGAGCACCACGTCTCCGCCGACATCGGCTGTCACCTGTTCTCGATCCTGCCGCCCTTCAATATCGGCGCGACGACCATGGGGTTTGGCCTTGGCCCGGCCTCGACCTCGGCCTTCAACGTCAAGGCCGACAAGCGCTCGATCGCCGTGATGGGTGACGGCGGCTTCTGGCACAACGGGCTGACCAGCGGCATCGGCAACGCCGTCTTCAACAAGCATGACGGCGTCTTCATCATCGTCGACAATTACTACACCTCGGCGACCGGCGGTCAGGACATCCTGTCGTCGCGCGCGACGAGCAAGCGGCGAAACACCAACAACTCGATCGTGCAGGCCGTGAAGGGCATCGGCGGGCAATGGGTCCGGCAGATTGACCGCACCTACGATGTCGGCCGGATGCGCGACACGCTGAAGGAAGCGCTGACGACCAAGGAGGAAGGCCCGAAGGTCATCGTCGCGTCCTCCGAATGCATGCTGAACAAGCAGCGCCGCGTGAAGCCGCAGATCAGCAAGGCGATCAAGGACGGCGTTCGCACTGTGAAGGAACGCTTCGGCGTCGACGAGGACGTCTGCACCGGCGACCACGCCTGCATCCGCCTCTCCGGCTGCCCGTCGCTCTCGGTCAAGCAGCTCGATGATCCCTTGCGCGACGATCCCGTTGCGGCCATCGACAATTCCTGCGTCGGTTGCGGCAATTGCGGCGAGGTCGCGGACGCGGCGGTGCTGTGTCCGTCGTTCTATCGCGCCGACGTCATTCACAATCCGACCGGCTGGGACAAGTTCAAGTCGAAGGTCGCGATGGCCGTGATCGGCTGGCTGCAGCGGCGGCGCGACCGCCGGCGTCCGGCGCTCGAGGCGTTAGCGTGAGAGAGGCCTTGGCATGAGAGACGAGACGGTCCAGCTGGCGCTTCCTGCCGCAGGTGACGCGACCGAGCGACCGATCTCGATCGCGATCGTCGCGATGGGTGGCCAGGGCGGCGGCGTCCTCACCGACTGGATCGTCCAGCTCGCCGAGAACCACGGCTGGGTCGCGCAGTCGACCTCGGTGCCCGGCGTCGCCCAGCGCACCGGCGCCACGATCTACTATATCGAGGCGATGCCGCCGCTCGATGGCCGCAAGCCGATCCTGTCGCTGATGCCGACGCCCGGCGACGTCGACGTAGTGATGGCGGCGGAATTCATGGAAGCCGGCCGCTCGATCCTGCGCGGCCTGGTGACGCCGGATCGCACCACGCTGATCGCATCCAATCACCGGACGTTCGCGATCGGCGAGAAGATTGCGCCGGGCAACGGCATCGCCGACGGGGAGGCGGTGACCGGCGCCATCGGAATCGCCGCCAAGACCGAGATCATCTTCGACATGAACGCGCTGGCGATCGCCAATGGCAGCGTGATCTCGGCTGCGATGTTCGGCGCGCTCGCAGGCGCCGGCGTGCTGAGCTTCAGCCGCGAGAGCTATCTCGACGTCATCCGCGCCGGCGACAAAGGCGCGCAAGCCAGCGTCCGCGCGTTCGAGGCTGCGTTTGACCGGGTGCAGTCGAAATCCCCCGACCCGGTGCCGCCGGCCCAATCGGAGGCGGCTGACACCGCTCCCTCCCCGGCAGCTCTGGATCCCCGTCTTGCCGGCCTCGCCGCGCGGTTGACGCAAGAGTTGCCCGACGCCGTGCAGGCCATGGGCCGCGCCGGGCTGAAGAAGGTCGTCGATTTCCAGGACGTCGCCTATGGCGATGAATATCTCGACATCCTCGGCAAGCTCCACGCCGCCGATCGGAGCTGCGGTGGCGCCGGGCGAGATTTTGCCTTCACCCAGGCCGCCGCAAAATATCTCGCCAACGCCATGGCCTATGATGACGTCATCCGCGTTGCCGACCTCAAGACCAGATCCAGCCGCCGCGCGCGGATCGAGGACGAGCTCGAATTGTCGCAGGATCAGGTGCTGCAGACCACCGAGTTCATGCATCCCCGCATGGAAGAGGTCATGGGCATGCTCCCAGTGGGCCTTGGCCGCTGGCTTGGCGCCAGGCCGCGCCTCCTCGGCTGGCTCGATCGGCGCGTCAACAAGGGGCGCCGGTTGCGGACCTACTCGCTGCCCTGGTTCCTCGCGCTCTATGTCGTCGGCGGCCTCCGCGGCATACGCCGCCGCTCGCTGCGTCACGCCATCGAAACCGCTCATCGGGACCAATGGCTCAACGCCGCGACAGAGGCGGTGCGAGCAAACTATCAGTTGGGCGTCGAGGTCCTGCAATGCCGGCGCCTTGTCAAAGGCTATTCCGACACCCACAGCCGCGGCCTGTCGAAATTCGACAAGACGCTGGCCGCGATCAGACTGGTCGCACCGCGTGACGATGCCGCCGACTGGGCGCGCCGACTGCGGGAGGCCGCGCTGAAGGACAGCGAGGGCAAGGAGCTCGACGGCGTGATCCAGACCATCAAGAGTTTTGCATGATGCCGGCAGCACTCAAGGAGAGCACGGCTCCCGTATTCGGGCAGATTGAAACCCGGCTTTGGCTGCAATTGCTGTCCCTGCACGGCGAGCTGTTTGCGTCGCTGAATTCCATGCTGAGCTCGGAGTTCGGCTTGTCGCTGGCCAAGTTCGACGTGCTGGCTCAGCTCGATCGCTACAGGGACGGAATGGCGCTCGGGCAGTTGTCGCAGAACCTGAAAGTGTCCGGCGGCAACGTCTCGGGCCTGGTGCAGCGACTGCTGGCCGACGACCTGATCAGCAAGGAAATGTCGAGCGAGGACCGCCGGTCGTTCATCGTGCGCCTGACGCCGAAAGGCGAAGCACTGTTCAGGAAGGCGGCTGACGTGCACAAGCGGCATCTCAGCGAACGGCTTGAAAATATTCCCGCCCAGGAGCTGGAGACTGCACTGTCGGTGTTGCGGTCCCTCTCCTCGAAACTTGGCAGCGAAAGCAAGAAGCAGGGTCGCAGGACATAATGGCCAAAGACTCCAGGAGCAGATGGAAATCCGGTCCACCGCGGACACGGGACCAGCTGCAAAGCTACATTCCCTATCTCTTCAACCGGCTCGCCAATCGCTGGAACCTGGATCAGAACCGCGATCTCAGCGAGCACAACATCAACAACGTCGTGTTCCGGACGTTGTCGGTCCTGTTCATCTACAAGACCCTGACCGTCAACGAGATCGCCGTGCTGGCCGTCACCGAGCAGTCGACCGCGAGCCGCATGGTCGAGTCGATGGTGTCATCGGGTCTCGTCAAGCGCGAGATCGCCGAGGAAGACCAGCGTCGCCGCGTCGTCGGATTGACGGCGGACGGCGAGGCCCTGCTGCGCAAGATCTGGCCGATCATGGAGAAAAATTACGACCGGCTGACCGTCGGTATCGATCCCGACGAGATCGAGGTGTGCGCCCGCGTGCTGGCCAAGATGGTCGAGAACATCCGCCAGAATCAGATCTGATCCGCTCAGGATCAGGGACTGAGGCCAGCAAGGCTGGTGCCGCCACAGACGTAGAGCACCTGTCCGGTCACGAAGTCGGAGCGCTCGTCGAGGAAGAAGCGGATCGCGTGCGCCACGTCCTCGCGTGAGCCGAGCCGCCCGACCGGAACGTTGCGTGCCATCTTCTCCTGCTGCTCGGAGTCCTTCGGGATGACGCCCCAGAAATTGTCGGTCAGAATCGGACCCGGTGCGACCACGTTCACCGTGATCCCGCTCGATGCCAGCTCCAGCGCCCATGTCCGCGCCATGCCGTGCACGCCGGCCTTGGTGGCCGAATAGGCCGAGCGCGTGGCCGCGCCCATGGCGGCGCGCGAGCTCACGAACACGATCCGCCCGAACTTCCGTGAACGCATCCCTTCCATCGCCGCCTGGGTCAGCAGCATCGGTGCGCCCAGATGCAGCTGCGCCAGCGTCAGGATGTCTTCCGGCTTCGCATCGGCCAAGAGGTTCGGCAGGATGATTCCGGCATTGTGCACGAGGCAATCGACCGCATGATCCCGGCAGATCTCCTGCGCAATCGCCCTGGTCTCCGCCATGCTGGTCAAATCAGCGCGATAGGCGGTGAGCAGATCGTGCATCCAGTCCGGCTTCTCGAGGCCGACCGAGACGACCCGCTGTCCCTCGCCGACGAGTTTCTTCGCCAAGGCCTCGCCGATTCCGGAATTGCCTCCGGTGATGAGTGTGGTGCGGGTCTGGCTCATGATCACTCCTGCCGCCGCTTGAGGTCGCGAAGATCGAAGAACGCGCCATCGCGCATCAGCTTCGCGACGAACTCCTTCAATCCGGCGCGCTGGATCTTCTCGGTCGCGGTCAGCGGGAGTTTTTCGACGAACGAGATCCAGCCCGGCGCCTTGTAATAGGCCATCTGCTCCAGGCTCCAGCGCACGATGTCCTCGGCGAGCGCGCGGTCGGCCCCCGGCTGCTCCGCGATGATGACAGCCGCGACCTCGTCGCCGCGCACCTGATCCGGTGTCGCCGCCACCGCGGCCTGCCGGATCGCCGGATGGCGGTTGAGCACGGATTCGACCTCGACCGCGGCGATGTTCTCGCCGGAGCGGCGGATCACGTTCTTCTTGCGATCGACGAAATGCAGATCGCCATCGGCATCGCGCGACACGATATCTCCGGTATGCAGCCATCCGTCCTTCCAGGCCTCGGCGGTGGCCTCCTCGTTCTTCAGGTACTCGCTGAAGAATCCGTAGCGGGGATCATCCCCCGCCCGCCGCACCAACAGCTCGCCCGGCGTTCCGACCGGCGCATCGTTGCCGCCGTCGTCGATGATCCGCACGTCGACTTCGGGCGCCGGACGTCCAAAACAGCTTGTGCCGATCTTGCGCGGCTCGACATGGGCGGCGATCACGCCGCCGCTTCCGGTCTCGGTCATCGCCCAGGCCTCGAGCAGCGGAAAACCGAAGCGCTCCTCGAACGGCGCGTGGAGCAGCTTGTCGACGCCGGCGCCGAAGCCGAACCGCACGGTGTGCGCGCGATCTTCATGCGTCGGCGGCGCGCTCATCAGCATCGAGGGCATGACGCCGAGATAATGCAGGCAGGTCGCCCGGCTGTCGCGCACCGATTTCCACCAGCTTCGCGGATGGAAGCGATCGAGCATCGTCAGGCTGCCGCCGACCGACAGCATCGCCATCAGCGACACCGCCATCGCGTTCATGTGAAACAGCGGCAGCGGCGTGATCATGCGCTCGCCATTGTTCCTGAGATCGATCAATCCGCCGACATCGCGATACCAGTCTCCGGAATACAGGAAATAGGTGTTGGTCAGCACGCAGCCCTTGGGCTGGCCTGTCGTCCCCGAGGTATAGAGCAGCGCGCATTCGCTCAAACCGTCGCCGGCGTTCGCCGGCCGCGCGCCGCCGAACGGGGCCGGAATCTCGCCGCTGTCGGTCGCAACCGGAATGGGCCGGCCGGCCTGGCGTGCCGCCGTCTCGACCTCGTCGCGTCGTTTGGCGAGGACGAACGCGGCATTCATCTCGGAATGCGCGATGATGTATTCGAGCTCGCTGACCCGCAGATCGGGGTTGATCGGCACCACGGACACACCGAGCGCGTTCAAGGCGAACCACAGCTCGACGAAGACCGGCCTGTTCTGCAGCAGCAGCCCGACCCGATGGCCTCTGCCATAGCCGTGGCCAGCGAACGCCGCGCGCCAGCGCTCCACCCGCTCAAACATGGCGCGATACGAGATCTCGCCGGCGGCGATGCCGTAGATATCGGCCGTCTCGGGCAGCACGTTGAGAAAGCAGGCTTCTCCCCGGCGGAGGGCGATCTCGCGAAAGCGGGCGTAGACGGTGGTCGCTGTGGTCAAGGCGCACTCACATGAAAAGCTGGAGATTGCCGAACGGCGCGTCGAAATTCACGAGGTCGATGCGCTTGAGCCTGATCTTGAGGTCATCGCCGACTTGAACGAGATCGTGCGACGCCCATCCGGAAAAGCGTTCCAGCGTGTCGCCGCGCGTCTCGGTGTAGAGAAAGGACGTCCGCGCCTTGAATATGCCGGCCACCGGGTCGCACGCGAGGATCTGCGGCGCCTGCAGCAGATGATGGCAGCGGCTCTTTGGCTTCTGGCTGAAGGTGCGTTCGCCGGCCAATCGCTCGATGCGCACTTTCATCAGCAACAGGTCTTCGTACATCAGCGACGGCTGCAGCACCGGATCCTGCTGCTGCCATTCCAGCGGCATCCAGTAGCGCCCTTCCGGGTGGAACAGGTCGAGCCACGCCTGCCATTGCATGGTGTCGAGGAGGTCGGCTTCCCGATAGATGAAATCGGTGATGGTCTTTTCGCTGATCATTCCGCGGCCTCGACCGGCTGGTCCATGTCCACGGTCATGAATTTGGCCCAGGCATGAAACTGATTCCGCATCTGGCGCTCCGACGTGCCGTTGATCACCGCGGTGACGTCAGGCTCCTCGCCGCTCTCGTAGAGCCGGCGCAGATTGACCCATTGATTGCCGTTCGACTTCAGCCCTTCCTGGGCCCGCTCATACATTTCGAGATCGTCGTGCCCGACGATCGAGGTCGGTGCGTTGATGAAGCGATTGTACATCAGCGCACGCTCGTAGAGCTTGTCGGGCGCGCCGACCAGACGATAGACCCAGCTCTCCACCAGCGTCCTGTCCACCGCGATCGGGATGAAATTGCGCAGGATCTGCACCGCGCCCTTGACCATGATGTTCGGGAAATAGACGGTGTTGTGCCGGACCTCTCCGAGAATCTCGTGGGCCCGCTTCTCGCCATAGGCCGCGACCATCTGGCCGAGATAGCCCTCAACGTCCGAATAGTTCGAATGGATGGAATTGGCGACGCCGGTATGGCCGTGGCCGTTGGGCCAGATCCGGATGCCGCTCTGCTCGTAGAACTCGTACGGGCTCATGAACGGCCCATAGAGCTGCACCGCCATCGGCTTCTCGGCGGAATCGCCCTGTTCGCGTTGCCAGACCTTGATGGCGGTGCCGGCCGAGCTCTCATGCGCCACCATGGGATGGCAGGTGTCGGTCTGGTTCTCGACCAGCATCTTCCAATTGCAGGTGTGCATGTAGCGGATCGGCATGGCCTCGACGGCCAGCTTCCCCTCCGGCGAACGATCGACCATGTTGTCGATGGTCGAGAGGCTTTCACCGAAATAGTCTTCGAAGCCGACGCCGTTTTCGCTCAGGCGCGCGAAAATGAAATCCCGGTAGACGACGACGTTCTTGATCCGCGACAGCCCGTCGTTGGCCTGGGTGTCGGTAAAGCCGGTGCCCTCGTAGCCCTTCTTCAGCGGGATCGCGAGCAGCGAGCCGTCGGTCTTGAACGACCAGGCATGATAGGGACAGCGGAAGAACTTTCCGGTATTACCGCACGGCTCGGAGGCGATCTTGACGCCCTTGTGCGGACAGCGATTGTAGAACAGGTGGATCGAGCCGTCGGTATGGCGGCTGGCCACCACCGGCTGCCGGCCGATATTGGCGGTGATGAAATCGCCGGCCTTCGACAACTGGCTGGCGTGCCCGACATAGATCCAGCTGTTGGGAAACAGATGCTCCATCTCGAGCTCGAACACCTCGGGATCGATATAGACATCGCGATGCACCTCGGCGTCGCGCACAAGCCCGCCGATCGCGCGGGGATTCTTTCCGTATTTCGCCATGGCGCCTCTTGCCTCCTCTCAGAGATCCAACACCAGCCGGTCCGACTTCGCACGCGACACGCAGATCTGCATGACCTTGTTGGACGCCTTCTCGTCGTCGCTGAGAATGACGTCGCGATGATCGGGCACGCCTGCGATCACGCCGCACTGGCAGATGCCGCAATCGCCCCGCCGGCAATCATAGAGCACGTCGAGCCCTGCCGCTTCCAGCGCCTGGATGATGCTCTGATCGGTCGCGACCGTGATGACCTGCCCCGTCGACTTGAGCTCGACCTCGAACGGCTGGTTCGGGGAACCGGCCGGCTCCGCCTTGAACAGCTCGAAATGGATGCGGTCTGCCGGGATGCCCCTGGCTAGCGCCGCTGTCTTCACCGCGTCAATCATGCCGGCAGGCCCGCAGACATAGACGTGGGCGTCTGCGGGCGCATCGCCAACCGCTGCCGCGATATCGAGGCGGGACGCATCGCTGTCGTAATGAACCGCCAGGCCGTCTGAACAGATCGCCTGCAACTGCGGCAGGAACGCCAGCAGCCCGGGCATTCGCCCGGCATAGTGCAGGCGAAACCAGGTTCCCTGCGCCTTCAGCACCGCCGCCATGGACAGGATCGGCGTAACCCCGATGCCGCCGGCAAACAGCAACGCCGGCGCGGCGCCCTCGTGAAGACCGAAATTGTTGACCGGCGCGGTCGCGCTGACGACGTCGCCGACCTTAAGGGCATGCATGAACTGCGAGCCGCCGGCCGACGTCTCCTCGCGCAGCACCCCCAGCGCAACGGCGCCTTCAGGCAGGTCCGGCAATGCCATCAGCGAATACGGCCGGTCTGCCCCGCCCGGCAGCAACACGCGAATGTGCGCACCCGCGTGCCACTCCGGCACGGCACCGCCCTCCACGCCAAACACGACGCTGCGAATGACCGACGTCTCCGCAACGATCGACTGCACTCTGAGCTTGAGCGGATGCGCGTCCATTCGGGCATCTCATATTATATGAATTTGCATATTTTTATACATGTAATAATTGCCTGTCAATCGTGAGTATCGGCGGTTGCGGCTCCCGGTCCGGCCGCGGCGTCGCGCGGCTTGAACGCGTGATCCGCGACGGGCGCGACGCCGGCGATCGAGCATTCCCACCGCCGTCGGCAAAACCGAGCGAGTTAGAGATCATCGAGGCCGAGGCCGACATCGTGCACCCGCATTTTCGTCGAGTACATCGCCGGCAAGACACCTCGCAACATCGCGATCGATCTTGCGTGCCGGCGCCTCGCGGCTCGTCTTGGACGGCCATCGACCTTGTGGTTTGGAGAATGATGACGGTGGACGCGCGAACCCATGGAGGAACGCTGCTTGCAGCGCGAAAGGAAGGCCATCAGCGCGGAGGCCGAAGTCAATCATGCCCCATGTCGTCCCGGGCGGCCTGAAAACCTGCTGCTCAGAAGAATTACTTAGAAAGACCCTAGGGACACTTTGAACGGAAGCCGTATTTTCCTCCCTTATCCGTGAACCCGGCCACCGACTCGCTTTAGGTTGGCAGAGCCCTGTTTTCGCACCTGGACCCAATCTCGGAGGTCGCCACATGACGCAAAATCACGTCTGGTACGTCTCCTTCGTTGACGAACGCGACGCTCCACCCGAAAGGCATGCGCGAAGGACTACGACCTTCAAATCCGAGCAGGAAGCAAAGCAGTTCACCAGGACGCTGGCGCAGGACCGGCGTGTCAAAGGCCTTTCGGCCGGAACGATCAACCCGCACCAGCCAAAACGCGTCGTCGGATCTAGAGAAATTGGCCGATGGCTCGGCGACAATTAGGGCGCGTACTCATAAATCTCCGTCAACGTCCGCTCCGCTCCGATACCGACCGCGTGTGTGCAACTGGCAAATGACGCGATGGGCCATGCGGTCATTGGGACGTTCAGAGTTGCCCGCTCGCCCGATCTCCAATGAACGCGGCCGACGAGATTGCCAATAGTGCTGCGATCTCATTCGCCGCATATGCAGCGCCGTCGGGCTTTCAACGACCACAACCTGAGTCTTGCGGGGGCTTCAACACCCGTACCATACAGCCAAGCTGATGAATACGAGTCATCTACGGCTGCTCGGGGCCGGAGGTCCACGGGAAGAGCGACCCGCGTGGTGGCCGAACTTTTGATTTGTCGCAATTTGAAAGGGTTCGCCTCCGTTATTGTGTCAATTCGTCACCTGGGCCAGGACATGCTTAGGGACCTGCTAGTGCATATCGATGGCAACGAAGCTGGCCGCAGACGGCTTCAGCTGTCCATCGGGCTGGCGCGTGGCGCTGGAGCCCGGCTGACCGGGCTGCATGTCACGCCCCCTCCGGATGTTGAGCCGCTGTACAAGCCCAGCCAGCTGGACCAGGCGGTTGCCAACCTAGCGCGTACGCTCGCCGAGGATGCATGCTGCGCAGAAACGATCTTTGCAGACGAAACAGCGATGGGCCCGATCGACGCTCGCTGGTTCGCGGCGGAGGGCGATATTGTTCAGGGGATCGGCCACAGGGCGCGCTACGCCGATTTGGTGATCCTTGGCCAGCATGATCGGCAGGGGCCCCACGTCTCTCACCCCCTGCCGATTGCTCACTCGGTCGTCGTGCATTGCGGCCGGCCGGTGCTTGTCGTGCCCGCGAATGTCGGACCGTGTCAGTTCGCGCGCATTGGCATCGCCTGGGATGGAGGCCGCGAGGCCGTCAGGGCGGTCCACGATGCACTACCGCTGTTGGGTCTGGCCGGCTCCGTTGAGATCATAACCATCAATCCGTCGCCGGCCGCGCAACAAGCTGAGGACACAAACCAGTTGAGGGAACACCTCGCTCGTTACGGCGTAATTTCGCTAGAACCAGTCGCAATCGAAACCGGCGACGAAGCTGCAGCGCTTCGCGAACAGACAGAAAAGGCTAGTTATGACCTATTGGTGATGGGTGGCTACTCGCACCCGATGTGGCTGGAGTTCATTTTTGGCGGCACAACCAAGTCCGTGCTGCGGTCCTCCAAAATTCCAGTCCTCGTATCCCATTAGGCGAATGCACTGTGGTCGACCTGTCCGAAGACAGTGCGCAGACGCCGCCTCGGATATCAGACTGGGTGATCGGCCAGACGCCCGTCGGGTTCGAAGCCCAATCGCGGTCAGTGCGAATGTTGCAGAGGATTTACTGCTTCATCACCACGAACGTTCAGATATGTCACTCTTCCGCATCAGGCTCACGACATTGACGCGACCACATCCAGCATCACCTCCGTCGCGCCGCCGGCAATGGAGAGGATGCGGGCGTCTCGCGATATGCGTTCAATCGGGCTCTCCCGCATGACGCCCATGGCGCCGTGGAACTGCACGCATGCATACACCACCTCGTTGACGAGTTCGCCGCAGATGGCCTTCAACATCGAGATCTCGCGCATGCAGTCGTCGTCCGCCGCCACGCGCCAGGCGGTGGCATAGAGAAACGCACGGCTTGCCTCCACCTTCGCAGAGAGCATCGCAAGACGCTGGCGGATCGCCTGCATGTCCCAAAGGACGCCTCCGAATGCGCGGCGCGTTTTCACGTAAGTGAGGGTCATATCGATCGCCGCCTCGGCCATCCCGATAGCCATGGCGGCGAGGACCAGGCGCTCGTTCTGCAAGTTGCGCATGATGGAGTAGAAGCCTTGCCCCTCCGCGCCGAGCACGTTCTCGGCAGGAATGCGGCAGCCATCGAAGACGAGCTCGGCCGTATCGGAGGAGCGCCAGCCGAGCTTGTCCAGCTCGCGAGCCACGCTGAAGCCTGGCGTGCCCTTCTCGACGAGGAACATCGTGATCCCGTTGCTCCCTGCCGCGGAATCAGTCTTGGCCGCAACACAGTAGAGATCCGCGCAGACGCCGTTGGTGATGTACAGTTTCGTACCATCGAGCAGGTAGGAGTCGCCGTCTCGGCGCGCGCGCGTGCGGATGGCCTTCACGTCCGAGCCCGCATCCGGCTCCGTGATGGCGATCGCGGTGATCACCTCGCCGCTCACAATGCCCGGCATCCACCGAGCCCGTTGGGATTTGGTCCCGTCGTGAAAGACATAACCGGAAGCCATCTCGGCATGGACCAGCATTGCGTCCGCGGCGCCGGCATAGGTGGAGCGCCCGAGTTCCTCCGCGAAGACCGTCGATGCGACCGCGTCCATCTCGGCACCGCCGTACTCGGCCGGATAGCGGATGCCGAAGAAGCCAAGTTCGCCCATCCGACGCAGGACCGGACGCGGAACGCCGCCCTCCTCTTCCCAGCGATCTGCACAGGGCTTGATTTCCTCCTCGACAAAGCGGCGGACCTGGTCCCGTAAGAGCTCATATTCCGCCGCCGCCCAAGGCAGCTCCGGTTCTTGTGCCGTTACCCAAGCTTTGTCCATCATCGTTATCCGCTCTGCTATGAGTCCAACGCCCAAGGTCCAGACCGCATCGGCACCCTGAGAACGACTTGCGGCTTTTCCTATAGACTAGAGTTCGATTTCCTCTCGCGGTCCGCCCGAGAGTGAAGCAGCTCTGGAATCGGCCACCCAGCGCATCCCGTCGATCACTTCCGCCAGTTCGGCCACGGTCGGGCGCTCGAACAGGTTGCGGAGCTGCACGTCGACGCCGAAGATCTTTCGCATACGCGCCACCGCTCTCACGACCAGGAGCGACTCCCCGCCCAGGTCGAAGAAGTTGTCGTACCGTCCGATCGACTTGACCTTGAGGAGATTGCACCACAGGGCAGCCAAGGTCTTCTCGGTCTCTGTTGACGGGGCGACGAACTCGTGCGCCGGCTGAATGCTATCCGCCGTCGGCTCGGGAAGCGAGGAGCGGTCGATCTTGCCGTTGGACGTGAGCGGCATCCGTTCGAGGCAGACATAGTGCGCCGGAATCATGGACTCCAGGAGTTCTTCGGCGAGGTGGGCGCGCAGCTCCGGCACGGTCAGAGGTTTCGAGGAGACATAGTAGGCTACAAGTCGCGTGATTGCGCCTTCCTCAGCATTTCCCACTGGAGCGGGAATGGCAACGACCGCGCATTCCTGAACGTGGGGCTGCTTGAGAAGCCGCGCTTCGATCTCACCCAGCTCGATACGCGTGCCGCCAACCTTCACCTGATGATCCGCGCGGCCTAGAAATTCCAGGCGCCCTTCAGAGCTCCAGCGGGCAAGATCGCCGGTCTTGTACAGCCGCAGCCTCGAAAAGCCATCTCGAGGATCTGTAGCCGTGCGGAAGCGCTCCTCGGTCAGGTCGGGGCGATTAAAATAACCTCTCGCGAGACCATCGCCTGCGATGAACATCTCGCCGATGACGTTGGGGCCGGTCGGCCGATATTCCTTGCTGAGGACGTAAATTCCCGCATTAGCAGCCGGAACGCCAATCGGCACCGATGCAGAGCGATCCTGGTCTACGTCAAACCGATGAATCATGCAGCCCACTGTGGCTTCGGTCGGTCCGTACTCGTTGTAGATCTCGACAGGATGAGGGATGGCTTTGGTGATGTCGCGGGCCAGCTCGGTCTTGAAGTCCTCCCCGCCTACAATGAACTTGCGCAATCTCGTGGCCTCAAGATTGCGGTCGCGGATCATCGCAAGATGCGCCGGTGTCAGCTTCATGATATCGACGGCATTGTCGTCGACCACCTTGAGCACGACCATGTTCTTCACCCCCGGATCACCAAGATAGACCACGATCCGGCCGCCCGTGATGAGTGGCGCGAAGAGCGTTGTGACGGTCAGGTCGAACGCAAGAGACGAGAAGAGTGGCCATGCGAGCGGCTGGCCGGCACTGTACACCCGCGCGGCCCACCAGATGTAGTTCACGAGGCTGCGATGCTCGATCTCGACGCCCTTGGGAGTGCCGGTCGAGCCTGAAGTGAAGATGATGTAGGCGACGCCGTTCGACTTGGCGGCGGACGGTCGGGCCGAGGCTGGCTGATCCAAAATCGAGCCGAAATCGGCATCGAGCACGAAAATGTCGGCAAGCTCCGGCGAGATGGCGGATTGCAGACGCGCCTGAGTGATCGCCACCGGCGTTTGCCCACCGGTCCCGTTGGAAATGTCTTTCAGGATTGTCGCAATGCGTCCTTTCGGCGTCGCCGCATCAATTGGCACATAGGCTGCGCCGGCTTTGAGGACACCCAGGATCGCGACGACGACTTCGATGGAGTGCTCCATGAAGACAACGATGATCCGACCCGGCCCCACGCCCTGTGAGCCCAGATGCGCGGCCATCTGGTTGGAGCGTTCGTCGAGCTGCCGGTATGTCAGCATGGCATCGCCAAAGCGGATCGCTTCAGCATCAGGACTGAGCGTCACTTGATCATGAAAGAGATCGATGATTGTCCTGTCCGATGGGTAATGCGCCGACGTGGCGTTGTAATCGACGACGAGCGCCCGATGATCGGCATCTTGCAGCGGAGGAAGCGCCACGCTCTCCGCCACGATAGGCAGGACCTCATTCATGAAATGCGCTCCCATCCGGCAAGTTTAAAAATCGGATCACGTCAATCTCTGAGCTTCTGAGTTGCCCGGCGATAAAGTTCTGCGACGGCAGGTGCGTCAGGCTCTTCCAGCATGGAGACTTCGTCGCAGTCCTCGGGGCCGAAATAAAATTCGGCATCGGGCGCCACGAGCCGCCATCGATGAGGTGCTGCGCCCGATCGCAGCCAGGCCTTGTTCGGAAGGAATATGCACACACGGCCCGAATACGGAGTCGGAGTGTACCGCCGAAATGCCGCCATCGCCGTGGATTTGAGCAGAGCTCTGCTGGCTAGCACCGGATCTGTCGTGACAGGCTCCTTGCGAACGAGGGGCATGAAGGCGCGCTCGCGGAGGCGACTGCCGAAATATCGGAGACGAGCGCCAAATGTCGGCAACTTCGCCATCGATCTCCGGACCGATCGGATCGTCCCCCAGGCAGAGAAGTACAGCAAACGCAGCAATTCCTGATGGGTGGCGGGATGAAGTGGACCAAAGAGGGCGACGCACGGAACCGCCGCCCCGCGTTTCTTGAGGATTTTGGCCAGTTCGAAGGCTGTGGGACCGCCGGAGCAGTATCCAGCGATGATGTACGGACCGACCGGCTGATACTGAACGATCTGGCCAGCGAAGTACTCGGCGATATCTTCGACGCGGTCCATCGGCTCGCTCTCTCCGTCGAAGCCAGGCGGTTGAAGTGCATAGAACGGTTGATCGCCACCCAGGTGCTTCGACAGGTCCGAGAATGAGAACGGTGCTCCGACATGCCCCGGTACGGCGTAAATGGGCGTGCGCGTTCCGCGCGACTGCAGGGGAATGATTGCAGGCTGCTGTGTGGCCGCGGCGGTGGCCATGTTCAGAAAGGCGATGATCTCACCCTTTCGCCCCTGCAATTGATCGCGAAGCTCGGCCGTCATCGCGCCGGCCGGTGCGCTGCACCGGAGCCGATCGCCCTCGACCCAGACCTTGATGTCCTTGACCGCGAGGTCTGCGAGCAGTTCCGAAAACTGCGTCACCTGCGCTTGCATAGGCTATTCCCGTATTCTCGACTGCGACCGCGAGGCATCTCGAACAAGCGCGGCTTGGAATGAACTTGCATGCCTTTCCAACAAGTGGGCTGGGCTCCCCGCTAGTGAATGATTACATCGCGGAAGCTCCAGTCCGGACGACCATTCATTTCCGAACAACCACGCTCCCGAGATACCCCGTTTTAGGTACGAAACTTCGGACAACCCAATCCTTTTCATCCCAAGAGCTGGGGTATCCCAAGCCGCATCCCAGGCCCTTGGAAATGGCCTCCAGCCGGGTCCAACGCCGAAAGAAGCCTTCCAGCTGGTCGTCCGGACCGAGGGCGGCATAAGACTCGTAGTCGGAGGCGGAAAAGCACAGCGCGGCGATCTCGTCCGCTTCGGGCACGGGGAGAACTGCCTCGATGTCCACTCCGATCTCTTGCCCGGTCGAGAGCGCGACGACTGCCAGATCTTCGGATCGAGAGACGCTGAAGTGCAAATTGCGAGAAGGCATGCGGTGCGAGAGCTGGGGTTTACCCAGCCGTCCGTATTCCAGTTCGACATCGGACGGCGAGACTCCTAACCTGGAAGCAAGGATCTGGCGCAGCTGTCCACGGGAAACAATAAAGCGGCGGCGATCCCGCTCCGACTTCAATCCTTCACCGCGCCTACGCTCCGCCTCGTTGAGGAAGGCGCCTAGCCCGCGAATGATGTCGTGCTTCACATCGAGCATGCATGCGAGGACCTCCAAGCCATCATCCTCGAGAACCGGCACGATGATCCCGGCCCTCAGCTCAACTCCTTTATCAAGAAGGCACGAAAAGGACGCTGCTGGCTCGACAAGAGTCTGACTGACGTCGAATTCGGCGGGCTGCAACAATCGAGGCCCCGAGCGGGCCAAGGCAACATGAAAATTCTGGCTCAAAGCCAACGCGCCACGACCGTCGGCCCCGCCCGCGCCGGAAAGTCGGGTAAGGTCGAGCTCAGGCCAGTCAAGCGTCATACCTGGATTCCGATCGCAGGAGCGCTCGTGCGCACCGGAGCATTCTTTCTGGAGCGGCAGCTCCCGTTCACGCGGATTTCTTCGATTGAACAATCACGTAGTTGCGAAAACAAGGAGCCCTGATGGATATTTAGAAGTATGGATGGGCTACATCAAAAGACCTAGGCCCCCTGACGTTCGTACGCTTTGGCTCCCTGCCTAATTTTCGCGCCGACGGAGTTCGCGCGCTGTCTCGATGAACGTCTGTCTTGATGAACGTCTGTCTTGGGCTGGTCACTGCGGAAAGACCCTATCGATCCCGACATGGCCCATTTGGGGCATGCCCTGGGGACAAAGCGTGCCCGCGCGGGAGCAATTCCGATGCGATGGACGTTGAATGGCGCCATCGACAGTCAAGCGCGACTCATGCGGCGAAGCGGTGCTTCCCGTCACCGCTCATCCAATACCCTGCGCACCCGAGCGCCAGGTCGGTTGATATCGCCCTAAGTCAAAAAGCTTGCGTGCTAGTCGGAAGGCAGGCCGCTTTGCCCTGCGTATGAGACCGCAAGCGTAGCAAGAGCTGTCCTGTTGCCGATCTCGAGCTTGCGAAAGATGTGGTGGAGATGAACCTTGATGGTGCCGTCAGTTACCTTCAAACGACGGCCAATCTCCTTGTTTGACAATCCCTCCGATACCAGACGCATGATCTGACGCTCCCGGTCCGTCAGCACGGCAAGATGCTTCTCCAAAATCGCGGACTGCCCAGAAGAGATGGCGACCTCGCTCGAAGGCGCAGGCAGCATCCTGTGGCCGTCCGCGACTTGCCGCAATGTCTGGAGAAGAGTTTCGGGCTCCTCGTCATTCAGGATAACACCAAAGGCGCCCACTTCCGCCAACATGGTGAGGTCGCGATCCTCAACGGAGGTTGCGAGGAACACGAGCCGAACAGCAGGAGTCCGGGAATTTGCGATATCGAGCAATGCCTGCCCAAAAATGTCAGGCATCGATATGTCCAAAATGGCGATATCGGGCACGAGCGCGCGAATTGCATTCAAACAACTCGCACTATCGCTGCATCGAGCAGCAACCCTGAAATCACGTTCTGCTTCCAGCAGACAGTTCAGACCCAGTAAAACAACGGGATATCTGCTAGCAATGACCACACGACTGAAATGCATTTTCGGCCAATCCTCGGTCCCCCCAGTTCAAATCGGCACCCCAATATCCTCCCAAGCTACTTCAATTTGAGGCATTCAAGTCAAATTTTCTCATCGCGACTAGGCCGAATTCCGGCAGTCTTACAATCTTAAATAGCATTTTAGTATCGACGCCGCCCTAAGCGAGCGTTGTTCGACAAATCTCCGTCAAAACACGGGCGTGATATTACGGGCGACATCCCAAGGAATGTCTATAACCAACGGTATATAGGGATATTGGGGATTAGCATCTAATGTTAGTAAATCTTTTGACGCATGCTTAGGGCTTTTTTCGCCCCAAATTTCTGCCCAAGCGACCGGAATTTGAAGAAGCAATTTTCAATGCGTCGGCTGTTTTGGCTTGGCAAGCCATCCAAGAAACGAGTCGGGTTAAACCGATGAGCCTGTTTCATATTTTTGTAGCGTCCAGGAGAGTTCCATGAGACGACAATATTCTTTTTCTATTGTGCTTGGTGGTGAAAACAGTCTTCGGAAAGAAGGTCTCGCCAGAATTCTAAATTCCGAAAATTTTCAAGTCTTTCCTTCAATTTCCGATGCAGACGATTTGTCTGGCAAGGTCAATGTCGGGAGCGGTTCAGTCTGTCCGGCACTGTTCCTGGTCGTTCACAGTGGCGACGATTTCGGCCCTACGATCGAGCAGATCGAGTGTTTCAAGCGCCGTCACGCGGATGGACGCATTGCTGTCGTCGCAGATCACTATCGACTGAGCGAGTTGACTGCTGCGATCCGAGCCGGCGTCACCGGATATTTCATCGACGTGATGAACTGCGATGCGTTCATCAAGTCCATCGAGCTCGTCATGATGGGCGGAACGGTATTTCCGACCGACTTCTTGACGTCGGCTCTTGATGCCGAAAAGCGTGACGCGGACGGTGTCCCTCCACGCCTCGATTATAGTCATGCCACGGCGAACGCGGATGGTAGGCTCGCACAGCAGCTTTCGCCGCGAGAAATCTCCATTCTCCAGTGTCTGATCGAAGGCGATTCCAACAAGTGCATCGCACGCAAGATCGACATCGCGGAAGCTACGGTGAAGGTTCACATCAAGGCGATCCTCCGCAAGATTCGTGTTCAGAACAGAACACAGGCGGCGATCTGGGGGCTGAACCATCGACCTACAGCTCGGCCATCAAGCGGGACGGCGTACCCGGCCGCTGACGCAACCGAGCGCCTCCTCCCACCGAAGCGAGAACTTCCCAAGATCGCGAGGACAGGCCGGCCCGCGCCGCTCGGTTCAATTGACCATGCGGTGAACTTCTTCGAAGTGCCTCTTACGAACGGCCATGCCCGCAAGGATATTGGTTCGAAGGCCGACGGGGCGATCCGACTGCGGAAATAGCCGGATATCTCGAGCTGAAGTCCGTGCCACATCGTTGGATGCGGCATTCATCGATGTGGCGATCGGCACCATTGGTGCCGGCCGCTTTGGTGTCAGCGCAAACGCTTGACGCGGGCGTTGCCAGGACAACTACAACTACAAATCCCCGGTGATCGTGCGCGTATCGTCTTGATTTCGGTCTGTCACCACGGGCTGGAGTCGTCGTCGCGATCTCAGATTTCGCGGGCAGACGCGGAATGGAAATGGAATCAGAATGATCCTGTTGACCGGAGGTGCCGGCTATATCGGGTCCCATATTGCGGTCGCCCTACTCGACTCCGGGCTGGATGTCGTTGCGGTCGACAATCTCTGCAACAGCAATCGCGCATCGCTCGAACGGGTACAGGCCATCTGCGGGCGATCGCTCGTATTCCGGCAGATCGATATCTGCGATGAGGACGCGATTTACGAGATCCTGCGCACCCACGGCGTGACCGCGGTCATTCACCTCGCCGGGCTCAAGGCGGTCGGTGAGTCCGGCACTCAACCTATGACGTATTACCAAAACAACGTCGTGGGGACGATGCGGCTCGTGTCGGCGATGTCGCGTGCCGATGTGAAAACGCTGGTCTTCAGTTCGTCCGCAACGGTTTACGGCACGCCCGCATACCTGCCGCTGGACGAGAAACATCCCGTAGGACCAATAAATCCGTATGGTCGCACAAAGTATTTTGTCGAAGAGATCCTAAGGGATCTCTATCGGTCCGACAGCGATTGGCGGATCGCCATCCTGCGCTACTTCAATCCCGTTGGCGCACACGAAAGCGGGCTTATCGGAGAAGACCCGCTCGGTGTGCCCAACAATTTGTTGCCGCTTGTGGCGCAAGTCGCCATCGGGCGACGTGAGAAGCTGCAAGTTTGGGGAGATGACTACGATACTCCGGATGGCACCGGCGTCCGCGACTTCATTCATGTCGTCGATCTTGCATCGGGACATCTGAGCGCCTTGAGCGAGCTGAGACACCCCGGCATTCTGACCGTCAATCTCGGAACAGGAAGCGGCAGCAGCGTCCTAGAGGTGATCAAGACGTTCGAGACCGTGAGTGGCCGGCCAGTTCCGTATGTGATTGACCAACGCAGGAGCGGCGATGTCGCCACCTGTTACGCGGATCCGACGCTCGCCAAAAATCTGCTGGGCTGGACCTCAAGGCGATCACTGACACAGATGTGTACAGATCATTGGCGCTGGCAGATGCAGAACCCGAACGGCTATCGCGGCAGCTAGATGGCAAGAGCCTCTCTGGGACCCGAATAGTCGTCACCACGCCGGATTCCGCGGGGTCGTCGGGTGCAGGCGCGGTACAGCGGCCTGACAGGCCGGCCGTGTCGCCTCCAGACCCGCCCGGGGCGGCGGCCTCGCGCTGCCGCTTGGTCCTGCCGAGCGTCCCTCTTCCGGTGCCCTCCTGAAAGCCGAGGACAGTTCAGCGTGGTTTGAGGATACGTTGTCGTCGGTCTTGTCGAGGAACGGCTTATCGTCTCTCTTGCGGAGGCAGCCAATGGCCACAACCAACGTTTCCCGAAGGAATTGTCTGTCCGGTGATAAAACGAGCCAGCGACCGCCGCAGGCGCGGCTATGCCGTTCTCAGGTTGAGCCATAACCTGCCTCGTGATTTAGGCCAGACCTGTCAAGACGCTGGCCCCAGCCCAGATCCGCGCCCCAACCTACGATGACGTGTAAGCTCTCCGCATCGGCGAAATCAGTCCGGCGTGCCTGGCGCAGCAGATCATGCGCGCGTCGAGGCCAAAATGCCTCATTTTGAATTCCGGCGTGTTTCGATGAGTTCGCAAACGACGCTGCACGACCACGCTGCGCCGGTGAAGCGATTGATGACTATTGCAGTGCTGAGGCCTGAACTCGACACCGAATAGACGCCGCCGCTCAGAAGCCCCGCGATTACGATCGCGAGTGCGATGATAGCCAGCCGATCCACAGTCCTCTCCAGGGATGCTCCAGGTCAGCAGCGAGGTTTGACTGCTTTCGGGAAGTTTTGCTGACCTAATATGCGGTACTCATTTTGGTAATCGAAGATCCGCACTGAAGGACGCCGAACAACGAGGCTGGACGGTTGGGCAACGCGCTTCACTTGCTGCGGTCGCCGGCAAACGTTTTGCTTCAGTATCGCCCCCGGCCCTTGCTGTTTCGCCTCGCGAAAAACTGAAGAACGCTTCAGGGACCGCTCGCGCCGGCGCGACCACCCCACTCTCGAACATTCGAGCCCGTCGGGACGAGCGGATCGACATCGAGAAGATCGACGACCAATGCTTCACCAGGGCCAAGTGACACAGGCCGGACATCGGGCCGGCCTGTGGTACGCAAAAAGATCACGGGCAAGACCGCGAGAGCGGGTCTCACATGCGAACCCGTTGGGCCAAGAACGGCCGATTTGCCTGAGGCGCCGCGTAGGAGAACCGGCCTCGCGCAGATAAACCTCGCGCGGACCGGCAGTCCTTTAGCTCTGAGGCTTGGTCAGGAACGAGTTCTGTGTCCAGGCAGGGCCACTCATCGCTACAGCGATCATGCCGCCATTGGCCCCACCCGAGCTACCCGCCAGATACTGGTTCAGCAGCGCATAGCTGTTGCTTGCCTGAGATGCGGCGGCCGTGCCTTGATCTCCCCACCAACTGGTCGTCTGCGGCGCGGCCGTTGCCAGCGTACCGGCGTCAAATCCAAAACGCGTAAGATCCAGGCCTGCCGGGCTTCCAGTGGGTACGCCGGTCGTTGGCGTCGACCAACCGGACGCCGACGTCGGCGCCATTCCCATGGCTCCCATAGCTCCCATGGCTCCCATGGCGCCTAGAGCGCTGGGGTCGGCCGCTGTAACGGCTGCCGCCGGGGCGGCTATCGCGGCCGCCGGCGAAGTGGTGTCCTGTGCTACAGCAGGCGCGACAATGGTGGTCGGGCTGGTGACCGTAGTTGGGGTCGTGGTCGGTGTGGTTGGCTGTGTCGGAGTTGACGGCGACGTGACGGTCGCCGACGCCCCCGTCAACAGCGTCATGTTTCGGTAATCGACAGCGACGGTCTCGGGCGCCGACGACCGATAGACCCCGTATTCCCAATTGGTGGCCTGCCCATAACCCAAGGGACCGCTGTAGTTCACGACCTGTGTCCCGTTGATCGAGACCTTCAAATACCCGCCACCGGTGTTCGAAACGTCGGCCTGTATTTGAATGTTGTTATAGACACCCGTCTGGATTGGATTGGGGTCGGTCCAGAGCGTGAGCATCTGCACGTTACCAGCCCCGTTGCTCGGATCCTGACCCGGAGCGACATATCTGGCGACAACCTGCAGATGATCGCCAACAAGCTGGATCGCAAACGGCGGTGAGGTGCCCACTCCGCTCGCGTTATCATCATTGTGCATTTGGCCGACGATGAACCAGCCATCCGCGGTATTCGCAAATGACCCATTTGGGCCATTTGCCTCCACCATGAACTGATAATTCAAGTTGAGCGGAGTGCCGCCGGGAATGTTGACCGCGGCTGAAACCTCGGAGCGGTCGACAGATGAGCTGTCGTACCAGGCATGATCACCCTGCTGGACTTGGAAGCGCAGAGTTTGTGAGTCAGGATTGGTCAGGCTGTAGCTCGTGCTCGCATCCTGCACTCCGTAGCTGTCGCCACCGATCGAAAACCTCGTCATCGGTGTGGACGAAAATGATGTGATTGTCCCGGTCGTATCCAATTCAGACCTCCGTGGGTCGCAGAGATTCTTCTCTTTTGACGTTTACAAGGGAATTCCACTGCCGCGCATCGCGAAGGCGCGCGACATACCACATGCTCGCAACACCTTGTGCCGCGAGCAGACTTCCGACGTATCGCGGTGACCGCCAACACATATCGTTGCAGTGGGATTGCCCCCCGACTGCTAGGCTTGATTGGTTAATTAGGGAGTATGGCGAAAAAAATGAGCTAGCATGGCGACAATGAGAAGCGCGGCCCATGCCTGCCGTTAGGCTAAAATTCCGCGGATAATCGAGAGGCCCGAGCATTTTGGCCGGTGCCAGCGCTGAAGCAAGCTCAAGAGCGGGATCCACACACTGCCATGTCGCGGTAGTGCCCCCTGCCGACGGTCGTACACCAGTAACGCGACCCATCGCAGCGTTGTCGAACTAGCCGGGGCCGAAAATCATATACAGCAGCATCGTGCCCACAACGGCTGTCCAGCCGATCGAAGCGGCAACGGCCCACACCTGTATCGGCATCGGACGGTCCTTTGCAATTCAATGAAGCAAAACGAAGAGGCCGCTGGCGCTGGACAGCGACCTCCTGGACCCGATCTCAAATGAACGTCTTGGAAATAAAATCGCCGCCGAAGGTCCGTCATCATTAGACGATGAATTAGCAACGACGTGAAGCCCAAACACGTCCGATACCCAGCGAAACTATTGAGACGTTGCGAGTTCGACACACCCATGTGTAACGAACTCCATCGCCCGGGTATCGTAATTCAAAGCAGGCGCGAGCGACGCTTGATTCGGCATTGAAAACGACAACTCCCGCGCCGGAATGACTCGCTGGGTCATGGAGCACGCTCTCAACCACCAGATGCTGTATCAGAACAGAGACATTTCGCGGGCTTGAAAGGTCCGGAGACGCGTAGCGCTCGCCCCCTCTGCCTTCAGCAAAATCTGTGCTTTGCCAGGCAATTCGCAATTTATCCCATTTGGTGCCCTCTTGGCGCCGTCTTGGCGTCACAGAACGCCTTCCTCCAGGGGAGCTTTTACGCGCTGTTAAAGCTTGGAATCGTAAGTTCCGGGTGGGGACCTGTCGAGGGAAAGCGCATGGGACAATTACGCCAACGCGTGGTTCAGAGGGATACTCTCGAGGCACGGCTCGCAGAGCGAGCTAGAGAGCTGCGGAACGAGGCCGCAGCCCTTGCCCCGTGTGCAGCCAAGGAAGCGCTGCTAAGGCTTGCCCGATACGCAGAGACAAGTGCACATTTGAGCGGCAGGCTGTCCTCGCCGGGACTAGTGCCCAATTGAATGTCGGAAACCAATCCTAGGACTGCAGGGTAAGGCCGCCTGATTTGGCGGCCTTCTTCATTTGGTTCCGCCCGGTACTCTATGCCGAGGCTTCATCACCTACGTTGGTCGCGCCTACCTCAGCCTCTGGCTGGCATGACTGCCTTTGCTGAGACGAGCGGCGCTGTCAGCTCTCCGCAAATTGCCCAGGATATCTGAAGTCGTGGTTGCTCGCTTCATTCAGTAACGAACACGACACCAACCCATGCACCTCTTCGCCAAACGACGTTGCACGAGTAAGTCTTGCTAGGTGGAACGATCAGCGTGAAATGGTCGGGAAGAGGTGATGGCGGATCATCCGCCTTCAGCGCCGCACCGTTCTCCGTGATGTCACCAACGATACAGCACAGCGCCAAGTCACCAAACCTGATCAAGGCGTTGTCCAGCGATGGATTACGCACAGACTTTCGCCTGTCGGGAAAAGTAATCATTTCCGAGCCCATCAATAACCAATGCAAATTTGAACGATGCTGCGGGAGAAAGATTGCGCTTCTACTAACGATCGAGGCGCCGCGACCAATTCGAAGCCGGCGACGCAGCTTTGCGCTGTGAGCCAATTGGAGCCGCAGCCGACCAGCCCCTCGCCCGTGCTCTCTCCTTCTGCAGATGCCGCCTCTTGCCCGCGATGGAGAGAATTCGACGCCCATAGCGTGCACATGCCGCGATGGGCGGGCTACGCCGCTGCTCCGCCGAAAAGAAACAGCCCCGATCTGGGCGATAGACCGGGGCCGTTACCGGGGTGCAAGGCTTAGGGCCTGAACTCACCCCGTCGGAGTTACACGGGGTATTGTTGTTCCAATGATGGTGCGCCAATGGCCTAATCCGCTCGTGCGAGTGACCTAACTTGGACAGCACCGAGCGGGGCGCTGTCCGTATTTCAGCCGTCGTGCTGGAGTGGTTGAAAGCTGCATTTGCGCGGGAATGTAAGGTCGCCTCACTTGACGGCCTCTTCATTGTCGCGGCCAGGCGACGACTGGATCCTCGCGGGCGTCGCCAGGGTCAAAAGCGCCCACGGTGGAGCAGGCAGCGACGTCCGTGGCACGGGGAGCCCTAGCTCAGGGGGAGCTGGGGCTATGGGGCTTCGGAGGTTGTAGCGGTCAACCTCGACCAATGACTTTACGTCTCTCCCTTGAATTTCGTCACCAGGATTTCGCAATTTTTGCAGCGCGCTAATACCTTTGCCCCAAGAGGCGACGGGCTGTTGAACCTCTTAGTTAGGACTAGTTCAGAATGGCAATTTGCCGCAGGCATTTGCCGATTTACCATGTCCTCAGTCGTGCGGATTGGCGGACACCCACACCCCGGCCAAACTTATCGTGCGATAAGGGATCGCCGCTCCAGCCTAGGGAGCGACGGTCCCGCCCAATTGCGGAGCGATCAGCTCACTCGAAAACAGGTTGAATTCGGAATAGCAACGCTCACTATCGCGAAAGCAAAATTGAGGCCCGCGTTGACCAATCGAGACGGCACGCTTGACCGACAAACCATCACGGGTTTTCGCGGGATTGAGACTTCCGATGACGGACTGGCATTTAGAGTCGACGTTGACGCCGATCATGGCTCGGCAATTTGGACGATTCCCTACAAGCATGCGATCTGGTTGGCCCAGGCGATACTAGAGGTCTCGCCCGTCGCAGTCGGCAGGCAAACTGCTGGCGGCTCTGTGGAAGGAACCAATCTCGTCGGCGAGCGTCTCAACGTAGAGAGAGTTCGCGTGCTTGTGAAGGTCCGTTCCGATCATGCTGCGATCTCCGCTCAGGGCGCCTGGTCATCCGACAAAACACCGGGCACCACAATTCTGATGGTCGACAAGTCGATCGTCGCGGATTTGGTCGAGCAGCTCGGAGCGTTCCTGGCATCGGTCCAGGCTCTATCCCGACCATCGTAGTCGTTCCATCTCACAATTGCGGAAATAGCGCGATCGAAGCGCGATAGCTGCCCGAGCGTATCGTGCCGGCCGCGCCGCCGCTGGCAGCACGTAACGGGCAGACATGGCAGGTCACGGTGAGAGGGCACAGTCAAAGTCGGAGCGCCGGCGCCAGCCGAAAGCTGGCCGGTCACAGCCTCCCTCGGCACAGTCGCGCCGAAGGCACAAGTCGCAGGAGTGGGTAACCAGAAAGGGTCCGCACATAGGTCGAATTCCAGATATAGTACCGCCATCCGCCCGGCCGAGGCGACGGTCACAGACGCCCAATGGCGCGGCCGCCAGAAGGATTCGTGTGTGAGCAGGCCCGCCCGATCATGGGATTATGCGCGATCATTGCAGCACGATCCTTGTTCTCTCATCAAAGCGCGCTTGCGGTCCTCTGGCGTTGAACAAGAATGAGCATGCCTGATGCCGTCACCGATGTCAGCCTGGAGGCTCTGGAGAGCATTGCCTGGCTTGAAACCGCGTGGAAGGAGCTCGAAGCTCGGGCCACTCACTCGTTCTTCTTGTCCTGGCTCTGGATCGGCACCTGGCTACGGCATATTCCGGATGGCACGCAACCGCACGTCCTCGTAGCTCGGTCGTCAGGCAAGATCGTCGGGTTGGCGATCATCTGCCGGCGGAGAGCCTGGAGACTTGGGCCGCATGCGCGGGCACGCTGGCTGCTCAATGAATCCGGAGATACCCGCTTCGACCGGCTGTTCATCGAGTGCAATAGTATCCTTGCAGAACAACCGGACACCATTATTCCGGCAGGTCTCGACGCTTTGACGTCCCGCTTGCGCCGCGCGGATCAGCTGGTGCTCTCCGGAATTGATGCGGACCTCGAGTTGGCCGCTTGCCGCGCCGCGGGCAAGGCTGGGCTCGTTAGCGAGGTGAAGCAGGCCGATACGGCCTTATGGGTTGATTTCGCCAAGGCCCGTGAGCAAAAGAAGGATTACCGCGCCACACTGGGCCGCAGTACGCGCCAGGCCGTGAGCCGTGCCATGAGGTTGTACGCCGAACGAGGCCCCCTTGAATTCCGGATCATGGAAACGACGACGGAGGCCCTGGCTGCGTTCGATTTGCTGAGCGACTTTCATCGGTCGCGATGGGGACGCAAAGGGGCTTTCGCCAATCCGGGCTTCCGTCCGTTCCACGAGGAGTTGATCGCGCGCGGGATTCCCACAGGAGCGGTCCGCATCTCACGGACGCTGGTTGGCGACCAGACGATCGGGGTCGTGTACAATTTCGTGCATGACGGCCGTGTCCTGAACTACCAAAGCGGCTTTCTTTACGAGAGCGATGGCCGCATTAAGCCCGGGCTCGTGAGCCACGTGCTGGCTATTGAGGACAGCATCTCACGCGGGGAAAGCGGCTACGACTTCCTGGCTGGTGGGGCTGGACACAAGGCCCATCTTGCAAACAGCGAGTATGCGATGAAGTGGATCGCAATTGGCAGAGACGGTCCAGAACGCCACATCGAGGCCAAGCTCCGCGATGCCAAACGAACGCTGCGAACGATCGCTATGAACCTTCCAAAAAAGAAGCTGCGGCTCTTCGGGGCAGCAAACGCAAATTGAGATATTGGCCGCGGCGCCTTCCGAACTGCCAGGCACATGGGAAGATCGCGGTCTGCTCCCGGTCCAGGCGTCCAGATCCAGCCATAGAGGCTCGTGCAGGCGCACTGGCCGCCGAGTTCGGACCGACGCTGTCGTGGAGGCCGCGATCCCCTCAGCCTGGTCCGCAGCAGCCTGATGGCCCGGGCGGCGCCTTCGCGGCCGCAGTTGCCGACTGCTCACATGTTATCAATGGCCTCGATGTGTACGCCCTTCACTGCCCTTCCGGATGGATCATCCATACTCGCAAATTGCTGGGACCAGAGAAACGCGGTCGGCGTCGAACACGCGATCGAGGGACCGACGGGGACAGTTAGGCAGGCCGTCGGATTCTTGAAAATGCTGTCAAAGATGGTTCTATAGAAGTAGCCTTCTTTCGAGGTCGGCGTTTGCTTCGGAAAGCGCTTACCCGCCTCTGCGAACATCTGATCCGAGACTTTACCCTCGGCATGATTCCGCAAGCACTCAATCCAGCTGTACCCCACTCCGTCCGAAAACTGCTCCTTCTGACGCCACAAGATCTCCTGCGGCAACAGGTCGGTAAAAGCTTCCCGCAATATGCCCTTTTCGATCTTCGCGCCGGGGCACATTTTTTCGGCCGGGTTTATCGACATCGCGTAATCCAGGAATTCCTTGTCCAGGAAGGGCACACGGGCTTCCACCCCCCAGGCAGCGGTTGCCTTGTTCGCGCGACAGCAATCGTACCTGCTCAACGCAAAGAGCTTTCGAACAGTCTCCTCGTGGAATTCTTCTGCCGATGGGGCCATGTGGAAGTAGAGATAGCCGCCAAATACCTCGTCAGCGCCTTCTCCAGACAGCACCATCTTGATGCCCATTGCCTTGATCTTGCGCGCCATGAGATACATCGGCGTGCCAGCACGAATGGTGGTGACATCGAAGGTTTCCAGGTGCCGGATGACATCGGGCAACGCGTCCAATCCGTCCTGCACCGTGAAAACAACTTCATGATGGACCGTGCCGATGTGAGCCGCCACCTTTCGCGCATACTTCATGTCGGGTGAATTCTCCAAACCCACGGAGAACGAGTGTAGCCTTGGCCACCAGGCCTCCTCGGTCTCTCCAGACTCGATCCGCTTGAAGCGGTGTCGTGCTGCGAGCGCTGCGATGAGCGAGGAATCGAGCCCACCAGAAATAAGTACCCCGTAAGGCACATCGCACATCATTTGCTGTTTGACTGCGGTCTCGAGTGAAGTCCGGAGCTCGTGCAGCGACACCTTCTTGGTTGGAAATGCATGCGCCCACTCAGGATCATACCATCTGACGAATTCGCGGGCCTTGCCGTTATAGTAATGTCCCGGCGGAAACTCCTGGATCGTCTCGCACACCGGATCAAGCGCTTTCATTTCGCTGGCGACATAAGTTACGCCGTCGCCGCTCCATCCAATATAAAGCGGCACTATGCCGATGTGGTCCCGGGCGACGAAGAAATCACCGGTACGTTCGTCGAAGAGGGCAAACGCAAAAATGCCACTCAGCATCTTGCACAGAGCTGGTCCGTACTCGTCGTAGAGATACAGGATAATCTCGCAGTCTGATTTCGTTTTCCAGGCGTGCGGCCGCTTCAGTGCGTCGCGCAGAGCGACATGATTGTAGATCTCTCCGTTCACAGCCAGCGCCCGCCCCGCGGTGAGGTCGAGAAGCGGCTGGGCGCCGTGCTCTACGTCGACAATGGAAAGGCGTTCGTGCGCGAGCATCGCGCGTTCGCTGGAATAAATGCCACTCCAGTCCGGGCCACGGTGCCTAACCGTCTTTGCCATCTCCAGCGCCCGGCTGCGCGCCGATTCAAACGACTCTGTAAATTCGAATATGCCAACGAAGCCGCACAAGGTGATTAACCCTTCCGCATGCTGGCCGATCTATCCCGCGACGATCAGCGCCTGCATTGAACTGAAATGCCCGACAGTGGCATTGAATTCGCTAGCTGAACAGCGCACCATCCGAAGTAACCAGAATGCGTTGAGAGGCTGCCTGGAAGTAACCGCCGAGTTGCGCCCTCAGAGCGGCAGTGTGATCGGTATACGGCGGACGATGCCGACGGACGTCCCGGTGGAGCGCGGTGGCCCCGGCGTGGCGCAGAGATGGTCGGCGGCGGATACCTCACGCCGCGTCCATTTATCAGGGGTGTCCGAACAGATCCAGTGATCTCCGGGATGGTGGATGAGGCCCCGCCTCGATTGCCCGCAGACGAGAATGCCTGGTCGCTGGACCGCTCAACGACGACCGCAAAGCTGTTGCCTCAGGGCCTTGCCACATCTGGGCGGCGATGTGCCGACCCGGATCGCATCACTGGCGATCCGGGCCTTTCCAACATCCGCATTGGGCCTGCGTGGCGCCCGGCTTGGTCCGGCGGCACAAGGCCTCGCCCAAGCAAGACGGCTGCTTACCGTTCCCGCAACGCTTCCTGCTTGTACCTCGCCAGCGGCGAGAGCAGGTAGCTGATGATCCTGCGCGTACCGGTCTTGATCTCGACCGTCACCGCCATGCCCGGGCCGAGCTTGACGAGCTTGTCTTCCACCTGCATGTGCGTCCGGTCGAGCGACACGCGCGCGGCATATTCCAGCTCCTGACCTTTCGGCTCGCTGCTGCTCATCGTGGCGCCCGATGCGCGGTCATTCGACCCCTGCGTTCTGTCGCGCGTGATGGCATCCGTCGACACGCTGAGCACGTCGCCGTGAAGCAGTCCGTAGCGCGTGAAGCTGAAGGTATCGATCTTGATCTCCGCCTCCTGCCCTGGATGGACGAATCCGATATCGCGGTTGGAGAGCATGGCCTCGATCTCGAGCTGGCTTTCGCTGGGGACCACCACTGCGAGCGCCTGAGCCGGGGTCACAACGCCGCCCACCGTATGAACGGCAAGCTGCTGCACGACCCCATCGACTGGCGCGGTGAGACGCTGGAGCTTCGTGCGCCGGTCCGCCTTGATCACCTCCTGCGCCGCACTGGCGGCCTTCTGCTCGGCCTTCGCAAGTGCGTCATAGGTCGCGCGACGATACTCCGCGGCAGCCTTTTCCTTGGTTTCCTTCAGTAGCGCGATCGCCGCATCGGCTTCGCGCAGCCGGCTCTTCTGCAGCACAAGATCCTGCTGCATGGCGACCAGCTCCTGATACTCGGTTAGATAGACGACCTTGGAAGCCAGTGCCTTTTCGACGAGGCCCTTGCGGATATCGACCCTCTCCTGCAGCACGGGAATGGTAGCTTCCAGCTTGGCAACACTCGCCGATGTGGTCTCCCGCTCCGCCTCCTTCTGCCCCTGCTGCCGCTCGATTTCAGAAAGCTTGGCATTTTGCTCGGCGCGCTCGCTGATCAGGAACTGGCGATGCATCTCGATCTCGGCGGCGCTTGCGTTCTGCGGAGCACGGAAAGCGGCGAGCGGATCGGCTGTAAGTGCCGCCCGCAATCGCGCTGCGTCGAGTTCGGCCGCAAGCAGATCGCTCTTCTGGCGCTCCTGGTCGGCCTCTGTCATCGTCGGGTCGAGCTCGATCAGAACGTCGCCGGCCTTGACGCTCTGGCCGTCGCGGACCTTGATCGCGCGGACCACACCCGTCTCGAACGGCTGGATCAGCTTGGTGCGGCCGCCGGGCACGATCTTGCCGGTCGCCGTGGCGACGATATCAACGCTGCCGAGCGTCGCCCACAGCAGCGCGATGCAGAACATCGCGATGATGCTCGCTCCGATCGCACGCCCGATCGGTGACGGCGGCGACTCGGCGATTTCGAGCGCCGCCGGCAGAAATGCCAGCTCGTGCTCCCGGCGCCGAAGTTCGCGTCTCGGAAACGGGACGATGTTGCGACTAGCGGATGTCATGGATACCGGCCTGCAGGTAATGAAGATTGGCGTAACGGCCGTTGGTCTGGATCAGCTCATCATGGCTGCCGTCCTCGACGATGCGGCCATGCTCGAGCGTGATGATCCGGTCGGCATTACGTACAGTCGACAGCCGGTGAGCGATAACGATCACGGTCCGGCCGGCGGAAATCCGCCTCATGTTCTGCTGGATCGCGCGCTCACTTTCGTAGTCCAGCGCGCTGGTCGCCTCGTCGAAAATCAGGATGCGCGGGTCGGTGATCAGCGCGCGCGCGATTGCGATACGCTGGCGTTGTCCGCCAGACAGGCTGCTGCCGCGCTCGCCCACGATGGTGTCGTAACCCTCGGGCAGTTCCAGGATGAAGTCGTGCGCGCCGGCCAGCATTGCTGCTTCGATGACACGTTCCATCGACATGGTCGGATCGGTCAGTGCAATGTTGTCCCGGATCGTGCAGTTGAAAAGCACGTTTTCCTGCAACACGACGCCGATCTGGCGCCGTAGCCAGCTCAGGTCGACCATTGCGAGGTCGACGCCATCGACCAGCACGCGTCCGCTCTCCGGAACATAGAGACGCTGGATCAGCTTGGTGACGGTGCTCTTGCCCGACCCCGACGAGCCGACGATGCCGATGACCTGGCCCGGCTCGATGCTGAACGACACGTCGTGCAGCACCTCAGGGCCGTCGATGCGATAGCGGAAAGTCGCGTGCTCGAACCTCACCTGGCCGCGGATCGGCGGCAAAGCCGCGCGGGACGGAGTGAAGCTCGGCTCCGGAATGGTGTTGAGGATGTCGCCGAGACGATCGATCGACAGACGGGCCTGGTGGAAGTCCTGCCAGACCTGTGCAAGCCGCAGCACCGGCGTGCTGACGCGCGCGGCCAGCATGTTGAACGCGACGAGTTCGCCGACGGTCAGCTCCCCACCAATGACCAGCCGCGCGCCGAAGTAAAGGGTCGCGGCGATGACCAGCTTGTTGATCATCTGAACTGCCTGGCTCGCCGTGTTGTTCAGGCTGAGCACGCGGAAGCTTGCGGCGACATAGCCGGCGAGCTGCTCTTCCCAGCGGCGTTGCATCTGTGGCTCGACCGCCATGGCCTTCAAGGTCTCGACGCCGGTGACGCTCTCGACCAGGAAGGCCTGATTCTCGGAGCCGCGATTGAACTTCTCATCGAGGCGTGCGCGGAACAGCGGCGCCGCTCCCGCCGATATGCCGATATAGAATGGGAAGGACGCGAGCACGATCCAGGTCAACGTCGTCGAGTAGTAGAACATCACCACAAGGAAGATGACCGTGAAAAGAAGGTCGATGACCAGCGTGAGCGCCGAACTCGTCAGGAACTGGCGGATATTCTCCAGCTCCCGGACGCGTGCCACCGAATCCCCGACGCGGCGCGTCTGGAAATAGGCGATCGGCAGCGCCATCAGATGGCGAAACAGCCTGGCACCGAGCTCGACATCGATACGGTTTGTCGTATGCGCGAACAGATAGACGCGCAGTGTCTCGAGAATGGCCTCGAACACAGTCAGCACGACAAGGCCGATGACCAGAACATCGAGCGTGCTCATGCTTCGATGCACGAGCACCTTGTCGATGACCACCTGGAAGAACAACGGTGAGACGACGGCGAATATCTGAAGGAAGAACGACGCCGCCAGCACCTCGCTGAGCAGGCGGCGATACTTCTGCATGGCGCCGACGAACCAGCCGATATCGAAGCGTCGCGCGAGATCGGTCAGTCTGGCGCGCCGGGCCATCAGAATGAGGCCGCCATCCCAGATGGCCTCGAGCTGGGCCTGGGAAAGGGTTTCAGGGCGCGGAGACAACGGGCGCTGAACGAGAAGCTTGCCGTCGATCAGCTTGCCGAGAATCAGGAAGCTGCCGTCGCGCAGCAGTGCAATTCCCGGCAGCGGCGTGACTGCAAGCCTGTCCCAACTGGTCCGCTGCACCCTTGCCTTGAGTCCGAACTCCTTGGCGCAGCGCAAGATTTCAGTAACGCCGAGGCGCGCCGCGCCGACCCGGTGGTGGATTTGGGCGGGGTCGGCAGCAATTCCGTGGCAACGCAGCAAGATCGCGAGCGCAATGAGCCCGGATTCGTCGACGTCGTCGGGATCGGCGCTCGCAGCCGGGGATCCGGTATCCGCGGTCTCGTTCGCAACATCGCCGGAAGCGGCAAAGCGCGCCCGCATGCCGGACGCCTTCGTCAACAAGGTATCGCGGGCCTTTGCCAAGCCGTCGCGGACATGCGTCAGCAGGCCACCGGTGTGGCGGATCAGGCCGGCACCGAGACCAACTGCTCGAGCCCCGATGTCGGCAATCGCATGACGTGCGCCGTGTGTGAGGCTCTGTGAGCCGGGCGAGATCAAGCCGCCATCCCAGATCGCCTCAAATTCCGCACGCGTCATCCGCCGCGGATGCGACGAGGTCGGGTGCAGCACAAGCGCTACCTGGTCCTCGATTTTTCCCAGAAGCAAGAATCCGCCGTCATGCAGCGAAGCGATGCCAGGCAGCTGGATGCCCGCCAGCCGCGGCCAATCCATTGTTGTCGCACGGACTTTGACCCCGAATTCGCGCGCGCAACGAAGCATTCCGCGGATGCCTATCCCATCGTCTCCGCAACGATCGCGGAGCTGATCGGGTTCGGTGTTCACGCCATGAAGGCGCAGGAACAGAGCCAGCGCTCGAAACCCTAGATCTGGAGTTGCGTGGGCATTTCCGTTCTGGATCGCCATTTCGTTACTCTACCCTTCGCGGCTACAGCCTGCGTTTGTGGTCCTTTGCATGCACATGGAATTCCAATGACGCGTATCCGAGGATACGCGACATACACGTGCTTGCAGCCAAAACGGCGCAAGCAATCATCAGAGCGTTAGGGCCTCGAACCGCGAGGAGATTTCAGCGCGACGGGATATTGAAATTGCCCCCCCGACTGGCTGAGCAGGTTGGTTAACGAGCAAAAATGGCGAAAAAACTTTCGAATTGTGGATTTATACACATGCAAGTTGTGCCCGGAAACTGACCTAAACTCAGGCGTTTTACGCTCACAACGAAGTATCGAATCAGAATTCTTACGGCGATTGTCCGTCAATCGGCGGCGGCCGGCAACCCTCCGTTGCGGATTGGCTTTTCAACCTCCCCGTCGCGGCTGCTGGCCGACCACTTTGCCGCGTGACGTCCCAAAAATTGACGGTGCCGCACCCGGGCGCAAGGTGCCCGGGTGCGGCAGAGCGTTAGTGGTGCGGCTTCGTCAGGAACGAGTTCTGCATCCAGGCGGCGCCATTCGAAATGGCTGCCGCGATCTGCCCCCCGTCGACCCGACCAGAGCCACCCGCCAGATACTGGTTCAGCAGCGCGAAGCTATGGCTCGTCTGGGACCCCTTGGCCGTATCGTAATTCGCCAAGGAGGTGGTCTGCGGCACGGTAGCTGCCAGCGTGGTGCTGGCCGAGCTAAGGTGGTGGTGCAGCCCATGGCCCTGGCTTGTCGTGCTCCCTGAGGTTGCGGACGGTCGAGGATCCGTGACGGTGATGGTCTGTGGCGTCGCCGACGTCACAGCCCCCGTCACCGGGTCCTTCGCGCTCGCGGTCAAGGTGAGAGTCGCGACCGGATGAGCACTGCCCCTGTAGTAGGATGTCAGCGTCAATCCGCTGGCGACCTGCGCAGAGGTCAGAGTGATGTTGCCACCCCTGAACGTCGTGCCGTCGCCGGTCGTGATCGTCTCATATTTCGGCAGCCCCTTGATGTTCAGGCTGATTTTATCGTTGGGATCGGTCGTCGACAGCGTTGTCCCCAGGTCGATATGACCGCCTCTGCCGTTCACCGTGAGTGAGCTGTCCGCGACGGAGAGCACCGGCGTGGTCACCGTCGGCGTCGACGGGGTCGTTGGCGTCGTCGGTGTGGTTGGCTGCGTCGGCATGATGGGCGTGTTCGAGATCTGAAGACCGGAGAATGTCTTCACCGCACCCGAGAGATTGGCGGCAAGCCCCCCGGAATCCTTGATGCTCGCGCCGTTCGCGAGATTGACGCCGGTGATGGCGAGCGCCGAGGTGTTCGTATCAGTCGACGCGACCTTCGTCTGGAAGGTGAGCGTATTTGTCCCGGAGCCGCCAACATAGGTGGCGCTGGCACCATCATTGAGCGACAGCGTCGGCGTACCTGTGACGGTCACGGTTTCGCTCAAGGTGAGGGTCAACGTGACGACATCGCCGACATGCTCGGTCCCGGTCCCCGGCGAAGCGGACGCCTGCGTCACTGTCGGCGCGACGTTCGGGGTGGTGGGCGTGGTCGGTGTGGTCGGCTGTGTCGGTGTCGTCGGCTGCGTCGACGTCGCCGCCGCCCCCGTCAACAGCGTCATATTTCGGTAATCGACCGCGACAGTCTCGGGCGCCGACGACCGATAGATTCCGTATTCCCAATTGGTGGCCTGCCCATAACCCAAGGGGCCGCTGTAGTTCACAACCTGTGTCCCGTTGATCGAGACCTTCAAATAGCCGCCACCGGTGTTCGAAACGTCGGCCTGTATTTGAATGTTGTTGTACACGCCCGTCTGGATCGGATTGGGATCGGTCCAGAGCGTGAGCATCTGCACGTTGCCAGCCCCGTTGCTCGGGTCCTGACCCGGCTGGACATATCTGGCGACAATCTGCAGATGATTGCCGACAAGCTGGATCGCGAACGGCGGCGAGGTGCCCACGCCGCTCGACCAGTCATCATTGTGCATTTGTCCGACGATGAACCAGCCATCTGCCGTATTCGTAAATGACCCGTTGGCGCCATTTGCCTCCACCATGAACTGATAGTTCAAGGCGATGGGAGTGCCGCCGGGAATGTTGTTAACGCCTGAAACCTCGGAGCGATCGACAGATGAGCTATCGTACCAGGCATAATCACCCTGCTTGACTTCGAAGCGCAGAGTTTGTGGGTCAGGATTGGTCAGGCTGTAGCTCGTGCTCGCATCCTGCACTCCGTAGCTGTCGCCACCGATCGAAAACCTCGTCATCGGTGCGGAAGAAAACGATGTAATTGTCCCGGTCGTATCCAATTCAGGCCTCCATGGGTCAAGAGATGCTTCTCTTTGACGCGTACAAGGGAATTTACGGCCGCGCATCGCGAAGGCGCGCGACATACCACGCGCTCGCAACGCCTTGCGCCACGAGCGGATTTCAATGCATCACAGGATCAACTGCGCGCACATTCCAATGCAGTGCGAATCGCCCATCCCCAACTGCTGAGTCGGTGGTTAATTAGGGAGTATGGCAAAAAAAGTTATTTAGGATGGCGATAGTTTGAAACGTCCAACCGACCGGCGCCTGCGATATGTGTTTGCCGTTGCAGCTAAATTCAGCGTGATCCTCACAGCAGGAGCAAAAAAGTTCTCCACTGATATTGCCAATGAGGCGCTCGCCATCGTGAGCGATCCCTGATCCCGACGAATGCAGCCCTTCCTGCACATGGCCGCAGGTGACCAAGCTTGCCGATGCAAAGTGTCAGCGTGCTGCGCAGCTTGGGAATTCTCTTCGGATGAGTAAGCTGTCAATTCCGAAGCTGGTGAAGGCCGAGACACAGGTCGCTCACATCAAGCAATTGACGACCAGGATTGGTGACCAGATCCGAATGGTCGGGCGCTCCAGCAGCCCGCCGCAGTCGACCGCCTCTCGCATCGGCAACGCTCCGCATCGTCACAGGAAGACAGCCATAAAAGGAATGGCCAAGTAGTCCGGGCACGCATGCCGCCGCGGCCGCTGACGGGCCCGAGTGCTGAATTTCAGCAGCTTGACTCCCCATGCTGGTTGAACGCCGCGCGTCGCGTGATGCGCGCGCCACCTCGCGAGCAAGTCGAGAGGACATGATGACGCAATCTCCAAGGATTAACCCGCTTGCCCCATTGAGGGACATCCGTGGCCACAGCATTGTCCGGAAACAAGAAGCTGGCAGGGGCCATGTGCGGGATTTTGGGCTGGGCACTTCGGGGAAAGCACCGGCAAGATTACGAGACCCTTGTCCGCCTCACCAACCTCATGAAGCACAGGGGCCCCGACGGCGCTGGCTACTGGCAAGGCGACACTGCCGGCGGGCACCATCAGGTCAGCTTGGGGCATAGGCGTCTCTCGATCATCGATCTCGAGGGCGGAGCCCAGCCGATGTGGAGCGCTGATGGCTCGATCGGGCTCGTTTTCAACGGAGAGATCTATAACTACGTTGAGTTGCGCGAGGAACTCGTCTCACTGGGACATGCTTTTCGCACGTCCTCCGATACGGAAGTGCTGATCGAAGCCTACCGGGCTTGGGGACTGGACTCGATCAAGCGGTTCCGTGGCATGTTCGCGTTCGGACTATGGGATGCGAGGACCCAACAGCTTGTTCTCGCGCGCGACCCGTTCGGCAAGAAGCCGCTCTTCATCGCCGAGAACTCAGGCCTGTTGTTCGCGTCGGAAATCGAGCCCCTGCTCAAGTTCCCGGGCATGGATACCCGGATCGACCCGCATGCCATCGAGCATTATCTGCTCAATCGGTATGTCCCCGGCCCCAGGACGTTCTTTCAAGCCGTGCGCAAGCTTCCCCCGGGCTGCCACCTGGTGTGGCGCGAAGGACGCACAAACATCACCCGGTATTTCGTACCACCGCTGGCATCGGTAGAGCCTGACATCACGGACTTCGGCGAGGCAGTCCGGATGTTCAAGGCGACATTCGATGATGCCGTACGAATTCGCATGCGGAGTGACGTTGCGTTTGGAGCCTACTTGTCTGGCGGCATCGATTCGTCCGCGGTTGTGGCCGCCATGGTCCGCCATAGCTCTGAGCGCGTGCGCACGTTCTCGGTTGGCTTTCGTGAAGCCGGCTACTCCGAGCTCGATCACGCCCGCACCATAGCTCGTCAATTCGACACCAATCACGAGGAGATCGTGCTGGAGCCGCACGACTTCCTGAAAAGCTGGCCGACCGCTGTGCTGCGTCGTGGCGCCCCAGCGGCCGAACCGGCCGATATTCCAGTTATGATGCTGTCGCATATGGCGGCGAGCAAGGTGAAAATGGTCCTTACCGGAGAAGGAGCAGACGAACTTCTGGGCGGCTATCCCAAGCATCGAGCCGAGTTGTGGATCGAGCTCTACCAACGGCTGGTTCCGCAGGCCATTCACGACCGCATCATATCACCCGCAATGCGTGCACTCCCGTACGATATGCGTCGCGCCAAGGTCCTGTCTAATGCAGCGGGCGAGCGGGATTGGCCGAGCCGGATGCAACTCTGGTTTGGCGGAGTTTCCCTTAACGAACGGGATCGCATTATCGGACGCCCCCTGCCCGTAACGCCGCCGGATTCCCATCCTTTCTCGATGGCCGTCGGGTCGAATGTCCGGCGCACGCTGTTCTTCGATCAGACGTCGTGGCTACCCGACAACCTCCTTGAACGTGCGGACCGAATGATGATGGCTGGTTCAATTGAGGGCAGGATGCCGTTCATGGACACCAGTCTCGCCAAGCTTGTGGCGCGGTTTCCGGACAATTTCCTGGTCGGTCGGAGCGGCGGCAAGTCAGTATTGCGAGCAGCGATGCAGCACACTCTTCCACCGGGGACTCTGACGCGCAAGAAAATCGGATTCCGCGTGCCGATCGAGGAGTGGTTTCGCGGTCCCCATCGCGAATTTATCTCCGATTTGTTGGTTTGCGACGGTGCCCGTGTGGCATCATTCTGCGACAAGGATGTCTTGAGGCAGTTGGTCAACGAGCATCTCGCCCGCCGTCAAAACCACGAAAAGGTGCTTTGGTCTCTGGCCAACCTGGAGCTGTTCCTGCGAGCCTTCAAGCCGTCGAGTCTGGAAACTCTGGCGAGGCATTCCGTTCCGGAAGCGATTTGAAACGCCAAGGCGACGACTGGGGCTCGGCCAGACGCGAGCGAACGACGTGGGCAGCATCACACGTTGCCCTGGAGGTGGCTCAACCGAAATGACTATCACTACTCATCTGGCAAAACTCCAATCGCACGTCATGTTGCCAGGAATGAGATCGAACGACCAAACGATCAATCGACCATATCGCTCGTGGTCGCGCCTTGCCATGTCGCGCGCGATCCCTTGCGCGCCACTTTCCGATAAAGGCGGAGATATGCATCGCACATCGCATCCAGTGAGAATGCTGTTTCGACGCGCCGACGTCCTGCGGCACCAAAACGATCGGCGAGTTCAGCATTGTCGAGCAGCTTGAGCACGCGATCGGTCAAGGCGCCGGCGTCATGGCTCGGCACAAGAAATCCGGTCTGGCCCTCCAGAACCAATTCTGAAGTGCCGCCATCGTCTGTTGCCACAACCGGCTTACCCAATGCCATGCACTCGGTTATCGCGTTGGAAATACCCTCCCCGTGCAAATGGCTATTGGTGGTGAGAACGCCGACAGTGAAGAGATTGGCGATGCTCTCTATGTCGTTCCGCCGCCCCAGAAGCTTTATGCGCGGCGAATGTTCAGTCGGGATGCTGTCGCGCACCTGCTCCAGCGTTCCACCACTACCGATAGCCAAAAAAGTGACGTCGTCCCTTAGACGGCAGATGCCGCATGCCATCTCAACGAAGGTTTCATAGTCCTTTCTCGGCGTAAAGTTAGCGACCATCCCGACAATGTAGGGCGTCACAATCCCCAGATTGCTGCGAAGCTCGGTCTTATCCTTTAGGTTCGAGACCCTTTCAGGACTGAACCCGTTGTAGATGCAAAGACCTTTGCGCTCGGGAATACCGTAGGCAGCCAGGCCCGCATACGAGTTGGCAACGACAACGTCCGAAAACGGGATCGTCAGCTTGCCTCTCAAGTACCCCTCAGTCCGCAGCGTCATATGCGCGGGCGCATCCCGCACGAACCCATTTACGAAAGCCGTACCGCACACTTTCGCAACCGGCGCTGCATAGATGGAGCACATCGAGCCCCACGAGTGGATGATATCGATTTTCAGGTCAGTGACCAGTTCGTAGAGGCTCTTGAAAAGGCGCAAATCCTTTCTGCCTCTGCGATAGAGCTGAATGATTTGCGCGTGTTCGCGGTCAATCTCGAGGCGAACCTCGTCCTTGTCCATAACAGCGACGAATGATCTTATGTCACTGTGAGCGGCAAGGCCTTTCAGCAATTCGACGATTTGTCGTTCCTTTCCTCCCGGGCCAAGACGTTCGATAACGTGCAATATGCGCATCTCAACGCCCTCCCGAGTGACCTGATTCAGTCCACCTCGCAGTGATTGGTTCGGCGTTACATTCAACGTTGGGACCCCAACAGCATGTGAGCTGCCGACTGTATGCCGCTGATGCGCGCCTCGAACCTGGCTGTCGTATCGAATGGCCCCCCGACGCCGATACGAGGAAGCGTAAAATGATCTGATCTGAGATCAGACAATTGCCCATGCCGGGTGGTCACCGCAGTTGAAAAGCCGATGTCCTTTGCAAGGCCCGCTTCCCTGGGGCCGCATGCTTTGGAGTCTCCGTAAGGGTAAGCAAAGTGCTGAACCGGAAGCTGCAGCAACTGCTCCAGATAGCGGCGGTTATCTGCCATTTCGGCCCGTGCGGTCTCACTATCAAGGCACGATAAGACGGCATGCGAGTCGGTGTGCCCGCCGATTGACACGAGAGGATGCCGCGCCAGGTCTTGAAGCTCGCGCTCATCCAGAAAGTATGCCTCATTCAAGGCCGACAATGACAAACCTGCCTTGTTGAACGTTGGAGCAAGCGTTGCGATCCGGTGATAATCCTGATGGATCCACTCAGTGACCTCGTTCAAGCCCGCTATCTTTTCGCGCAGCCGGGGGCAATGAAATCGCCTGTCCATCGCGTCGATCGTTACCGTGTCGCCTGAGCGAAACATTTCACGCAAGCCCAGCCACCACGCCTGCAATGTCCGCTTGGGAGCGCCAGTGGGAACGTAGATCGTGAACGGAGCGTTGTATCGCTCGAGGATTGGAAGCGCGGTCGCGACGTTATCCCGGTAGCCGTCGTCAAAGGTAAGCACCGCATAGCGGCCGCCCGTCCCGGAATCCGACGCCAAACGCTCGAGAGATGTCGCCAGACTCACAATCTCCCAGCCTTCTTGCCTGAGCCAATTGAGCGAGTATTCAAAGAGGCCGACTGAAGTCCCGGTCATCAATTCCGAGCGTCCATCCTGCTGGATCTCATGGAACATCAGGATAGCCGCCCGGCCAGCAAGGATCTTGCGGACGGCCGGCATCAGGCCAGACCAACGGGCAATTTCGATTACGCTGTTCGTGAGGAGCTGCTTCACTCTAGCTCACCGTAAGAACCATGACCGCACGCCTCCGCCGGCCGAAGCGATGATCCCGGCGACGACGTTTTCTCCACGAAGCGCATTGCTATCGTCCGCTCCGTAGCAAACGCCTGCCTACCGTACTTGCCCTGAAGTTCGACAGGACGTCGGCATATACTCCGACGATTCGCTCCACGGTGAGCGCCTGGTCGTATCTCGCCACTGCCGCACGCCCCTGAAACTCGCCGTTCAGCGACCAATCAAAGGCCTCTCGAAGGCTGCGCGCAATCGTGCCGGCGTCCGGCGGACATATCCACGTCCCCGCGATGCCATTTAGCTGTTCACGGACGTCGCCGACATTGGTCGACACCACCGGAAGGTTGCACGCGAGAGCTTCCTTGATGGAGGTCGGTGACCCCTCATAATCCGAGCTGAGAAGCAGGGCGTTTGCCGCGCTGTAATACCAGGGCATATCCTCGTTCGGCACATTGGTGACCGTCATCAACTGCGCGTCGACGCCCTCCTGCACCAGTCGGTCGACTGACGCTCTCGCCAGATCATATCGCTTCTCAGGGCGTGTCGGATCAAACGGAAACAGAACGACGAATTTATCGTTGGGCCACTGCAGCCGTGCTCGCGCTTCGTTGCGGTCGTACGGCCTGAATACGTCGAGGTTGACCCCACAGGGAATCACGGTTCCGGGAATCCACTTCCGCATCTCCTCTGACACGACGATAACGGCATCGGCGAAATGCGACACAAGCCGCGTCGACAGCCTTTCAAGGATATTCCCCAGTACATCGGTCCCGTGCAGCGTGATGACGAGCGGCGCCCGCAACCGAAACATGGCGGGATAGGCCGAATATCCGTAGTGCGCATGGACGATGTCGTATGTCGTCACGCCGGTCATTCGCATGACATCAAAGCTGCCCTTCAGATAATTCAGCTTCGACTGGGACCCGACAATATTGATCACGTCGACCGTATGGCCGAACCGACGCAGCTGCTCTACCTGCTGGTACACGAAGGCTCCGGACCCTGGTCGCTCCGGGCTCGGATACATATTGGTGACACAGAGGATCCTCACGATCACTCCCTTGAGGCTTCGGTAGTGCCGCCGGCCCCGTTGAGCTTTCGTCGAATTTCCGCGGGGACGCCCGTCACGAGCGTGTTGTCAGGCACGTCCTTCGTCACCACCGCGCCGGCGCCGACGATAGCGCCAATACCGATTCTGACACCCGGCAGGAGGTTGGCTCCCACGCCGATCGCCGCGCCGCGCGCGATGGTGGGCCCGAGCATCGGCGAGCCATCGTAGCCGTTCCGGCCGATCGCGTTGTCGTTCGACGTGCCGACGCAGCCCGATATGAACACGTCGTCTTCGATCGTCATATTGCCGGCCAGCCAGGTATGATCCTGCACACGAACGCGATCGCCAACACGCGTATTGTAATTGACCGTAACGTAACGTCCGACAACCGTCTTCGAGCCGATCCGCGATTGTTCACGGATCGAGGCGCCATCACCGATCAAGGTCCCCGCGCCGAGCGAGACGTCGTAGAAAATGACCGCATGCGGTCCGATTGAACAATCGGCACCGATATCGATCCATGCCTCAAAATGCGGAGCCCGCGACAATGCGCCGGCCCCCTTGGGCACCTTCCCGATATAGGCTCCCGGGAATATCTCGACATTGTCCCCTATTCTCGCGCCACTCTCGATCACGACATGCGGGTGAATGACCACCCTGTTGCCGATCGTGACACCTGACCGCACCACGGCGAACTCAGCGATCGTCACGTCCGCACCGATCGCGTCGGTCTCGACCACCGCCCGTGCGCTAATTCGGTTCATCGTCACGCCTTCCCGCCGTCGGCGTGCATCGCGACGGGCTTCCGCTGCAGTTCCTGGTGGCTTTCGCGCTCCGCAACACCACGCACAATCGCGGCGATGCCGCGCACCTGGTCGCGCGTGAGCTCCGGGAACATGGGTAGGGACAATGATCGAGCGGCCATCGCTTCGCTGCACGGCATATCGCCCTGCTTGTAGCCGAGATAGGCGAACGCAGGCTGGAGATGCAACGGCAACGGATAGTGGATTCCGCTCGCCACGCCGACCTCGTCGAGCCTCTTGCGCATTGCGTCCCGTTCGTCCGTGGTGATCACGTACAAATGGTAGACGTGCGTGGATCCCGTTCGGACGAACGGCGTCTTGATGCCCGAGTGTCTCAACTCCGAGGTGTACCACTCCGCGGCCCGCCGCCGATTGTCGTTCCACTCATCCAGGCGTCGGAGCTTGACCTGGAGAACTGCGGCCTGGAGAGCATCGAGCCGGCTGTTGAACCCGACCTCGGCGTGGTTGTAATGGGTGGTTCGACCGTGGTCGCGCAACCGTTCGATCCGCTCGGCGATCGCTGCACTGTTGGTGGTGACCGCTCCTCCATCGCCATATGCACCGAGGTTCTTCCCCGGATAAAACGAAAAGCAGGCTACATCGCCGAGCGCCCCGGTTCGGATCCCCTGATACTCCGCTCCATGCGCCTGGGCCGCGTCTTCAATCACGAAGAGGCCGCGCCGTCGTGCGATATCCTTGATTGGGCCCATGTCAGCCGGCTGACCAAACAGATGGACCGCAACGATCGCCTTCGTGCGGCTTGTCAGCGCCCGCTCGATCATCCTCGGATCGATGGTGTGGGTATCGGGATCGATATCGACGAATACCGGCTGCGCTCCCGCCGCTACGATCGCCGCGGCCGTGGCGATGAAAGTATGGGCGGTTGTAATCACCTCGTCACCATGGCCAACACCCAACGCCCGCAGCGCCAGATGAATCGCGTCCGTGCCGCTCGCCACACCGCGCGCATAGGGCACCTGGCAATAAGCAGCAAAATCTCGTTCGAACGAAGCAACTGCCTCGCCGCCGATGAACTGCGTGGATTCGAGAACGCCTCGAATCGCCTCGGCCACCTCATCCTTTAGCGTCGCATATTGTGCCTTGAGATCTACGAACGGAATTTTCATTTTTCAAACCTCACCAGATTCCATATCCATTGCCCGAGAATCTCATCGAGCACCGTGGCCCCGCAGCACCGCGGGAACCGTTAGGGCAATCAGCTTCAGGTCGGTCCACAAGGTCCAGTTCATTGCATATTCGACGTCCATCTCGAGCATCGCGTCCGGGCCCAGGCGACCACGGCCGCGAACCTGACAAAGTCCGGTGATGCCGGGCTTCACGATGTGACGTTGATGATGCCAGTCGCGAAAGTACTCGAGTTCATAAGGTATCGCGGGCCGCGGACCGACGATGCTCATTTCGCCGCGCAATACGTTGAGGAGTTGCGGCAGCTCGTCGATACTGGTTCTCCGCAGCACCCGCCCCACGCGCGTCACGCGAGGATCATCTGTCAGCTTGTATGGGGCATCAGGGTCGTTCGAGAGAACCTCCTTCGCCCAAACCCTGCGAATAGCGTCGCGATGGACGTTCTCGTCGGCCTTGTGACGAAGCGTCCGGAACTTGAAGCAATTGAATGGCTTCTCGTATCGTCCGACCCGGCGTTGGCAAAAGAACGCCGGCCCGGGACTGTCGAGGCGGATTGCGACCCACACCGCGACAAGGAACGGGGCCAGCAAGAGGATCGCGGAGACGCTCACAGCGATGTCAAGCACCCGCTTAACGGATTCCCGCGGGCTCGCCTTCCATCGCAAGGCTTCATCTAACGACAATTTCGGCAGCCCCCGCCGACGCGTTCCGCCGCAGAAACGCCGGTTGACGTGTTCCGTTGCCACGGTGCTCCTGGTTGAGCCGCAGACAGTCCGATGCAGCTTCGAGCGCTTCGACGACGCGCAGGCCATGCGCACCGTTCGCAACGGGCTGCGTCCCGGTCTTGATTGCGTTGACAAAGTCGAGCAACTCGAGCTTCAGCGGCTCGCTGCTGGATATCGCGGGGATATGAACATCGCCATGATGGTAGGCCGACTGGAAGTCGGCGTATGAATCGCCGTTGATCCGTGGCCTGAAGCGCTTCTGGTAAACGCGAACCTTCTCGGACGGCTCCACATCGTCGAACACCAGCATCGCATCGCTGCCGACGACCGTGATCTGGCGCACCTTGACGGGGTCCAACCATGACACATGCACATGGGCGGTCGGCCCGCTCTTGAAGCCCAACTTGGCGTAAACGACGTCCTCGACATCCGGCAGAACGTGCGCGCAACCCCAAGCGCCGATGTTGTGCGCAACCTCCTCGAGCAGGAAGAAGATGATCGAGAGGTCATGCGGCGCCAAATCCCAAAGGACATTGGCATCGGGCCGATAGAGACCGAGATTCAGGCGCCGCGAATCGATGTAGTAGAGCTCGCCGAGAGAGCCGCTTCGGATCATCTGGCGCATGACACCCACCGCCGGATGGTACTCGAACGTGTGCCCGACCATCAGCACGCGATTCCGTTCTTCGGCTATCGCAATCAATTCGCGGCAATGCGCGCTCGTCATGGCCAACGGCTTCTCGACGAGCGCGTGCTTTCCGGCCTGGAGCGCTGCCCGCGCCAGCTCAAAGTGCGTCACGGCGGGGGTCGCGATAATCACCGCGTCGACAGACGAGCTATTCAGGATCGCATCGAAATCACGCGAAACAGCGACATTGGGATACTGTGATTTCACGTATTCCAGTCTGTCAGACCGCATGTCGGCGGCCATCGACACCCTTGCGCCGATATCGTGGCCAACACGGATGTGTTTTGCGCCCCAGTAACCGCAACCGATGACGGCGAGCGATGGACCGGCTTTTGCGGTCTCAATTTCCGCGCCGCCGGTCATGTTCTGGGCATCAATTAAGCCGGGAACGAATTTGGAATATAATTGTTTCGACATGTTTGCCACAATCACGCCAGAGGAAAGCAATGGTGAAATATCAGTATCCTCACGAGCACGGTTATCTCGCCATGTTGGCTCCCTAATTGAAGGCCTTAGCGTGCGTCGAATTAGGATAGCCGGTTGGGCGCGCGCGCCGCTGTAGAACACGGATTATGACCCACGCCCATCGGGGGTACCCCCGCCCTTGCGTGGGCAAACCAGGAGCTTCGCACGCAGTGCAACAGCCGGACCTGGTGCGTCCAAGAGCTGGGCACCATGTTGGAATCAATCACTTTTTTTACTTGCAGACTGGTCGGCACACTCGGACGGACAGCAGCACGCGGTCGTCTTCGCATCACGCCCCCGCGAATGCCTCACGTCGGCAATTCGCTTGCGGCAACCCGACGCGTCGCATGGTGCCCGACGCAGCGCTCTCGCAGAATGTCAGTGCCGCCAATCTAGGTTCACGCCGGCCGCGGGCTTCACAAATCCCTGACTGCGAAAGGCCAAATCTGATCTCGATAGGCCCGCGGTATCGCATACCGCAGATTAGTTAGGCGGGGACCACCATTGCGCAGCCGTCCCATAGTGGAAACTTCGCCATCTCTCGTATAGGATTCCTCAAAAGAGGCGCACAAGCGCGAGGTCACGAACAATCTGCAGGAGGCCTGGTGGCCTTACCAACAGATGAGGCACAACCCACGGATGAAACGCCGACGCCATGGCCAAAGGCACTTCGATCGCACTCCTGCTCCGCGGTAGCGCTCCATCGACCAATGATCGCAACCTGACCGAAATTCTTGATCTCTTCGAAATTCCCTGGACTGCGCTGACAGTCGACGAAGCGCGCGGGGACAACATAGCCGCGCTAACAGCAGGTCATCAGCAATTCTGCGTCCTGACCTCCGCGGCCTGTCTCGGCGAGGTCCTACAGTGCAACAAGACTGAGGCGCTTCCGACGTGGTTGGCGGCAGCCAATTCAGTTTTCGTCTATGGATTTCAAGCCGCGGATCCATGCAGGTCTCTGTTGCGCCAGATCGCCGGAGATCCCGACGCGGAAATCCGCGCCTCCGGCCAGTGTCCAACGACCGTATCAGTCACCGATTCTTTTCCCGAAATGTGCGGCCCGATGTCGGGACTGCAAATCCAACTGGAGCGGGGCGCCGATACCGCGCTCGTCGTCCGCAATAGCAACCTCCAGAGCATCGTCGGAGTGCGCGAGGGGCATCTGTTCGCCGAGTTCACTTATTCCGGTGTCCGCTTTTTTGCTGACTCGTCACTGACGATCGTGGACGTTCGCGAACGCGCAGCAAGCTACTTTGATGTGAAGAAGTGTTTCGCCGGCGCGGTGCCGATCGTGATGTATCTGAAGTGGGCGTTCCGCGACGTTTGCTTGACGAGCGTTGAAATAAACGCTTGCCTGATCATTGACGATCCGCCCTTGTGGCCGCGGTACGGTCTCCTCGATTTTGATGACCTGTTGCAGCTTGCGGACAAGCTGGCATTCGCAACGACCATTGCCTTCATTCCATGGAACTGGAGACGAACAAACCGCGGCACTGTTGCCGCCTTTCGAGAAAGCAACGGGAAATTGTCCGTCTGCGTACACGGCTGCGATCACACAGGAGGTGAGTTCGCAGCCCGCTCGCCTGAGCTGCTCGATAGAAAGCTGAAAACCGCCAGAACGCGGATGCAGGCCCTTCGCCAGAACACCGCGCTTGACCACGAAAACGTGATGGTTTTCCCGCAAGGGGCATTCTCGCCCGAGGCCGCCTCGGCGCTCAAGCGAAATGGCTTCATCGCGGCCGTCAACACCGAGGTCGCACCAGCCAATGATGCGCTGAACGAAACGACACTCGCTGATCTCTGGAGTGTCGCCATTGTCCGGTATGGGAGCTTCCCGATCTTTACCCGGCGATACATTGACCACGGCATCGAAAACTTCGCGTTTGACGGACTCCTGGGCAAGCCGTGCTTCATTGCCGGACATCACGACCTTCTCCGCGGCCGGGGTAGCGAACTGGCGACATTTCTCCGGCTTCTCGCATCCTTGCAGTGGAAACTCTGCTGGCGACCTCTCGAGGACGCCGTTCGCCGCAGCTACGGCATTCGATCCGACGGCGAAACAATCCTGGTAAGGATGCTTGCCGAGCGGCTTCTCTTCGAGAACGGCGGGCCCACGACACGACGAATTTGCGTCATGAAGCGCGAACCGCAGATCGCTTCCCTAAAGGGCGTTGAAGTCAACCAAGGCCTCATCGCGTACGAATACACGGACGGACATGTTCGAGTGATGGTCGATGTCCCGCCGGGCGGCGCGGCGGATATACGGTGCATCTATCGCGAACAGTTGCATGGTTCGCCCGCCTCGGAATCGATCCGATACCGGTTCGGGGTGGCCGTTCGGCGATATTTGTCCGAACTTCGTGACAATTACGGTCACCTACTTCGTTCTCGCATGTAGCCGCAGACGACGCAAAGCGACGCGATCAAGCCGCTTTGGCCCGGACACATTGCCTCAGTCATGAAGCTTCGAGCGTGGGCGGCCCCCTGCCGCTCGCCCCTCCGACTTGTCAGCCTCTCGGCAGCGGCTACCACGCGTCTCCAAAGGCGGCCGAAGTGGACACCGGTCTCGAGCATTCGATCTCTTGCTTCTAGCGCCGTTTCAGTCCGCCTTCGCCGGCCAAAACCGGAATAGGTAGCCCGAAAAAGTTCAGGCTCCGCAAGCCTGAACGAATACAATCGGGCTGCACTTTGGAAGGCGTTGCGGACGCGTAGCGCGCTCTCAGAATACCTTGCCCGAAGACTATCTCTGAATGAAGCCGTCGACCTTGCAGACAACCCCTAAACAGGCCGCCAGTGTTGCCGGCGCAACCTGATGCGCGTGATGGATCCAGATGAAAATAGCGGTGTTCGGACTCGGTTACGTAGGCATGACGGCAGCGGCTTGCCTCGCAAGGCAAGGGCACGAGGTCATCGGCGTCGACATCAGCGATGAGAAAGTCGCGATCGTCAATGCGGGGAAATCTCCAATCACGGAGCCCGGCCTCGATCAACTTGTCGAATCCGCCGTCCGAAAGCGCTTGCTGAGCGCGACAAAGGACGCGAGCGGGCATCTCGACGGCTGCACGTTGGCAATAGTGTGCGTGGGAACACCCAGCGCCCCGGACGGATCTCACAACATGAGCTTCGTCGCTGAAGTTTCCCATCAGATCGCAGACCTGATCGGCCCCACCCGCACGACGACGCTAACTGTGGTGTTTCGCTCCACGATGCGGCCAGGCACCATCGAGGATCTGGTTCTGCCAATCTTCGAAAGCGCATTGAACGGCAGGATGGAGCTCGTCGACGTCGTCTATAATCCCGAGTTCTTGCGCGAGTCGGTAGCGATCGAAGATTTCTTCAATCCGCCGAAGATCGTGGTCGGAACAAAGGACGGGGAACGGTGCCCGGTCCTTGACGAGTTGAACGCGAGCATCGCGGTGCCCGTCTTCTACACCACCTATCGTACGGCGGAGATGACCAAATTCGTCGACAACTCGTTCCACGCAGTGAAGATTGCCTTTGCCAACGAAGTCGGTCGCGTTTGCGACAAGCTCGGCATCAGCGCGACAACCGTACACAAGATCTTCGTTTCCGACACCAAGCTCAACATTTCACCCTACTATCTGAGGCCGGGCGGCGCATTCGGCGGTTCCTGCCTGCCCAAGGACGTTCGCGCGCTCCAATACATCGCAAGCGATGTCGGAGCGCATACCTGGCTGGTGGATTCGGTGCTCAGATCGAACGACGAGCACAAGAATTTCCTGTTTGAGAATTGCCTGAAAGCGGTCCCGCCCGGCGGACGGGTACTCATGTTGGGACTTGCCTTCAAGGAGAACAGCGACGATCTTCGCGAAAGTCCCAATATCGACCTGGCTCGCAAATTCCTCCGCTTGCACATCGGCCTGTCGATCTACGATCCACACGTCGAGCCGTCGAAGCTGCTGGGGCAGAACCTTGGCTATGCGTTCGCCAATCTGCCCGCCCTTCGCAAGTTGCTGATCGCAAAGTCCGCCGCCGAGTCGGAGCTATTCGACCTCGTCATTGATACCCGAGGGTGGGCGAAGCAAATGGCCCTGAATGCAAAACGGGTAATTGATGTCAACACTCTCTCATGACGACACCGTTGTGCGCAAATCCGAACAAGCGGGTGTTGGCTCGGTTCGTGGCCGGGTCCTAATCATCGTCGAGAATCTTCCAGTCCCGTTCGACGGCCGGGTGTGGTCGGAAGCGACCACGTTGGCGCGGCATGGCTACGAGGTGTCTGTGATTTGCCCCAAGGGACACGGCGCAACGGCCTCATTCGAGATGCTCGAGGGAGTAGCAGTCTATCGCCATTGGATGCCTGCGGAAGGTCGCGGGGTGCTGGGTTATGCCATCGAGTACAGCGTGGCGTTGTTCTGGGAATTCGTGCTGAGCGTGAAAGTTCTGGCAACGCGCGGATTTGACGTAATCCACGCGTGTAATCCACCCGATCTCATCTTCATCGTCGGTGCATTTCACAAATTTCTGTTCAGGAAGTCGTTTGTTTTCGATCAGCACGACGTCAATCCGGAGCTCTACGAGGCGAAGTTCGGACGTCGTGGCCTTCTGTGGCGCGTTATGGTCCTGCTCGAACGCGTCACATTCGCGTTGTCGGACGTATCGATTGCCACCAACCAGTCGTATCGCTCCATTGCGATTGAACGGGGCCGAATGCGCCCGGATCGCGTGTTCGTTGTGCGCTCCGCTCCGAATGTGTCCCGCGTTCGCTCGCTTCCACCGGACCCCTCCTGGAAGAAGGGACGGAAGTATCTTGTCGGATATGTCGGTCTTATCGCGCGACAGGAAGGGCTCGACCTGCTGCTGGATTCGATCAAGTACATCCGCAGCACACGGAACCGCGATGATATCCAGTTCGTGATCGTCGGAGGCGGACGGGAATTGGACGACCTCAAGAAGCTCGCGATGGCTCTCGAACTGGATGACGTGGTCACATTCACCGGCCGTGTCGATGACGACACGCTATTCACCATCCTGTCGACGGCCGACGTCTGCGTGAATCCAGACCGCCCCAGTTCGATGAACGACATATCGACGATGCACAAGATCATGGAGTACATGACGCTGGGCAAGCCGATCGTCCAATTCGACCTCACAGAAGGCCGCTTTTCGGCGGGAGATGCATCGTTGTATGTGCCGAATGCGGACACCGCCGAGTTCGGCGACAAAATACTGGAGCTTTTGGAAGATCCGGCGCGGCGCGAAGCCATGGGCGCATTCGGTCGGGAACGAATTAGTGGCGAACTCGCCTGGCATCATGCATCGACGAAGCTTTTGGCGGCTTATGAGAAAGTATTCAAACTAAGGGATAGGTGAGGACAAGAGCCGTCTTCTTTTGCATGTCAGCAGACGCTTGTCCCCGTTGCAGAAAGCCCATCACTGCAGACCGCACCGTGGGTCACGGTCGCTCTGACGATACAGGCGTTAGCGACCCGGTCGTTATCATCAAATTTCGATAGTTGACCGCAACGGTCTCGGGCGCCGACGACCGATAGATTCCGAATTCCCAATTGGTGCCGACCCCAAAGCCCAGCGGCCCGCTGTAGTTCACGACCGGTGCCGCATCGATCCAGACCTTCAGGTAACCGGTCGTGTCGTTCGAGAATTTGGCCTGCACTTTCACGTCGTGATACTTGCCAGTCACGATCGGGTTGGGGTCGGTCCAGAGTGTCTTGGTAACGACGAAGCCTGCGCCGTTGCTCGGGTTCTTGCCCGGCGGGCAGTAGCGCACAAGCACCTGCAGGTGATCGCCCTGCAGGTTCAGCGCGACCGGAGGAGAGGTTCCGACGCCCGAAGCGTCATCGTCGTTGTGCCACTGTCCGACGATGAACCAACCGGTCGCGCTGTTGACGAGCGCCCCGGTGCTACCGTTCGCCTCCACCATGAGCTGGTAGCTGAGCGTGATGGGCGTGGCGGCGGGATAGGTCACGGTGGAATTGATCTCGGAACGATCCACGGACGAGCTGTCGTACCACGCATGGTCACCCTTGCGGACCTCGAAGCGCAGGGTTTGGGGGTCGGGATTGGTTAGACTATAGCCCTGGTCTGCAACGTGAACGCCGTAGCTAACGTCGCCGATCTGAAAGCGGGTTCGCGGCTTACCGGAAAATGACGTGACCGACGAAGCAGCCGTTCTGCTGGTTGCTGTATTCCCATCGGTGCCGGCAGCGTTGTAGGCGTCGGCGGATGGGCCCTCAGCCAACAGCGTTCTCCGACCACCCGCATTGGCAATGCTCGATGTCGATCCATTGGAGGTTTCCGCCACGCTCCCAGCCAGCGCGAAGATGAGGGGTAAAACTATTCGCATTGCCATCCCTGTTCGGTCCCGCGACCGTCGCAAAATGCGCAGTCAGACCAAAGGTAACCCATTCAAATCTCGATGCAATTTATAGAGGGGCTCAATCGAGGGAAAATAAGGACTACCGCCAGGCATAAGCTCGGAAAGAATGCATGGTCAGTTGCATCGCGGCGCGAAGCCTTGCGGCCAGCGAGTCTGCCTCGCCGGCGGTTCACGCTACCAGACCGTCGATAGCGGTCATGCCGATAGGACGGACCCTTGTCTCGCTTGTTGACGCCGGAAGCAAGATCAACGGCCGGATCCGATTAAGCGCCTCACCGCGCGCATCCCGCGTTGCTCATCGCCGATCTCGATGGACAACGAGCGAGCGGCTCAGTTCATAACAGCTGCACCCAAGTGCCTCGACCTGGCGACAAGGGGTGTCAAAGCCGCCATCAACTCGTGAGTCTTTACGATCGGGGAGTGATTTGCCTTCACATAGATCTGGCATCGCCGACTGAGCGCGTCGTATTCACCCGCGTCCATGTTCCAAATCTCGCTGACAGATCTAGATAGCGCCAACTCGTCTTCAACTGAAGCGCCGAGAACATGACGCTCGACAATCGCGTCCGGGTCAACATGCCGGCGCGTCACGATGGGCGCGCCGACAGCCAGCGCCTCCAGAAATGCGTTTGAGAAGCCCTCGAAATCCGACGTACAGAGAAGCATTGTCGCTTCCGATAGAAATTTCTGAACGTCCGCCCGCCGCACATAGCCGACCAATTCCACGTTCGGCAGCTGACGCAAGCCATCCAAGGCATCCCGCGTCGATTGATCGGTATTGGGCGACGTCATCCCCGCCACGCGAAACTTGACGGCCGGCAACGCCTTGGCGATCCGAAAAAGCAACGGCAGATTCTTCGGATAGCGGAAGACACCGAGCCAGGCAACATATCCGCGTTCTGCGCGCGGCAAAGGAGCGGCCGCGTCCTCTGCTATCGCAAACGGATTATGCAGGACGTGGATTGGCTTGTCCGGAAAAAGCGCTGCCAACTTTCCGCGTTGATACTCATTCTGACAGAGAAACCCGGCGGTGCGATGCCGGGCCCACGAATAGGATATCCATTCATGGGATGGCAGAAGCGCTTTGCATCGCTCATCGACATCTATGTCACTCACAACGCGATAGACGAATGGAACCTTCAGCTGATCGGCGACGAACGCCATGATGGCGGTGTGTATTCCACATACTCCCTGGATCAGAATATCCGGGCGATAGCTGCGGGCGGCCGCCAACACTTTCGGAATATATGAATAAAAATACTTCGCAACCCGAATGCCACGAGCGGGATCGTAGGTCTCTATAAGTTTGATTTGCTGTCCCGAACCTACGTGCTCCAGCGCGCCCTTCCAGGTGAGAACAGCGGTTTCGTGACCGGCGTTCTCAAGCGCACGAAGCCACACTGCGAGCTCGATCGCCCACCCGCCGATCGGGTAGTTCTCATCTTTCATCAGATAAGGGATGGAAAAATCCATCGAGAGAATACGCACCCGACACCTCGTGCCTAATAGGACCGCACAATCAAAGGAAGCTCTGCGACGCTCTGCCCGCGAACTCGAGGTGTACGGCTTCTCAGTTCGTGTAGCGAAAGAGCGAGCCCTGCCTTCATCGAGAAGCTCGATCGTCCCGCGTCAAGCCGACAGTACGATACTCTCAATCTCACTCCCCTCCCGAAGCTTGGCCACCGTCTCAAATCTGTTTGCGCCGTTAAGCCGGAAGAGCGTGCCGTGATTGGTGCCGTTCGCAAGCGTTCGATTCACAATGAGGAACGAACCGGCACCGACCAGGCGATCCCTCAGGTTGCCGACCGCGCCACGCAACTGCGCTTCGTTGAAATAGCCATGATTGAGCAGATTCGACACGCGGATTGCGTTGAACCGGCCGCGCAGATGAGCAGGGTTAGGCGCCAGAATGTCATCTTCGGCAAAGCTCAGCCGAGCGTCGTCGCGGGCATGCGGGTTCACCAGAAGGACATCCTTCCCCCCTTCCCGCATGTTCGTTAGCGGCAGCAGCACGCCTGCAAGTGTATTCAGCGCGGCGACCACGAATCCGGTCCCCTTGAGAAAATCTCGGGGACCATTCAGGTACCAGCGCACCGGACGGTCGGCAACGATGTGCTGAAGCACTTTGCCATCGCGATCGAGAAGGACCTCATATCCTGGCAACAGGCGCACGAGGCTCCCGCGCATGCACAGATCTGTCGCCAGGATCTTCGCCTCGATGCCAGCGCGCGTTAGGGCATCCGCCCATTCGACGGAGGAAATCCCTGATGATACGCCGACGTCCATGATCTGGCTCGGCTGGCTGCCGAGTTTCTTCCACTCATCGATAACGAGCTTGTTGAGATCATCGAGGCGATGATGATCGGTGGTCTTATAGGTGCCGTTCCGCAGCCGGATTGAGGCAAAGAACGCCGCCTCCTGTGTTTGCGTAAACGCATCACCTTCCGTCAGGAAATTCCTTGCATTCAAAACCACGCCGCCCCCAAAACCTCCGGAGAAGCGCATCAGGACCGTCATATACTGCACCCTCTGCTCGGCTCGTCTCTCGGGTTCGCTCGAACTCTGTCGATTGAAGGCACACTGCTCCTGGTGCGCCCTGCTTCTCTCACAAGCATAATCTTTTGGGTCGATACGCGGCTCGACCCTTTCGGATTACCCATTCTCGATCACAGGAAAAGCCGGGCCAGCCGGCTCGGATTGTGCGCCGACCAAGGATGGCTCTGCGGCCGTCTGGAAGGGGTTTGTCTCGCTGCAGATTGCAGGCGCGTGCGGCCGCGGACTGCACCGGCAGAGGAGGCAGTTTCAACGGTTGACGACGTCCCTACCGGACGTGCCGGCGTCTTGCTAGAAATGCTCGCATGGTCCAATCCACCGGCCGCCCGCGGAGCTCCACGTCGATGATTCTCAACGTCGGCCGCATCGCCTTGCTCGCCATATTAGGAAGCATCGCAACCCTCCAGGCTTCGCTTGCACAGGACGGCGCGCTCGCAGGCAGCAACGTCGACTTCGAACAGCGCATGCAACGCATCGTGAATGGACTGCGGGCTGACACCGCAGCCGCACCTCCGATGAAGCTTGCTGATCGGATGAACGAACTGCACGTTCCCGGCGTCAGCATTGCGGTGGTTCACGGCGGCGTAATCCAGGCTCGCGGATTCGGGTACGCTAGCATCGGCGGTCCGCCTGTAACGCCTGAGACTCTATTCCAGGCGGCGTCGATCAGCAAACCGGTTACTGCTGTAGCGGCGCTCATATTGGTTCAGGCCGCAAAGCTCGATCTCGATGACGACGTCAATTTATCCCTCAAGACCTGGAAGCTCCCAGCTAACTCGTTCACCGATCAATCGAAGGTTACACTTCGAAGACTGCTGAATCATTCGGCTGGTATAACCGTTCCTTATTTTCCGGGATATCCTGCAGGCGCCCCCATTCCGTCACTCGGCGACGTTCTCAATGGCGCGTCACTCTTGTGTCGTGACCTAACCCGGTTCCAGCCGTCAGCGCACGATTGGTTTGCACTATGCGGTTCTGCAAATACCGCGCCTGTCGTTGTCGATCATGAGCCCGGCACACGGTTCGAGTACTCCAGCGGCGGCTACACCGTTGTGCAGCAACTGCTCATCGACGTGACCGGCAAACCGTTTCCGAAATTGCTTGATGAAGTTGTCCTCAAGCCGTTCGGGATGACCCACAGCAGTTTCCTACAGCCGCTGCCCAAGAGTGACGCTCCAACGGCCGCAACCCCCTACCGAGCGACCGGCGAGCCGGTGCCGGGCGGTCCGCATATCTATCCCGAGCTGGCTGCCGCAGGTTTGTGGACGACACCTACTGACGTTGCACATTTTGCGCTGGGTGTGGTCCGCGCCTGGACCGGTCGAGATGCTTCCGTGCTGTCGCAGGCTACGGCTCTCCAAATGCTCACACCCGGCCTTGGCAACTACGGACTTGGTCCGATTGTACTGGGGGTCGCGCCGCATCGACGAATTCTACATGCAGGCGTCAACGACGGGTTCGTCAGCGTGATGACGATGTTCGAAAATGGAGATGGCGCTGTCATCATGACGAACGGGGATCAAGGCGGAGAGTTGGCCAACGAAATCATGCGCGGTATCGCAACCGAATACGACTGGCCGGATGGCCAGCCGAAGGCCCACTGACAAGTGAACGTCCCGCCGTGGCTCCTCACCTGATCACGCCCGGTCTTCGTCGGTCGCGCCTGGGAGGAGCATCCACCACAATCCGGATAATGACTGAGCCTCTCTCGATGGCCGTCGCGCCCTCGCGCTGATATTCAGGCAACCGCGCAATGCGGATCACCCTTCCATCACGCCCCGAGAACTCCCCATTCTCTCCGAACCTCAGCCAGTGTTCGATAGTATCCGGTCACAAACAACATCGCCACATAACACACCAGAACCGCAGCCGGACCAACCAGCGCGGCAACCGGAACCGGCGCCTGCAGCAGATCAAACGAAATCCGTACCAGCACTGCCGCCAACACCGATGCGACCAGAATCAGTCCAAGATTCTTCCAGTCCTGCAACTTTGCGATCGGAATGCTCATCACCTTTGAAAGTCTTCTGAGAAACAAGATATACACAACGAAAGTTGTGAATACCGACCCGATCGCCGCCCCCGGCAAGCCGTAGTACCAGACGCCGGCCAGGCTTGTTAACACGGCAAACGGAAGGATCGCAGCTTCATAACGCATGTTGGCCGAACCCTGTCCAAACACGTTGAGCAGAGTGGTAATCTCGGTCGAGATCAATGTTTGAATCAGATAAATGCGCAGCACCGGAGCGCCACTCACGTAGTCCTTCGTAAACAGAAACTGAATGACTTCTTCCGCAAAGACGAACAATGCCGCGATCGCGGGGAACATGACCGCACTAATGATGACGTTGCCCTGATTGTTCAGGCGCAACAGTTCTTCGTGGCGGCCCAATGAATGGAAATGACTCATCTTCGGCAGGAGCAAGTTCCCCAGCCCGCCTCTCAAGACTTCGAACGGCATGAGGAGCATGGTTGCAATTGAAAAAATGCCGAACATGCCCGACGAGAACATCGTCGCGACAATCCACAGTTCTGCCTGCTTCCGTACACTCCACAGCAAGCCGGCCACACCGAACGGAAGAGCGTAGCGAAGCTGCGCGCGGAACTGCTCCTTCTCAATTGGGAAAAGTCGAATGCCGCAATAGCGCGCGATGAAGACAGCCAGAAGTACTACGCGCACGCTAGCTGCAATCAACGCCGCGATTAGCACCTCTTCAAATCGATGAAAAACGACTGCTGCGGAAATTATCAGCGCGGCTCTCAGCACGGACGAAGCCAGGATTGCTTGCGCTTGCCAACGGATTCGCCCCACGGCGTTGGGTAACACATCCAGCAATAAGCCCAGATTCCACACGAACAGGAACATCGCCAGCAACAACCCGTGGTCGTGCAGCAGATCCTTCATGCCCGATGGAAGGACAGGACGAAAGGCAAAAACCAGAAGCACCGCAACCATCGTTGCGGCGAGCAAGAACAAGACCGTCTGCCCGACGTAAACCCGCCGTCCCTCTGCATCCAGCCGGACAAAGAAGAAAAGCAAGCTCCGGGGCATGTTGAAGGAGAACAACAGGGCCACCGTGGTTACGAGCAGCCAGAACAGCCGATATTCGCCAAACGCCGTGGCGCCAATCGTTCGGACCAGAACGATCGGCGTCAACAACATGATGACTTGCTCGGTGTATTGAGCAGCCGAGAGTGCAATTCCTTGACGCAGTATGGATGCCATGGGTCAGCGACCTCGCGACGGCGTCGGCGACCAAAGGCGCGAATTGGGGTCGCCGCACCTTCCAGGAAAGCGATCAGAACTCCCTGATGGACTTCCAGAAAGACAGGACGAGACGACAATCGCACGAAGCGAACAACGATTTGATGGCAATTGGATCACTCTCGCCTCACCTTTCTCGAGCCACTCATCGTCAACCTCGTAGGATCGATCGATGCATCATCCTGTCAGACCAGGGCGTCATACCAATGGCAGCCATTACCGAACCTGTCGCGGCACTCACACCGAAGCCAAGAGTGCATCCATGTCGCGAGCGACCCTTTTCCAGGTGTAGTGCTCCAGCATGACTCTTCGAGCACTTTGGATCATGGAATACCGAACGCCTTCGTCTTCGATGAGCAGCTTGATTGCAGCCACAATCTTCTCGGGCTCGTCAGCTCGCAGATAATCGACGCCTTCTCGCGCCATGCCAAGCGCTTCGATGCCTACTCCCGTTGAAACCACGGCCAGGCCCATGGCAAACGCCTCAAGTACCTTGTTCTTCAATCCGCTGCCAATTCGCATCGGGTTTACCATTATCGGATACTCAGCGAGCAATGAGCAGATGTCGTCGACGAATCCAGTCAGGCGAATGCCGTCGTCTCGCTTTGCTTCTTCCAGAAGCCAATTCTCCGCATCCTTACCCACCACGCACCATTCAATTCCGGCGGGAGCCAGGTACGGTCGATAAACAGACTGGTAGAAAAACCGGACCGCGTCTGCGTTTGGTTTGAAGGCAAGGTTGCCCCAAAATGCCACTCCCCTCCGCTTGGCGACACGCGCATTTGCGTCAAATGCGTCCATCAGGTCGGGCGAGACTCCGTTCGGTACCGTGCTGACGTTCGCAGTTCTGCCAGACAGCCTGCAGACCATATCGGAATCGGCATCATTGACGGTTGTGACGTGATTGAACCAAAGCGGCAAACACGCCTCCGCCCTTGCACGACGCGCGAGCATCAGGCGCGCGTCGAGACGCGTTCTCAGCTGCGCGGGCCACGGCGGAAAGAACTGTATTTGTCTGGTCAACGTCAGAACTTCACTGTCGATGAGATCGAACAGTATTTTCTTCTCGCTCGAAAACGGTCGGACGAATTCTGCGAGTACGAGGCAGAAGACAATCATGTGATCGATACTGTTCTCTTCGCAGAAGCCAGCTATCGCCTTGGTAACCGTTGAAAAGTGATCCGGATAAGAGAGCGAGAAGTAGTCTGAATCATTTCGACGGAAGTGCCTCTTCAGTGAGGGCCTGTGAGCCGGAAACTTCGGCGTTTCCGCAATTTTTTTGAAGACATCGGACAAGCCAACTAGGCTGGCGCTAGATTCGTCTGTTGAACCGAGGTTGACCGTCAAAAGGTACAGTTCATGCCGCTTCGCCAATTCGCGGCACAAGTGCCACACACGGAGGTCATGCCCGTTGGTCAGGCTTGCGAGCGGCTTATGCGTTACAATCAGGATGCGCGTCACGACAATTCGTTTGTTTTCGACTGCGGTAGAGCGGCATCAGGCGCAGCATGATGCGACTAGCCCTTGGCCTCGGCTCCTTCATCTATCCAGTGGAGCCGAGCTTCCCAAGTCGATTTGAACTCATTTGGCTCTCCGGCGCAACGGCGGGTGGCGCTTCCAATGGCGCACTGCGTGCCGCTGCGCCGCTCTTCGTGAGTAGTACTTTGGCACCGAAGAGCCGCGACGGGTGCCTGGCGTCCCCTCGCGCACATGCCTTGTCGTGCGCGCGACGGGAATCGGGACACCGGCGCGACCTCTATTGGGGCAGCGGACATTCATCGGGAATAATGAAGAAATTCCCTGTGAAGTTCTTGAGGCCAGATCCGGCGGGCTTGAGCATGCCATGCTCATAGCCGTACATACGGTAGCGCTCGCGTTCGAACATCGCACGGATCTCGTTACGGTTCTCCGGCTTCCATATCTCGCAGAAGATGAGCGGCCGGCAGCGCCTTATCAGTTCCATGCCCCCTTTCAGCACCTCGGCCTCGAACTCCTCGACATCGATCTTGATCGCGTGCACGTCCGTGCATGTCTTCAGCTCCGGAACATCGTCGAGCGTCTCTATCTTGATCTGGAAGCGGATGCCTTCCTTGTATTCGGAGTGCCCGTCGTCGACCTGACACAGGGCGTGTCGCTTAATGCCGCCTATCACGGGCATGATCATCGGAAGCGCTGCGGCCTGGCGGCCCAGGCCGCATTCGTGAACCGTCACGTTCGCGAGCGTATGCTGGGCGACCACGCGCGTCAGGCTCCTGAAGTTCTCGGGCCCCGGCTCGAACGCATGGACTCGGGAGCCGGGCTTCGTCGCCGCCAGAAAATAGGCCGTCACCCCGATATTGGCGCCGATGTCGAGGATCACGCCGTCGTTCGGCACCATGTTAAGAAAGTACAGAAAGTCGGCTTCATAACGGAACGTCTTTATCGTAGCGATGCGCGCTTGAGCGACGAAGAACAGATAATTGTCAAATCCGAGAGCGCCGATGAGCAGGCGCTGCGTGAGACGCTTGAGTGGGCCTATCATTGGAGCGGTCCCTGCGAGGCACAACGACAAATCGTTCCGGTTGGCTTGGGGCATATTCTGTACCGCCGGACCAGGCTCCAGATTTCGATCGGGCTGTTGCGAACCACTATCTCTTGCCCGAACAGCGTCATGCTGGAATGCACCACAATTGGAACGATGCGAAGTGAAATGTCGCCATTAAGCGGGCTCGATTGCTCCGTTGCAAGAAGGTCACTCCGTTCAGAGACGGAGAACTGGAGTTACCTCCACTGGCTTGTCGTTGCGTTTGCGGCGCCCGCGTCACCCGCATCAAGCGTGGCGCGGCTCATGCTGAGGTTTGACGCGCGCGCGAAGACAGGCGCGCCAAGTTGACCATCATCGCGAGGAGAAGGAACAGGTACATGTTCTCGAACGATGGAAATACCTCTCGCTCGGTAAACATACTTATTCCATAGCCGACGATGCACGCAAACAAGGCCCAATACAGGTCGCTATGCAACCGTCGGCCGACGCGCCACGCGGTTGATATCCCGACGCACATAAGAGCGAGAAGAATGCCGGTCGCGATCGCTCCACAGTCGAGAAAGAAATCGATAATTGCGTTGTGTGCATGAGTAGCCTGTATCAGCGTTCCCGTGTACCAGGCGTCGCTGGTTATGATGCCGGACCGACCCGCGCCGAATAGAAACAGGCCGAGATCACTCGTCCATTCATTGAGCAGCGGGATCCAGATGAAATCTACCCGGCCAGTAAGCAATTCATCAGCCGACACTTCCGAAGTCCCGTCGAAACCAATGGAAAGGATGGCGTCCATAGTCGGCGCGATCCAGAGAACGGATGCGATAGCCACCATCGCAGCGCCGGCAGCCAGGACAGCAAATTTGCGCTTGTAAATCAGAATCAGAACATAGGAGCCCGCAACGGTTAGAAGCGCGCTGCGCGATGAGAGCAGAAGGAGCCCCAAAAGCGACAGGGCGACGGGCACTATCCAGAGTGAGCTGCGAGTAAGTGCCTTGTACAGCAACAAGGGCGCCGTGCAGATGTATATCGTGCCCATCGTATTGTAGTGGATGCCGAAGTAGGCTTCACACAAATCGTTAACGGCGGCCCGCCCTGAAAGTGCGGCCGATGGATTCATGAGGGCGACGAGGATGAAGCTGGCCGATAGGAGTAGAATCGAAACGCAGATGGCGTTCACGACTGTCTCAATCTCCGAAAATGAGCGACATCGCTTCAGAATGAACAGAAATGGCAGTATGTAGAACGCTGGAACCATGCCGTATGACATGATGTAATCCAGATAGGACTCTGGAAATACATCCGGGAGACGCTCATGAAGCAGAGGAGCATTCAGGATCGACCTAGCGAAAGCAATGGTGAAGGTTACGAAATACAGCAAGAGAATGCGGATGGACGTCCGTTCGATTTTGTCGGTCGCTGATAAGAGTGAAACTCGGAATAACAAATAGATCAGCACTCCCGCTGACAACAGGTTAAAGGGCTTGCAGCCCTGGATGCCGAGTAGGTTCGAATTAACAAACGGCACTCGTTGAAATGGCAGTATGAAAACGACCGCCAGAAAGAGCCATTTTGCACTTTGGCCGAGCGAGTACGCAGACGCGCGATGATAGGGAGTTCCGCCACCATATCTTAACGCAACGGTCATGACGGGCGGGCTCCTTGCCTTCCAGCGCAACCGAACCCGAACGCACGGCTTCTCGGCGCGCAGCGCCTCCCAAGCCCCTGAAGCTCGCCTGGTACGAGATTGAGCAATTCTATCGACATGGCCACAACGCGCCGCACCCTGTCTTCAGCACTGGCCAGAAGCGCGACGTCTTCCGAACGCGAATTCCAGCGTCCAGCCAGATGGCGCGGGCCACCGTTGCCCCGAAAAGTTGCGCCTGGGATGCGGCCCACGCCACGACCTCTGCACCGTGCTCGCCGGGCCAAGGCGCCATCGTGCCTGATACTGATCATCCGATGGCGCCTGCCCGCCCGCCGTCCAGCACAATGGATCCCAAGCGTTGCTGAAAATGGCTGCTCCGCCCTCACCCCGAACCCGTAAGGCGCACTGGCCTGGTCTTTGTCGATGCTTCAGGTTGATGATCCGGTCGAACAGTGTCCGGGACAGGCCACTCGGCCCTGTCATCCTGTCCGCGCAAGAGGTCCCACGCACCGAAGTGCATGTGACCATCCATCAGATCCTGCAGCACAGCGACGGCGAGGCCAAGAAGCAGCCCGCCAAGGAGCGCTATTCCAAGCACACTCTTAGGCTTCGGCGAAGCGGCCCTCAGCGGAGGCAACGCCTGAGTAATCAGACTCGCAGCAAACACTGGCGAGGACTGTTGTCGCGTAGCCTCCAGTCTGCGCAGCATGTGACGAAAATTGTCGTAGGCACTTTTGGCTGATTCCGCAGCGGCTACCAACTTATCCATATTGGCAGCGGAATCCGGCTCATCCTTTTTGTTTCTGTTGAAGTCCTCGAGTGCCTTCTGCGCAGCTGACGCTTGAGTGCTCAAGCCATTCAGTCGGTCCCGGACCCACGCCTCATCCTGCAACGAGCCGCCCTGGTCCATTTGATGAGTAATATACTTTTCCGCGACGGCGTTCAGAATCTGCGCTGCTCGATCAGGATCTTTGGAACTGAAGGTGAGCTCGACAAGGTAAGTCGGGCCGACACGCTTGGCGGTAAGCCTTTGTCCGAAGGATTCCACCGCGTAGCGCATGGCGCTACCTTTGCCTTCCGGTCTACTCCAGCCGAGCAGACGCGATACGGACAGCACGCTACTACCCTGGCCGCCCGCAAATTCCGGATCCTGCGCAAGACCGAGCTTCTCGATCACGGCACTGGCGATGCTCTCGGACCTAATGATGCCGATCTGACTCTCGACAATCGTTGCGACTGCCGCAACGTCGCTGGGGGTCGCTTTCGAATCGACGATAAGTTGCGCCTTGGAAACAAACGTGGGAACCGCCATGATGAGGTAGAGCATGGCAATGCCGAGCGCTGCGCAACACCCCAGTGATATGGTCAACAGGCGTCGCCTGATGAAGGCAACCACCGCTTGCGGGGAAATGACCGACGTAGGATGAAACTCTGGCGGCGGCGGATCGTCCCGATTCATCCAACTATCCGTTGTATTCTGCAACATTTTCATACCAGCGCTGATAATTGGAGCTCCGTTGCGGCAGCCAGGTCAAACAGCGCAAGTGGGCTCGCTCAAGGAAGCAAGGCTAGCGGAAGGTGCGGCCGGCTGAGTCATATCAATAGGCATTCATGCGCCTTTCGAGACGAGGGTAGCTGGCCGAAACCGGCGCGTGGTCACCGCATCAACCTGTGATAGACGACGACCGCGAAATGAGCCGAAATCACGCTGGCGAGGAATTCGGCAGCGGTCATAGCCAGTGCGGCCATTAACCGGCCTGACGGCATCTGGTGAATTCACCCTGCTGCCATGGACCGGATGCGCCGGAAGGTTGGCGGAGGCCGGCAAGCTGGTGAAGAACGCAACGTTCATGGCACTCTACGGCCCAACGGCTCATTTCCTGCTGAATCAGTACATTCCGGGTCACAGCTTGGGAAAGGCAATAAATGGGTAATTACGATGGTCCATTGAGCCGCGGCACGACCGGACTAAATTCGAGCGGCGATCCGCTCGCTCGCACGTCTCCATGGGTCTGATGCAACTTCGAATTGACGATCAACAAGGCCGATCAATCGAAAATGTGGGCGGTACGTCCTGCCCCCGACAGATGTGGGAACGAACCTCGGTTTTGCCGATCGTCCGTCTCGATGGCTACCGGAGCGTCAGCGGTATTGACGTGTCGGCACGCCGACAGATTCCGCGGGTTTCATCCTGGTGACCACGTCGCAGAGAAAGTTGCCGTCATGCCGAATTTCACACCGCGCAAGCGTTTCAGACTCGGTATCACGGGCAACGGCCTCGGCGGCTATATCAAATGGGGCTTGGCCGCCCTCGCCTTAACGATTTCAGTGGCACAAGCGAGAGCGGAATATCTCGTCAATGTCGGAGATGTGCTGGAGGTCGCGGCCGCGGGCGTGCCGGAGCTGCGATCTCGTGCAGCCGTCCAGACGGACGGGAACATATCGTTGCCGCTCGTCGGAGTGCTTCAGGTAGCGGGCCTGAGCTTGCCACAGATCCGAGCCAAGGTCGGCGCTGCACTAGCGAACAAGGTGTTTCGACAGAGAAGTCCGGAAGGGCGTGAAAGCGTCATCGTGATAGATGCAGATGAAATCACTGCAACCGTGGCGGACTACAGGCCAATATACATCAATGGCGATGTCTCGAAGCCGGGTCAGTATCCTTACCTTCCGTCGATCACCGCACGTCAACTCATAGCGCTGGCGAGCGGTTACGACATCATGCATGTGAGAATGAACAATCCTTATCTTGATCTGGCGGACCTGAGAGCCGAGTACGGATCGCTTTGGACAGAATTCGCCAAAGAGCAGGCGCGCTCGTGGCGTATCAAGACGGAACTCGGAGAGGCGACCCAGATCGCTCCAAACGCTACGAAGGAGGCACCGATAGCTCGATCGGCGATTTCAGAAATCTTCAATGCTGAAACGGAGTATTTGAAGGCGAAGCAGAGTGACTATCAGCAGGAGAAGGAGTTCCTCCAGCGCGGTGTTCGGCAGGGAGACGAGGAAGTGCGCGTGCTGTCCGAGCAGCAAAAAAGGGAAGAGGAGGGATTTCAGTCCGACCAGGACGAGTTGCAAAAAGCGCAAGAAATGTTCGCCAAAGGCACCCTGACCAGCCCGCGCGTTACAGATGCGCGTCGGGCGGTTTTGCTGTCGTCAACCAGGAGGTTGCAGACCTCTGCGCAGCTGCTACAGGTCAAGAAGCAGCAGGATGAGCTCTCCAGAAGGCTGACAAAGCTCGATGATCAGCGGCGGCTTGACCTGCTACGTGAGCTGCAGGAAACGAGCCTGAAGCTTAACCAGGTTCGCGAGAGACTGCAGGCGGTGGGTGAGAAGATTCAGTACACCGCTATGGTTCGATCACAGCTCGTGCGAGGAAGCGGAAGCAAGCCCGACATTACCATCGTCAGGAAGGGTAAGAACGGGCCGGAACAGATTGCCGCAAGCGAAGATACCGAATTGCAACCAGGCGACACGGTCGAGGTATCCTTGCGATACCAGGATCTTCCGGACGCACCTTCCCGAAAGCTGAGCGGTTTAGGCCCGTCGCCGGCGACGGGCCGAACCGCGGTGACGGAAGCTGATGCGCCTTCAGTCGGTATCAGATGATGAGGTCGGCCCGATCGGTCACGGTTGCGAGCTGATGGGCTTGGGACGGCGCGTGCCCCGAAATGTTAGCGATGCAGCGCGTCCAGCCGAGCTTTCGCCTCCTTGATTCCTGCTGCATCGGCCCTGGCATACAGCGCCTTTGCTTTGGTCGCATCGCTGCGCGTGCCGTAAGTTCCCCATTTCGCCAGAACCAACGGATCGTAGGTTTCTGCCAGCGCAAAGCTCGCCTGCGCACTGCCCATCTCGACGGCGCGCTCAAGCACAAGCCGCGCCGCCCCTACATCGCCCTGCCGAAGCAGGGAACTGGCACGCGCCACCAACCCTGCAGCTTCCGCAACCTGCTCGGAAGCGGGCTGAACAACAGCGCGAGCAGGTGCCGGGGGTGCCTGCTCGGCGATCGGATTGGCAGCCACTCCGACGTAGCCGGACTTGTCTGGGCCACGCGAACCGGTCGTCACAACGTCTGACGCAACGCCGAGCCCTTTGCGACCCTGGGCCTCATAGGCATGGATCGCGCTCCGCGACAGGAAGAAGTTCTGCGCCCTCACGCCGGCGCTTTCGCCGCGCAATTGCTTCAACTCAGCGGCATCGGCTTCTATTGCTGTCTTCTGCAGCAAGACGTCCTCGTTTGCCTTTGCGGCCCTCGCCGTCTGGACCTCATTTTCGCGACGCACTGCTGCCAGGTCCTGTTCCAGGCGTGCGGACCGCTCACGCTCCTTTTGCAAATCCGCCGCGCCGCTCTTCCCCGCCGATGTCAGCCGGGACAGATCCTCGGCCGCTTTGGCTGCCAGTGCAGTTTTGGATTCGACATCGCGCCGCGCCGTCGTCAAATCCTGCTCCAGCTGTGCGGACCGCACGCGTTCCATTTGCAGGTCCGCAGCCGCGCTCTTGCCCGCTGCTTGCAGTCGCGATGTTTGCTCGCCTGCCTGCGTCACCAGCGCGGTCCTACTCTCGACATCACGTCGCGCCGCCGCCAGATCCTGCTCCAGCCGCGCGGATCGCTCGCGTTCCTTTTGCAGGTCCGCGGCGGCGCTCTTGACCACGACCTGCAGCCGTGTGGTTTCGTCGCCGGCTTTCGACACCAGCGCAGTCTTGCTCTCGGCATCACGCCGCGCCGCCACCAGATCCTGCTCCAGCCTGTCAGCCCGCTGACGTGCCGCCTGCAGCAGGTTCTGCGACTCTGCCGCGCCGTTCTCCCTCTCCCGTTTCAATCGGGCTGTTTCATCGCTTGCTTTCGCCGCCAGTGCGGCCTGGGCCTCGACTTCACTGCGAGCCGCCGCAAGATCCTGCTCCAGCCGGGCCAATTGTCCAAGTTCGACGGGTGCGGCTTTCTGAGCTGAAGCCGCGCCGCGTTCAGCCGCCCGCCTGAGCTCCGTCACTTCTTCGCCAGCCTTGAGCGCCTGCGCCTCATATGCGTAGATCGAGCTGCGCGCCTGGGAGAGTTCCTGTGCAAGCGCGTCGGCCTTCGCGCGCGATTGCCTCAGATCGACAACCACGGCTTCCGCGGACAGCTTCTGACGCGAGACTTCCTCGCCCGCCTTCGCCGCCAGCGCAGTTTGGGCCTCCAGATCACGCCGTGCCGCCGCGAGATCCCGCTCCAGCTGCGCGGACCGCTCATCTTCCTTTTTCAGGTCCGGTGTTCCGCTCGCCTCTGCGGCTTTCAGCCGGGAGGCTTCTTCGGCTGCCTTCGCCGCCAGCGCAGTCTGAGTCTCCAGATCACGCCGCGTCGCCGCGAGATCCCGCTCCAGCCGCGCAGACTGCTCGCGTTCCTGCTGCAAGTCGGCTGCGTCCCTCTCCCCCGACTGCCTGAGGCGGGACGCCTCCTCGCTCGCTTTCGTCGCAATTGAAGTCTGTGTCTCCAGCTCCCCTCGCGCGACCGCGAGATCCTGCTCGAGACGTGCGAACTGTTCCGGGTAGCGAAGCGACCCGGTATCGCTCGTAGTAGCCTGTCCGAGTTCGGCCAGTTCTCCTCCAGCCGCACGGGCTTGAGCTTCGTAGGCCTGGATTGCGCTCCGCGTCAAAGAAAAGCCGCCCGCCGGCACTCCGGCCTTTGCAGGCGGTTGCCTTGTCTCGGCCGTGCCGATCTCCCCCGCCCGCTTCAGCCGTGAAACTTCCTCGCCTGCTTGTGCCGCCAGCGCGGTCTGGGTCTCGACATCGTGTCGAGCCGCCACGAGATCCTGTTCCAGCCTTCCTGCCCTCTCCAGCACTTGTTGCAGCGCATCCTGCGCCCCCGCGCCACCCTGCACGGCTTGTTTCACCCGGGCAGCATCTTCGACGGCCTTGTTGGCCAGGGCAGTCTGGACTTCGAGGTCGCGTCGAGCCGCGGCGAGACCCTGCTCCAACGTCTCTGCCCTCTCACGCTCGTGCTCGAGGCGCTGCAGCAAGCCAATGTCAAGCCTTGCAGTGGAGAGTTCGCAGGACAGGCTGCCACCCAAATTGGGCTCCTGGTCCGAGGGAGGCCCGCTCTGGTCGCGCGCTTCCTGTACGATCAGCATCGGCCGCTTGGTACCGCTTTCGTCCCGCGGCGTAGCTTCGGAATTGCCGTCCTCCGCCGCTGCAGCAGAATTGACAATGCGAAGGGCCATCGTTTGCTGCGCATCTGCCGCGAGACGCACAGGATCGGGCGACGCCCGTGTTGTTTCGGGTGCCCATGCGGTTGCGAGCATGGCGACGGCCGTCGACCACAGGAGTACAGGCTGTGCAACACTGAGCAGGCGTCGCGGCGGCGCGCCTGCGATGTCGCCGGCGCGGCCTACTTCATTGTCGAGGAGAACCGTGCGGTCCATCCGCAGTCACCTTTCGTTTGGCGACACGATCTATCGAGGTGCGGCGTTAAGTGCCCTACCCTCGGCGCGAAGCCCATGATCCGGATTGAGGCCCCGCTCCCAATGTGACCACCTCGATTCCCACCTTCCCACCGAGATCGCTGTAACATTGTGCGACGTCACATTGTTAAGGAGCGGATTGTTCGTGAGCACCAACACCGCGAGCACGAGCACGGCTATCCGCCGTTTGCGGTTCGTGGCACTGCTGCATTTATTCTCCCATGGGACCCTGCCTTCGCCGATCCGAATTTTCATCGTAGTTTCGTGCAGTTCGCCCTCGCGCGCTATTTCCCCTTGGAGGAGCCCGCCTAACCCTTCCGGATTATGCGCTCTCCCAACCCTGACCTGACGCAGCAACGAGGAATCGATTGACCGGTGCATCACCGCGACCGGGAGCACCGCCTGACCGCTGGGATGGCAGGAGTTCGAAACACCGATCAATTGCGCACCGGAATATTTGCAGAGGTACGGATTCGCCGTGCCAGTGTCTTGGCAGTCGTCGGCGCCGTCGATCGCGGCAGCCTTCGCTCAACTGGTCTTTGACCACGGACACGGCCGGACTTGAGGCATCGATGGACCGGCGAATAATCCCCCTAGCGAGTGGCATCGTAGTTGCCCAAATTGATCGTGACTCCGGATGGCTCCGCGACAGTTCGACGGAATACCTCGGAATTTCCAGCCAACGCTCTGCAAAGAAGGGTAACTAATCTACACTCACTCGATTGCAGCGGGAGCAAATCGTGCGTTGCGCGCCTTCGATCGTTCGTAAGATTCGGAGCAAGGCCTCGATTTTGTAGTTGCGGGAGGCCTTATGGTCCTGGATAGGTCGCGCCTCGCGCGATACCGGTGATGATGCGAGTACACATCGCGAGACGCTGCTCCGGGGCCGTGCAGGGAAGCCATTCGGTGCGCATCGTCACCTTCCACACTGCCAGGAAAGGTTGCGCAAAGTCACAACCGAAATCATTGAAGCGGCGCAGAGACAGTGGCGAGATTTTTCCCGGCTCTCTGCAATTTTGTTGGGAATGGCCGGGAGGTGTCCGCCTATTGCCGGTCTCGCATGGAGACGAAGATGACCGACGAGCAGTTGATGCGCCTGAAAGTCTACGGGAACAATGTCCAGCGCTATCGCCGATTGCTCAAGGGCCACCTAACCGAACAAGAGAGGGAATTCGTCGAAAGGCGCCTCACTGAAGAACAGTTGGCGATCCAGAGGCTAAGGACGAATGGCCTAGTACATGGCACGTCGGAGATAGTGTGAACGGGTTATGTCCTCCGCAAGACCATGCGTCACGCTGATTTTTGACCGCAGCGCCGGGCGACAGCATGTAAATGAAGAACAGGCTCTCGAGAAGTTCCCGGCTTGTTCTAAAGGCTCGCACAGCAATGGCGGTCCTTAACGCTCAGCAATCGCAGTCGAATTCCTCAAGGGCCTAGCTTTGTTCCACGAACTTGTCGCCATTTTGCCCCGCCTCGTTCCCCGGTGTCTCATTCTGTTCATATATCTTACTAGGTAACACAGGCGTCATTTGTTCGCGGTCTGTTTCGCCGACACTTCGCGATGCAGTCGATCACGCCAAACCCGAGCATTGCCCGCAGGTGCCGGTAGAGCGTCAGTCAAAGCCTGCTTTATGCGTTCGGCCTGCTCCTTCGTCAGCTTCTCGGCAAAGCGGCCACCTTTTTCGAGCTGCGCCGGCCCCTTGAGTTCTCGATCATAAACCATCCAGTCGGTGCTTCCTTTCCGAACGAGGAATCTAGCTTGCTCAGGCGCGGTGAAATTCAACGATACCTCCCAATCAATTCAGTCCGCCGATCTCAAAAAAACACAGCCGGGGACGGTCTATTCCTAAACCGGGACACTGAAATTCCCAGCATCGCCTAGACTGCAAGGCCTATGCCGATACACCCCCGTTTCCGCGGAACCATGCCGCGGCGTGCGGTATGGCAATGACCCTGAGGTAGTTGATCTCCGCCGTTGCGCCTTGCATGACGCAGAGCCAGACAGTTCTCACAGCTCGGCCTTCCACTCTGCGGGTTCCGCTCGCTGTCACTCGCTCATCCGAGGTATCGCGCGGGCGACGAAGCCCACTTCGCCCGTATGGAGCCGTCTCTTCGACTTTACGAAGGGAACCGTGCCAACGAAGAGCGCCCGCGATGCGACATGCGCGCGACGTGATCAGAATAAAGGCCGCGGGTTAGCCGAGCCGCCCGATCGCGCGGCGCTGTTCTGGAAGCGCGCTACATCGTCCCGCATCGCTTCGCGCGCTGGGCGAGGTGCCGCTCACCGACCGCCGCCGATTCCAAGTCATTCCTTGAGATCAGGTTCAAGAGGCCGCCGTCCCAGCGCCAGCGGCCTATCCGTTACTCCCTGTCATGAAGGTGGCTTCGCAGATTAGCGCGCTGACCACGGCCATGCCGACGGTTGCGGCTTGTTCGCTTGCGGGCGCGCCGCATTCGGCGCCCGCTTATGCGTCTGGGTGACATTGGTCGGCGGCCGCGGACGCGGCACTGGTATTTCGGAGGTTATCTTTGGTTGTTCTGACGACGGCTTAGGCTCGTCAGGCTCTGCCTTTGGCGCCGAAGCGTTGGCGATCAGACTGGCCAGTTGTTCCTGGCTTGCGTTGAGCCGCTCGGTCATCGTCTTGCTGTCCTGCGCCATCTGAATCTGGGCAGCCTTGATCTGGCCGATGACATCGTTGTTGCGTGCTGTTTCCACCTGACTCGCCTTGAGTTGGCTTGCCACGCTTTCATTGTCGCGGACCAGTTGTTCTTGCCTCAGTTGCAGCTGTTCGACCGCCTGCCTTAAGGCAGCGAGATCGCGCGCCATCGGTTGGAGCTGCTGTGCAATATCCGGGGAAGGTACGACGGCAGTCGACGCAATGTCTTTCGGCCCGGCTTGTGTCAGAGGTGTGGGGTTTGAGGGGGATACGACCGGCGTACCAACGGAGGACCACCACCAAGTACCCCCAACAATGGATGCCAGCACAACAAAACCGATGGCGGCCGGATAGCGCCAATCTTCCAATCGATGAATCATTGCTCGCAACGTTCGAGGCACTTTCGTGCTGGTCGTTGGACTCAACGGACTGACTCCCGCTTCACGTGCGAAGTCCGAAAGCTGCTCCTCCAAGCTCGAGAGCCGCTCTTCCGCAACCTTGTTATCCAGCGTGGAGTCCATTTGGTGCTCCGCAACAAACAAAATGCAATCCGACCGAGAGCAGAACCAATGGCCGACTGAACGGTCCATTCAAGTGCGCAAATGGGAAAGCGGGTAGCGTACCGCAGCCTACGCGAGCAGGGAAGCGGCTCGACGCGCTTGAGCTCGCTCGGACTGCAAGGGCATTAGTCCGACGCTGAACGGCTTGCCGCCTCGGTCAGTGCCCCCGGCTGGAAACCCTCCTGGCAAGGTTTCCATGCCAGGCCACGAACTGTCTCCGGCAAACTACCGCTCGCGCCCTAGCAACACAATGGAACGTCTTAGGGCCCGGTGCCGCTATTCTACGGGAAATCGTTCCCGAACCAGTTCGGATGCGATGTCTGCCGATCGTCCTATGCTAGGGAGCTCCGCCGCACCGGTGCCAGGCTCCGCTGGCACGCGACTGTCGTGGGCGTTTCCTAGCGGGATCGCTGCTCGTCAAACACACTGCGCAAGCAAATAGCTGAGAGGCGCGTGGCCATAACCATCTTCAGCCGCCCCTAACAAACGTCCACTCGGGAACTTCAAACGGTAGGCCACGGGCCGACGGATAATGGGAATAACCTCCGAGGAGATCGAGCGCGGCCACTGCCGAGTGATAGGACCCAAAATCCTCCTCTTCGAAGAAGAAGTGAAATCGCCCGTTCAGCGGCACGATGCGAAACGTGCCGCCCTTGGAGCGGAATTCCCAATAGCCTGAGGTCATTGCCGCCGCCAGACGCGCCGACGACCGGTCCTTGCGGCCTCGAGCGTGCAAACGATCAACCTAACGTCATGGCCAATGTGGAAGCCTTTGAATGTCATATGAGGAGCGCCTTCGAATCGGGCTGATTCTACAGCGGAAAGACATTGTCAGCCAAAGCGCCGACCGACTTATCCATCGACTTTCAGAGCGGGCGGCTAACAGCGCGACAAATCGTCAATCGGTTGAAGCGCGGAATATTACGGGAGTAATGCAGGTCGTGGGCTGACAGCGGGAACTTGTGACATAGTGGATAAGCTACCCTGCGCGTTGGACAGACGCGTCGCGGTCGACCGGCTCATAAGACTGCCACCATCAATCAGGCACCCATTTGATGGAAGCCGGATCTGCCGGCCGCGTGGTCGTGTAAGTCACCAGGTCGTATCCTCGCTCGACGACGAGATCGGCAACTTCGATGAAGCCTTCGTTGTTCTCGTCCTTCGAGCTATGCAGCGTCACATCGCTCATGGACACATCCTGGCTTGTCAGGGACAGCCTGATCATTCCCTGATGGTCTCGAATTGGCCTGCAGATCGGAATGAGCCGCGCCTCGAAGTTTGTCGGGTGATAGGGTTTGAGACGCAGGTTCTTGTGGAAGGTTCTGTCTCCCTCGATCGACAGCACGCTCTTGCAGGCTGCCGAGTTCACCATGAGGCCGCGGATGGATGAATCCGACCCGATGTGGATCGGATACGTCTCGCCGCGTGCCAGCCGGACCCCCGAAAACGCGATCAGCCTCGACGAATACTCCACCGGTGCGCCCGCAATTTGATCTTTGAGCGGCACGCGTTCGTAAGCCGTGAATGCAAACGTGCGTTTGCACTTTGCAGTCTTGGCCGTCCTTATCTTAGTCAAGAAATTGCCAAGGTGCGTCGCTATCACGCCCGACAAGAACTCGGCTGGATGACTGCCGTCTGCATAGAGTTCCTTCGCGTCTACGTTCTTGGACTTGACGACCGCGGCAATGACATCTCTTACATCAAGATAGTACCAGTCCTGCTTCTGGCAGACGGAAATGCAGGCAGAGATGATCGTTCTTGATGCGTTGATGTCGCTCACCGGTATGCAGACAAAAACCGGCTCGCAATTGGCGCGTTTGGCGGAATGCCCAATCCACTCGACCCACCTCACAACATCGTAGTAATCGATCGCATTGGCGGAAAGCAGCGAAAAATCGATCACGCATGTATCGACAATGCAAAACTCCGAGCCTTTGAAGAAGTCGCCCTGGGCGAAGTACGGACCGAGCAAGGACGGAGATGCACCGATCCTTCCTGCCGATTTCAATTCAATTGTGTCATCGGCGTCCAGAAATTTCTGGAAAAAGCCTGCCTTCAGGATGCTGTTTGACTGTCCCAGGATCGAAATGCTCAGCGACATCAGATTGACTGCCCTCAGATGGAACCGCGCAATGACATCGAAAACGCACGATGAAGAACCCCGCAACACCGCGTCAATCGTCTATGTCGCGGCGACGTTATCAATTGTCGCGGCGTTCTGTCTACCATCGGCGGGAAGCGCGCAAAGCTCGCGAGCTGCATGCGACAAAACCGATACGCAATTCGCCGTAACCGCCGCGATGCCGGACAATGCCGATGCCTTGCGCAAATATGAGAGAAATGTGTCGGGCCTGTCCGGCGACGTCTCGACGGTCTTGCTTGGTGACTCGCTGGTTGAGGCGTGGCCGAGGGAACTATCAGCCTCGCTCGGCGCCGGGCCGGTGGCCAACCTCGGCGTCGGACGCGACAGGATTCAGAACACGCTCTGGTTCATCGAACACGAACGCGAGCGGCTGCGAAAAATCAGGCCGAAGTCCATCATCGTGCTGGTCGGGACCAACAACATCTATCTCGATAAGCCGTGCGGAGTGATGGAATCCTACCAAAAGCTGTTTGACGAGATCAGGTCGCTTTGGCCGAACGGCAAGATTTTCTCCATCCAGATTCTTCCGCGAGGCGAGCAGATGAAGGGTGCGGCCGAGAATATTGGATCTGTCAATGCCGAACTCAGCAGAAGGAGCCGGGAACTCGGAATCAGAACGATCGACGCCTCCGACATCGCATGCGGACGAACAACGCCGTGTGCCAATTACAAGAGCGATCTCCTGCACCTGACGCCATCCGGATACGAAGCCCTGACCAGGATCGCAAAGCAAGGCATTGGTTCATCGTAGGCTGCGCGGGAGCCATCAATGACGCTGAGGTGCGACCTGGTCTAGCTCAGCATCGAGATGATCGATTGCAGCTGATCGGATGCCGACGCCACGAGCCCGTCGAACGACGTCTGGCCGTGCGCCGCCGCCCGCAAGATGCATTCTGCAACGGCCGCCTTGAGACCGAACACGGATTGATCGGCCGGCACGCTTGCCATCACCGTCTCCAGCGCGTCGCGCATCGTCTGGATCAGTTCGGAGCTGAATTTCATGGCGATCCTCCGCGTGCTCAGGATAGACCGGGCGCGCCACGCCACCACTCACAAGCCCGCGATTCCGGATTGCCTTTTCTTAATGCAATGACAAGCCGATGAATCGGCGAAGCGCTAGAGCTCCTTCTCGGCCAGCTTGCGGAAATCGTCGGGCACCGAACGAACGACCTCCAGCGCCGCCGAACCGTATCCGATCGCATCCCAGCCAAAACGATCGCGGACCTTGTCGATGGCACAGTCCGCGGCCCAGCGGGCCATCCCGATCGGACTTCCAGGGCGAAGCGCTTGATCGGCCAGTCCGAGCGGGAGCTCGAGCGCAAGATCCCAGTTCTCCTCGAGATGTGACACCGAGATTGCCAGCAACGAAATGATTTTCTCGCTTGGGTGGTCAGCAAGCGTGGCGCGCACCAGCTTCTCGGCGAGGCTGGCGAGGATCACCGTCGTGCACACGGGCGCATCGAGCGTCATCGAGCGCGTCACCGATTTCAGGCCGGCGAAGCGAACGCGCACCGTCACGGTTCGTCCAGGCCGGGATTTCGCCCGGAGCCGCGTGGCGACGCGGTCGGCGAGATGAAGCAGCGTCGGCCGAATGACCTGCTCGATCGCGGGCTTTCGGCCAAGCGCCGATTGTGCTCCTGCCGATCGCGCGCGCCGATGCGGGGTGAGTTGTCGCGGATCGCGATTCCAGGCCAGCGCGGCGAGTTTCTCGCCCGCCGCCGGACCGAGCAGCCGCGTCAGCGACCGCTCCGACAATTTGGCGAGTTGACCGATCGTCGAGACGCCGATCGCGTCCAGTCGTGTCCTGGTGACCGGCCCTACTCCCCACATCAATTCGACCGGCAGTTCGTGTAGGAATCGGAGCTCGGCGTCGGGATCGACGACGACAAGTCCATCGGGCTTTGCGACCTGCGAGGCGATCTTCGCCAGATGCTTGGTGCGGGCGACGCCCACCGAGATCGCAAGGCCGAGCTCAGTGCGCACGCGCCGCCGGATCGCCGCGGCTATTTCGGCGGGCGTTCCGAACAGATGCGTGCAGCCTGCAACGTCAGCAAACGCCTCGTCGATCGAAATGCGCTCGACGAGCGGCGTGAAGTCGCCGATCACCTTGATGGCTGCGTCACCCAGCCTTTGGTAATCGCTGAAGTGGCCGCCGACGAAGATCAGTTGCGGGCAGAGCCGGCGAGCTTCCCGTCCCGACATGCCGCCGTACACCCCGAAGGCCTTGGCCTCATAGGAGGCGGCAAGCACAACCCCGCCTCCGACGGCGATCGGCTTGCCTCGCAGCGATGGCTCAAGCAGCTGCTCAACCGACGCGTAAAACGCATCCAGGTCCGCGTGAAGGATGGTGGCTGCGGCTGCCATCTCAACCCGTTCATCCCTGACCTGACCAAAACTGCTCGTCCTTGGACGCTACGATAGCTAAAAGAACAAAACAAGAACAAATTCAACTCCAGTCGACCAGGAATGGCCGCCGGTGCTGGCGATCTCCCGGCGAACGTTGGGCGCGCTGTGGTGCCAAGCATCGATGCGGGCTGCCGGTCGCTGTCGAAGCAATCACCGCGAGGCGGTTGAGAGGTCGCTCGACGTCCACGGGCGTTCTCTGCCGAGGACGAGCGCGATTGCGCGCAGCTCTCGCGTCCCGCTGCGCCAGCTCGCTCATGAGCCGGCGTTGTTTGACGAACAGGCTTTTTCGGGTAGAGATCAAGGCATGACCGACCACTCTCATCAGGTGGACTTCCAGGCTGCGGCCTCGCTTTACAAATGGCCTTCTCTCGGCAATTCCAGGCGAGAGGATCGCGCGCCCTATATGATCGTCAACGGAACGCTCGACCAATGCATCCGGGACTTCATGGGCAAGCCCGAGAAGACCCGGCATCTCTACGAGATCCGGACCACGTCGCAGCCTCCCCTCGTGCCGGATGTGCTGTCGCCCGAGCACGTGATCGAGCTCTCCAGGCTTCGCGAGTTCCTCTGAGGCGCTTCAGCGGACGTGACCCTGACGCGTCTCGTTCGCAGGCAGACTTATCTATCTGTCGTGCGCCGGAAGGCGCATTGTTTGCCTCTGAGGGAGCCGCTACACTTGCCTGACTCTCCGAGTGACGGACGTCCGCGCCGGCATGATTGATCCGCTTCGGCCTCGTCTGCGGTTCGCACATCGCCGGCACGGGAGCGGAGCGGCTGCACGACCGGTTGCCGGGGCATCGAGAGGCGCCACATGAGGTTCAATCTGGCGATCTTGAGCGTGCTGGCCGCAAGACCCGAGCAACGGATTCCGCTTGAAGAGGTCAGCCGCGAAGTCAAGCGCATGATCGCTGCGGGCGATGCAGCCACGAAGCTGAAGCGATCGTCGGAGCTAGGCGACGCCGACGTCTTCCAATCCGGATGGGCTTCGATCAATGAGGCCGGGCTGCAGATCACGGACTCCGGCCTCGCGCTATGGCGCTCGCTTGAAGCATCCCGCGTCGAACAGGAACTCAGCGAGCAGGAGCTCGGCGAGCAGAACCTCAAGGAGCGGGAGCCCGGCGAACGGCAAACGGAGCCCGTGGAGACGGTTGCTGCCGACCCGCGCGATGCGATCAGCGATGCCGTTGCCGAACGGCCCGACGCGATTGATCGGCAAGTCCCTCGGGTGATGGAAGCAGGCCTTGCCGATCGCACGACCTTGGGCACAAGCCGCGCAATGGCAGCACCCGACCCACCCGCGCGCGCGCCGATCATCCCCGAGCCGGCATTTGGCTCCATTCACGAGCCGGACCGAAACGTTTCCCGGCTCTCGCACTTTGTAAAACTCCTCGGCACCGGCATCCCGCGATTTGCCCGGGCGCGGCGGCGGCGCTCCGAGGACGACGTGCCGGATCGGAAAGCGGTCAAGGGCGTCGGAATGCCGGGGCTGGCCGTTGCGTGCCTCAGCCTGATCTCGGTCGTTGCGTGCGTTGCCGCAGCGATTGCACTCGGCCAGATCACCTCGCTGAAGTCGGACAACGCCACGCTGCGGCGCGAGCTGATCCCGTTGAGGGAACGTCTCGTACGACTCGAACAGGACGCAGCGAAACGCGAGGCCGCCCAGCAGGACGAAGCGCAAGAAAGGGTCCGGGCGGAAAAGAAAGCCTCTGACGCCGGTAGCGAGCACGCCGCGCTCAATCTGTCGCGGGAAGAAATCCAGTTGATCAGGGAGTACATCAAGGCCGCGCCATCGGCCGGCGCGGCCGGACCGCCGATCAACGTCGGCGATCCCGTCACCGGCGGAATGATCCCGCTGCCGTCATCGTTGATCGAGAAGGTGCCCCGGCTCGTCGGTGCGCGATTTGCCACCCGCAACGGCGTCATCGTCATCAGCACACGCAACAGTCGACGCGTCGATGCCGTGCTGACGCCAAACTAGACCATCCCACTTCGCAATCTTCAAGCTCCTCGACAGCCGTGGCCGGCGAGATTAAGATTTGAGGATTGTTAAGGTACCTCGCCAATTGGGTTCGTTCTGCCAAATTTTGCTCTGTAATGCGCTCCGCTTAGCCGGCCTCCTTTTTTAGCACGCGTACGTGCGACGCTCGTACCATTCGACTGCACCAAACTTCCTGACGGCAGCATTTACGGCATGAGGTTCAGCTTGGCGCAGCACATATTCAATTTCAGCAAGAATTTTCCTTCGCGCGACGTCAATCTGACGCAGCCTAGCATACGAGGTGACAACAGCGCCTGCGTATTCCGAGCTTGAATTTAGCTCCTCAGTTGCCAGGACAAAATTCTCCCTTGTAGATGCCAATCCGTGGCGAATAGCGTTCATTCGTGAACGCGCTTTGCCTTCTTTTGTACGGGGCCCCGTGCTCTTAAGCGCGTTGCGCCGGTTCGCTTCGATCTGCTTTTGCGTGGCCATAAGTCCATCCCGATCAGCTTGAGGGGCGGTTTTCGGCGCGTGTCAAATACCTAGCCTCCAGGTCCCTGGAAATATTGCGTAGACGCTTTTCCTTTGAAGCGATCATGCTCTCGAGCGTTGCCAACGACGGCAGGGAAAGGATGAACGCCTCTCCCTCGACCGCCTGCGGCACAAAGCCTGCCGCTTCAAAATCTTTGGACGACTTCTCCTTGTGCTTGGGGTCCGCATAATATTTGTCTGCGTCGAGGTGACCCGTCGCTTGCAAACCAGCGGCCGCGCCGGCCAGGGCGGCTCCCGGATGGGTCTTCCGCAGCATCGATTCGACAGCCGGACGTTCCTTCAGACGCATGATTGCCACTTTCATGCGCTCGTAACGCATAATCTCTACCGTCAACGTCGTCGCCCGGCAGACCATCCAATACTCCGCATCGGTTTCTGCGTTGCCAGCGCGGGTCCGTTCATAAGAACGAAAGATCTCGATCAAATCGGACCGGCTTTCACCCGGCATTAGAGGCGGGTTTTTCAACCAAGCCCGCACAAAGAGCGGAACGCGTTCGACAAGGTCGTTCTGGCTTTCGGCTTTTTTGCTGGATGTCTTGGTCGTCTGGCTTTTTCGGTTGATCAACCGGCATTTGCTTTCTCCTAAACTGGCTGGCACCGAGTGTGCAGCTCAGTCGGATAAAAGCAGTTCATTCGTGTCTCTCGAAGAACATCGCGGTGGGAGAAAGTGGGCAGCCTAATCTATTTGACTGATGAAGGCCTCTTAGTCGCGAACCGAACGATCGAGTCAATGGTGACGGGAGCGAGGTTATGTTCACGGAGGAATTGCTGCAACGGAGGCAACACAAGTTCGAGAAATTCTCTAAATTGACCTACCTCGACGTAAACGACCTCTCCCTTCTGCAAACGAGCCATTCCAATCCGCGCATGAGCTAACCGCAACAACGCTGCCGGTCGAGTTCGAGGCTGAACTCTCGTGGGAGATCCAGCGTTACCGCCTTTGCGCCACCGGCTGCTTGCGACCTGCCCGCAAAAGGCGGTTGAGGCCGCCTTACGCCGTATCGACATGGCCGGGATCGGACGAGGCCACGGCAAAACGCGCTGAGCTGGCGGCTCGATCCTGCTGCCGTGATCGAAATCGAGGCGTGTCTGGCGTCGTGAGGTTTCGATAAGCTCTACATCAACACCGACGTCTACGTCCATGCGCACGAGGTCTTCGTTTTGGTCGAGAGCCTACTCAATGCCGCGCAGGCCAAACGACTCGTGCTCATCAGGGAGATCAAGAAACATCGCTTTCTGGCCTAGCGCGTTCGGCGTGATCGTGCCCGCGAGACCAGTTCGCTTTGGCCAGGATGAACTATATCGGTTGAAGACGACGCGCGACTTCGCGGATCGTCGCGCCTTTGGCTCGAACTCCATTCACGAAACGGGTACGCCAAAAGTGCCAAATATCCTGATGGCATCGGATTATCAACGCCAAATTCCTTCGGCCTCTGTCCCTTCGGAAGGTAGACGCTTCCGAACAGCCAATCGTAGAACGAGATCATCCCGGCGAAGTTCTTATCCCTAGCTTCCTTCTCGCTGCTGTGGTGCCAATGATGAAATTCCGGCGAGACCAGGACGTACCGTAGCGGACCATAGTTCAAGCGCACGTTGGCATGAGCGAGATAGGCCTGCCAGTAGTAGACGAGAAAGTAAGTCCCGATCGCTTCTGTGGAGAAGCCGAGCGCGAAGAGCGGAAACAGCGAGCCAGCCTTCATGAATATCACGTCAAGCGGATGCTGATGAACCGCAGCGAGCCAGTCGAGTTCTTCGACAGCGTGATGAACGGCATGGATCTGCCACATCGCGGGCACGGCATGCAGGATGCGGTGGGTCCAGTAGACCCCGAGGTCCCCGATCAAGATCACGAGCAACACCTGCACCAGATAAGGAAGACCGGCGATCGCCTGCTTCACTGCCGACGGCACTATCGATTGATTGACCAGAATGGCCATCGTGACGATAACGATCACGCCGACCATGATCAGCCACCCGTTGACAAACTGGAAGGCCATATCGGTTAGCAGGCCACGTCTGAAAAGCTTCTGAGGCCTCGCAGCAAATAATCGCTCGATCGGAACGAAGATCAAAAGCGTCAGCAGAAATTTGCTCAGTCCAAATAGCTCATCCATTCAAATGGCCGCCTTGAAAGGGCGAAAGTCTACCACTTGCCTCCCAATTCGCCAATTGCGCTGCAATCGGCGAAGTGATGGTTCAGTTCGTGCCGGCGATGAGGAGGAGGTTGTTCAGTACGGGCGTCGAGCAGAAAGCCACGACAAGGGCCACGTTGTAAACGTTCTTGCTGCGCCAAAGCAGCCACGTCACGAGGTCGGCGCAACCCAGCAACAGGCACGACCGCAACAGGAGCGCTTTGACCCGATTCACTTTTAGGCCTTCGATGCTGAAGATGCCTGGCATGGTCATTTCAATGGATCCTGAAGCAATCGCGGAGTTGAAAGAGTCGGCGAGGACGCAATTGGAGGATGCCTAAGCCAAAAAGCTTATATTTTCCCAAGCTCCCGCCGATGCGCTTCAAGGGCTGGGTGGCTTGAACAGCGCCCCTCGAGGTTGTCCCCGCCCCAAAGGGTCGGTTTGGCGGACCGATTGCATGGCTGAGGCAAGACGGAACAAAATAGGAACAATCGGACCAAATTCAAGCTTGTCTCCCTGCAGGCTCGTCGCTGAACAGCAGTCAAACAGGCATGGTTAACGTCGGTGATTCAGGTTTCCTGCAGATTGGATGAAGGCTGCGCGTCGCGCGTCCCCTTCGCGTACCAAACAGGATGAGGTCAAAAATGCGCAGGAAATCCCACAAAAATCGCGGCTTGCACTCCCTCAAGGTTTAAGGAAATATGAGTGTTTCAGCATCCGGAAGACGGATGCCTTCTATCTTTTGTTCGTTCTTCTATTGGCAATTGGATTTCCGCTGGCAAAGCCGAAGGGGCTGCCTACCGACCCAAGACGACATTGAATCGACGAGTCATTCTTCATGTCGAGTGAGATCGCAAACGCCGTTTTTCTAGCGGCGCTGTTTCTAGGTGTCATCTACGGCAGTCGCATCTTGGAGACAAGGTGGCCCATTGCGGACGTCCCCTACTCCGAGTTTCGTGATGACTGGTTCGCGGTGATTGTGAGCGTCGGATTAGCAAGTTTGCTCGCTCCGATCGCAGCGATCATTGCAGGCAAGATAGCTAGCTACACCGGCGTCGGCTGGATTGTGTTACCGACCGAAGGTTACTGGTGGTACGCCTCTCTTGCGTTCGTTGTAGTGGCGATGGATCTCTACAAGTACACATTCCATCGTCTCCAGCACGCGATCCCGTTCCTTTGGTCGATGCATTCGTTCCATCACAGCGCGAACTCGGTTACGTTCATCACCGGCGCCAGACATTATTGGCTCGAGCGAGTGCTGGCTGACGCCTTTCTTCCAATCCTGGCGATCTTGCTTCGGGTCCCGCCAGACATGGCAATCGCGGCGGCGTTTATCTTCTTTATTCCCGACGCTTGTGCGCATCTGAACGTCCGCATCCCGCTCGGCCGGTTTGTGACCTGGATCAACAACCCGCAATGGCATCGGATCCATCACTCGGTCCGGATCGAGCATCGGGACAAGAACTTTGCCGCCTTCTTTCCGCTCTGGGACATTCTGTTCGGCACGGCGTATGTGCCGAAGCCTGACGAGTATCCCGCAACGGGCCTCGTGCCTGCCGAACAAGTGGACGTCGTCAATAGTGTGATCTGGCCAATCCGACATCTGCGGCATCGAGCGTCCAAGAATGAAGCGGCGACGACGGGACGATAGGCGCCACCTCGGCGGCAGGTCGCACCGCTTGCCGGGATGCGTTGATTGACGGACAAGTTTTATGGGATAGATATCCTCCGATGACTGACAACGCTCATCAGGTGGACTTCCAGGCCGCGGCCTCGCTTTACAAATGGCCGTCTCTCAACAATTCCAGGCGAGAGGACCGGACGCCCTATATGGTCGTCAACGGAACGTTCGACTAATGCATTCGCGACTTCATGGCCAAACCCGAGAAGACCCGGCATCTCTATGAGATCCGGACCAGGTCGCAGCCTCCCCTCGTCCCCGACGTGCTGTCGCCGGAGCATGTGCTCGAGCTCTCCAGGCTTCGCGAATTTCTCTGAGGCGGGCTTCGGCCCGCGCGACCCTGACGCGTCTGTCCGCAAGCGAAACAGCGGCCGCATCGGCGCAGTGCTGATGCCGAACTAGCTTCCCGCCACAGGATTTTGGCCGGCTCGACACGCCCGGCGGCCAGAGCGTTTTCGGGCGAAGTGGCCGCCGGTTCGCGTGAAGAAAACGCGTCAAAACGAGAATCTAGAGCTACTGATTCAATCAGAACCGAAGCTCTAGCATTTCCTGAATCCACGCCATGATGCTATCTTGAACGTGTTTTCCTTCGAGGATGAATTAACCATCCCGGCGATTTCGTTGCCTTTTCAATTTTCGATACTAGCGATCTTTACTCGCTAATTTGGCACCGCGTGCCGCATCACTATTCAGAAGCACCATGCATTTTGATAGCCAGGTAAACCTTCGAACGATATCCGCACCTGCACTGCGCTTTGCGCCCGTGATATATCCTGCGGCGCTTTTCCTCTCTGCGCTGTTGCTGTTCGCGATCGAACCGATGTTCGCAAAGATGGTGCTGCCTCGGCTTGGCGGTGCGGCAGCCATCTGGTCAGTTGCAATGGTCTTCTTCCAGTCGGCGCTGCTGCTGGGCTACGCCTATGCGCACGTGCTCAGCCGCACATTGTCGCCGGGGCCATCGGCTCTCGTTCATCTGGGGCTCCTGGCAATTGCCGCCGCGACATTGCCGGTCGGCATCGCTCAAGGCTTCGAAACGACGCCACAGCAAGGGCTCGAACTCTGGCTGATGGCATTGTTTGCCGCCTCGATCGGCTTGCCGTTCGTCGCGCTCGCCGCCACTGCTCCCCTGCTGCAGAACTGGTTCGCGGCGAGCGGCCATCCGCAGGCTGCCAATCCCTACCTTTTGTATGCGGCGTCCAATTTGGGCTCGTTCGTCGCGCTCATGACCTATCCCTTTGTTGTCGAGCCGCTGCTGACGTTGCGGACACAGATCGAGATGTGGTCACTCGGCTACTTCCTCTTGACGGTGGCGATCATGGCCGCCGCGCTCATCGTTGCAGGCGCGGCCAAGCGTTCGATCAACCCCGCAAGCCCTAGAACCGCCACCGCGCCCACGGCCACCGAACGAGCGATGTGGACCGTGCTGGCCGCGATCCCCGCCGGCCTTGTGATCGCCGTCACGGCTACGATCTCGGTTGATCTGGCGGCGGCGCCGTTCCTCTGGGTCGTGCCGCTGTCACTTTACCTTTTGACCTTCGTGGCGATCTTCCGCGAGCGTGCCTGGGTCGCGCACACACGCGTGCTGAAACTGGTGCCGTTTGCTGCTGTGGCGCTCGTCGCAACCGCGTCGATCGTGGTGCGACCGTATTTCGGCGCCCTGTTGGTGATACATCTCGCGAGCTTCCTGGTGATCGCACTCGCTTGTCATGGCGAACTCTATCGCCGACGGCCGGAGCCGGCGCGCCTGACGGAATTCTACCTATGGACCTCATTCGGCGGCATGATCGGCGGAATTTTCGCCGGCTTGATCGCGCCGCACCTATTTGACGGTGTCGCCGAGTATCCCATCCTGGTCCTGGCCGCGCTGCTGGCGATGCCCGGCGCGTTTGACGGTGGGCCGGGCCGGATGTTGCGGCAGAGTGGTCCCGGCCTGGCATTGGCCGCCTTGACCCTCGGCATGGTTTGGCTGCACGTTCGCATTCCGGCCAGCGCGGCGCGGCCGATCGACATCGTGCTCATCCTGCTGGCCGGCGCGATGGTGCTGGTGCGTCGGCAACCAGCCAGGTTCTTCGGCCTTGCGGTGCTCGCCTTCGCGATTGCCAAGCTCGATCCCCTGTTCGCACCCATCGAGCAAGTCCGCAGCTTCTTCGGCGTGCATCGTGTGGTCGAGGATCGCTCCGGGCAATTCCGCCTCCTGATGCATGGGACCACCGCCCATGGCGCCGAGCGCGTGCGCAATGCAGATGGGACACCGGTTAGCGGCCGCCCCGAACCGACCACATATTATTATTTCGGCGGTCCGATCAGCGACGCGATTGCTGGGGCTCGCCGTGCGCAGGGACGGCTGACGCGAGTTGCGGCAGTTGGGCTCGGCACCGGCAGCCTCGCTTGCCACCGGCATGACGGCGAGCAGTGGACATTCTTCGAGCTCGATCCGCAGGTGGTCCGCATCGCACGCGACCCGGCTCTGTTCCGCTTCCTGTCGGAATGCGGACCGGATATCCGCATGGTGCTCGGAGATGCGCGGCTGACCCTTACGGCATCTGCGGAACGCTACGATGTGATCGTGCTCGACGCGTTCTCTTCCGACGCGATTCCTGTGCACCTGATGACGCGCGAGGCGTTTGCGGGATATCTATCGCACCTCTCCGCCCACGGTGTCATCGTTCTGCACATCTCGAACCGGCACATGGCGCTGCGCGGACCTGCAGCTGCGGTCGGCAATGCCGAAGGTCTCGCCGTTTTTGCCAAAGCGCAGTTTCCGCCTGACATGACCGACGACGACATGCGCAATCCAGCCGACGTCGTTGTGTTTGCCCGCGATGTAAGGGATCTCGGCGACCTGCCCGAGCAGGGATGGACGCGCCTCGAACCCGGCGCGCGGGCGGCATGGACCGACGACTACGCCAACATTCTCGGCGCCGTGCTCGACGCGAAACTCGGGCGCTGGACCGGGCAGTGACAGACCACATCATCCGCCACGGGTCCCGCGAGGTCAGGACCTGCAAGTCAACACAAGTCGCGCGGCCATCAGCCTACGGCTGATTGTTCGGCGGCCTTTCGATGAACTTGCGGCTGCCGTTGAGAAGCTCGAGGTTGTTGGCAATCACCGGATTGCCCGGATCGAGCGAATACGCCTTCTCGAACTTCTTCCGCGCCGCGCTCAGATTGCCGCGCAGCATGTAGGAATAACCCTGGTCATTCAGGATTTGCACGGTCTCGCCGCCAAGCCGGATCGCCGACGCATAGGCCTGGTCGGCAAGATCGAAGCGCCGGATCCGGTCATAGCTCGCCGCGAGTCCAACCCAGGCCGTCACGTCCTTCGGCGATTTCTCGACGGCATCCTTGAAATAGCGCTGAGCTATGCCGTAGTTGCCGCGGTTGTACTGCTCCAGCCCCATCCGCACCGGCTCGTCGGAGGGATAGTATTTGACGTCGGTCGGCTCCTGCACGGGGTCGCCGCCCGGCGGATCCACCGGCGCGACGATCGCCGCCTCCCGCGTGGTATAGTCGCAGGCCGCGAGGCCCGCAGCCAGCCAGCAGCAGGCGAGCGCCGGAATGAGACGCCGTAATGCTCGTCCCATGTTCCAGCTCCAGCGACTTCCCTGCGTCATTCGAAAACCCATCGTGAAACTACCTAACAAAAAACAGACGGCGCGATCCGACACTGTCAGCGCAACAACCCAATCCTCAGCTCGTTACCTGCCGCCTCCTCCTACCCCGACGGCCACCGATCCTCCGGTCCCAGCCCCCAATCCGGTGGTGTTGACGTTCTGAATTGTGGTGACGGGCGGAGCCTGGCCCATTGCTCTGGTCGGATCGCCCATGTCGGGTAGCTGATCGACCGGCCGCGATGTGGTGCCATAGCGTTTCACAGCCTCGCCGGTGCGCCGCGCGTCATACGCGATCCTGCGATCGCCGACATAGGCCGGCCAGGGATGGATCGTGTGGGTGGCGGCGTTGACCTCTTTGGCGTTGCCGGCGCTCATCGTGATGGTGTCGGAGCGCTGGACGTAGCGGTCCATCTCGTCATGACCGTAAACGCCGTAGCAGCCGCCGAGCAGGAAGGGTGCGAGCAGAGCCAGATATCGGAGTGTCATCTCTCGCCTCCTCTAGTTCAGGGTTTTCACGACGGGCTGGTTCGCAGCCGCGGCGGGTGGCGGCGCGCGCACGACCGCATCAGGCGCGATGATGTGGCCATACGGTCCCTTCACCTCGCCGCCGGAATTGATGTAGTCATCGTAGCGCTTGCGAACTTCCATCTGGCCATTGAGGAAGAAGTCGACATCGTTGGCCGGCAGGCGGGAATCGAGCGGGGACGCCAGTTGCTGGCCGGGTGCCGCCGGCGCGACCAGGCGCGGCGTCACGATGATGACCAGATCGGTCTCCTCCTGCTGGTACGACTTGCTGCCGAACAGGCTTCCGATCACCGGCACCGAGCCGATCCACGGCAATTGCGAGACGTCCTGCCGGTTGCGGGTCTGCAACAGGCCGGCGATGGCAAAGCTCTGGCCGTCGCGCAGCTCAACCGTGGTGCGCGCGTCGCGGCGGGTCAGTGACGGAACGGTGGTGCCTTGGATCGACACCGCATTGGAGAAGTCGAGCTCGCTGACCGAGGGCTCGACGCGGAGGTTGATCACGCCGCGCGAGAGCACGGTGGGGACGAAGGCCAGTTCGACGCCGAACTTCTTGTAGTCGATCGACACTGTTGGGAAGCCGTTCGACGATTGAGTCGGGATCGGCACCGGGAATTCGCCGCCAGCCAGGAAGCGGGCAGCATCGCCAGACAGCGTGGTCAGGTTCGGCTCCGCAAGTCGGCGGGCCAATCCTTTGGTTTCCAATGCAGTAATCAGAAGGTCCACGGAACTACCGTTGCTGGTCCTCAGAATACTGGTCAGCAGGCTTCCGAACGGGATCGGAGCTACACCGCCCGCCGAGCCAATAAGTGTCTGTGCAGTTGCAAGCAGGGGAAGGCTGCCAGTCGGATAGGCACCCACGTTATTGCTGCTGGTTATGTTTGTACTCGTGGAGTTTGTGGAAGTAGTCGTAACCCCATCAACGGTGCTGATTGAGTTAGTAGTCGCATTTCCATTACTGTTGATCGAGTTCCCACCAATAGGCACGCGCCTCGCAGTGGCACTGCCTAATCCTGTATTCGCGACATTGGTGCCGTTGGCGTTGGCGGCAAAAAGGTTCACGCCGAGATCGCGTCCCGCCTGCCGGGAGACCTCAAGGAAGCGCACCTCGAGCATCACCTGCTGCGGCGCTGCAACGCTCATCGCATTGACGACGATGCCCCCCTCGGGAACGCTGCCTTTGGCGATCGCCAGCGCCTTCTCCGCGGCGACCGCATCGGCAGCCATTCCGCTCAGCACGACCTGGCCTTCGGACGCAGAGACACGAATGCCGCGCGTACCTGTACCTGACGAGATGTTCTGCTGCAGATTGCCGATATCGAGGGTCACCTCGACATCGAGAATGCCGATCTGCTTCATCGAGTTGTCGAACAGGATGACGTTGGTGGTCCCGGTCTTCTTGCCCTGGACGTAGATCAGGTGATCGCTCAGCGACTTCACGTCGACGATGTCGGGCGAGCCGGCCACGATGGTCGCAAAGGCCGAGTCCACCCTGAAGGTGCGTGACTTGTTGAGGGTCACCTTGACCCGCTGGACCTCCGTCACCTCGCTGACAAAGACGCTGCCGGAAGAGGACTGCCGCCGCTCGGCCGCCGACGCGTGATCTGCCGAATTAAACACCGCAAGCGCGCCACCGAGAGCGGTCAAGCCCAAGGCGAGGAAGTTACGTCCCGCGCTACCCCATACGCGACCGCCACTCATTCGAATCCCCTTCGCCACTGCTGTCGCAGCTATCCGTAAATTTACGGCTCCCCGGCGTCCTCACTAGTCTCCTTCGTGCACCACGCCGTAGAGCTTACAATTTGTCGGATTACAAATAGTTACTTGCGAATTTCCATTCCCTGGCAGGCTCGAGCTGGTCACTAGCCAGCTGGATCGAGCAATGTCCCGGCGCCAGGCCGCAAATGGCGGCATCTGGATCATCCCCCGCTGCGCGCCTTGATTGCAAGGAAAGAGCTTCGCCAAGCTCCAGCAACTCTTGAGAAAACTCCCTGATGTTGCCACCGTGCACCACTTCCGCAGCTTGCCCAGGCTATTCGCCGGCCAGCCCAGCGGGCAGAGGCGCTCCTGGCGGCTGCCGCTCCAGCAAACCGCCCCCATCGGCCCCGACGAATCGGGCCACGTCAGAATGGAATCTTGGTCGTCACGCTCGGCGCGTTGAGCGTGGTGCCCCAGACCGGCATCAGCATCTTGAAGTTGGGCGAAGATGCCGTCACCGTAAGAACGGACGTCCCCGTCGTCGTGCTCACAGTCGGCGTGATGCTGAGGCTCGTATTATACAGGAAGGGAGCGATTGCTTGCTTCTGCGCGGTCGTCAGCGGATCGCTGGGACAGCTGGGAGTCGTCTTGTTGAGCTCGGCGTTCACATAACAGTCTGCGATCATAGTGGCCCGTGCACTGCCATTCGCTAGCGCCCGCAACGACTGCAGTGTAATTGCGTAGCGTCCGAGATCGAAGATCGCGAAGATCAGAGTAAAGAGAGGCACGGCGATGAGGCAAAATTCTAACGCCGCCACACCGCGCTGATCGAGCTTTCTCTTTGTTGCACCAATGCCAGATGCGCGCATGTCACTGCACCAGCCTGACGAGCTGAGAAGTCGGCAGCGCGGTCTTTGGGCAGCCCTTTTGGGTGAAATTGACACTACCGGCGAACGTAATTTGCTTCGCTATCAATTCCGAGCAACCATTGACGTCGATGCTGGAGTTGCCTGAAAACGTCAACGACTGGTTCGGATAATACATGATGCCATTGGTGATCGTGATAGTTGTTATTCCCGTGAACTTCTTAGCATCCGTCTCGGTGTCATAAATCGCTGTTGCTCCAATCAAAGCCGCATAAGGCTGTAGCGAGGCAGGCAGCGCGGCCGGTGTCGTGTTGGGCGCTTTGAGCGTCATGTTTATGTGGTTGCTCTTCCCAGTTGCCACGCCCGGCAACAAAATGATGGTCGCACCAGCCGCACCGGCAACGAGGCTTGAGGAGTTTCCCTTCATGCTAAAATCGGTGCCCGAGAAGAAGTACGTCCCGCTCAAAGTACAGCCGGCCGAGCATGTGCTGCCATTGATGCTGTAATCCTTGTTCGCACAGGGTGTAGCTACCGTATAAGCAACAGGTGCGCCCCCTGGCCCTGCCCCACATGCCGGCAAGCTAAGAGAACTGAGAGCGGCATTTAGGGCAGTATACGGATCAACCACAGGTGGCATATAAGTACTGACATTTTGACACAGCGCAGCGGTACCCGTGCAAGTACCTGACGCTTGGCTAGCACCAAGACTTACATTCCCAGAGCTGACATTCTTGAAGTCGATCGACGCACCTGGGCCGGTAAAATTTGACGCGAATCCGCAATTGGGCGAATTGACGCTGATGCCATTGTCTTGAAACGATATCGGCCCGTTCAATGCCAACACACACGGGTTCGTCGGATTCTTGATCGCCGCGACGGCTACCGCACCGATGGTCACGGTGGATACCCCAACCAGTTTTGCCATATACGTCGGCTGCGTCTGGCTGACAGTGGCTTGCACATAACTTCCGGCCGTCCCGCCCCACGACGAGAGCGAAGCGATTTGAACGTTCTGCGAGATTCCCGTGGGAAGGCTCGTCGAACATTTAGAGCCGGGATAGGACGTATCGCCCGAATTGCAGAACGTGTTCTGCGCAGCAAATTGCTTGCCGCGGTAGATATAATCTTGCGCAGTATCGCAACCTACGCCTCCGGCGATCGTACATGCCACCCGCAGGGCGCCCGAATAGGCGGCCGCGTCGGCAGCATTCTGTGCACGCTGCTGGGTGACATACCAGCCCCCGGCTTCGCCTCCGAGCGCGAGCGCGCCGATCATGGGTATCATCGCGACCGCGGTTGCGAATGCAGCCGATCCTCGGCGGCAACGGAGCACGTTACGCATGGCACACTCCTATTGAAACCGTTCGGTATAAGGCAACGTGTACGCACAGGAATTGGTATTGCCGCTCGTGCACAACGCCGACCTCAGCACCATCGGCGTCAGCGTGACGGTCGTGCTGTAGGAATAGTACTTTGGCGACGCAGTGTTGGTGCTCGAGCACACGGCGTTGCTGTCGCCGCAGATCAGCGTGATGCTCGTAATCGGGTAACGCGAATCCGCCTTGGCCAGCGCGGTCGACGCCCAGCTCGAGGAATTCGACGCGTCGGGCGGCGGCGAGTACTGGATGGATTGCCCGAACGCGCGCAGCGCGTCCCACGCCGATGCATATTTGTAGCCCGCGATCGCAAGATCGGAGAGCGGCAGAAGCACAAGCATGAGCAGGAACAGGTAGACGATCGGCATCTCGAACGCGACGGTGCCGCGTTGATCGGCGATCAGAGAACGCTTGGGGCTCACACGATTTTTCCTGCTGTGCATGGCCACTCACCAAACGTAGGGAATCAATCTCCAGCGCGATGCTTCGTAGCTGGAGTATTCAGGAAGATTGCGCCGAAGCACGTCCTCCTCGTACAAGATCCGGCAGACCTGAATGCCGATGTGCAGGATCAGCAGGGCCACGGTCATCAGGCTCAGATGCTGCAACACGACACCCAGGAACACGATTTCTTCCGACAGATAGAGCGGGTGCTTGATCCAGCGGTACGGACCGGTCTGCACCACCGAACGGGCCTGCGGGACCACACTGAAAGACCGCCCGAGATGCCGGATGGTGACGAGTATCATGACCATGCCGGTCAGCACGCAAACCGTCGACGCCAGGTTCGGCAGTGCCCCCTCGGTCTTGGCAAAGAACGTGATGGTCCACGGCCAATAGGTGCCGACGAATGCCGCTATCCTCGGCAGCACGCCCTCCGCCTGCGCCTTCGCAGGCGCCCGGGTCAGCACCAGCAGCGCCAGCAGCAGGTAAAACACCGCGAGACAAAGGCTCGACACCAGCGACGGCCAGGGTTCACCGGCCGACGTGCCGAGCTTGACCGTTACGGTCAGCCCCAGCAGCAGGAACCACGCACTGCCCAGCAATCGGGTGATCCGATCGTAAGCCAGGTTCGTCGACGACAGAGTCATTGTACTTGCACTCATGGCTTAGTGACCGATGTTGCTGAATGTACGCATGAGGTGAAGGAACGGGCTTGCGCCCAGGATGATGAACATTGCCGGGAGCAGAAACAGCACCATCGGAACGGTGAGCTTGGCGCCCAGTTTGTGCGCCCTCTCTTCCAGCTTGGTGATGCGCTCCCGGCGCAAATCGGTCGCGATGCTGCGCAAGGCCTGACTCAACGGCGTGCCGTATTGCAGGCTTTGGCTGACCATGGTGCCGAAGCGACGCAGACCTTCCGACGTCAAGGCAAGCCTCTCGAATGCTTCGGCGCGGTTCGGAAGGACCCGGAGATCATCAAGCAGACCGCGCAACACCTGGGTGATGGCGGGATTGGTCTCCTTCATCTCGCCCGCCACGCGTTCCAGCGCGCTCTCCAGCCCCATGCCCGCTTCGCTGCAGACCACGAGCAGGTCGATAGTGTCGGGCGTACCCAGCCGGATCGCCGCATCGAAGCGCCGCTTCATGACGAGCAGAATCAGACGCGGGCCCATGATTCCGAGTGCCAGCCCAAGGAACGTGAAGATCATCACGTCGGTGAACGGGTTTCCGAGAATCTGCGCGACAGAGAAAGCTGCGATCGGAAACAAGAACGTGCTGACCGTCTTGAAGCCGATCCAGATCGGCAGCACTCGATGATGGTTGAAACCTGACGATTGCAGGATGATCCGCAACTCACCAAGGTTTTCCTGACCGTAGAAGCGCCGGTAACGCATGCCGAGCGCCGAAAGCCAGCCGATCAGATCTGTCGACGAGGTCGATCGGTCGGGAAGGCCCAGCACGGCGTTGGACACACGCGTGTCCAGGGCGCGGAGGTGGATCTCGCGGATGATCAGCAGGAATGTCGCAGCCATGGCTGCAACTGCGAGAGCCGCTAAACCGAGACCAGCCGTCATAGCGCCGTTTCCCTTCTGATCATCCAGCGGATCACGAAGTGCCCCATCAGGACCGAACACGCCGCGTAGGCGAGCAGCATGTTTCCTTCCGGATCGAACAACAGCAAATCGATCGATTGCGGATTGATCCAGTAAAGCAGCCCACCGATGATCAGCGGCGCCAACGTCAGCGCACGCGACGAGAAGATGACCTCTCCCGCCAACGCCTTCGCACGCGCCGCCAGCGCGACCCGCTGCCCCACCGTCTCGCCGAGCGTCTGCAGCGTTTCCGCCAGACTGCCGCCGGTCTTCAATTGCACCGCAAGGGTCACCGCAAACATTGCATATTCCGCCACCCCGGTTCGCTGATAGATCTCCTCCACGGCTTCCTCAGGCGACCTGCCGAGATTCAATTCGCTGCAGACGATCGCAAACTGCCCGGATGTCGGTTGCGGCATCTCGCGGGCGATGGTGCGAAACGCCTCGTTGACCGGCAATCCCGACCGGACGGTGCTCGTCACCAGTTGGACCGCGTCCGGAAGCTGCTGGAACAGTTGGTTTGCGAAAAGCCGTCGCTGCCATCCGAACAGGCCGCGCACGACCAGGACGGCGACGACCGCAGCCGCAATCGCCGCATAGTGGCCAGGGAACCTCAGCAGCTGATTGACGTAGAGGACTGCTGCCGCTGACATGATTCCTGCAAGCAGCACGTAGACCGGGCGAAGAAAGTACACAATCTCCGGGTGGTAATTGGCAAAGCGATAGATCATGTTCCAGCGCGACGTCTTGGCCGCGCGACGGATCGATACCAAGGCTGCCGCTTGAGACGTCGGCAGAGCAATCTCGAGCTGGCGGTCCATCCGCCTCTCGCGCTTGTCGAGTCGGAGGGTGTTCGCCGACGCAGCCAGCAGAAGCACCAGAACGATGATCAACGTCGTCGACATCAGATCTGCCTCATTGCCTCGGCCCACGCTCGATCAAGCCCGTAATAGACGAGGCGGCTTTTGAATTTCGGCACCGCGTTGGTGGACCTGTAGGTGCCCGATAACCGCCCGTGAACGTCCTCGTCCTTGTATTCGAACAGTGCAATGTCGTTGGTGGTGATCACCTCGCCCTCCAGGCCGATCACCTCGCTGACCTGGACGATGCGCCGTTGGCCGTCCCGCATGCGCTCGACCTGCACGATGAGGTCCAGCGCGGCGACGATCTGCGACCGGATTGCGCGTGTCGGCAGGTTGACCTGCCCCATCTGCACCATGTTTTCCACGCGGGTCAGGGCATCGCGGGCGCTGTTGGCATGCACGGTAGAGATTGAACCATCATGACCGGTGTTCATCGCCTGCAGCATGTCGAATGCCTCGGCGCCGCGCACCTCGCCCACCACGATTCGGTCGGGCCGCATGCGCAGCGCATTCCATAGAAGGTCGCGCTGCGTCACCTGCCCGGTGCCCTCGAGGCTGGGCGGCCGCGTCTCCAGGCTGATCACGTGCGGCTGCTGAAGCTGCAATTCCGCAGCGTCCTCAATCGTGACGATGCGCTCGCTGTGGTCGATAAACTGGCTCATCGCGTTAAGCAGCGTCGTCTTGCCTGAGCCGGTACCGCCCGAGACGAGAACATTGAGGCGGCAGCGGGATGCGATCTCCAGGAGCTGCCCGATTGCTGGTGTCATCGAGCCGTTCTCGATCATTCCAACGATATTCAAGCGCCGGCTTGGGAATTTCCGGATTGAGATGCAGGGGCTATGGACCGAGAGCGGTGGCAGGATGATGTTGACGCGGCTGCCGTCGTGGAGGCGGCAGTCCACCATGGGGCTTGACTCATCAACGCGACGGCCGACCTGCGAGGCGATCTTCTGTGCGACGGCGGCGATATGATCATTGTCGCGAAACCTGACCGCGACCCGCTCGAGCTTGCCGCTGCGCTCGACGTAGACGTTGTTCGGCCCGTTGATCATGATGTCGTTGATCGACTCATCCAGCAACAGCGGACGAAGCGGCCCGTAGCCGGTCATGTCGTCGGCGATTTCCTCCGCCAGGAAGAGCTGCTCGCGGCCCGACAGTTCCAGCCGCTCCTGGTTGGCGATGCCGTGGATGATTTCCTCGATCTGCCGCCGCAGGACGTCGCGGGGCACGGTCGTGGCCACCGCCGGCTCGATCTGCTCGATCACCCGTTCACGTAGCGACGCCGACATCACCGGATGGAGCGAAGGCTCTTCATGCTTCGGCGGCGGTGCAAACAGGCTGGACGCCGGTGGCGCCATGCTCGGTTCCGCCGACGGCAAAGCTGGCGCGACCGGCTGCGCGCCTGGTATCGGTGGCGGCGAGACCAGCACCGCACCAGCCATCCGCAGTGGCATTTCGTCTGCGCGCCTGCCGAACTTTTTCATAGCCCGAGCCACCTCTTCCAGCCGGCCTTTTTCATGGAGCCGACGCCAGTGATCTCCCGCACGATCGGGGCGAGGTGACGCCGAAGCCTGGATACGTGCTTCAGCGCCGGAATGCCGAGATTGACCGCCTGGGTCATTCCCTTGCCGAGGTCAGGGATCACCATGTCCGGCTCAGCGCCAAGGGCCTTGACGATGGTCGCCCTGGGAAGACCGCCGGCGCGGTCGGCACGATTGAGCAGGGTAAACACGCGGTCCTTGCCCGCGATGTTGGTGACGGCGTTGCGCAGCGCGTGCGCGTTGCGTAGGCCGGTCACCTCGGCCTCCAGCAGCACCAGCACGTGACGTGACATCTGAATCACTGGATAGATCGATGCCGGAAACGGCACCGGCACGTCGACGACGACGTAGTTGAACCGCTGCCGGAGCAGACCCAGCACATGGCGGACGCCAGCCTCGGTGATATCGAGCTTGGCATCAAGTTCCTCGTCGCCGGAAATCAGGACAACCCGATCGTTCACGTCGATCGCCGCCCGCTCGAGGAACAGCGTGTCGGCCCGCATCGGATTCTCGAGGGCAATGCGCAGGCCCGGACCGGGGCGAACACCAAGCATCACCGCGGTCTCGCCGCCCTGCAGATGCAGGTCGAGCAACGCGACCTTGGCCTTGGTGGTCTCGGCCAGTTGCAGCGCGAGGTTGATCGCGACGCTTGTCGCTCCAGCACCGCCCTGTGCACCGCAGATCGAGACCACATGCCCGCCGCGATCATTCTGCGCCGGCGCGACTTCGCCAAGCAGCTTCGGCCGGAGCTGGTCCAGCACCATATCGCGCGTGAGCGGCCTCGGAAGGTACTCGGTAAGGCCGATTTCCATCAGTTCGCGGTAGAAGGTGATTTCCCTGTTCTCGCCGATCAGGCACACCTTGACGTCGGGCGGGCAGACGCTCGCCAGACGTTCCAACTCGGTAAATGGATCGTCGATCCCGCTGATGTCAGTCACCAGCGCCGACAGATCGGTGTCGGTCTCCAGCATTCGTGTCGCGTGACGGATGTTGCCCCGCCGGATGACCAGATTGCTGCCGTCGAGGCCCTTGCGCAGCGCCGCAGCGCTCAACTCGTCGTTCACGAAGCAGACGATACGGTTACGCGTGAGAACGGACGTCGTCTCTACGGGTGGTTCCACCATTGCCATGTTCACACTCATCAGCGTTTCTCCGGAACCTTGCCCGCATCGCTCACGGCCGTGGCCGTCTCGCGCGCAGCCTCCGTCGTCCCGTCGCAGGCAGCGAAAGCGTCGTCGTCCTGATCCCGCTTCCTGACCGAGTATTGCTTGAGCTCGCGGCCATTATAGATCGCCACCGTCGTGCTCTGGCCAGCAACCGCACTCTGGCGCGCCAGTTCCGGCGACACATCGCAGCTGGATGTCGCGCCGGTGTCGGCGGCCTTTTCCCACTGCTCGGCCGCAGATCGGATGACGAGCGAGAGCGTGCCAAGCTGTTTCGCGACGGAGACTTTCTTGACCTGCTCCGGCTTAAGCTCCAACGACACAGTTTGCGCCGTCTTGCCCGCGACAGCATTGCTGATGGAGCGCCCGCCTTGCGCGATCTCCTGGTCGATCGCGATCACGCGCACGTTGGACAGAACGGTTTCGCTCACAGCCCGCCGCACCGGATCCGCCTTCTCGAACACCTGGGTCAGGACCACGTCGACATTGTCGCCCGGCCTGATCAGCCCCGAGACGCCGGTTTCCTCGTCGACCTTGATGCTGATCGCGCGGCTGTCCGGCGCCAGAACGCTGGCGAGGAAGCCACGATCCTTCGGACGCAGGATGTCTTCCAGGGTAATGGCGCTGCCGGCTTCGACGAACTTGCGAACCAGAGAACCGGGAAGTCCGGCCTTGGAGTCAGGCGTTTCGAGGATCGCCCCAGCGGGGACGCGGTTTGGCGCCGCCTGGCGCACCGCGAAATCCTCGTCGCGCGCCAGCGTCCCTTTCGAAAGCGCACGGGTCGTAACAAAGTAACCGACGGTCGCCGGCGCGGGCGGCGCCTTATCCGCGACCACCTGCGCCACGACCGCGTCTTTCGGCTGGTTCAGGTTGAAGGCAATGAGCCCGAGCGCCGTAGCCGCAAGCAACAGCACCATAATGATTGAGACGCGCAAAGCGGACGACATGTCAAAATCCTTTGCTCAAAAAAGTCCTTCGTTCAAAATAGTCCAGATACCGCCGCATGCGATGGCAACGCCATAGGGTAGCGGCGCATGTCGCAAATGACGCCAGCGCTCGACCGCGTAGACCCTTCGCACCAGCGACGATCCGGCGGGCGCCAGCCTCGGAGACGGCAGGCGGCGCATCATCAAATGCACTGCGGCCAGAGCGCCACCGGCCAATGCAGTTACGGTCAACAGTTCAATCACGCCACTCAGCGGCAGACCGATCGCCAGGGCAACCAGCAACTTGACGTCGCCGCCGCCGATCATTCCGCGCTGGTAGATCACGAAGAGCACCAGAAACAGAATTGCAGCAACGATCAGCGACTGGCCAATCTGCATCGGGCCGGCCAATTGACCAACGATCCCAAGGAACGCCAGCGCCAGACAAATTTCGTTTCGGATCAACCGTGTCGCGATATCGATCGTTGCGACATAGAACAACAATGCGATTTCCAGACACGAGGTCGTGGACGCAATCCAGTTCATAAAATAAATGCCTCAGAAAAAGGCGGGGGGCATAAAATGATGTCCCCCTCCGAGCGTGCTCTCTGCGAACTTAGGCAGAAACCGCGGTCGTAACTGCAGTCGTGATACTGGCAATCGCGGTGCTCAGCGCTTGCCCGACACCCTTGGTGGTGTCGGTACCGAACGCGGCAGCGACTGCGGCAACGATGCAAGCCGCTACGATCACGTACTCGAACGACACAACGCCGTCCTTGTCCGTGCTCAGGCGAAGCAACGCGTCCCTCGCCTTGATGTAACAATTCAACATGGAGACAGCCTCCTCTTCCTTGCCGACATCGCAATCCTGTTGGCAGCGGTTGGCAGAAAGAATCTGCGAACCGCCGTCAACGTTGGGATTTAGGCCGAAACGGCGGTGGTGAGAGCGGTGCTGATGCTGGCGATCGCGGTGCTCAGCGCCTTGCCGATACCCTTGGTCGTGTCGGTACCGAACGCGGCGGCGACGGCGGCAACGATGCAAGCGGCGACGATCACGTACTCGAACGACACAACGCCGTCCTTGTCCGAAGCGAGACGCTTGATGGTTTCGGTGGTCTGGACATAAAGCTTGAGCATTGGAAAAAATCCCTTTTACGATGAATTTACTACGATGAAATTTACGCGATACGGTTGACGGGGCAAAATCCTGCGCCAACTCAATTTATTTATAATCAGTTGCAAGAAAGCTGTCACTTGGTAATCGTTTCTTAACCCTACTCGCGCAGCCGCCGATGGGCTTTCGCAGCGCATGCTCCGAAGATGACGGAGCGAAATTGCCGGAAATTCCCGGGATTTTTGACGGCCGGCGGTCCGCCGTTTTAGCTGCCCCGTGCGAATACGGTGTCGGCGTCCCAGAGCGCACGGCCGCCCATTTGTAGTTGCCGAGCAGCCAAGGGTATTGGCGAACGGGAATTGAAAGACCTCGATCAGACGACTAGTTCCGGGATTCCGAATTGGCTCCACGCGTTCGACTGATGTCGACGACGGCCGTATTGCCAGATTTTGCCGGGATTTTGACTGCTTGCCGCCCGCCGTTTGGCACTCCCGTGCGAATACGGTGTCGGCGCCCCCAGAGCGCACGGCCACCCATTTGTAGTTGCCGAGCAGCCAAAAGGTATTCTGCCAACCAGGATTGGAGAACTTGGAGTAGACAGGGCTAGTTCCGGGATTCCGAATCGGCCCCACGCGTTCGCCTGATGTAGACGACGGCCGTCTCGTCAGAGTAGGTCCGCTCCCACTCCGGCATTCGATCGAGCAGCGCTACGGCCGGGGTCAATGGGAACATCAGCGTTGCGTCGATCTTGTACTCATCGAGCAATTTGACAAAATCCGCGAGATCTTCGAGCGATACGGCCCGCACATAGCGGCTGAGAAAGACCGGCCCATACAATTCGGCCCGTGAATCGATGAACGTCGGAATGCCCTCGGACATCAGATACGGACCGAAGTAGTAGTCGTTGAATATTCGACTGGCCTTCAGCTGCTTGAGCTTGTCCACCGCAGCGCGCGGGGCATCTGGCGGCGCGTGGTCCTTCGTCGCCACTATCACACCTGTTGCGATCACGAGGCCCGCGAGCGCGGCGACAAGCGCTTTCCGTGACACGGGGACGATTTTCCGGTTCAGCGACTGCGACGACGCCAGTTGCTGCGCCAGGGGACCGGCAATGAAAAATGGCGCAATCAGCGCGCAAACGTCGACATAACGTACATGGGCGAACGTCTGGTAGACCACGGCCAGCAGCACGGCGACCCTGATCGGAGGTAATTTGAGCCCGCTGTACAGAACATACGCCATGCCGGCGAAGAAGCATGTTGTAACGGGATTGAACCCGTCGAAACCCAGTGCCGGCCTCCATTCCCCAATGGTTGAAAGGACTGGCCCGAGATTCAAAATGCGCAATGTGACCAGGATCGACTCCGGCCCGTACGGCGTGATGCAGGCGGCGACGAGCGCCAGCGCGCCGAAGCGAAGCCAATGCAACGCGGTGGCCACGCGTGCAGATTTGTCTGCAGTCCAGACCGCCTCCAAGGCGAATGGCGCAATCAACGCCAGGCCCAGCGTGAAGCTTCCGTGGAGGTTGGCCCACAGCGCAATGAGCAGGAGATACGCAAACGACGGCGCGCGTCGCTCCTCGCTCGCCTCAACCAGCGCATTGGCCCACAGCACCATCAGGGGAAACACCAGGACATGCGGCCGTGCAAGCATGTGGAATGACGTCAACACGAGTCCGCCGCTCACCAGGATCATGACCGGTACGTTCGGCAGCCGTTTCAGCAGCAGGTACGTCAGCAGGTAGAACGCGACGGAGGCCGACAATGCGGCAAGCAACGCAGGTCCCGGCCATCCGGCCAGTTTGAATGCCGCGAAATAGAGCACCTCCGATAACCACTCGCTGGTTATCCAGGGTGCATCGCGCATCGTGAAGGAGAAGGGATCGACGCGAGGTACGGCACGATGATCAATGATCCACTGGCCGACCACGATATGCCAGTAGATGTCCGCATCCCTCAACAGGCTGCTGATCCTGCCGATGAGCGTCAGATAGGCCGTGGCCCCGAATATCAGTGGTAGCCAAGACCGAAGGTGATCGCTGCGCGCAGGCGCCGCGCTTATCCGGTTCTCTGTGTCCGTCTGAAGCGAGCTGTTGCTTGAATGCATGCTTTCCGTCCCGCGCTACGATCATTGTCGACTGAACCCTACGGACGCAACCCACTCTCCGGATCGTCCACCTCAATAACACGTCCCGGAATCCCCTCCGAGCCGCCCGCAACTCTCCCGGTTCGATTGCCGGCACTGCGCAACCGCCAGCGGCGTCTTGCCGCCGTCGGCCGGCGCCGCCGATTGCCTGCCGCGCTCTTCATCGAGCAGCTGCGAATGAGCTTCTGGATCTGCACGTTTCGCTTCGGCAGGACATTGTTCTTGCTTGAACCTGCTCCGCGTCCACGTGCATAGGCGGTGATCTGCTTTAGCAGCACGCGAGTTAACATTGACCCGCAAAAGTACGGGGTTTGACCAGAACTATTCTTCAGCCGCCTGAGAACGGCTGCTGTGGCGGACAAGTTTCGGCCCGCGGCCGTGGCGCGCAACCTGGTAGGTCGGATGCGGGTCACGCCGTCCGCGGTCGGACCACAACCGAAGTCTCCAGCCCCTCGCGCTCTGCAGCGAGTTTCGCCTCCAGCTCAGACACCCAAATGACTATTATCTTGAGGCCTTTGATGGGGTGGAGTAGAATCTGTGCATTCACGAAGTCCCTTTTTAAAAATCGGATAGCCGCTTCGAATAGGCGTCTTTTGCATGCGCCGCGTGATCAACACCGCTCCAAAGGATGGAACATTCGTCGTTCTTGAGGATGACGTAAGCGGACGCTTCGAATCTGCTCAGTGGTCGGCTGACGGGCGCGGGTGGATCAGGAAAAATGGCGAGCCAAGCGAGATCACGGCGACGCATTGGCTAACGATGCACCTTCCCGAGGAAGGTGATGAATTTATTCTGCAAGATGAATCTATTCCGCTAAAGGAAACTGGATCGATCGCCCCCCCGGCGTTGCCAGGGCCGCGCTCCTTTTGTTTTCCCTCGGGCCTGGCCGAACGCGCGAGGGTGACGGAATTAACTCGTCTGGTTACGAACGCGGACCCTGTCAGTGTCGTCCGGTTCGAAGCGCAGGCCGCGCACGGCAAACCGGAGCGCGAACCGCGGCGGCGCTGGTTTGCCGTCTCCTCGATCGCCACAGTTATATTCGGGACGGCGCTCATCGGCTGGTATATCCACGCCGAGCTCGCCGCCTATGTGACGCGGTACATTGGCGAGCAGGTTAACGTCAGGACTGGCACAGTTGGCGTGGAGGCCGTCAAGCAAGAGACCCAGGTCCCAAGCCAGGACTCGCAGAAAGCCGATTCATTGGCGCTGGATCCGGCTCTTCACCAGCAAGCCGACCGGGCAATCTCACAGGCACCGCGGGATACTGCGCAGGGCAAGCAAGGTGCGGAGGCAATGCAGCCGGAAGCGCAGCAGTCTTTGGAAAAGGAGCAGCGCCGCGCAGAGGCCCTAGCAAATGAACTGGCGAGGGCGCAGCAGATCATTGAAATGCAGGTAGCGCGGGCGAACAAGGCGCGCGATCAGGCGACGCAGCTCAGTCAGGCCGCGGAGAGCGGGATGGCGGAGCTGCGACAGTCTCTGCAGAAGGAACACGACAGGGCCGAGGCACTGACTGGTGAGCTTGCGAAGGCACGGCGGGACCTCGACACGCACCTGGCGCTGTCAAGCAAGGCCGGTGACGAGGCGGTGCAGGTGAAGAAGGCCGCCGAGAGCGCGACGGCGGAGCTCCGACAGTCATTGAAGACGGAGCATGACAGGGCTGAGGCGCTGACTGGCGAGCTTGCGAGGGTGCGACGGGACCTCGAGACCCGGCTGGCGCTGTCAAGCAAGGCCGGTGATGAAGCGGTGCGGGTGAAGAAGGCCGCCGAGAGCGCGACGGCGGAGCTGCGACAGTCTCTGCAGAAGGAGCACGACCGGGCCGAGGCACTGACTGGCGAGCTTGCGAGGGTGCGGCGGGACCTCGAGACACAAGTGGCTCTATCAAGCAAGGCGGGCGACGAGGCTACGCAGGAGAAGAAGGCCGCCGAGAGCATGACGGCAGAGTTGCGACAGTCTCTGCAGAAAGAGCACGACAGGGCCGAGGCACTGACGAGCGAGCTCGCGAGGGCGCAGCGGGACATCGAGAGGCAGGTGGCGCTGGCGAGCAGGGCGGGTGACGAAGCGGCGCAGCTCAAGCAACTCAAGGAAGCTGCCGAGAGCATGACAGCGGAGCTGCGACAGTCTCTGAAGAAGGAGCGCGACCGGACCGAGGCGCCGGGCCGCGAACCCACGCTGGCTCAAGCCGCGGAGGCGGCTGCGACAGAGCAGCTTACGGTCGCCGAGGCGCAAGGCGGTCCGGAAGCGGCCAGGTTGCTGGCGCGCGCCAACGCCCTACTCGGCCAGGGGGATATCGGTGCAGCGCGGATCGTGCTCGAACACGCTGTCGAGACGGGTAACGCACAGGCGAGCTTCATGCTCGCGGAGACATATGATCCCCTCGTTCTTTCCACATGGAAGACGTACGGAACACGCGGCGATGTGACGAAGGCACGCGAGCTATACGCAAAGGCGCTTGCCGGTGGCATTCAGCAGGCCAGGGATCGATCTTTCGCGTTGCATTAGCCTAGTATGACAGCGACGATGGCGCTCCAGATCCGACCGCTCGGTTCTCGGTTCTAAGAGAGTAGCCGACTTCGCGCCGTCTCAAAAAGCAGTTCGCAGAGTCCCCTCCGAGCCGGCCGCAACTCTCCGGGTCGGATTGTCGCCACTGTGAGACCACCAGCGGCGGCGTGTTCGTGCCTGCCGGGGCTGCCGATAGCCTGTTGCGCTCTTCATCGAAGATCTGCGAATGAAGCTTCCGGATCTCCACGTTCGCTCGAGCAGGGATATTGTCCTTGCCTGAACCTGCCCTGCCAACGCCTTGCGCAGGGCGTTCTCCCGATCGAGGAGCTCGGGAAACGGCAACAGTGGCCGTACCAGCTCCATCGCCTTGATGACGCAGGACGACCGCTCCACCGCCTGTGCGATCTGAGCCGGGAAGCCGCGGCGGCATTCCGCGAGCGCGCCGCTCAGGTTGAGCGCTGCCGGCTCCGCCTCCGCGATGGCCTGGCGCACGGCCCCGCAACAGGCCAGCAGGACACAGCGCGAAACAACGAGTGCGAACCGGATACTGTCCCTTAAAGCTACGGTTGAAATCCACGACCCTCCCCTAGTTCGCCGTCGTTCCTCACAATCAGCGCGCAAACCGTGGTTTTGGACGGTAGGGTCGGAGAATGGCTTTAATCGGCGAACAGCCAGGTCCGTGTCTGCAGTGCTAAACAGCGATTTTCGAAGTAACCGCGGAGAGCTCGGCGAGCTCAGCTTCAGCCTCCAGGATCCCCTGCGCTACGGCGCTCTCAAACCAGTATTGCGCATCGCGTAGATTCTGTGGTTCGCCAGCTCCGGATCGCAAATAGCGTCCGAGCATGAGCTGGGCATGGCCGTGGCCAAGTTCGGCGGCGGCTCGAAACCAGCGTGCGGCTACAGCGCGGTCGACCGCGATGCCGTGACCTCCGCCATGGATGGCGCCGAGCGCGAACATCGCACCGCTGTGTCCTTTGGCGGCGGCGTATTCACAAAGCTTGATCGCCTTCGCGATATCGGCCGGACCGCCGCGGCCGTTAACCAGCATTTCGGCCAGCGCCGCCTGACTGTCCGCATTGCCGGCCTCGGCAGCAAGCGCAAACCATTCGCGCGCGGCTTTCAGGTCTGCCCGGATGCCACGGCCTTCGCTCAGTAGCCGACCAAGCATGTATTGGGCTTCCGGCAGGCCCTCCGCCGCGCGTCGCAGCCAGATCGCTGCCTGCTGATCGTCCCGCTCGGCGACTGCGCCATGCAGCAAGCAGACTCCAAGATTGAAGGCCGCGACGAGGTCGCCGCCCGCGGCGGTCTTCCTGAACCAATCGGTCACCGGCGGTCGCCCTCCGGGCATATCAACGCCCGCAAGCAGCTGTTGGGCCAGGTCGAGCTGGGCACTGGCATCTCCAGCGTCAGCCGCCATGCGTAACCATCTTGCCGCCTCTTCAGCATCCGTGGGCACGCCCGCACCGGTCATGTAAAACGAGCTCAAGGAACGCGCCGCGGTTGCGCTGCCGGCCTCCGCGGCGCGCCGGTACCAGCTCGCGGCCTCCACATAGTTCGGCGGCATCGCGCCGCCCTTGGTATAGAGATCGCCAATCATCTCGGCCGCGCGCGGATCTCCGGCGAGCGCGGCGCGTCTCAGCCACGATTCTCCAAGTACCGGATCGGGAGGGATGGTCTCGCCTTCGATCAAGGCCACTCCCCATTTAAGCTGTGCTCCGCGGTGGCCGAGTTCTGCCGCCTTTCGATAGTAATCGGCAGCACGGGCCGGATCTTGCTCGACGCCGGCCCCCTCTTCGGCGAGAACACCGAACATGTAAACGGCCGACGGAATGTCGGCTGCGGCCGCGGCGCGAACATGTGCGGCGATCTCCGCCTTGCGTTCCGAGAGCTGGGCATCACCCGCAAGTGCCAGCGCATAGCCGAGATGGCCTTGCGCGCAGCCGCCCGAAGCCGAACGCTTATAGCAGTCTCGTGCCTCGTCCAGGTTGCGCAAATGGTGCGGACCATAGGTCAAGACATAGCCGAGCAAGGCCTGTCCTTCCGCCGAGCCGGCTTGTGCCGCCATACGAGCCCATTTGTGCGCAGCTTCGAAATCAGGGGCTGGGCTAACGACGCTCGCTGCAGTCGTGGAAAACAGCCGCGCCGCCCCTTCGTCAGCACTCGTTTCCGGCGCGGACACCAGCCCCTGCACTAGGAGCGCCGCCATCAAGCATTGGGCCTCCCCATTGCCGTGCAACGCGGCCTGCCGCAGCCAGCGCACCGCCTCGCTTTGGTTGAACGGAACGCCTGAACCCTGCAGGTAGAGCCGGCCGATCTGATACGCTGCCTCCGGCACGCCCGCCTGGGCGGCCTGTGCGAGCAAAGGCAGAGCCTCAGTGAACTGCTCCCTCTCGAGCAGCCCCAAGCCGCGACGTAGCGCAGCCATGGGCGAAGCCTTGCCGATCAGTCGATCAAAGAGCATGTTTCAACCGCTTCGTCGTTCGTCGCAGACCTATTCAGGTTCAGGGCTCTCGCATGGCTTCCTGGGTGACGGGCAGCATCAATCCAAGCAGATATTTCAGGACCGTACGTTGCCCGACCTTGATGTCGGCGGTCACGGGCATGCCAGGCACTAGCTTAAAACCGGCGGGCACATCGTGCAAAGCCATCCGGTCGAGGCTGATCCGGCCGCGATAGAAGGGCTCCGTCGTCGCGGCTGCTGGTATGGCGCTCGTCGGATTGCGCGCCTCGGCTTGTGCATTGAACGCATCGGGGCTTACCACGCGGACGACGCCTTCCGCCATGCCGTATTGCGAGTATGGAAAGGTATCGAACTTGACCGCGACCGGATCGTTGACATGGACAAAGCCGTTGTCCCGGCCAGGGATGTTGGCTTCCACTTCAAGCGGGGCGTCGGTGGACACGAGAGTGATGAACTGCTGTCCCGACTGCATCACCGAGCCGACCGATACTTTCGAGACCGCCTGCACGATGGCATCCACATTGCTGCGCAACTCGACCAGCCTCCGCCGCAGCTTCGCTTTGGCGACAAGCTCGCGAGTGTTGGCTGCCTTGACCGAGCTCTCCTGCAGCTTCTGCGACGTTTCGGCCTTCCAGCCGCGGATGAAACCGTCACGTTCAGAGGCGAGTGCCGATTGGTCCTGCTTTGCGCCCTCGCCGGTCGCGACCGCATTTGCGAGCGCGCGCTCCATTTCGACGCGAGTATCCTTGGCGATCAGCGAGTTCAGTCGGCTGCCGGTTTGGGTCGCTTCCAGCTTCTTGCGCATGTCCTCAATACTCTGGGCGACATCAAGACGCTCGCGATAGCCGGCCGCGTCCGAGTTCGACCGCCCGATGACGGAATCCAGCTCCCTAAGCTTTTGATCATAGTTCTGCAGCTTCAGATCGAACTGCGCATGGCGATGCTCGAAGATTGAGGCCTGCAACATCCAATGTGGGTCATCGCCGTCAAATTTGAAAGCCTGACCTCCGGCTTCGGCTCGCAGCCGCGCGACCTCCGCGTCGAGGCTACTTGCCTGATCTTCGAGCGCGACGAGATCGGCTTCCGCAAAGGTCGGGTCGAGCCGGGCAAGCACCTCGCCGGCATGCACCCGTTGCCCCTCCCGCACGTCGATCGACCGCACGATTGAAGTCTCGAGCGGTTGCACCAGAATTGTCGGTGCCTGAGACACGACGATTCCTCGCGCGGAAACCACCTGATCAACCGGCAATACGCCAGCAATCACGATCAGGGCAAACACCATGCTGGCCACCAGCCAAACCATGTGCTGAGCCGAACGCGGGATCGGTGTGTTGACAATAGCCGTCGAGGGTTGCTGGAACTCCAGGATGATCGGCAAGGTAGGATCGTTTTTCCTCGAGCCAAACAGGATTGGCAGTGACGGCGTTTGCGCCTCGCTCATTGCTCCGGTGCCCCCGTGACCAATCGAGGTGCCGCGCTTGGCTTTGGCGCCGTGATGTGACGATTCTGCTGATTCCAGAGCTGGCGGTAGATTGCACAACGCTCCACCAGGACGTCGTGCGTGCCGCAATCAACGATATGGCCCTGCTCCAGCACCAGGATTTGATCGCAGTCGACCAGAGAAGACAGCCGATGCGAAACGATGATCATGGTACGGCCGCTTGCGATCCGCTCGAGGTTGCTGGTCACCACGGCTTCGCTTTCCGGATCGAGAGCACTGGTTGCTTCATCCAGGATAAGAATGCGCGGGTCGGTGATCAGTGCCCGTGCAATGGCAAGACGTTGACGCTGTCCGCCTGAAAGGTTGGGTGAACCTTCCTCGATATAGGTATCGAAGCCGTTTGGCATCCGCTCGATGAACTCCTCCGCGCCGGCGAGCCGCGCGGCGTACACAGCGTCCGACAGCGTCAGGCCGGGGCGACCCGCGATGATGTTGTCGCGGATCGAACCGCGAAACAAAAAGTTCTCCTGCAGGACGACGCCCAGGCTTTGGCGCAAATGGCGCAGATCCACATCACGCAAATCAACGCCATCGATCTTCACAAAGCCCTTGTAGTCGCGATTGATTCCCTGCAGCAGACGGGTAATCGTCGACTTGCCGGAGCCGCTGCGTCCAACAATTCCGAGCGTCGTTCCGGCCGGCATCGAGAAAGTGACGCGGTCCAGCGCCGGAACTGTGGTGTTGATGTAAGTAAACGTAACGTCTTGAAACGCAATTTCGCCGGCGAATTTCGGCCTCAGCCCAGCAGATCGCACATTGCTCTCGGCCGGCCGGTTGAGCACCGAAGCCGCCTCGCCGATTGCCGCACCGATCTCCTCGTATTCCTCGATCAACCGCGCCAACCCGACCAGCGGCTGCGCGGCGCGTCCGGAGAGCATAAGGAAAGCAAACAGACCTCCAACCATGTAGCCGGAAGGATCGTTCATCGCGATGTAGGCGCCCAGCATCACGGTGCCGATAACCATGATGCGCTCGATCGGTGTGACGAGCGTCTGAGGCCAGTTGGAGAGCTTGCTGAACGCAAGCTGCCACTTGCCAGCTTCGGCAATCCGCTCGTCCCATAACGACCGACGCTGTGGTTCGAGCGCCAGGGCCTTGACGGTCTTGATGCCCACGATGGTCTCGCCCAGGGTGGCCGACTTCCAGGTTTCGGCCGTGGTCACCCGGGAATACATCTCACGCATCGGCTTGAGGTAAGCGAGAATGATCAGCAGGATCACGACGGCGCAGCCGAGCACGATGCTGGCTAGAATAGGGCTCAGATAAAACAGGAACGGCAGCAGGACGCAGAGCGTTATCAAATCGAGGAACGTGGTCAGCAGACGTCCGGTGAGAAACTGCCGCACCTTGTAAACTTGGGCGATGCGAAACATGGTTTCGCCTGCTGGATGCCTTTCGAAGTAATCGAGCGGCAAGCGCAACAGTCGATTGAAGACGTGCAGATTGAGCCTCGCATCGAGCCGCGCGCCGACCACCGCAATGATCAGGCGGCGGGCATGACCCAGGATCGCTTCGTACACCACGACCACTGCCATCACGGCGGACAGCAAGATCAACGTGGAGGTGCTGTGAAATTGGAGCACCTTGTTCACCATCGTCATCACCAGGAGCGGCGGAAAAATGGTGAGGAAGCTGATGGTGACGGACGCTATTCCGATGTCACGCAGCGATCGGTGTTCCTGCAGCACAAGGTCTGTGAGCCATCGCAAGCTGAACGGCGTGTCGGCTGCGGCTCGTCCGCGATTGGCGCGCACCAGGATCGCCTCGCCATCCCAGACTTGAGCAAGGCGCAGTTCGTCGACCGCGACGGGCTGCGCCTCCGGCGGAGCGCTCGGCTCTCGCATCAGGATGATGTGTTGCTCGGCGTTGGCGCCGACCATGAGCCCTGCACTGCCATCCTTGAACAACAGGACCACCGGTTCGGCACTGCTCATCCGCAACAAATTGCGCCAGCCGGTCCGAATGGCACGTGACCATAGCCCCGCGTTTTGCGCCCACTCCGACATCGCCGCGGCCGATGGAAGCGATTGCGATGCGTCACCTTTGAATTCGTTGACGTCGAGGTCGACGCCGTGGTGGCGCGCCACCTGGATCAGCGCCTGCAAGCGAGCCTGACGCAGCGGGTTTGAAACGCCGCCGGCGCCCTCGTCCGGCGCGGCGGGCGCGAACCTCAGAACTGGTTGGGCCGCCTCGTCGACGCCTTGCTCCGTCGCAGATTTGTCGGAACCGTCGTCTGTCCAGGCGAAACGAGAGGTCCGCAGGGCAAGCCGGAGTTTTATGCTCGAGAACGCCGCCACCACTCGGCGCTCGGCGAGCTCGGCCGCGTCACGCAGCTCAGGAAGGACACGCGTCCAGGCGCGGTCAGGTGTCCGGGCAACCTCGCTCCTGATCTTCTGCGGTGTGAAAGTGGGTTGCTGCGTCGGGCGCGAAGACGTTTGGTCTTTTTGCATCAAATCGTGGCGCATCCCATTTTTCCGGAGCACCTCCACAATTCGTGTTTCCGCAAGGGCAATCGTCGCTATGCTGAGCTGAGGTTCTCGCCGGGTGAATGACGGCGCCAGCGCACGTGCGTTGGCCTCGACCTGGTTTACCGCCTCGTCAAACGTATGCGTCTCAGCTGCGGACTCGGCCGGCGTTAGGTCGTCCCGCTCCTTGAGACGGCTGACGAGCAACGAGCGACCACGATCATAGAGGTTATGTCGCCCCGCCTCATCGCCAGGGCTCAAGCCGGCAATCGCCTTTTGCAGCGGGCGAACATATTTGTTTTCGCCCGCCTGGTCGCTTCCACTACCTGGGCCGGCCACAATAAATCTCCAATAGCAATACGCGGTACTGTTTCACTATGCCTCGGTGAAATCAACGTTTTTGAGCCGGGTTGCCCCTTTGAAGTATGGTGCATGGTTTACGTCACGCGCTCGGATATCGCTGCCTTCAGGCGAGCCCGAACAATTGTTCCACACGAGACGGCAACTCGCCGCTTGTGCCTATTTCCGTGCAGCTTCGTTTCCACCGATCGACGTAGTCATCAATCGGAAGCGAGGTTCGTTCCGGCCAGCGATTGAGCGCGCCGAGATCCTCGATACACGGACGTCCGCTTTCATAGATGGCCAGGATGCCGAGGATGGCTGGCCCGCGCGGAACGGCCTGCCCCGCTGCCAGTGGCTCCCGGTTGCTATGAAACCACGAGGCAGCGTCGTCCGGTGAACCTGCGGCGCCATCGGACTTGCTCGCCTGCAGCAGATCTGCACGGTATTGCCGGATCGCACCGGCAAACGCTTGATCGCCGGCAAACGGCGGCGATTTCTTCCAGCTATCCGCAAGCAGCCCGAGCCCACGTATTGAGAAAGTCTCGACCAGGGCTTCTTCAAGCCATTGCGTCGGCGGCTGCGGTTTTGCCGAAAGCTGCCAACTGTTGGCGAGCACATGCCCGAGCTCGTGCCCGAACTGATAGGCAAGCTTGCACCAATCGGCCGCGCCGACATTCAAGATGATAGAGGCCGTTTCCGGCTGATCACGATGCAGCCAGACGGCGGGCGGGCCTTGATGATGGTTTTCGATCAGCAGTTTTGCGGGCTGACGATCGGACAATAAGCGAAGCTTGTAGAGATCGACCGCCCTGACCCGCGTCAATACGCGCAGTGTCGCCTCGCCGGAGTTCCAATCGCCTTGCAACTGGATCGGCGCGGTCAACAGATTGCGCGTGCTTGCCCGCGCGGACATGGCGCTCCTGCTTGTAAAAACGGCGGCGGCCGTCAGCTTCAGGAAGCGACGCCTGCCAATTGCGTTCATGCCTGACATCATCTGGCTGATGAAGAACGGGCGCCTTGGCATTGGCTTTGGCGCCCGTTCCCTTACTCCTCTCAACCGCTAAGTGTCGTGCTTCGACACATGGTTGATCCAGTTCGGCCGATCGTCCGCGTGGCCGACACTGCCCGTACTGCTGCTGTGGTGCGGATCGCTCGCCGAGCCTGCGCTCGACTGGTCGATCCTGGCCAGCAGGCTATCGGCCAAGCTCTTGATGGTGGTGAGATCCGCCTTCAGTTGCGTGGCGCCCGCGTGATCGAGGGACTGGACGGCGTCTTCCAGCCTCATCAGCGCGGATTGCGTCGGCAGCAGCATCGCCCTCCAAGGCCCGACGACACTGTGCTGGTCGATCGTTGTCGTCAGCTTGGAGTGGTGGTGGTCGTCTCCGGTTCCGCCGGTTGCACCCGTGGCTCCGGTGCCGCCGGTCGACCCGTTGTGACCGGTTGCGCCTGTTGCTCCGGTGTGACCGGTTGCTCCCGTGGCTCCGGTTGCTCCGGTGTGACCCGTTGCTCCGGTCGAACCCGTCGCTCCCGTACTTCCGGTCGCGCCCGTTACACCTGCCGGCGGATCGAGTGTCCACACCGTGTAGGTGTGACCATCGTAGCTTGCGGTACCGCTGTTGGGATAGAATCCAGCACCAGTCTGGTTGCTGTCGTCGATGGTGACCCTGCCGCCGTCGAAGGACAACTGACCGCTGCCATTCCACGTCGGCACTGCTGCACCAACACCTCCGATGCTGTCGCCAGCATTGAAGTGCTCGATCGACGGGTTCTTGCCCGCATTGCTGGAGACCTGCAGGAGATCGACGGAGTTGACGGTTCCCCACGCCATATCGATCGCCAGGCCACCGTTGTTCGTTCCCTCGATCACGAGCGTCGCGTTGTAAAGGTCGACCGTTCCGGACAGGTTGCTGCCTGTCAGGATCAGCGTCTCGTTCGCGGCGACGATCGTCGCACCGTTGGTTGGACCATTCTCGGTCACAACATGCTCGCCTGAAGACCCGGTCGCGCCCGTCGCTCCAACGGGACCCGTTGCTCCAGTCGAACCGGTGGCACCCTTCGGCCCGGTCGCGCCGGTTGCGCCTGTGGCTCCCGTTGCTCCGGTCGCCCCCGTAGCTCCAGTGCCACCCGTTGCTCCGGTCGCGCCGGTGCCACCCTTCGGCCCGGTCGCGCCGGTTGCGCCAGTCGAACCTGTGGCTCCCGTTGCACCAGTCGCACCTGTGGCTCCTGTCGCGCCGGTCGCACCCGTGGCTCCGGTCGCACCGGTGCCACCCTTCGGCCCAGTCGCGCCGGTCGCACCTGTGGCTCCCGTTGCTCCGGTTGCACCTGTCGCTCCGGTTGCTCCAGTTGCACCCGTAGCTCCGGTCGCACCTGTGGCTCCGGTCGCACCGGTGCCACCCTTCGGCCCGGTCGCGCCGGTTGCGCCGGTGGCACCTGTGGCTCCCGTCGCTCCGGTTGCACCTGTCGCTCCGGTGGCTCCAATTGCACCCGTAGCTCCGGTCGCACCTGTCGCTCCAGTCGCACCCGTGGCTCCGGTCGCACCGGTGCCACCCTTCGGCCCGGTCGCGCCGGTCGCGCCGGTTGCGCCGGTGGCACCTGTGGCTCCCGTCGCTCCGGTTGCACCTGTCGCTCCGGTGGCTCCAATTGCACCCGTAGCTCCGGTCGCACCTGTCGCTCCAGTCGCACCCGTGGCTCCGGTCGCACCGGTGCCACCCTTCGGCCCGGTCGCGCCGGTCGCGCCGGTTGCGCCGGTGGCACCTGTGGCTCCCGTCGCTCCGGTTGCACCTGTCGCTCCGGTGGCTCCAATTGCACCCGTAGCTCCGGTCGCACCTGTCGCTCCAGTCGCACCCGTGGCTCCGGTCGCACCGGTGCCACCCTTCGGCCCGGTCGCGCCGGTCGCGCCGGTTGCGCCGGTGGCACCTGTGGCTCCTGTCGCTCCGGTGGCTCCAGTCGCGCCGGTTGCGCCAGTTGCACCTGTGGCTCCCGTTGCTCCGGTTACACCCGTAGCTCCGGTCGCACCGGTCGCTCCAGTCGCACCCGTGGCTCCGGTCGCTCCGGTGGCACCTGTTGCTCCGGTGGCACCCGTTGCTCCTGTCGCCCCAGTGGCGCCAGGATCACCGGTTGCGCCGGTGGCACCAGTCGCGCCGGTTGCACCTGTTGCGCCAGTCGAACCGGTAGCTCCGGTGTTCCCCGTTGCACCCGTGGCACCGGTCGATCCCGTGGCTCCGGTTGCGCCGGTATCACCCGTTGCTCCGGTTGCACCCGTGGCGCCAGTCGCACCTGTGGCGCCGGTTGCACCGGTGTCACCCGTTGCACCGGTCGATCCTGTCGCGCCAGTTGCGCCCGTGGCTCCGGTTGCGCCCGTGGCACCGGTCGAACCCGTGGCTCCGGTTGCGCCGGTGTCACCCGTCGCACCCGTGGCTCCAGTCGATCCCGTGGCTCCGGTTGCGCCGGTGTCGCCCGTTGCACCCGTGGCACCGGTCGATCCCGTGGCTCCGGTTGCGCCGGTGTCGCCCGTTGCACCTGTGGCACCGGTTGCGCCGGTATCGCCCGTTGCACCCGTTGCGCCGGTGTCACCCGTTGCACCCGTGGCGCCAGTCGATCCCGTGGCTCCGGTTGCGCCGGTGTCACCTGTTGCGCCCGTGGCGCCGGTCGATCCTGTGGCTCCGGTTGCGCCGGTATCGCCCGTTGCACCCGTTGCGCCGGTGTCACCCGTCGCGCCCGTGGCGCCGGTCGATCCTGTCGCACCGGTATCGCCAGTCGCGCCCGTGGCTCCAGTCGATCCCGTGGCTCCGGTCGCGCCGGTGTCACCCGTCGCACCTGTGGCGCCGGTCGATCCCGTGGCTCCGGTTGCGCCGGTGTCGCCCGTCGCGCCCGTGGCACCGGTCGATCCCGTGGCTCCGGTTGCGCCGGTGTCGCCCGTCGCGCCCGTGGCACCAGTCGATCCTGTCGCTCCGGTTGCGCCGGTGTCGCCCGTTGCACCGGTCGATCCCGTCGCTCCGGTTGCGCCGGTGTCACCCGTTGCACCCGTCGCGCCGGTCGATCCCGTGGCTCCGGTTGCGCCGGTATCGCCCGTCGCGCCCGTGGCACCGGTCGATCCCGTGGCTCCGGTTGCGCCGGTGTCGCCCGTCGCGCCCGTGGCGCCGGTCGATCCCGTGGCTCCGGTTGCGCCGGTGTCACCCGTTGCACCCGTCGCGCCGGTCGATCCCGTGGCTCCGGTTGCGCCGGTATCGCC